>NZ_AUCK01000005.1 GCF_000429725.1 Alkalicoccus chagannorensis DSM 18086 | reverse complement strand
AACGATGTTTTCAGTTGAGTCACCCATTCCAACAAAGCACGGAATCCAGAATACCTGTTATCGAACCGAAAGGCTTCGGCAAGATCAATACCGCGGTCATCCTGAGCCCGGGCGTAGTTGGTTTTTTTCGCAATATCAACACCGATAATCAATGTCTCTGAATGGATTTGCTTGATGTTTTCGTTTCGGTTATAATTCATTCGTGAGTCCTCCTTGGAAGTAGTTAGGGGTCCTTTTCGCTGATCAGCTTTGGACACCTTGTATCCTACCAGGAGGGCTCTTTTTTTGACAAACCCCAAATTACTTCAATACAGGAATGCTTTCTTATACTTTGAAGTAAAAAACAGGGAGACGCTTCCGGACCTTCGAAACGTCTCCCCGCCGCTATATTCGTCTCACCAGTTTTACAATGAGAACAATGAGAGCCACGACAAGCAGCAGGTGGATCAGACCCCCTGCAACTTCCAGAAGCAGACCGGCAAGCCAGAATAACAGCAGGATACCGATAATGGTCCAAATCATACGTATCCCTCCTTTCCATACTTATACAGGTCTTTACCCCTTTTCGTCAGCGCTGACACTTCTTCCCTGCAACTCTGCGGCTTCCGGGAAGGATGGCTTCTTATGTATGTCTCCGCTCCGGGGCATCCTCTGCCAAAAACAGGGCACCTCGTCCAGCTCGTTTCATGATTTCTGCAGAAAAGAAGGTCTTTTGAAGACTCCCCCTTTATTTACAGATGTCCTGGGTATATAATAACCATAGAATGACGATGACAAGGATGAATGCTATGTATAAACAGTCCATGGACCTGATGCAGGCCCCCGTGATCATGACCGATAAACACTTATATATTGAATATACGAACCCCGCCTTTCAAGAATTCTTTTTTTCCCGTAGAATGGATGTACATAAGAGACATCTGCACGACTGCTTTACGAACATGCCTGCAGTACTCCGGGCTGTGACGATGGCAGCCGAACACAAAAACCGGCAGTACGTTGCTCCTTTTGATGAAATCGTCAATGGAGATGTGCGCACCCTCACTGTCGATGCTGTGTATGAACCGTCGTCGGACGCAGGCGGCCCCTTTATCACGGCCGTTATTACCGATGTCACGGAATGGCTGACCCGGGCGGCAGAGCAGAATGCCAGACAGCAGGCCCTTCCGGAGAAACCACTGATGGCAGGTCGTCATGCCGGCATTCTTCCGATCCATCCACAGCATCAGGAGCTGGATCCGGATGTTTTCACCGATTATGCATCCGGCCTCTGTGCTTCCAGTAGAATCAAGGAGCTTCTGTTCGATGTGTCGTTTCTTGCAGACCTTGAGCCCCGGTTCGCTCAGACACTCGAGCGGACGATCCGAATTCTCCATCTGATGGGTGTGACCTGCAGCCTCTCGGGGATCAGCTCCTCGTCGCTGCATAGTTGGAGTATGTTCTCGAGAAGCGCAGTACCGGTCACCTACTATGATCACCTGTACGGCTGGATCGAACACCAATATTACGAGGAAGGGGCCCATCATCTTGGCTGAACTTATTAAACTATCGAAGCGCATTGAAAACGTCGAAATGAAACTGGATAAAAAGAAGCAGTCCTCCACCTACTATAAGAGCCGTTATATGGTGTACCGGATGCGGCGCGATATTCACGACCTGGAACAGCAGCTGCTGCGCCTTCGAAAACAAAGAGAGAACATAGAAAACCCGGAGACGGAATCTTGATGATTCTTCTCCGGGTTTTTTCTACTTCATGCGGACGACCATCCGTCCTTTTGCTTCTCCATTCAGGATGGTCTGAAGCTTCTCTTCCAGCTCGTCTGGAGTAATGATGGTCAGGATCTCCTTCATGCTCTGCGGCTTTAAGTCTGCTCCGATTCTTCTCCAGGCTTCTTTCCGGAGATCCATCCCGCCGTATCCGGAATCGATCCCGAGCAGATCAACCCCTCGGAGAATAAACGGCATCACGGTAACCGGCAGGTCGGTTCCGGCAGTCAATCCGGCGGCGGCAGCGGCGCCTCCGCGCTTCAGTGAGGCGAGGACCACGGCAAGCGGACGACCTCCCGTAGCATCAACAGCGTAGGCCCACTGTTCGGCATAGAGCGGCCGGTCTTTATCCGGATCGAGCTCCCTGCGGTCGATGATATCCGTCACGCCGAGCCCGCGGAGATAGGCATGCTCGTGTTCCTTTCCCGTGCTTGCCGTCACATGATACCCTTTTCCGGCGAGCATCGCGCAGGCCATGGAGCCGACACCGCCTGTTGCGCCCGTGACGAGGACGGGTCCCTGCTCTGGCGTCATTCCCTGCCGCTCCAGCTTAATGATTCCCATGGCGGCGGTCAGTCCAGCTGTGCCTGCAGTCATCGCTTCTTCGAGTGTCAATCCTTCCGGCAGCGGGAGCACCCATTCCGCCGGTACACAGGCAAGCTCTGCAAATCCGCCGTCCTGTGCAGTGCCGATGTCATAGCTGGTTGCGATAACCAGATCTCCTGCCTGAAAAGTACCAGAACGGTCTTGTACAACTTCGCCCGCCATATCAATACCCGGCACCATCGGATAAGAAGATGCCACTTTCGATTTCTCTTGGAGAGCCAGCCCGTCCTTATAATTGATGCTCGAGTAGTGCACCTGGATGGTGACATCCTGGTCGGGGAGCTGGTCCCGGCTCCGTTCCTCGAGCCGGCCTGTGCCACTGCCATCTGTTACAAATGCCTGATATGTAGTCGTCATGATCAGCCTCCTTTTTCTTTTTTCCATGCAGGCATTCTATTCCCAATTCCCTGCCGTCGTAAACGCTCTCACAGATGACGGGCGCCGGAGGTCTGCTGCCGTCTTGCCTGAACTTTCTTTACGAACAACCGGCACCGCTCCCAATCGCCGGGCTGCGGTGCCTGTTCCATTTTTAACGTCACTGCCAATCGGGTTGTCTGCTGAAAAATGCCGGCAAGCCGGTCTACCGCTCCACAGAAGAACGGGAATCCCTGGTCACCGGTACCGAAAATACCGGTGACCAGCTCAGGGAACGTCCTCGATGAAGCAAGTTCTGCCAGCGGCATCGCGGCATCCGGGATCTCTCCGTTCCCCCACGTATACGTTCCGGCCAGGAGTGCAGCTGCTCGATTGAGATCCGCAGCTGTCAGTTGTTCCGGTGGAATAATGACGTGAGGCTCCTCGAGCTGTGACACGATCCAGGACGCTGCTTTCGCCGTATTACCAGTCGAAGATGCAAAGCTGACGATGATCACAGTTCATCGAACCCATTTTTCTCCGTTACTTTTGCATACGTCCGTGCCTTTTGTTCAAAGAAGTCGGACTTTGTTTCATTCATCATCTCGTCGCTGAAAACATGAATCCACGGCATCGGATTTTCTCTGTCCGGATAGAGCTGTTCCAGGTGCAGCTGCCGCAGACGTTTGTTGGCCAGGTACTCCACATACCCCTGGTACTCTTCTACATCCAGCTCTTCAATGGGCGCAAGCACTTCCGCTGCCCATTCCTGCTCTAATGTCACCGCCCGGCCCACGGCATCATAAATATACTGGATATTCGCCTCGGTGCGGAGTTCCGGATTTTCCTCCATCAAGAGCCGGACAAACTGGGAAATGAAATGCGCGTGCTGCATTTCGTCCCGCTGAATGTAGCTGATCATCGTGCTCGTCTTCAGCATTTTCTGTTCTCTTGCAAGGTGGTAGAAAAACGCAAACCCAGCATAGAAATAAATCCCTTCCAGGTTGATCGACTGCACGCACAGTTCAAACAGCGTCTGCGGGGATGGATGCTGACGGAATGCTTCATAGGCATCCATGATCACCGCATTGCGCCGGCGCACGAGCGGATCTTCTTTTGCCTGGGCAAACCGCCGCTGCTGCTCTTCGTGATCGACAAGCGAGCTGAGGACATAGGAGTACGATTCATTGTGCACCGCTTCCTGCTGCGCAATCACCGCAAAGACAGCGCGGAAACTCGGATCGGTCACATAGTCCATCACCTGGGCCATCGTCGGCGTCTGCAGACTATCCAGCGAAGCAAGCTGGGTGCTCAGTCGCAGAAACACATCCTGTTCGGATGCGGACAGCTCGCTCCATTGTTTAATATCGTCCTGCATATTGATTTCCTGTGCCTTCCAGAAGTTCGACAGAAGCGCTTGATACACGTCATACATCTGCGGATAGCGCAGGTCGTTCCAATTCAGAATACCGGATGCTTCTCCATTGATGATGGCTGTTGCTTTTGACGGAGCGTTCGGATTCAGCAGGGCTGATTTCATTAATGTCATGGTCATCCTCCTATGCGTGGCAGCTTTCACATTCTTCAATTTCCTGCTGCGAAGTACTTCTTACGTAATACGTCGTTTTCAATCCGCTTCTCCAGGCATCCAGATGCATATCCAGGAGCGCCTTCGCACTGACATCATGGCGCACATACAGGTTGAAGCTCACGCCCTGGTCAATATGCCGCTGCCGTGCCTGATTCTGGCGGATGCTGGCATGCTGGTCCAGCTCGTGACGAACTTTCCGGTAGTATGGGTACGTACGCGTACTCAGTCCGGGCGGCGTAACTTTCAGCTTGAAATTCTTTTTCTCTTCAGCATAGGAAAGCGAGTAGATGGGGTCGATGCCGTCTGTGGAGCCTGCAATTTTAGCCGTAGAGGAGTTCGGAGCGACCGCCATCATCCAGCCGTTTCTCACACCGGTACGCAAAACCTGCTCCTGCAGCTCTGTCCAGGCTGGACTCGCATATCCACGCCGCTCAAAATAGCGTCCGCTCTCCCATTCCGAACCTTCATATGCAGGATACGTTCCCTTTTCTTCTGCCAGCGAAGCAGAGGCAGCAATAGTCCAGTATGCCGTTCGTTCATACAGGTCTTCAGCACACCGCACCGCTTCCTCGGATTCCCAGTCTATTTCTTTTTCGGCGAGCAGCTGATGCCAGCCGAACGTTCCCAGTCCTACAGCACGATACTTGTTGTTTGTTTTGACTGCCTGCGGTACCGGAATATCATTGAGATCAATCACGTTATCGAGCATCCGCATCTGAATCCGGACTACGCGCTCCAGCACATCATCGCGCTCGACAGCCGGCAGGTTCAGCGAGGAGAGATTACAGACGACAAAATCGCCGGGACGACGGATCATGGCGATGTCTCCGTTGTCGAGCTCATACTCCTCCGTGATCGTGGAAGCAGACATGTTCTGCATGATTTCTGTACAGAGATTGCTGCCAAAAATGCTTGTCCGGCCTTCTTCGATTTTGTTTGGGTTCTGGCGGTTGGCCTCATCACGGTAGAACATATACGGTGTCCCTGTCTCCAGCTGCGCTGTCATGATCGTTTTCATCAGCTCCATCGCCCGGATTGATTTGCGGGGAAGCAGCGGATGTGCCAGTGCTTCTTCGTATTTTTCCGTGAAGTAATGCCGGTCTGATTCATCATAAAAATCTTCCAGTCCCAGCCGGCGGCCGCTGTCATCTTTCCAGCCCATGATCTGCTTGACTTGATGCGGGCAGAACACGCTCCATTCCCCAATGCTTCGGCCCTCCTCATCTTTCTTTTCGAGCTGTCGCATAAAATGATCCGGGATACAGACCCCTGTAAAGATGTCGTGCGCTTTTCTCCGTTCATCGCCGTTGTTCGTTTTCAGCTGCAGAAAGCCGTGGAGCATATCGTGATGGAAAAGATCCAGGTAGACGGCGACCGCCCCCTGACGCTGGCCGAGCTGATCGACACTGACGGCTGTGTCGTTGATTAACCGGATCCATGGGACCACCCCGGAGGAGGTCTGTTTGAATCCCTGGATGTCCGAGCCAAGTCCGCGCACTCGGCCCATGTAGACGCCGATACCGCCGCCTTCTTTACTCAGGCGCGCGATGTCCCAATTGTTCAAGTAAATTCCATCGAGAGAATCTTCGACCGTGTCGATAAAACACGAGGACAGCTGTCCCGTGTTTTTCCCTGCGTTAGAAAGCGTTGGCGTCGCAACGGTCATGTACAGATTCGACATCGCCCAATATGCTTCTTTCACGAGCTCCGTCCGGCGTTCCGGAGATTCTTTCTGCATGAGTGTCATTGCAGTTATCATGAATCGTTCCTGCGGCAGTTCATAGGATGATCCATCATAATCTTTCGTTAAGTAACGGTCAGCCAGAAGGAAGAGCCCCATGAACGTAAACAAGTTATCCCGCTCCGGGGCCATTGCTGCTTCCAGCTCGGCTGTCTCCTCCGGGCTGTAGGCGGCGAGCAGAGCCGGATCGTACAACCCTTTCTCCGTCAGCTGCTGCATAAGGCTGTATAGTCCCGTATAAGGGCGGCCGCGGTTCGGCTCTGCTTTTTCGTACAATTCCTGCAGATACAAGAACGCCGCGGCATATGTATAATCCGGTTTATCGATGTCAATCTGATTGAGGCAGGCGTGCATCAGCCAGTTCCGTGCTTCCGCTGTTCCTTTCTGCTGCAGTGCTTCCGCTGCGCCTTCGAGTTGAATGTGAAACCGGCTCTCCAGTTCCTGAAGTAGATCTGCTGTTACGGCCATGTTATCTTCCTCCTGCTTCTTTTTGATGGAAGCAGGGTACAGGAGACGCGTTCCGCCGCAGGCGGTCTTTTCTCTTCCCATCACCTGAAAAAACTCCCCCTGTCAACCAGGAGGAGTCAGTATATACGCAGGCCGGAGTGAAAAAAAGAAATCCGTCCCCTGTCCCCACTCCCCGAGGGACAGAATCGTTACAGGGAAAAACGGCAGGTCTCCTGGCTCATGCATCTTCCTTCCGGCTCCTTCCCGCTGATTCAGCAGTGGATGTTGCCGGTCGTCCGCATTTACAGTTGCGGGGACAGCGCCGGATTTACACCGGCTTCCCTTTTCAGCCTCAATAGAGGCACCGCACTTCCCTCATACTACATATTGTGTTTGAATGGTTCTGATTTCTACATATCGAATACTACATCATTTCCTGATCCTCTGCAAGCATCTTCCCACCACCATGTGGCAAAACTGCTCCATGACGGGAGAATCTTTTTTGTTGTCTGTCTCATGCAGGAATCTCTTCCCCCGAACGGTAATTAAAGAAGAAAACCTGCGATCCCGATAAGCGCCGCATACACGAGCGCAGGACCTACGGTTTTACGGATGATGTCCCCTTCGCGGCCGACCAGCCCGACGACCGCGGCGGCTGCAACCACGTTGTGGACACATATCATGTTGCCGGCAGCAGACCCGGCGACCTGCTGGGCGAGCACCTGATTCGTCTGCAGTCCGACATCCTGGGCCACGCCTACTTGAATGGACGAGAAGGTAAGGCCGGAAACCATCGCACTGCCGGTGATGAACGATCCCAGCAGTCCGAGAAACGGAGCTGCGAGGTTCCACGTATCACCGAGCCCCGCGCTTAAGAGGACGGCGATATAGTCCGGCATCGAGAGCATGTCGGCAGCATTCATACCGGAGTTAATAAAGGCGTTCACGAGCGCCAGCGTCGGGAAGAGAGCGAGCGCTGCACCGACAACGGTACTCTGGGACTGCTTCAACGCAGTGCCGGCGAGTTTAAACGGCTTCCGCTGAATAAGCAGCGTCAGCAGTGCTGCACCGAGCAGGACCGCCCCCGGGGAGTACAGCACCTCCCAATCAGAAGAGATGCCTTCAATGCCGAATATGTCGTTCCAGCTCCAATCAATCAGCGTCTGGGCAGCCTGCTGTACCGGCTCCACCATCCTTGTCAGCAGAAGCAGCGCCACGACAATCACGTAAGGGCTCCAGGCGGCAAGAAGACTCATGTCGGACGATTCCTCTACTTCCGCTGCTTCTTCATCAACGGCTTCCCTCCAGGTCTCTTTCGGCAGCAGAATGTTGTACTTCGCTGTCAGCGTCGATACGGCAAGCGCTGTCAGCGAGGCAAGAATGGCGACGAATTCCGGACCGAAAAGAACCGCATACACGAAAGCCGAGCCCGTGTAGGCAATCCCGGTCATCAGCGCCCAGGGGAGCATCGGCAGGAAGCCGCCGCTGCTGCCTTTATTTTTGAAAAACAAGGTCAGAATCAGCACGAGAATAGCGGGAATGAACGTCCCTGCCATTAAATCCATCCGGGTAATTTCTACGGCCACCTGCTGGAACATCTCCGGACCACTTCCCTCGACCCCGCTGAGGCCGATGATGACCGGAGTTCCGACAGCACCGAAAGAGACCGCCGTGCTGTCGGCGATCAGCGCCAGGGAGGCTGCGGCCAGCGGGGTGAACCCGAGCGCGACCATCAAAGGACCAGTAACCGCTGCCGGCGTGCCGAATCCTGCAGCTCCTTCAATCAGACTTCCGAAAAGAAAAGCAACGATGACCACCTGGACACGCATGTCCGTGGATATGCTCCGGAAACCTTGATTGATTCTGGTTACGGCCCCCGTCAGCTTCAGCACATTCAGCAGAACAATGGCACCGAGGAGAATAAACAAAATCGTCAGTGCCTGATGGAACCCTTCTGCTGCCGAAGCAGCCAGGACATCGAGTTCCATATTCCAAACGGTAAAAGCGAGTACAAAAAAGATACCAGCACTGTAGGTCATTCCTTTTTTTGCCGGCATCCGCAGAATAACCAGAAATAAAAAAGGTAGTATTACAGCACTGAAGGCAGCTGCTGCCATCATGTCTATCCGCCCCTTCGAAACAACATTGTGAAATACTGAACAATATAAGTTTATTATACCTGATTTTCAGCTGTTTGAACAGGACTTTCAGAGCATGGAAGACCAAAAACACAAAACGGTTTTTGGCCTCCACCTTTCAGAGCACCTCCCTTGAATGAGGGAGCTGGTTATTCCATCAGTACTTCATCCATATACGTATTCATGGTCGTGAGCACTTCTCCGGCATTGCCCCGGATGACAAGATCAAAATCCCCTGCGCCGGTCTGAATATCTTTGTTGATGTAGGCTGTTCTTCCTCTTGTGACTGCCGGAAGCTGATTAGCCGGATACACTTCCAGACTCGTTCCTATGACAATCGAGAGATCCGATCGTTCCATTTTCTCCATAGCCGGTTCCCATGCCTCTGCAGGCAGCATCTCGCCGAAGAGCACAACGCCGGGCCGGATCCGCCCGCCGCAGCTGCATGCTTCTTTCTCGATGAAAGTACTGCGGGGGAGCTCTTCGCCGCATTGATGACAGCGGAAGCGGCGGATCGAGCCGTGCAGTTCATACACCGTCTGTGAACCCGCTGCCTGGTGCAGGCCGTCAACATTCTGTGTTGCAACGGCATCAATCCGGCCATACTTTTCCCAGTTGGCAAGGGCCCGGTGTCCGTTGTGCGGAGACGCCTGATCCAGGTTATCGAGCCTTGCTTTGTAAAAGCTGTGGAACAGGTCATAATGATGCGACAGCGCTTCGGTGGATGCGACCGTTCTCGGGTCAATATTCTTCCACCAGCCTTCTTTGGAGCGGAAATCAGGCAGGCTGGATTCCGTGCTCATCCCGGCACCTGTCAGGACGACAGTCGATCCGGAAGTCAGGATCCAGTTCACGAGCTTTGCCGCTTCCCAGTCATCTTCCGGAAACGTAGATTCAATCCAGGCAGAAAAAGCCGATTCATTCCGGTACCTGTGGAAAAGCACCCGCTTTCTTACCGCTGTCGTAATCTTATTATCCACATAAAGCGGATAGAGCGACAGCCAGGCATAATCATCCAGCAGTGCAAGGCCGTCTTCATCTGAACCTTCTGCAGAGAAGCGCCGGCTTCCTTCCTCCATATCACTAACCACCCGGCGGAAATACCACCCATCCTCCGTCAGCCTGCCTTTCAACTCGAGCACACCGCCTTCCGATCCAATAGAGAGCAGCGTCTCCCATGCTGTTTTCATCATTCGCTCACCTCCACGTCTGCGTACCTATTCCCTTCCCTTCTGTTTCAAAAACCGAGGAAGCATGTGCCCATCGTTGATTCTTTTCTTCTTCTTCGAGCAGGGCCAGCTGTTTCCCTGCATGAACACCAGCGCGGATCGTCTTTCGGCCGGAACGGCGTGTGCCGCAGCTTCATTGAGAGAAGTATGCGGGCTTCCTGATTCCAGCGCAGCCGTCGAAGCCGCCGTACCCCTGGATGAATAACTTATACATTCTTATACTTTAGGCTACCTTGAAAATAGAACATAGGAGTTTCATCTATCATGGTGCAGCGAGGCTGCATGAGTGTCTCTGTTAAAACCTAGTGTTGTTATAACAAAAGTACGCCTGCGGCTCTTTTTTCTTCGCTTGCCTCGGAGAAATCCTTCCCCTCTCCCTCCCTTACATCCGGGAGGATCGTACGCTTTCTTTATCCGCAGGCGTCTCGAAAAGAGCATGGACCTGCTCCGTTTCATAAACGTTTCTTTCTATCAGAAGAACACAGCGAAGACCGGCGGACGCCTGTGGAAGAAGGAGATCGGAAGATCCTGCAGGGCGTCAGACCGAGGAAGCTGGAGATTTCCTCCACGGCAAGCCTGCCGAGTTGCAGCGGCGTTTTCTGTCATGATCAACAATAAACAAGAACAGAGCTATCCTTTAAAAAACCGTATACCGGATCGTCAGCTGACGATCGGTATACGGCATTGCACTTCTCTGCTGCAGACTCCCGGGAGGATAGAGGCCTCATTCCGGGATCCACGCTGTTTTTTCACTGTTTTCGTCGGAATACGCTCTTGTATCTGCTGATCAGCTGTACGACATGATCACGGTCCTCCTGCCGGAATGTACTCCCATCCACTGCGTGGGCGCCTCCTTCTTTCATGTGAAACATGAGCATGTCCTCCTCCTGTTCCACCCAGCTGATGGCGTGCCAGTCGAGCCGGAGACGGCGGCGGAGCATCCCGCGGTAAAATGATACGGCTTCACCAGTGATCATACAGAGCGGCCTCGAGGGCAGCAGAAAAAAATAAAGGGACGCGGCAGCCGCCCCTCCTCCTGCCACAAGACCGGCAGTATCCGTCCAGGCCCATCCGTAAGAAGCGCCCCGGAGCAGGCTCAGTGAGATAAGTACGACCGCTGTCAGCAGCCACAGGCTTCCAAACAAACGCCAGAGCCCGGGTCGCGGCATGTAAAAACGATGATCATTCGTCTGCTTTGGCAAGCTCTTTCACTCTTCCTACCGTTCCGTCCGTCAAACGGACTTTAATGCCGTGGGGGTGCGAAGGGGATTTGGTTAAAATGTCCTTCACTGTCCCTTTCGTTAATGTTCCGCTCCGCTGGTCCTGTTTCTGTACAACAGCAACCTTCACTCCCGGAGCCAGATCTTTTCTCGGTATAGATGACATCGTGATTCTCTCCTTTCGTTCTTTCGTTAGTATAGCATGAGACACGGGTGCAGGCTTCCTGCGATGCCAAACACCTGACGGGAAAATGCAGCGGCGCCGTGCTACACTATGGTCAAACCTAGTAAGCTACGCTTTAGAGGAGGACACGGACCATGGACATTGTTTCTTTTCGAATGAAAGACCACGTACTCCTGCCTGCTTATACGACACGCGGGCAGACGCCAAAACCAAAAGCCGTTCTGATGCTTCACGGCATTACCCACGATATGGATGTCCTCGCAGCAGCAGCGGAACAAGCCGCCTCCAGGGCTGATGTGTACCTGCTGATCCTGCGGGGCTATCACGACCGGACATCCCCCGGTGCCCTCACCTATCACGGACAAACCGACGATGACATTGAATCGGTCCTTCATGCTTTGAAGCAGTCGTATGACCACGTCACCCTGGCCGGTCATTCGATGGGCGCAGGCAGTGTGCTCCGCTACATGCAGGAGAAAGACGGCCGTTATCTGGATGATGCGGTGCTGGCTGCCCCGTTTCTCCATCCAGCTCATCCCGTTTTTGCTCCAAACGACGGGAGTGATGATACGTACAAATTATCGCTGAAAAAAGCGGCAGCTGCCGCGTTCCTGACTCGGGCCGGTGTCCAAGCCGCCGGCCGGATGCACATCGTTGATATTCCACTCCGGCAAGATCCGCTCCAGCCCGGTTCTACCACCTATCGGAAGAAGCTCAGTTACCGCCTCATGCTGAGCCGGTTCATTGAAAAAGAGACAGATTTCAGCCGGATTGATTTCAACCGCACGCGCTGGATTACCGGTGCTGAAGACGAAATCGTCACAGCTGACCGTTTCGTCTCGTTCTGTCACGACCATGGATTACCAGACCCTGTCATCGTACCGGGAGAAAATCACAACACGCTGCTGACGAGCCGCACGTTTCTTGACATACTCGCGCCGGCGGAAAAACAAACGAGGAGGGAACCCGATGCGCAGTCCGGACTTATTTAACACCGTGTATTTATTCAGTGCAAAAGAAGCGGAAGAGCATACCGCCCTCCTGTCACCAAGTATGGTTATCGATCTGCGCCTGGAATCTGATCCTTCTCCCGGCAAAGCCCATATTCCGATGGAGGACGGCCGGGAGGGGCAGCAGGAGCGGATCCGGGAAGCTGTCAGACTGCTCGTTCAGTGTATTGCAGAAGAGAACCCTGTCATTCTCCACTGCCAGGGCGGCAGCAGCAGAACCGGCTGTGCCGCCGCGGCCCTCCTGCTCGAGAAAGGCAGCGCTTCGTCCGTTGATGAAGCGGAAAGCATGCTGCAGAAGCTGCGGCCGAGTATCGCCATCAGTCCTGCATTGAAAAACGATCTGCGTTCCGTGTACGAATAAACTTCTCCGCTTTCTTCTCTGCCGCCGGCTGCATTTCTTTTCAGACGGTGTACCGGCTACTTTCTTACAAACGAAGCAACAGCTTCGACCTGAGCAGTTTGAGGAAACATGTCCACCGCCTGGACATAGTCCAGGCGGAAACCGTTGTCGATCAGAAACGCCGTATTTTTCGCCAGTGTTGACGGATTGCAGGAGATGTAGACGAAGCGCTCCGGTGCCATGTGGGCCACGGTCTTTAGAAACGTCTCATCCAGCCCAGTCCTCGGAGGGTCTACAACAATCACGTCCGGTCTCCAGCCCTCTTCTCTCCATTGCGGAAGAACGTCTTCGGCCTTTCCGTGGACAAAAGACGCATGGGCTACTCCGCTGCTGCGCGCATTTTCCACTGCATCGGCAACCGCTTCGCCGTTCATATCCATGCCGCGGACTTCCCTCGCACCGGAAGCGAGACTCAGACCGATTGTCCCGGTCCCGCAGTAAGCATCGACGACCTTTTCTTTTCCGGAAAGCGATGCTGCGTCTGCAGCAGCTCCGTACAACACCTTCGTCTGCTCTGTATTCAGCTGAAAAAAGGCCCGCGGCGACAGTTCAAATACCAGTTCATCAAGCTTCTCTGTAATTTTTTCTTTTCCTGCAATGGGGACCGTCTTCTCCCCGAAAACAATCGGTGTCTTGGATGGGTTGATGTTCTGCGCGACAGACGTCAGTCCGGGCAGCCGCCGCTGAATGCCGGCTAGAAAGGCCTCCTTTTTCGGAAATGTTTCCTCTGTCGTGACGAGAACGAGCTGCGTTTCCCCTGTTTCCACTCCGGTCCGCACAACGATGGTACGAAGGAAGCCGGTCCCTTTTTTCGGGTTGTAGACAGTCACACCTGCTTCCTCCGCAGCAGCACGCACTTCCGCAGTCACCCGGTCGGTTTCCGGATGCTGCACGATACAAGTATCGATGTCGACGAGCTGGTTGGAGCCGGAGGCGTAGAGGCCGGTGATCACCGAGCCGTTCTTGACGCCGGCCTGCATCTGGCTTTTGTTTCTATAGCGCCACGGATGTTCCATACCGAGCGTCTGCCGGATGTCCAGCCGGTCCACAGGCAGCTTGGTATATCGTTCGAATGCCTGCAGCACCAGATCCCTTTTTCCCTGCAGCTGCCCATCATAGGAAAGGTGCTGCAGCTGGCATCCCCCGCATACATCATAGACAGGACAAGGAGCCGTCACCCGGTCGGGAGAGGGACGGCGAAGTTTGACGATCGAAGCACTGACGAACCGCTTCCCTACTTTCTCCACCCGGCAGACGGCTTCTTCCCCCGGCAGCGCGCCTGGAACGAAAACCACCTGCTTTTTGAAAAAACCTACCCCTTCTCCGTCGATGCCGAGCCGTTTGATTGTTAAAGGAAACTTCTGTCCTTTTTCCATCGTGATTGATTTGCCTGCCATGCTTGTTCCCTCCTAGCCTTCAATACTCTCCCAAAGATACAGCGCTGCATAAGTCCTAAACGGAGCACACGCAGCGCCGAGCTGCTCCAGTTCGTCGTATGAAGGTTTCTGTTCTGATCCTTTCAGCCGCTTCACGGCATTTTGAATGCCAATGTCCTGAACCGGGAACAGGTCGAGATCCCCTCCACCAAACATGAGAAAATTCTCTGCGGTCCACCTGCCGATACCGCGGATATGTTGCAGCTGCTTCATTGCTTCCGCCCGGGACAGGCGGATAACTTCATGTAGATCGAGTTCCCCCTCGGCGATCCGTTTCGACGTGCCGATCACATATTCTGCTTTCTGCCGGCTGAATTGAAGCTCCCGGAGCTCTTCCACGGATAAAGCAGCCGTCACCTCAGGCTCCGGATAGAACCACACCCCGTCTTTTTCCATTCCGTACGTCTGCACGAAACGTGTGGACAGTGTATAGGCAAAAGCCATGTTCAGCTGCTGATGGATGATGGTCCGCATCAGAGAGCCGTACAAGGAAGAATCGAGGAGCAGAGGGGTTCCCCGCAGTTCGTGCAGAATCGGTGATAAAGCCGTCTGCTCCAGATGTGCCGCCACCTGTGCCAGCGGTGTCTGTACCTGTAGAATTCGGATCAGCTCCTCGTGAACCGGCGCCAGTGGTCCGTCATCCAGCCTGACAATCTGCATCTTTCCGCCGTGCACGGTGCACTGTACTGGAATGTTCTCTCTCTCGACCCGGACCGGCAGCCGCACGCGCCCTTCGTCAAAGTCCACGTGCAGCAGAGGATCCGCCGCCACCCTTTTCAAAGCGCGGCTCCATTGATACCCGCTTGGCAGTTCAATTACTTCCATCATTCATCCGCTCCTCTCCGACTATGCGCTCAAATCTAATTCCCCTCTCCACTTCTTTTTATACATCTGTTAAACTAAGAATGTTTCGAGAGACATCATGTGATAAGGGGCGATAATTGTGTCTAGTTCCACGCAGCTTGTATCCTACAAAATCATGATGGATGTATACCAGCGTGCAGACCGATCAGATATTCTTCAACATGCAGCGGACCTTCTTCGTGAAACCGTTCCGGCGATTCAGTGGTGCGCCATCTATTGCCTGAATGACGGCAGCCAGCTTGCCTGCTGCAGTGACAAGTCAAAAGATGAGCATGCACCCGTACTTCGCTTCCCTATCAGCTGGAAGGGCAGTACCACATCGGAACTTCACATTCAGGAAGCTTCCCCGCTCAGCGCAGAAGACATGGAACAACTCCAGTCCCTCGCTGATGCGCTCGGCGGCATGGGCCTTTGCTGCCGAGAAGAGTAGCAGGTTCTGCTGCCGGCAGCGATGCCGTCTGATCACCGGGGAAACCCGGTACATAACAGCCTTCAAGCCCGTGAACGTGTAGTGCCGTGCACCGGTACTGCACGCTCCCGGTGCGCCCCTTATGCATGCAGCGAACACATAGAACCCGCCAGTGCCGAGTCCGAGCTGCTGACGGGTTTTTGTATCTGCGGCTGCAACAGGAACATCTTCGATCAGACCAGCTTAGGATTCGTGATCCAAATGCGCGGTATTGTTGACATAATGAAATTTCGCCTGGCCCATCTCATCGATAAACACTTTCGTGATCCCTGTATTATGAATAAGAAACGGGCGGTTCAGCTGATGCCACATATCCCCTGCGATCATGTACATGAGCAGGATACTGATGAATCCTCCATGGGATAAGGCCGCAATCGTTGCTCCACTGTGCTTCTCCAGCCAGCTGTTCACCAGTGTCTGGCACCGCTCGGTCAGATCATCGAAATTTTCCGTCCCGGGAATCCCGGAAGTGACAATGCTTTTGTGCTCCAGCTCCGGGTACATCTCTATCAGCTCTTTCCGTGTACGGCCTTCCAGAGGACCGAGAAAGACTTCGCGGAGCAGCGGCGAAGCCTCGAGTGGCATGTTCTTTTTCTCCGAT
This sequence comes from Alkalicoccus chagannorensis DSM 18086, assembly GCF_000429725.1. Lineage (GTDB taxonomy): Bacteria > Bacillota > Bacilli > Bacillales > Salisediminibacteriaceae > Alkalicoccus > Alkalicoccus chagannorensis. The sequence goes on along the minus strand of NZ_AUCK01000005.1, from coordinate 163,957 downwards.
ACTGCCTGCCCTGTGGCGAACGCACGGGTCAGGTCACTGCTGTAGACAGCATCGAAATGAACGTCCTGAAGCGAGGAAGCCGCCAGTTCCGCCTGCTTCTTCCCGGCTGCGGTTAAGGCGAAATCCGACTGTCCCTGAATAATATGCTCCTTATTTCCTTCTGATTGTCCGTGTCTTAATAAATAAATCGTGGTCAAAACGGCCTCCTATTCATAGTGGCTGCGGTACTGACGGCACTGTGTTTCCAGTTCATCCAGCCTGCTGATCAGCTGGTCTATATCTTCAATGCTTGTCTCTTCTGGATCCAAGTTGTCGAGCATCTCCATCAGCATATCCATCCGATCCTGCAGCTGATGCAGTTTTCTTTGTTTTTCGTCTGCCATACTATCCATCCTTTCCTTCATAACGTTCCCTATTTTATCACATCCAGTCCCTGCGGCAAGTCTGTCATTTCTTCGTCAGGTCCCCTGTATAGACCTGACGAACGTGCTTCGCTGTGTTATCATGAAAAGCGCGAAAGGAGGGTTTCACCAGATGGAAACAATCCGACCATCCAATGATCCCTGGGAAGCTTACTTAGATATCGAAGACCATGGCAGGTCTGTCCTGTCCAACATAGAATTTACGACGACCAATATCTGCAACATGCGCTGCGAACACTGCGCTGTCGGCTACTCGCTGCAGACGAAGGATCCGGACGAAGCTCTGCCGGCTGCGTACCTGATCGAAAAGCTGGAAGACATCCCACACCTCCGCGCGTTGAGCATTACTGGCGGCGAACCGATGATGAACATGAAATCGGTCAAAAACTATGTCGTGCCGCTTCTCCGCTATGCACATGAAAGAGGCGTCCGCACTCAGATCAATTCCAACCTGACCATGCCATTAAAACGCTATGAGCTGATCCTTCCCTACCTGGATGTCCTGCATATCTCGCACAACTACGGATCGATGGAGGACTTCAAGCATATAGGCTTCGGCGCCATGGAAAGCAAACCCCCGGAGGAGGTCCGGGAGAAATACTTTCACCGCATGGTGGAAAACAGCCGGGAACTCGCTCGTTCCGGCGTGATGATCTCTGCCGAAACTATGCTGAATACCCGCACCCTGCCTCACCTGGAATCCATTCACGAGCAGATTGCCGGGATGGGAGCGGTCAGGCACGAGGTACACCCTATGTACCCAACTTCCTTTGCCGAACATTTAACAACCGCGGAGCTTGGGGACATCCGGGAGGGTATCCACCGTCTGCTTGATGCAAGGAACCAGGATATGTGGATGCTGTTCGGTACGCTGCCATTCTATCCGTGCAGCAGCGAGGAAAAAGACCTGAAGCTGCTCGAGCGGATGTATCGGGAGCCGAACGTCACCATCCGGAACGATCCGGACGGCCGCTCCAGGCTGAACGTGAACATTTTCGACGGGAGCATCCATGTGACCGACTTTCACAGCGACGGCGCCCTTGGCAGCATCGAAGACCAGTCTCTTCCCGAAGCATTCGACCGCTGGCGGCAGTCGGCTACATCCCGTTCTCTCTCATGCCACTGCCCTGCTGTCAGCTGTCTTGGCCCGAATCTGCTCGTCAAAAACACGTATTACAAGAACGTGGATTTTCTTCAGCGCAGCTCGAAGATCACACGCCCCGGATACGAACCGGTATCGACTACCGGTGAAAGGTAAGCGGACGGAGCGCCGCCCTTTTATTAAAGCGCTGGGAAAGCTTATTGTAGTTATTTGATGAAAGCAGCGATAGGCGGTGACGCTCAGGGGACAAGCCCTTGAGCAAGCGTCCACCGAAAACGGATGACATCATCAACGAACAATAACATAGCCTTTATCAAAAACGTGCTGCCCTTTCCGATCGAAAAGAGTCCCGCCGGCGATACCTTTGCCGGCGGGACTCTTTGTCGTTATAGACCGGCGTGTTACCGTCCGGCTGCGTTCTCTTCGATCAAGCGGGAGCACTGTTTTTGACGCATGTCGAAAATTTTCAACGGATCAAAGAAGTACTCTGGATGCTGCTGAACCTCCGCGAGTTCCTTCTTCGTATGCTCCAGGTGAGTACGGTACGTCTCTGTCAGTTCATCCAGATCTGCCTGGACATCGGTGTAAGCCGATTCCACATCCGCTTCCACCGCCCGCTCGAACAAATCGAATTCGAAGAACAGCTTATACGAGAGTGTTTCGGAAATATCCGAGAAATCATCTTCTTCCAGGTAGCGGCGGTACTGCTGCAGCACGAAGCTTCTGCTCTGCTGCATGTCGCCGAACAGCTTGCCGACGGTTCTGGAGAGTATCTGCTTCGGCTCCAGGCGCGACATGATATTTTCTTCCGGCAGGTCTGTTCGATTGATCATCCTGGTGAGATCCCGCTTCCAGTCATTGACCAGCTGCAGATCCAGGCCGAGGCGCACCGCTTCCTCCCCGATATCGTCGTTCAGGGAAGTGCTTTCCTCCCGCATCGAAGCGTCTGCTTCCTGCAGCTCTTTTTCCGTTGTACGGAGCCAGTGCTGGACGGATTTACGGAAGACTGGGAACAGTTCCTCGTGCACGAAGCTCCGCAGGCGGAGATTCATCGCCGCATTCAGGTCATCATGGAGCGTCTTCACGCTTTTCTCTTCGTCGAGAACATCGTCTGCCGCTTTGATGAGCGACGGCACGTTGGATTCAAATTGTTCTTTCTGCATCTGCTTCATGGTCTGATACGTTTCGAGAATCGAGGACTTCCGCGCCTCTTTTTCCTGTGAGAGCACGTGAGCAAAACTTTCAAAACGGGTGAGCATGTGCTCATAGAACGAGATAGAGCTCTCAAGCTGACTCTGGACAGTCACCTGCTGCTCTTCAAGACGGCTGAGCAGGTTTTCTACCGCGCGGGAGAGCTGCCCTGCCGTCACGGCAGCTTTCTCTTCGTTCTGACGGAGATCCTCCAGCCAGGAGACACGGTCGAACGTCACATCCTTCTGCTGCTGAAGCAGAGCATCCACGTCCGGGATGCCGCGCAGATCGCGGCGGAGCTGTTCCAGGGTCCCTTCCCGGTCGCCGTCCTCAGCACTGCTCCAGGACAGAATCGATTCCAGCAGGCGGAGCATTTCTTCTACTGCCAACGATGCATGGGATCCGTTTTCTTTCCCCTGAAATGCAGGAAGCGTTTCTTTTTCCGGATAAACTTCGTTCCATGCTGCCTGAGCAGCTGCTGCAATAACCGTGGAGCTGCTCGCTGCAAGCAGTTCCCAGTGACGAAGCAGATCCGGCATGACTGGTTCGATTTCCGCTTCCAGATAATCGCCGTTCGTCAAATCCAGGTAAATATCGTGGTGAAGTGCTGCCATCGTCTCCCACTCCGGTCCGCGGCTGGTCTCCACTTCCGCGAACACACGATTCATCGTGCCGACCCAGTACAGGTAGCTCCCCGTTCCACGGTAGCGAGACGTGAGGGCGCCAATCGTTTCCTTAAAGAGTTCATGATTCATGGAGCCGAGATGAATGAGCGGATGCTCAAAATACTCGGGCGTCATATGATCCGTGCGCCCATGTTTAATGTAATCGAGCAGATCATCATACCAGCCGCTGTCGCCGGTGCGCTTTCCTTCTTCCACAGCAAGGTCGACCGCTCTCTGCCAATCCTGATAATCTTCATATACCGACTTGGCAAGCTCGGTGAGATCCGGATAGCTCCGGTCAACGGCCAGCGCTTTATGAAGCCATTCGTACACTTCATCCCGGGCCTTCTCCCTGGCATACACGGCAACGAGCTGCAGCGCGGTCTCCACCTGCAGATCTGGATGGTCGGTAGAGACACTATGGTAGGTTTCCTTCGCCAGTTCATAGGATTCCAGCTCGTAATATGCATCCCCGATATTCTTTACTGCCCAGGGACTCAGTTCGCCGGTCACCTGCTGCCATTTGAACATCGCACTCTCCAGATCGAAGAGACGGTAATATACTTCCCCCTGCGCATAGCGGACCGTGGAAAGTTCCTCCTCATCATGGGGTTCTGCGGCTGCTAATTTTGCACCGAGCTGTAGTGCTGCTTTTCCCGGGTCATCTTGATTCACAAGATCCCTGTAATATGTTTTTTGAACGAACCATTCACTCATCATTTTCCCTCCAGCATCGTACTTTTACTTTATTCCTGCAGTATTAGTCGATATTTCCAATTTTAAGTTTCATCCTTTTCTTCAATCACTCGAATCTCTCTCCATCGCCCCCAGCGGTAATATCCGGCTGCGATCACGGCGCTGAGAATAAGAGAGATGCCCATGCCGATACCGATGCCCTGCTCTCCCAGCCAGGAGGCAGATACATAAGTCAGCGGGAAGCGGAGGATCCAGAAAGAAATGACGTTCAATACGAACACCTGCATCATACCACCAGCTGCGCGGATGATGCCGTTCAGCACAAAATTAATCCCGAGAAAAGGATAGAAAAAAGCGACAGTCTGCACATACATAGTACCAAATGCGACGGTTTCATCATCCTGCACAAACATGGAAACGGCCCATTCTGCACTGAAAAAAACGAGCGTACTGATAGTAAGAGAGACGACGCCGATAAGAATCAGTCCACTTTTCGTAATTTCCCGCACGCGCTCCCATTTGTCTGCACCGATGTTCTGTCCTGCCATCGCATTAATGGCGGACCCGAGGGTCAGTGCCGGAAGCATGATCAGGCTGTCGAGCCGCTGGGCAGCGCCAAAGCCAGCCGTTACTTCCTCACCGAAATTGGTCACGACGGTCATGATTGCCAGCACCCCACCGGAGATCACCATCATGGAGAGTCCGGAAGGCAGGCCGAGCTTGAATATTTTCGATGCCTGCGTTTTCCCCGGAAGGAACGGCATCGAGAACGGCACTCCGGCGCGGCGGATCGAATACTGCAGTCCATAGACGAAAGCAGATCCCTGGGACACGATCGTTGCCACCGCTGCTCCAGCGATGCCCATATCCAGCACATAAATGAAAAAAGGGTCGAGCACGGCGTTGAGGAGCAGGGCCATCGTGACGAAGCGGACCGGCGTCTTCGAATCTCCCAGCGCGCGGAGGACGGTAGCAATGAAGTTATAGCCGAACAAAAACAAAATACCGATAAAGTTGATGCGCAGATACAGCGCTGCCGGCGGGATTGTTTCTTCCGGCGTTCCCATGAACGTAAGTACTTGTTCGGCGATGACAAAACCGACGATCCCGAGCATCAGGGCGAGTGAGCCGAGGATGACGACAAAGGCATTCAACGCCCGCCTTAACCCTTCATCGCTGCCAGCTCCCCGGTACTGGGAAAGAATGGTCAATGCGGACGTGTTGATACCGATAATAAAAGAGAGAATCGTGAAAATGACTGTACCTGAGACAGCCGTAGCTGCAAGGGCATTTGCTCCGAGAAGATTTCCCACCCACAGAGAATCGACTACCTGGTAGGACGTCTGCAGAATATTCGTCAGGAAGATCGGAGAGGAAAACAGAATCATTTTTTTCATGATGCTGCCTTCTGTGAAGTCGTACTGCTTTCCTGCCATCAGTTCCGTCCTCCTGTCAGTCGGAGCTGCTCAATTCAAATGTTTCTGATATGTCGACAGATCCTTCTACTGTTCGTGCCATCGGGCAGTTTTTTGCCGCCATATCTACAGCACGGGCCACTTTCTTTTCTGCCAGATTGCTGCCTTCAATGCGGTAGTGAAGAGCGATGGCTTCGATGCGGTTGGCTTCTGCTTCATTTCTTGTTACATCCGCATCCACTGTCAGGGAAGTCACCTCCATCCGCTGCTTTTCCAGTACTTTTCTTAATACCGAGGCGCTGCACACAGCAATCGATGTCACCATCAGCTGGAAGGGACGGAAGCCATGCTCGTCCTCCCCGCTGACCTGCAGTCTGCCAAACGTTGTTTCTGTATCAAAATAGTCTCCCTGCCATGTAAATTCCATGGAAAAAGCCTCCTTCAAAAAAACTTGTCTTTTCTATTGTACGAAATTAAACAGGTCTGTGCTACGAAAAAAAACTTGAAACGAACGAAAACCCGTCCTTTTTCTTTCACCTGCACCCCACTATAATAGAACAGGAGTGCGCAGCCCCTTTTAACCGGAACAACGTCTGCCGCTGGCTCGTTGAAGAAAGAACGGGATCTACTTTCTTCCTTCGCGGCCAAGCGACGCCGTCTCTCTTGATAAGAATGTCTGCAATCTTATCAACCAAGAAAAACGACGCTGGAACTGACCACAACGGATGCGTCATCATTTTCATCGAAATAGATCATCCACAGACGTTCGATCAAGGATCAGGACGCTTGTGTGTTTTGATCCCTAGTTCATACTGCAACGAAAGGAGGCGTCTGGATTGAACGCTCCCGTCTTCCGTTACTGGGTCCTGGTCGGCATGGTGCTGATTGCCGGCTTCTCCCAGGGCATGCTTCTCCCCGTACTCGCGGTGCTGCTTGAATCAGCAGGAGTCCCCTCCTCTATGAACGGGGTCAATGCTGCCGCCTTGTACATCGGCATCATCCTCGTATCACCTTTCATCGAAAAACCCGTCCGCCGCTGGGGATATAAGCCGGTTATCCTATCCGGCCTCATCCTCGTGACGGTATCTGTCCTCGTCATTCCGCTGTGGCAGGCCTTCTGGTTCTGGTTTATCATGCGGATGGTCGTCGGCATTGCCGACAACCTGATTCATTTTTCCACCCAGGTCTGGATCAGTACAACGGCACCAGCAGCAGTAAGAGGCAGGCAGCTCGCTGTATATGGTCTCGCCTTTGGACTCGGTTTTGGTGCCGGCCCGATGATGACTCGTCTGCTTGATATACATATCATGCTGCCGTTTCTTATCTCTGCCCTGCTCAGCGCAGCAGCCCTCATCCTGATGACGCTGGTTAAAAATGAATTCCCAGATGGAGGCGTTGAGACAGCTTCAGGGCTGAACACGTGGGGACGCTACCGGCAAGTATGGACGAAAGCCTGGTTCGCCCTCCTCCCCGGCTTCTGCTATGGCTATCTGGAAGCATCCATCCACGGCAGTTATCCGGTGTATGCGATGAGGATGGGGATTGATCTGCAGCTGACTACGATGCTGCTCCTCCCCGGCTTCGTTTTTGGAAGCCTCCTCACCCAGCTCCCGCTCGGCATGCTCAGTGACAGAATCGGCAGGAGCCGTGTCCTGATTGGGCTGATGGCTTCCGGTGGAGCGCTGTTTGCTTTCATGCCGCTGGCTGAAGCCATTCCCTGGCTGCTTTTCAGCGGGTTTCTCGTTACCGGGATGCTGCTTGGCTCCCTGTTTTCTTTAGGGATCGCCTATCTGGCCGACCTTGTTCCGACGGATCTCCTTCCGGCCGGGAATGTGATGACGGCCGTTCTTTTCGGATTCGGCAGCATGCTCGGCCCTGTCATGACAGGCGTCCTTATCGAAGTCATCGGCAGCGGTGCTGTCTACCTGTCGCTGAGCAGTGTTCTCTTCCTCATGACCGCCGCCGGTATGTTCTTTCATTACTCGCAGCACGCCCCCGTCGATGCCATCACCGAACAAGAACCTGACAGAGCCGGCCGGTAACACACGCCTGCCGGCTCTTCGAAAAAGAGCGCCCGGCCGTTGTCGGCACAGGCGCTCTTTTGGTTGTTTATTACCGTTCAAAAACTTCGCTTAAAATCTTGCTTGATTCGGCACCGTTCAGATTTTTCTGTACGATGCGCGCCGGCTCCGTCTGAAGGACGTCGGCAAAAGTTCTAGCCGCATCTGCCTCTGCTACGATATTCAGCTCATGCCAGCCCGCTTCTTTGCGGAGTTTTTCGACTTTCTGAGCCATATCCTTGTAGAAGCGGTACTTGTTCTCTTCAAAACGCTGCTTGAATTTATCCACGTGGGTCGCAGAAGAAGCCTGACGGTCTTTCGACGCCATGCCGTCGGACAGGTTCCACTCTTCTTTGTTGGAATCAAATTCGAAGACCCACTCTTCATTGACTTCGCCGAAGGACGTATCAATGATGCGCACTTCGTCATTGTTCGGCATAACAATACCGGAACGCGGGAACTTCTCCTGTACCTGCTTCAGCTCATCCAGCTGCGGTGTCGGCTCCCAGTAGAAGTTTGTCTCTGTTGGAACCTGAAGATAATGAACCGACCATAGATCTTCATGATCCGAAGCGAAAATCACAACGCTTTTTGCCAGGTTCGGGCGGTTGCCCTTGATTTCGTTATCCACCTGCTTTTTCAGCTTCTGATATGCCTTCAGCTCATCCTGAGAACCAGACGCCTCAATGTATTCTTCAATACGGTTGAGACCGTTCTTCAAACGAATCTTCCATTCCCCTTTCTGCTGATCCATGTCAGCCGGGTCGGTGTTTAGATATACAGTCAGAACGCACTTCCCATCAGGGCATTCTACTTTTTTGAGTGATTTGAGTTCGTTGGTTAATGTCATATTACACCATACCTCCTAGAGAATTGTATAGTGATTATGTTTCCTCATTCCTCTGCTTTCAAACTTAGATTTCCAATGCATACCGGATTTTTTCTTCTCGCGGTGGAAGACACTATGGAAAACCCTGTTTCCTGCATAAACGAAGACGGAAAACAGAAGCACGGTGCATGCAATGGCAATCAATCCGGCGGGGGTACTCAGGAATCCGGCTGCACTTTTGACGTACACCCAGATCATGGACAGAATATGGCCTGCAACAGAGACGGTATACAGCCGCTGCATACTGAGCTGGCTGTCTTTCGTGCGTTTCCATACTTTCACGGCTGCGCCGACAGCACTGATCATACTGACCAGAATAGCGGCTGCATAAATCGAAAGCATCCATGCGGAAGACATGAGTGCCACTCCCTTCATTTGTCAATTTTCACTATCATATCACAAATGGAAAAAGCAGTCACATAATCCAACCAAAACAAATTAAACAAAATAAAATGAATCAGAGCAAACAAGTACTATCGTACATCGAACAGAAGGTGGAGAACGGCACCTCCCCATCTTCTTCGGGAAGCAAGGGGTCTTCGTGCTTCCCGAGCAGCCGGCTAGGCCGTCACACTGTATGAAAACTTATACATTCCTATAATAGAACAAAAGCGCAAAGCGCCTTTTGGTCGGAACGGCGCACGGAAGCGCTGCAGGCTTTTTGAGGGAAGAAAACGTTCTTTGTTTCTTCCCGAGCAGCGCATGGAGCCGCCGTCGCACTGTATGAAAACTTATACATTCCTATAATACAAAAAAAGCGCCCCCATACAGGAGGCGCCCTATTCGCGGACATGCTGCCGCGCTTGTTTCATTTCTATTCGCTGATTCAGCCTCAGCGGTCCTGCGGCTGATTGCCTTCCCCGTCGGGCAGATGTTCAATCGGGGTTTCGCCTTGAGACTGATCAAGTCTGCCGGAGGCCTGGTTTTCCATCAGCTCTTTCCACTCTTCATTGACATTCTGCAGTACCTGCATCACTTCTTCTGCATGCCGACGCATATTCCAGACGGCATCCATGAGGTTTTTCACATCATCGGACGCCCGGTTGACGACTTCCTGAATCTGATCACCGGATGACTGCAGGTGGTCGACGACCATCTGCCGGTTCTGTCTTACCATCCCGACCATCTGCTTTGCCTGTACAGCTGAAGACGAAGCCGTATCAATCACTTTTCTTCTTGTTTCTGCATTGGCAGCAGCCGCCGCAGCACCTGCTGCAAGGCTGAGAACAATCCCGCCTGCGATAAACTTTGTATTCCTGCTCATTGCTGACCCTCCTATGATCTCTTTTTTTCATTCTACCATTGTATAACAGGATCTGTCATTCCTCTTCCCTGAGGGAACGCCCGCCCTCCATTTTCAGCACGGTTCATGCTTCTTATTCATAGATGGAAACGCCACTGCAGCTCGGCAGGCTCGCCCGCACCGGACATCAGCAGCGGGAGGCCTTTTGCATCAACATTCACCACAAAAAGGGCTTCATTTTTACGGGTTGCATTACACCTTAAGGACTGGTATCGTTATGCCTTGTGCTGTCATTTACCCGACAGCTTAGATCACTCCTGAGAAAAAACAGGGGATGAAACAGGAGGAACACCATTGACTAAAAATCCAAAAATTGATTGGCCCGTCATGCTCATCAGCGGCGGGCTGCTCATCGCTTTCGTCATCGCATCTTTAATTAACGTGGATGCGGTTGGCGCTTTCGTAGACTGGTCCTTTGGCTTTGCTACGACGTATTTCGGTGCTTTCTGGCAGGTACTGATGCTGTTGACATTTCTCGTTGCCATGGTTATTGCTTTTTCTAAATTCGGCCACATCCGTCTCGGACGGACAGCGGAGCCGGAGCTCGGTACATTCAAATGGATCTCAATCATCATGTGTACCCTTCTCGCCGGCGGCGGCGTCTTCTGGGCTGCGGCTGAGCCGATCAATCACTTTCTTGAAGTGCCTCCGATGTTCGATGCAGAAGCCGGCACAGCGGAAGCAGTTGTGCCCGCTATGGCACAGGCCTTTCTTGACTGGGGCTTTCTCGCCTGGGCAATCCTCGGTACGCTCTCTGCGATTGTCATCATGTACGGCCACTTTCACCGTGGCATGCCGCTGAAGCCGAGAACGCTGCTGTACCCCGTTTTCGGCGAAAAGATTGCAGCACCAAAAAATCCAATCGGTATCGCAGCGGATGCATTTTCTATTATTTCTGTTGCTGCCGGAACGATCGGACCGATTGGTTTTCTCGGACTGCAGGCAGCGTACGGACTCGATTCGCTGTTCGGCATTCCTGATGTATTCCTGACGCAGCTTCTCATTGTGTTCGGCCTCGTTGCGATTGCAGCGGTTTCCGCCGCCACCGGCCTGCATAAAGGAATACAATTTCTGAGCCGTTGGAATGTGATTCTGACGCTGGCCCTTATTTTCCTCGTCCTGATTCTCGGACCGGGCGGTTTTATCATCGATACCTTCATCGGAACGATGGGCGTCTATACCCGGGATTTCCTTGAACTAAGCCTTTATCGCGGAGATACCGCCTGGCTGTCGTTCTGGACCTTGTTTTTCTGGGGATGGTTTATCGGATATGCACCAATGATGGCCATCTTCATTGCACGGATATCCCGAGGCCGGACGATCCGTCAACTCGTCACAGCTGTCGCGATTGCTGCTCCGCTGATCACGAACTTCTGGTTTTCTGTTGTCGGCGGTTCCGGTATCTTTTACGAACTGCAGGAAGCGGGCGCCGTTTCCGGAGCACTCGATGAAGGCGGCATGCCGGCTGCGATGATTGCGATCGTCGAGCAGATGCCATTTGGTACGCTGCTGGCTGCGGCTTTCCTTGTCGTCACCGTCATTTTTGTTGCGACGACAACCGACTCCATGAGCTACACCATTTCGATGGCCGTCACCGGTTCTCCGTCACCAAAAGCAAGCCTGCGCGTATTCTGGGCGCTCCTGATGGGGGCCGTCGCCTCTGTTCTGCTTTACCTCGGAGAAGGAAGCGTCGATGCCCTGCAGTCCTTTATCGTATTCGCAGCACTGCCGGTGTCGCTGCTGCTCCTCCCGACATTATGGACAGCACCGCGCATCGTAAAAACATTGTACAACGAACAATTCGAACAGCAGAAAAAATAAGCTCCCCTTCCGGCTGCAGCGTCGGAAGCAGAATGAACCACGTCCGAAGCACAACTGCTTCGGACGTGGTTTTTTTCAAAGCGCTGTTAAAGCTTGATGTTGTTATTTGATGAAACTAGCGATAGGCGGCGACGTTCAAGGGATAAGCCCCTGAGCAAGTGTCCGCCGAAAGCGGATGAAAACAACAACGAACGATAACATAGCCTTTTTCAAAGTATAAGAATATATAAGTTCTCATTAAGGGTGACGGCGCAGCCAGCTGCACGGGAAGCATAAAGAACCTATGCTTCCCTCAAAGATCCTGCGGTACACGGCGTTCCGATCAAAAGGCGCTGCGCGCTTTTGTTCCTTCGCAGGGGAGCAGGGTGAAAGTATTCCGCATTTTGTTCTGCAGACGCAGGCAGTATTATGCCCTTCAACGTGGAACTGCCGTCCACACGCCGTCCGTTTCCACCCAGTAGAGCGCCTCCTGTGCTTCAAGAAGATCCAAGTGCCCAAGGGTTTCTGAGAACGTTAGATCGGGCTGCTTCTGATACATGTCCGGATAAAACGTTTCCGTTAAGGCAGCTGCCGTCATCGGCTCTCCGTTCATGACCTCCTTGAATCTTGCTGCTTTCGTTATCTGCTCCCGGAGCCGTTTTTCCACTAAGGGAAGCGGGTCCTGTACGATATCCCCGTGCCCGGGATAAACCACCGAGGCTTTCCTGAACTTTTTCAATGATTCCCGATACTGAAGAAGCGTTTTAGGCCTGTCTTCCCCTGCCTGGGGAGCTTCCAGGATCGCATTGGACGAAATATGCGGCAGGAGGTGATCTCCGCCGATGGTTCTACCTGTACTGTCCATGAGGGAGACATGCGTCTGAGCATGGCCCGGCGTATAGACCACACGCCAGTCCGGAAATCCCGGCAGCACATCTCCTTCCTTCAGGCTCCGGTGCATGCTGCTTTCCAGGCTGAATGCCCGGTATTTCTCCTGCCGCCGGCGAATGCGCTCAATTTGCTCTGCTTCCATCCCATGGGAGGTATACAAGTCATGATAGAACGTCCGGATGCGATCAAAGTGGGCTTCCGTTTTTTCCAGCCAGGCCGCCGTGTACGGATGTCCTGCGATCACAGCCGTCTCTTCAAATTTCCATGCAAGTCCTGCGTGATCGGGATGATGGTGGGTCAGTACCACCATATGGATATCACTCGGCTGCAGGGAAAGCTCCCCGAGCCCATAACAAAGAGCCTCCCACGCTTCTTCTGTATAAGGCCCCGTGTCGACCAGAATGTTCGTGTCTCCCTGAATCACATACACGAACACATCACCGACGAGAAAAGGTGTCGGGATCTTCAGCCTGCTGATAACGGAAGCAGCAGTGGACATACGAACCCTCCTTTGTTCAGAATTTTGTAACAAATGAAACATTCCAACTTTTCTGATGAATGGTATACTGGAAAAAACGACGAAAAGGTGCTGATGTCATGCGAAGACATATTCGTAAATCCATGCAGGAATTAATTGAAGAAAACAAACAGGAGATCTTGAACGATCCTCACACGCTTCATTCGATTGATGAGAAGCTGGAGCAGAAACTGGAAACCGAGTACAGCCGGCGGAATGAGTAGCCTCTTCGGCTGCATACCAGGATCCCAATTTTCGCTCCGGCGGTTCTTACGCCAACAGAAAGCACGCCCGTCCCCGTCTATGGCTGCGGGCTCGTTGAGGTGTGTTTGAAGTCCGAATGGCTATCTGCTCCCAGCACTGGAGCGAAGCTCTCCACAGCCTGGAACGAAGGTGAAGACGAATGGGACGGCTCAATCCCCTAAGTACTGTTTGACGAGCGACTGGAATTTCAATGCGTGGGTCATATCTCCTTTGACCTTCAGCTTCCCGCTCATATAGGCCATGGCTGCATTCAAATCGTCTGCCGCCAGTTTTTGAAAATATTCTTCACTCATCTGTAATGTAAGCCTCGGCTCCTTCTCTTCTCCAACCATGTAAGCCGCTTTTCCCTCTTGAATATCAAGCTGATACGTTTCGTTCTGGTCAGTGATGTCAAACTGATACGTATAGCTCAAGTTCTCGATCGGGGCAGGTTCTTTCTCCATCTTGCTGACGAGCTGCTGCAGTGTTGCTTCTACACTCATGCGGACCTTCCTCCTTTAATGATGAATGACTATTCATTCATATTTTACTTTGTTTCTGCTCGTTTGTACAGTCTTCCCTTTTCAGCTGCGGCTCCTGTTTTTTCGTCCCGCCTATGGTATGATGTGACAAGTGAGGAAAGCAGCACCACAGCATGCCTGTACGGTGGATACTGCTCCTTCCGGCCCTTTATTAGACGTTGTCTTTCAGGGTCGAAGGAGAGCCGCGTTCAAACGTGCCGGCGAACCCTGCTTTCTCCCTCGTAAATCATGCGCCAGATGCGCCAGAAGGATGCTCAACCATGAAAAACAATCTGATCACTTCTCTCTTTTACCTTACAGGTCTAGTCGCTTTAAGCTTCGGCATCAGCTTGATTATTACCGCCGACCTCGGCGCCGGGCCGTGGGATGCCTTTTTTGTCGGATTAACGCAGCAGTTTGGACTGACCGTAGGCAGCTGGACGTTTCTCATCGGTTTTCTGCTCATTCTGATCAACGGCGCGCTGCTCCGAAAACTCCCGGATTTTTCCGCGCTCATCACCATGTTTCTCATCGGTATTTTCATCGATACGTGGCTGCTGATTGTATTGGCCGGATTTTCTCCCGATATGCTGCTTCTGCGGGTGCTGATCATGAGCAGCGGCATTTTGATCTGTGCGGCCGGCATCGCGTCGTATCTGCAGTCTTCTTTTGCCCGAAATCCAATTGACCAGGCGATGATCGTTTTCCATACGCTGACCGGAAAAAGCCTCGCTTTTTCTAAAACCTTTCTTGAAGTCACGATGCTTTTTGCTGCACTCGCCTTGAGCGGGCCGATCGGTGTCGGCACACTGCTCATCGCGTTCGGGATCGGCCCGCTGATTCAGCTGCTGCACCGGCCCATCAGTGCACTATATCAAGGCATCACAGCCAAGACCGCTTCCTCGTGGTAACGTAACTGGAACGACTGGAGGATACGAAGAAGGAATCTACAGCAGGCACAGATACGATGTCCATAGACGGAAGGCCCTCCCCAAATCCTGGGGAGGGCCTTCCGTCTATAGAGCAGTATCGGCTACTGCTGCCTCTCTTCCTGCTGCAGGTTCGTCCGCCGGAGATCTGCTACTGCGGATTCGGTGACTGCAGCCAGCTCCTCCAGCTTCACTTTTTTCTCTTGATGGAGTGTGATTGGAGCGCCGAACGTCACCTGGACGCTGCCGGGGTGGATTCGTTTTCCGTGCTGCTCCATCATGCTGCTTGTTCCTGTAATCGCTATGGGGACAATCGTACAGCCGCTCATTTCCGCCAGTTTGAAGCTGCCTTTTTTAAACTGCCCCATTTCGCCACCTTTGTTGCGGGTCCCTTCAGGAAAGACAACCAGGCTGCTTCCCTGCTTCAGCTTTTCCGCGCCTTCCCTCATGGCCCTGACTGCCTGACGGCGGTCGGCTCGATCGAGAAAAACACAGTCCAGCTGCTGCATCCAGCCGCTGATGAGCGGAATTTTCCCTACCTCCACTTTCGAGATAAATCCTGTTTTTCTGCCAGTGCTGGAGAGCAGAACGGGAATATCAAAGTTTCCTTCATGGCAGCTGACGAACAGGACCGGCCCTTCCGGTATCTGACTGCTGCCGGAAACAGTCACCTTCCCTCCGGCCAGCCGGATGAGCGAAGACGACCAGCGGACGGCATGTTTATGAACAAAGGCCGCCCGCTTCTGCTCATCCTTAATCAAACGCGCCTTGATCAGCCCCGGGCTGATAAAAAGAAGATACAAAGAGAAATACGTAAACCATACTACTGTTCGAATCATGGGCATCACAAACCTTCACGTAGAATTCCGCTCCTCATTATAGAAACAATGGAGGTGTAAAAACAAGCCCTGCAGGGAAAAGAGAAGCGACAAATACGTGAAGGCGGTGATCCTGCAATGAAACGATACGACATTACTGTAACCGGCAAGGTACAGGGCGTCGGCTTTCGTTACTTTGCCCAAATGGAGGCAAAGCACCATGACCTGACAGGCTGGGTCCGGAATGAACTGGACGGCAGCGTACGTGCAGAAGCGCAGGGAGAAGAGGAGAACCTGCACGCGTTTATTTCCGCGCTGGCGAAAGCACGGTATCCGGCTCAAGTGGATGACGTCATCCCACTGGATATCGATACCGTCAACTCGGAAAAAAGTTTCCGCATCCGGCACGACTAGCCTCCCGATTCCAACGAAGTGCCAGGAACGAAGCAGCAGTTCATGAACCCTGCACGAAAAGGGCCGAGCACCTGCTGATCGAAACGGCACACCGCGGCCTCCTCCTGGCCGTTCGTTTCAGGAAACCGCTTCTTTCCCTGCGGGCGGAAAGAAGCGGTTTTTTAGTTGATCATCATGTATGCGCTCTCATCCGGGGCGACAGCTTCAAACGCTCTAAGGGAAGAAAGACGTCCCCTTTCTTCCCGCAGCAAGCCTGCGCCGCCCGCCGTTCCCGACAAAAGGTCTCGTTACGCTTCGTCGTTGTATGAACCTGGTCCTTTCTGAAGAACACTGCCTCTGCCAGCAGCCGAAAACTGTTGAAAGATCGTATCGCGCTGGTCTTCATACACCGTCCGCCCGGCTATCTGGTTAATGATCACCGTGTTCCGGTGAACCGAGAGCGCCAAGTTGGTCGCGCCTGCCCCATGACTATGCACGAGGTCGGTCAATGGATAGACCGCATGCCGGCGTTCATCCTTGAACTGCAGCGCAAAGCCCCGCTCCACGGCTGGGTACTGCTTATCTTCGTCTTCATACACGGCATCGTCCAGGATCTTCTGATACCAGCCGGGGATATCCGGCTTATACCCGGTGCCGAGGATCACGTTATCCACCTCCCTGGTAAATACCGTCTCCTCCTGTTTCTGCCGGCACGTCACCACGTAACGCCCCCCTTTTCTTTCGATCGCTTCTACCTCCGTATTCGGCTGGATCACGGCACACTCTTCCCCTGTGCCTACCGTACGATGATAAAGCAGATCATAAATTTGATGCAGTGTCGACTGTTCAACCCCGTTGCGAAGCGAAGTCAGGTTCGGCAGTTCTGCCAGTCTTTTTTCCAAAGGCAGCGCATGATAATAATCAACGTAGTCAGGCGAAAACACCTCCTGACCTAATTTTCCTGCTTCCAGCTGAAAAAAACCAGGAGACCGGGTATACCAATGGAGCTTCGGACGGCCGTTCTTCTGCTTTTGAAGCTGCTCCAGGAACACTTCGGCCGCGCTTTGGCCCGAGCCGGCGATCAGGACATCATCCGCTTCGAGGACGCTGTCTTCATGAAAGAGGTACTGGCTTGTATGAAGCACATCTTCGGCGGGAAATCCCTGCAGGTGCTCAGGAACGTTCGGCTTCGTCCCTGTGCCTACAACAAGGTGGCGGGCATAGTATCGTTCTTCGACCTTCGTCTCCCGGTCTTCGATTACGACTTCATAATACGTCTCTTTATCCTCTGCACCCACGACCTTTTTCCCGAATCGGCATTCCGGAAGCTGATCCGCCGTCCACTTGGCATAGTCGTTATATTCCCGTCGTGGAATGTCGAACCGGTTGAAGAAGAAAAAGGCATGCATCCGGCCCTGCTTATGAATATAATTTAAAAACGTAAACGGGCTGGTCGGATCGGCAAAAGTAACCAGATCTGCCAGAAAAGGCACCTGCAGATCTGATCCTTCCAGCAGCATCCCAGGATGCCACTGGAATGCAGGGGTTTCATCAAAAAAGAGCGCATCGATCTCTTCTACGGGATGCAGCAGCGCTGCAAGGCCCAGGTTGGCAGGACCGATCCCGACACCAATCACGTCATGAATCTGTTTCTGTTTCGTCAATGAGGTTTCCTCCCGTTCTTTTTCGGAAATGAGTAAAAGTATAGATGTCGTATCTGCTGCGGCAGCTAAGTAAACCTGGAGGTGCTGTACATGACCAATCATACAACCGCGGTCTGGTTCCGGAACGACTTTCGTTTCGATGACAATCCAGCTGTCGAAGCGGCCTGGAATAACGCGGAAGAACATCATGGAGAGATCCTTTTCTTTTTTCATCTCCATCCTGACTTTACGTCCCATATTGATATCAGCAGCGATTATTTTTTTCAGACCGTCGCTGCGTTTGCTTCCCAGTGCAGAGACCATGGGTGCAGGCTTCATCTGCTGCACGGGTCCGTCGAAGAGGCGTTTGAGACCCTGTTCGAACGCGCAGGGTCCATCCAGACCATCTTCTGTGCGCGAGAATACACCTCTTTTGCTGCCGAAAGGGATGCACAGGCAGCCGCTGTCATACAAAAGCACGGCGCTGCGCTCGAACATACGGCCGGCAATTATGTACATCAACCTGAAGAGATTCTCACGAAAGAGGGCACTCCCTACAAAGTATATACCCCTTATTCCCGGAGCTGGATGCAGGCAAACAAGCCGGCCCTTGCCTGGGTGAAGCCGGAAGATATCGGAGAGAGACAGAGCCGTACCAAAGCACTGGACGCCGAAGCAGAACATGCCTTCGACGACGTGCTCGCGCGCTGCTCCTCAGACTGGAAAAGGCTCGGAGAGGAAGAAGGGAAAAAGAGGCTCGAATCTTTCTGCAGAAGTGTGCTCCCAGATTACCACGACATGCGGGATCTGCCGGAAAAAGCAGGAACGAGCCGCCTCTCCCCCTACTTGAGAACCGGTGCCCTCTCCGCCCGCAGGGTCTATACTGCCGCAGACAGCTTTCGGCAGAAAACATCCAAGCCCGGTCCGGAAACGTTCATCAAAGAGCTCGCCTGGCGCGACTTCTACACGATGATTCTTCACCATTTCCCGGAGACAGAGACGAAAGAGTTTCAAGAGAAATACCGCAGCCTCCCATGGCGCTATGATGATGATCTCCTGCAGCGCTGGAAGGAAGGCCGTACCGGCTTTCCCATCGTGGATGCGGGCATGCGCCAGCTGAACAGCATCGGCTGGATGCACAACCGGCTGCGGATGATTACTGCCTCCTTCCTCACCAAGGATTATCAGATAGACTGGCGTCTCGGTGAAGCGTATTTTGCGCAGAAATTGATTGACCATGATCCCGGATCCAACATCGGCGGCTGGCAGTGGGCAGCCTCAACGGGAACAGATGCCGTCCCGTACTTCCGGGTGTTCAGCCCAATCCGTCAGGGCGAACGCTTCGATCCGGACGGCACGTTCGTAAAAAAATACGTGCCGGAACTAGCGGACGTCCCCAAAAAATACATTCATGAGCCTCACACGATGTCCCGCCAGCAGCAGGAAGAAGCCGGCTGCATCATCGGTTCAGACTATCCGGAGCCGAGCGTGGACCATAAAATCGAGCGGAAAAGAGCGATTGCGATGTTCAAAGGAGAGGATGAAACATGATCATCCGGAAAATGAAGCCGGGCGAGGCAGACAAGATCCTGGATTTGTCTGCCTTCGCTTTCCAGCACCAGATGACGGAAGAAGAACGACGGCAGCGGAAAACAGAAATGAACCCTGCAGAGACGTGGGTGGCGGAAGCGGACAAAGACATTCTCGCCAAATTGACCGTACTTCCGCTGCACCATTTTTTATATGGCGCCTCGATTCCGTCCGGGGGCGTTTCAGGAGTAGCCAGCTGGCCGGAATACCGGCGGCAGGGCATCATTTCCAAGCTGCTGAAGCACGCGCTTGAAGAGATGTATCAGGAGGGACAGTACCTCTCCTTTCTCTTCCCGTTTTCCATCCCCTTTTACCGCCGTTTCGGCTACGAGCTCTTTGCCGATCAGGAGACGCTGACACTGCAGCGGGAGCAGCTGCCTCCGCGGGAAACGCACGAAGGTGTGTGTCATCGGGTCACTCCGGATAACCCGACTTTGGAAAAGGTGTACCGTACTTGGGCTTCCCGCTATAATGGCACCATCGACAGAACACCGGAATGGTGGAAAAAATCGGTTTTCCGCCGAAAGACGGGCATGGCAGCTGCCTACTTCCGGGGAGGAGAGGTACGTGGGTATCTGCTCTATCACATGAAAGAGAATCACATGGATATCCAGGAGCTCGTATGGCTGGATCCTGACGCGAGAAAAGGTCTCTTTGCGTTTATCACGAATCACGATTCCATGGCAAAAACGGTTTCTCTCCGACTGCCGGCGCACAGTCATGTTCCATACCTCCTCCATGATCCAAAGGTGATAAGGAACACCCAGTCTTATTTTATGTGCCGCATCGTCAATGCCCCTGCTCTTCTCGCCAAACTGCCAGTCCAGCTGCCGGCCGGCAGATCGCTGACGCTGCAGGTGGAAGATTCTTTCTGTGCCTGGAATGCTGGCACCTATCAGATGAAATCAATGGAAGAAGGAACAGACCTGGCCTTCACGCCATCCGGGGAGACCTCCCCTTCTGACACCGGGACGGATACACAGCTGGAGCTGTCCATTCAACCGCTCTCTGCAATTGTCATGGGGGCACAGTCTGCAGTACAATTATGGGATGAAGGAGTTATTCACGGAGATCGTGAAGCTGCACGGATGTTGGACGAGTCGCTTCCAACGCAGTCCACCTTTATATACGACTTTTTCTAAATGCTCGAAGGAAAGGAGTGGGATACGTGAAAGGGCTCCTGGAACCATTGTTTTCAAAACTGTACGGTCCTGTCCCGGCGGACGCCAGCCTGCGGCTGTATTACTGGGTCACCGCTGTCATCTTCTTTTTCCCGGCTGCTGCCAGTCCGGTGTTTTTTGTCAGCTACCTTGTTCAGAGCGGTCCGGCGTTCGCCTTCACCTACGGTCTGCTGATGCTGTTCATTGTATGGATTCTCATGCCGGTGATTTTCAGGCTGATTATGAAAATGAACCGTTTTCTCTTCAATGAGAAAGACCGGCCGCCGGAGAAGAAAAACCAGCGCAGCCGTTCCTGACCAGATCAAGATGGGACAAGAAGCAGTAATCAAAGAGGCCCTCCCCATAATGGGAAGGGCCTCTTTTTTACAGGATAGGAAAGTACACGTTTTCATACAAGGAGACGGCGGCATGGCTCCGATCGACGTACCCGACCGCCACGAGGCATGTGCCAGCCCCTCCAAGGCACCCGGGACTACTCCCAGATGGAACGGAGCGTCTTCATGGTGCCGGGAGATGGGTTGTATCGAATCGGCAGATCAAACCTGGTCGTTTGATCCAGAATCGACTTCTTGTGAGTGAAAGTATCAAAACTGTCTTTCCCGTGATAGGCGCCGTGCCCGCTCTCACCGACACCGCCGAAAGGCAGATACGGCGTCGTAATATGCATGATGGTATCATTGATACACCCGCCGCCGAAGGAAAGGTTGTTGATGATCATCTCTTCGGATTCGCTGCTCTCCGTAAAGAGATACAGCGCAAGCGGATTCCGCCGCTCCCGGACGATATCGAGTACCTCACTCTCGTACTGATAAGAAATAATCGGCAGAATCGGACCGAAAATTTCATCCTCCATCACCATGTCATCAAGCTGCACATCAATCATGATCGTCGGTTCCATTTTTCGGCTGTCACGGTCGTAGCCCCCGCCGTAAAGGACTTTGTTTTTATCCAGCATACCGGCAAGTCTGTCTACGTGAGATTCAGAAATGATTTTTGGATAGGAGCGTTTCCCTCTCACTTCCGGACCGAAGTATTTTTTCGTGTACTGGACCAGCAGTTTCATGAACTGGCGCCGGTTCGATTCGTGGATGAGAATGTAATCCGGCGCAACACACGTCTGCCCGGCATTCAGGAATTTCCCCCATACGATTCGTTTGGCTGCAAGCTTCAGGTTGGCCTCTTCTGTAACGACAGCCGGGTTTTTTCCGCCAAGCTCCAGGGTCACCGGCGTCAGTGTCTCCGCTGCTTTCGCCATCACTTTCCTGCCGGTTTCTCTGCTCCCCGTAAAGAAGATATAGTCCAGCTTCTGATCCAGGAGCGCCTTCGCCGTATCTGCATCCCCTTCGACAACCGCGATATACTCTTCTGGAAAGGTGGAAGCAATAATATCCCGAATGACCATGCTCGTGTACGGCGTATATTCAGACGGTTTCAGCACGACCGTATTTCCTGCGGCAATAGCGCCGAGAAGCGGCGTCATCAGCAGCTGGAATGGGTAGTTCCACGGGCCGATCACCAGCGTAACCCCGTAAGGATCCTTGTTTATGTAGCTTTTGCTTCCCATGTGGGTCACCGGTGTCTTCTGTTTCTGCGGGGACGCCCAGTAAGCCATGTTTTTATACAGGTCTTTCCACTCGCTGTAGAAAAAACCCACTTCTGTCAAGTACGCTTCGAAATCCCCTTTGTTCAAATCTTTCTTCAGCGCAGTTTTTATCTCGTCTTCATGATGCTGTACTGCTTTTTTCAGCTTGAGCATCTGCGTTTTTCGAAACGCAATATCTCTAGTATGCCCGTCATAAAAAAACTTCCTTTGTCTCTCGATCAAATCCTTCATGATCTCTTCCATACTCATCACGTCCTCTGCTAAGCGGTCTGTCCCCTGACCTTGAACTTCAGGAGCCGGATGGGTCTGCTTCCTTGTACAATTCCACTTCACTCCGTCCCTTAAACAATCGAAGTGCTACATCTCTCTTTATCATAGGTCGTTTCGCCGGAACGTGCATGAGCTGAATGGTACAGCATCGGCGCTCTGTATGCAAAAGCCCTGCAGTCAGCGTACGCGCTGCCACAGGGCATCCAGTGCTTCTTCCATGAGCTTGCTGTACTGGTTGTACTGCTGTTTCTCCCACGATCTGATGGCAGCTTCCCGGAGATAAAAAGCGAGCTCCAGCCAGTCTTTTCGATCCCGGAAAAACGGAATCACTTTCTCATGAAGAATTTCTTCGAAACGATAGGATCGATGTTTTTCGTATTTATGGAGATAGTATATGAAGGTGATCTCATACCTCTCCTCTTCCGGGGTGAGTTCCCTCGTCTTTTTGACGGCGGTCAAGGTCTCAAATCCATGAGCCACCCAGCTTAAAATATCCTGGTGCTGTTCCATCGACTCAAACTCCCGCAGAATGGCCTTGATGGTGACGAGCCTCGCTCCACCCGCGCGCCTGCTGTAGGACTGCTGAAACATCTGCACCGCATCCATCGAGCGCCCGCGCACAGCCATCAGCTCGCCTTTTTCCTGGAGAACAAGCGATTCGAGGTGCTGCTCGCGGAGCTGCATGCTGATTTTTGACGCCTGTTCTATCTCTTTTTCTGCGCTGTCCATCCATTCCATACCTCGGTACGACTGGGCTGCCATCACCCTCGCCCGGCCGCTCTGCAGCAGGTCATAGTGCCTGTCAAACACCCTCAGTGCCTTTTTCGTGTAGTGAAGGGCCGTGGTGAATTCCCCCGTCTGAATGGAGACACGCCCGACCATGACGTAGAAATCCAGTACTTCTGCTTCAGGCAGAATCAGATCCTCTGCTGCAGACGCCGCTTTTCGGATGCTCGCTTTCGACTGTTCGTAATGTTCAAGAAAGGCATAGGCAGCGGCGTTCACTTTATGAAAATAAAAATAGATATCCTCCGGTATGTTCTGGAGCGGAAACAACTCGAGCTCGGCGATCATCTCCAGCACGTTCTGCCTGTTCCAGTACGCCGCCGCTTTGCGGAGCAGGAACAGACGATAGAGAAGATGAATTCGTTCATCATCAAAGAATTCCAGCCTCTCCTCGATCCGCGCTTCCAGTTGTTCGGCGCGCTTCCACTCTTCGGCCGTCATGGCATGGTGCCATTCCAGTAGACGCTTTTTCATGTCGCGCCGGTCCACCTGGTGAAGTTCGGCCCTCGTCATGTTGAGCCTGGCCAGAAGCTGGTCGAAAACCTCGTCCGTGGGTTCAATTTTATTGTTTTCGATTTTGCTGTAATAGGAAACCGAACAAATCCCGCTGCACACTTCTTCCTGTTTTTTCTGTTGTCTTAATCGGTTATATTTCAATAATTTACCAACCAAAGCCATCGCTCCCCCCAACGTCCGAATGTACATCTGCCCCGATGAATGAAATGGTAATTATTAGTTATATATATAGGGCAGTTTCCTACGTCCATCATACTGGGGAAAACAAGTCGAGAAAAGCACCTTTCCATTTTCATCGCCGCTTTTTTTCTTTTCCTCTTTTCTATTTTTTCGTAAAACAACGCTGATACAGCACAATTCCTTTTCGTTCTGCAGCATTGTTTTCGGTTCCATACTTTGTCTAATTTTGTCGATTTATTTTCTTCATCTATAGGATGCTGATGCAAATGAGCTCTGGAATCCGTTCGACCCCTGTTTCTCTGAACCTCTTTTCTCTGTTTCGAGCTTGATATATCCCTGTAATCTCGTTTTAATAATTTTTGATATTCTTACTCACGACACAGAGAGGAAAATTCGTTATCATCAAGAATAGTACTGTTCACGGCAGACTGAATTCAGAACGGAGGATGACATTCATGTTTTCAGCAACACAAATTGGAATTGATTTAGGCACTGCCAACCTGCTTGTATATACAAAGGAAAAGGGAATGATCCTGAACGAGCCATCGGTCGTTGCACTCGATGCTAACACGAGACAGGTTCTGGCTGTCGGTGAAGAAGCAAAGATGATGGTCGGAAAGACCCCGGGCAACATAGTAGCGCTTCGTCCGATGAAAGACGGCGTCATTGCGGATTACGACGTCACGACAGAATTGATCAAACACTTAATGAAAAAGGCAGCGAAGCAGCTCGGCACGTCCCTGCGGAAGCCGAACGTGGTGGTTTGTACTCCCTGCGGCGCAACTTCAGTCGAAAAAAGAGCTATTCAAGACGCCGTTCGTCAGTGTGGCGCAAAGAGCGTACAGCTGATCGAAGAGCCCGTAGCTGCAGCCATTGGAGCGGACCTGCCTGTTGATGAGCCAGTCGCCAACGTGGTTGTCGATATCGGTGGAGGAACGACCGAGGTGGCCATTATTTCTTTTGGCGGTGTCGTTTCGAGCCACTCCCTCCGCATCGGTGGAGACCGGCTGGATGAAGATATTACACAGTATATCCGAAAGAAATACCACTTGATGATCGGCTCACGCACAGCAGAAAACCTAAAGGTTGATATCGGATGGGCGCTCCTTGATCACAACGAAGAAACGATGGAAATCCGCGGGCGCGACCTGGTAACCGGACTGCCGAAAACCATCGAAGTCACGTCCACAGAAATTCAGGAAGCCTACCGTGAAGCGCTCCTCTCTATTCTGGAGACGATCAAAGCTACGCTGGAAGACTGCCCGCCGGAACTGAGCGGTGACATTGTCGACCGCGGCGTCATGCTTACCGGCGGCGGAGCCCTGCTGAAGGGGATGAAAGACTGGCTTGCAGACGAAATTCTCGTGCCGGTACATCTCGCACCTTCTCCACTGGAGTCCGTTGCAATTGGAACCGGTCGTTCGCTGACCATGCTGAAGAAACTGCAGAGCGCGAACTAAACTCGGACAGGCGGACGCTGATAAAATCAGTCCGTCTCCAGCCGTCGTCTAGGGCCCTCGACCTCCTGGAGGAGGCATGTCCCTGGCGTCCTGGCTGCTTTTTCAAAAAACCGCGCCGGAAACCCGGCGCGGTTTTTTCGTATAGAGCTGACGGCTCTGCTGCTTCAGAGACTTCCCTTGTCTTGAAGACGAGCAGCCGCAGCAAGGACCGACAACAAAAAGGTATGGACTTGATACGATCGCTTTCTGCCTGGAGCGTACCACCACCGGCAGCCAGATCAGCCGTCAACCGCATCAGGTCGGACGACCCACTCCAGGTCCCCGTTCTCAATGTGATACATCGCTCCCAGTACTGGAACCTTTCTGCCGCCGGCCTGGTAAACGGGGTGTTCCTGAATCGCTTCCACCTGCGACCGGATGTTCTGCTTCTCCAAGGTGGTTCCGTCTTCCGGCACATCAGCTTCCGGGCTCCATCCGGTCGCAGTCCGCACATGCTGCACCCACGTTTCCAGCTCGTCGGGGAGGTCTCCTTTTCTCACCGCCTGCACGCCGCCGCAGAACGTGTGTCCAAGCACGAGGACATAGTCCACCTCCAGTACATGGAGGGCATAGTACAGGCTGCTCGTTACACTCGCATCCTCGGGAAGTGCCTGATTTGCGATATTCCGGTGGATAAACAACTGCCCGAGAGGCTGTCCTGTCACCGTTGACGGGCAGGTTCTGGAATCACAGCATGCCAGTACATAATAGGACGGATTCTGTCCCTGGGAAAGCTTCTCAAAGTAATTCGCATCTTCTTCCAGCAGGCGTTCCTTTACTTCACGCTGCTTGATCTCCAGATCATTCACGTTCATCATCTGACACTCCTCTGCAATCCGAATGGTTTTTCTTGGAGAGCCGTTCGAGCTCTGTTAGATTAGATAGTATCATATCAATCGGAAAACGCAACCGTCTTCCGCATGGAATGGGAGGTACACGCATGTTCTGGTTTACACTGATCCTGCTCGGGGCTGCATCTGTCATTGCACTCCAGTGGTTTATTGGCGCACGGAAGCTTCCTTTTCCAGCAGAGACTGCGTCTTCACTGCATCACACACCAAGAGTCAGCATCATTGCTGCAGCGAGGAACGAAGAGAAGGAAATAGGTGCTGCGGTTCAATCCATGCTCGACCTCCGCTATCCCGACATGGAAGTCCTGATTATTAACGACCGCTCTACAGACGGGACGATGCAGGAGTTACAAAAGATCAAGCAGTTCCACCGGGAGAGGTCCCGATTGAAAATCATAGACATTTCGCACCTTCCTGACGGGTGGCTCGGAAAGAATCACGCCCTTTTTCAAGGTGCCCGCGAAGCCTCCGGCGAGTGGCTGTTGTTCACGGATGCCGACATCCACTTCCGACCGCAGACGCTGCAGAAGGTGATTCCCTTCGTCCATACCAATGAGGTGGATCACTTAGCCCTCGTTCCTGAAAATCAGGGCGGAACCCGCTCGTACCGGGCGTTTCATTCTTTCTGGAGCATTATCGGTCTATGGAACTTCATTCAGCTGCGGCATGCCGGGATCGGCGCTTTCAATCTGATGCGCAGAGAAGCCTACCTCGCCTCCGGAACACATGAAAAAGTCAAAGCAGCTCCAGATGATGACCTGAAGCTCGGTAAAGCAATTGCTTCAGCGGGATTTCAGCAGCAGCTCGGCATTGGGAACGACCTTATTTCGGTTCAATGGTACGAGAACATTCCACAGGTGATCACCGGTCTGGAAAAAAACCTATTCGCCTTCATGCGCTACCGGGTGTCGCTCGTTCTCCTCTTCGCCGTCGTGCTGCTCTGTCTGCATGCCGCCCCGTTCGTGCTGTTTCCCTTTTACCTCCCGGCGCTGCTGCTCGTCCTGCTGTATGCGGCGATGTACTGGTATAATCAGCGGTTCGTTCCGGGGAGCTTCGTCCATTTCTTTACGATGCCGGTGATGAGTCTGCTCTTTATCTACTGCCTTCTCCGCTCCACTTTCCTCACGCTGAAGCGCGGAGGCGTTGTCTGGCGGGGTACCCTGTATCCATTGAAAGAACTCCGCAGAAAATCGTAACGTAATGATGGAAATTCTGTTAAGATATATGAAGTAAATCAACGTTCCCGGATGAAAGGAGGCTTATGTTCAATGACGAAAGACCATGGATGGATCCTCCTTAGACTCATCTTAACAACGGCTGCCGCCCTGGCCCTCTCCTTTCTTCTCGTCTGGATTTTCAGTGTCTCGTATCCGTTCTGGATTGCCGCACTGCTCGTATGGATGTTTTACCCACTGATCCGTCTGCTGCGCCGTCGGGTGCGGCTTCCGAATACGCTGGCGGTGATCCTCGCGCTGCTTCTCGGCATCAGTGCACTGGTCGGTGCCATCACGGGCATCGTCGTCTTGATTGTGTTCGGGTTCCGCCGTATAGCTGAATTCGTGCCGGACTGGATAGAAACAACGTCCAGGGAAGTACAGCAGTTTTTCAACGAACAAATCTTCCCTATTTACCAGGAATTAACAGGTGCCGTCGACCAGCTCACACCGGAACAGCAGCGTGCCGTCAATGAAAGCTTCATCACCCTCGGCGACTGGCTGGCCGGAGCTTTGACAGACAATACACAAGGAATGACAGACGGCGTCACCCAGCTGCTTTTCTTCGTGCCTGCGTCCATCGTCGTCATGGTGTTCGTGTTTATTGCTTTCTATTTTATCGGGAAAGACTGGGAAGTCCTCTACGCCAGAATGCAGCAGGCTGCGCCGCCGCTTCTGCGGGAGAAATCACTCGCCTTTAAAAAGATGTTCCAATACCGTGTTTTCGGTTTTCTCCGTGCGCAGGTTGTATTGATGCTCATCGCCTCAGTTATCGTGTTTATCGGTCTCCTGATCCTTCAGGTGGAACAAGCTTTTACTATCGCTTTGATTGTCGGCCTGGCAGAAATCCTGCCTTACTTCGGATCGGGTACCATCCTGATTCCATGGCTTCTCTATGCGTTTTTCACCGGCGATATCAGTATGGGAATCGGCCTCGCTGTCGTTTACGCAGTGACTGTACTCATCCGTCAGTCGATTGAACCGAAGGTCTTGTCCACAAGCATGAACCTGAATGCCCTCGCTGTCCTGATTGCGCTCTTCGTCGGGTTTCAGATCCTTGGAGTGGTCGGTGTCTTCATCGGACCTTTCGTCCTCGTCATTCTGGTCATCCTAAAAGATATCGGTGTGCTGCACATGCTGTATCAGATCATCCGCTATGGATTGAGAAACGCTCCGGACGATCCCGCCCGCCACGGAAGAGCCGGGAGGTACAACGCCCGGAGCCGCCTGACGAAAACAGACCATCCTCCAGACGTCAGACAGGAAAAATAACAACAGACTGACCCAAAGCGCAGAACGGCTTTTGGTTGGAACGGTGTGTACCGCAGGCTTTTCGAGGGAAGAACAGGTCCTCCATGATTTCTTACAAAAAAACGCTTTCGACGACCCTGCATGGGTCATCGAAAGCGTTTTTTACGTGCTGGAGGACTTTTTTGTCCCAGCCTCTTGTCGTGCTGTATATAGGGCTCGATCCCCGCTTCCAAGACGCGGCTCTCCTGCTTCTGAGACGGACGTCTTTTTTGATGAAGGCGGGATCCGGATCGTTTTGTTCGTGACATGATGCCGCCGTTCAGCCGCCTCGTGCAGACGACTGGAGCTGTATACAGGAACAGTCAGCTTGGCTGACGTGTGGAGAGGGTACGGTCAGATGTTTCAGCATCTTTCTCCGCAATCCGGAACTCCTGAATGAAGGTATATACGATACGCAGCTCATCCTCGTTCATCGATTCAAGAAGCTGCTGAACGTCGTGCCTGCTCACATTCATGGAAGCTCCCTCCTTTGCTGTCTGATTACTGAACTGTACCCCTTTTTCATTACGCGTAATCTTGCTTTTTCGACATAAGCTGCAGGATCATCCCAATAACAAGAAGTCCGGCAGAGAGCACGGCCATCCAAGCAATGCCCGGATAGATGTCCCATCGTTCTACCGCTATCCCGATATAGGCCCAGAGGAACACGGCCGGGTATAAAAGGTTCCGGAAAACGGCTGAAAACGTCAGTGCAATCACACTTCCGACAGGCAGAATCAGCATCGTCCACAATACATCAGAGAAAATCCAGCCGTTCTCGAAGCCGGTAAAATTGAAGAAAATTCCGAAGTTCACTATCATCGCAACCGAGATCCAGGCCAGGTACAGGGTGAACGGCACCTTCGTCCACCAGCTGGCTCCTGCGTCTACGATTCTCCTGTATATCACGACAAGAGTTAAAAACAGCAGAATCATCGGGAGTGTCGTCCAGACATAAAATTCAAAGTGGAACAGCGTCAGCCACGTCACATTAAAGAGTCCATTCAGTGCAAAAAACCAGCCGATCGACTGTACTGCTTCTCTGTCTTCCCGGGGGCCGCCTGCGAGACTTCTCACAGCCCAGATAAACAACGTGATATAGATGACACTCCATATACTGAACACGTAGCCTGCGGGAGTGAACAAGACGTCCACCCTTTCCGATGCTTCTCCGGTGGAAATACCGTTTAGTGGGAGAATGTTCGCCAGCGCATTATACGCGATGACGAGCAGCAGTACCCCCATATTGATCCATGCAAATGTACGTTCCATCCTCTCCCTCCTTTCTTCCCATCCCCTTCCCTCTTCCGATCGGTATCAATCCTCCTTCCTATGCTATAATGAACCATTATCTACCTTGAATGGAGGCATCACCATGCTGAATGAATGGAAAAAAGAAGCATCCGCGGCAGATGAGAGAGACCCGCTGGCTGCTTATCAACGTGAATTCTATTTCCCCGAACACGTCCGGGTGTATCTCGACGGCAATTCGCTCGGCCTCTTGAGCCATCGGGCCGAAGCAGCAGTGCAGCAGGCGCTGGAGGAGTGGAAGACAAAAGCAATCGGAGGGTGGGGGGATGCTTCGCCGCCATGGTTTCATCAAGCCGAACAACTTGGAGCATCTGCTGCTGCACTTGTCGGTTCTCTGCCGCATGAAACGATCATTGCTGGCTCGATTACTTCGAACCTGCACCAGCTCCTGCACACGTTTTACCGGCCCGGCGCCAAACGAAGGAAGATTGTCATGGAGGCGGGAGCCTTTCCGACAGATCATTATGCTGTCACCTCCCTGCTCCGTTCCTGTAACCAGGAAGATGCGCTGGTGCTCGTGTATCCTGATGAACATCACATCCTCCACGAAGAAGACATTGAAGCTGCCGTCACCGACGAAACAGCCCTCGTCCTGCTCCCGTCCGTGCTGTACCGGACCGGTCAGCGGTTGAATATGAAGCAGTTGACGAAGCATGCCTCGGATGCCGGCGCTGTAATTGGATGGGACCTGGCTCATTCTTTCGGCGTGATGCCTCATGAGCTGCATGAACTGGAGGCTGATTTTGCTGTATGGTGCACGTACAAGTATGCCAACAGCGGACCTGGGGGAACAGCCGGCCTCTTTGTTCACGAAAAGCATCACCACCTTACTCCCGCATTGGCCGGCTGGTTCGGCTCGGATAAGGATGTCCAGTTCGACATGGAGGAGACGTTCACACCGGCCGCCGGTGCCGGAGCTTTCCAGCAGGGGACCCCGCCTATTTTAAGCACTGCGCCGCTGCTCGGATCGCTCGAGATGCTTCTCGAAGCCGGCATCGAACGCATCCGTGCGAAGTCGCTTCAGCTGACGACCCTCCTGCGGCGGGGAATCACACTGCTTCCGGAGGAGGAAACGAAAGATCTGCGGATCATCACGCCGGCGGAAGGCACCGGTGGACACCTCGCAGTGACGCACCCGTATGCTGCAGGCATTTGTGAAGCATTGAAGAAAGAGGGCATCATTCCTGATTACCGGGAACCAAATATCATCCGGCTTGCTCCCTCGCCGCTGACAACAAGTGCGGCAGATATCGTCTTCACTGTCGAAACCCTGCACGACATCCTGAAAAAGGAGACGTACCTTCAATACAAGAACGAGCGTGGGAGCATCGCTTGAGAAACCATTGGGCGGAAACAACCGGTCTTCAGTATCGAGAACGTGATGGAACAACGTCCGCCGGCCGGCGGTGAAGCGAAGCATCTGCTCTTCGTCCCCCGTCCTGATGAGACAACGCCCTCTTCTTCTTCCTAGGACATCTTTCTTACGAATGCAAAAAGCGCGGGAAAAGCATTCTCTGCTCTTCCCGCGCTGTGATCATGACGAGAGGCGCCCCATTTCAGGGTGCCTCTCTTTATTCCGCCTGCTGCTAGTGGGACCCCAGTTCTTCGACAAGCAGGGATAGTTCCTCCCACCGTTCGAGCTTGCTTTCCAGTTCCTGCTCTTTCTCTTCTTTCTCTTTCATAATATCGGCCGCTCTTCCAGCGTCGGAACCGGTTCCAGCCGCCTCTTCGTCCAGGGCTTCGATAGCGGCTTCCAGACGGGAGATGTCCTCTTCAATGGACTCCCACTCCAATTTTTCTTTGTAAGAGAGCTTTTTCTTCTGCTGGGCAGGTTTTTCTGCTTCCGGCTTCTTGGTTGGTGCGGCAGATGGCGCAGCTGCCTGCTGCTTTTCTTGTTCGAGCCACTCGCTGTAGCTTCCGTAAAAATGAACGACAGATGTGCTGTCTTCCCGGAGCACGAGCAGCCGGTCCACCACACGGTCCAGAAAGTACCTGTCGTGCGAGACGGTAATGACCACACCCGGGAACTGATCCAGGTAATCTTCGAGTACGGCAAGCACTGTCGTATCGAGATCATTGGTCGGCTCATCCAGAAAGAGGACGTTCGGTTCCTCCATGAGTACTTTCAACAGGTACAGGCGCTTTCGTTCCCCGCCGGAGAGTCGGCGGATCTGGGTCCACTGGTGGCTTCGCGGAAAGAGAAAGCGCTCCAGCATCTGTTCGGCTGTAATCACAGCGCCTTCCGACGTCTGCACCGCTTCGGCCGTTTGTTTTACATAATCGATGACCCGCAGGTTTTCATCCAATGGTTCGTGATCCTGCGTATAATACCCGATATGCACGGTTTCTCCATGGATGACCTCTCCGCTGTCGACGTCAATCCTTCCTGCTGCTGCGTGCAGAAGCGATGTTTTCCCAGCACCATTGGGTCCAATAATGCCGATTCGGTCGCCGCGCTGGACGAGCAGATCAGCATGCTCCACGAGGGTGTTTCCCCCGCGCGAGATACCCACCTGCTCCAGCTCCAGCACTTTTTTGCCGAGACGGCGGGAGCCAATGGCAAAGTCGAGTTCCCCGGTCTGCTTCGGGCCTTCCTGGTCCTGCATGGTTTCGATTCGCTGCTTTCGTGCTTTTTGTTTCGTCGTTCTTGCTTTCGCCCCCCGCTTCAGCCAGGCTACCTCCCGGCGCAGTATATTCTGACGCTTATCTTCCACTTTTTCTTCGTGCTGGTGGCGGAGCGCTTTCTGTTCGAGAAACTGTTCATAGTTCCCTTCGTAAATATACAGCCGGCCGTCATCAAGCTCATAGATCCGGTTGGTCACGCGGTTGAGAAAGTACCTGTCGTGGGTAATCATCATGAGCGCTCCCTCGTATCCACGAAGGTATTCTTCCAGCCATTCGACGGTCTCGTTGTCGAGGTGGTTGGTCGGCTCATCCAGCATCAGCAGATCTGCCGGCTGAATCAGTGCTTTGGCAAGAGATACGCGTCTGCGCTGCCCTCCAGAGAGGGTGCCGATCTCAGCGTCAAAATAACGGACGCCGAGTTTCGTCAGGATGGTTTTCGCCTGGGCGTTCGCTTCCCACGCATCCTCTTTGTCCATGCGTGCCTGCGCCCGCGCAAACTGATCCTGTGCTTTCGTGCCGCCAGCATCCGCCTCCAATGCCGCAAGCGCTCGTTCATATTCTTTCATTGCCTGAATCACCGGGGCATCCCCATCAAAGACGATATCGAGTACCGCAGCATCCTGCGGCAGCTCGGGCTCCTGCGGCACGTATTCCAGACGAAAATCATTCGCGTGGATAATCTCTCCGATCTCGGCTGGTTCCAGGCCGGCAATCGCACGGAGCAGAGACGATTTCCCCGTCCCATTCACTCCCACAATGCCGATCCGCTCTTTCTTCTCTATAGTAAATGATATACGATGAAATAGTGTTTTTTCACCATACGTTTTTTGAAGCTGTTCTGCTCGGAGCAGACTCATACGGCATCATCCTTCATCTCTAGTGTGCTTATCTTATCCATTGTATCAAAAATGGCCGGAAGTGAAACGGATTGCTGCATAGAAACGTAGAAAAAGCGACGTTCAAAAAGGGGGAGCAACTCATGATTCAAATGCTGATTGCTGTATTGATTACAGCATTATTTTTTCTGCCGCTTCATCCGGTCTGGTGGAAGCGCCGGGAATTCCGGATATGGATTCCGATCCGGGCTGTCGGCGGTATAGGGTACGGTATCTTCTTGTTCTATGCCGGTCTGCTGGACCAGAGTGTGACGCTGTTTATCTCTGCGTGTCTGCCGATTGTCGCCATCTGGCTCATCATCGATAACACGGTAGTCTACATGCTTGTCCGCTCGTTCCGCAAAAAACAGGCGTTGGTGGGGGCCTCGATCGGGGTCGTCCTGCTCACTGCATTCCTGCTGTTTGTTTTCACCCAGCCCCTGTTCATTGCGGACAACCGTTACGACATGGCCGACGGAGTCGAGGTGGACGAAGATGATCTCGATCCGGTGAACGAAGAAAGCATTCCGATCGTCCCCCGGGACTATGCGGAATACCGAGCTGATGTCATGATGGGACAGCTGGATAATCCAGCCTTTTACACGCTTGGCAATGCCCGCATCCAGCGGGTGGATGAGGAGCTGTACTGGATCGCGCCGATTGAGTACGATGACTTTTTCCGCTGGTTCCGGGCTGATTCTGTGCCCGGATACATCATGGTGAGTGCGGAGAACCACCGCGCAGAACCACAGCTGATCGAAACACCGATGAACTACGTGCCGTCAGCCTTCTTCCATGAGAATCTCGAGCGGCATGTCCGGATGGAATACCCGGATGTCGTCATGCTCGACACGACGTTTGAAGTGGATGAAGAAGGCAATCCTTACTACATCGTCAACTATGGCTCCTTCACCGAGTTCCGCCGGGTGGCTGATGTCGATGGCATCATTACCGTCGACCCTGCGACCGGGGAGACCTCCCAGTATGATGCAGACGAAGCGCCCGAGTGGGTGAACCGCGTGTATCCTCCTCACATTGCGCAGGAACGGAACGACTGGTTCGGTATATACAAACAAGGGATCATCAACCGGTTCTTCGGACGGGAAGGACTGACGCAGCCGACCGGCTGGGGCGCTGTGGACAGCGTTACGGGGGTTGTAGATGACAACCTGCAGCTGAATTGGTTCACCGACCATATGCGCCTGCAGAACGAGGGCGAAGAAGCTTCCAGATCGATGGTCGGGTTTACGATGTTTGATGCCCGGACCGGCGAACTCCGTTACTTCCGGGACGCCAGTGGCATGCTGAACGGGCGTACAGCAATGGATTTAGCGGAGCGGACATTCCGCCGCGATGACTACGTCGCAGGCACCCCGTCCCTCTATAGTATTTACGGCCAGTACACGTGGGTCGTGCCGCTCATGGACAGAAATTCTGTGCTGCGCGAGATCATGCTCGTTAACGCATCAGACGAAAATGTGTATGGCTATGGGGATACGAAGCAGGAAGCATTCAATGCCTACCAGCTGGAACTATCCTCTGAAGTAGATGGAGACGTGGTGCCGGGAGAATTCACCGATCTCGTTGAAGAAACCGTGACGGTGGAACGTGTCTACCATTGGGACCGGGAAGAGAGTGTGACGGTCCGTCTCTGGCTTGAAGGGGAAGAACGCATCTTCACGCTCGGCTCTTCCTCTCATCCGGAAGCTGTCTTTATCGAACCTGGAGATGACATTTCGATTTCCTATGTGGATAACAACGAGAGCGTACAGCCGATCGAAGAACTCGACTTCGACGTATCTCAGTAACGAACCATCCAGGCGCGGAACGCCATGCAGATCACATGCTCCCTTATGCTGGGAAAGACCAAAAGCGCGGAGCGCCTTTTGGTCGGCACGGCGTGCGGCGCATGTTTTGGAAGGGAAGAACCGGTTCCTCCCTTCCAACGCGCAAAGGTGTCTTCATCCTGCCTGGACCTCTTATCCGTTCCCACGAAAGAAAAAAAGCACCCCGTTTCCGCATGCTTCGACATGGGGAGACGGGGTGCTTTTTCTGCCACATCAGATCTGCAGCAGCTCGCGGATTTCTTCTTTCCCAATTGAGGTTAAGGACGTTTCTCCGGTCTGTACGACCCGGTCCATTAACTGCCTCTTCTGTTCCTGCATCGCGTGGATTTTTTCTTCGATGGTACCTGCTGTGATCATTTTGATTACCTGGACCATCCGCTTCTGACCGAATCGGTAGACGCGGTCGGCAGCCTGGTCTTCCACAGCCGGATTCCACCAGGAGTCGAACAGAATCACGGTATCTCCGCCTGTCAGGTTCAGGCCGGTTCCACCGGCTTTTAAGGAGACGAGAAACAAATCTTTCTCCCCGTTGTTGAACCGTTCCGCCATGGTGACACGCTCTTCTGATTTCGTACTGCCGTCGAGGTAAAAATAATCGTGCTCTTTCTGATCGAACCGGCTCCGGATGATCGAGAGCATGGACGTGAACTGACTGAAAACGACAATGCTTCTTCCCTGCTGCAGCGCTTCTTCCGTATACTCCATCAGCTGCTCCAGCTTATCTGATCCTCCTTTATACTCATTCATGAACATACCAGGGTGGCAGCAGATCTGACGCAGCCGGGTCAGTCCAGCCAGAATCTGCATCCGCTGTTCCTGCCATCGGTTCTCGGCAATCGCATTCGACGCCTCTGACTGAAGCAGCTGCAGCTGACCGAGGTACAGCGTTTTCTGTTCCTGTGTCATATCCGCATAGGCTACCGACTCCTGTTTTTCCGGAAGCTCTTTGAGCACATCCTGCTTCCGGCGCCGGAGGACGAACGGACGGATGCGGCTGGTAATCTGCTCTTCCGTCATCCGATTGAATCCTTCCTTGGATCGGAAAAATCCCGGCAGTGCAGCGCGGAAGATAGAGTAAAGCTCTTCCAGCGAGTTCTCGATCGGGGTGCCGCTCAGGGCGAAGCACGTCCCGCAGTTGATGCTGCGGACAGCCCGGCTCGTTTTCGTCTGGACGTTTTTAATGTTCTGCGCTTCGTCAAGAATCAGCGTAGAAAACCGGTGCTCTTCATACAAGTCTTCGTCCCGTCTGAGCGCGGGATACGACGTGATCAGCACGTCTTTCTCGGAAGCAGCTGCCACCGCAGCGCGGCGTTCCTGCCTCGTTCCGCTGACCATCCCCGCCTTGAGGTGGGGCGCGAACCGCTCCAGTTCTTTTTTCCAATTGTAAACAACGCTGGCAGGGCAGATGATGAGCAGTGGTTCTGGGAGCACCCCTCGCTCTTTTTTCCCGAGCGCAAACGCGATGGTCTGCAGCGTTTTCCCCAGCCCCATATCATCAGCAAGAATGCCGCCGAACCCGTAATAATCCAGGCTCGTCATCCATTGATAGCCACGTTTCTGGTAATCCCGCATGTCGGCATCCACCGCGGGCAGCGGGAAATCATGCTCTTCAGGTTCCAACAGGCGCTGGAACAGCTGCTTGACGCCGGCGGAGCGGCGCATTTCCACCGAGCTCATCGCCTCCAGTTCAAAGGCCTGGTAGAGCGGCAGCTGCACGTTCCCGTCCAGATCCTGCTCCCGGAGCCCCGTTTGTTCCAGAAACGACTTTGCTCCCTGCAGATGCTCATGTTCGAGCGGGACGTAGGCTCCGTTTTCCAGTTGAAAGAACGACTCACGGCGCTGCAGTGCCTGCATCATGGCAGCCACATCTTCCTCCGCGATCCCCTCCAGCTCAAAGGACACATCCAGCCAGCCGGAGCCGGAGGTGTCTGTATCCAACGTGATCGGTGCAGCGGGCTCGTGGATCATTTCCTGCAGATGTTTCGGCGCATACACTTCAAACAGCTCAGACAGCCTCGGCATCCAGGCAGAGAGAAAATACAGTACGGACGCCCGGCCGGAGACGTAAATGGACGACCCATTCAGCTTCACCGGTGTGTCTTCAATAACGGACATGAGCCTGTATTCCTGCTTCAAATCCCGGACGAGTACGGTATCTCTGCTTTCTTTTTCCTCCGTGAACGGGCGGAAGACCACCGCGCCGTAATGAAACTGAATGTCGAGTGTCAGCTTCCACTGCCCTTCTTCCTCAATATACAGTTTCGGCACGAGGGGCGGGGCCTGCACAGACTGCTCCAGTGATTCGACGAGGTCGACGCGTCCGATCTCCCGCAGCTGAGGCAGCAGCACGCTCGCCAGGGATTCCAGATAGGCGGCGGTGAATACGAGCTTCTCCCTTCCTTCCATGCTGAATAGATAGTACAAATGCTCTATGATGCGCTGTTTATCCTTGTCCATCGAATAGAACGTGCCTCCGGCGTAACAGAGCGGCATCCGACGGCCGAAATACAGGCACTCATCTGCTTCCTGCCAGTGCAGATGCATGTTTTCGCCTTCTTCTTCCACTCGAAAAGAAAACGGACGTTCCATTTCTTCAAGAACGAGCCGTCGTGTTTCATCGTAGATCACGACTGCATCGCGGCGGCTCATTTTCTCTAAAAAAGACTTGGCATACTGCGGTGGAAGCGTGAACGAACGCGACGACGGGGCTTTGAAATACGTCCTCCCCATGTCCTGCACGGCCAGGAGTTCATACATCCAGTCCAGAATCTCCCTGTCTTCTTCTGCAAAGGTATGCTCCTCCGGATAGTAAGAAAACCGGTCCGTAAACAGCATGGCCTGCTGGCTGCTGTAGGATTCGAGAAAATCCCGAATCTCTTTCACGACATACAGCCGTCCCGGTCCAATTTTCAGCTCCACTTCCAGCGCGCCCGATGTTTCCGAATCGTAAGCAGGCCAAAGTTTGATCTGGTACTGGACCTGCAGTTCTTCGCGGTTCGATGCGGGCGCTCCCTCTTCCTCTTCCAGAAAGAGCGAGTGAAAACGATGCAGCGCTTCTTCAAGCCTTCTTTCCTCACGCGGGCTCAGGGAAGACAGCGCTTCCTTCGACGCAAATCCTTTTTCGATCAGCCAAGGTACGACATCCGCTTCATGCAGCGCCAGGAGTGCAGCATAGATGTGCACGCACCGGTCCGAGCCGCAGGTACATGCGGTAGACGTGATGGTGAGGTCCTGCATGACTTCGATTTCTGCTTTATATTCCTGCTGATAGCGGTAGACATGAACGACAAAAGTATGCCGCTCCGGATTCCATAGAAGCTCTTTCACACTGCCATTCCGATGAAAGGACTTGGCAATCGTCAGCAGCTCCGGTGTACTTACGCTGCCAAGCAGCTCTTCTTCTGACAGCGCATTTAATTTTAACAAGTAAACCCCGCCTTCCTGCATTCACGCAGCTCTCACTGCTTTTTTGACTATCTTCCATCATATCAAATTCTGACTCCCAGCACGAAGGCTTTGTATGATACAATACAATTGCATTTCAATGACGTACGCTGTCATTCGATTCGCGATCATCATTGAGCATAGAAGGGACACTATACTCCATGAAAAAATCAATCTTATATCTCACTCCAATTTTACTTCTCGGGGCATGCCAGCAGGAAGAACTTTCTTTCGCAGATGACGCCCTGGAGCGGGCGGTACTGGAACAGTCTGGTGCCTCATCCCTTCAGGAAGTGGACCCTGAAGACATTACTGCACTCTCTTCCGACGAAGAGATCGTTTCGTTGAGCGGCATTGATCAACTCACCAACCTGGAGGAGCTGGACCTGCCCGAAGCGACGCCGACGGAAATCCGCGACCTGCTGACGGTGGAATCGCTGGAGTCGGCCGATCTCGGCATCATTCTCCTTGATCCTACTTACGA
Organism: Alkalicoccus chagannorensis DSM 18086; assembly: GCF_000429725.1. Taxonomy (GTDB): domain Bacteria; phylum Bacillota; class Bacilli; order Bacillales; family Salisediminibacteriaceae; genus Alkalicoccus; species Alkalicoccus chagannorensis. The sequence continues at coordinate 124,893 of NZ_AUCK01000005.1, read as the reverse complement.
AGAAAGTCTTGTTCAACCGATGCTGGAGCTGGAGTCTTCCGACGTGGAAGTCTATGCTCAGACCATGCTCCCGGAGGTCAATCCGAACGGGGCGTCGAACGGACTTCTCTACGAAATAAGCAGTGAAGCTAACACGGTGTACCTGTACGGTTCCGTCCATGTCGGCGAACCGGACATGTATCCGCTCCGCGATGAGGTGATGGAGGCGTATGAACGCTCTGATGAAGCTGCGTTTGAAGTCAACATCAATGATCCTCAGGTGCAGCAGGACATGAACGAAGAGCTCATGTCCGCCATGGCCGGCGGGGGCCGGGAATTGGCGGACGAAATGCACGAAGACGCGTATGAAACGCTGGTGGACGAACTCGAAACGTTCGGCATACAAGAACCAATGATGGCCCAGGCGGAGCCGTGGGCGCTCAGCCTGTTTACAGGTGATATTGCGTTGATGCGTTCCAGCTTTGAAGCTGCCTATGGCATTGACCCTTACTTCCTCGATCTCGCGGAAGAAGACGGTCTGCCGGTACGCTCCCTCGAAAATCTGGAGGATCAGCTGGAAGCCATGCAGAACACCAGCTATGAAGAACAGGTGGCTGCGCTGGAAGACGAAATCGCTTCGCTCGACCGGGCTGACGAACAAATGCGTGCGCTCGTCGGGATATGGCGCGAAGGAGATCAGGAGTTGTTTTCCTTTCTCCGGTCCGTCGACACCGCCCACGACACGCTCGGCCTGGATCAGCGGGATGAGCAGATGAGCGAGCAGCTTGCTTCTTTTCTTGAAGAAGAAGAAGGCACTCTTTTTGCTGTCGTCGGCGCCCTGCATACCGCAGGCGAAGGCAGCATCCCGCAGTTGATGGAAGAAGCAGGCTACGATGTCCAATTTCACCCGCCCGCTTCCGAAGAAGAAAACAATAATGACGAATAAGCTGGACGCCGGGTTATCAACAACAGCCCGGAGCGCCTTTTCACGCAGACAGCCGCACCGGAATGATCCGGCGCGGCTGTTTTTTTAGTTCTATAGTAAATGTTGGGGTAGAGGTTGATTTCTGTTGCATCTTTTCTGCCGTTTCAGGCGGACGCTGGCCAAGGGGCGCTGCCCTCCACTTTCCTCGCGCTGCGAGGAGGATGTTCGGACGGCGCTTGATCCCTCTGGCGTCGCCGCCCTTCCCCACTGAAAAGTTTCGTTTTGTTTTCTTTTTGGCTACCTTGAAAAAAGAACATAGGAGTCTATGTTCATCTATCATGGTGCAGCGAGGCTGCATGAGTGGCTCTGTTCATGTTCCTTGTTGATACAAGAGTCCTTCCCTTCAACTCCGCATGCCTGTCGTGGACGAGTTCCTCCGCTTCGTTCTTGCTTTGCAAAAGAAAAGACAGAGATGGTCTCTTTCTCCCCTTTTTTATCAAAAAAGCGTAGGCAAGGCGATGTTTCGAGACGCCTGCGGAAAAAGAAAGCGTGACGATCATCCCGGACGAAAGGAAGGGACAGCGGAAGGATTTCTCCGCGTCAAGCGAAGAAAAAGGAGCCGAGGGCGTCCTTTGAAAAATGTCTGAGCACTCTGAGCCTGTTCAACATGGGAATGAGAACCTTTTTTTCTCATGCAGCATGTATTCGGTGTGACGGGAGGTCTCCGGCGGCAGCGCCGGACCTGACTTCTCTATTGCATCAGCGGTTGCTGCGCTTCGTGTCAGTCCGGCCGTTCGAGTTCGAACACATGGCCGAGCCGGGCATATTCCTTTCCTCCCAGCCGCGCAACTGGCTTCATCTTATCGGTCCGCACGCTGCCATCTTTGATTAGTTTATCTTCGATGTCGTAGTGACGGATCCGGCCGATGATCAGGTCGACCACGCTGTTTTCATCGCCGATCACGAGATGCTGCTCCAGCACACATTCCATTCTGACCGTCGACTCTTTGATCGAAGGCACCCCGGTCTGATGGCTGACAGTCGGTGTGAGGGAGGCAAATGCGGCTTCGCTTTCGTCCGGGGAGAGAGAAGCCGCTGTTTTGTTCACTTTTTTTACGTTGTCCTCATCCGTCACGTGGACGACGAACTCTTTTTTCTGAAGAATATTCCGGGCTGTATCTTTCTGCTGGCCCTTTTTCCTGCCGATGGATATGGACAGAAGCGGCGGCTCTGCCGACACAATATTGAAGTAGCTGAACGGCGCGGCGTTCAGCACTCCATCTTCGGACATCGTACTGACAAACGCAATCGGCCGCGGCGCTACAATGGACGTGAGCAGGCGGTGCTGCTCTTGTTTGGAAAGTCCTTCCGAAGAGAAAGCAGCCATCGGTTATTCTCCTTTCTGTTTATCGTAGAAGGTCCGCGCTGCATCGACTTCGTCCCTCGTCAGCTGGTGTCCCATCTGAGCCCAGTAGAGCTCTGTAGAGGCGCCGGATTCACGCAGGTGCCGTTCCAGCTCCTCTGTTTCTTCCGGCGGACAGATCGGATCATTCGAGCCGGCGCCGATGAATACAGGAATGCCGGTCATATCCGGGCGTTCGATGTCTCTTCTCGGTACCATTGGATGAAACAAATAGGCCTGATCAAGCGGTTGATCATAGTGATACAGCAGACTTGCTGCAATGTTTGCTCCGTTGGAATAACCGACAGCGGTTACCCGGCTGCGGTCAAATCCTTTTTCTTCCGCTGTCTGATCGACAAACTGTTTCAGTTCTTCTGTGCGGAAAATCAAATCCTCTTCGTCAAATACGCCTTCCCGCAGACGCCGGAAGAACCGGTTCATGCCGTTTTCGTCCACGTTCCCTCTTACACCTAAAATACCGGCGTCCGGGTCGATCATCTCGGCGAGCGGCAGGAGATCTTCTTCATTTCCGCCGGTGCCGTGCAGCAGCAATAGTGTTTTCGTACTGCCGTTTTTGGGAGGATGGTATACATGCTTCATTCAAATCCACTCCTATACTATTAAAAAGTAAGTAACCATGACTATATCCCATTATGTTCCCTTTTTTCAACGAATTCAATCATATATCCCTGACAGCACCAAACACTTGCATCCGTGCTCCTGATTGATTACGATATGCTGTAAGCGCATTCAATCTTCAGCCAAGGAGGCAGATACGATGAATAAAGCAAGAGAATCCATTCTTGTAAATGAGTTTGTGGACGGGCTGCTCGATCCCGATAAAGAGATGCTCGGTCCGGTGAAAAGCGGTGGGCATATCATTGCCAATACATCGCCGGGATGCTGGGGACCGATGATCACGCCGAAGCTGCGCGGCGGTCATGAAGTGACCAAGCCGGTCTTTGTCGAGGGAGCCGACGTCGGCGATACCATTGCAGTAACGATCAAATCAATCCGAGTCACCTCCATGGCAACTGCTTCCGGAAATGATGCACCGGTGGACGGCCGATTCGTCGGCGATCCTTTCGTCGCGGTAAAGTGTCCGGAATGCGGCACGATGCATCCGGATACGGTCATCAAAGGAACAGGTCAGACGGCCATCCGCTGTGCATCCTGCGGAGCGGACGTCACACCGTTTCAGTTCACACATGCCTATACGATGGCTTTCGATGCAGACAAACAAGTCGGCATTACGCTCGATAAGCAGGGAGCCGATCAAACAGCTTCCAATGGACACCATTTTATGGCGACACCAGAGAACTCGATCCAAAACCCGATTGTCACGTTTGCGCCGCACGACATGCCGGGTGTGATCGCCAGAGTCCGGCCTTTTCTTGGACAGCTCGGCACCACGCCATCGCGGGTGATCCCCGATTCGCACAACGCGGGGGACTTCGGCTCTTTTCTCATTGATGCCCCGCACGAGTATACCTTAACGAAAGAAGAGCTGGAAGACCGTACGGACGGACATATGGACATCAACCGCGCACGGGAAGGGGCTGTGGTGTTCTGTCCAGTGAAAGTTCCCGGAGGCGGTGTCTACCTCGGAGATATGCATGCCATGCAGGGGGACGGTGAAATCGCCGGCCATACGACCGATGTTTCCGGTATCGTAACACTCCAGGTCGACGTAATTAAAAATACGACCATAGAAGGACCGATCCTGCTTCCGGTAAAAGAGGACCTCCCTCACCTTGCTGTTCCGCCGTCTGAAAACGAGCGTAAACAAGCAGAAGCGCTCGCCGCTTCCTGGGGGCAGCAGGCGCAGCTGGAAGAAGCACTTCCACTGCAGTTTGTCGGAACGGGGCCAGACTTGAATGAAGCCACGACGAACGGCATGCAGCGTGCTGCCAATCTGCTCGGAATCACCGTTCCGGAAGTCATGAACCGGGCCACGGTAACCGGCTCTATTGAAATCGGCCGTCACCCCGGTGTCGTGACCGTCACGTTCCTCGTTCCCGTATCGTGGCTGGAGACATTATCTTTCAACACGTACGCAGAACGACAGTACGGCGGATGACTCATTGCAGATGAACCGTCTTCTCCTGTAGAATGAATACAGACATGCGGCTGAACCCGCACACGGATGAACAGGAAAGACGGTGGAATTATGATGCACGAAGCAGCTCAAAAACTGAAGGAACACTTCGGCTATGAATCCTTCCGGGATGGCCAGGAGGCTCTCCTCGATCGGGTGTTCCACAATACGAATACGATGGGCATCATGCCTACCGGCGGCGGGAAATCGATCACGTATCAGATCCCGTCGCTTCTTCTGCCCGGAATCACGCTTGTGATTTCTCCGCTGATTTCGCTGATGAAAGATCAGGTCGATGAACTGAAAGAAGCGGGAATCCATGCTACGTTCATCAACTCGAGCCTGAGCGCTGCCGAAACCCAGTCCCGTCTGGAGTCCGTCCGGATCGGTGTATACAAGCTCGTTTTCGTTGCTCCGGAACGGCTGGAAGCCCCGTCGTTTCTACGAATGCTCAAGCAGTGCCCGGTCTCTCTCCTTGCAGTCGATGAAGCACACTGTCTGTCGCAGTGGGGACACGACTTCCGTCCGAGCTACCGCCGGATCCCCGGTCTGATTGAAGAGCTCCCGTCTGATCCAGTCGTGCTCGCACTGACTGCGACGGCAACGCCCACAGTCACCGAAGATATCTGCGCCTCCCTCGGCATTGCAGAGAAGCACGTCGTCAAAACCGGCTTTGCACGGGACAATCTGTCCTTCTTCGTGGAAAAAGGGGTCGACCGCGACCGCTATTTGATCGACTACATCTCCCGCGATCCTGCCTCTTCCGGCATTATTTACTGCGCCACCCGAAAAGAAGTCGAGCGCGTGTATGCGATGCTCCTGAAGAAAGGCATCTCTATCGGCCGCTACCACGGAGGCATGGAGCCGGAAGAACGCCGGGCTGCCCAGGAGGCCTTCGTGTATGAAGAGACGAACATCATTGTCGCAACGAATGCGTTCGGCATGGGGATCAACAAGTCGAACGTACGCTTCATTCTGCACCAGAACATGCCGCGTACCGTGGAGAGCTACTATCAGGAAGCGGGTCGTGCCGGCAGGGACGGCGGGCCGAGTGACTGCATCCTGTTGTTCTCCCCTCAGGACGTGCAGATCCAGCAGTTTCTGATTGAGCAGTCACAGATGAGCGAAGAGCGCAAGCAGCAGGAATTCACAAAGCTGCAGCAGATGGTCCACTACTGCCACACAGAGGCCTGCCTGCAGCAGTATATGATTCATTATTTCGGAGATATCAGCACAGAGGTGTGCGGCCGGTGCTCTACCTGCCTCGACGAACGGGAGACCGAGGACATTACCCGCGATGCTCAGATGGTATTCTCCTGCGTCCGCCGGATGGGCGAACGCTTCGGCCGGACGATGACGGCGCAAGTGTTGACCGGGTCAAAAAATCAAAAAATCCAGTCCTTCCGATTCGACCGGCTGACCACTTTCGGATTGATGAAGGACCGGACACAGAAAGAAGTATCGCAGCTGATTGATTATCTATCTGCTTCCGGCTACCTGCGTCTCACAGGCGGGGCCTATCCCCAGCTTGCGCTCGCAGAAGCTGCCCGGCCGGTGCTGCAGGGAGAAGAAAACGTCTCCCGCAAAAAAATACGCCAGCCTGTCCGCCGGACGGAAGAACATCCGCTGTTCAGTCTGCTGCGGGCGCTCCGGACGAGCCTGGCCAAAGATCACGGCACGGCTCCCTATATGATTTTCTCCGACCAGACGTTGCATGACATGTGCAGCCGGCTGCCCGAGACCGAAGCAGACATGCTGGAAGTAAAAGGGGTCGGACAGAATAAGTACGACTCCTACGGAAAAGACTTTTTGGACGTTATCCAAACGTATCAGCAGCAGCAGTCCAGCGAGAGCCGCCGCAGTTTTGAAGATACGGCGCTTCTTTACCAGACCGGCATGGCTTTCGACAGCATCTGTGAAGCACGGGGACTGAAGACGGCTACGGTCGAAAACCATCTGCTGGAAGCACTCGAGGCCGGCTGGGATCTCGATATGTACCGGCTCGTGGAGGAGGAAGATCTGGATGCTGTCGCAGAAGCGATCGACCGCGTCGGCACGGAAGACGGTCTCAAAGCAGTCAGAGATGCTGCCGGCGACGTCTCCTACTTTGCTGTGAAGCTGATGATCCATGATTTCATCCAGCCGCGCGCACGGCGGTAGCCGGCGCGTGCTTTTTCCCGACCCTCCCGTTCCGGCGAGGACAGGTTCGGCACGGGCTGTGTGAACGAGCGAATAGAGAAGGGCACGGACTTCCGCGCCACGAGTGGAAGTCGAAATGAGCAGGTTTTTCCTCCCGCCGGCAAACGGATGGATGGATGGAACGCTGCACGGGATGATTGTCGATCACCGACGCTGGTACTTCGATCGCTTCTCAAACCTTGGGTGAAGTATAGAGAAAGCACGCTTCGCTCAACTTGGACGAATGCTTGGACGTTTACGAGAGCGTCATGTTCTGCTGGCAGCAGGTATGCCCCCCTTTTGTTCAGAACGGCGTGTACCGCAGGTTCGTTGAGGGAAGCTGGGGTCTTCCTGCTCCCCGAGCAGCCGGCTGCGCCGTCACCCTGTATGTAAACATCTACATTCTTATGCTTCGAAAAAAACGCTTCCGGTCCATGTTTGGATCACCGGAAGCGTTTTTCTTTTAATCAGATTCTGTTTTCGCCGTATGTGGATACGAGAGGCTTTCGCCTTTCGCCAGCGGCGGGAAAAGGTGAACGTCTGCACGAAAAAGCTGGAGATGGACGGCCCATCAGCTTTCTGAGCTGCAGCGACGTATCTCTCTTACAAGAGATACGTCCTTCTCAGCCGGTTTTACCAGTCTCCTGTCCTACGATTCAGCTATCCATCTCTCTCCAGGCCCACGCGAACACAGCAGCTGCATCGAGCGGTTTCTCCTGCCGCGCCACGGCGGAGATCACGGAAAGGCCGTCTGCTCCAGCCTGGCGGAGGACCGCTGTATGCTCCGGCATGATACCGCCGATAGCGGTAATCGGAATCGTGATACCTGCCCTGCGCATCTCCGCAATCCGCTCAGGTCCCACCACTTCTTTGGCATCGTTTTTGGAACTCGTAGCATACATCGGACCGACGCCGAGATAGTCAGCGCCATCACGGACGGCCTTCTCGGCTTCTTCCACGGTATAGGCAGATACACCGAGAATTTTATCCTCTCCGAGATAGGCGCGTACTTGATCAGCCGGCGCATCGTCCTGGCCGATATGTACACCGTCCGCATCCACTTCTTCTGCCAGCTTGATGTCGTCATTTACGATAAAGGGAACTCCGCGGTCATGGCAGCGTGCTTTTAATTTGAGTGCCATGTCCACCCGCTCTTGATGCGTCAGCAGCACGCCGATCCCCTTTTCCCTGAACTGGAACATCGTTACGCCGCCGTCCAGTGCTTCGTCCAGAACCTTTGGGAGCGGTCGGCGCAGCGTATCCCGCGTGCCGGAGATAAAATACAGGCGCAGCTGTTCTTTATGAAACTTGATCATTCTCTCTCCACCTCCATTGTGACCGGAGGCGCTTCCGCCGTCCGGTGGGCTGCATGCCAGACAGGTCCGTCCCCGGATCCGATCGGAACCGCACCGTCGATTGCCTGGTGAATGAACTGCTTCGCACGATAGACGGCATCCCGCATCGACTTGCCCTGTGCAAGCCCTGCAGTAATGGCAGCCGCATACGTACAGCCGGTTCCGTGCGTGTGGGTCGTATCCAGCTTCGGGACGTGAAGGAAATGGAATTCCGCCCCGTCAAAGAGGATGTCCGTTAATGTCTCCGCTTCTGGATCATGGCCGCCTTTCAGCAGAACGGCTCCTGGCCCATAGGAGAGCAACTCTCTTGCCATGTCCTTTCTCGCCTGAAGCGAGCCGGCACTTCTCCCGGTAAGCCGTTCCGCCTCTGGAATATTCGGTGTGACGAGCGCAGCATGCGGAAACAAGGTTTCGACCAGCGTCTGCTCTGCTTTTTCCTTCAGCAGTGCGTGGCCGGAGGTAGCCACCATCACGGGATCCACCACTACTGGAAAGGACGCCTTTTTCACGAAGGAAGCGGTCACCTCAATCCAGTCCGTGTCAAAAAGCATCCCGGTCTTCGCGGCGTCTGTCCCTATATCGTCGAGTACCGCCTTCAGCTGCTGTTCCAGCATCTCCGCAGGTACTGGCGACACATCATGTACACCGAGCGTATTCTGAGCAGTGATGGCCGTAATTGCGGTCGTACCGAAGACCCCGTATTCCTGGAATGTTTTCAAATCTGCCTGAATCCCGGCCCCTCCGCCGCTGTCAGATCCGGCAATCGTCAACGCTTTATGGACGCTCATGACGTCGTTACCTCCTTCAGTTTCTCTTTTTGGGTAAGCTCGTCAGCAGCTAGCAGATCCAGCATATCGAGCAGATGGACCTGGAAGTGCCCAGGTCCGGCAAACGACGCCCGTTCCTCCGCCGCTTCCGCTGCAGCCGCATAAAACGAACAGGCCGCTGCAGCACTGGAAAGCGTATCCTCTCCGGAAGCCGTAAAAGCACCGATCAATGAGGTCAGCAGACAGCCTGCTCCGGTTATTTTCGTCTGCATGACTGATCCGCCTGTGCAGGCATATAGGGTCGATCCGTCCGTGATATAGTCTGTTTCCCCAGTTAATACGGTAACGGTCTCGAACTGTTCCGCTGCGCGGACGGCTGTCGCCGCCGCATCGGAGATGGTGCCGCTGTCGACGCCGTGTACTTCCACCTCTTCATCCACGAGACTCGCAATCTCGCCGGCGTTGCCTCGGAGACAGGCAATCGGCAGTTCTTGAAGCAGTTTTCGTGCAGTCTCTGTACGAAAGCTCGTAGCTCCTGCTCCAACAGGATCCAGGATGATCGGCGTTCCCGCCGCTGCCGCACTCCTGCCTGCGATCATCATCGCGTCGTTCGTCTGTCTGGTCAAGGTGCCGATATTGAGGACCAGTGCATCCGCTGCTGCAGCCATATCTGCAGCTTCTTCCTCTGCATACGCCATCACCGGCTTGGCTCCTGCTGCGTAGAGGCCATTTGCCGTAAAGTTGGTTACGACCACATTCGTGATGTTGTGCACGAGTGGAGCCTGTTCCCGCATACGTTCCCGGTGTGCTGCTGTATCAATCATCTTAAAACCTCCTCATGTGTATGTACCTCGGCATAGCTCGAGTGCTCCGCTTCCGCCTCGGTCTGCTGCAGGCAGCTCCTGTTACAATTTTCGCACATTGTCTGCACTGCCGTCCTATCTTCGATCGTTGCATAGTATGATGTCACTATGACTTTATAGAAGGAGCGTTATGCATCATGCTGAAAGAACAAGCTGCCGCCTTCATTCGACAGTTTATGGAGGAAACCGCTTCCTCCGGAAGTGCCGACGCCCGAATACAGGCCATTCATGCCGACATTGACGCTACCGGTACATATACCCATACGCCAGCGGAATTAACCTTCGGCGCCCGCCTCGCCTGGAGAGAAGCCGACCGGTGCATCGGCAGGCTGTTCTGGCAGCAGCTGACCGTATTTGACGAACGGGAAACAACCTCGCCCGAAGCAGTACACCGGGCTTTGTCGAAGCATCTTACTTATGCCGCCAACGGAGGACGGATCCGCCCTGCTGTCACGATTTTTCCTCCAGCAGGACCTCAAGGGGATGCCCCGGTCCGCATTCAAAACCATCAGCTGCTTCGTTATGCGGGCTGGAAGGATGGGACCGGGGATCCGGCCTCCATCGAGATTACTGCCGAAGCAGAAAAAGCAGGCTGGCAGGCGGATCAACAGCCTTTTGCGCTTCTGCCACTCCTGCTCGACACGCCAAGGGGGAGACACTGCTTCTCGTGGCAGCCGGAAGTGGTGCAGGAAGTCTCGATCCGCCATCCACAGTACGACTTCTCCTCGCTGAACCTCCGCTGGTATACCGTTCCCGCTGTCTCCGACATGGAGCTGGTGATCGGCGGTATTGTCTATCCCGCCGCTCCGTTTAACGGATGGTACATGGGGACCGAAATCGGCGCCCGCAACTTTGCTGACCAGGGCCGGTACAACCAGCTTCCAGCAGTGGCAGACCTCCTCGGCCTCGACCGGCAGCGTCATGCCTCACTGTGGAAGGATGAAGCCTTAGTGGAACTTAATAAAGCCGTTCTTTTCTCGTTTCAGGAGGACCGCGTCAGTATCGTAGATCACCATACAGCCGCTCTGCAATTCGACTTGTTTCAAACAAAGGAAGCAGAAGCCGGACGCCGGGTGAACGGCGAATGGAGCTGGCTCATCCCGCCCCTGTCTCCCGCTGCCACGAGCGTCTTCCATCAGTCGTTTGAACAACGGACGTCTGCAGCAGCCTTCCGCTGGCCCGAGACGCACGGCGTGACGGTCTGCCCCTTCACAGGAGAAAGACGAAGCTGATCAGCTGCCGATATACCGTTGATAAAGGGAGAGGGCGGCAGACGGCTCCTGCGTGTTGTGCACGAGGGCCCGTCCATCGTGGAACAGCACCACCCGGTGGCCTTCCAGCTTCACCTGCATCAAATACGGATTTTCCTGCAGCTCGTAAGACGCCAGCGTCCGGCGCAGCTCTTCAAACGCGACATGTTTGGCTGGTCGGATCTGAACCGTATCCCGTCCGCACAGCACAGCTGTCTGTGTCCGTGCACCACGTTCCAGGTTCGGGTACACCGGATTTTCGCCACAGCTCGGGCAGTCGTGGCGTTTCAGCCGGTCGACCCCCATCGTTCGTGTTTCATTGGCCCAGACATCGTACTGGATGAGGCCATTTCGAAGCTGGTCTTCTGCGCCGGCCAGCAGTTTCAGTACTTCCGCTGTCTGATAGGACGCTGTCAGCTGCACGGCCGGACCGATAATCCCGGCGGTATCACACGTCTCGCCTCCCCCCGGAACCGTGCCGAGAATGCACTGCAGGCAAGGCTTCTTTCCGGGCAGTACTGTATAAGACAGCCCATAGGAAGAGACGCAGGCCCCGTATACGAACGGGATGCCTGCTTTTTGTGCGGCATCGTTAATGACCATTCTCGTTTCAAAATTATCAAGGCCGTCGATGATGACGTCAACATGGTCGTACGACTCCAGCAGCTCCGGAGTGATTTCTCCGATGATGCCGGTAATCTCCACGCTGCTGTTGATCTCCTTCAAGCGCTTTTCCGCAGCGGCTGCTTTCGGCATGCGGGCTTCAGCGTCCGCTTCCGTATACAGCTGCTGCCGCTGAAGGTTGGAAAACTCTACATAATCTCTATCTACGATCGTCACCGTGCCGACACCGGCGCGCACAAGCATCTCTGCCGCAGCACTTCCAAGTGCTCCCGCACCCGCAATCAGAATCTCGGCGGAAGCGATACGCGCCTGTCCGTCCGGGCCAATACCCGGGAAGCGGGTCTGTCGTGAATAGCGCTCGTTCATGATGTCGGACTCACTCCCTGCTGGGGACTGCTTGCCGTCGCCGTCATCTTCTTCGGGATGCGTCCGGCGTCAGCGCCCAGCTTTCCTGCGTGTACGGCCAGTTTCATCGCTTCTGCCATCTGAACCGGATTCTCTGCACGAGCGACAGCGGAATTCAACAGCACGCCGTCCGCACCGAGTTCCATGGCGTAAGCAGCATCAGACGGACTGCCGAGGCCGGCATCCACAATGATCGGCACTTCAGCCTGTTCGATAATGTGCTGGAGGTTATACGGATTGACGATACCAAGTCCTGAACCGATCGGCGACGCTGCAGGCATGACCGCGTGGCAGCCGAGTTCCTGCAGTTTCCGTGCCAGAACCACATCATCGGACGTATACGTGAGAACCGTAAATCCGTCAGCAAGCAGCTGTTCGGATGCCTTCAACGTTTCTACCGGGTCGGGGAGCAGTGTCCGGCTGCAGCCAATCACTTCGACTTTCACCATGTCACACAGCCCGGCTTCCCGCGCCAGCTTTGCCGTACGAACGGCTTCTTCCGCCGTGGCCGCGCCGGCGGTATTCGGCAGCAGCTCATATCGATCCAGATCCAGTCCGGCGAAGGCATCCTCTGCTGCATTCTCCAGCGACATCCGCCGCACCGCAAACGTCAGTACGTTCGTTTCCGATGCCTCGACGGCCTTCTTCTGCACTTCAGGACTGTCATATTTCCCTGTTCCCAGCATGAGACGGGAATGCAGTGTTTTCTCTCCAATTTTCAGCATAACGTCATCCTCCTCCTACGAAATGAACGATCTCCAGCTTGTCTCCATCCTGTACAGCGGTTTCTTCCCATTCTTCTTTTTTCAGTATATTGCCATTATGCTCGACGGCAATTCTTCCGCCGTCGACGCCGTAATGCGCCAACAATGCCGAAACGGTCGACGTTTGTTCGAGCTGTTCTTCTTTTCCATTAATAAGCAAGGTCATGTGAATACTTCCTCCTTTGAAAAAATCGCGAGCTGCTCCGGCCGGGCGCCGCCGGCAAGCCAGCTGGAAAGCAGGTTCCCTGTCAGCCCTGAAAGCAGGATGCCATTACGGTAATGCCCGAGACTGACGAAAAAACGATCGTCCCATTCGGCCACCGCCGGAATTCCGCTTCTGTGCTGCGGACGGATGCCGGCCCACGTTTCATGCAGTGGTGCGTCTGCTAGTTCCGGCACGATCGTGATCGCTGCAGCAAGCAGCCGCGTGATCGAAGCGGCCGTAACGTGGTCCGACGTGTCATTCACGGTTTCGGTGGCGCCGATAATGATACGGCCGTCTGCTTTCGGGACAAGATACACATCGTCTGTCACGATCGTTTCGGAGAACGGCTGCTGCTGCGGCAGCAGAGCAGCACACTCTCCTTTTACTGGATAGACTTCCGGTCCTTTTCCTGCCGGCAGGCCGGCCGCTCCCGGTGCTGCGAGAACCGCGTCGGCCTGGAACGTGTTGTCCCCGGCGTACACCATCCAGCCTGACGCTGTCTTCTCATAACCCGTGACCTCCGTATGCTCATGGAGCGCGCCTCCCAATGTCAAAAAGGAGAGCCGGAGCGCTTCGGCTGCCATTCGGGCATCGACCTGTGCCTCTTCAGGAAAATAGAGCAATGCTCCGGCTTCCTGGATGAAGGAGGCTGACGGATCGATCCACTGACTGGCTGCACCTGCCTGCTGGTGAGAGGCAGCCAGTTTTTCCAGTTCTGCCGTTTCCTTCTGATTGAAGGCGGCGCGGAAAGCACCTTCCTGCCGATAGCCGGTTGCAGCTCCGCTCCACTCTTCCAGTTTTCGATGAAAGGTTTTCCAGTACGCTCTCGCTTGCAGTGCAAAGGAGAGAACCTGGCTGTCCGCGTGCCGTTCAGTCTGCGCTCCAAGCATTCCAGCGGCTGCCCGCGTGGCGCCGGAGCCGGTACGGCCCTTCTCCAGCAGCGTCACGTTCATTCCTTTTTCAAGTGCATGGACGGCGGTGGACAAGCCGATGATGCCGCCGCCGATTACGATGACATGCTGCACATCAACGCCTCCTCTCTTAGTTCATACGCCGACTGTGCCGGATGTTCACTGCCAAATACGGCTGTGATCACAGCCGCGCCGGCTGCCCCGGCATGGGCTGCTTCCTGTAGTTTTCCCGGCTGGATGCCGCCGACGGCAATGACCGGAATCTGGACGGCCCGGCAGATCGCTTCCAGACCCGTTAATCCGAGCACGGACGCTGCTTCTTTTGACAAAGGCGGATACAGCGGACCGGCGATCACATAGGACGCGCCTTCCGCTTCGGCCTTTACGGCTGCTTCGGGAGTGTGCACGGACCTTCCCTGCATCCGGGGGTGTACCGGCATGACCTCCGGGAGATGCAGTCCGCAGTCGGTCACCGCAGCACCCGGGGTTTTCATATTGATGATCAGCTTCGTCTCCGCTTCCCACGCTGCAGCAGTCTGCTTCGTCGCTGCAGGGGACCAGGCTGGTTCTCGTATATGCACCGCATCAAGCCATGGGGCCGCTTCAGCAGCAGCCTGGAGCAGGTGATCCGGTGTCATGCTTCCTGTTGAAATCGCGTGCAGCAGCATGATTACTCCTTTCCACATCATCAGGCAGAACAAAAGCGCAAAGCGTCTTTTGATCGGAACATCGTGTTCCGCAGGCTTGTTAAGCGATGAAAGGCTTCTTCTCCACCCGCGCAGCGCGCGGCGCCCTCTCTCTCTCGATGAGAACGTATCCATTCCTTTTCCTGCAAAGTGAAAAAAAGCGCTCTCCCAGTGCAGGGAAAGCGCCACAGTGTGTACGTCTGTTTGTCTGCTCACTTCCCTACGCCAGCGTAAACTGGATCAGGTTCCGGGAGTCCCGGAGTTGTACTCCGATCTCAGCCCTTTTGAAGGGCACCTCCAGTGAATCTGCTTATGATGTTGTTTCTATAGTACTTGATGCATGCGCCTGAAGTCAACCGAAGCCGTTAGAGATGCACCGAGACGTGCTCTCCTGCTTCGGCGTCGAAGTACCCCATATCTGTTAATTTCAGTGATGGAATGACGGGCAGGCACATGAAGGAGAGGGCTGATAAAGGATTAAAGTCTCCGCTGAATCCGAGCTCTCGGAACGCTTCTTCCACTGCGGTCAGTTCAGCCGCTGCTTCTTCCGCAGGTTTCATCGACATGAGCCCTGCGAGTGGAAGCGGCATTTCTGCCGTAATCTGCCCGTTCTTGACCAGAACAAGTCCTCCCTGAAGCTCACGAATACGATCGGCTGCAATCCGGATATCGTTATCCTCGTATCCGGCAGCGACAAGGTTATGGGAATCATGAGCGACGGTGAGAGCAAACGCGCCGGTATCAAAAGTCAGTCCCCTAATAAATCCGAGGCCGATGCTGCCTTTCTGCTGATGGCGTTCCATCACTGTCATTTTCATGATGTCCTGTGCCGGGTCTGCCAGCAGCTGGCCGTCTTTTTCCGGTAGATGGACAGCCGCATGACCGGTGACGATGCTGTTTGGTTCGTAGTCGATACAGCGGACAGCCCCGCTGCCGGCCGCAACAGCAAGAGCATCTTCCGACAGCGGGGTCGTCTGCACGGAATGAGTGAGCCGCTCCGGCACGTCGACCGGTGGTGCTTCCGCTTCTGTCAATTCGCCGTGTTCAGCACGTTTTACACCGTTCGTGTAGACCGCCTGCACTTGAAGGGACTCGAGATCATCAAGAATAACAAGATCAGCATCATATCCCGGAGCAACCACGCCTTTTTCCTGAAGGCCGAAGCATTCTGCCGCATTCACCGTAGCAAGCTGCAGCGCGGTGAGCGGATCCATTCCATAGGAAACGGCCAGACGGATGCTGTCGTCGATACTGCCGTCAGCGAGCAGGGCATCCAGGTGCTTGTCGTCGGTGCAGAAAAGAAAACGGCGCGCGTTTGCTTCTGTCACCGCAGGGAGCAGGGCTTCGAGATCTTTCGCCGCCGACCCTTCCCTGATCATCACATACATGCCGCGGCGGATGCGGTCCAGCGCTTCGGATGCGGTCGTGCATTCGTGGTCAGTCTGCACGCCGGCAGCCGTATACACGTTCACTTGATGTGGCGTGAAACCGGCACCGTGTCCATCGATGTTGCCGCCAGCGGTCGCTGCGTCCTTGATCTTCTGCATCATATCAGGTGAGGACGCAGCAACCGATGGATAATCCATCACCTCTGCCAATCCGATCACCTGGTTGTTCTCATACAGCGGCAGCAGATCGGCAGCGGTCAGGACAGCACCGCTGTTCTCAAACGGCGTCGCCGGAACACAGGATGGCAGCATGAAATACGTGTTGAGCGGGGTTCTCGCTGCGTCATCCAGCATGTACTGCACCCCTTCGATACCGCCTACGTTGGCTATTTCGTGAGGATCGGTGATGACACTCGTCACCCCGTGGCGCAGGAGCACGCCGCCAAAACGGACCGGGGAGACCATAGAGGACTCAATATGCACATGGCCGTCAATGAATCCCGGAGCCAGATACCGCCCCTTCATCTCTACTTCCTCCCGGCCTTCATAGGAGCCGATCCCGACGATTTTTCCGTCCGTCACCGCCACGTCCGCTGTTTCAATCTCTTTGGATAGAACATGGACGACCTGGGCTTGTTTAAAGACAAGATCCGCCGGTTTCTGTTTATCGGCAGTCTGAATCTGGTTAAGTTGATTTGTCATACTGTTCACTTCCTCTCTCGTTCCACTCATTATACGAAACAAGAGGTCTGACGTCTACGCTTTCGTTAGAAAATCGAACGATAACGTTCCATCGCCTTGGAGCGGGACCGCTTTCGTGCTAAGATGAAAAAAGTGACTTTACATAAGTAAGCAGCGAAAGAAGGAATGCGGTCATGTCGGACATACCCAAAAAGAATATACTGATGGCTGCCATTCTGCTGACCGGTACGTTTATTACGATACTGAATCAGACGCTCATGATCACAGCGCTGCCACCGATCATGAATGAATTCAACATAACGGAAAACACGGCCCAGTGGCTCACGACGGTGTTCATGCTCGTGAACGGCATCATGATTCCGATCAGTGCTTTTCTCATCGAAAAATTCACGACGAGGCAGCTGTTCATGACAGCGATGATGACGTTTATTATCGGCACAATCATCAGCGGCCTCTCAGACAGCTTCGGCCTGCTGATTACCGGCCGCGTCATTCAGTCGGCCGGTGCCGGCATTATGATTCCACTGATGCAGACGGTCTTCCTCCTCATTTTTCCTGTGGAGCGGCGCGGCACCGTCATGGGCTTTGTCGGATTGACGATTTCCTTTGCTCCGGCACTAGGTCCGTCTGTCTCCGGGTACATCACCGAGTTTTACGACTGGCGCGTGCTGTTCTGGGCTGTCCTGCCGCTGATACTCCTCATCACGATTTTCGCCTGGTTCGTACTGGAGAACGTGACCGAGCAGAAGAACCCGAAAGTGGATCCCGTGTCGATCATCATGTCCTCCTTCGGTTTCGGGGGACTGCTCTACGGATTTACGAGTGCCGGCAATAACGGCTGGACAGCTCCGATTACGCTCTTGACCCTTGGCGCAAGCGGCATCATCCTTTTTCTTTTCATCCGACGCCAGCTCGCCATGATCCATCCGATGCTGGAGTTCCGCGTGTTTCGGCTGCGGACGTTCACGATTGCGACGATCATCGGGATGATCGGGTTTCTTGGACTGATCGGCATGGAGACACTCATTCCTCTCTACATGCAGGAAATGCGCGACTTCACGCCGCTTGAATCTGGACTTGCTCTGCTGCCCGGCGCGCTTATTTCCGGGTTCATGTCGCCTTTGACAGGGTACATCTTTGATAAAATCGGTGCCCGGAAGCTCGCTTTTACAGGCCTGACGATCATGACGATCGCCACGGCGGCGTTTGTCTTTGTCGATATCTATGCGACCATCACGCTGCTGGCGCTGTTGTTCGCCATTCGGATGTTCGGCTTTTCCATGGTGATGATGCCGGTAACCACCTCTGCTTTGAACGAGCTGCCGAAAAAAGTCATCCCGCACGGGGCTGCCATGAACAATACGATGCGTCAGATCGCCGCTTCGGTCGGTACCGCTCTGCTCGTGACGATCATGACGACGACAGCGCAGCAGGTACAGACGGATTCACCGGATACGACGCCGGATATCATCGGAATGAATGCCGCAATGCTCGTGATCGCCCTGCTCACTTTCATCGGACTGCTCCTCGCGTTCTTCCTGAAAGAAACGACGCCGATGTCGGATGAAGAGTGGGATGCCAACGAAGGGCGTGCTCCAGGAATGGAAGCACCGGATCAGCGGCAGTAAGCACGAAACCCCCATCCCATGGATGAAAACGGATATCTTTCTCAACCGCGAAAAGAACCCCTCAGCCAAAAATACAGCTGAGGGGTTCTTTACTCGTATCACGATCCACCACATTCAAGCGAACGCAGGCGGTTACTTCTCTGTGTAAGCGGGATCAGGACGAAAGCGTCGCAGGGGAGCCCGATTCGTGCTGGCTTTTGACCAGATCGGCATAACGGCCGTCCTCGGTCATCAGCTCTACGTGGCTGCCCTTCTCCACAATACCACCCTGTTCCATAACGATAATCTGATCGGCTGCCTGAATCGTATTTAACCGATGAGCAATCACGATGCTCGTCCGGCCTTTCATCAGCCGCTGGAGGGCTTCCTGGATTTTCAACTCGGTAATGGTGTCAATGCTGCTGGTGGCCTCATCCAATATAAGAATGTCCGTATCCGCCAGCAGGGCGCGGGCAATAGCGAGCAGCTGCCGCTGTCCCTGACTGATGCCTCCGCCTTCCGCATCGATCCTTGTATCGTAGTCATCCGGCAGCCGCCGGATAAAGCCGTCTGCATTCGCATCCGCTGCGGCCTGCAGCACTGCGTCATCCGATGCATTCAACCGGCCGTACCGGATGTTCTCCCGGATGGTCCCTTCAAAGAGAAAAGAATCCTGCAGTACGAATGCCATCTGGCCCCGCAGTGCTTCTTTATCAATGCTGCGGATATCACTTCCGCCAATTCGAATCGTTCCCTCCTGCGGATCGTAGAAGCGGGCCAGCAGGCTGATGGTCGTCGTTTTCCCCGCCCCGGTCGGTCCAACCAGTGCGACGGTCTGTCCTTCCTCTGCTTGAAAGGTCACGTCATGCAGAATCGTTTCTTCTTCATAAGCAAAGGTGACGTGGTCAAACGCAATCGAAGCTCCCGGGAGTCGGCGGACTTCCTCCCCCTCTCTGCGCTCGCTTTCTTCATCGATGATCGAAAACACCCGCTCTGCCCCGGCAATAGCAGACAGCAGTACATTCACCTGGTTCGCAAGGTCATTCAGCGGTCTGGTGAACTGTCTGGCGTATTCTGCGAAAATCACGATAACCCCGATGGTGATCATCCCATTGAGCGCGAGCAGGCCGCCGAATCCGGCAATCACAGCAAAGCTGACATTATTGAGCATGTTCATCAGCTTCGGAATAAAGCCGGAAATGGTCTGTGCCCAAAAAGCGGCCTGAAACAAGGCTGCGTTCCGTTCCTCAAACGAACGGATGACCCGTTCTTCCTGCGAGAACGATTTGATGATTCGCTGGCCGGACATGGTTTCCTGCACGTAGCCTGTCATTTCCCCGAGACGCTTCTGCTGGGCTTTGAATAGGGGAGCTGTCCGTTTCGTGATCCATTTCATCCCGAACACCATCGCCGGGACAATCGTCAGCGTGATGAACGTCAGCAGCGGACTTAAGTACAACATCACAATCAGAATGCCTCCGAGAGTGAGCACACTCTGCACAATCTGAATGATGGAGCTGTTCAACGTGTTGCTGATGTTGTCTACATCATTCGTAATCCGGCTCATCAGTTCGCCGTGCCTGCGCTTATCAAAAAAAGCGACCGGAAGCTGCTGCAGCTGATCAAACAGCGAGGTACGGATATCATAGACCGTCCGCTGCGAAACTTGGATCATCCAGAAATGCTGCAGAAAGACGGATAAAGAATGAAGAAGGTAGACCGCTGCGAGGGCAGCGAGAACAAATCCGATCATACCCAGATCACCGTCTACAAGGAATTCATCCACCGAGAGGCCGACAATAAGTGGACCCGCCAACGCCATCAAGGAACTGACGGCAATCATCAGCACAACAACGGACAGCTTCCCACGACTTTTCAACAGGTACCGGCCGATCCGGCCGAGGGTGCCTTTCCAATCTTCGGCCCGCTTCTTATCAGCCTGCTCTTCCGCTGCAGCAGGTTCCATTCTTTTCTGCTTAAATGGATCGGTCCATGGATTACCCAAGTCCGGCACCCCCTTCTCCATATTGGGAACGGTAAATCGCCTGATACAATTCTGATGTCCGCAGCAGTTCCTCGTGCGTCCCTTCCGCCTGCAGACGACCTTCATCCAGCAGCAGGACATAATCCGCTTCCAGAGTCGTACTCATCTTCTGCGTTACCATGATCGTCGTGCACCGGTACCGCCGGAGTGCTTCGAGCAGCCGTTTCTCCGTTTTCACATCCAGCGCACTCGTACTGTCATCAAGCAGCAGCACAGCCGGCCGGCGCAGCAGCGCTCTGGCAATCGAGAGGCGCTGCTTCTGTCCTCCCGAGAGGTTCACGCCGCGCTGTCCCACCCGCGTGTCCAGACCGTCAGGCAGCTCCTGAATCGTATCGTGAATCTGAGCATCTTTGAGTACCTGCTCCATCTCCTCCCGAGTGGCTCCTTCCCTGCCCCACTGGAGGTTTTCTGTTATCGTTCCGGTAAACAGCATCGCCTCCTGCGGTACATAACCGATTTGTGTACGAAGGCTTCGACGCTTTAGATCCGGCAGCTTCCTGCCGTCCATTCGGACTTCTCCTGCTGTCGGATCGTGCAGACGAGGCAGCAGCTGGACGAGCGATGTTTTCCCGGAGCCGGCAGCCCCCAGCACAGCAATCCGTTCACCAGGGTCCGCGCGGAAGCTGATATCTGTGAGCGCCTCCTGTTCTATCCCCGGATACTGAAACGAGACGCCGCGGAACTCAACTTCCCCCTGCAGCATCGGCGCTTCGTCCCTTCCATCTTCCATTTCATCCTCCGCCTGCAGCACGTCGGATACCCGGTCTGCAGACGCCTTTGCCCGGGAAAAAATAATAACGATCATCGAAAAAATCGACAGGGCACCGGTCATTCTCGTAATGTAGTTGATGACAGCTACGACTTCCCCGACGGACATTCCTCCTGTGTTTACGCCTGCTGTACCAAACCAGAGCACTGCCATGATACTTCCATTCATTAAAAGAAGCACAAGCGGCATCGACACCTCGACCAGCCGCATCGTTTTCACGGTGGAGGACTGGAGGTCGGCAGAGGCCTCATGGAAACGGGAGGATTCATATGGTCTGCGGGCAAACGCTTTGACGAGCCGGATAGCTGTCAGGTTCTCCTGTGCTGTATTGTTCACAGCATCGACGCGCTGCTGTACTCGTTTAAACATTCCTGCAGCTTTTTTCATGATCCAGACGAGAAGTCCAGCCAAAAGAGGTACCGTTACAGCAAGCACAAGTGCCAGCTGCCATTGGACGAAAAAAGCCATCACCAGCGAACCGACCACCAGCAGCGGCGCTCTAAGAATAATTCTTAGACTCATAAAGATGGTGTTCTTCAGCTGATTGATATCATTCGTCACTCTCGTGAGAAGAGAGGCTGTCGGAAACTGCTGGAACTGCTGGAAAGAGAACGTCTGTACCCGGCTGAATACATCAGACCGCAGCTGTCTGCCGGTATGCTGACTGGCATAAGAAGCATAGAACGAATTGATGATTCCCGCAGCAAACGCAACGAAGGATAAGGCGAGCATCACGCCGCCCCAGAAGAGCACGACCGACATATCCTCCATCATGATGCCTTCATCAATAATCCGGGCAATCAAGAGTGGCTGCACCAGCTCTACCGTGAGCTCTACGAGCGTTAAAAACAGCGCAGCGCCTACGGCAATTTTATATTTCTTTAAGTAACTCCAAAGTAAGACCATCTTGTATGTTTCCTTCCTGAAAAAGCTTCTTCCAGCTTACCACAAAAATTTTCAGCCTCGAAAGAATTTACTGAAAACGGAGGTTCAAAGAGATGTCGAAAAGCTGGTGTCGTTCTGCGAATGACCTATCAGGACTAAATAATAGGAAGCGTCAAAGAATATATTCGGAGAACAGAGTACTGGCGTGGCTGTCGCTACAGGCGGGCAGAGGCATACCACTGTGTTGAAAAGACTGCCCTTTTCCCTCCGGCACCACTGCGACCGTCACTGCCATCTAAACGTGTGCCCCATGATTTAATCAGCCTCCTTGAATTAGAACGACTCTCTGCATCAGGAAGCATTTGCTGTGGCATAAGGTACGGGTTCTTTGACGTGTACAAAAAGTATCCCTCCACGTGCGATCAAAAACGCGAAGCGCCTTTGGGTCGGAGCGGTGTGCACCTTCGCTGCATGCATTGCGGCAGAAGAAAAAGGCTAATGTTTCTTCCGGTTCAGCGCACGAAGACGCCCTCTCCCTGTATGAACATTTATACATTCTTATTACTTTCATAAAAACGGCCCTCATCAGAAATGAGAGCCGTCATAAACTATTCCATAAGACACTCTGTTATACCCTCTGCCAGGTCATCAAGCAAAACGGTAATAAAGCAGGAAGATCAGCGCGAGTGCTAAAATAAATTGGATTGTGAGAAAGGAAGCATTTTTCCATCGCTTTTCTTCATAGGATACCGGCGGCTTGTAAAACGTGCGACCTTCAATGATAAACGTCAGCAGAATGATGTGAATCGGGAAATGCCCGATTAATTCCAACCATCCGAATAAAAGCGTGGTAGAGAGGAAAATCAGGTTCAGCCCCACTGCCAGCAGCCGGTTCAGGACTCCAATGATCAGAAGGAAGCCAACCAGAAACTCAATGAATCCGGTCATCATCGCAAACGTCTCAGCGGAAAATCCGAACGTTGGTACATCATGATTCTGCACAATATCTCTTGCCATACCTGGATAAACCCATTTCTCTGCAGCCACCCAGCACAACGACAGACCGGTGGTGAAATAAAGGACAGGAAAATTCCAGTTCATCGCTCTTGTGCGGTGAAGCAGCAGCACATAGAAAATACCTAAGTAAAAGAGATAATCGAGCATATGAAACCAGCCGTACTCCATCGTAGTCAGCCCGAAGAGAAGCAGCAGCACTAAGGCACCAGCTCTAGCTGTGATTCTCCACGGGAGCAGCAGCAGCAGAACACTAAGCCATCCACCATAGGAGATGATGCCGTCCGGGTTCAGCAGCTCCGGTGCGAATAATCCATCGGTAAACTGCTGAATGAGAATCGATACTGCCGTGCCGTACTGAATAATCCAATACGAATAAGGCTGGAGCTTGGATAATCCGAAATCCATTTGATCCAACGATGTTTTATTTTCCATCGTCGTCACGATAAAGGGGAGTGTCCCCAGTGCCAATGCCGACAGCAGTGCTGTCAGAAAGAAAGGTCCATCCAGCACCTGCTCGATCGGTGCTCTCTCCGCTTCCGCTTCCGTAAACCATTTGACATGAGCTGCCGCTGTTCCGGCCGGAATCAGGAACAGCACCACCGCCATCAACCATCGCAGCATATCATCCCTCCTATTCTTCCCAATTCCTATTCCTTTTTCTGGGCCCTTACTAAACCACATCCCTCCTTATTATTATGCCTGAAACATTTCACACCGGTAATTGTTTTTTCTTTGTGAATACGTTATCATGAAGAAGCACATGACAAAGAGCAGACCGGCTCTTTTTCTTTTTTTATCAAAATGGAAAACCGGTTGCACAACTTTTGGTATATACACAGCATGGATTTAACTACGTGAATGAGGTGACCCACATGGAGGAAAAAGTCTGGTGGAAAGAAGCAGTCGGCTATCAAGTGTATCCGAGAAGCTTCCAGGACAGCAATGGCGATGGATTCGGCGATCTGCAGGGAATGATCAGCCGGCTCGACTACTTACAGGATTTAGGTATCGATTTTATCTGGATCTGCCCAATGTACAAATCGCCGCTGGATGACAACGGCTACGATATTTCTGATTACAAAGACATACTGGAAGATTTCGGTACGATGGATGATTTTGATCAGCTGCTGGAAGAGTGCCACCAGCGTGGCATGAAACTGATCATCGACCTTGTGTTAAACCATACGAGCGATGAGCACCCGTGGTTTATCGAATCCCGCTCCAGCAGAACAAACCCGAAACGGGACTGGTACATCTGGCGTGACGGTAAAAACGGCGGCGAGCCGAATAACTGGGAGAGCATTTTCGGCGGAAGCGCCTGGGAATATGACGAACAGACCGATCAGTACTACCTCCACGTCTTCAGCCGCCGCCAGCCGGATTTGAACTGGGAGAACGAAGAAGTACAGGAAGCACTGTTTGAAACCGTCAACTGGTGGCTCGACAAAGGGGTGGATGGTTTCCGGATCGATGCGATCAGTCACATCAAAAAGCGGCCCGGTTTTCCGGATATGCCGAATCCGAATAAACAAAAATACGTCTCCTCTTTTGACATGCACATGAATCAGGAAGGCATCCATGAATTCCTGAAAAAGTTTAAAGACAACACCTACAGCCGCTATCCGCATGCGATGACCGTCGGCGAAGCCAACGGGGTCAGTGTGGATGAAGCACACCTCTGGGTAGGAGAAACCGGCAAGATGGATATGGTCTTTCAATTTGAGCACCTTGACCTCTGGGACGAGGATGCCGAGCAGGGACTCGATATCGTCAACTTGAAGAAGGTCCTCTCCAGCTGGCAGAACGGGCTCGAACAGGATGGATGGAACGCCCTCTTCATTGAGAACCATGATAAGGCCCGCGTCGTATCTACCTGGGGAAGCGACAGCACGTACTGGAAGGAGAGTGCCACGGCCCTCGGTGCCATGTACTTCCTGATGCGTGGAACGCCGTATATTTATCAAGGACAGGAAATCGGCATGACGAACATTTACTTCGACTCCATCGACGATTATGATGATGTCGCTGCTAAAAACGAATACAAGGAAATGGCCGCGGAAGGTCGCGGGGAAGAAGCACTCCAGCGTCTAGCAAAAACATCACGGGACAACAGCCGCACGCCGATGCAGTGGTCGAGCGGCAATCAGGCCGGATTCACGACCGGAACGCCTTGGCTGAAGATTAACCGGAACTACACCGAGATCAACGTCGCAGATCAGCTGAAGGACCCCCGCTCCATTCTGCAGTTCTATAAGCAGATGATTCACCTGCGCCGCACCCATCCGCTGTTTGTATACGGCAGCTATCACCTTCTGATGCCGGAAGACGAGCAGGTATTTGCCTATGAGAGAGAACTGGATGGGCAAAAAGCGGTCGTCGTTACGAACCTGACGCCATCGTCTGCCGTGTTCCAAACAGACAGCACGCTCCTCTCCTCCGAACAGCTGATTCTTCACAACTATGAAGAAACTGCCGTCTATTATGATAATGCGGAAATCACGCTGCGGCCGTTCGAGGCACTCGTCTTTCTACAGAAGTCTGACGGTCAATAAAACCAACGTTGTCACCCCCGCCGGGCGCTTTCCCGGGCGGGGGTATTTTGTCTGCAGCAGCGATCTGCTCCGCACGTGTTCTTTTTACAGCCGGCACCGAGCAAGCGCCAGGAAGCCTTCGCGCTTTTTTACAGCCGGTCTGACTTTGTTTTTATCAGCCATGTGCCGGATGGACGCTCTCACGTTCCGCCCTTTCACGGACGCTGCCTATTCCATATCCCATACATACGCCATCTCCGGCTCATACAGCTGCATGCCGCTTTTGCCACGACGCTTTTTGTAGTACATCGCTTTGTCGGCATTGCTCAGCAGTTCTTCGACGGTGCTTCCATGATCAGGATAGAGCACGGCACCGATCGACGCTTTGACGGAAATCATACTCCCGCCGATGGACGCCTCGCCCTGAAACACGTTCATCATGTTGCTTACCGCCGTGTGGAGATGTTCTTCTGACGTCAGATGAGAAAAGACAACTAGAAATTCGTCTCCAGCCATTCTCGCGACGATATCACTCTTACGAACGACCTCGCTCAGCTTCTCCGCCGTATAGACGAGCAGCTGATCACCGATGTCGTGACCGAATTGATCATTGATGGCCTTGAAATTATCGAGGTCGATGAACAGCAGACCGAGCTTCTCGCCTGTTTTGCTGCAGTGCAGAATTTCCTGCTCGAGCCGGTCAAACAGCATTCTCCGGTTGGGAAGTCCAGTAAGCGAATCGTGATAAGCCATCTCTTCCATTTTTTTCGCAAGTTTCCGGTACTGCTTCTCGCTTTCCTGCAGGGCGAGCTGATTTCTGCGACTCTCTGTCACATCTGTGAGGTGCCCGCTCCAGATAACGGAGCCATCAGCCTGCTTTTCTGGAGTGGAAGCTGCGTGAATCCATTTATACTCCGAGCGGCTGTCCATGATCACCCGGTATGTCTCATCAAACTGAGTTAGCTGCTCCCGGGAGACATCCATCGCACCGATGATCGTCTCCCGGTCTTCCGGATGGATCAGAGGTGGAATCTCCATGTTCTTGATCTGCTCCGGATCGTAATCCGTCACGCCGAACAGGTCCGACAGATTGCCCGCAGCCGTCAGGAAGCGGTACTCTCCGGGCGAAGGGGATATACACTGATAAATGACCCCCGGCAGCCGATGCGATATTTCACTGATCATCTTTTCCCGGTTCTTCAGCGCTTCCTCTTTCTCTATGAGCTCTGTCACATCATAAATATAGCCGTAAAAGCGGATGGTCCGTCCGTCTAGTTTGGATGGATTCGCATTCCCGCGCACCCAGCGGATCCCGTGGGTCGGATGAATGATGCGGTAATCGATGCTCCAGCGTGTTTCTTCTGCAGCCGATTGATCTATCGATTCTTTCACGAGAGCCAGGTCCTCCGGGTGGATCCGGTCAAACACTTTCTCGACCTGATAATACGCTTCCCATGGTGTTACCTCGATCAGCTCCCAGATCCCTTTCGATGCCAGGCTGAACCGGTACGTCCCGTCTTGATGCACGTCAAACTGGTACAGCATCCCCGGAACCTGGGAGAACAGCCGGCGCATACGTTCTTCACTTTCCTTCAAAGCGAGTTCCTGCTTTTTTTCTTCCGTAATATCCGATATATGACCGTGCCAGATCACACGTCCATCCGGATAAAACGACGGTTTCGCACGTCCGCGCAGCCAGCGGACCTGATTGCCGGCGATGGTAATCCGGAATTCTTTCTTCCAGATTGTGCGGCGGGTATGCGATTCCTGCAGAGACATCATCACCTCGTCATAATCAGCATGGTGGACAGCAGTGAAAACGGTTGCCTGATCCTGTTCAAAACGACGCGCCGAGACCCGGAATACGTCGAGAAACCCGTCGGAGTGATAAGGAAAAGAGTAGGTTCCCGCGGCATCCTTCTGTAACTGAAAGATCCCCCCGGGCATCTGGTCTGTCACATGCTCGAGCAGCATTTCCCGCTCCTGAACCTGCTGCTCTTTCCATGTTTGGTGAGTCATATCATGCGCCGTGCCGTAGATGGCTCCATCCGCTGCATGCAGGTGCCATTCCAGCACACTGAACGACCTGTTTTTATTCATTATGCCGCACACGTAGTGACGTACACGTGCTCCGCTGCGGACATGGGACAGCTGTTCGAAAAAGTCCTTCCGGTCGTCCTCACGGATCAGCTGCTCCAGCGGGGTGCCGAGCAGCTCCTGCCGTGAAAAGCCGGTGACTTCTGTCCACTCTGGGTTGACCTCGAGCAGCCTGTTCTCTTCGTTCAGCCGGAACATCATTCCGAGGTTCCCGTTAAAGAAAGAATCAAGCGCCGTGATCTTCTCTTTTTCTTCGGTAATATCAATGAAGATGACGGAGAAGTATGTTTCATTCTCCGGGATGATCTGGACACGGAACCATCGCTTCAGCGGAAAAGAAAAACGCTCGACCGTCTTTTTCTTCTGTTCAGAAAGGGCCGAGGCGTACATCTCCACCCAGGCCTCATGATCTTCTTCCCGCGTGTCCAAAAGCTGCTGCATACGGCTTCCTGACACGTCATGACTGGGAATCCCCAGGATGTCAGCCATCTTCTTATTGATGTCCAGCAGTTGATAATCCACGGCTCTGCCGTGACTGTAGATCATTCTCTGATACGCATATCCTACCGGCATATCGGAAACAACTTCTGCATAAAAGTCCTGATCCATGTGCAGTCTCCCCCCGCTCTTCGTCCTCTCTTCATTATACCTTTTTTCCATCTTTATTCCTATCCCTCAGGATGAAATCGTTTCATATCCACGTGAGGAATATCATCTTCCAGGTACACCTCGGATACGGCTTCAAACCCGAATGATTCATAAAAGGCTTTGGCATAGTTCTGCGCCTGAATGGTAATGACAGGCTCTCCCTGTTCATCCATCAGTTCTACCGCGCGACGCATGACCTCTCTGCCGAGACCTGTGCCCCGCAGGGATTTCCGCACAAGCACTCTTCCTATCGACGGTTCTGCATAACCAATGCCCGCCGGCACCAGCCTCGCATACGCCGCTGTGCCGTCCGAATCCTGCACAAACAGATGAATGCTGCGCTCGTCTTTTCCATCAATCTCCGGATAGGCACACTCCTGCTCCACGACAAAAACATCCACTCGCGCCTTCAATATGTCGTAGAGCTGTGCTGTCGTCAAATCACCAAATGCTCGTTCGTACCACTGTCTCATGTATGACCGCCCTCTTCCTCTTTTTCTTTCTCTCGTAATGAAATAGCTCCCAGCGCCTAGTTGGCGGATGGCTGTGCGTTGCTGCTGCCGTCTGTTAGAGGAAAGAACGGGGGTTTCGCTTCGTTCTTTCCGTGCAGCCGGAGAAGCCGGCGTCTTCTTCCTGTGTTATCTTCTGCTTTCCTACGAACCAGGGAAAAGAAACCGCACTTTTTCTTTTGAATCATTGATATTGTATCATGACTAAAGGGGGTTGAAAGAGGGTAAAGCGTGAGGAGAGAGGAGGAATAGTTATGCGATGGATTTTAATTATTATCATTTTTGCTGCTGCGGCAGGCATCACTTTCATGGTGATCCGGAATAATACCACACCCGAACATATCGGCGTATCGGCGGACGGACGGCTGGCCGAGGTACCTTCAACGCCGAATGCTGTTTCATCCCAGGCGGATGGCGACAAAGCAATCGAAGGACTCCCTCTAAAGGAGGATCCGGACAGCTGGGACCTGCTGCATCAACTGCTGGAGCGCCAGGATGATGCCGACATCATCACGGCCGACCGCGACTACATGCACGCAGTATTCCGCTCCCCGACGATGAAATTCAAAGATGATGTGGAATTTTACCGAAATGAGGAGAAAGGGGTCATCGATGTCCGTTCCGCTGCCCGGATCGGCTACTCCGACATGAATGCCAACCGGAACCGCGTGGAGCGTCTACGGGAAGGCCTTGCCGGGATGATTTCCGGCGCCGGCATGTCGAACTGACACCGCTGTGGTACGAAGGAGCCGAAGTACCTCCGTTCGTCGATCCACCTGGTTTTCTTTCAGGATTTCTTTCAGGATCTCCTTCAGAACATCGACTTTCAGAGAAGGGCGATTCGGCAGGGGTTCCAGCCGATCGTGCAGGTATGCATCGATATTCAGCCTGTTCGCCTGAGCCGTATGAACGAGGAAATAGAGGAGGGCACTGACCTCCGCGCCACGAGAGGCGTTCGCAAAAAGCCAGTTTTTTCTACCGACGGCAAACGGATGTACGGCGTTAGAACCTTCTCTCATTCGACATCTCTTCTGCCAAGCAGAAAAACACCGCGCCTGGAAGGACTTCCGGCGCGGTGTTTTTTATGTGGTATACATGCATACGTTCTCATCAGAGCAGGCTTCCTGTACAGGACCGGTCCTGCTGCCTCCTTTCGGCTTGAACAACAGCGGAGAGCGCCGTGTCCCTCGATGAGCACTTATACTTTATTATTACCCGAAGACAGACGCTCTGCAGGGGCTGTGCTGTCGCCGGGATACTGGACGAAGCGGTTTCGACCTCTTTCCTTTGCTTCGTACAGCGCCCAATCTGCCTTCTTTACGACTTCTTTCGGCTCATCTCCGTGCTGGAAAAAGGCGATGCCGATGCTGATCGACACCGAATACGTTTTCTCTCCGCGGTGCCATGGCGCCTGGATCGTGTCCAGCAGTTTCTCTGCTGCCGTTTCCACGTCTTCGCGGGACGTATCCGGCATGAGAATCGTAAACTCATCTCCCCCCATCCGGGCCGTGACAGACGTGTCCCCAAATATATCGGAAATCCTGCCTGCAATCGTCACAAGGAAGGTATCGCCCCCGTCATGGCCGAGTTCATCATTGATCTCCTTGAAATTATCACAGTCCAGAAACAGCACGGCATAGGTCGCCCCGGTCGTCACCGCCTTGGCATGAACAGCCTCCATATGATCCATGAAGCTCGTCCGGTTGAGCAGGCCGGTGAGTTCATCGTGATAGGCCATGTAATGAATACGATGTTCGTATTCTTTCCTTGTCGTCACATCTTCGCCGATGACCAGCACTTTTTTGACCTCTCCACTCTCCTGAATAGGGATGAAGCGGAGAGACAGCCAGCGTTCTTGATCATGCAGCTGAAATTCTTCGATCTGCAGCGAAATTGTCTCCACACAGACACGCAGCATTTCTTCATAGTGATGCTGATGCAGCACCTGCCTGCCGAGATCGCTGGAAGAAGAAGGCCCGAGTATACGCTGGTGCGAAGGAGAGGCATACAGGATCCGGCCGTTCGGCGTCAGCAGCTGGATCAGATCCCGGGCATTCTCTGTAATCAGCCGGTACCGTTCTTCACTTTCAATCAGCGCACGCTCGGTCTGCTTTCTCGCCGTCACATCCCGGATCGTCAAATACGTCGCTTCCGCTCCTTCGAACAGCAGCGGCGCATCGGATACCTCGACATACATCATCTGACCATCTGCCTTCAGCACCCGCTTCTCCCGCAGCATTCCTGGTCCCGGCGCCGCCGCCTCAGCCAGAGGATCGGTTTCCTCCGGAGGAACGAGGAAGGTTTCCAGAGGCTGCCCTTTTAATGCTCCGGACTGCTGTCCGAGCATCAACGACGCTTTCTCGTTCGCATAGCGGATGACCCCTTGCTGATGAACGAGCATGCCGTCCGGAGATTCATCAATCAAGTGGCGGTACAGCTGTCTTTTTTCTTCCACTGCCATGGCAGCCTGTTTTTCTTTTGTAATATCTTTGACGATCACAAAAGCTCCCTGCACCTCTGCCTCGAGCATAGCAGGAACGAATTTCCATCTTCCTTCGAGCCAGGCGCCGTCTTCCCGGAGACAGGGCATTTCCAGCTCGGCAGCAGAGCCGCCCGCCGTCTGTGCAATCACCGTCTGCAGGCGTATTTGATCACCTTCAGGTACATACCGAAACATGGATGTGCCCTCGATCGCTTCCCGCTTATACCCGATGACTTCCTCCGCTGCTGCATTGGCTGCTGCAATACGCCCGTCTCCGTAGATTTCCAGAACCGCATCCTGATTCATTTGAACGAGGGAATGGTACTTGTCCTCCATCACCCGGCGCGTTTCTTCTACTTTTTTTCTTTCGGTTATATCACGAGTGACCGATATCAGCGATCGTACGGCTCCCTCCTGCACCACGGGCGTAACAATCGTTTCCTCAAAACGCCCGGGCTCCGTTTCCTGCTCGAATCGGTTCTCCACTCCTCTTCGTACGGTCTGTCGACAGGCTTCCATCAAAGGGAGTGCCCGTTGATGGGGAAACAACTCCTGCATGATTTTTCCTCGATAGGCATCCAGCGATTCCCCGGCCGGCAGAGCGGCATGATTGACTGCATCACAGCGGAACGTCCCGTGGTCTTCCACTTTCCATACCATGACTGCATCCGTCATTTGATTCAGAAATGACACAATAGCTTCTCGATTGTCCTCACCCAGCGATGTCAGCATCGTACTCCCGTCCCTCCCTGCCGTTTCATTATTGTCTATTCATATCATAATTTGACCTTTTTCGACAATGCTTTCCGTCCTTTTGCTCAAGAAATGATTCGTTTGTTAAAAGAAAGTAGCAGCTTATTATGCGACGAATTGAAATTCTCTCCTACATGAACAAAAGCGCGGAGCACCGGCACGTCGAAAAGCCGTATACCGGCTCTGCTTCGGAGCGGTATACGGCAGAATGACTAAAGCGGGAACATCATGATGCGGGAACACCGGTGAGACCCTACACGCAGGACCTCCGACCTGCTTGGCACATCAGCTAGTCCGGACTTGCAGAACGGGGCGCTTTTCTCCTTACTCTGTCTGTTCCAGCATTTTCTCTGCTGTCACGGCGATCTGATTCGACGCGTTCCCAACTTCGGATACGACACCCTGAAAAGAGGAAAGGTCTTCTTCGATCTCGGCATTTTTATCCACGGCATCCTGCATGCGGCTGAGAATCGTTGAGAAGGCGCTCTCCACCGACTCTACATAGTTGTTTCCTTCGATCATTTTTTCAGCGATCTCTTTTGACAGCGCCGCATTCCCCTGCACGCCTTCTTCCGTCTGATTCGTCAGATTGGTTACTTTCACAACGGAGTCCTTCGTCTGTTCAGAGAGCTTCCTGACCTCATCGGCCACGATCGCAAAGCCTCTTCCGTGCTCCCCCGCTCTAGCCGCTTCGATCGCCGCGTTCAGCGCAAGCAGGTTCGTTTCATCGGCAATCCCCTGAACGATTCCGACGATGTCTTTGATTTCTTTCGAGAAGGCTGACAGCTCTTCCATCTGCCGTTCGATCTGTTCCACGCTGAACGTGGTCTTTTTCATCACTTCAGACAGTTGATGAACGCGGTCCTGCCCTTCTTTTGCGGAGGACTCCGCCTGCTGGGCAATCGCCGTGCCTTCTTTCGATTTTTCCGTAATCTGGGCCGACTGATGCGACATTTCTTCAATGGATGCGTTCGTCTCCTCCGCAATCGCCCCGAGCTCCTGAGACCTCCCGGAGAGTTGGCTGTGCAGCTCCTCCCGCCGGCTCGCTTCTTCCTGCCTGATTTCTTCTATCCGATTGTCGTAAGCCTCAAGAACAAGCTGCTGTTCAAGGCTGAGTATTTTTGCCGTGCTGTCCATCGCAGCATATAGTTCCTCCCTGTCTTCGATCTCCGTCGCAAACGTCCGGAACATTTCCTGCTGCAGCGCCTGATAAGAACAGAGATACCATTTCGGCTCCAGGCCGATTCGTGCATGGACGACGGCAATACGGACCCGTTTTTGGATGAACTCGTCGTCGATCGTGCCCGAAAACATTTCTGCAATGTGGACGCGCAGTGTTTTTTTCAGCCGTTCCGTCGAGCTGTTTTCGTTGATGATGTCCATTAAACCCGGCTGCTTCTCCAGGTTCTTGTAGAAAAAGTCGATGAGATGCTGGATGTGCTT
Source organism: Alkalicoccus chagannorensis DSM 18086 (assembly GCF_000429725.1). Lineage (GTDB taxonomy): Bacteria > Bacillota > Bacilli > Bacillales > Salisediminibacteriaceae > Alkalicoccus > Alkalicoccus chagannorensis. The sequence goes on along the minus strand of NZ_AUCK01000005.1, from coordinate 91,606 downwards.
ATCGATCAGCGGCTTCACTGCGGCCAGTTCCTTCAGTGTCGATTCATCAATCATTGTCATGTCGAGCTGCGTCTGCACCTGCGGATGATGATGCAGCGCGAGGCGTACGTGCGCTTCTTCTTTATTCAGTACAGCCGTACCGGCCTCCTGTTTTTTTGATTGAAACCACTTCATCGTCTGTCCCTCCCAGGATCCTGTTTGTCGGTTCCGGGATGGCCTCCCCTATATTCCTGCGCCATCCGTTATAGTATAAAAGATTTATGCTCCTTTCATCTTATACGAGGTTTCTTTCGGTTTCAACTGCATTTCCTGTGAATATGGTAAAATGAATCAAATGCTGTCATTCATCATCAGAAAGGACGTCATCCATGTTTCATTTCAAGCTCCGCTGGAAAGCAAAAAAATACCGTATCTTTGTCGAACGCATCCGGATTATGCCTTATCCCGTTACCTTTGAGCAGCAGTCCTATTACTTGGTCCACTATCAGCGGTGGAAGAATGTCACCGGGAGGGCGGTATTTTCAAAAGAACCGGAACACGAAGCAGACGCCAGGCGGGCCTTTGATATTTTGTACCACTTCTATTCGCTGATGGATAAAATTCAGGAAGACGGCCGCATGCGAGCAGGGATCCAGCTCGATTTATTCAAAAAGCCGATGAAAAAAATGGAAGAGCATTGGCATGAAGATCTCGCAGACGGCCACGAATTTCTGGAGACCGTGCTGGCCCTCCAGCTGAAATACCGGGAAAATTACGACGAGTTCCAGCAGCTGCTGGAAGAGATGAGCCGGGGCAGCCAGTCCATTACCGCGGATATCGTCAGGCGGACGGAAAAAACGGCTGCGATGCAGGACGTGATTCAAGATGAAATCATGAAAAAACTCGGTGCCGAATCAGACCGGATCCGCTCCTGGATGAAAGCGATGAAAACGCACGGACTGTGGGAAAAGCTGACCAAATCGGAGCAGGTGTTTTATCAGCAGCTGCTGCACAACGAGGCGTTGATGAAAGAAGAGCGGAAGAAGATGGACGTGGTCCGCCACGGCAATTACGACAAGATGATCCAGCTGAACCTGGACCGGATCACTGAGTACAAAAAACAGGAAAAAAAAGAAGCCGCCGCCTCCCTCCGCTATCCGGGATGACCGACCAGGATACATAGGCACCAGCCGTCACTTGCACCATGGAGAAACAAGACAATCGGAACCATGCCAAAGCTGGTGGAATCAGGAGCCCTGGAGGCACAGCACGGATCTGATGGCCGGTCGTTTCCACTTTCCCGGGAAGGTTCTCCTTTTTCCCGAAAACAGGCAGGACTTTTTTATTTCGTATCGAAGTAGTGTTACAGAGGGAAAACTTATATCATGTTTAGGGGGATTATCATGAAATTAACTGGAGCCATGCTGCTCGGGACGGTGCTGCTGATGTTCAGCTGGACGTCCGCTGCAGCCGCAGATCTCGACCGCCTTCCGATTCTCGTCGGAGTCGAAGACGATATTGTCGACTTTCCGGATCAGCAGCCATTTGTGGAAGATGGCAGTACTTATGTTCCTGTCCGTTTTTTTACGGACGCCATGGATGTCTCGCTTCAATGGGAACCGGAAGATCAGCGCGTCACGTTGACGAAAGAAGGCACCACACTCGTACTGAATGCTGAATACGGACTGGTCCGCTACGGCGACGGGACGATCATCGAAGCGGATATTCCCATCGTTGAAAACCGAACGATGCTTCCGTACCGCCTCATTGCCGAAGCATTTGATTATCAAGTAGGGTACAGCAGCACCGGACCAACAGCACACGTCTATACCGACGATTTTTCCGGAGGTACCAGTGCTTTTGTCGCCATGCATGAAGAGGAAGTTCTTGCGTTTGCCGATGCACGCGAAGCCTGGATCGAGGAACAGCGTGAGGCCGCCATGCCTCCGGCCTACCTCACGTTTGATGACGGGCCGAACGAGTACACCGAGCCGATTCTTGATATTCTTGCTTCCCACGACGTGGAGGCTACGTTTTTCACACTCCGGGGCAATATGTATGAGCACCCTGATACGATGAGGCGCATCGTGCGCGAAGGGCATACCGGCGCCTGCCATGGCATCACCCATGACCGGGATCGTTTTTACGCTTCTCCGGAAGCTGCTGTGGGGGAAATGGACAGCTGCTATACGGTCATGTCCCAGATCACAGGGCGCACCAACGACGCGGTCCGCACGCCTTATGGCAGTTCGCCGCATATGACGGATGCCCATCACGAGGCCATGCTCGAAGCCGGCTACGATATCTGGGACTGGACGGTTGATTCCAGAGACTGGGCGGCCGACTCAGCCGACGACGTCGTGGACCGTGTCCGTTCCCAGCTCATCCAGGCAGAACGACGTGGCGAGACACCGATCGTCCTGTTGCATGACCTCGAAGTCACGGTGGAAGCACTCCCGGACATTCTAGCCCTCATTGATGACCGCGGGTACCGCTTCGAACCGATTACAGATGACCTGGAACCATATAACTTTCTGACCAACCGCTGATACGTCCTTCTTTTTCCGTGGATGCATGACACACGAGAGACCGTCTCCCTCACCGGGGAAACGGTCTCTCGTTGTTTTATCGGGCGTGCGTTAGGCGTAGTTGATTTGAAACACGTGCGTCAGCCTCGTCATCTCGAGCAGCTGCAGAACTTCGCCCGTCGGTTTGTCGATCACGAAGGAGCCTCCTGCTTTTTCCGCACGGTTTTTCAGCGATACAAACACGCCGAGACCGGCGGAATCAATGCATTCCAATCTGCTTACATCGAGACCGATATGTCCGTCTGCTTCTTCGAGTTCTTCAATGACTTCTTTACGCAGATCCAGTGCCTCCTGCGTTTCCATTCTACCTTCGAGCATAAAGGAACCGGGTTGTCTAATCGTTTCTATTTTCATGATGCATCCTCCCTGGCTGATGTTCTACTGATGGTCTATTCCTCCAGGGGCGGTCCTGTAAACCTATATTCGTATTATTTATCACGATTTCTGAAACGTATGGTTCAGCCCCCGTCCTCTGACTGGAGAAAAACCCGTCATTCCGTCAGTGCATCCTGCTGTTCGCGGCGCAGGTATCCCTTCATCGAGCGCAGTTTCTCCTTCGTTTCTGCTTCGGTAAATGTTATCTGCTTCAGCTCCGGGGGCAGGTCGTCGATCCACGTGTCCTGCAGATGAAGGATGAAAGCAAGGTCTTCTGGATTTTCCAGCATTCCGTCTTCGGTGCATCTGCCATCGTCCAGCAGCCCATAGCTGATTCTCATCGACTCTTCAAATCTCCTGCCCGGGGTCAGCCGTACCTCAAAGACGACCGGATCGTCCCCGAAAGCCCGAAAGGCGTGCTTCGTCTCCGTCGGGATGAAAAGTGTTTCATCCGGGCCGAGACGTTCTGGTTCTCCCTCTACCGTCACTTCCAGCATTCCCTGCTTCACCCGGAATTCTTCGGTGAAAGCTTCATGATGATGAAGCGGCGGTCCGCTCTGGCCACCCGGAAGGTAGACTTCAATGACGATATACGCTCCACCGGTTTCCTCGTAGGTTTCAACAAAAGTGATTTCTTCTCCTGTGAAGGGGTGGACGATCGTTCTCTCGTTTTTTACAGGCATCCTTTTTCTCCTTCCGCCTTCCGGCATAGACTGCTTTCAGTTTACACCATCATCTGGCCGGCTGCTCCTGTTTTTTTGAACGTATAACCTGAATTGTCCGCACATTGGCGGTACTTGGTCGGAATATCGATGAATTGTCCACACTTTCCTCTCCCTTTGTCGAATATCTGTGGAGTTGTCCACACTTGTCTCTTCGAACGTGAACCGAACGATAGATAACGTTTAGCTTCTTTTCTATGATACATGTCAAAAAGGAACAGCCTGGCAGAGAATTGTCTGCCAGGCTGTTCAAACCAGGTGCCTGCTTTAGAAGCTCGCTGCCTGCTTTTCTGTTTTTTCAAGGCCTTCTTGAATGATCTCTTCTGCTTTGTCAGGGAACTGGTTGTGTCCTTCAATGATGACGCTGGAGCGCTCTTCAATGCCGAAGAACTGCATGATCGTCTCCACGTAGTTGACGGCCATTTCCATAGAAGCCGCAGCTCCTTCGGAATAGACACCGCCGCGCGCATTCAGCAGCATAACCTTTTTGTCGTTCAACAGACCGACGGGCCCCTGCTCAGTATAGCGGAACGTCGTGCCCCCTTGGCAGAGATAATCGAAGTACGTGTGAAGGACAGCCGGGACGCTGAAGTTCCAGAGTGGGAAAGCGAGAACGACCTTATCTGCTTTTAGAAACTGTTCCAGGTACCCTTTTACCAGGTCTGCAGCCTTCTCTTCGTCCGGGCTGAGCTCGATGCCTTTCGCTGTTTTGAACATGCCATGGATTTTGTCCGCATCGTAGTATGGGAGGTTTTCTTCAAACAGGTCCAGTTCTTCTATACGATCATTCGGATGCTCTTTCAAATATTCTTTCTTGAACGTATTATACATCTGCAGGCTCACTGCCTGGTCATCCGGTCGAGAATTTGCTTTAATAAATAGTACATCTGCCACGAAAAATCACCTCTAAAGTTTTGTTTGCATCTTACAAAAAGTTATTATAGTCACTTTGCTGTTTTTTTGCAAGTACAATGTTTCACAAACACCGCTTTCTTTCTTGGATTTTTTTCTCATACTTGTTAAGGTGAATGATTAAAGGGAGATTTTTAGTGAGATGGTGGTTTCTTATAACGGTTGGTATTCTCGGCGCCATCGTCTGGTGGGCGATAACCGAGATCGATTCACAGAATGATCCCGAAGACCCGGACCAGCCATCGACAGAAACGTCCGGCCAGAATCCACACAGCGACGGAATCCTCGCAACGGAACTCGATTATGAGGAGGAAGAACTCCGCTCCAAAGCGCTCGAGATGACCGGCTATTCGTATGATCGTGACGGCAGTTCGCCCGAAGAAGGGTTTTCCCCTTCCGGCCTGGTTCAATATATTTATGAAGAAGCGACCGGTATCCGCATGCCGCTGGCTGCTCATCATCAGTCTGACCTTGGCGAACCCGTACCGGAGGAAGATCTGCGGCCCGGTGATGTCGTCTTTTTTGAAGGAGACACCCTGATGTCCGGTGTTTATACCGGAGACGGCTCTTTTGTGACCGCTTCTCAGAGCAGCGGGACAGAAGAACTCCGGCTGGATGATGACTCCTTCTGGGCACGCCATTTTGAAGGCGGCATCCGGCTCACCCAAGAAGAGCAGGAGCGGCTGCATCCCGGAACGTACGAGGATCATGATCATCCTGCCGTCAGGGAAGCCATGAATTACCTCGGCACTCCGTATGAATTCGGCGGTAATTCCCTGGAGGCTTTCGATTGTTCCTTTTTCGTTCAGGAAGTATTCGCACAGCATCACGATACAGCCCTGCCACGTGTGACGCTGGACCAGGTAAAAGAAGGGAGCTCCATCGATCGGGAGGAAACCCGCCCTGGTGACGTCATGTATTTCTCCGATGTGGAAGTCGACGACGACGAGCGGGAAGAAGGCGATGTTACGCATGCCGGCATTTATGTCGGCGGAGGATTCATGATTCACGCTTCCCGTTCTGAAAACCAAGTCCAGATTTCTTATCTGCATGACTACTGGGAAGACGCCTATACCGACACGCGACGCTTTGATGACATGACCCGCGTGCAGGATGCTCCAGCTGCTTCAGCGGCGCTGGATTACCTGCACGAGCCGCACGAGGCGGAGAGCGACGATGGGATGGACACAGCTGAACTCGTGAAGTCCGCCTGGTATGATGCCTATGACACGGAAACGCCGGCGACAGCAGAGGCACTGAAAGAAGTTTCCACGCCGATCGATCCTGCTGACCGGCAGCCGGACGACCTGCTCTTTTTTGAAGGGGATACCGGCCTGCTTGCTGGTATTTACACCGGCAACGATCAAATCATCACGGTTACGGTCTCTTCCGGTACAGCTGTCCGCCATCTGGAAAACAGTGACTTTTATGAAGAGCGGCTGACGGCTGCCGGCCGCCTCGAATAAGAAGTTCCCCGCGGCCGCAGCCGTCGCCTCCCTTTATGAGAACTTATCCATTCCTAATAGTATGAAAAAGCCGGAAGCTGGACCGCTTCCGGCTTTGTTCTATTTATCCACAATCTTCGCGTTCCGTCTTCCTATCCGCAAGCATGCGATTAATAGAAATGACGAAGTTGTTTCTCCTCCCAGGGCAGGTTCGGCTGCTTCGATGCGCGGCTCCACGTTTCTTCCCGATCCCCGTGTGTTTTCAGGACACGCCACTGCTGATACCATCGGTGGAGCGCTTCCGGCGGCGGTTCCTGCAGTTCCTGTTTCCATGTCCGCACCAGCTTTTCATAGACTGCCTCCACCGCATAATCACGGTCCAGTTTATGGAAAATCCGCATGAGGTATAAATAACTCTCGTCGTGCAGCGGTTCCAGGTCGTTCATTTTCTGTGCCAGTTTGTAGGCGCGCTGCACTTCGCCGGAATTCCAATAAAAGGCGAGCAGTTTTTTGCCCATTTCCAGCCAGCGTGTCTGCAGCCGCACTCGTTCCGGCTCGGCCCAGACATAGTCTTTATGTTCCAGGTAAGGCCCTTTGTATAAAGCCATCGCCTCTTCCAGCTCGTTCACATTATCTGCATGCGGCACGGGATGCTCCTGCAGAACGGACGCAAACCGGTCCGCGTCAATGTCTGCGTCATGTATCTGAATGACATAGCCGCCGCCACTGCTGTGGAGCGAAAAGGCATGATGAAACGGCTTTATCGTTTTACGGACATGATAGACGGCGGTATAAAGCTGGGAATAGGCGCGTTCTGTCTCATACTCCGGCCAGAGCAGTTCAATGAGCTGTGCCTTCTCCACCCACTGGTTCCGGTGCTGCATTAAGTAGAGGAACAGCTGCTGTACTTTGGAGGTTCTCCAGCGGAGCGGCAGCTCTTTGCCGGCTTCTCTGAGAACGACGTCCCGGAAGAGCTGCAGCTTCACTGCTCCAGCTGGAGGAGCCGGCTTCTGCCACTTGGCTGCTTCTGATTTCAACCGCTTTTTAACGACCGGATCCAGTAGATGATCCGCTTCGTGAAGTTCAAATGTCCGTATGTCGACGTCTCCGGACTTTTGGATATACATCACGACAAGAGAAGGTTTTTCATCCGACAGTTCATCAATGACGCCACCGATTCCTTTTTCCAGGGGGGATGTTCTACCACTCTCGTCCCGGCTTTCGAATGTCAGCGACGTTTTGATGGCTCTGCCTGCCTGCTTCTTCTCTCCGTGCATCACTTCTGACCACTGCTCCGCTTCCGGAGTGCCCTCCTCGATCACCAGTACACGCATACTGAATCCCCCCTGTATCTTTTCCTCAGTATACTCGGTATACAATAGGTTTACTATAAACCCAACCCTATAAACCATCCTTTATACCTATCAAAATGAATCAATCCGCAACTTTAGGTCTGGATAGTCCTTTCCTCTCCTGCGGATCCCATCTCCGGTACTTGAATATCCACTGACCAATACCGAAAAGCCGGAACAGAACGGTCAATGGGCGGTACCAGAACGTTTCCGTGAGCGAATAGAAAAATAACGCGACCATATCCCGCGGCCTTGGGTATTTGTTTAAACTCCACACTTCCAGCAGAACGGCACCTAATGAAAGCAGCGATCCGTAAAGCACCATCATGAGCAGCAGTGCAAGTCCGAACTGCCAATAGACTTCTCCCATGAAGAACGAGACGATTAGAAACAGGTAGCCGGTAAATTCAATCACCGGACCGAACATTTCTACAATCCAGAAATAAGGGAACGCGACCGTCCCGACTTTGCCGTACTTCGGATTCATGGTCATCCGCTTATGTGCCCATAAGCTCTCCAGCATTCCTCTATGCCAGCGGCTCCGCTGCCGCTGCAGGCCTTTCATCGTCTCCGGTGCTTCTGTCCAGCAGACAGGTTCCGTGACGTAGCTGATCTGCTGGTTCTTCTTCTCTTCTTTGTTTATCCGATGAAGGCGGACGACCAGTTCCATGTCCTCTCCGACCGTATCCGTATGATACCCGCCGGCTTCGATCACAGCCTTTTTCTGAAACACGCTGAATGCGCCGGAGATGATCATCAGAAGATTGAACCGGCTGAGTCCGACACGGCTGATGAGAAACGCACGAACGTATTCGATGATCTGCATAATCACAATCGGGCGCTTCGAAACGCTTGTGCTCAGTACCGCCCCCTGCTGAATATCGCAGCCGTTGGCTATCCGGACACTTCCTCCGGAGGCAACAATATTATCTCCAGACTTGATGACCGGCTTCATCACTTTCAGCAGGGCATCCGACTCCAGAATCGAATCGCCGTCAATAGAGCAGAAATAAGGATATCTCGAAATGTTGATGCCGGCGTTCAAGGCGTCGGCTTTCCCTCCATTTTCTTTATCGACCAGATACAGGTGCGGCAGGATGTTCGACTGGTAAATACCGTGCACCGGCGCAGTATCCAGCTGTCTCCGGACCGTACGATTGACCGGCTTCATGGAGAAATGCTCGATCATCGTCTCCAGCGTACCATCTGACGACCCATCGTTGATCACGAGTATCTCCACTTGAGGGTAGCGGAGGCTCAGCAGGGAACGGACGGTATCTACAACGCCTTTTTCTTCGTTGTATGCTGGAACCAGAACCGTAACAGGCTTCGTATAGTGAGCGTTCATATCCTCATCGTGCTCCATGGTGCGGTTCCAGCGCGATTCTTTTTTCAGCTGAAACGCAGAGAGGCCGAGCAGTCCGGTGTAAAAGAAAATAACGATGAGCATGTAGACGAAAATAAGGACAGCGAAAAACCAGTATACAGCTTCACCGAACGCCGGCCAGGACATGGTCACTCCTCCTCTCCAGTGCTTCTACAGCAGCATCGGCACAGTAACGGTCTTCTTCGGATGTCCGCAGCTCGTCGAGAATGTTCCGTCCCTCATGTACGCTGCTCAATGCCCGTGCCGCCTCGATCCGCACCCACCAGGAGGAATCATGCATCATGGTCCGGAGCAGCGGGAGGCTCAGCTCCATCGGCAGACGCCCAGCTAGTTTGGCCGTCATCAACCGCTCCTCCCATAAAGGAGATTCCGCAAAGCCGATATAAACGGAAGGATCATAAACAACCGGGAGCAGGTGCAGGGATTTTAAACTTCTCACACGGATCTCTTGGCTGCCGCTCTCGAGCAGGGACTCTAAAAATGCCTGGTGTTCCGTCAGCTGCCGGACACCGATCGCATCTACAAGCGCATACTGCAGTGGCAGGGTGTACGTATCGAAGACAAGAAGCATCTGATCGATAGAAGAGGCTTCAACATCCAGCAGAAGGCGGCGGTAATCGAACTCGCTCCATTCTGCCTTTTGATCTTTCAGGTACATCAGCCCGCGCTCCTCTTTCATCATCAGCAGCGCGCGGACCATCAGAAGCCTCTCCTCTTCCGACCGCACCCCGTCTGACTGGAGCCGTTCCTCCACCTGGTCCATCAGTCCGCTCACCCGGAATTCAATGATACGGGATAGGGCATTCATCCTCCGGCTCCATTTCCGGCTCCGCATTTCTTTGCTGTAGAAATCGAGCATATACCATTCCGCAAACATCGACATCCGCTGCATTAGCTGTTCATGCTGGATGTGATAGCGGTAGCTGTGAAAAATCTTTTCCATGGTTTCCATCTTCCACCGTTCGTTCGGAATTAACGACCGGGCAGGTTTGCCTCCATGCCGCATAAACTGGTACACATCGGCAGCCGCAGAGACCATAAAAGCGTCACTTCTTCTGCGGCGATAGGATTCAACACCGCGGTTTATCAGCAGATAGGTGAAGATCAGCGTCAACACAGCAGCAAGCCCTGCGACGATCCAGATGGCCGCCGTCAAAGAAGTGAACATAGGTCAGTACCCCTTCCGATTTGCAAAATGGCGTATTTTGGCTTCCAGTACAGAGAGGGACAAGGGCTTCACAATGTAATCATCCACCCCGAGCCGGAAGGCATAGGCCATGTCCTCTTCTGTCTTTCTATTCGACAATAGAATAAGGTAATATTTCCCTGTATTCGGCATGTCCCGGAGTTCTTTGATCATCTCCAGACCATCTTTTCTCGGGAGCACATCACTGATCAGAATGACATGCTGCTGATCCGACCTGTGTCTGTCGGATGCTAAAAATTCCACGCCGTCCCGGTAAAAAGCACAGTCGAGCCGAATGCCTTCGAGTTCCAAGTCCCCCAGAAACTGCTGGAGGACACTGGATGCAATCAAATCGGGCTCCAGAAGGGACACTTTCAGCATCATCGGGGCCGTTTTTGTATAATCCGGCACGGTATACGGACGTACTTCCTGCAGCGAAGGGATTTTTTCCAATGTCTGTTCCGCTTTCTCCATCGTTTCCTGCCATCCTGCGGCAGGCTGTCTGATTTCCATCATGACGGTCTTCATATGCGGAAGTTCCTGAGTGCTGCTTCCAGAGTCCGTCAGCGATCTCCGCAGTCGCTGCACGTAGGCAAAAGCTTCTTTCTCTCCAGCAAATGGCATGAGAATGGTGAGCAGCTTTCGGCTCTCCAGCCTGAAAATGGAATCCGTGTCCCGCAAATGGCGGGTAATGTACTGGATAATACCGATGTTGGCTTCCAGACCTCCTTCGATGCGGACAAATAGGATCGTAAACGGACGATATTGGCGGGCCAGGGTTGACTGCTGCATTTTGAAAAACAGCGGAAACAATGCTTCGTCATACAGTCGCTCTTCCACTTCCTGCGGCTGGTGAAAAAAATCCTCCTGAGGTGCCATGGTACATCCCTCTCTTTGTATAGGTTTGGCAGGGATAACTGCTGTTTTCAGTATAGGAAACGAATCTGGACAGTTTCTCTACATGTTTTCATCACAACCATCATAACGGGACAACTCTCCCTTTCAATGCGCGCAGGAAATAGCCAATATTTTCTACTCAATGCGTTTTTACTCCTCTCCCGTTCTTGATTATCTGAAAACTCGCACGCACCAACCGCATTTTTTGACATTTATCGGGAGCAACGGCTTATCCGTTTGTTATGAAAAGAACTCATAGGACGGACCGCTGCGCAGGAAAAAGACGAATCTCTTCATCTTCTATGCGTCATTGGATCTACGTGGCTGCCGATTCACAGCCGTACAGCAAACTCCTACCAAGATGCGCTCCTGCTGCTCCCAGTTCTTCATCGGGAATCCCGTCACAGGAAGAGCACGCCGTCTATTCCATTTTGTCTGTCACCGCACTGCTTCCACTTCTCCCACTACCGCTTCTGACTAAAAGCACAGAGCGGCTTTTCATCGAAAGGGCGCATGCCGCAGGTTTGTACAGGAAAGAACTTCTACTCAGCCCATAGCCGCCGTCTCCTTCGATAACAACGTATATATATCCTGATCGATGAAGAAAAGCCTTTGCGAAAAATCCGAACATCAGTTCTTTTTTGTTGCAAAAAGGGAACGCGCGTTCTATGATGGAGCTATGATAAACCAAGAACGCAGATCGTTTTTGGGGCAGTGCCGTGCAGATCATTCCACGTGAATAGAAAAGGGAAGACGCATCGCCATCTTCCCATATAGAAGGAGAAGGCGCCGATCTAAAAAACAGGAAGGCGGTGCCCTCTTCCTACTCTTGAAGAAAGGTGTGATGTACCATGCGTCCTTCGATCGAACATCAGCTGTGGGGAGGCCGGCAGCACTTGGCAAGCCGGGAGGTGCAGCGGCTCGTCCAGGCTCAGTATTACAGCCCGGAAATGAGTGTATACAGCGCCGCTTCTCTTTCTGACGATCAAGCATCTCTTTCCGTCGGTGCCTGCCTGATCTGCCGGAGCCGCATCCTGCTCCGGCAGCAGACGATCCAGCTCCCGGACCAGCACCTACATCCGCTGTATCCCGAAACTGCTGCGGTCCTCTTCGGTCTTCGTCAAACAGCCGTTCATCCATCCAGACCTGCCGGCATCACGCTGCTCAGTACACACAGAGACATGAAACGGATGCTGGAGGGCCGGGTGACATTTCCGGATGCAGCAGCGATGGCCGATCTTCAGCACCTGCTTCAACAAGAACAGCTCGAGAGCCGGCCGCCGGTATTTGTCGATTACCTTCCCCGCCAGTGGAGAAAGATGAATCCTTTTTACCGGCGTGCTGTCGAAGCGGCTGCAAGCGCATGGAAACAGGACACGGGCGGCGGGTGGAAGGAAGAAAGGCTGTTCGGATGATCCCTCCTTTTCACGGACGGATGTTCCAGCTATACTGGTTGGAACAGGCTTACTAAGGAGGCGTCTCTATGCTGCGAGCTGCAGTCATCGGAACTGGATCCATCGTACGTTTTTTTCTAGAATCTATTCATCAGCATCCCCGGGTGCAGGCCCAAGCTGTATGGACGAGAAACAGTGAACACGCTGCCGGACTGGCTGATGATTTTCAAATCCCGGAGATCCTTACCTCCTGGGAAGCATTGAAGCATCATGCAGACATTGACGTGGTCTATATCGCTTCACCAAACAGCCTTCATGCAGGTCAGGCCGTCGATCTGCTCGCCCACGGGAAACACGTCCTTATTGAAAAACCGATCGCATCGAATGCGAAGGAAGCAGCCGCTGTACAGCAGGCCGCTCGAAGGTACAAGAAGATTGCTGCTGAAGCCGTCACCACGCTCTACACGCCCGGATTCAATGCCTTGAAAGAAGCAGTGAGCCGGGAAAGTTGGAATCTGGTCCAGGCGAACTTCTCGCAGTATTCGAGCAGGTATGATCAGCTCAAAGCAGGGTCGACGCCGAATGTCTTCTCTCCCGATTTTTCCGGAGGGGTGCTCATGGATCTCCAGATTTATCATCTGCATTTGTTTCATGCTCTTTTTGGTCCACCGGCCGAGATCTCGTATCACGCCTCTCTCACGCAGGAAGGGATTGATACGTCCGGACTTTTGACGATGCGCTATCCGGATAAAACCATCAGTGCCGCAGCTGCAAAGGATGTGGATACGGAGGACTTCATTCAGTTTCAGGGCGAAGGCGTCTCCCTCCGCGTTCCGCATGGCGTTAACGCCGGGCTCGAGGCCTTCATGGACAAACGAGGTCAGACCCGGAGCATCGTACAGGGGCCGCTGCAGGAACGTTTGATGGACGGCGAACTCGATACGTTCTGCCGGTGGATCGAGGAAGGGAACCTGGAAGCAGCGGACCGGTCCCTCTCCCATTCGGTCGAAGTGATGTCTAGTGCGGACAGCGCCCGCGCTGCGGCCGGTATCCATTTTCCGGCCGACCGGCATCCCCGCCTGCCTTAACCATCTCGCGGTCCGGCAGGCACAGGACAATCCGGACGCACGGGACGCTGCCCCGCACCAAACCGCGGAGCACCTTTTGGCCGAAATGACGTCTGCTGCAGCGCGCGACGCCGTCTGCCTCAATGAGAACGCCTACAGTCATGTCAACGCAGCAAAAGCCCGCCGGAAACATCCAGCGGGCTTTCCTTTCGTTATGACGATGATCTTGGACCTGGGCTCAGCGGCCGGCGCTTCAGCTCTGCAGCGTACGGGCCTGTTCATCCAGCTTTACGAGCAGTTCCGGCAGTTTCGTTACAATGTGGTCCGGCACTGCTTCCCCCGTAAGCGGCCGGCCCTCCTGGTTAAACCAAATGGTTTCCAGGCCAGCTCGGCTGCCTCCGAGAATGTCGGCTTCCAGTGAATCACCAATGATGACCGCTTCCTCCCGGGCTACATCAGGAAGCTGGTTAAAGACGTGATCGAAAAAAACAGAAGATGGTTTCGGAGCACCAATTTCTTCGGATATGAACACTCCTTCTACCAGCTGCTCGATGCCGGAGTTCACGAGCCTGCGCCGCTGCGTAGCAGCAGCTCCGTTCGTCACAATGAACAGGCGGTGCGTTTCCGCCAGAACATCCAGTACGGTCTGCGCCCCATCGATGAACTCCCGGCTCTGCTCCAATTGACTTCGAAAAACAGCATCTGCCTCTCCCCCATCTACAGCAATACCTTCCTGCTGGAGAAAGACGGTGAATCGATCTTCCAGCACGCGCTTTTTTCCAATGAGTCCCTGTTCATACCGGCTCCAGAAGCTTCGGTTGACGACCTGATACCGCTCGACTTTTTCCTTCGACCACGTCATGTTATATGTACGAAAAACCTCACGGAGCGCCTGCATCTGTGCTGCGCGGAAATCCAGAAGTGTATCGTCGAGATCAAACAGAAGTACTCTGTTCATCTTTCTCCCCCTCATGGTTCCTGAATGTCTTTTCTGTATCAGCATACGAAAAAATCATCAAAAAAGCAAAGTTGTTTTTCCGTGCCGGAACCTTTACGCTTGTCTCAGGAGAGGATACCCATGAGCCCAGCACCTGTTATCATTCAAGAGACCATCCAGCTCCCCTTCTCCCGCGACCACGTCTGGTCTTATCTCGCTGAAGCACCCGGTCTCGGACGCTGGTTCATGCCCGGGACGCTGCAGCAGGATGAACAGCCTTTCTTCCTCTTCCACGCGCCCTACGGCGATACCGCCTGCTGGGTGCTTGAACGAGAGCGTCCGGCTCGATTCCGCTTTGAGTGGGGCATCCAAGGAGATATTGTGACCTTTCAGCTGAACGGGATTCAGGGCGGCACCGAGCTGCAGCTTGCGCACCAAGTCCCCGCTTCTACTACAGAAGGCCCTTCCCTGGAAGCGTTGAGAGAAGGGTGGCGCCATTTGATCCAGCAGGAGCTCCCCCGGGTGATGAAAGAGGATGAACAGGAAAAAGGATCCGGACCGTAGGCTGTCCGGATCCTTTTTCCAATGTGGCTGAATCGGCAGGTCGACGTTGAACGAGACAGCCCTAGCGGTCGCGGCGGTCTTTGTCCACATCCCGATCCTGAGGGAATTTGGGTGCATCCTGGGCGTACTGTGCCGGATCCTCGGAACTCATCGGATCCCCGATCTGGCTCGGGCCGCCCGGATCAATGGCCTCTTCCTTCTGTGCCTGGTGTTCATCTCCATCAGCAAGCATCGGAGCGAGGACGACAATGCTGCCATCTTTTACTTCCTTCTCATAGTGAGAAGCCTCCTCTTCTTCCAGTCCAGCCTTCGTAAAGTCAAAAGGTTCGTTAAGATCATTCGCTTCCGTATCCCCTTTGAATTCGGTCTGACCGACGAAGGCACGTTTGACTTTATCGAAGAAGGACAGATTCTCTTCACTCGTACCGGCTTCCTCCGGCTGATCCTTCAGCAGCTCCGTCTTCGCCGCCGTCTGATCACGGAGCCACTTCGTCTGTTCCGTTTCCCCTGCAACGACGACGATTTCTTCTGGACGGTGTCCTTCCAGCTGCAGTGCATCCACCCGCTCTTTCACTTCTTCTTCTGAAGAAAATACGCCGATCACTCGTTTTTTCATCCTCGATTCCTCCTTGTATAAGATTCCTTATTGCAGCTTTTCCCATAGCGTGCCTAGGTTAAACCGACATACCTCTCCCCTTCCTGTGAGAAGCGGCCGGCAGACAGGCTGCTCTCCGTTCCCCTGCCCTGGAAAAAAACCCCGATTACGGACGAAAACAGCCGGGTAAAGGAAAAACAACAAGACAGGAAAGGAGGGTTCCCGAATGAAACGGTTCTTTTTCGACAGCAGTGAGGTCCGCCGCCGCCTCAGCCATGGCGATTTCCTGAAATACCAGCAGACACTCCAGGAAAACCAGGAAATTTTGATGGAACGGCTCGAGCAGGAAAAGGAATTTGATGTCGAACTCCCGCTCCACGCCGATGATTCCGTCCTTTTCCACTTCCGACGGCTGCACGATTCCTCCGTGAAAGTGTCGATGCCTTCCAAGGCAGGATAACAAAGCAGCAGGGCTGTACGAGCCTCTCAGGCTGGCCCTTCAATGAAATGGAGCACGTGAGAAGCATCCCGCGTCAAAAAGCGGAACGACAACCAGAATAGAAAGAAGCCCTCAGCCGTTTTTTGTTTTTGGGTGAGGGCTTTTGTATCAAAAGGGTTGATCGCTCCAATGACCATCTCCTGCCACGAGCAGGCATCCGCTGACTGCCGGACGATCAGCGACGAAAACGATCACACCGGCCCTTGCGCTCGGAATAGTACGGTATGCGACCGTCTCCTTGTATAAAAACTTATACTCCCTCTTTCCTATATTCCAAAAAACAAGCTTCCGACGATCGATTGGGATCATCGGAAGCTTGTTTCCTTTTTCGGACGTTTTGTGTCCCGCCATGGGAACGTGGCGTTTAGTTTTTTTCCATGCGCTCTTCAATCCAGGAGGCGACGCTCCCGATCGACTCTCCATTCTCCCAGACGTGCCTGGTGAACTGCTCTGCTTCATTTTCACCGGCCGTCAGGCGCCAGCCGTTCAGGTGCATCATCAGCACAAGTGCTGCAAAGGCCGTACGGCGGTTGCCGTACTCAAATGGACGTTTCTTCAACAGGGTACTGAACAGCGCGGCGCACTTGAGCGGAAAGGTCGGGAACGCCTCTTCATCAAACAAACTTTGAATCGGACGCTCTGCAGCCGCAAGCAGCTCCAGCTCGTCTCGGACACCAAACGGATGATCCGGCGAATAGATCCGGTTCAGCATCGTATTCAACGCCTTCAGTTCATGCAGAAGCAGGTAGCGCATCAGCCATCCCTCCGATCGGCAAGGGTGCGGAAGGTCTGGTCGTATTTATCCAGCACGACACGCACCCCTTCTGCAAAATCCTCATCCAGGCCTTTCAGCTCGGACGTATCGAGCTTTCGTTCCGGACGGACGACAACCTGATTATCGACGATTTGAAAAGAAACCGCGTCCCCCTGCTCGACAGTGAGAAATTCCGCAATCTCTTCCGGTACTTCCAGCAGGAGCCGTCCATCTCCTTTTGTTACCTTTCTTGAATAGGCTTCCATCGTCAAACCCCTTTCGTCCTGTAGTGCCTCTATTTTGTCACGTTTCTGTGGAGAAGTCGACGGAAACGAAACTCCCCTGAAGCCGCGCTATGATTTTTCCGGAAGGAAAGCGTCCTTCGGCATCGCCATATGAACGCCTTTGTTTTCGTTGACGAGCTGCGTGATCTGCAGATCTCCGCCCGCGGCGAGGAAGGAGTACGCCTCGCGCTTCGTTTTCTCATAATATTTTTCGAGGAACTCAATCGCACCCATCGACGCCTGTCTTGCTGCTTCCTCCAGATCCGGATTGAACGCATGCACCATCCATTCCTGTTCCGTTTCCAGAATCGGCATCGGAAAGGAGAAATTCTTCCGCACCGCCACCCGCAGCAGGGCGTTCACCGAGGCCTCCACACCGGTTCCGTTTAGTTCGCTGTCTCCCTGGGCGAGATGGGCATCGCCGAGCGAGAGGAGCGCCCCCTGGTTGAATACAGGATAATACATCGTCGTGTCTGCACCGATGCGCCAGTTATCTACGTTCCCGCCGAAATTTCCCGGTGGAATTGTACTGAACCGTCCTTTCTGCTCCGGCGCTGTCCCCATGGTTCCTAAGTGGATGCGGGCCGGAACCTGGATATGATTCATCGTCTCTTCACGGTCTACTTCTTCCGGCTGCAGCACTCGGCCGTTCACGTTATAGGAGCCCGGATACTGATAGCCGAATTCCGGGGTGAGCCACTGGCCTTTGTCATCGAGCTTATAGATGGTGACCCGTTCTTTCTCATGCATTTCCACCTCGTTGAAAAGGTAGCCCCAGGGAGCGGATAAATTGGATCCATACGGCAGTCGTGGTTCCAGATCCAGAATCTGCACTTCCAGCATGTCTCCAGGTTCCGCCTCCTCTACATAAATCGGTCCAGTCAACAGGTGCGGCCCCGGCTTCCGCGCTTCTTCGGGAATGGCATCGTAAATACGGCGTATACCCTCATCCATCATTTTGTCCGGGGCATCCCCTGCGTGATGTGTGACGGTTTCGACATACACAAAATCGCCGGACTTCACTCGAAGGTTCGGTTCCAGCTCATTGTCCCAGAAGCCCCAGTGGACCGTTTCCGGAACAGCCGGGAGGCGGTGCAGGACAGCATTGTCCATCAAAGCAGACAAAGGGGTTTTAAATGGTGAATAGCGCATGGTACTCCTCCTTCATGGAACGTTTTTTTCACTAGTTCCGCTATTGCCGGCATGAGCCTTCTTCAAACCGTGGAAGATGCTCCAGGGATTTTTGGCCTGTCAGCAGCAAAGCGTCTCCCTGCGCTGCGAGACGTGTTTCGCTTCTTTTCTAGGATTCCACAAATCGTGATATGATAGAGCCAGCATAGGAAAAGGAGGCAGAGCCATGGCTGGATGGGCTGTACGGATGTTTGCCAAATGGAAAATCCCCCAGTTCCCCATAGAAAAAGCAGATACGCTGCTTCAGGCTGTCCGGGAACGGCCGGCCTTTGTTGAAATGAAGCAGATTCCCGGAACGGCCGGTTCCCCTTTCAGCCGTTATATCTTTTATGATCAGGAGCGTGACATGGCGCTGCTGTTCCGCTATCCGCTTTCCAGCGTGGCTCACGTCTACCTGTTGATCCGCGGCCGTCACGGGCGGTTTGATCCATTTGATACGATCAAAGTCGTCACCATCGAGCTCGATCCTTTATACCAGGGGGACAACCGTGTCACCTTTCACCAGCGCGGCTGGTGGAACAAGTACGTCAACGACTTATTCCGGTATCTTCTTCATACCGCCGCAGACGAACATGTGCCGGAGGATCTTCAGACTTTTGCCACCCTGGAGCAGCAGGCTCCTTCCGAAGAAAATGATCTGCTGCCCATGTTCCGGGGCGGCCCACTCAAGGAGGAATCCCCATGATCAAAACGGCACTACTCGGCGCCTGGCACGTGCATACCGATGGCTTTGTCCAGGCGTTCACAGAAGCGGGCGGCACCATTACAGCTGTCTGGGATGAACATGAAACCCGCGGCAGAGAAGCCGCGGCGCGGTACCACGCGTCGTTTGAACCCGACCTCCCCCGCATTCTGGCACAGCCGGACATCGAGGCCGTCTTAGTGGAATCGTCTACGACATCGCATGAAGAAGTCATTACCGCCGCCGCCCAGGCAGGGAAAGCCATCTTCACAGACAAAGCCCTCACGCCCGACCTCGCTTCTTCCCGTCGGACAGCAGACGCTGTTCGTGCAGCGGGCATTCCGTTTATGATTTCTCTGGAGGCAAAAAGTTCGGCTCTCTATCAGTGGGTATTCGATCGTATCCACCGCGGAGAACTGGGGCAGGTCACGTCCGCGTTTTTCCGGCGCTCGCACCAGGCTGCTGTCGAGCCGATGCTGCCGTCCTACTGGTTCGATACGTCCCAGACCGGCGGGGGGATCACACTCGACCTCGGCTGCCACGGGTTGTACTTGCTGCCGTGGCTGATCGGCGAGAGACCGGACCGTGTCCAGGCGTCGATGCGGGCGCCGTTTGATACCGGTGCCGATGAAATATCCAGTACGACCATGACATTCCCCGGGGGTGCGATTGCATCGGCCCATACCTCCTCTGCTGCCAGTCAGCTCGACAACACGCTGGAAATTGTAGGCACGCACGCTTCCGTACAGATTCTCGGTTCCAGAACGGAAGATGCATGGATTCGTTTCGCGACACCGTCAGGAATAGAGCGAATCGATCCTTCGTCATGGACAGACGCTCCACTTCCGAGTGCAGTGTTTGCTGACGTCCTGGAACGCAGAAAGCCTGTGCCGGAAGCCTATTCCCTTCAGGAAGCGCTGTACTTATCAGAGATGATTGAGGCTGCCTACACCTCTGCAGAAGAAAACCGTACCGTCTACACTGGACGTGATTGACCTGAGATGTGGACATGATATAATGAAGGCAAACAAAGAAAGCGCTGTCATGTTTCGTTGATTTCCGTCGTTTCACTGCCTTATTCCAATTGGGAGGTGTTCGCCCATGGCGCCTGTGGAGAGAACCAAAGGTACAAGGAAACTGATGTATCAGCGCCGGACAAAGCGGATGGAGGAAACAGGACGCTGCCCGGACTGCCGGGGCAGAGGCCGTACGCGGGCGGTCATTCATGAGTTCTACTATGAGCCTGCGAAAGACTGCTCAGCCTGCGGCGGTGACGGTTCCTACCGTTCCTGGCAGCAGCGGAAAAAGAAAGCTTAGCACACGAAAAAGCTCACCCTGTGTTCCAGGCAGTGAGCTTTTTTGCGCCGGCAGCTTAGAACAAAAGAAACAATGCTGCTCCGATCATACATACGGCACAGTACAAACATTGGGCTGTCGTGACGAACGCACGGTCTGGTTCATCACCGACGCTCCGCTCAAACCGGGCTTTGACAACAAAGCCGGCCAGGAACAGCATGCCTGCGGCTGCCCAGAGCCCCGTGGAGACGTACGGCATCACCATCATGTCGAAGAGGAGCGCTCCTACGATCAGCAGCAGGAGCGAAGCACGAATACCATTGTCCACCTTATGGTGACGGTCATTGACCCACCCCCGTGGACGTTTTTCCAATCCGAGCCGGTGACGCATCCAGCCACTGAGCAGCCCATACCCGCCGAGGAGAAGCATGATAATGAGGATGACGAGCAGGAGTTCCTGCATGGTCTCCCTCCTTCCATCGTTTTTTGCAGGAAAATCGCGCCTGGCTATGTTAAAATGGATGATGTGAACAAAATAGCTACCCCGCATCATTGTATCAGCATTGCCCTCAGCACCCTTGGCTGAAACATGAAAAAATCAATTTTTCATGCATTTCACTTTCAATTTGAACCGTTATTTATTATGATTATTAAGTGAGAATTATTACTGTCTGTTCTCTCTCCGTTTTCGAGAGAAGAATCGACAGCAGTACTTATCCATTAAAGGAGGAGTAACACATGCATTCAGGAGACAATCACAATCCAGAAGACTGCCCGGTCATGCAGGGAAGTTTGACAGCCAACATGAGCACGGGTACAAGAAACGAAGACTGGTGGCCGAACCAGATCAACCTTGACATTCTTCATCAGCACGATAAAAAATCGAATCCTCTCGGAGAAGATTTCGATTATCAGCAGGAATTCCAAAAGCTTGACTATCATGAAATGAAGCAGGATTTGATGGACCTGATGACAGACAGCAAAGACTGGTGGCCGGCGGACTACGGTCATTACGGACCGCTGTTTATCCGGATGTCCTGGCACGCAGCCGGAACTTACCGTACAGGCGACGGCCGTGGCGGAGGCGGTGCTGGTGCCCAGCGTTTCGCGCCGATCAACAGCTGGCCGGATAACGGAAACCTGGATAAAGCACGACGTCTTCTATGGCCGATCAAGCAGAAGTACGGAAACAAGATTTCCTGGGCTGACCTGCTTGTGCTTGCCGGTAACGTGGCGATCGAATCCATGGGCGGTAAAACCGCAGGCTTTGGTGCCGGTCGTGAAGACATCTGGCATCCAGAACAGGACGTTTACTGGGGAGCAGAGAAAGAATGGCTCGGCGATGAGCGTTACTATGGCGACCGCGAACTGGAAAATCCACTCGCAGCCGTTCAGATGGGCCTCATCTACGTGAACCCGGAAGGACCGAACGGCAACCCGGATCCACTGAAGAGTGCAACCGACATTCGTGAAACGTTCGCCCGCATGGGAATGAACGATTACGAAACAGCAGCACTGACGGCCGGTGGCCACACGTTCGGTAAATCCCACGGTGCCGGTGATGCAGCAGAAGTCGGCAATGAGCCGGAAGCAGCACCGATCGAATCCATGGGTCTCGGCTGGGAAAGCACACACGGTTCCGGGATGGGAAGCGATGCCATCACCAGCGGAATTGAAGGTGCATGGACACCAACACCAACAACATGGGATATGAGCTACTTCGATGTTCTCTTCGGCTATGAGTGGGAGCTCACAAAGAGCCCGGCAGGTGCCTATCAGTGGGAGCCGAAAGATTTGAAAGACGAAGACCACGCTCCTGACGCGGAAGATGCTTCCAAGAAGCGTAAAATCATGATGACGACAGCAGATATGGCGATGCGCATGGACCCGGACTACGAGAAGATCAATCGTCACTTCCATGCGAATCCGGATGAATTTGCTGAAGCATTCGCAAACGCATGGTACAAGCTGCTTCACCGTGATATGGGGCCAAAAGACCGCTATCTCGGACCGGAAGTACCGGAAGAAGACTTCATCTGGCAGGATCCAGTACCGAAGCCGGACTACACGCTGACAGATTCGGAGATTGCGGATCTGAAGAAGAAGATCCTCGCAACGGATCTGACCATCAGCGAACTTGTCAAGACAGCTTGGGCTTCCGCTTCTACCTTCCGCGGATCTGATAAGCGTGGCGGAGCAAACGGTGCCCGCATCCGTCTCGAGCCGCAGAAGAACTGGGATGCTAACGAGCCGGAGCACCTGCAGAAGGTCCTCAACGTTTACGAGAACCTGAAAAAGGACCTCGACAAAGACATCTCGATTGCTGACCTGATTGTTCTCGGTGGTACAGCAGCTGTTGAAAAAGCAGCACACGATGCCGGCGTCTTCGTTACCGTGCCATTCGCACCGGGACGTGGCGATGCAACACAGGAAATGACCGATGAAGAAAGCTTTGAAGTACTCGAACCAGAAGCGGATGGTTTCCGCAATTACCTGAAGAAAGAGTACACGGTCAGTCCGGAAGAACTGCTTGTAGACCAGGCACAACTACTGCAGCTGTCCGCACCAGAAATGACAGCACTCATGGGCGGTATGCGTGTTCTCGGAGCCAACCACGGCGGATCCGAGAAAGGCGTCTTCACCGACCGTGTCGGCGTTCTTTCTACAGACTTCTTCCGCAATCTGATTGACATGAACATCAAGTGGGAAGCAGTCGACAACCTTTCCTACGAAGGCCGTGACCGCAAGACGGGTGAACTCGTCCGCACCGCCTCCCGTGTCGACCTTGTCTTCGGTTCCAACTCGATCCTCCGAGCACTCGCAGAAGTGTATGCACAGGACGACAACCGTGAGAAGTTCGTTCACGATTTCGTGGACGCATGGGTGAAGATCATGAACGCGGATCGTTTCGACCTGCACCAGGAAGTAAAAACAGCACAGACGGCTAACGCGTAACACTTTGTCGTGATGAAAACGTCCGTCCCTTCGTGGGGCGGACGTTTTTTGTCGTTGGAAGTTGGTTGAGTCTGCGGGAAGAAGAGGACGAGCGAGGTGCGTTTGTTGATGTGTACAGGATTCGGGTGCGGCTCGGACGTTCGCAGTGCCGGAGCGGACGTTCAGCCGCTGCCCGCGGTCATTCGGAGCACGGGAGTCGACGCTCAGACAATCAGAGCGGTCATTCCGGTGCTGGACGGTCACTCAGGAAATCCCTGCAGACGCTCCGCGCCGCGGAACGGTCACTCAGAGAGGGCGAGCGGTCACTTCTTCCGAGCTGCCTTCCCTTGAACATTTTTTCAACCTTCAATAACCCAAGCCCTTTCGGTCTGCGGCTGCTGCAGGCAGCTGCAGAAACGAGCGTATAAATGATTGTAATAGGAAAAGGACCTGGATGGCCGAAGCCATTCAGGTCCTTTTCTTCTCCTACGTTTTGATCAAGCAGCCCGCTGCTCCCGTCTCTTCGGTATCCGCTTCTGGATGAAGTCACGTCCGAGCACGTTCGTGCGCAGGTACGGGATGACCCAGCGGTCTCCGCCGAAGCGTCCGGCATTGGCACCGGCTGCGACGATGAAGATCGTTAAAAGCACCATCCACGGGTTGCTAGAGATCGTGCCGGCGAACAGGAAGGCAAAGTTCATGACGAGGCCAAAGAACGCAGCGGCGGTTGTGAAGACGCCGAGGATGAGGCCGAGTCCGACGAGCACCTCGCCCCAGGCGACCATGAAGCTGAACGGCTCCGCCATCGGAACGGCGATGTTTTCAATAAACGCGTGGTACGTCGGATACTGAGCAGCGACTTCTTCATTGCCGACAACGCCCTGCAGGTAGCCATCCGCACTAAATCCACCAGCGACCTTTTCCCAGCCGGCCGTCAGCCAGAGCCACCCGACGTAGAGACGTAAAAACGTGAGAATACCAGCAGCCCAACGGTTGTTTCGCAGAAAATCCATAAACATGATCAGTTCCTCCTTTAAGGAATGTAAGTAAGTTTAGGAAAAGCTGCTCTGTCGTTCGTGCCGGCAATCTTTCTTGTGAATTACTGAGCAACCTTTCTATAGTTTTACTATAACATACATTGTGAAGTAGTAAACATGAATGACTGCGACCATTTTGTGAAAAAAATCACAATGGGGTCTAGTTTCAAAAACAAAGTTGAGCCCACGCCGGCACTGCCGGCGTGGGCTCGGAACAGTACTTCTATAAACTACTCCACCGTAATAGTGATGCTTCGACTTTTCTCAACGGTACGCTCCGCTTCACCATTCACAGCAGTGATCTCGAAAGCGATGACAAGCTCGTTTTCTCCCTCTGCTTCCGTTTCATTAGAAGTATCACTTACAGAAACGCTGCGACCCTCGTCCAAGACAATGTCCTCGGAAAGAAATTCATCCAGGTTCGAGGCAAAGTCGTCTTTGTATTCGTCGATAATGTCTTGTACGGACTGATCTCCATCTACTTCAAATCCGGCGGTTGTCACCCTTCTCGCCTCGTCAATAGCCGCATCGGCATAGACCGTGCCCATCTCTTCCAGATGATCGAGCTGAATCTGCTCCTCGGTCTGTTGATTCTGCGACACGACGTTAATCGCATTTGCTATAATGGGAGGAGCAGCAACACCAACCAGCACGATGATCAGCAGCACAAGCAGCAGCGCGTAGCCGCGTTGGTTTTTCGCAGATCGGATGCACATCAGGAACCACTCTCCTCTTCCACAAACGTGTAGGTATCATAGAGCGGGGCCCCGGTCGTATCGTCTTCATAAATGAGGATATGAAGCCGCTGCAAGCCGAGCTGTGCTTCCCTGGAATCAGATTCCTCCGGGGTTTCTTCCAAACGGACCTCCGCTGTGAAATCATGTCCCTCTCCCGTTGTAACTTCTCGGGTGCTATCATTTTCCTGCGGCGCCTCGTTTCGGACGTCACTCAGGACAATTTCTGCAGCATGAACCGCTGTCAGCTCCGTTTCAGCTCTCGAAGAAAAGAGCGCAGCCTGAGAAAAAACGCTCATAAATGTTATCATAATAATACCGAGAATCGTGATTGCTGCCAGCGTCTCCAGCAGGCTGACGCCGGCTTCGTTTGTATCTATTTTCAAAAAATCACCCACTTTAAGGAAGTGACCAGCGTATGATCCGTCAACATCTCCGCCGCCAGCGCGGCATCACGTTAATCGAATTGCTCGCTGGAATCATCGTTTCCGGTATTTTCACAGCAATTGCTTTTCAAATGGTCATGGCGGTCTTTTCGCATCAGGAATCGACCAGCTCCCACATCAACCTGCGCCAGGAAGCTAATATCATTATCACCCAGGTGCGGCAGTATCATCAAGAAGAAGCAGCTTTTTCTTTTGATGAAGTCGTCTCCTCGAGGATGGACATCGAGTTCACAGAGGCCTCCGATATTAACGAGACTTCGCCTCCACTGGATCGTTCCGAAAGTTATCGTGTTGCTTTTACTTTAACAGACAACAACACCCAGCGCGACTTCAGCTTTGAATCCTCGCTGCAGGGTGCCGCCTCCGGGGATACTGATTCTGTTGCAATTGAGCGGCCGGAGGAAGAGGACGAAGATGAGGAACCTGATGAGAATGACGATCTCCGCGAATGGATGAGATCCGAGAACGTCTTTATCTTCAGTAATACTATTGATCAGAGCGGCCAAGTTGATTCTTTTATTAATAATCAGGGTACAATCATTCGGGATGGAACACGGTATGAAGAAACCTCTTCTTCCTCTGGGAATACCTTTGAGGTGCGTGTGCAGGGATCTGGGGATGATCAGTATTTTGCACCTGTGGAAGACAGCCCTTTCGACGTCCCTGAATTACGGGACGAAGAATGGTATGAGGAACGAGGTTATAGTGATGATGACACACTTGAGGATGGCATGAGACTGATTGATGATGATATCCGAATTGCCGGCAGCGGAAATGCGGAAGATGTCATTATCGTTGCAGAAGAGGATGATGTCACCTTAGTCGGCGGTGGCGAAATCTCCGGCTTTCTATTCGCGCCAAACGGAACTGTAACAATCCGGGGAAATACCGACTTCACCGGTATTATCGCCGCTGAAGATGTCGACTTCCGCGGCGGAACGTCAATCACATTCGGAACGTACACGGATGACACAGAATTTCCATTTTAATTCTTCACGCCTGCTGCCGCCTTCCTTTATCGGGAGGCGGTTTTTTCATGAGAAAAAGGGCTTTGACCACATATATTGCTCCGGATTGTCACAATCCTCTTGAATTGTCCACACTTGAGCGCGAGTTGGTCGAAATTCCAGCCAATTGTCCGCACCTGCTCTCAAGCTCCTCTCTCATCAAGCAAAAACAGCCGCCCCGTCCTGCAGGCGGCTGTTTCTATTCTGCTTCGACGCTGTAAGCCTCTTCGATCTGCTGCTCCGGCTCTTGAAGATGCTGTACGGCAAGGGAAGATGCCATTAGGAGAAGCACTAGGGCCCCGCCTGCACATCCGGCCGCAGGTCCGTAGTAGCGGGCGTTCTGCCGTTCGCGGCGGCACTGTTCGAGAAAGTCCTTTCTCGGTTCTTTCAAAACGTTGGTCCAGCCGCGTACTTTCTCTTTGAGATGCAGATGCTTCGTTTCGTGCCGGTCGTACCATTTTGCTTCTGTAACCAGGTCGATATGATAACCGGGAAAATATGGAAACCGGTATCTGATGCCTTCATGCACCTTCAATCCTTCTGTTTCAAACGTAAGCCCGTTCTCCTGAAAAAGCTGCTCCAGCTTCTCTCTCGCTTCTTTCAGCGGCTCTTCTCGAATCGTAAAGCGGCGGCTGCTTACCGGTCCTATTTCGTAAAGAAACACCAGCGGACCCAGCACCATAGCGATGGCATATACCCACGACTCCAACGGAAACGCAGCCAACGAAGAAAACAGGAGTGCCAGCGAGAACAGCCGATCCACCACGCCACCACGCTGGATCACTCCATTTCTATTCAAGATTCTAAAGCCTTCCATCAGCAGGCCGACTGCAAGAACCACTATCGGAATCAGAAACAGCATCGTCATCCCCCTCCTACCATTCTTCGGTTTCCACCGTCCGGTTCGGGTACTCGTATGGAGAATCATAGAGAACAACGAGCCACGCTCCGGCCATCAGCACACACCCCAGCGCGCCGACCGCATAGTACATCCGTGGTCCACGATACGTCCGATCCCGGCGCTCTTCCCGACACTGCTCCAGAAATTCCTCCGTCGGCTCCTCGAGCACGTTCGTCCAGCCTCTTGATTTGACTCTCATCAACATGTGGGGAGTATCGTGCTTCTTGTACCAGTTTTCTTTCGGTTCCAAGTCCACGTAGAACCCTGCATGATCGGTAAGATGATACCGGACCGCCTTTTGATCGCGGATCGATTCCCGTTCAAAAGGCTCGCCCCGCTCTTCCAAAATGGTCTCCATCCGTTCCATCGCCTGATCGAGCGGCTCTTCCCGAATCTTCCACGTGTTGCTGCTGAGCGGTCCTTTCCGCTGAAAAAACACCACGACAACAAGCAGTGCAAGAAACAAATACACCCACACGTTTGGTATAATCGCCGGCAGACTGAATATAGCAACGAAAAGCACGGTTAACCGCTCCACCGATGCATCCTTCTTTGTCACTCCATCTCTTGCAGCCAGACGAATAGCTTCTCTCACCAGAATAATGGCGCCGATGGCTAACATCACGATGACATTCATTCTCTCTCCCCCTCTCCTTTAACACGACGATCCATCATCTTTTTTTCAAAAGCATCGTCACGCCGGTCCACTCGTGCTCGAGCGCCTCTCCTTCGGCGCGCTGGCTCGCGACATATTCCTCGAACAAGGGCCGTTTCTCGGGCTCCTGCTGCGATAATTCCTCTGCCCGTCTGCTTATACGCGTCAGCTGCTCCTGCAGTTCCCTCTGCAGAGACGCCTCATCGACCAGTTTTTCGGCCACAAGCGACAAGCCGTGTTCCTGCATGAGCCGCTCCCACTCTCGTTTCGGCAGCCCTTCCGATGCTCCTGGTTCACTATACACGTCATCGATGATCAGCCATCCCCCGGGCTTCATTACGTTGGAGAGCTTTTTCAGCATCGCGGCTCGATCTCCCAGGACATCCCCGGCAGCACCAAAAAGGACGAGATCATGCGGCACCTCCCGGCGGACCTCTTCCTCCGCATCGCCATGAACAAACGTGCAGAGGTGACTTACGCCGGCGTCCTCTGCCGCCTGACGAGCTTCTTCGATGAATGCCTCCATCAAATCGATCCCTTTGACGGAAAAATGGAATGCCGACGCCAACTCCACAGCCGGGGCACCTTTCCCGCAGGCGAGATCGAGTACCTCCGCGTCCGTGCCGAGATCGGTATATGTACGGATCAGTTCAGCCATATCGGCGGGTGAGGAGCCAAGGTACCAGAGATCCTGGAGCAGGTACGGCAGATAAGGGATGATCTCCGGTGTCGTTCCTGTTAGTGAAGCGGCGAGCTTCTCTTCTCGTTCCGGCATGGTCGCCCCTCCTTCTTTTTTCCAATGGTAACGAAGTTTGGATAAGAGTGCAAACGGGTAAATTCTAAAGTTGAATACTAAATCAGGAGGGATAAGCATGTACGACATTATTATTGCAGGAGCCGGACCTGCCGGAGCCAGTGCGGCCCTCTTCACAGCAAAGGCCGGCAAGAAGACGCTGGTACTCGACAGTGACCAGAGCATGACGCGGAAAGCATGGGTCAAGAACCACTATGGAGCGAAGGAAATTTCCGGACCGGACCTCGTGGAGACCGGACTCGAGCAGATGAAAAAGTTCGATGCTGTCCATCAGAGCGGGAAAGTAACCAAAGTCGAAGACGCCGGGGACCATGTCCAGGTCATCACCGAAGACGGCGAATATCAGGCATCGTACGTCCTGCTGGCAACCGGCACGATTGCTGATGCAGCAGAAGCCTCCGGCATTCAAACAAAAGAAGGCAGCGAGCCGCGCATCAAAAAAGTCGTCGACATACAGGAAGACGGCCGTACCAGCATGAACCGTGTCTGGGCAGCCGGAACCTGTGCAGACAAGAGTGTGCATACGATTGTGACGGCCGGACACGGCGCAGAAGTGGCAATCAACATTCTCAGCGACATGAACGGCGAGCGCTACGTCGACCACGATGTACTGAAATAGACGAAGCCAGAGGAGAACGGGCCCATCAGTGGGCCCGTTTTTGTGTTTTCGCGTATTCCGCTGCAACAAGACCCTACGATAATCTCGACACGTCCGAGCAACAGCCGCCTATGTCTATCATATGAACAATGCCAACAACGACGGCAGGTAGTGCTGATTCCTCCAAACGATTCGAAGCCTGTCGATCAACGTAAAACAGCGGCAGAAGCTCCTCTGCTTCTACCGCTGTTTTTAACGCCTCAGCTGGTTACTGCTCGTGTCCGTTTTTCCCTTTTCGCATGTGTAACAACAACTGTGACAGAACCGCTAAGATCGGCAGCTCCAGCAGCGGTCCGATGATCAGGACGAGAGCGATAAGCGGCTGCTCTGGAAAAACTGTCAGGACGACCGTGAGAGCTACAGGGGAATTCCTGGCTATGGTCGTCATGTGCAGGCTGACCGTATCGTCCCAGTTGAAACGGAGAAGCTTTCCGGTCAGATGAGCAAGCATCACATTCAGCACGAAAAAGAACAAAAGAGGAAGAACCAGAAGGAGGATGACGGAGAGGTTGTTTACTAGATACGACCCTTGAGAGGCAAACATGGCCGCGATCGCCGCACATAAAAAGAGGATTTTAGCAGAGTGGAAAAAAGGAATCATCCTCTGCTCCAGCAGTTCCTTCCGCGTTTTCAGAAGACGGCGGGTCAACACGGCGAAGAAAAGTGGAATCACAAGAAACAGGATCACTTCCACTACTGCGCCTGCTTCCACCGCCCCTGTTGTGCCAGCAAAGAGAAAGATATACAAAGGCAGGAACGTGATCTGCAGCAGCAGATTCCAAGGGAGCATGGACGCAGCCAGCGTCACATTGCCTTTGGCTGTGGAAGTAAAAACCAAATACCAATCTGTGCAGGGAGTAACCAGGAGCAGAATGAAGCCAAGCCAGAGCGCTGGATGATCAACTAAAAAGACAGCTCCGAGTCCCCAGGCGAGGAAAGGCGTCCATAGGAAATTGATAATCAGACTGGTGCCTGTAAAGCGAATATTCTTCCAGGCCTCAGTAAATCCCTTCAGTGGAACGCTTAAAAAGAGGCCGTACAGCATTAGCACTAAAAACGGCATGATCAAAGCCCCGGCATATCCCTCGATCATCGGCAGCTGGCCTAGAAGAAGTCCGATTCCGACCGCAGCAAGAATCATCCACGTTTGATGCTGTTCCATCCTCTTCATACGCATCTTCCTTTGCTTTTACGAATGAAAAAAGGTGATGGACAGCGCCATCACCAACAAAAATGAAATTTAATAGGAAATCGGCTTCTGATCCGGCGCACGAAACCGCTTCGCTTCTTTTTTCTTCATCGCTGCATGTTTCGTGCTGCGGTGATTGACCCGCTTCCGCCACATGCGGAACGACGATTCCTTCATTTCTTTTCGCATCAGCTTGATGACGTCTTTTTCTTTCAGGCCGAACTGGATCTCGATCGCCTCAAACGGTGTCCGGTCTTCCCAGGCCATTTCCACAACCCGGTCGATCTCCTCCGCTGTCAGGTTCTTGGCTGCTTTCATCGAAGGTCCCTCCATTCGTCTGGTTGAGACCAGCCTAACAAAGAAACGTACTGCAAGCTACGAAACTGCCTGCTCCTGCCGGCGTTCCTCCCGGTCGTGTTTCTTCGCTTTCTGCAGGTCGTACAAAAGCAGTAGAAACGCCGACGCAATAAAGACGACCATGATGATATTACCGGTAACAAAAAAGATGAGCAGATACAATCCATTGACGACGGCGAACGTATAATTCGCAGTCTTGTACCCATCATACCTCCGCCGGAAAAACAACTTCGCAATCCGCGTAAACACGAACGCATTGAGAAACGCAATCGCCAGCAGAATGCCTACATCCACCATTGTTGCCGTATCCATGCTTAATCTCTCCTTTCCATTTGACGAACATGGCTTGCTATCGTAGGAAAAACCTTCTTTGTTTAATCGTTGAACTTATTCTATGATAACAGATGTTCTTTCTTTATGCTTCCCTGTATGTCGTTATAGATTCCTTTTTTGCAAGAAACGTGGTATATAAGAAGGAGAAGGAAAGCGAATAGCCTTCCTCTTTCGTCCAGATAAGAAGGCCTGACTTCCACTCGCTGCGTCCGTCCCGATTCCAAAAGGAGGTTGTTATGAGCAATGCTCTGATCTACGCGGTTGGTATAGGCTGGCTCCTGCTTCTCACGGTCCTTACAAGCGTTGGAATGATACCCGGTGGGATGCTGATCCTGCTGGCAGCAGCCGGTATCGCACTACTCGTATTCATCCTGGTACGGCATCTGCGGACACAGAAAGAAAACCTGATTGCTGCGCTGGATCGAGAGCTGCACCTGATTCTGGAGAAGCATGCAACGTTCTCCCCTTCCCGCACGTTCGTTTCTCCTGATCGAGAGACGATGATCGCCCTAGATAAGCAGCAGCAGCTCCTCCTTCTCACAACAATTAAGAGAAAGAACACGAAAGTCCTTTCCCCTACAGCGAATCATTATGACTACGAAACGCATATCCTTCCTTTTCACAGCCTCCTGCAGTCAGCCATGCTCCAAAATGGTGTTCCGATCGACCAGAAAATAAGAAACGTTCAGATCACCAACGTTCTTCCCGGCGGAATGCCGACGGATAATCCTCCCATTGGTGAGAGTACGACCCTGTCTCTAAGTCCGCAGGATCATGCAGCCGCCCTGCAGCTGCATGTCATGACCGATCAACCTTCCCTTCCCTCCTGCAGCATCACCTATCATCAAGAACCTCTCGGCGAGCATCCTTCAGAAACACCTGCCTACCAAGAACTGCAGCAATGGCACGATCTGCTATCCAATATGATCGACGAGGCCGACATGAAAGAGAGAACCATCCAAACCGAATGGATGAAAAACAAAGGCCGGACTTCCTCCACCTACAACGTCACCGACGAATTCAGAAAAATGCGGGACCTGTTGAAAGAGTATATTCGTTTGAGCGAGGCTTGAAGCGCAGGACATCATTGGATGAAATCATCTTAACCAAAAGAAAGCTGAACACTCAGTGATCCATGAATAGGTCATTAATTGAACTGGTCTTATCTATAAAGCACCGTCACGGCTTCCACGTGTGTTGAGTATTTTTCACAGAAATATTTATTATAGGCGACTTTATCTACTTACATTTTTTAATAATTATTTAAGTTAAAAATAAGAACATAAAACTAATAAAGCCTCCCTCAACAGAGGTGGCTTTATAAATTTTAATTAAACCCTACGTATGGTTTTTTTTCTGAATGACTGTAAGGAACTATAGAAGGATCAAAGTATACTAAACTCATTTTATTATGAACCTTATTTCTTATAGTGGCAGTTTTTCCTGAATCTCCATCGGTATTACTTTCAGAAAAATCTTCCTCTTCAAGATAATCACACTTCACTTCCCAAATTGATACAGTATCCCCTCTGTTTTTCTTATCAAAATTGCCACTTTCATCAGTAAGCACGTATCTAAAAGTTAGATAATAACCAAATTTCCCTTTAGATAAATGTCCTTTGGGCATATTTCTTTCTAATGCTATCTTTATTTCTACTCCGTTTCCCTCACCATTTTCTCTTATTAAATCAGGGTATGCATGAGGTCTATTTCTAATATATGTGTTATTAGAGCTTTTAGCTAATCCTGCACCAAGTATGTTTCCAACAATCGAAGAAAGATTTGCCAATTCAACTAATTCTGATAGCCTTTTACCCCCATTTTTCAACAATTGTTCATCTATTACATCTAGAGTACTATACAAATGTTGGATAGCACTTAGAATAGTTTCTGAAGTCAAATCAATGGATTGAAGTTTGTTAACATTTATAATACAATCTTCTTTGACTCCACGTTTCTTTATGCTATAAGTATCTTGTTTCTCCTGTAGGAGTAATAGCTCGACTAGTGGTTTATTCATTGCTTCCGCTATTTTAGAAGCTGTTTCAACAGTGGGTTCTCTCTCTCCTCTCTCAATTAAACCAATTGTTGTTCTGTGCAGTCCTGTTTTTCTAGCAATGTCTTCTAATGAAAGATCTAACTCTTTTCTTAACGTAGCTATAATATAAGATAAACTTGTTTTTTCCATATCTTTAAGTTATCACACTTGACATACCACATAAACGAGACTATAGTCTACAGTACATAGGGGTGAATTTATGCTAAATAAAAAAATTAATATTATGGATCTATTTTGTGGAACAGGAGGATTATCTTATGGTTTCACAAAATATAGTAAACAATTTGAAACAGTTTGTGCCATTGATATATTAGAATCTTCTTTAAAAACTGCTCAATTAAACCACCCAGAGGCTATAGTAATAAATCAAGATATTAGAACTCTAAAGCCTTCTGATGTTGAAAGCCTTTTGAAAGAGAATAATAAAAGCGTGGATGTTATAGTCGGTGGGCCGCCTTGTCAAGGTTTTTCATCAATCAGACCATTTAGAAATGATAACGATGATGACCCTAGAAATAATTTATTTGAACAGTATGCACTCTTTGTGAATTACTTTAAACCATATGCATTCGTATTAGAAAATGTAGTTGGACTTGCGACTCACAAAAATTCAGAAACAATTAAAACCATAGAAAAATGTTTTGAAGAAATAGGTTATGACGTTAATTGGAAAATTGTAAATGCAGCCAATTTTGGCGTACCACAAAAAAGAGAACGAGTTATTATGATTGGAGTAAAAAAAGGATTGCCTATACTTTTCCCAGAACCCACTCATTACTTTGAGGGGAAAACTATTGGCTATAATGATAAAAGTAAAGTCATTTCAGCAGTAAACAATTTATTTAGTTTTGATGCTTATGAACCTGCCATTACAGTTGCTGAAGCAATAAGCGATCTGCCACCAATTGAAAGTGGTCAAACTGCATCATCTTATACAATGCCCCCACAAAATAATTATCAACAAGAAAGAAGAGGGGACAACGATACACTTGAACTACATTCGTCTACAAATCATTCTCCTAAAATGCTAGAGATCATTAAGCATTCAGGTTCAAGTATAAGTTGCATACCTAAGCACTTGATTTCTAGTGGTTTTAGTACTTCTTATTCAAGACTCGAAGCTAATAAGCCTGCTAATACATTAACAGTTAACTTTGTTCACCCTGCTTCTAACAAATGTATTCATCCCTTCCAAAACAGAGCATTAACTCCTAGAGAAGGGGCAAGAATCCAAGGCTTTGACGATAACTTTAAATTTTATGGAAGTAGAACTCAAATAGTAAAACAAATTGGAAATGCAGTCCCTCCGTTACTTGGAAAAGCAATTGCTAAGGGAGTTTATGAAATCTTTAAAGAAACTTCATTAACAACATCTAAATAATATATAGAAGTTTAATAGTTAAATAAGTGAAGAGAAAATAAAACAGGCTATTCTTTAGTCTGTTTTTATTTATTCCCCCACCCAGTGCCTATTAAAGGCTTCTACAGATACTTTTTCTGGATAACCCCCTTTTTACCTACGAGATAATTAATCAAATACTTTTGTACGTCTTATACCTCGGTATTTTTCTTCTTTCAGTTGAGATTTCTTAGAGCAGATGCACTTATAAAAGTTTAACCTAACTTATTAAAAATAAATCTCGCAAAAATCGGTTATCTAAAGAGAGTAACTAAACAAATTATTTTTATATACCTCAATATCTCTTCCTATACCTACCTTCGTCACCTCCACCTGTCTAATACTTTTTTTAATTTGACGTACAATTAAATCAATGATCGTCTAAAGCTTGCATTAAATTGCTATTAATACTGATTATTCATGAAAAAAACTACTTTTATTACATTTTATTGTTATTTTTATGCCCTTAATTTCTTATATTATTGGTGATTGATAAGGTAAGGGGGTGTAAATAATAGAACTTTATGAAATTGGAAAGTTATATTCAATTGAAGAAGTAGCTAAAATGTTTAATGTGGAAACACAAACTATCAGAAAGTGGATCAAGCGTGGTAAATTAAAAGCTTTAAAATTAGCAGATACCACTTTGAGAGTGCCTCAACTTGAACTTGAAATTTTAGTTCAATGTGCATCACATCATTTAAGGGAGGTAACACATGCAAACTTTAACGGTCGAGAAAACTACTCATGTTCTAAATAAATTAAACATTGCATTCACGGATGGCGCAGTGAAATCCTGGGTATTAAGAGATCAATTAACGGCTAGACCTAAACCTTATAGTAATATAAGAGATTCTAAGTTTAACTTTACAATAGACGTAGAATCTCTCATCAATTTACTGCGTTATAAAGGTTTTCACGATAATGAAATCACAAACGCACTCCCTATCGGAATTGAAATATAAAGTCAAAATCCCCCCCACCAAAATTATGGTGGGATTTTTTTTGCAATTATTGAGACACATCAAACGATAGCTATATTGAAAATAATATTTGGAGGGTGAAATATGACTATCAGTGCCGTGAATATGGAAACAGGTCAAATACTAAGAGAAGATGTGTCGAGTTGGAGATCAAATAAACAAGATGAAGCATGGAGAGCAATAAGAAAAAAAAGATTCAATCAGCCTGATTTCACATGCTCAAATATGAAGGAGATCAAAGAAGTGATTGGATCTTTAGATGAAAGATATTGTGGTTATTTGCTATTATTGCAATGTTACAGTGACTATAAAAAAAGAGGTGGTTTATTAGTAATTAGTCGTAAGCAACTCAAGCCAATGAAAAGAATAGATATGCAAAATGCGCTAGGGATTTCAAAAAGAGCATTCGGAGACTTTTTAAAAGCCTTAATTAAAAAACGTATTATTATACAAACTCCTAATGGTTTCAAGGTAAACGATAGTTACCATTGGAAAGGGGGATCAAAGGCTGATTATTTTGTAAAAGTTTATACTAAAAATTTAAAAGCCTTGTACAAGGAAATACATGCTAAAGATCTAGGATTTATCTATAAGTTATTGCCTTATATTCATTACGAGAATAACCTCCTCTGTAATGACGCTAATGAGAAAGAAATAAATTTAATACAACCCCTAAGTAAAGGTGACCTTGCTACCGTAACAGGATGCTCAACTAAAACAGTATACAATAAATTAAAACGCCTTAAATTTAGAGGTATGTATATATTCAAAGAGGTTAATAAAGGAAACCAGAAGACCTATATGGCTAATCCTTTTATCTTTTATAGAAAAAATGGAGAAGCAAATGAATCGTTGTATTCTAGTTTCAATATTTGTAATAAGTAAACCTGACTTTAACTTGGTTAGTAGTTGAATTATTTATTGTCTTCCTAACCTCATGAATCAAAAAAGCTATCTTCTGAAAAAAAATAGAAGGTAGCTTTTTCAGTTTCTTCAAGTACCGAAAAGAAATGTTTTTTGAAAATCTATCGGTAATTTAGAGCACTTTTAATAGGAACTATCGGTAATTTTACGCCACCCATAAAACACGTTTATACTTAGAGCCATAAGGCTTTAACTTCATAATATATTTTATTACTTCTATATCTAGAGATAAAAATAATTGTTTTATTCAATAGGTATATATTGGTGAGTAACCTCTCCGCTTCGCTTTAAGGTTACTCACCTAAATTTACGAGGTTCGCAATGCTCACCTCACCCGTAAAATTGTTTTTAAAGTTTAATAAAATGGTCAGGAGCGAAGCGAATGACCGTGCACCTTATCCGTAGCGAAGTGAAGGATAAGTGCACTAGAAGAGTATATTATAAGTTTGAAGCGGATGGCTTTCCATCAATTGCATCTATTATAAATACCTCTATGTACTTGTTTAATTTGTCACCTAGCTCCTTTGCAGCACTTCGTAAACCTTTAACTTTTTCAAACTCTTTCTCATCCTGAAGTATTACAACATAATAACCAATATTTATATCTTCAGTTTTTAGATATTGTGGAAGTTGCTCTAATAACCCTTGTTTAATTTTTGAGCTACTGGCTCT
Organism: Alkalicoccus chagannorensis DSM 18086; assembly: GCF_000429725.1. Classification (GTDB taxonomy): domain Bacteria; phylum Bacillota; class Bacilli; order Bacillales; family Salisediminibacteriaceae; genus Alkalicoccus; species Alkalicoccus chagannorensis. Next base: position 54,398 of record NZ_AUCK01000005.1, on the reverse strand, counting down.
TTTCACCTCAATTAAAACTCTCCCACTATACCCATTTGAAAATTTGAAATCTACAGGACCTCTTCCCGAGTTTACCTCACGAGAAATGTCTATCTCGTTTGCTTTACAGTGCTCTTTCATTAAGCCGTGGAATAGTAATTGAGAAGCCTCTTCTTTTTTCGGCTTTTTTGGATGGTCATTCCAAAGAAGTTTGTAACCAGAATTATGAACAATAAAATTATCAAATTCCTCAATTAACATTTTTACAAAGTCGGCTAATTCTCTATCTTCTTTTACCTCAGGTAGTTTGATAGGGTTTTGTTTTGAATATTGTTTTGATTGCTCATACCATGTATAAATACCATTCGGGTCAGATGTCAAATTATAAGGTCTTGAACCCCTTCGCTCAACAAATTTAACATATTCCGCAAGCAAATCAGATCTTTCAGAAGCAATTTTAATAATATCTTCTTTTCTTAACTGATTTTTTAATTCGTAATTAAAGTCAGTTCTTAATATTTCATTCTCATTTGACCAAGCCCAATCTAAAAATCCATCTGCATTTATACTCGGCAGTTCTTTTAAAACATCTGAAGGAACAAGTAGTATGGGGTTATCATTAAAAGGATTAACAGGTAATTCAAATTTATTATCTTCCCACCTTAACAATTGAAAATTAAATGTTGAATGCTTAACTTTATATTCAGCTAAAGGTATATCGTGTCTCTTACAAACTTCCTTAGTGTACATTATTAACTCTTCTTTAATTATATTTCCACATATATCACTAATTCTATCTGCACCAATTCCTGTCTCTAATATACCTATTTCTTCAAAATGATTTAATTCCTCAATTCCTGCATGAATTGATTTAAAAATAGCATTAGCAATTGTTTTTGAGAACCCCATACCTGATCCTAATCCTTTAGTGCTTTTATTTGTATAGCCTAAACATATTTCATCTACTTCGGGAAACGTAAGCATAACTAATAGTTTTTTATATGATAAGTTACTAGGGTTCCCTTCACTTTTAGCTGCTAAAATAAATGCTTCATCAAAAAAATTTATTATCTTTTTATGAGAATTACTAAAAATTTTATTTTTTTTATTAAATAACAAAAATGGATCAATAAATAATTTTGTATCTAGATCTAAAATTGGATCAAACCAATCATCTTCAGAACATCTTTTAATTTGATGTATTTCAGAAAATAACATTCTAGTATCCTTCCTTAAATCAAATTTTATTTAAAGTTTCTAAACACACTTAAAAATTAATACATTTACACATATTATACATTAATATTTCTGAACTGTTGATTATATAGAAAACATGAAAGAGTTACATAAATATTTGTGCTTTTCATTCAACTATCTGTTTGATAATTACTTCACTAAAAAGTATTTTATTTTTTTTGCAACGATCTCTTCAGTCAAAGCGATTTCTATATCAGAAGGGGGAATTGCAATGAATATAAAAAGAATCTTTACAGAAAACCAGGATTTTAGAATGTTAATCATGAATCAACTTGAAAAAGAAATTGAACATATTGTTTCTGCCGCTTACAATGGTAGACAAGTAGATATAGTCGCCTCTAAAAATGGAGGTCGACAAAAATGAAAATTGCAGGATATATTAGAGTTTCAACTAGTAAAGATGGTCAAAAAGAGTCTCCCGAAAATCAAAAGCAAATGATTCTTGATTACATTAACGAAAATGATAGTGATCTCCACGATTTCTATACTGACCTTCAAACAGGTACTACAAACAACCGTGAAGGTTTAAAAAGGTTAATTCAAGATGCTGAGAGCAACAAGTTCGATGTGATTGTAGCAAAAGAATTAAGCAGATTAGGTCGAAATGTTGAATTACTCTATCAACTTAAACGTATAGCTGAAACCAGAGGGGTTCATCTGTTAACTTTAGATGGAAAAGTTGATACACAAGACTTTTCAAAACAAGCTATGTTCGGTTTATACGCATGGATTTATGAGAGTGAGAGCCAACGTATTAGTGACCGTATCAAATCTGTTTATCAGATGAAGTACAAAAGTGGAAAGTTTATGGGGAGTATACCACCATACGGATACATTCTTAAAGAAAGTAAATTAATAGTCAGAGACGAGATTACAAGTGGTGTAGTCACTGACATATTTACCAAGTACTTAGAAGGTTGGGGACACGATAAAATTGCTAGGTACCTTACTAACAAGGATATCCCAACCCCTGCTAGGGTTGTGGGAAAATCTAATGCAGGACTTTATTGGCAAGGTAGCTCCATTAAGAAGATTTTAAGTAATCCTCACTATGTAGGAGATCTTGTACAAGGAAGAGAAACCACAATGAATGTCACTAATAAAAAAAGAAAGGTAAGTCCTAAAAAAGATTGGATTACGATCCCTAATACTCATGAACCTTTAATTTCAAGGGAAACCTTTGAACAAGTTCAAAAATTACTTGAAGAAAAAGCTGCAAGAGGTCAGGGGGGAACAAGAAAGAAAGTACACCTTTTTACAAATTCCGCTTACTGTTCAAAATGTGGCAAAAGGATGTGGTATCGTGATAATCGCCAAGGGTATATCTGTGGTTCTTATGCCAAACACGGTAAAAAAGCTTGTACAAGCCATTCCATTAAGGAACAACAACTTATTGAGGCTATTCTTGATGACTTAAAACAAATGTCCAATAGCTTAGATCACCCCGACTTAGATAAGGAAATTGAGAAAAAGGTCAAGGCTATTGTCCAAAAGAATCAAACACAATTACTTTCAATTGATAAAAAAGTCCAAAAACAGATGGACTTAAAGCGAAATGCTTTAAAAAAGTTCATTGGTGAGGAAATTTCGAAACAAGATTATGACGATTTTGTGGATATAGTTCAAAACAACCTTCTTCAATTAGAGGTCGATAAAACAGAGATCCTAAAGGTAATGGCAGAAAATCAGTCTATAACTGAAATTTCCACCATCAAGAAACAGTTAAATGAATTCTTGAAATTTAATACTTTAACATCAGAAATGTTAATACGTTTTGTCCATAAAATTGAAGTGGCTGAAAATAAGTGTATTAAGATACACTACAAATTTGCACAGGTTGAGGGGCTTTAAACTCCTCAATCATTTTTTAAAACTATCTGTGAAACGCACTCCACATGCGTGGTCTGCGGGAACATGTCCACAGGCTGGGCTTCGTGGAGGCGGTAGCCGCCGTCGGTGAGGTGCTTCAAGTCGCGGGCCAGGGTGGCGGGGTTGCAGGAGACGTAGACGATTTTTTCCGGCTGCATCTGCAGCATCGCGTGCAGGAGGGCTTCGTCGCAGCCTTTCCGCGGCGGGTCGACGACGATGACATCGGCCTGCATGCCCTGCGCTTTCCACCATGGGATGACCGACTCTGCTTCGCCGACATAGAAGGAGGCATTGGTGATGTCGTTTAATTTGGCGTTTTTCTTCGCATCATCCACTGCCTCTGGCACGACCTCGACGCCGTATACGTGCTTCGCCTGTGCGGCGAGAAACAGGCTGATCGTGCCGATGCCGCAGTAGGCGTCGATGACCGTCTCGCTGCCTGTCAGTCCGGCATAGGCGAGCGCCTGCTTGTAAAGGACGTAGGTCTGCACCGGATTGACCTGATAGAACGATCTTGCGGAAATGGCGAAGCGGATGCCGTCAATCTCGTCGTAGATCGTGTCTTGGCCCCACACGGTGGTTGTCTTGTCCCCAAAGATGACGTTCGTCCGCTTCGGATTGACGTTCTGCATGATGGAGACCGTATTCGGCACGGCTTCGCGGATCGCATCGACGAGGTGCTTCTTGTTCGGGAGCTGGTCCTGCTTCGTGACCAGCACCACCATGACCTGGTCGGTCGTCTTCGAGTGACGGATGACGACGTGCCGCAGCGTACCGCGGTGCCGTTCGCTGTCGTAGGCGCGGATGCCGAGTTCCGCTGCTTTCGTCTTGACGACCTGCATGATCCGGTCCGCATCCGGGTGCTGGATCAGGCATTCCTCGGTATCCACGATCGTATTGCTCCGCTCGGCAAAAAAGCCGGTCACGAGCTGCTCGTCCCCCTGTCCGACAGGGATCTGGGATTTATTCCGGTACCGCCACGGGTCCTTCATGCCGAGTGTGTCGTGAATAGTCACGTTCTCCAGACCGCCGATCCGTTCAAAGGCATCGGCCACCTGTTTTTTCTTCGCGTCCAGCTGACCTTCGTAGCTCAAGTGCTGCAGCTGGCATCCCCCGCAGCGGTGATATACCGGACACGGCGGTTCGACGCGTTCCGGACTGGCCTGCTCCAGCTCCATCAATTTCCCGAAACCGAAGTTCTTTTTTGTATGGATGATTTTCACCTGACCGGTTTCTCCGGGCAGCGCCTGTTTCACGAAAACCGGATAGCCGTCGATTTTCGCTACGCCGGCACCGTCATGGGTCAAATCTTCAAACGTGACGTGCACGTGGTCGTTTTTCGTTACGGGTGGTTTGGACATGGCTGTATCTCCTCTTCGCTGTCATGATGCACTGATTGTATCACAAGGAGGAGGTTGAAAAAATGCGGCGGGCGCGATATGCTTGAAAAAGGTATGAAACTAATTGAGGTGAATGACGTGGGAGCATTGAAACGGAACGACCCCTGTCCATGCGGCAGCGGGAAAAAGTACAAGAAATGCTGTTTGAAAAAGCTCGATACCCGCTCGCGCTACAGCGACCAGGATATCCGCGATTTCAACGAGCTCCTTCCGAAGCTGTTTGATTTCAGCCGCAGCTATGATGAAGCAATCAAACCTTTCTATGAGGCGAAAACGGCGGTGATGGAAAATCTTCCAGTAGCGGATGCCCGGGCTTTCTCGCAGCTGCTCTTCCACTGGATGCTGTTCAACTGGCAGGTGGACGAGAAGCATACGATCCTCTCGACGTTCATCAAGGAGCACGAATCCAACTACTCGAACACGTTCGTGTCGTTCTTAAAAGACTGGAAATCCCTTGAACCACGCTTCTTCTATGTCAAACACGCCGACGACGAGTATATTGCCGTCGAAGACCTGTGGAACAAGAAGAGTTCGACCATTTTCAAAACGCCCGCAGCGGATAAGATCGAGACCGGGGACTATGTCATCGGCTACCTCTATCCGACACCGGACGGCCCGTCGCTCGGAAGCGATGCCCTGCAGCTGCCGGAGAAACTCGCCTTGTCCTTCTTTGACGAGATGAAGCGGATCGGAGCGGATAAACAGAAGCATTTCACGAAGCATTTCGATCAGCTTCTGCAACTGCTGGCATTCCAGGTGGAACATGGCATGAAGGAAGAGCAGGCCGAAACGACGGCCGAGATTATGAAAGAACTCTCCGTCGACAGTCGGCGGACTCGAATCGCCTGTGCCGTGGAACTGCGCCGGCTGCTGGCGGAAAAAGACCCGCGCATCACCAAGACGACCGCGTTTGCCGCAGGGCTGGATTACTGGGCCGGCAGAATGCTTTCGTGGGAGGAAGAACGCTCCCAGCGCGCGATCGCCAAGAAATACAGCGTCTCCACCAGTACGGTATCCACCAGATATCAGCAGCTGCTGCGGGATTCGTAAACGCCCTCCAATGCTTAAGGCATTGGAGGCTTTTTTGAAGTATAGGAATGTATTAGTTTCCATACAAGAAGCACTCCTTGAGAAACAATGGCGGCATGTCGATGGCTCCATCGTTCGGGGAAGCGTCGATTTAGGAAACCCCAGGCAGCCCAACCGTTGTCGCAAAGTGATTCACCATGTTCAGCAGGCAACCCGCGGACCACGCTGAACTGACCCGCTCTCCAAGGGGAAGCGACTCGTTTTTCACCGAACGACTCGGAACGCACACCGGCGAGGAGCTGCACGTCATGCACCAGCGGCTGACTTCCTGCCCGCTGTCTTTTCCAGAACGTAAGCAACAGCACGCAGCACCTTTTGCCGAGTGACATGCAGCACGCAGCCGCTGTCTGCCCGCTCGGATGTCCTTCTGAAAAAAAGAAAAAGGCAAGGGATCAATACCCCTCGCCCTGCTTTCCTTTTACAATTTCTTTTCCGGCGCTTGCGCCGATTCTCGTCGCTCCTGCCGCAATGACGGCACGTGCTGTGTCCAGATCGCGGACGCAGGCGGACGCTTTGACGCCGAGGTCCGGTCCAACGGTGTCCCGCATCAGCTTGATGTCCTCCGGCGTCGCGCACCCGGGCCCGAAGCCGGTTGACGTCTTCACGAAGTCGGCTCCTGCCATCTTGGCAAGCATACACGCTTTCTTCTTTTCTTCTTCTGTTAAAAAGCCGGTTTCAATGATTACTTTTGTCACGGCCTGCCCGTTTGCAGCCTGTATGACGCCTTCAATATCCCGCTTGACGAGATCATAATTTCCTGACTTCATGGCGCCGATGTTGATGACCATGTCTACCTCGTCTGCGCCTGCTGCAATCACATCCCGCGTCTCAGCCATTTTGGTGAACGTGGTTGTTGCACCGAGCGGAAACCCAATCACGGTCGTGACGCCGACGCTGCTGTCTTTCAAGCGGTCCACACAGAGCGGTACCCACGTCGGCTGCACGCAGACCGTCGCAAAACGATACTCCGCTGCGTCATCACAGAGCGTTTCAATCTGCTCCTGAGTGCTCTCCGGCTTTAAGAGCGTATGGTCAATCAACCGGGCAACCTCCGCTCCTGTCACAAGCTTCTGCTGGTAGCCTGGTGTGTACGTCTGCTTCGGTACGGATGCGGAAGGTGTTGAGGTTGACCCGCTCTCCTTCTGCTCTTCTGACCCGTCCAGCTGCTTCATCACCTGGTCGGTGATCTGCTGGACGAGGGCCTCCATGTCCTGCTGGCTCATGCTATCCCTCCCAAGTATCGACAATGCCGACGATCACGGCATCGATCGCTGCGTCTTTGTTTCCAAGAATCTGGCGGACCGATCCGCCTTCTTCCACGATCAGCACCGTGTCACCTGTGCCCGCTTGACTTCCGTCCGCTGCGATGAGGGTATCCCCGCCGAGGGAGGCGCCGTGCTGGTCGACAGGTTCTACGAGCATGAGCTTATAGCGCTGATGGCTTTCGGTTTTGATCGTGGAGACGATGTTGCCTTTTACCTTTGCGAGCTTCATGTGCCCGGCAGGATGCGTTCCACTTCCTGATGTGGACGCGGAATGACATGCACGGCGAGCAGCTCTCCGACACGCTGCGCAGCATCAGCACCTGCTTCAGTCGCTGCCTTGACAGCTCCGACATCGCCGCGAACGAGTACTGTGACAATCCCGCCGCCGACCTGCTGTTTGCCGACGAGCTCAACGTTGGCTGCTTTCATCATCGCGTCTGCTGCTTCCACGGACCCAATCATACCTTTTGTTTCTACCATACCCAGTGCGTTATTCATGTTATAACTCCTCCTCTGAAACGGAATAATGATCGATAATCCCCATGATGCCGGCGTCTGCTGCGACCATGTCTCGATGCAGCGGCATCCCTGCTTCGTTGCTCTTGGCGACGTATACGTAGTCACCGTATCCGGCCTGGCCGACGGTATCGACAGCGATCAGCGGCTTGCCTTTCAGCTCAAGCTGGTCGTTTACCGGCTGGATGACGAGCAGCTTCAGTCCATGAAGACTCTTATCTTTATGCGTGCTCACAACCGATCCGGTCACTTTCGCTGCGTACATGGGATCCCTACTTTCCCCGGCCCAGGAACCGGCTTTCGATTTCCATGATTTTCGTCACTCTGCGGTCGTGCCTGCCGCCGGAATACGGCGTGGACAGCCACGTCTCCACCATGCTGAGGGCCAGTCCGTCGCCGAGCTGCTGCCCGCCGATGGAGAGCATGTTGGCATTATTATGATCCCGGCTGTTGACGACTGATGTGATGTCCCAGCATACCGCGCAGCGGACACCGGGTACTTTGTTGGCGGTCATGCCGCTGCCGATGCCGGCCCCGTCGATCATAATGCCGACGTAGTCTTCATTAATAGCGACAGATTCCGCTACGAGAAAAGCAATGTCCGGATAGTCCACGGATTCGCCGTTGTGGCAGCCGTAGTCAATATAGTCAAAGCCGAGTTTACTTAATTGTTCTTTCACTTTTTCCTTGAGGGCGTAGCCGCCGTGGTCGGAACCGATTGCTACCTTCGTCACCTGCTCCCCCTCCTTCCTTGATCCATTTCACGAATAATGTCTGTGTAAGATGCAGCCTCCAGCCCGGCGCCGCCGATCAATGCGCCACTTACGTGCGGAATCGCGCTGATCGCTGCCGCTCCGTCCGGTTTGACGGATCCGCCATAGAGAATCGGAACATCCGGACGGATGGCATGAATGTGGGCATGGACGGCAGTAATAGCAGCTTCATCTGCTGTTCTGCCGGTGCCGATGGCCCAGACCGGTTCATACGCAATAATGAGGTTTCCGCCCGGTAGATGCATCGATTCATCCAGCTGTGCAGTAAGCATCTCCAGCGTGCCTCCGGCTTCGAAGACGTCTTCTGTCTCCCCAATACAATGAAACACGGTCAACCCTTCCTCCGAGGCCCGCGACGCTTTTTCGCGGATGGCCTCTGCCGTATCCCCTGCTGCCCGCCGTTCTGAATGGCCGAGCAGCACGCCTGCAGCTCCGGCTTCTTTCACCTGGGCGGCCGACAGCGAACCGGTGTAGGCACCTCCGGCCTGGTCGTGGATGTCCTGCGCCGCCAGCGAGATTGGCAGGCTGCGCCGGCTGATCCAGCGGTGCATGCGCTCCAGCAGCACCGCTGGAGGGGCAATCCACATCTCTGCTTCTGTTTTCGGCTTGCGGAAATCTTGTAAAAAAGCGTCGGCTTCGGTGCCGGTATGGTTCATCTTCCAGTTAGCCGCAGCAATGAGCCGTTCCGGTTCGTGACCCGCCATCAACTGCCGGCGGACGGCTGCTGCGACCGCTTCTCTTGTCAGCCGGCTCATCGGTTACGACTGTTTCGGCAGGATGGATTCTACTTCGCTGTTTGGACGCGGAATGACATGGACAGAGAGGAGTTCGCCGACACGCTGCGCTGCGTCTGCTCCCGCTTCCGTCGCTGCTTTCACTGCGCCTACATCGCCGCGGACGAGAACCGTAATGAGTCCGCCGCCGACAACTTCCTTGCCGATCAGTTCTACATTTGCTGCTTTCACCATTGCATCTGCCGCCTCAATGGATGCGACGAGTCCTTTTGTTTCAATCATACCGAGTGCTTCTTTAGCCATGGTAGTGCCTCCTTTGGTTGGTTGTGGTGCAGGTACATCCGCTTTCTTTGCTGGCTGCTTCTTTTCTTCCGACACAGGCTTTCACCTCACTTTATATGATGCGCAGGCCATCTACGAGGACGCAGCGGCGCTGGCGGGTGAACGTTCTTGCTGAGGTCAACCCTTCTCCCGTGGGACCGGCGATCGTCAACGTCGTAAACCCTTCGCTCTCATAGCCGAGTCCGGCGAGAGATGGTCCGTTCTTGACGAAGATCGTTGCCTCGATCTGCTGCGCCATTTTCGTCAGATTCTCCACGTGCTGAGAATGCATGACAGCTGTATGGCGGTTGCCTTTTTCTGCCTTCACGGCTTCGGCAATCGCTTCATCGACATCTTTCACGCGGACGAGCGGCAGAATCGGCATCAGCATTTCGGTCGTCACGAGGGCATGGTCTGCCTTCGTCTCTGTGATGAGCAGCTTGACTCCCTCTTTCCCTTTAATGCCGGACGCTTCAAGCAGCGCTGCCGCGGACTTGCCAACAAGATCTTTATTTGGATACGTCTTCCCGTCTTTCGATACGAATACCGTCTGCATCACTTTCTGCAGCTCCTGGCCTTTCAGTTCATAGGCCCCTTCCTGCACAAGCAGTCGTTTCAGCGGGTCGGCAATGCTGGAAACAGCGAACAATTCTTTCTCTGCGGTGCAGAGAACGTTATTGTCAAAGCTTGCTCCGAGAACGATGTCCCGTGCTGCTTTCTCCAGTTTGGCTGTTTCATCGACAACGACAGGGGGATTACCAGGCCCTGCGGCGATGACTTTTTTTCCGGTGGACATGGCTGCTTTCACCACCGCTCCGCCGCCGGTGACGACGAGCGCTCGAACACCGGCATGATTCATGAGCTCCCCGCTTGTATCAATCGTCGGCTCTGCGACTGCGGTCAGCGCATTGCGCGGGCCGCCAGCCTGCACGATCGCCTCATTCAACAGTACCATCGCTTCCAGCGATACCCGCTTCGCACTGGGATGAGGATTGAAAACAGCCGTGTTACCAGCTGCGATCAAAGAAATACTGTTGTTAATAATGGTGGCTCCTGGGTTGGTCGTCGGGGTGATTGCCCCTACCACACCAAGCGGGGCCTGTTCCACGAGGGTGAGCCCATCGTCGCCTGTATACGTCTGGCTATGCAGATCTTCCACCCCTGGTGTCTTGGCTGCAGCAAGCTGATTCTTGGCTGTTTTGCTTGCTATGTCACCGAGTCCGGTTTCTTCGACCGCGGTTTCAGCCAAACCTGCTGCATGCCGGTGGGCGGCCTCCCGCATCGCTTCTATCATCTTCTTTCGAACGGTAAGACTCGTCTCCCGCATGGCCCGTTCAGCTTCTGCTGCCGCCTGGACAGCTTCATCGACGGTTGCAAATACGCCGTGTCCCTGCACGGAAAATGATGACGCAGGGGCAGCCGACGGTTCTTTCATCTGCTCCACGACCCGCTTGACGAGTGTCTGAACTTGTTCTTCTGACAGCTTCATCCGCCTCCTCCTTCCGAAGTAAAGGTTCTTTCCCCATCCATATCAATGTGGTCAATGATGGCAACAATCGCTGAATCGACCGGCGTGTCTTTCGTGATGTTCGTCTGCCTGGCGGAACTTCCTCCGACGACCATGACGACTTCTCCGGTTCCGGAGCCGATCGAGTCGATGCTGACGAGCGGCTTCCCGTCCGGCTCCAGCGTTTTCATGTCCAGCGGCTGCACGACGAGCATTTTTCTTCCCTGCAGTCGTTCATCTTTGGACGTTGCTACGATACTGCCTGTAATTCGGCCTATTACCATACATGATCCCTGCTTTCTTTTTCGAACTCCAGCCTGACATCCAGCTGACGCGCTGCATCACGTGCCATCGGCGAAACAATCGTCTCCGGCGGAAGTGTCATGGCACTGCCGGCGGCTGCCTGAATATCTTCTTCCCGGAGCAGCGGCTTTTTCGGGTTGGCTGACAGCCGTTGGAGTGTCTGCACGGCGGTGGATGCCGTCGTTACCGTCACATCCACGTGCCGGAGCTGCCGGATCAGTTCCGCCGTCCGTCTGCGGATGCCTGCTCCCGCCTGCCAGTCCGGCATGGACAGCCACGTTTGATTCAGGACGACGGGTCTGCCTTCCCAAATACGCTCCAGGCAGGCAGCTGTCCAGGCGTCACTGTCGTCTAACTGGTGAAGGGCGGCTACCGTTTTCCATGACGGTGCAGCCAGGTAAACGACCGGCAGCGTCTTCAACAGATCCGGGGAAGCCATCGTCTGCGCCTGCAGCGACGTCCGGATATGAGCCATGTGATTGGAGAAGGCAGGGCCATCCCGCGGCGTCTGCTCTACCCAGATGCCAGTCTGGACTGGGGACTCCTTCAGCAGTGCTTCCAGTTCCCTCCGGACAAGTCCGGCAATTTTCTCTCTCATGAGCGCTATCCTCCTCCCTTCCGAAGGAGACCGGTTGTCCCGGCCTTCACCCAGCCGGCGTTCGCTTCGTCGGTATCGATGTGCATATCAAGGCGGAAGTCTTCCGATACCCGGATGACGGTGTCGTCCAGGACGACCGGACGCTCCGTCTGCAGGGCGATCTGGACGCTGTCTCCATGATTCACCTGAAAACGGGCCGCGTCATTCGGGTGCATATGGATGTGCCTTGCTGCGACGATCACTCCCTCTGACAGTTCCACCATCCCTTTGGGACCCTGAAGACGCAGTCCGGGGGTACCTTCTGTATTACCGGAAAGCCGCAGCGGAGCATCGACGCCGAGCTTTCTGGCATCCGTGCGGCTGATCTCCACCTGCGTGCTGCCTCGGACGGGACCGAGAATGCGCACCCGGTCAATCGATCCGCGTGGTCCTTTCAGCGTCACCGTTTCTTCAGCTGCAAACTGTCCAGGCTGTGACAACGGTTTCATTTCTGTCAATGAAGCGCCTCTGCCGAACAACCTCTCTACATGCACGGCGGATAAATGGATATGCCGGTTGGAGACACTGACCGGGATGGTATCCTGATCCTCGCGCAGGGATTGACGTACATAAGATTCAATCAAATGACGGTCCACCATCAGGCACTCTCTCCCTTCTCTTCTTTGTCCAGCAGCGCCTGCGCTGTCTGCTGGTCGGTGATCAATACATTCGCATACCCACCGTTTAAAGCACCGAAGATCGCATCGGCTTTCTGCAGCCCGCCGGCAACCAGAATGGCATACTCTTTCATGCGCAGGTCTTCCAGCTCGATCCCGATCGTCCGGTTGTTGATATCGTCATCACAGATATTGCCGTGGATATCAATCATCCGGGAACAGATATCCCCGACCGATCCGCGCTCCTTGAGCAGCTCCACGTCTTCGTTCGTCAAGTAATCCGCCTTCACAAGAGAAGACTGCTCGTGGCGGTTGCCTGCAGTAAACACCGCGATGTTCGCTTTCTTGCCGAGTTCGAGCACCTGGCGGATATGACGGTCCGAGACAATAGCCTGTTTCACGACGAGGTGGTCCACAACCGCAGGCAGCGGCAGGAAATGCGGCGACGTGTGGAAGGCTCGTCCGAGGTAGTTCAGAATCTCGGCTGCGTATGTATTCGTCTCCGAATAACTGACGCCTCCATTGAGCTGCGTGATCTGCACGCCATGGACATTTTTTTCCGCGACCTGTCGTGCTGTTTCAAATACCGTGGTCCCCCACGTGGTGCCGATGATGTCGCCATTGGTGACGATTTCGTGCAGGTAGCCTGCCGCTCGTCTGCCGAGGGCTTCTTTTCGGACCAGTTCATCATCTACCGGTGAATCGGTGATCAGGCAGGCTTTCAGTTGAAAGCGGCGCTGCATCTCCTCTTCCAGCTGCTGGACGTCCTGGGACGGATCGACGATGCGGATCTGGACAATGCCGCGGTCTTTTGCTTCCTGCAGAAGGCGGGACACGGATGGACGTGAAATACCCAGCTCCCGGGCGATCGCCTGCTGACTGTAGTCCAGCTGGTAGTACATTTTGGCGGCGTGAACAACCCGGGCCAGTTTCTCATCTGTCATCAAATACCTCCCTTCTGCATACTGAACTAATGACTAAATTATACTGAACATTATTTCACACTATTGCGAAAAAAACAACTGTTTCTGCGATTTACAGAAACAGTTTTCTCAAATAGCCGTATCTCCGATCGTAAAAGTCATCCGCAGCCCTGATGACAGCTGCTCGACCACTTCCAGCGGCACACCGGGAACTCCGGCTTCGATCAATAGAATTTCCCCTTCTGACAACCCTGTCTTCGCGGATACGTCTCCGGTCGTCCATCCGCGCTCTCGTCTCATCCGTTCCAGCTGTTCACTAATAGACACAGCTACACCTCCTCATTTGTAAGCGGTTGCAGAAAGTATACCGCGTGGAATAACAAAATGCAACCGGGTAACAAGAAGAGAAGAAGAACGGAAGACCTCCCTTTTTCCCGACCGCAGCTATCCTAATAGAAAACGTCGATGCCGTCCGCGGCCGAAGCGAACGAGAATATGCAGGGAAACAAGGGGGATGCGCCTGCCGCACCATAAGGGATGGCAGGCGGAAGGGGTCGTACTGCAGGTGCCTTGAGGGAGAACCGTTTCGTTTTTCTCCGCAGCGCGCGAGCCCAGGTCTTCCGGCTATGACATCTTTCATAACGAAGGAACAAAAGCGCGGAGCGCATTTTGGTCGGAACGGCGTGCAGTGTCGCTGCAGGCTTTTCAGGGAAGAACAGGTTCTTCGTTCTTCCCGCGCAGCGTAAGATGCCGCCGTATCTCTGTATGAAAACTTATACATTCCTATAAATCAAAAAAAGACAGCGCCCTGGGACACGCTGTCTGAACAAACTATTTCTCGGTCCCGTCCATCCGGAGGCCCGATTTCCCCAGAAAATAGAGAACTCCCGCGGATGCAGCCGCACCAGCGGCAATAAAGAGTAGATTCATCGCTGTCCCTCCTTTTTTTGCATCGTATCACAAATGGAATGATGAACCAATCAACACCCTGACGCGATTGTGCTTGATTTATTCGGCTCTCATTCAGATGTTGGGGTGAATCGCTTGAAGCATGCTCCGATATGTCTCCCATGGCATGTGTGATTTTCTCTCAGCAGAACAAATACAAAAACGAAACCTTTTCAGGAGTGAAGGCGGCGACGCCAGCGGGATGAAGCGCCGTCCTCCACTATTCTTCGCAACGCGAAGAATAGTGGAGGACAAGCCGCTTGGCAAGCGTCCGCCGGAAACGAATGAAAAACGTCACAGCAATGAATCTTCTCCCCAACATTTCTTTTAGAGCCATTTATTCCGGCTGCCTCACCGACAGAGATGCAAAAACAAGCACGTCATCAGCTGACGTGCTTGTTTGGCAGAGCAGTTATTTTTAGTAATCCGACGTGACGGTCTCACCCTGGACGATCTGGATGCCGGCACTCGCACCGATTCGTGTAGCACCTGCTTCGATCATCGCTTCCGCATCCGCAGTGGACTTCACTCCGCCGGATGCTTTCACGCCAGCCTCGCTGCCGACGGCTCGGCGCATCAAAGCAACATCTTCTACGGTCGCGGCTCCGAACGAAAAGCCAGTGGACGTCTTCACAAAATCGAGCCCTGCTTCCAGCGCAAGGTCGCAGGCGCGTCTTTTTTTCTTCATCGGTGAGCAGGCATGTTTCCAGAATAACCTTTGTGAGCGCTTTTCCTTCTGCAGCCGCCTGCACAGCCTTCATGTCTTCCAGTACGGCTGCTTCCTCTCCGGATTTGAGCTGACCGACTGCAATGACCATGTCGATCTCGTCGGCGCCATCGGCAATTGCCTGTTTCGTTTCAAACGCCTTCACTTCTGGCGCAGCAGCTCCCAGCGGAAACCCGACGACCGTACATACTTTGACGTCTGTTTCCTGCAGCGCTGCGGCTGCTGTTTTTACCCAGACAGGGTTGATGCAGACAGAGGCGAAGCTGTATGCTGCGGCTTCCTCACACAATTCCAGCACCTGTTCCTTCGTTGTTTCGGCTTTCAATAGTGTATGGTCAATCATGGATGCAATCTGATTCGTCATATACATTCTCCTCTATATTATATTGTTGTCTCTCAACAACGTTTCCATCGTACGGTTCTCCGGTGTTAAAAAAACATGCCGGCAATGGACGCGTTTAACAGGGATGCCAGGGTACCGGCAGCGATGGCCTTAATACCCAGCTGAGCAATATCACTCCGGCGCTCCGGTGCGAGTTTACCAAGTCCGCCAAGCAGGATACCAAGGGACGCAAAGTTCGCAAACCCACAAAGGGCGAAGCTGACGATCAGTGCTGTTTTCGGGTCGAACGTGTCGATTTCAGGAGCAAAGTTCGCATACGCAACAAACTCGTTCAGGACGAGCTTCTGTCCAATGAACGTTCCTGCCTGAAGCGCTTCGGCCCATGGAACACCGATAGCAAAGGCGATTGGAGCAAAGATGAACCCGAGAATGTTTTCCATCGTCAAGCCGCTCAGGTCGGTCCCAAAGAGCATATTATACCCCGTCTGCAGCGTTCCGAGACCAAGGTTCACCAAGGCGATTAATGCGATGAATGCAATCAGCATCGCTGCGATATTCAATGCGAGCTGCAGACCGGTGCTGGCACCGAACGCTGCGGCATCAATCACGTTCGTGGATTCTTTATCCTCTTCCATTTCCACGTTTTTGTTCTCAAATGCCGTTTCCGGATCGGTTTCCGGCATGATTATTTTGGCCATAACAAGCGCAGAAGGGGCAGCCATAAAGCTTGCCGCGAGCAGGTACTCCAGAGGTACACCGAGTTGGGAGTACCCAATCAGGACAGACCCGGCAACAGAAGCGAGGCCTCCTGTCATGACAGCAAACAGTTCCGAACGTGTCATGGTCGGCAGGAACGGACGAACCACCAGCGGCGCTTCTGTCTGACCGACGAAAATGTTAGCAGCAGCGGAGAGGGATTCCGGACGGCTTGTTCCGAGCGCCCACGCCAGCGCACCGCCAAGAATCTTAATGATGAACTGCATGATACCGAGGTAATACAAAATAGAAATGAGCGCGGAGAAGAAAATAATAATCGGCAGCACTTCAAAAGCGAAAATCTGGCCGACGTTTTCTGCTTCAAAAATTCCACCGAACACAAAATCGATTCCTTCTCCCGTCACACCGATGATGGCGTTGACAATTTCCGTAAACTGCAGCAGCAGGAAAGAACCGGTGTCGGTATACAACACGACAAAGGCAAAGAAAATCTGGATGGACAGTCCGACAAGAATGGTCCGTGGATTGATCGCTTTCTTGTTAGAAGAAAGGAGAAAGGCAATCAACAGAATCGTCAAAATCCCGCCGAGACCCCAAAGAATGTTCATGACGTTTCCCTCCATAAGATGATAAGTACAAGCAACTAAAATAACTATAACAGAAGGTATAAACATATGTAAACGTTATAATGATCAAAATTTCATGAAAAACCTTGTAATGAAGCGCTTCCAATAAGGCGGATGCAACGCCTATTGTTGTTTGTATCTTTTTTCTGTTTTTTTATTCTTTGTAACAGCTGTCGATAACGGGCTTTGGTTTACAGGAATAGGCAGAGGGGTACATAGTAACTAGAATAGATAAAAAGGAGGAGGAGTATGCCTTTATCAGAGGATCAGCAGAAGCGGAAAGTCCAGTCCCAGCGGCGGCGTGATGAAGAGCTGGAAAAAAGGGAAGAGGAAAACAAGCGCTTTGACCAGCTGCTCGACAAGCTCGAAGATATCACAACGAACGGCCGGCTGCAGGATATGGCGTATCATTTCACGAACACTAAGCAGGTCATCAAGACAAATCTGATCGCAGGCGCAGCAAGGGGTGTCGGCCTGACGCTCGGAACAGCGATCGTGCTTGCCATCGTATTCACGGTGCTGAATGTCCTCGTCGATGCGCCGATGGTTGGAGAATATATCGGTGGACTACTTGATAATATTGATGATTACCGGGATAATGGAGAGTAACAAATATATTGAAAAGAGGTGCTACATATGGATTGGTTAGGTATCGGAGTCCTAGTATTTGCCATCGCAATTTTCATCGGGGTGCTTTTCTTAAAACCTGTACTGGACAAGCTGGCAGCAACACTCGATAACACAGCGGAGACGGTCTCTACAGTAAACAAGAGTCTCGGAGACATCACGAGTGAGACTTCCTTGATTCTTTACAACACGAATGAAACGCTGGTAGACGTGAATGACAAGATTGCAAAGCTCAATCCTCTGTTCAGTATCATTCATGATACCGGGGAGGCCGCTCATCATCTGACAGCGACGATGGCAAGCTACACGTCGGTGAAGCACGACCGTGCCGAAGCAGGGATCAATTACATTAATGCGAAAGACCTGGAAGGGATCATGCGCGGCGCTGCCTTCGTCTACTACCTGCGCCAGGTAAAAAAGCAGTCTGATCAGATTGCCACCCAGAATATCGAAGAAGCATAATGCACAGCCGCTCACGTGAAGAGAACCCCCGCCGGAATACGGCGGGGGTTCTTGTATGGAGAACAGAAGAAGAATGAGCGGAATCCGTATGAACAGGACTGTGAACACTCTCCCTCCCCTGCTGCTTCCCGATGGCAGGAGGAACACGATCGCATGTCCACGTCTGCCGCCTTCTTATATGCTTATTCTTCGATCCGTTTTTCTTCCTCTTGATCCGCCAGCAGTATGCGGTGCTGCTGATCCGGTACCATCATGTCGATATGATGGTGCAGGTTGATGAAAGAATTCTGCAGGGTGCCTCCGTGCTCCCCATCCAGGTTCAATTGCAGATCATCCTCTGCTTCGATGCAGATTTCGGAAGCCTGAATATACATGACTCGATCATCCTTCAAATGCTCTCCCCGCATAGCCGCTCCGGTCAGCCGGACGACATCAGCCAGGTTGGTTTTCTTTACGATTATGACATCGAACTTTCCGTCATCCAGGTAGGCGGACGGTGCCAGTTTTTCAAAGCCGCCGACGGAGTTCGTATTACAGACGAGAAACAGCATGATTTCTTCTTCTACCGTGTTCCCATCATATTCAATAGTCACTTTCGTCGGTTTGATCCGGGGCAGCTTCTCAAAGCCTTTGACGTAGTACGCCATCTGTCCCATCATCGTTTTCAGCTTGCTCGGCACTTCATACGTCAGTTCCGTCAGCGTCCCCGCTCCGGCAATGTTAACAAAGTAGCGCTCTCCGATCTGACCGACGTCGATCGCACGCCGTTTGCCGCTAACCAGGGTGTCACATGCTTCTTCTATGTTTCTCGGGAGATGGAGCGCTCTGGCAAAATCGTTTGTCGTTCCACCCGGCAGGAGCCCGAGCAGCGGACGGTTGTCCATAGATGCAATACCGTTGACCACCTCATGAATCGTCCCGTCCCCACCAGCAGCGACAACGAGGTCAAATGCCTGCTCTGCTGCGTGCACAGCGGCTCTGCCTGCGCAGCCTTCTCCAGTAGTGGCATGGGCTGACGTTTCATAACCGGCCTTTTCGAGCGTTTCTAATATGTATGGCAGGTGTTTTTTTACATGCTCTCTGCCTGATGTTGGATTGTAGATGATGCGCGCCTTCTTCATACGTAGTCCCCCATAAGATTCCAGTATTCATCTTCTTTACCTTACTTTAATAGGAAAAAAAGCGCAAATAAAAAGCGGTTCTCCATCCGAATACCGGCAGAGAACCGCTCAGGTTATCGTATCGTCATCGCTCAAGTGCTGCACTCCCTCCTTTGCTTCATGATGGGCAGATACGTCATCGCAGCACTCCTTTCGTTGATTGATGGGTTCATCGTATCTAACTATTTGAATAGTGTAAAAGTTAAGAATATTCAATTATAAGAGATTACCTCTGCCATCCTCCTTCATCCGCTTACTTTCAGCAGCAGACGCCTGTTTTTGATTTTGTGGTCTCGTCCTCATCGAAGTTCTCTTCTTCCAGGAGGGGATGTTTCTCCGGAGCCTGCTGTTTCTGGACGGGACTCCGGATCAACGAAGATGGCGGTAAGCTGTCCCCTGCCATCCAGCATTGCGCCGTTTTGTCCGGAATAGCCCCAGCTATCGAACGTGTATTCCGAAACTTTCGATGTGATTTCAGGAACCTGCGTGACACCGCTGACAAAAAATACAGGCAATTGCTACAATAAAGGTAATATATGTGAAGGGGGGCTTACATTGGATCAACGGTGGAACAGATGGATGGTGGTGGCGTTGTTGACGATGCTCGTTGTTGTCACAGCGTTAATTGGACTAAATGAATCAAGTATTCAGCAGGCGCAGGAACTCTGCCTGCAGAACGGCGGAATGCCGCAAGTCTCCAGAGACATTCTTACAGTAAACTGGTCATTCTCATGCACGACGTGATGCCTTACATACAGAACAAGCTCATCAGGCGCCGATGGCCGGAACGGTACAGCAGACGCGGAGAAACAGCAAAGCACGGTGCATGACAAGCAGTGTTCATCACGAAGGGCGTCTCCCACCATGATGGGAGACGCCCTTATAGCAGTATCGGTTTAACAGCCGTACGGAGATCGTCTCTCCGTACGGCTGTTTTTGTCTGAAGCTGTCAGATTGGCCAGCAGTCTCTTTAGTGGTCAGAGACCGGCGCTCCCGATATCTGAACGCGCGGTTCTTTGTACTTCCGGACCGAATGGACGAGCATCGCATAAAGGGCACGGCCGCTTCCAAAGAGCGCCAATGTCAGCACCGTAAGTCCGAGGCCGCTGAACTGAATACCGGACCAGATGGAGCTCCAGTACACCATATAGCCGGCAAAGAAGAGCGTCTGAATCAACGTGACGGTATACGGAAAGATCATTCTCTTCGTCCGCCGCTGGACGCGGATCAGCTTCAGCCAGTCGATGATCTGAACCGGAATCAACCAGAGCAGCACCCCTGCCGAGAAAAGCAGCAGCGTGCTCCAGGAGGCGATCACGACTTCTCCTTGAAGCACCATCGACGAGAGTATAGTCAGACCAGCAATACCGGCTGTCAGCAGCGTGCAGGCCGCTACGAGCCGGGTCAATATCTGTGTCATCATGAAAAGAATCACCTTTCTTCGTTACGTTTTCTCACAATAGTCCTTAGTGTAACGAAGCGCGCCCGCCTCTGTAAAGCCGACCCTCGCTCTACAGAATGGCGCAGCCGTGTCTCCGGGGATAAGACGGAAAGGATAGCTTCTCGTAACAGCCATATGCGTGAAAAACAAACGCTTTCAATAATTTCCGCTGGAACGTGAAGGGCATGTTTCGGAGCCAATGCAAGTGCTTATCTGGAGTACGGCTTTGCTCATCTTTTTTTCGTATCTGCTCTTAATTCAAGACAAAAGCTCCTGTTTTTTTCTGCTGCATGGACGTTTCCACGCACAGCAGCAGCCGCCTGCATGTCGTACGGACGGCCGTTCAAGTGGAGGGCCCTTCTCCGGAGAATCTGCTTATCATTCCTCCGGTCGTGGTGGTGCTGCTGCCTTATGTTCACGCAGTACTGTATGCAGTCCTTGTTCAATGATGACTCGATTCGATGCAATCGGATCACTCAACTTTCGTCCTGCTTCAGCGGCATGCTGCATGTCCACTGTCTGTTGAAGCAGCGTGTCTTTCGTCAGCTGCACCGATTGGACTTGCGTCTCCACCTCATCGAAAGACGCTTTCGTTTCCCGGATTCGCTCTGCTGCCTCTTCAGCTGAAAGAGCAACATCCTCGGAGACCTGCTTCGCACCGCCGGAATGCTCTTTCATATCAGCGATGAATGTCCTGGCCTTCGTGGTTGAAGCCTTGCTCTGATCCGATAGCCGGCGGACTTCGCCTGCAACAACAGCAAATCCTTTACCCGCTTCTCCTGCTCTGGCAGCTTCAATGCTCGCATTCAACGCAAGCAGATTCGTCTGGGACGAGATCGTATCAAGATCCTGATTAATCGTGCTGAGGGCCTCTGCGGATGCATCCAGCGCCTCCATGGTTTCTTGAAGCTGAGACAGCTGCTCCTGCAAGGTCTCCATCACGTTCATCGACGCTTTCATCATCTTGACACCCTGCTGCATGAATGATGCTGCCGATGTCGTCTGGTGACTGATCATCCTGCTTGTCTCCCCGAGCTGATCGGAGCCTGTCAGCAGACCTTCCTGAAGCTGAATCCACTGTTCCATCAGCTTCTTCTGCCTTTCCATTACTTGT
Source organism: Alkalicoccus chagannorensis DSM 18086 (assembly GCF_000429725.1). Taxonomy (GTDB): domain Bacteria; phylum Bacillota; class Bacilli; order Bacillales; family Salisediminibacteriaceae; genus Alkalicoccus; species Alkalicoccus chagannorensis. The sequence goes on along the minus strand of NZ_AUCK01000005.1, from coordinate 33,043 downwards.
TTTGCTTCTTGTGCTGCTTGATTCATCCTGTCACTCCCCTGAAACCATTCTCGTATCCGGCCGGTACGTAGACCAGGCAAACCAGAATGTGTCTACTTGAAACGGAACTGCTTCCAACTGTATTCCCTCCAGCTCTCCGGCGGCTGCACGCCCGCTCCAGGACCACGCTGATCCTGTCTGTTCATCCACGATCACCCCATCTTCCAGATGGAACGTAAGCGGTCCTTCTTCTGTGTCCCGGAAGAAAGCAGAGACCGATCCAATATCTCTTCCACCTGCAACACTGTCATCATCCAGCCCTGAAGCTGTACCTTTCTCATGAATCAAGATGACGTCTCTACCGCCTACAGTATCCTGTATCAACCGGTTCTCCTCCAGGTCCTCCTGCAGATAGCCGGCCGCTTCTCCCTCTATCTCCAGCGCTGTCAACCGCTGCATCGGAGGGTACTGCCCATCCGTTTCCTGCGAAAATAAAAACGGGGATTCGTCGATATCATCATAGCCTGCGTAAGGATTGGCACCATAATCGCGGCTGTAGCCAGTATCACGGGAGAGTACTTCGCCATCAGGCGCCTCTGCCGCGAACTGTTCCCACGAAATAATCGAACTGGGGATAATCGTTAAGTCGGTTCCGGTCATGGGACCGGAAAGTGCACCCCCGCCGAAATGGGCCCACAGCGAGTGGGTTTGACGATCGTACATCATCAGCGCTCCACCATGCAGGTAGCCGGTTGTCCCGAAGGTCATCGTCTCCCCGCCGGCCTCCCTTTTGAACGTAAACGAAGAATTACAGAGCGGGCAGTAGGTGACCGCTGCAGGGACTCCGTCTATTACATCGTTGACAATTTCGTGCCACATGAGGACCTGTAGAGGATACGCTTTGGCCGTCTCCTCCCCTTTCACAAACACCACTGGCTCCTGGGGCTCCAGCCATGCAGAAGCTTCCTCGACACGCTCAAACTGAGGATGATCGATGGACGGAATCCCATCCGGAGGCGGACCGCCGAATTCGATCATAGATGCATCTTCCTCTTCCATCTCCTCGAGTCGTTCATCTAAAACGACCGTTCCCAGCGGCTCTCCCTGCATATCTCCATCTGCGCCATTCCTTTCCTCTGCTTCAGGTTCTGTTGAACAAGATGCAACGATCAATATCAGGAGCAGCAAAATGATGGATAATTTCATGGTAATCGGCAGTGAGCAGACGCCCCCTGCCTGCCTCCTCTCAGTCTCTTTCAGCCTCAACCGAGCAGACGTGGGTGGGTCAGCCAGCAGACAGCCGTGCTGGATGTCCGGGCCTGTTCCCATGTATGAATGGCCGGAGCTGTATGAATCGGGTCAAGCTGGAGATGATATCGTTCTTCCCATCTGGCTGCAGCTGCTTCCGCCCCTGGAACAGGGGTGAGCAGACGGACGCCTGCCTCCCGGCGGAAGCGCCGCTTCAGTGGTCCACGGGACAGGGGAGCCCCTGTACAAACAGCCGTGAAAACATGCGATTGCGGCGCTTCGCGCAGCAGCCCTTGAAGCATTTGGCCCGAGGCAGAGGGAAGGACATGCTCTACAGGGCTTGTCTGAACTGGAAGCTGCTGCAGGCAGGATTCCATCATCTCCGTCGTGCCGTCCTCTTCCTTCGTCGTTCCTCCTATGCCGAGCACCGCTGTGTTTGATTTGGCGGATTCGATTTTCAGGCGAAGCAGCTGCCTCCAGGTGTCGTCTTGCAGAACGCGGATCGCCGGGTGATCCTTGTACCGCTTTTGGTTGTCTTGCTGATAAGGTCCTGCGTCTATCTTCCGTTCCAGAAAAACCCATTCCTTGATGTGGGGGAATTCTTCCGACAACGCTGCGAGAACAATAAACGTGTGGGAACCTGGGTCGGACATTGCTATCACCCTTGTTGCATGCGGATGCTGCTGCAAAAAACGACGGAAACGAAGTACTTTATTTCCTCCGGCCGGCTGCAGCAGGTCCGTTCTGACGACAAATAGATCGGACTCCAGCTGCTGGACAGTCACCGTCATGAGAGGACCGAACCGAGGCGGCTCGTAACATGACGGGATCCCATCATGAACCGCTGGGCCGGTCCGTAAAATGGTTCCGTGATACCACCGGCAAAGTAGAGGCCGCTGACACTGGATTCAAAATCAAAGTTGATTTCCGGTATACCGCCTTCGGTTTTGATCTGCCCGCGAAGGAAAGGATCGACAAATCGAAGGTGATCAACGTCATAGGTATAGCCTGTTGCTGCGATGATCTGATCGAACTCCTGCCGCAGCAGGTGGGAGTAAACTCCGCTGCTTCTCTCCTCCAGCTTCAGTTCCTCGGCATCTGCGCAGATCATCGTGACGTTCTCTTTTTCCATTACAGGCTGCATATCCGGCGTGATCGTCGTTTCGACAAATTGTCTGCCCAGCTGCTTTTTCAGCCGGGATGGCAGAAAGTAAAAGTAAGGCGAGAGGAGAAGGATGAGTTTGAATATCGGCTTCGGAAGGTTGATCGGCTCTGAATAAAACGTAGGTGTTCGTTTCATCATCCAGGTCACTTCGTTATGGTCCGACAACTCATCCACTGCTTCTGCTGCAGACTGCCCTCCCCCGATGACCAGCAGCTTCTTTCCATTGCTGCCGCTGTAGCTTGCTGTTTCCCACCCATGCTGCACGCGGGTATATCCTTCAAGGGCCGCGGGCACTTGCTTGTGCGGCTCGATGCCGCTGGCGAGAACCACTTCTTCCGAATGGATGATACTTCCATCCTCCAGTCGGCTGATGTAATAACCATTTTCTTTTTTCAACGTTTCTACCTTTTGGTTTTCGATTGAAAACGGGAGCGTTTTGAGCACGTGGCGCAGATAATCTCGGAAGAGATCAGAAGGCAGACGGTCTTTGATGACTTGCTCCGCGTCGTCGGGCCTCACTTTCCGTATATAGGCAGTAAGATCAAATACGCCTCTTCGTGTATAAATCTCACTAGTATGACGATCGGACCGGATCGCCATCGACGGCATCGTATGGTTCATCCATAAATCAAACGGCTTCCCAGCAATCTCAAAAGGGACACCGCGGTCCCACAAATCATAAGCGAGACTTATCCCATACGGTCCTGCTCCGATGATCATGACCTTCGTTTGTTTCATCATTGTTACTCCTTTCTGTAAACGGTATTTGGCCGAGGTGTTTTCCGTGAATGCCGTAGCCGGCTGCCACCAGCATGCCCGTCAGCACCAGCATGATCAGAATCGATGGATGCTGAAGATAAAACAACGGCATCGACGTCATGGAAATGCCGGTCTCCGGCAAGCGGTAAAACGTGCTGTCTACGACTGGTCCGAGAACCGCCATCAACATGGATGCTCCGACGGAAAAAAGGGCGAAGCGGTACGTAATCCAGTTACGCTTTCCGTGTATATAAATATCATAACGGAAATACTCAAAAACAAAACGCGAAATGCCATGGTACAAAAGAAAAGCGGCAGCGATACTACCCTGCGGAAGACCCATCGGCAGCAGCATGACAACGGCCGTAAAAGCTCCTGCGTTCATGGCTGCTTTATAGAGCTGGGCCGGATGAACTCGCACCCCCTTCAATTCCGGGTGCAGCCGCATGATTTTCGTCCCCGGATGATGATAAGCCAAGCCTAAACGGCTGTTGGTCACCTTGCCGAAACAGCATCCGTAGTTGAAACAACCGATTCTACCGAATATCTGCCCGAGAAGCGTGCCGAGAGCAAGCCCATCCCACACCATACTGACAGGTGCCCCAGCGGCAGAAGCAAAAACGAACGACCAGAGAAAAGCTCCGGCAATCCCCCCCTGCAGATAAAAGCACGTTTCTTTTAAATATCGGAGCGGGTTCTGCAGAAATTTTTTCCCGAGGGAAATCAAGTGCATCGCCCGTGCCCCGCACCAGACGAATACCGCTCCGAGCGGCAGCATCCAGAATACGGACGCTGACAGCGCGATCCCATGGGCGTACATGTAAAAGAGCAGGACCCCCGTGATGGCGGCTGCGTTCAATCCGGCGAATAGTCCAAATCCGACGAAGTGCATGTGCCGGCCCTGATAAATAATGGGGTGATTCTGCAGCCAGTTCAATGTTGTTGCGAGTCTGCCCATACCTTCGACTCCTTTCCTGTTCGTCTGTCTTCATTGTGCACAACACATTTGCCTGCGTCTGTAATGTGTCTTACAGTAAGGAACTTCCCTGGTGCATGCGGCAAGCGATCGGTGGACACTCAGCGCGGGTCATCGTCTTATTCTCTTCAACATCCCATGAACTTACAGTTACGAAAGCCCCCCGGCTGCTTCGGCAACGAGTGGGGATAAAGAGCTTGGTGGATAGATGATTTTTTGTTGTAGTTGTGGTAATGGATTTGGTGCGGAGCGGACGTTCACGGCGGCGGCTCGGAGGTTGAGCGGCCGGGAGCAGGCATGCAGCGAAGAATACCAGTCGCTGGACAGGAAAAGGCGGTCACATCGACACTTGGTGGTCATTGAGGAGGGCGAAGTGGACGTTCAGTGAAGCCCGGCGGTCACGCAGCAGCGCTTCGGTCCAGGCCGGCGACGTCTCCTCCAGAAACCCAGGCCGGCCCGCAGCCTCCCGTCCTACATGTGCTGCCTTTCTGACAATCAACAAAAGCGCGCAGCGCCTTTTGTTCGGAACGGCATGCGGCGTCGCTGCAGGTTTTGAAGGGAAGAACACGTGCTTCGTTCTTCCCTAGCAGCGCATGAAGCCGCCGTCACCCTTAATGAGAACGTATACATTCTTATCACCCAAAAAAACACCGCAGGAAGCAACATGCCTCCTGCGGTGCCAGATCCGATCGCATCCTCCTGGATGAACCTTTACCTTTTATCCAATTCTTCTTTCAACAGCTGATTGACCAGCTGCGGATTGGCCTTCCCTTTGGACGCTTTCATGACTTGACCGACAAGGAAGCCGATCGCTTTCTCTTTGCCGTTCTTATAGTCTTCGACAGACTGATCATTCTGGTCGAGTGCTTCGTTGACCATCTCCCGGACAGCCCCTTCATCACTGATCTGAACGAGGCCTTTCTCTTCTACGATCGTCTGGGGATCGCCGCCGTTCTCTACGAGTTCTTTGAATACCTTTTTCGCAATTTTCGAGCTGATCGTTCCTTTTTCAATGAGGGCAATCATCTCTGCCAGTGCTTTCGGCGTCAGCGGCAGTTCTTCCAGTTCCAGTCCTTCCTGATTCAGGTAACCGTTGACTTCTCCCATCAACCAGTTGGAGAGCTGTTTAGCGGGAGCGCCTTCCTGCAGCCCCTGTTCAAAGAAGTCACTCATGGCTTTCTGCTGAGTCAGGACGGCCGCGTCATAGGCAGGCAGGTCATACTCCTGGATATAACGTTCTTTTCTGGCGTCCGGCAGTTCCGGAATCGTGCCATACACGCGGTCTTTCCAATCCTGCTCAATGTACAGGTGGACAAGATCCGGGTCCGGGAAATACCGGTAATCGTCCGATCCTTCTTTGACCCGCATCAGTATCGTTTGTTTCTTCGCATCATCCCAGCGGCGGGTTTCCTGCAGGATTTCTCCGCCGTTGGTGAGCTCCTCTTCCTGGCGCTTCTCCTCATATTCAAGTCCTTTATGCACGTGGTTGAAGGAATTGAGGTTTTTCAACTCTGTCTTGGTACCGAATTCCTTCTGCCCCGTCGGCCGGATGGAAATGTTCGCATCACAGCGGAGGGATCCTTCTTCCATTTTGCAGTCGGATACTTCGGTGTACTGCATGATGGCCTTCAGTTTTTCCAGATACGCATACGCTTCTTCCGGTGTGCGGATATCTGGTTCTGACACGATTTCCACAAGCGGTGTTCCGACACGGTTGTAATCGACGAGGGAATGTCCCTGGCCTTCTACGTGGGTCAGCTTGCCGGCGTCTTCTTCCAAATGAAGACGGGTGATCCCGATGCGTTTTTTCTCCCCGTTGACTTCGATGTCAATCCAGCCGTTTTCTCCAATCGGCTGATCAAACTGCGAAATTTGATACGCCTTTGGATTATCCGGATAGAAGTAGTTTTTCCGGTCAAACTTCGTTACGTCCGCCACCTCACAGTTTAGCGCCATCGACGCTTTCATCGCGAAGTCCACTGCCTGACGGTTCAGTACAGGCAGGACACCGGGATGACCGAGACAAATCGGACATGTCTGCGTATTTGGCGGTGCACCAAACTCGGTGGAGCAGCTGCAGAAGATTTTCGTGTTGGTCTTCAGTTCTACGTGTACTTCCAGTCCTATGACCGTTTCATAACTCATGACTGCGCGCCTCCCTTCACTTCCGGCAGCGCTGCAATGCCGACTGCCTGTTCGTATGCATATGCCGCACGATAAACCGTAGCCTCCTCAAAATGTCGGCCGATGATCTGGAGTCCGACCGGCATCCCTTCATCGAATCCACACGGCACGCTGATCGCAGGGACACCTGCCAGGTTCATCGGAATCGTCAGGATATCGTTGGCATACATCGTCAGCGGGTCATCAATGTTCTCCCCGATCTTGAACGCCGTCGTCGGTGCCGTCGGACCAATGATGACGTCATACTGGAGGAAAAGATCCTCAAAATCCTGCTTGATGAGCGTACGGACCTGCTGCGCTTTTTTATAGTAAGCATCATAGTACCCGGAGCTCAAGGCAAACGTACCGAGCATAATCCGACGCTTCACTTCGTCGCCGAAGCCTTCACTGCGGGATTTTAAATACGTATCCAGCAGGTTATCTGCATCCCGGCGCACGCCGTAGCGGATACCGTCAAAGCGGGCCAGATTGGCAGACGCTTCAGACGAAGCAATCACGTAGTAGGAGGCAAGGGCGTATTTTGAGTGAGGCAGCGACACTTCCTCTACTTTTGCTCCGAGGTCTTTCAGCGTATCGAGTGCTTCGCGGACTCGGTCGCGCACCCCCTGGCTGACTCCTTCTCCGAGGTATTCTTTCGGCACGCCGATTTTCATATCTTTTAGATCGCCTGTGAGCGCTGCAAGGTAATCGGGCACTTCCACGTTGGCACTCGTCGAATCCCGCTCGTCATGACCTGCCAGGCGCTGCATCACATAGGCATTGTCCTCCACTGAACGGGTCAGTGGACCGATTTGATCCAGAGATGAAGCAAACGCAACGAGGCCGAAGCGGGAGACCCGCCCGTATGTCGGTTTCAGGCCGACAACACCGCAGTAGGCGGCCGGTTCACGGATAGACCCGCCGGTATCAGAACCGAGCGTGAACGGTACTTCGCCCGCAGCAACAGCTGCTGCCGAGCCACCGCTGGATCCACCCGGAACATGGTCTGTATTCCAAGGGTTGCGCACCGGATAGAAGCCGGAGTTCTCGTTGGAAGAGCCCATCGCGAATTCATCCATGTTCAGTTTGCCGACCGTGACCGCGCCGGCGTCACGCAGGCTTTCTACGACGGTAGCATCATGGACAGGTTCAAAGTTCTCCAGCAGCTTACTCGCGCAGGTCGTACGGAGTCCTTTCGTGACAATGTTGTCTTTGATTCCGACCGGCAGGCCAAAAAGAACCTCGTCGGCATCTGCTGTGCCGTCCTGGAGCTGCTGATCCAGCTCTGCAGCCCTGGCAAGCGCTTTTTCTTCATCGGTACGCAGGAAGGCACCGACCGTTCCATCGACTTCCTTGATGCGGTCCAGTGCCTGTCTGACGAGCGCCTCCACCGTGATTTCATTGTTATGTAGCATGGTGTGCAGCTCTTTTAACGAGTGTGTAAAAGCTCCCATATCCGGTTGACCTCCTTATTCCAGTACCGATGGCACTTTGATTTGACCTTCATCATCGTCCGGCGAGTTTTTCAGTACATCGTCTCTGTCCAGCGATGGTTTCACGACATCGTCCCGGAGCACGTTTCGTACATCGAGTACGTGCGAGGTCGGCTCGACATTCGTTGTATCCAGTTCATTAAGCTGCTGCGCAGCTTTAATCACGTCATCCAGCTGTTCACCGAAGTGAGCAATTTCTTCTTCTTTCAGTTCCAGACGGGCCAGATCGGCCACGTGACGGATCTGTTCCTTCGAAATCCGTTCCATGTTGTTCCCTCCTTATGCTGATCATGCAATAGTACGATGATATCAAAGAACCACCCCTGTGACAACGTTAAGCCCCGGAGCAGAGAGGCTTGATGCGCAATCAGAGAACCTGCAGCCACAGCTCGTTCTCTCGGCGAGCCTCACATAGTACTAGCAGCTTCTTCTGTTCCCGGGAGACCGCTCCGCCTCGCCCCCTTGGACGAAAAGTGTAACCGTCAAGTAAAATTGAACAGTTTTCGATAATTAATTCTGGACACTTTCCTCCTTAAATATCGTGGTACGATGTTTCATACGATAACTGTCGTTCATTTCAAAATGAACGACCTCCGCTCTGTGGACCAAACGGTCCAGAATAGCTGTTGTGATTCCATGATCCCCTAAAAGCTCTCCCCACTCATGAGGAGCTTTGTTTGAGGTTAAAATAACGGAAGCTCGGTCATACAAGTCGTTTATTAAATGAAAGAAGAGATTGGCCTCTCGATAGTCCATAGCCATAAACATTAAGTCATCAATGATGACAAGGTTCGCTTCTCGGATGCGTTTCATTCGAAGTTGAGATTTCCTTGTTATTTCTTCAGTTTTCATCACGTGGACCAGTTCCCCCATCGAAATGAAAGCTACTTTATAACCTTGATGGATAGCTTCGACTCCGAGACCGGTAGCGAGTAACGTCTTCCCTGTCCCTGGTGCGCCCAGCAGGATCAGGTTGTATAATTGATCAATCCAGGTAAACTCCTTTAATTGACGTATCTGCTTCTCTGTGAGGGCCTCCTGCTCTTCGACTCGAAAATCTTGAAGCGTATTGGGCGTTGGAAAAGCTGCCCATTTCATCCTTCTTTCGATTAACTTCGTTCCTCTTCGGTTTTGTTCATGGTCCACGAGCTCTATCAGAAATTCAAGGTGCGTCCAATCGTTATGTTCCGCCCGTTGAAGATACTCTGGTAGAGCTGAAGCAGTTTCGGAAAGCTGTAAAGAACGCAGTTCTTTTTGGATTCTTTCAAGTTCCTTCACTTTAGGTCCCCTCCTTGAAGAATGTTGAGGTAATCAGACACCTCCGCCTTAGCTGCTGTTGCTTTCATTGCTTCTGGTTCCTTATCATGAAGAGACTTGTATAACGGTGAATGTGAGGGCATTTCTTTCTTTTTAGAAGCATGGTTTAGGTGGTTCACGACATCTCGAAATTCGGCTGCACTGAAAAGCGCTTTGGTCACACAGATCCTAAGAGCTTCTTCCGCTTCCTCGGGATACGTCTGAACTAACTTTGTTATGGCCATCAATTGATCCCGCATATACCGCTGATGTCGGTGATATACTTCGTCGAGAAAAACCGCAGCCTGTTTTTTGTTCTTAAAAAGGGAAGCAGCCGTCTCCATGAACGTGGCAATATGACTGGAGCGATCACGAGTATGCTTGCTGCTTTGGATCAGTTTTCCTTTTTGAGAAGAGATGTCATGCTTCGCTATCACTTCTCCATCGGGAGTTCCTTTTAAAATCAACTGTTGATCGGCTATTACCTCTAAGTAGATCTGCTTTCCTTGTTCATAGGTACCGTAAGGAAGAGAATATCGATTTCCCTTGTACATGATTGTATTGTCCTTTCGGACACTTCTTGCTATACTTGCGCTATTGGTAAAATCCAAGTCTTTCTTGGTGACCGGCTGTAAGTGTTGTTTCTCCAGAGCGAACACTTCAGCCGGTCTTTTTTTTATAGTATGGTGAATGTTTCCATTCCCAGTTCGCGAGAGCCATTTCGTGCACTGCTCGTTCCATTGCTCAATGGTGCTGAAACATCGTCCTCTGGCAAAATTCTTCTTCACAAAACCAACGACATTTTCTACCTTCCCTTTACTCTCTGGATCTGCTTTTCGACAGAGCCGGACTTGAAATCCTCTTTCCTGAATATACGCTTGAAACTCTGCTGTATAAATAATATCCCCCATATTCTCATTAACTACTAACAGAGCATCTTGGTCATAAACCATTTCTTGAGGTCTGCCTTCAAAAAAACGAAACGCTCGTTCATGAGATCGAATCACATCTTTTGTTGTAAACGGACGGTCCAGCCATTCGACATATTTATATCTGGAATGAGAAAGGACCATGGTGAGAAACCAAAGTTTCTGCGTTCCTCCCCGCTTCACCTTTTGATGGGTTTGACCGAAATCCACTTGAGCCTGTTGCCCCGGCGGAAGTTCTTCTACAGCTTGATATTGTCTTTTCTCCACTTTTTTTGGAAGATCATATTTATCACGAAGGTCTCTTACATAATTTCTAACAGTAGCCTCCCCGACCGAAAGGTTCGGGTATTTCTCCTTCAACCAGTCCTGCACCTGAGCAGAGGAGAGGTCCGGGTGTTCACTCAACCATGTCTGAATGACCATCTCATACGGATCCAGTCGTTTTATTCTCGTTCTCGTAGAAGCCATCCAAACAGCCATTTCCTCTGGTGATTTTGCTAAGTATTTGTACACGGTGGTTCGAGAAATTCCCAGCTTTCTTGCGATTCCACGAATTTTAAATCCCTGCTGCTTCAACTGATAAATGTCATGATACATCTGCCATTTCTCCACCTTTCACTGCCCCTTCCATCAACTCTTAAAAGATAAGTATATAAGAGAAGGGGATGATGATGTTGCGATGGGAGAAGTGTTCATTTTTATTTATCAAAAAGTGTCTATTTTAATTTATCAGTTACAAAAAGCCCGGTACAGCTGCTTCTAACCGGGTCCGAGGGCGTCCGTGCTGATTCGAGCGTGCTCTCTGCCTCCTTTTTCGCCTGCTGCGAGGAAGCCATGCCCTGTTGATATCGAAGGCCCTCACTACATGGTAGTGAGGGCCCGCTGCTTTTCTCCTTTTTTCGTGCCTCTTCACTGATGCAAAGGCTGCCATTCCGGTTTTTCCTGCATCCAAAGAGGGAGAACCGTTTTCATCCGGAGTCTTTACTTAAATGGTCCATTCATCGTTGATGACAGCTTCTACATACCATTCATCATCGATTTCCGTGACGACGAGACGAAGACTCTGCCACTCAAATCCTTCCTCATCTTCTGCTGGAATGTGGTATTCCACGACGTGGGAACCTGGATAAACGTCATCGGTATTATCGATAACGTTGCCCATACCAAGACGGGCATTCACGTTAACTTCCGCTTCTTCCAAGTAATCTCTGGCATAAACAAAGCGCTCATCATATTCCTGATACGTTTTCAGAATATCGTCGCCGGTGCCGTCAAAGTCTCCCCAGTCATACACGGTGTCGTCCGCCCAGAGGCCGGCTACTTCTTCAGAAGTAAAGCTCATGTCCTCATCGGATACGTTCGCATAAGGAGAAAACAGCAGTTCTTCGTCGACAAAGGAAGCAGCCTCTTCCATATCACCGTCGCGCAGGGCAGCCATGAACTCATCGGTTACGGCAATCAGTTCCTCTTCATTCTCTACTTCTTCTCCAGTGAAACGCTCAGGATGGATCGCTCGGGCAAGGAACGTCGAAAATTCGGCCCGCGTGGTTTCTGCACCGGGACGAAACGTGCCGTCCGGATACCCACGCGTGATGCCGTGGCCTGCGATCTTATAAATGGAGCTTTCGAACATATTCCCGTCGACATCAGAGAAACTGCCATCAAACGACGCCGGCATCAGGCCGAAACCTCGATCGATGACCGCGGCCATCTGTCCACGCTCCAACGGGTTATTCGGCTCAAAGTTGCTGCCGGTACCGCTCATCCAGCCTTCGTCAGCTGCTGTTAGAATTTCATAATACGCATAGTCGCCCTCTTCAACATCCCCGAATCCAGGATCCGGCCGGTTGTCTGTCTGAGGACCGAATGTCGAAACGAGCATGTCTGCCGTCTGAGCCCGCGTCACCGGCTCGTTCGGCCGGAACGTGCCGTCAGTGTGTCCTTCGATAATCCCCTGTCCGGTTAAGAAGTCAATCTCCTCGTTCGCCCAGTGATCGTCGCCGACGTCCTCGTAATCTGCTGAAACACCCGCTGCACCACCGAAAAACATCGCTGCAGCTGCCGTTCCTGCAAGTACATATTTCATCGGTTATGCCTCCCTCTGAATTTTCAGACTTATTTTTCTGTTACCCAGTGCGCACAATTGTAAACGTAAAATTTCCAATCCAATGGAAAGTCGGCGCTGAGTAGCTGCAGCATGTTACAGAGAGCACCTGATCTGCTTTCTTCCCGGGCAGCTTCCCATACCGCTTTTTCCACTGCAGTAAAGGAATCAAAGCGGAACCGGTGCTTCCAATGGTTCCGCTTCAAACACGGTTAGTAAATATGAACAAAGGGTTCCTGGTTGGGATGCTGGACAATCACGGCTTCGTTGCCTTCCACAGAGCTGATGGAGATATGCAGCGGAGCTCCTCCGGAAAAGGCTGCATCCTCGAGCTGTCCGCTGATGAACTGGGTCAGCGCAATGACTTCCGGCATTCCGTGCGACTGAATGTTAATTTCAACATCAAATTCGTGCAGTGAATTGTCTTTGTATCTGGCACGTCCAATGACTCCAAGTGGCTCGTCAAAGAAGTGCTCGACATCTTCACGGAAAGAGGTGAACTCATCTGCAAGCTGCGGCTGCTGGTCGCGCGCTTCACTGGACGGAAAGACGAGGTTGCTCTCGCTGATTCCTTCCCAGCCTTGAATGTTATTCTCGCCTTCTCCGACATGCGACATCATGCGGAAAGTCCCTGGTTCCACTGATCCCCTCGGCTCTTCACGGAAAATCGCAAAGGTGACAGGTACCTCTTCCAGCTCTTCGGTTCCGCGCAGCCGCTGCAGAATCGTACCTGCAGCATCCTGGGCGTATTCTAGAGCAAATTCTTCGTCTACCGGTTCTTCGTGGAAGTTCAGCAGGCCGTCTTCGGTTTCCGTCCGGAAATAATAAATGTTCCTCACCGACAGTCCAATGACCACACCGCCGAGTTCAACGCCTTCTTCTTCACTGCCGATATAGTAGTTATGTTCCTGAATATTCGAGAGAACGAGCGGATTCCCGCGCATGGCGTCTTCTTCACTTTCTGCGTCAGCCAGCGGTGGGTTCAGGCCCGCTGATTCCTCCACTTCCTGTTCAGGTGCCGTGCCGTCCTCTGCATCACCTTCGATTTCTTCGATATCTTCATCCTCCTGCGACGGCTCAAATCTGCGCAGCCAGCTGTTGAGGATTTCACCGGATAGATAATTCCCTTCCTGGAAGAAATAATCATCCGGGTCGAACCTTTCAGCAGCCGCTTCCATCATGCCGCGTTCAAAATGGTCAATGTCGATTCGATTGTTCATCGCATGAGCGGTACTTCCGCGTGCTTCACTCCGCTGATAGGTGCCATCTTCCAGCACATTACGGAAGTAGTTATCCGGCGAACTGATCGTCGGTGTGCTGACAAGCTCCTCCGCCTCTTCATCTTCTGTTTCTTCGACAACGAGCACATTTTCTTCGTCATCTTCTGTATTCGTACACCCGCTCAATACGAGCAGGGCTGTGCCGGCGGCAATCCAGTATTTAATCATGTTCGTCCTCCCTGAAAAACTGATCCATCTTCTCGTATTTTCTCACATACCGCCCTATTCTGCCAGCCTGTCCTTCGTCGGAGGAATCCAGACCACAAGCGCACAAGCCCCTTTCGGTCGAAAGGACATGGGGACGACGCCGTCATATGCTTGCTGTGCAGTATCTTCTTTTTTCACCCGCGCTAAAAGGAACCGTCCCATCAACTGGTAAGGACGGTTCCTGTGGTTTTCCTTAAACGTTTCCGCCTAGTCCAGCCGCGAAGTGAAGGCCTCTTCATCCCACACAGGGATCTCGAGTTCCTCCGCTTTCCGCTGCTTGGATCCGGCTTTCTCGCCGGCAATCACGACATCGGTCTTCGAGGTAACGCTGGAGGTCACTTTTCCCCCACGGGCTTCGATTTCTTTTTTGGCCTCACTGCGGCTCATGGCATCCATCGACCCTGTCAGCACGAACGTCTTTCCGCTGAATGCACTGTCTTCGTCGACTTCGGCGGCTTCTGTGCCGGCATAGCTCATATTCAGACCGAGGCTGCGGAGTTCATCGATCAGCTGCTGGACCGTCTCCTGTTGAAAATAGGTGACGACAGCATCAGCCATCTTCTCTCCAATATCATGAACCGCTGTCAGCTCATCCAGCTCCGCCTGCTGCAGACGTTCCATCGTTCGAAATTCTGCTGCAAGCGTCTCCGCTCCCTTTGAACCGACAAAGCGGATGCCGAGCCCGAACAGCAGCTTGTCGAGCGGATTTTCTTTCGAGACTTCTATGGCTTGAAGCAGGTTCTCTGTTGATTTCTCTCCCATCCGGTCCAGCTGCAGCAGGGATTCTTTTTCCAGCCGGTACAAATCAGCGACACTCCGGACGAGATCATGATCAAACAGCTGGGTGATGACTTTTTCGCCCAGCCCGTCAATGTTCATCGCATTACGCGAGACGAAGTGGATCAGTCCTTCCCGGATCTGGGCAGGGCAGAGCGGATTCACACAGCGGAGGGCGACTTCCCCCTCGATGCGCACGAGTTCCTCCCCGCATTCCGGACAGGTGTCCGGCATATGAAAATCGATTTCATCGCCGGTTCGTTCTTCTGTCAGAACCCGGACCACTTTCGGAATGATGTCCCCTGCTTTTTTAATAACGATGCGGTCCCCGATTTTCACATCTTGTTCGCGGATCAGATCTTCGTTATGCAGGGACGCCCGCTGTACTGTCGTCCCTGCCACCGGGACGGGATCGAGAATGGCTGTCGGGGTCACGGCGCCTGTTCTGCCGATACTCAGTTCAATATCGCGAAGCACCGTTGTCACTTCTTCTGCCGGAAACTTGTAAGCAGTTGCCCACCTTGGACTCTTGGCCGTATAACCAAGCTGCTCTTGTGCTTCCAGGTTATCCACTTTCACCACGACGCCGTCGATTTCGTACGGCAGTTCGCTCCGTTTGTCTTCCCAGGCTTCACAGACCGCTATCACTTCATCGATGGAGGCGGCCTGCTTCGTCTCTTTGTTCACGTGGAAGCCGAGCTCTGCGGCATAGGCAAGCGCTTCTGTGTGGGTATCCGGGCCGTCTTCTTCCAGCGAAGCAACGGCGTAAATGAAAATATTCAGATGCCGGTCTGCTGCAATTTTCGGATCGAGCTGCCGGAGAGAACCGGCTGCGGCGTTCCGCGGGTTGGCAAAGAGCGCCTCTCCTTGTGCCTCCCTCGCCTGATTCAGTCGTTCAAACGATGCTTTCGGCATGAAGGCTTCTCCCCGCACTTCGATCGTCACGGGCTTTTGCAGCTTCAGCGGAATCGAGGGGATCGTGCGCAGGTTGGCTGTAATATCCTCTCCGGTCGTCCCGTCGCCACGTGTAGCGCCCTGGACGAAGCGGCCGTTTTCGTATTTCAGCGTCACTGCCAGTCCATCGAATTTCAGCTCGCAGCTGTAGGACGCTTCTTCCCCGAGCCCTTCGCGGACGCGCCGGTCGAATTCCCGCAGCTCCTCCGCATTGAACGCGTTGGAAAGGGACATCATCGGGATCTCGTGCCGGACTTTTTTAAACTGATCCAGTGGTTCTCCGCCGACGCGTTCGGTCGGGGAGTCCTCCTGTTTGTATTCCGGATATGCTGCCTCGAGTTCCTGCAGTTCCCGCAGCTTCTTGTCATAAGCTGCGTCATCAATGACCGGTTCATCCAGGACATAGTACCGGTAGGCATGATCCTGCAGTTCTTTCGTCAGCGCATCAATCTGCTCTTTAGACACGTCCATCCACCTCTATTCTTTCGTGATCGGCGCAAACTTGGCAAACAGCCGCTTGATGCCGATCTCCGGGAAGGCGATATCGAGTTCAACGTCTTCCCCTTTGCCGCGGATGCTTACGACCGTGCCTGTTCCCCATTTCTTATGGGAAGCCTTATCACCGATCGACCAGGCGAAGCTGTCGCCGCCCGTTGTCGTCCGCTGCATCGTTTTTACGGTACGCTTTTCCGCCGGACGCTGACTGCCGCCGCTTTCGACCGTGCGCCTGCCGCCGTTACTCCAAGGTACTTCCATTACACCCGCTTCGGCTGTCAATTCGGAAGGAAGTTCATAGATGAACCGCGAAGGAGGGTTGGCATTCGTTTTGCCGAAAATCGTCCGCATTCTTGCCCGAGTCAAATAAAGCTGCTCTTCGGCACGCGTGATGCCTACGTAGGCGAGACGGCGCTCTTCCTCCATCTCCTCTTCCTCCATGAGCGAGCGGCTGTGCGGAAAGACTCCTTCTTCCAGACCAGCCAGGAAGACGACGGGAAATTCCAGTCCCTTTGCAGAATGAAGCGTCATGAGAATGGATTTAACCTGCGCTTCTTCCTCTTCATCGACCTGGTCAATGTCAGCCACCAGTGCGAGGTCCGTTAAAAAGGCTGTCAGCGTCTTGTCTTCGCTGACATCTTCGAATTCCTTCGCTACTGTCAGGAATTCTTCAATATTTTCGAGGCGTGATTCCGATTCGAGACTCTGATCCTGCTTCAGCATGTCACGATAGCCTGTTTTCTCCAGCATTTCTTCGACGAGCTCCATGACAGGCAGATACTCCTGCATGTCCACCCAGCCCTTCAGTTGTTCGGCAAAGCTTCGCAGCGTGCCGCTGAATCTGGCACTGAGGCCGACCTGCTCGATTTCCTGCACCGTCTGAAACAAGGACAAATCATGCGCATCCGCATAGGCCTGCAGTTTATCCACTGTCGTTCCGCCGATGCCCCGTTTCGGAACGTTGACGATCCGGCGGAAGCTGATGTCGTCATCCGGATTCGAAATCAGCCGGAGGTAGGCAAGCAGATCTTTGATCTCTTTTCGATCATAGAACTTCGTGCCGCCGACGATCGTATACGGCATGTTCGATTTGACGAGCAGTTCCTCCAGCACACGAGACTGGGCATTCGTCCGGTAAAGGACTGCGAGATCGGAAGCCTTCATGCCGTTATCTATGTGCTCCTTCATTTTTCCGACGATATAGCGTGCCTCTTCCTGTTCATTGCCCGCTTCGTACAGCGTGATTTTCTCGCCGGCGGTATTTTCCGTCCAGAGGTCCTTCTTCCGTCTGTTCGCATTGTTATCAATCACCGCATTCGCTGCATCCAGAATATGCTTCGTCGAGCGGTAGTTCTGTTCCAGCATGACGACGACGGCATTCTCATAGTCTTTCTCGAACGAGAGGATGTTCTTGATGTCTGCCCCGCGCCAGCGGTAGATCGACTGGTCCGAGTCACCGACGACACAGAGATTGTGATGCCGGTCGGCAATCTGCTTCACCAGTTCGTACTGTGCTTTGTTTGTATCCTGATATTCATCGACCATGACGTAGCGGAAGCGGCGCTGATAGTATTCGAGCACTTCCGGCACCTGACGGAACAGCCGGATGGTCGTCATGATTAAATCATCAAAGTCCAGTGCCTGGTTTTTCTTCAATTCTTTTTCATATTTCTTGTACACATCCGCAGCGGTCTCTTCCCAGAATCCATTGGCTGATTTAGCGAAGGCTGCCGCGTCCTTCAGTTCGTTCTTCGCACTGCTGATCGTTCCGAGCATCGCGCGCGGATCAAATTTCTTCTTATCGAGGTTCATTTCCTTTACGATCCGCTTCATGACCGTCTGCTGGTCACTTCCATCGAGGATCGTGAAGTTACGGTTGATGCCGAGCCGGTCGATGTCCCGGCGGAGAATGCGGACGCACATCGAATGGAAGGTGGAAATCCACATCTCTTCTGCTCCGCGGCCGACAATCGATGCGACCCGGTCCTTCATCTCCCGAGCTGCTTTGTTCGTAAAAGTAATCGCCAGAATCGACCAGTGCGGAACGCCTTTCTCACTGATCAGATATGCGATGCGATGCGTTAGTACGCGCGTCTTTCCACTCCCTGCTCCTGCCATGATCAGGAGCGGTCCTTCATTATGTTTTACTGCTCGCTGCTGTTCCGGATTCAGTCCTGTCAGCAATGTTTCTGTCACGCTCTCACCACCCAAACATTTGTTCTAAAATCAGCTTACCTTATTCTCGTTATTTTGTACAGCGGGCCGCGGATTGGACCGCTTCCACTGTCTTCAGTGCCGCTTTGAGATCCTCATAGATAATATTTCCGACGACAATCGTGTCGGCATGCGCGGCCATTTCTGCCGCCTGTGCTGTCGTCGTGATGCCGCCGCCGTAAAACAGGCGGGCCTGTTCGAGTACCTCATCTGCTGCCTTGACGACGGACGGGTCTCCATATGTACCGCTGTATTCAAGATAAAAAACCGGCAGACGGAACAGCTGCTCCGCGGTCCGTGCATAAGCCTCAATCGACTCCGTGTCCAGCGACGTATCCGCGTTGGTAAGAACCGCTGCTTTTGCCTCCGGGTTAAGGATGCAGTATCCTTCTCCAATCAGTTCTTCCGCAGACGTAAAAGGCCCGAATTCCAGCATCGCCTGATGGTGACGGCCGATGACCCATTCTCTATCACGTGAGTTGAGCACGGAAGGGACGAGGTAATAATCGAACCCGGGAACCACTGCGTCCACGTCGCTGACCTCCAGTGCGCAGGCTGTGCTGTATCGTCGAATCCGCATAAGCAGATCCAGTGTATCTTCTTCTGTGACGTTGTCAGTTCCGCCGACAATGACCGCATCTGTCCCGGATTCACACAGCTGTTCGAGTGCGTCATCGGACAGTGTTTCGGCAGGATCGAGCTTAAAGACGTGCCGCCACTCTTCATATGTTTTCATGCTTCCACCTCACACCTCTGCTTCTCAGCGTTCAGTATAGCAGAAACGCCCCGCCTCTGCAGGTGTCCTGCGGCCGATTTCCACGTTCTTTTACGAGGACGGAAGACAGATCCCACGCAGCGGGCCACCAAGACGTCGATCCCCTGCACCTTCGAACGTTTGAAGACCATGCACCGCTGCCAGAGGCAGAAACCTGGTCGACTGGACAGACGAAGCGCGTCGCCCGGACACCAAAACCTCGTCGCCCCGCGGCAAAAGTCTGTCGCCCGGGAGAAAAAGTCCGCCAGACGGCTTCCACCCCGCCACACAAAACGAGAGGTACGTCGAGGTATCACCTGAACCCTGTCGACTCAAGCCACAACCCCGCCACTACGCTGCGCCCGCTGTAAGCGTCAAAGGAGACGTACGAAAAGAAGGCACTGTGCCTACCGCGCCGGGCGAGCGCCTTCCTCCTCCTCCTATGACATCCTCTGTTTCTAAGGACCAAAAGCGCGAAGCGCCTTTTGGTCGGAACAGCGTGCCTCGTCGCTGCAGAGTTTTCAAGGGAAGAACAGGTTCTTCGTCCTTCCCGCGCAGCGTTCGATGCCGCCGTCCCCCTGTATGAAAACTTTAGCATCCTTAAAAAAAGACTTTCCCTCAGCAGCATGCTGCTGAAGGAAAGTCTTGATCTACGTGCGGTGATGTTCCGGGTCGTGCACCCGGTCGAGCGTGAATTTGTAGCCGTCATTCCCGTAATTGATGCAGCGCTTCACCCGGGAGATGGTCGCGGTACTGGCGCCGGTTTCCTGTTCAATGCGCTGGTAGGTATCCCCCTCCATCAGCATGCGTGCAACTTCGAGCCGCTGGGCCAGGGACTGAATTTCATTCATCGTACATAGATCATCGAAAAATTGATAGCATTCTTCTTTATCCTTTAGACTTAAAATGGCATCAAAGAGCTGATCCAGTTCTTTCCCTCTTAGTTTATCGATCTGCATGGAGTGGTCTCTCCTCTCCTGGGCTAGTCCGCCCCGTCCATATCCACGTAGTTGTCCAGATCTTCCTCCGTTATGCTGATCCATGTCTGACCAGGCTGGAGCGGGATCGGTTCTCCTTCATCATCGACAGGAACAATCACCCCGTCCTGATTTTCCCACGCTGCCCGGACGACCGTACCGTCATAGGCAAGGTAGGCATCTCCGCCTGCTTCCACATCAATATCCCGGCGTCCTTCGTCATCCACCACGTCATGAGGAGCTTCTGCAATGAGAACATTGCGCGGCGCGACGGGGTCCCCTGTCTCCAGGTCTTCCATCGGCTCGCCATCGACGCTGCGCAGATAGCCGCCTTCTTCTTCGTCATACGTGAAGGTGACCCCGCTGCTGCCGCCGTAGGCAATCTCAAGGCTTTCCACGTCGTCTTCAAGCGGCGCTTCTTCCTCCGCAAAGTTGAGTTCCGGCGGGGCCGTATCGATGTCTCTGCCGCTGTCCTCCGCTGCATCCAGCAGCCCGTCCCACGACGTAAAAAGATCGTGCGGAGCAGACCGGTCTTCATACCGCTCAAAATGGACGCCGTCATATTCCAGCCCGTTAATAAAATCCACTTCCCCGGACTGGAACATCTCAAACGCCGCCGGACTGCCGCCGGCTGAAACGTACAAGGCATCGAAACCGTTGTTGAGATCGATATAATAATCTCTCGCACTTCGGACAGAGCCGATCACGTCCGGACCGCTGCTGTGAAAGACAGCGAGCAGCCGCGTGATGTCCCCTTCGGACAACACTTCCATGACGACGTCGGCTTCTTCTACCCCGGCATACGGCCGGGCCTGTGGTGCATTCTCGATCATCACGCCGAATGCACGGTGGTCCGGATCCTCCTCCGCTCCCAATCCAGTGAGCGGAAACGTGTAGTCAAAATCTTCCGGATCCTGTGCTTCCTCGTTATTATTGGCGTTATTCTCGTTGGAGACGGCAGCGTTCTCTGCTGTACTGCCTGCTTCCTCTTCCATGTTATTCTCGTTATTCTCTGCGCCGCTGCACCCTGCTGCTAGCAGGATTCCGCACAGCCATGCTGTTTTTTTCATCCTGATAATCTCTCCCCGGCTCTGCCTTCCTTTTCTAGTTTAACGCATAAGCGCGGGAAAGAGTACCCTTTTCTTTTTCACATCGATGATCCCTTTCTGCGTAATCCGCACGTACGGGAGGTGTGTGGCGGAAAAGAAAAGGAGGGTGTAGACCGGGTCCCCGAAGGCATAGCCGCGGGCCTGCATAGCTTCCCGGAAGGCCGCCTCCTGGTCGATGAGTCCTTCTTCCATGCCGAGCGCAGAAAACATGCCGGCTATCGGCAGATCTACTGCTGTTTCCGTACCATCTTCATCAAGAAGCAGGATGCCCCCCTTCTTCTCTTTCAGCCGCTGGAAGGCTTTTCTGATACCTTCCTTATCTTTTCCGATCAGCAGAATATCGCCGGCAGAGGAGAAGGAGCTTGCAAACCCATAGATATTCCCAGCGAAGCCTTTGACGAGTGTGGAGACGTTCCATCTGCCCTCCCGGTCGATCAGCACCATGAAATGTTCATCGCAGTCTTCCGGCAGCCGGTCTCCGGTTGGATCTTTCAGAATCTGATATGGCTTCATGATCACATCGTTTTCCATCTCCATTCCGAGCGGCATGGAAAAATGAAGGTCTTTTTCTCCGAGATCCCAATCCAGCTCGAGCGGCCCTAGACCAAAATCGCTCCAGTTGATATCGATTTCCGGAAAGCAGGGCTCGTCGTCTCTGCGGACCCAGCGGCCTTTCGCCAGAACATCGACTGGTCTCGGATCGTCTTTGGAAGAAAGAAAGTTGATGCTCGCAATTCTGCCGGGCGCAATGATGCCGAGGACATCGTCCATGAAGAAATGACGCGCGACATTCTTAGTCACCATATGAACAGCGTCGATGAACGGCACTCCGTGGTCCGTTGCCGTTTGGATCAGGCGCTCCATCATGCCGTGCTTCGTGAAATGAGGCGGAGATCCATCCGTTGTCATCATGAGCGAATCATAATTGTTCAAACCAAGTTCATGCAGCTCGTCCAGTAAATCAGGCAGATCATCCCGGATAGAGGAGCTGCGCAGCGATGCCGTTATACCAGAGTCGAGTCTGGCCATGACGTCTTCTCCCGTCATTGCTTCATGATCTCCATCTACGCCGAGGAGCGCCATCTGCGTGAGGGTCTTTTTCCCGGCTCCGGGAAGATGTCCCTCAATCGGCTTGCGCAGATCCTTCGTTTCGGTCATGCTGTGCAGCAGCTGGTCGTCACTCCCGTTAAGCACCTTCGACCAATCTGTCAGTTCGCCTCCCTGTACGACATAAGGGTGGTCGAGCCAGGAGCGGATGTTGGCGTAGGAGAACACTTCATTTTCCTGCTGCAGCTCGGTCTGAGAATCATACCGGGCCGACCAGAGCATGGTCATCGGTGTCTCCTGCATTTTATCCAGCAGTGCAAATGCTTTGTCCTTCTGTAAATGCAGGAAAAAAGGCAGGTTGTCACCGACCATGGTCGTCGTTCCGCGAACGGCACTGAAAGCTGCGAGGGTCATCGGATTGTACAGCTGAAACGGGTGGGCATGATGTTCAATGTAGCCAGGGACGGCAAACTTCCCTTCTGCATCCATGACGCTGTCCGCTGATTCGGGCATGTCACTGCCGATATAGACGATACGGTCTTCGTATATCCAGATATTGGCGGTGACCCACTGCCGGCGCATGCTGTTCAAATACGTGACGTCTTTGATCACGAGCGTCGGAGGCGTCTTTCCTTTCACAACGGATAAATGGGTTTTTATCTGCTTTTTTGTCCAGTAATGAGAAAATCCTTTAATCATATGATCACCTGCTCTATCTACGATGTTTGTTTTTTATTTCACAAGGAGGCCGAAAAAAAAGAGCCTCATTCGTTTTTTATCTAGTACCCGCGGTCAAAAGCAAGGAGCCGTCGCCTTTCTCCATGACCTCTCATGCTTACTCACGAAACAAAGAAAACGTTTTCATAATTGTAGCACAGTGATAAAGGATCACGCACGTGACAAATTTGTTAAATGAACATTTTTGACGGCGCCGTCTCTTCCTGTCTTCCAACAACGGGCGCGGCCGTCTTCCTTTCGCCGCAGCAGGAGGAGAAGCTGCTCCCCGATTAAAACGGATACAACTGGCACATACACACGAAAAAGTCAAAACTGTTTGAAAACATGACGGCAGAATCAGGTCTTTCGTGTTAAAATAAAAGCAGCGTTACCAATTTGTCACAAAGGGGGAGTCGGCATGAAGCGGATCACCATCTACTGTGGATCCAGCTCCGGAAGAACGTCTTTGTATGAGACAGAAGCCAAAAAACTTGGACAGGCTCTAGCAGAACGCGGCATCGAGATGATCTATGGAGGCGGCGCCGTCGGCATGATGGGAGTTGCTGCCAACGCCTGCCTGGAAGCCGGCGGCCGTGTCACCGGCGTCATGCCGAAAATGCTGCAGGAACGAGAAGTAGCTCATCCAATGCTGGATGATTTGATCATCGTAGATTCGATGCATGAACGAAAGTCACGCATGGCCGACATGGCTGACGGATTTGTTGTTCTTCCCGGAGGAGCAGGGACGATGGAGGAATTCTTTGAAATCTTCACGTGGGCGCAGCTCGGTCTGCACCGGAAGTCCATCGGCGTTGTCAATATCAATGAATTTTACGATCCGCTTCTTCATATGCTCGATCATATGGTCAAAGAGGAGTTTCTTCATGAAAGCTACCTCGGGATGATTCAAATCGCCCAGGATCCCGGCAGGCTGATTGATACGATGGAACAGTACAACGCACCGACTTTTCAGCGGTATGTCAATGACCACGAAGATGATTGACCTGCTCTTCCTCTCTAAAAACAACTGAACGACAAGCCTTTCGGCCGCTGGATGCACGCAAGTGGACGTCTTTCCTTTATCCACGGCAGCGGACGAAGCCACCGTCCTCTTCCTATAACATTTTTTGCTATCTTACAAACCAAGTTCAAAAACCGCGCGGGGAACTCCCTGCGCGGTTTTTTTATGCTTTCTCTTCCATCTTCGGCTATCCCCCAACCTGAATGCCGAATATACGTAAATATCCGAAATAATACGAAAGCCCGAAGACGACGAGGAGCATGCCGTTGATGAGACCGAAAAAGCGCCAGTCTCTTCCTGTTACCCGCATCGGATGGAAGTGGGTTCGTTCGCCGCTGCCGGTAAATCCTTTCGACTCCATCGCATTCGCCGTCCGTTCTGCCCGGCGGATCGCATTCGCCAGGAGTGGAACAGCACAGCGCTTGACCTGCAGCAGACGTCCTTTCCACCCGCGGACCCTGGTCACGCCCCGGACACGCTGCGCCTGGCGCAGAATCCGGAATTCATGCCGGAACAAAGGAACAAACCGGTAGCCGGCCAGGATGCCGTACGTGATTTTCGGCGGGAGTTTCGCCTGCTGCATGAGACTCAGCATCAACCTGGTCGGGTCGGTGGTGAGGACGAACAGCAGGGATAGACTAACAAAACAAAGAGAGCGGAGGGCGAGGCTGATTCCGACCACGAGCGACCCACTCGTCACATCGAGATGAAAAACCGAAAACAGCACGTCTCCCCCGGCAAAATTCGAACTTGTATACAGCATCGCCATCCACGCAAATCCTGCTGCAGCAATCAGGAACGGGGGAAACAGCAGCAGCCAGCGCTTTCTGGCGATACCACTGAAAAACAGCACGTAAACTTGAAGGAAAAGCAGAAACAGCAGCGGCGTCAGGACGTCAAAGCTGAAGCTGAGCAGAAACCCTGGTATGAGCACGGTCAACGCTTTGACCGCTGGATTGATTTGTTCAGCCATACCTTTTCTCCTTCCGGCCTTCAGGTGCGAGCAGGCGTGCCTGCTGCAGCAGCTCCTGTTCCCTCCAGAGTACCGCTGGACTGCCGTCGAATGCGATGCTTCCATCATGCAGGACGATGACCCGACTGCACCATTCGTGTACGAGCCGCATATCATGTGTAATGAGCAGCACTGCTGTTCCTTGCTGCTGGAGCTGGTGGAGATCTTCCATTAACCTTGTCGTGGAAGCCGCATCCTGTCCGAAGGTCGGTTCATCCAGCAGAAGCAGCTCCGGCGTTTCATCCAGCATCACGGCAGTACTGAGCCGGCGTTTCTGCCCGCCGGAGAGGGTGAACGGATTGGCCTCGCCATGGTGTTCGAGACCGAAACGCTGCATCATCCCGGCAGCATGAGCATCCGGATCCGGATGCCCATTCAGCATCGGACTGAAGGTCAGTTCTTCTTTTACGGTATCTGTGATGAACTGATGTTCCGGCTGCTGGAAAACATATCCTGTCTTTCGACGGAGTTCTGCTTCCTGCCAAGCTGTCACTTCCTGTCCGAGAAACATCACCCGCCCGGCTGCTTTAGGAAGCAGCGCTGAAATCACCTGCAGCAAGGTGGATTTCCCGGCCCCGTTCTGTCCAGTAAGTGCGGTGCATGTCCCTGCCTGTATCCGCAGGTTGATGTCGGAGAGGATGGGCGTATCACTCCGGAAAGCCGACACGGCCTGCAGCTCAAGGACATCCGGCCCGGAAACCGGCGGCGCTGCCTGAGGCGGCAGCGGCGTATAGCGTGCAGGAAGGTAGACACCTTCCTGCCGCAGCCGTTCATCAGAGAAAACAGTCTCCGGTTTTCCTTCCAGGCGGATTCCGCCGCGGGTGTCGAGCAGACAGACACGGTCAAGATAAGGAAGCCAGGCATCCGGCTGATGCTCAATCAGCAGGATAGCATGGTCTTCTTTCAAAGCATGGATCGTCTCGGCAAAAGCGGCGGCAGAAACAGGATCCAGATTGGCGGTAGGTTCATCGAGAATCAGCAGATCCGGTTCCATTAACAGCACGGCCGCCGCCGCTGTTTTCTGCTTTTCGCCGCCTGATAACGTATGGATCTCCCGATGACGCAGGCTGCTGATACCGAGCTGCGTCAATACATCGGTGATTCTCTGATCCATCTCCTTTTGAGGAACGGCTTGATTTTCAAGAACGAAAGCAAGTTCATCTTCGACTTTCATCATACAGAACTGACTCTCCGGATCCTGGAACACGACGCCGGCTTCTGCTGCAGCCTGACCTTTCGGCATGTCCTGCACACAGCGGCCGTTGAGCAGAATGCTGCCCTCGGTCTGACCTTCGACTGCTTCTGGATACAGTCCGTTGATGCAGAGTGCGAGAGTGCTTTTCCCGGTGCCGCTCGCCCCGGAGAGGAGCAGCATTTCACCTCGATTGACGTGAAACGTGAGCTCCTGCAGCTGCCATACCTCCTCGAACGCAAACGAAAAACGGCGGACGTCGAGGACCCGGTCAGGATGCGCGGCGCTCACGCTGCTGCTCCTTTCCGAGTGCATAGCCGCGCAGCACACCGGTCCGGGCCAGGCTGAGGCTTACCCAGCGGCCGAGTACGCCCGCGAGAAGCATGCCGCTCACAATCCGTACCAGCAGGGTAGCCAGCAGCAGTCCCGGGGCCAGAGCGATGAGCCCGGAGTGGTACAGCCCCCATGCATAGCTGAAGACAGCGGCCATCGCCCCGGCCGTCACCAGCACCCAGAGGCTGTAGTTCCGGTATTTGGTCATCCAGAAAGCGGACTCTGCTCCGAGTCCCTGAATGGCTGCGGATACAATCAGCATCGGACCAGCTGGACTGCCGATCAGCACCTGCACCGTGCCGGCAATCAATTCCGACCAGAACGCCGTTCCGCGTTTGCGGATGATATAGGCCGCAACGATGGATACGATAAACCAGATGCCGAAGATAAACTCATAGGCGAACGGAGCGAGCCCGATCGGCAGCAGGATATTTCTGAGCCCCTGGCCGAAGAAGTAGAACGCCAGATAAATAAAGCCGAACACGACCCCGAGCATCGACATCAGGACGATTTCTTTAAGCTTCAGTTCTTTCAGTGTAAAGACGGCCAATAGTGATTCACGGATGGTTTTCGGTTCCTGCTGGATTTCGTTCATGACACCCTCCTTATACGGCTTTCGTCGACGGGCTGTTGGCGGACACGGTGGCGGTCATCGTGACATGACCACGATCTTTCGTTTTCGACGCGTTCACGAAGGCTTCTTCCAGCGTGTCGAAAACGTGGTTCACGTTCCCATCCAGGCGGGAAGCATAATGCACCCCGCCGGAGAAGGTGCCGTGCTTTTCCGCCGTCTGCACCTGATCGGCAATGATCTGCATGTAGTCAGGATCGGCCATCGGATAGAGCGCGAAATGCGTCGCCGTCTCCACGTCGAGTTCCCGTACCACCGCATCGTTGAGCCGCTGATCATCTTCGTTCATATACGCATCCCCTTCGCTGTCACCGGGACAGCCGACCGAAAACGTTCCATTGAATACAACGTGTATCCCGGATTTCGCCGCATGGGCGAAAACGGCTTTGGCCGTATCGAAAACATGCTCGGATCTCCCGCGGATACACGTAGTAACATCATCCGTCTGCACCCACACCTTACTGGCATCCGTCTCCTTCAGTGCTCCTTTAATAATCTCTGCAAAGTTGTCTGCCATCGGGTATACAGCGAACCGTACCCCGACGATGCGGCTTGTGCCACAGCTTAGTCCATTCATGATTCATTTCCTCCTTTGATTTTTTTCCAATGACGGAGACCCGTTACCGGCTCTCCGAAAATACAGGACCATGATATTCCCTGGCAGCGCGCCGACGCGCCGGCAGCGAAAGAAAGCCAGGAAAAAATAAACGGCCGTCCTCTGCTGAGAGAACGGCCGTCGTCAGGAAATAGAAAAGCACCTGTTTCCAAAGGAAACGAGGTGCAGACATACTTAACATATTTCCGTCTGCACTTGCCCACGCCAGTATTACCTGGTTCGGGTCCTAAGGGTTAACGGAGCAGTCTCCGTCTCTCAGCTTGCTGCACCCCTAGTGCGGTCCATATAAAATTGCTGTACTTCTATTGTAGACACATGCTGCGCGGGATTGCAAGGGTCAGGATATCGTTCTCCGCTCGTCCGGTGCCGGCACGGCCTGTGCGGCAAATCGCGAGAACACGTCATACAGCTTCCGGTTGAGCACCTCCAGCCGGGCCAGATCGGCATCATCCGGTACGGCCTTCGGTTCTGCAGGCAGATACAATTTCCGGTTCAGTTCAAGCTGGATCCACGGAAGATCCGAACGACGTCCGTGAGACTGCGTGATGTAGCCGCCGAGAAACGGCGTGTTCACGGCGACCAGTGGCACGGTACCGTCTGCTTCGTCAGCAAACACTTCCTCCAGCAGCAGCCGCAGCTGCTCCATCATTTCCGCTGGAGCCGTCACTGGTTCTGTCCCCGCTGCTCCGTCCGGAAGTCCCCGATTGCTGATACAGATCAACGGACGGGCAGACCAGCCGCCGGTGTTTTTATCAGGTCCATCCGCCAGCATCGTGTGGCAGTCAACAGCGGCAACCAGTCCTGCCGCGGCGGAAGCTTCGACGAGCGCAGCGTGATACGGCTCGTGGAAAGCCTGGATCAGCTGATTCGTTTCTGTCTCCGTCAGTGCTTCCGACCAGACTGCACTGCCGAGCACGGTCTTCGTTTTGACGACCCCATCCGGATTTTCCGGGGGACGGTCCATCGGGTCCCTGTTCAGGTCCACCACGATTCTCGCGGTGTCCTGCGCAAGATAGACAGCGGCTTCCTGTTCAAAATCAAACAGCTGCTTCGTCCACGTATCTCCATCGAGCGCAACGTCGACGTCGGTCAGCAGACTACGTGCTCGAAGTTCTTCTGGAATGTCGACGCCGCCGTGCGGCACGGAAATCAGCAGTGGAAGGCGTTCCTGTTCGTTTGTCATGATGGTTCCTCCTCTTATTTCCTTGTCGATTCAGCCTGATGCTGAAGGTACTGGGCGAGCAGCACAGATCGCTGCAGCAGCTCAATGCGGTGCACGGCTTCGTTCGGAGTATACAACTGCCGGCTGGCAGGAGCCGCGCCGCACAATACGGGTACTCCTTCTCCAACTGCTCCGGCTGCACTGGAGAGCAGAGCCGACTCTGTGCCGAATGGGAGCTGATGCATGCGCGCGCAGGCCTCCATTTTTTTGAGCATCGGATGCTCCTTCTGCCGCTTCAGCGGTGGTCGGGAGGACACTTCTTCCATGTACGTACGCATGCCTTTTTTCTTATCCTGGAGCAGCCCGCGGATCTGCTGTTCGGTTTCTTCTGCAGTTTTTTCATCCAGAAACGTCAGCAGCAGCGTTGCCGTCACCCGGTGCGGCATTAGTACACTGTAGCGCTCCGAACGAATATCCTGGATCACCGCTGCAATGCGCCGTTTGCGGTCGTTGAACTGCTGCAGGTGTGCCGATTTTTCCAGGAACCAGCTGAGCACATCCACTGGTTCACTCCGCTTTCCTGCCCGCTCCGGATCGCCTTCCACGATCAAATGGAATTGCCGGGAGCCGCGCCGCTGATCGACGACTTTTCCTTCGACAAA
The DNA here is from genome assembly GCF_000429725.1 of Alkalicoccus chagannorensis DSM 18086. Taxonomy (GTDB): domain Bacteria; phylum Bacillota; class Bacilli; order Bacillales; family Salisediminibacteriaceae; genus Alkalicoccus; species Alkalicoccus chagannorensis. The sequence continues at coordinate 3,771 of NZ_AUCK01000005.1, read as the reverse complement.
TCCCGGCTGCATCACAATCACTTCTGCTGCTTCAGCTGCTGCTTTCTTCAACATCGGCGAACTGTAGCGCATGCCCCTGCCTTCGTCAGCATAAAAGAAAATACCGGCTTTGACTTTTCCCAGCTGCCGCTCATCTTTCAATGCCTGCAGCGAGGCGAAGGCGGTAGTCAAACCGCCGCGGCTCGAAGCAATTCCTTCACCGAACAGCCACTCCTGCTCCCGCCGGTATGGCAGCGGGTAGCCGGTTCTGGCCCCCGGTACGTCCAGTGGTACGACGAGCAGCGTGCCGTCCTTTACTCCGGCTTTCGTCTCCCACGTCCAGGCTGAGCGGTGATTCGTCAAGTGCTCGACCTGCCGCAGTCCGAGTTTTTCCGCTCGTTCCTCCGCTTTTTTACGGACGCTGCTCAGGCCGACAGCATCTTCTGTACGGCTCGACATGTTCGTCCACATGTTCAGGTCGCTTTCCAGCCTGCCGCGGTTTTTCGTCAGACGCTCAAATAGTCGTCCTTCCTGTGTTTCCACCCGGACTGCTTCTTCATCGATGAAGTCCCGGCCGAAGTACCGCTCACACGTAACATCAATGATGCGGTTGACGAGCGTCGGGTAATCCATGCCGATTTTGTCCGCGGCAAAAACGAGGGAGCCGTCCGGACCGAGACTGGCCATGGAATTCACTTCGAGAATGTAGGGTTCCCCCTTCTCATCAATCCGGAAATCCACCCGCGCGCTGTCGTGGCAGTTGAGCGCTTCGAACGTTTTGACCGCGAGCTCCTGGACGCGTGCCGTCTCTGCTTCTGTTAATGGGGCAGGGCATACTTTTTCGACCGTACGGCCGCTCTGGCTCTTTTTGTCTTCATACGTATAGATCTGCGGTCCTTCGCCAAAGACGAGTTCGACGGGCGGCAGGGCCTCCGCAGGACTGTTGCCGAGCAGCGCGACATTCACTTCCCGCCCCTGGATGTATTCTTCTACCAGAGTGGGGGACTGGAATGTATCGTAAATGACCTGGACTCCTTCACGCAGTTCCTGCTCGTCTTCAACAATGCGCAGACCGAACGATACCGCCTCGTCTTTCGGTTTGACGATGAGCGGATACGTGAGATCCTCACTGATGCTGGAATCCGGCGTATCCATGACGGCAAATTTCGGCGTCGGCAGTCCCTGCTGAAGCAGAATCATCTTCGTGACAACTTTATCGAGAGCGAGGGCATGCGTTTCCGGGCCGGAACCGACGTAGGGAATGCCAAGCATTTCGAGCATTCCTGGAACATGCATGTAACGTCCCCGGCCCTGGATGCCGTAACTCAGGTTGAATACCAATCCCGGCCGTTCCCCGGAGATGACGGACGGCATGAAGTCTTCGAGGTTTTGAATCAGGTTCTTATCCCCTTCAAAGGTCTTCACTTCATGTCCCCCGCGGCGCAGGCCGTCGCGGATGCGGCGGATCGTTTCCAGTCCGTACTTCTCTTTATTCTGTACGCCGAACAAGTTAATGACGGCCTGACTTTCCCTATTGTATACGACTGCTATCTTCATTCTGAAGCACTCCCCTCATCTAGTTCATCCGGTCCGGAAGCCGTTCCGTCCCGTCGTGGATCTGCTGCACCGGTGAAGCGTCCGAACCAGCGCCCCGGTGCCTCGACTCCCTGCACACAGCCGAGATAAAAACTGTAGGCGTCCCGCTTCTGCAGCTGAAAACTGGCCAGGCGCAGGGCATCGGTGACCTCCCGTGGGAAACGAGGCTGTTCGATCTGCAGGTCTCCGCTGTCGGATGAATGAAATCTCGGGGCTGCGATGGCCTCTTCCAATGACTCATCCTGATCGATCAGCCGCGTAATCACCTGCGCCAGGGTTGTTGAAATCCGGCTGCTTCCCGGACTGCCGAGCAGATAGTGGAGTCTTCCTTTTTTGAACAGCATCACCGGAGCCACGCTGGACCACGGCCGTCCCCCCGGCAGCAGATAATACGGATGGGTGCGGTCTTTGTATTCAAAGGCGCTCATGTAATTGTTGTAAAAGAATCCGCGTTCGGCCGCCATGCGTTTGCTTCCGAAAACAAGCTCGATGGACTGGGTGATCCCGACGGCCATTCCGTTTTCGTCGACGACAGAAAGATGCGTCGTCTCTCCCGCGGTCGGTGGAGGCACGAACGTATCCTCCAGCGCGGCGTTGAAAATATCCCGAATCCGCCCCGCCGTTTCCGCAGCGTACGTCTCATCAATCATGACCTGATTCATGGACTGAGAAAAATGATCAGGATCCATCGGCATACGCTGCCGGTAATTGAGCGCAAATCGGAAGGCAAGAGCCAGAAGGACAGCCCCTGTCGGCGTATCGTTCTGAAGTTCGTCCGGGTCGAACTGTTCCATTGTTTTCAGCAGCTGGACGAGCACTCTGCCGGCTCCCGGCGGCGGGTACGTGACGACGTCGTACCCCCGGTAGCTGCTTTCCAGGACGTCCCTTTCGACGGGCAGCGGGATCTGCCCCAGGTCGATGTCCGTGATAAGCCCTTTCCGTTTCTTCATGTCCTCGACGATATCTTCGGCGATCTCTCCTGTGTAAAAATCCCGCCACCCTGCTTCGGCCATGCGTTTGAACGTCTCTGCCAGCTCCGGCTGAAACAGCATATCCCCGGGCTGCAGGGCTTTCTTTTTATGAAGGAAGCGTACAGAAGCGAGCGGATCCTTCTTCAGCTGATCCACTTCTTTATGGATGAGGCGGTGCATCAGCGGTGTAACGGGCACCCCTTCTTCGCAGGCCCGTATCGACGGGGCGAGAATATCTTCCAGCGGGAGGGATCCATACTGTTCCAGCAGGTATCCGAGCGCTGCCGGCGTAGAAGGAACTGCCGCTGCGCGGAGTCCCAGTTTCATCGGGGTATCCGGATTTTTTTGGGGAGACAGTTCAAACGGGGCCCGTGCGGAGCCATCCAGTGCAAAGGAGCGGTCTTCGTCAGGCAAATGAATGAGGCCCATCGACTGCCCGCCGATCCCCGAAGCCTGTGGCTCTGACACACCAAGACAGAACGCAGCAGCCACTGCAGCGTCTACCGCATTCCCGCCCGCGGCGAGCATCTCTGCTCCGGCTGCGGTTGCTGCCGGAGAGGCAGTGGATACCATCCCTTTTTTCGATCGTCCCGTCTGTACCTTCCGCTCTTCCATACACAACATCCTTTCCAAAATGACCATCCCCGAAGTGTTTCCCTTTCTCTGCAGCTTGCAGATCGAACACCGGGGCCGGCTGACGACAACTTACTTTTTCTCTTCAACGAAGGAAGACGCGCTGCTTCTTCTGGTCGGCACGGCCATAGAGCCGCCTCCGGTTTTGGAGAAAAAGACAGGTGTGAGGTGTTATTCAGGCCCTGCTTGAAGCAGCCGTCCTCTTTGCTATTCACAGATACACATCGTTGTTCTTTAAAAAAAGCTCGGCTGCGCCTCGCCCTTTGGGTGAAGGCGTAGCCTATTTTTTGAGCCTTGAATGATCATGAGTGATACCATGAATGCTTTCATAATAAACCGGAACCATTTCCCCTCCACATTGTTCACAGCCAAACCGTGGCGGATCCGCCGGATCCCCGGGGTCCATGATATCAAACTGAGTTACTACCTCCTTCGGGATGTCCTCGGTGATGAAACACGCCTTACAAAGAAATTCGACGCTCCCAGGCTGCTGTTTGTTTTTCGAGCTTTTCCCAGCTGAACCGGTAGCTTTCAATCGCTTTTTCTTCTGCTTCTTTTTTCTTTTGTCGATATGCTTGCGACTCAAAGGCCT
>NZ_AUCK01000004.1 GCF_000429725.1 Alkalicoccus chagannorensis DSM 18086 | reverse complement strand
AGGTTTATCTCAATGAAAAATGGGAGAAGCAAAAAGAGAATATTCGTCAACTGCTTTCGGAAGAAGAAACTGGAGCAATTTACGGGCGGCGTAAAACCGACGTAGAACCAGTTTTTGGGTTTCTGAAGGCGAATTTGCGTTTCACCAGAATGTCGGTGAGAGGCAAAGACAAGGTGAAACAAGAAATGGGATTTGCACTCATGGCAGTGAACTTGAGGAAGTTCACTGCCATGAGTCGCCTGCGTTATTCGAATGTACAAACAAAACGCTTCCGATTATCCATTTTGGATAATCGGAAGCGTTTTTACTTAGCTAGAACTTTTTGTCCCAGCCTCGTTTCGTTAGTAAATAGGAAGATGGAAACTTGGTTTTCCCTGAGTTGAATGGACTTCTTCTAAGTCATCTCAGAGTGGGAAGAAAGACGTCCGTGACGATGATAAAAGAGTCGAGAGCTTGTTCTTTCATGGCTTCTACGAAGGTAGTCACGGAAAAGCCAACTGCATCATTCTGTACCAGAATCGCTGCAGGCGGGAACAGTGGTTTTATGGAATGCCTCTTTTTCATACAGAAGGCCCTCACCGAAAAACGGGGAGGGCCTTCTTGGATTTCTGTTTCTTTCGCAATTGGGCAGGAACCAATCAACTGCAATTTCCACGGGGGCGCGTCGTTACTTCTGCTTCGAGGAAGCGGCGTCGATATCCCGTTTCAAATCGTCTTGTTCTGTCCGGTCCCACATCGTCACACCTACATTGTAAGCAGAACGTCCGATCATAAATGCGGCAACAGGAGCTGTCAGGAAAACAAACAGAATCGTGAGCAGCAGCTTGGCGTTAAAAATACCGTGAACGAGCAGAAAGTAGAGAAACACGCCGGTAATGATGCTGATCACACCGAGCGTGGCGCTTTTTGTTGCTGCGTGGAGGCGTCCGTATACATCCGGAAACCGGATGAGACCGATCGATCCGAGCACGCTCAGGCCGACGCCGGCAAGAATAAAGATACTAATGATCACCTCGGTCAAGGACGACACCTCCTTCAATAAATTTCGCTATTGCTACTGACCCAATGAAGGCCAGCACGGCGATAACGAGGACGACGTCAGAATAAGCAATCGTTCCCTGGCTCATCATCACGAGTGCGATAAAGCCGATCAGGTTGATGCCGAGCGTATCAAGCGCAACAACCCTGTCGGACATCGAGGGGCCGATGAGGGCACGCCATGTACAGACGAGAACGGATACCGACATCAGGCCAAGTGCAATAAACAGTACCGTCTCCATCAGTCGGTCACCTCCCTAATGGCTTTCTCAAAAGAATCATGTATTTCTTTGATTGCCTTATCCTTGTCTGGAACATGGATAGAGTGCACGTATAGGACACGGCCATCTTCCGAGAAATTCATCGTCAGTGTCCCAGGTGTCAACGAGATCAGGTTGGCAAGCAGTGTAACCTCCCAGTCGGTTTTCAGCTCTGTCGGGACGGCGATGATGCCGGGCGTGATATCGAGTTTCGGGCTGAGTACTATTTTGATCATATCGATGTTAGACTGAATCAGTTTCACCGTAAACAGGGCAATGAGTTTAAGAACCGCCCACACTCGTCTGAAATAAAAGTCGAACCGGAGAAAACGGCGGAGTACATACAGCAGCCCAAGTCCGACTATATAACCGATAACAAAATCGACAAACGTATACGCATCATTCAGCATCATCCAGATCAGAGCAAGAGCAAGGTTCAATAATATTTGAAAAGCCATGCGTTAATCCTCCAATACTGATGGGATATAGTAGTCGGACGGGTTCATCAGCTGTTCGCCGATTTCCATCGAGAACTGCATGAACGGTTCTGCAGCAACTCCGAGGAGTACAGTGAGAAAGACAAGAGGCAGGGTGGCTGCTGCAAGTCCACCCACTTTCACAGCAGCAGAAGCCGGATCAGGCAGCTTCACTTCGCCGAAGAAAGAAGTCATAAAGATCTTCATCATCGAGAAGAGCGTAAGAACACCGGTTAAAATACTGACTGCGACAACGAAATAGTGCTGGGCCTCGAAGCCGGATATAATCAGCGCAAATTTCCCGAAGAATCCACTCAGCGGCGGGATTCCAGCCAGCGAGAGTGCCGTGATGAAGAACAGCCACCCGACATAAGGATGTGTTTTCAGGAGCCCGCTCATCTGTTTCAGCTGCGTAGTGCCGGTAATGCGCTCGGCGATACCAGCATACAGGAACAGCGCTGACTTCACGATGATGTTGTGGACGAGGAAGTAATACGTGCCGGCGATCGCCAGTGGCGTAAATATCCCAATACCCATGATCATATAACCGACCTGACTGACAATATGAACGGCCAGGATGCGTTTGAAATCATACAGTGCAACCGCGCCCAGTACACCAATAAACATCGTGAGCCCGCCGACGATTAATAGAATTTGAAGAATCTGCGGGTCATGATTGAAGACCAAGGTGTACATCCGCATGATCGTATAGACCCCGACCTTCGTGAGCAGCCCGCCGAAAAGAGCGGCGATGGCAGCCGGAGGTGCGTAATAGGAATGCGGAAGCCAGTAGTACAGCGGAAAGATGGCGCTCTTCGTTCCGAAAACAAATAAGAAAACGACAGCAGCTACAGACAGCAGGGCTGTATTTTCCATTTCACTTGTTCTTACAGCCATATCCGCCATGTTCAATGTCCCGGTAAGACCGTACATATAAGCGACACCGAGGATAAAGAACATCGAGGAAATGGTGTTAATGATGACATACTTCAACGATTCGCGGAGCTGATATTTCTTGCTTCCCATGGAAATAAGAATGAAGGAAGAGATCAGCATCACTTCGAAGAAGACGAACAGGTTGAACAAGTCCCCTGTCATAAACGAGCCGTTCACACCCACCAGCAGGAAGAGGAAGAACGGATGGAAAAAATTCCGTTCTCTTTCCGGGCTGAAAGTGAGCCACGCAAAAACGAGTGTGACTAGAGCGAGAATACCCGAAAGAAAAACAAGCGAAGAAGAGAGCAGGTCTGCAACCAGGACAATGCCGAATGGCGCTGGCCAGTTACCAAGTTCAATGGTCTGTATGCCGTCTATATATACGATATACGTCAGATAACCTGATAGAATGATCATCGATAAAACGGTCAACAACGTTGCGATACGCTGGACCTGCTTCTTGTCTTTTACTAATAGAAGCAGGACACCGATGAGCATCGGGATCAGGATTGGCATTACTACTAAATTACTCATCGTCAGTACCCCTCAGTTCATCAAGATTGTCCGTTCCGTGCAGCTTGTACGTCCGGTACGCGAGCACCAGCATGAAAGCGGTCATACCGAAGCCGATAACAATAGCTGTCAGAATCAGGGCCTGAGGCAGGGGATCTGCATAGCTGGAGGCCTCTTCTCCTAAAAGCGGAGGTGAGCCGGTTTTCAGCCCAGCCAAAGTGAGAAACATCAGATGGGCACCGTGGGCTATGAGCATTACACCCAGGATGACTCGCAGCATGCTTTTTGTTAATAGTAAATACGTGCCGACGGAGAAAATGATACCAACGGCAAAAATCATCAGAATTTCCATCAGGCCTCATCCTCCGCAATCGTCAGTATCGTCAGCATGGTGAATCCTACGACAACGAGATAGATACCGAGGTCGAACGGAAGTGCTGTGGTCAGCTCTGTTTCTCCGAGAATCGGAAGCTGAAAATAATCAAAGAACTGTGTTAAATAAGGAAAACCGAAAAACATGCCGACAATCCCGGTAATAATGGAGATGGCCAGACCCACTGCAATCATCTGCGTATAATCAAAAGGAATGGCCTTTTTAATCGACTGGACGTCAAAGCTCAAGTAGAGAAGGACGAGAGCGGAAGCCGTCATCAGGCCCCCGATAAACCCTCCGCCCGGATTGTTGTGTCCAGCAAAGAATAGAAAGATGGAAAACGTGAGGATGATAAATCCTGTAATCCGCGTCACAACATGAAATTGGATCGGGCGTGATTTCATCATACGTCTTCACCATCCTTTGCTTTGAATTTCACGAGGACGACAGCGGCTATAGCGACAATACCGAGTACCAGCACTTCGAGCAGCGTATCAAGTCCACGGAAATCAACGAGAATAACGTTGACCATGTTTTTTCCGCCGGCCAGTTCATAGGCATTTTCTACGAAATAATCCGAAATCGGGTTGATGGCATTGTCATAACGGAAGGCATGAACAGCAAGTCCCGTTATCGTAACAACCGCACCAACTGCGATAGAAACTACGAAATTACCGATTTTAAATGCCGGTTTAAAGTTCTCTTTGCGAATCTCCGGAAGATGGTAGAACACCAGCAGCAGGAGCACAACCATAACTGTTTCTACGAGCAGCTGTGTCAGGGCCAGGTCCGGCGCGCGGAGAACGACGAACAGCAGGGCAATAATAAAGCCGACGACACCGATCAGAACAACAGCGGAAATCCTGCTGGAGACAAAAGGAATCGCCACAGTTGCAACGAGCATCGCAGCAACGACGAGCACGAGGTAAGGCGACAGCTCTCCTGCGTTCGCCCAGTCAATAACGAGCGCATTCGTGCTGAGCAGGATATAGCTCATGGTGACCGAGAAGAAGACCATCATAAACATGAAGTAATGGCGCAGTTTCCCTGTCATCTGGACGGCATCTACGGACTGTGCTCCGCTGATCAGACCAGTCATGCCGCTGTCATAGAACCAGTTCAGCGGATCCCGTTCGCCGAGATAGAAAGCCGATGCTTCAAAACGTCTCATGTTAACAAAGAGAAGTGCGCCGAAGAAGACGACACCGAGCGTCATGAAGAGTGCGGTATTGAATCCATGCCAGTGATAAATGTTGACATAGAACTGTTCGCCCGCTCCGAGCAGGTCCGGCAGTACAGCCTGCATGGATGGTTCGATGATTGTATAGGCAAGCATGTTTGGAAACAAACCGAACAGGATCACCAGTCCTGCAAGAATAATCGGGGAAATGAGCATCCCGATAGGCGCTTCGTGTGCTTCCTTTTCCAGCTTGGAAGGATCGTGCTCCCCTGTGAAGGTTCGAAACAGCATGATCATACAGTAAAGGAATGTAAAGACGCTGGCCGTCCAGGCAATAATCGGGAAAAGCCACCCGAAGGTCTGGGCATTAAAGACGTCAAATTGAGCCGCGTGCAGCATTCCTTCAAAAAACATTTCCTTACTCAGGAAGCCGTTGAACGGCGGCAGACCTGCCATCGCTGCAATGCCAATCAGAGAAATAGAGAACGTGATCGGCATAATCGTCATCAGGCCGCCGAGCCGGCGGATATCGCGTGTCCCTGTCTCGTGATCGACGATCCCGACGACCATAAACAGACTTCCTTTGAATGTTGCATGGTTGATCAGGTGAAGCATGGCTGCCATGACGGCAACTGTTGCCATCGATTCCCCTTCGACTACGTCGAAATGGACCGCGGCCGAACCTGCTCCGAGAAGGCTCATGATCAGGCCGAGCTGACTGACGGTGGAGAAGGCTAGAATTCCTTTAAGATCCTTCTGCCTCACCGCCGAAACGGAGCCCCACAGCAGTGTGAAGAGTCCAAAGCTCGTAATGATCCAGAACCACTGAGGTTCTCCTCCGAAGACAGGAGTAAAACGAGCTACGAGGTAAATACCGGCTTTTACCATGGTTGCAGAGTGCAGATAGGCACTGACCGGAGTCGGTGCTTCCATGGCATCCGGAAGCCAGATATGAAACGGAAACTGGGCTGATTTCGTGAAAGCCCCTGCAAGCACGAGAATCATCGCTGCCAGGAACGCAGGTTCAGCAGAAATTGCGCCGGCCTGGCTGATAATCTCCTGGAGACTGAATGTTCCCGTCATGCCGTAAAGCAGGGTGAAACCAGCGAGCATGGCAAAGCCGCCGGAGACGGTAATCAGCATGGACTTCTGTGCACCATACCTGGATTTTTCTTTATGAAACCAGTAAGCGATCAACAGCGATGAGGCAAAGCTGGTCAGCTCCCAGAATACATAAATGACAATCAAATTGTCCGATAAAACAACCCCCAGCATAGCCCCCATAAACATCAGGAGGTAAACATAAAAGTTATGCAGAGGTTCCCCATCTTTGTTGGCAATGTAGTAGATGGAATAAAGGACGACCAAAGCTCCGATACCGGTAATCAGAAGCGCAAAGAGAAGACTTAATCCATCCAGGTAGACCGTAAAGAAGATGTCCAGAGAGGGCACCCATGGTACAGAGTGCTGGACAGCCTCCATCGGCTCTCCTCCCAACGGAAGGTATGTGAATAAATAAATGAAAAGCACCAGCGGGATCGGTAGTACAAACCAGCCCGTATGGACTCTACGGAAAAGAAAGTAGAAGGCTGGAATGAAAATGGCCGCTATAAATGGTGCAAGGGCAACAAAATGCAGCGTGGACAACGGATGAGACCTCCTTTTCAATGATCAGACTGGTATCGTTTCGATTCAGGTCATTCAGCACCTGAAACATCATATAATTTATGTCCTGCAGCTGCCGGGACATAAGCGAAATGAAAAAGGAAGCCTTCGCTTCCTTCAAAAGACAGACATCAGCATGCCCGTTAGATTCACAGAGTAAATTATAATACAAATAAGCGACGCGTGCATCCTTTACACGAGAAGGATGATCACCTTTCTGTTTCTTATAAATATGTAGAAACATGAACATGACACGAAACTTTTTTTACTGGCAGACCCGTAAAGCTGGCGTGAGCACGTCAATAATTTGAAAATAAAGGATGTAATTTCCTGTATATGGAATTTCTATTCTGAGGAAAGATGAAAGGGTAAAACAGGGATCCTGAAGAGAAATCTGCCTGCGGCGTTGAAATGTGTCCGTTGTTAAAGGTATTATATGATGAGAACGATGGGAGGAGCTGCCGTGCTTAAAAAATTTATTCCGAATCAGTATGTTCCTTCTGTATACGACATTGATACAGAGGACCTGCAGAAACATGGAGTCCGGACGATCATCACGGACCTTGATAATACATTAGTAGAATGGGACCGTCCGGAAGCGACCGAGCGACTGCTGGAATGGCTGAAGAAGCTGGATGAGAGCGGTTTTCATGTCATCATTGTCTCCAACAATAACGAAAAGCGGGTGCAGGCCTTTGCCTCTCCCCACGGAATCCCGTTCATTCACAGCGCCAGGAAGCCGTTAAGCCGCGCGTTTATCAGTGCCTGCAGACTCGCAGGCACCGAGCGAAGGGAGGCAGTCGTAGTCGGCGATCAGCTGCTCACGGATATTCTCGGTGGCAACAGAGCCGGTTTTCATACCATTCTGGTTGTGCCGGTTGCCTCCAACGACGGCATTATGACCAAAATCAACAGAAGAATCGAACGAAGAGTCATGAAGAAAATGAAGCAGAAAGGATTGATTGAATGGGAGAGAGAGTAGTCTGCTCCGGCTGCGGTGCGGTCATCCAGACAGCAGATAAAGGAGCAGCGGGTTACGCGCCGCCTGCGGCGCTCGAGCGCGAGCACGTGATCTGTCAGCGGTGTTTCCGCCTGAAGCATTATAATGAGATTGAAGGTGTTGATATGACGGATGATGATTTCTTGAAAATCATTCATGAAATCGGCAGCCGTAAAGCCCTTATTGTCAAAGTTGTTGATATCTTTGATTTTGACGGAAGCTGGCTGAACGGCCTCCCGCGTTTTGCAGGGGGGAATCCGGTGCTGCTTGTCGGGAATAAAGTCGATCTGCTGCCAAAGCTCGTGAATCGCAACAAAATTTTGAAATGGATGCGCCGGCGTGCGAAAGAATTCGGTATGAAACCCGTAGATGCTGTGCTGATGAGTGCTGTCTCCGGCGAAGGTGTCGAGGAGACAGCCGGTTTGATTGACGCTTACCGGAAAAATCGAGACGTCTACATTGTTGGATGTACAAATACCGGCAAGTCCACCTTCGTAAACAAGCTGATCCAGCAGTTTGGTGAAGAAGGGACGCCGATGATTACGACGTCCAATATTCCAGGGACGACCCTCAATATGATCGATCTCCCGCTGGATGACCAGACCGCGCTTTACGATACGCCCGGGATTGTCAACCGCCAGCAGATGGCACACTTACTCAACACCAAAGAGCTGAAAGTGATCACGCCGCAGAAAGAAATCAAGCAGCGTGTCTATCAGCTGCAGGCGGAGCAGACGTTGTTTTTCGGAGGGCTTGGAAGGATGGATTTTCTCGAAGGAGAAGCACAGTCGTTTATCGTTTATATGTCGAATGAGCTCCCTATCCACCGGACGAAACTGGAAAAAGCAGACCTGCTTTACGATCAACACCTCGGCGGGATGCTCTCACCGCCGGAAGAAGAGCATGCAGCCTCTTTTCCTCCGATGCAGGAAAAAGAATGGAAAGTGCCTGCGGGAAAGTATGATATGGTATTTTCCGGCTTGGGCTGGATTACTATTAGTGGGGATGGTGCTGTTGTCCGGACGTATATTCCAGAAGGAGCAGAAGTGACGATCCGAGAATCAATATTTTAGGAGGCTGAACGTTATGACCCGCTTATACGGAGTAATCGGAGACCCTGTCCATCACAGTCTGTCCCCGCTCATGCATCAGGCAGCATATGAGGCATGTGGACTTACTGCTTATTATGTTCCGCTTCATGTGAAGCCGGATAAACTGAAAGAGGCTATAGCGGGACTGCGGGCCATGCAATTTCATGGAGCCAATGTCACTATTCCGCACAAGGAGGCCGTCATCCCGCTTCTCGATGCCATTGATACAGAGGCAGAAAAGATCGGGGCGGTAAACACGATCATCAACGAGGATGGAATATTGACTGGATACAACACAGACGGAACAGGCTATCTCCGTTCCCTACTCTCCATCCGCCCGCATGTGCTCGATGAAGAAATTCTGCTGCTGGGTGCAGGGGGAGCTGCGAGAGCGGCTGCCATCACGCTGACAAACCGTGGTGCATCTGTTACGATTGCTAATCGGACTGTAGAAAAAGCCGAAAAGCTTGCCGCTGAATGTGGAGCGGCGTTCATGTCGCTCCAGGAAGCCGAGGAGCGTCAGAAAGAGTACCCCGTTATCATCAACTCCACGTCGATCGGCATGTATCCGGACATCGATCAACGCCCGCTGCGGCTCGAGGCGGATCTGGATGGCTGTCTTGTCAGTGATATGATCTACAATCCGTGGGAGACAAAGCTGCTGCACGAAGCAGAACAGGCGGGCGCCCAGACGCTGAATGGATTCGGCATGTTTATTCAGCAGGGAGCGGATGCTTTTGAACGATGGACGGGTGACGATGCGCCGGTACAGGCAATGGAGCGCGCAGTCCGGGAACAACTATTAAAAAGGGGATAACAATCGTATGAGTCTGACTGGTAAGCAGAAACGGTTTCTGCGTAGAGAAGCACACAGCTTAAAGCCTGTTTTTCAGGTAGGGAAAGCAGGTGTGAACGACAATTTAATCAAACAGACAGCTGATGCGCTGGAAGCGCGGGAGCTGATCAAAGTCAATATTCTTCAAAACAATATGGAAGACAAGCACCAGACTGCAGAGCAGATTGCTCGAGGAGCGCAGGCTGAGGTTGTTCAGGTGATCGGTAATACCATGATTTTCTATAAGGAATCCAAGGAAAACAAATCCATCGAACTGCCGCGTAACTAAATGACGTGGGGAAAGGAGCCCGGTCATGAAAAAGACGGGTCTGCTGGGGGGGACCTTTGATCCCCCGCATATCGGCCATTTATTGATGGCAGAAGAGGCATCGGTTCAGTGCGGACTTGAAGAAGTCTGGTGGCTTCCGAACAGCAGGCAGCCCCTGAAGCAGGATTCATCTGCTTCAGAAGAAGACCGGCTCCGCATGGTGGAAGCCATGGCATCGCTGTCCGCTCAATTTTCCGTCTGCCGGGAAGAGGTGGACCGGAGCGGAGCCTCCTATACGCTGGATACGATCGAGGCACTGAAGCAGAAGCATCCTGACAGAGAGTTCTATTTCATCATGGGAGCTGACAGCCTGGAATCGTTCCAGCGATGGGACCGGTGGACGGAGCTGAGAGAAATGCTTCCCTTTATCGTCCTGAGCCGGCCAGGGCAGGACATGGCACCAGCTTCTTCGATAGGATTTGCTGACGTCAGGATTCTTGATACGCTGGCGGTGGACATTTCCTCTTCTGAGCTGCGTGAAAGAGCCTGGAGCGGCAACTGGAATCAATTTTACGTTACGTCGGAAGTAAACCGTTTAATAAAGGAGCACGGATTGTATGATGACCGAACATGAAGCAGACCGCATCATACAGCAGGCATTGAAACCCCGGCGGTACGAGCATACGATCCGGGTCGTCGAAACCGCGGATCAGCTCGTAGAAAGGTACGGAGGAGACCGGAAGCGGATCCGCCTTGCTGCATACCTGCATGACTATGCCAAGTACCGGGATGCTGATGAAATGCGGAGCAGAATAAACAGCAGCCCCAGCATTCCTGACAACCTTCATGAGCACCAGGACGAACTGCTGCACGCTTTTGTCGGCGCGCTGCTGTTGAAAGAAGAATGCGGTGTGGAGGATAAAGCTGTGCTGCAGATGATTGCGTCGCACACGACAGGCCGAGCCGGAATGACGCTGGAGGAGAAGATTCTCTTTTTGGCAGATTATATTGAACCGGGAAGGACCTTCGCTGGAGCGGACGCAGCAAGGCAGGCCGCTGAAGAGAGTCTGGAGGCAGGATGTCTGCAGGCTTCATCCCAGATGATTCAGTTTCTCGCGGGAAAGCAGGTGTCCATTTATCCTGCTTCTGTCGAGGCATACAATGATCTGATCCGACAGGAACAAAGGCGGCGGATTTCCCTTTAATCAGGGACTCATGTACAATGTGATTAAACGAATCAACCGTTTGGAATACCGATAAATTATATCATCAGGAAAGGATGAACAATCGATTTGACTAACGAGAGTGAACGAATCGTACAGACCGTTCTACAAGCGGCCGATGAAAAAAGCGCACAGCAGATACGAACTTTGAATATGGAGGGGATCTCTTCCATTGCTGATTACTTTGTAGTTTGTCATGGTACCTCAGAAACACAGGTCGAGGCCATTGCGCGTGAGATTAAAGACCAGATTGAAGAAGCAGGGCTTCCCGTCAAACGTGTCGAAGGGATGCGTGAGGCCCGATGGATCCTGATTGACCTGGCGGATGTGGTCGTTCACGTCTTTCATAAAGAGGACAGAGAGTACTATCAGCTTGAGAAAATGTGGGGAGACGCCCCGGTCTACGAGCTTGAGGATATGCTTCGCTGAGGAGGGCGGTCTGAATGAGCAGTACGCATTTTGCGTCTTTATACGATCTGCTTATGGAGGATGCACCATACGAGGAGTGGCTCGACTACACGAGACGCTTCGCGGAGCCCGGCAGCAGAATTCTGGATCTCGCCTGTGGGACAGGGACACTGACGCTGCAGCTTGCTGCTGAAGGCTACACCATGACCGGCATTGATATTTCCGCAGACATGCTCGCTGCTGCAGAAGGAAAGGCTCGTGCCGCCAGCGAATCTGTTTCATTTGTCCAGCAGGATATGCGTGAACTGCATGCAGGAACGTATGATGTCGTGACATTATATTGTGACGGCTTGAATTATCTTGCGGAAGAGAGCGATGTCAAGCAGACGTTTCAGCATGTTGCTGCTTCTCTGGAAGCAGGAGGGGTGTTTTTATTTGATGTGCATACACCGTTTAAAATGGAGCACATCTTTCATCATCAGCTCTATGGTGAAGATGGGGCGGAAGTCTCTTACCTCTGGTTCTGTGAACCGGGTGATGACCCGCTCAGCGTCCATCATCTGCTCACGTTTTTCGTTAAAGGGGGAGACGGGCGCTATGAACGGATGGATGAAGAGCTGTATCAGCGCACGTTCTCTCCTTCATCCTATGAGCGCTGGCTGAAGGAATCCGGATTTACAGACATTGAAGTGAAAAGCGAATTCGGGGCAGCAGAAGCGAATCCGAATGATGAGCGTCTTTTTTTCAAAGCCGTAAAAAATAGCTGGTAATCTCGGAACCCCTCCTGTATAGTTTTATAAAAGAGAACAGGAACGTTACCATATGCAGCGAGATTTCAAAAGGCAAGGACTGTTATTCCCGTGACGGGATGACGGTCCTTTTTTTGCTCATAAGAATGTAAAAGTTTTCATCGAGGGAAACGGCGCCGCCGCAAGCCGTTCAGACCGAAATGCGCTCTGCGCTTTTGTTCTGGAAACGAAGACTGTGTCGGTGAACTTCATCACACGGCGAAACGTCCGAAGCAAATGTGCCGGCCGCATGGTTAATGCAGCTGAACAAAGGAAGCCGACGGCCGCTGCTCCAACCTCAGCAGCCGGCATACAGTAGAAGAGGTGCTGGAGAGGAGAAGGTGTAATGCTGGAAAAAGGGAAAGCCTATATGAATGCCCTGCCGAACCGCTGGAAATATGGGAGCGGCGCAGCAGTGATTCTACTGCTTTGGCTGGTTCTTTCGCCGGATGATACATCGGGGGAAATCCCTGAAGAACGAAACGAAGAGACGGAATCCGTCCTTCTGGAGACCGTGACAGATGAGGCGGATATGGAAGGCACAGGCATGCTGATGGTGGATGTAAAAGGAGAGGTAATGGACCAGGGAACCTATCAGCTGGAAGAAGGGGACAGAGTGGAAGATGCTGTTTCCGCAGCAGGCGGATTTACTGAACATGCCGCTGCAGACGGCGTGAACCTGGCGCAGCGTGTGATGGACGAGATGATGATCGTGATCCCGGAAGAGGGAATGGAAGAAAGTACAGCGGTTCAGCCGGATGCTTCCAGCGAAGCGGAGACATCGATATCGATCAACCAGGCGGACAGTGCCCAATGGCAGACACTGCCCGGCATCGGCCCGGCGAAAGCGGATGCTATCGTCCTGTTCCGCGAAGAAAACGGGCCGTTCGGATCGGTCGAAGAACTGGTCGAAGTTCCTGGAATCGGAGAGAAAACATTGGATCAGCTGCGTCCATATCTGCAGCATTGACGTGCAGAATACGCTTCTCTAAACTGAAAAGGAGAGAGGAGTGGAACTGATGGAGAGAATCTCATGGCACCAGTACTTCATGGCACAGAGTCATCTGCTGTCCCTTCGCAGTACATGCACGAGGCTGATGGTGGGGGCTACGATTGTCCGGGATAAGCGGATTATTGCCGGCGGGTATAATGGCTCTATATCAGGAGGCACCCATTGTTCAGAAGAAGGATGCTACCTGGTGGATGACCACTGCGTCCGCACCATTCATGCAGAAGTGAATGCGATTCTGCAGTGCGCCCGGTTCGGTGTTGCCACCAATGGAGCAGAGATATATGTAACCCACTTCCCGTGCCTGAACTGCTGCAAAGCGATCATTCAGGCGGGGATCAAGAAGCTGTATTATGCTGCAGACTATAAGAATCATCCGTTTGCGGAGCAGCTGTTCGACGAAGCAGGAGTAGAAGTGGAGCAGGTCGAGCTTGAGGAAATGATATTAGATACACAAAACCAGGAAAAGCTTGCTTTTACTGCACAACTGCTTGAGCGCCTCGAAAAATCCGGTGCTTCCGAGCAGGAGATGAAAGAAATGAGAGACAAAGCAAACGACTTGTATGTAAAACAGATGTAGGGTCGTTTACATGAAGAATGGGCAGCCGTTCCTGAACAAGGGGGATCTGGATGTATCCATTCTTTTTTTTACTGCTGGGAACGATCTGCGGCCTTCTTCTGGCGGATGGGGTTTATTTCCTTGGAGGTGGCTTCCTGCTGCTTCTGGTAACAGGACCAGCAAGACGGTGGACGGCCGCTGGAGCTGCAGCCGCTTTCCTGCTGCAGCTGGTTTCCCCTCACGAGGCGGTGGTCCCTGTCGGTCAGGAAGCTGTGTCCGCAGGCACAGTACTGGATGCTTCGCTCGATGGGAGAGTGACGTTTGAAAGCGGGCCGTACGTTTACTATCTTTACGGTCCTGAGGAGAACTATCCCGCGCCGGGAGACTACTGCCGCCTTGATATCAGAACTTGGGATCCGGAACCCCCGGCAACCGCATACTCTTTCGATTATTCCCTGCACCTGGAAAGAAGCGGGATTTACAGCACCGGCTCTGTGAAGGAATGGCACTGCCTGGATCGCAGCGGTCTTTTTCATCTCGTGCAGCGCTGGCGCGCAGAGAAATTGAAGAGCCGCTCATGGGAGGAATCGGAAGCAGCTGCGCTCGCGGCTGCTCTCGTTTATGGGGAGCGCAGTTTTATCACAGAGGAACGTACACAGCAGTACCAGCAGTTCGGCGTCATTCATCTGCTCGCGGTATCAGGTCTGCATGTCGGTGTTGTCAGCGGTGTGCTATGGTTGATCCTTGTCAGGAGCGGCCTTTCGAGAGAAGGGGCTGCCTGGGTTGTCATTGCCGTGCTGCCGCTCTACGCTGCTGCTGCAGGTGGGGCTCCTTCGGTTGTTCGAGCGTCCTTGATGACTGCAGCCGGCCTGCTGTTGTATATCTGGAAAGGCCGTCTCGCCGGACTGGATATTATTGGAGCCGCCGGCCTGCTGCTGCTGCTCTTTGACAGCAACCTGCTCCATCATCTCGGATTTCAGCTCTCGTTTTTGACAACGTCCGCGCTGCTGCTGTCACGACGGCTGCTCGCCGGATCGTTCATGCTATGGAAAGTCACACTCACCGCACAGGCTGTTTCACTGCCATTGGTCCTTTTTCATTTTTATGAAGTATCTCCCTGGTCGCTGCCCGCGAACCTGGTGTTTGTTCCTGCCGTTACGGTCGTGCTGCTGCCATTATCGTTCGCTGCAGCCCTGCTGCCCGGGGCGGGTGGAGGGGCGGCTCTATTCCTATCAGAACAGCTGCTGCAGCGGGTACACCGGCTGCTTGACGTCCTGGAACAGCTCCCCGGACATCCACTGAATACGGGTGCGGTCCCGGCAGCGGGTGCATGCTTGTTGTTTGTCATCATCGTCTGGATGCTGTACAGATGGGAACGGAAAGGACCGGCCGTGTTCCTTCTGCTGATTCCGATTTTCGGGATCCTGATCGGACGTCCGTATGTGGACACCCAGGCATACGTGCATTTTATTGATGTAGGTCAAGGCGATGCTGTGCTGATAGAGCTGGCAGAACGGGAGAAAGTCTATTTGATTGATACTGGGGGAGAACTTGATTTTTCACAAGGGGAAAACCCGGAAGTGAAAGCATACGGCCCGGGGAGGAAGGCCCTTCTGCCGCTGTTGAAAGGAAGAGGGATCGAGCGGATTGACAAAGTCATCCTTTCACATGGACATACCGATCATCTGGGAGAGCTCTGTCTGCTCGTAGACGAGTTGGATATTGGCGCCGTTCATTATCCGATGACGAATGAACGGCCGTCGATTGCAGAAGAGCATCTCTTGTGCGCGCAGGCGGAACAGATACCTATCCACTTTGCTTCCGCAGGGGAAGGATGGGAAACAGATTCGGACTCGTTCCGTTATCTCCATCCGCAGGATCCCGCCGGATGGTCGGAAAACGACTTATCTCTTGTGCTGCAGGCGGACATTGAAGGCGTATCGTTTTTGTTCACGGGGGATATCGAAGAGGAGGCAGAAAGAAAATTGATCGGGGAAGGACTGCTCTCCAGGACCGACGTGCTGAAAGTTCCGCACCACGGCAGTAACAGCTCGTCGACAGCGCCCTTTATAAGCAGTATACGCCCGAAAGCAGCCGTGATTCAGGCCGGGTTGAACAACCGTCATGGCCATCCGCATCAAGACGTGCTGGATCGGTATGAAGAAGCGGGAACGGAGGTGTATCGGACAGATGCTATGGGCACCATTACCTTTACCTTGCAGGAGGGGAGCTGGGAGGCCAACTGTTCCAGATCATGCAGCTCGATGGAAGACGAAAAAAGATCGGGAAAGCAGTCTGCTTCCCCGATCCGTGCTGGTAGTTTAGAAAAATAAATCCACAACGTGACCCAGCGAAAAGATGGCCATAAAAAACACGAAAGATGCAACGAAACCGATACCGCTGTCGATAGCATCATTACGGTTCGACTGTACGTCTTTTTCGAACTCATTCATGCTTATCCCTCCCTGTCTGAATAAATTATAATGCATCAGACGGAAAAAATCCATCAATATCATAGGAAAAAGCCGCTTTCCGTCTCACTAATGTGCTCGTCAGAAGAGAGCTGCGGTAGCTGGATGCTATGTTCTCCTGTATGATGGATGAAGAAGGTCGGACGGACGCCGTTCACCACAGAGAAGAAACAGCCGCACAGTCTCGGAGAAAAAGGCCGGAATCGACGCACCACTCACTACAAGAAGTTGAACATGGAGGCCTAAACATGTCGTATGTACACGAACTAAAAAACATTCAAAACGGAGATATTTCTCCGCTTTATTTGATCACCGGAACCGAATCCTATCTTATCGAAGATATCATCCAGAAAATCACAGGCAGGGTGCTGAGTCTGGAAGAACAGGAAATGAACCTGCTGCGTTTTGATCTGGAAGAAACGCCGGTAGAGGCGGTAGTCGAAGAGGGAATGACCTTTCCTTTCATGGGTGGAGCGAAAGTGGTAATAGCGAAGAACGCTTCCTTTTTAACTGGACAGAAAGGGAAAGAAAAAGTGGAGCATCGAACGGACAGTCTGCTGCAATATGTCCAGAACCCCCCGCCGGAAACAGTGATGATTATCACCGCTCCTTACGAGAAGCTGGATGAGCGCAAAAAACTCGTCAAAAACATGAAGTCCTCCGCTCGGACCGTCTCGGCTGCACCGATGCAGGAAAAAGATATCCGTCAGTGGCTCGATACGAAAGCACTGGAGCTGAACACCGCCATGTCCGATGCTGCGAAAGAGAAGCTGCTGACGCTGGTGGGCGGAAACCTGCAGATGCTGACATCCGAAGTGAATAAACTGGCCATGCATGCGGATGGGGAGCGTATTGAGGCTGAGAGTGTCGCCCTGCTTGTGGCCCGGTCCCTGGAACAAGATATTTTTGCTTTAGTTGACCACGTCGTTAAGGCGGAAGCGGAAGGAGCTCTGCGGATCTACAGAGACTTGTTGAAGCAGAAAGAATCACCGCTGAAAATACTCTCGCTGATGGTGAGGCAGTTCCGGATTCTCTACCAGGTCAAGCACCTTGCGAGTCAGGGGTATGGGGAAAAAATGATGGCATCGAGGCTGAAGCTGCATCCATTTGTCGTAAAACTGGCAGTCAGACAGTCGAAGTCCTTTCAGCCGTCCTTTCTTCTCCAGCAGCTGGACGAGCTGGCAGAACTTGATTTTCATATTAAAACGGGCCGGGTGGATGAATCAACAGGCGTAGAGTTGTTTCTGTTAAAAAGAGGAAGCCGCCGAGGGCATTCTCAGGTGAAGTAGCAGCTGGGACATGTCCGGAGGACGACGCTGCAGCATGCTGAATATGAAAAAAACTCCCCATAGGGGAGTTTTTAAGCGTATCAGGACGCTGTCAGTTCATCAAGACGCTTTTGTAGACGTGCTTTGCGGCGGTCAGCAGCGTTGCGGTGAAGCAGTCCTTTGCCGACTGCTTTGTCCAGCTTGCTGGTAGCCTTGACGAAAAGATCTTTTGCTTCTTCTACCTTGTTTTCGTCAGCACGCTTATAGAAACCTTTCATCGCAGATTTCAGGTCGGATTTGAATGCATTGTTTTTCGCCCGCGCCTGCTCGTTCACGATGACACGCTTTTTAGCAGATTTAATGTTAGCCATTTTGTCACCTCCTATAATACTCAACGGAGTTCGACCGCTGAATTACAACAATTGAGATTTTATCAAATGCCCTGTCAAAAAGCAATCTCTTTCTTCAGCTTTGATGAGGACCGGCAGCAGCATCAGCACCGAGAGAAGAACGAATCCGGTGAAAAGAGTGGAGACAGATTGGAATCACAATTGAACCGGGGCTTCTTTACCTGCTATAATAGGGAGTATTGTATAAAGGAAGCCGCCAATGGGAGTGATATACGTGAATCGGGAACAACGAATAGAACGGCGAGATCATATCAGGAATTTTTCTATCATTGCACACATAGACCACGGGAAGTCAACGCTGGCTGACCGTATTTTGGAACAGACGAGCGCATTGACAGATCGAGAAATGAAAGATCAGATGCTCGATGCGATGGATCTTGAACGAGAGCGCGGCATCACCATCAAGCTGAACGCTGTGCAGCTCGGTTATAAGGCGAAAAATGGGGAAACGTACATTTTTCATCTGATCGATACACCGGGACACGTCGATTTTGCTTATGAAGTATCACGAAGCCTGGCTGCCTGCGAAGGCGCACTGTTGATTGTTGATGCTGCACAGGGCATCGAAGCCCAGACGCTGGCGAATGTTTATCTTGCGCTCGACAACGAACTCGAAATCATTCCGGTCATTAATAAAATTGACCTGCCAAGCGCCGAACCGGAAAAAGTGCGGAAAGAAGTCGAAGACGTCATAGGACTTCCTGGCGAAGAATGTATTCCGGCATCAGCCAAATCCGGTCTCGGTATCGAGGATATTATGGAAGCAGTTGTTGAACGGGTTCCTGCTCCAACTGGTGATCCAGAAGGTCCGCTTCAGGCGATGATTTTTGACTCCATCTATGACCCGTACCGCGGCGTCATTGTATACATCCGGATTGTGGAGGGAACAGTAAAGCCCGGAGAAAAAATCCGCATGATGAACAAAGGGAAAGATTTCGAAGTGCAGGAAATCGGCGTATTTACTCCGAAGCCGGTTGCTCAGGATGAGCTGACCGTCGGCGATGTCGGTTTTCTCATCGCTTCTGTTAAGAATGTCGGAGATTCTCAAGTGGGTGATACTATCACGCATGCGAACCGTCCTGCACCGGAACCACTGCCGGGCTATAGGAAACTGAACCCGATGGTATTCTGCGGCCTCTATCCGGTGGATACGAACAATTACAACGACCTCCGTGAAGCGCTGGAAAAGCTGGAACTCAATGATTCCGCTCTGCAGTTCGAAGCGGAAACGTCGCAGGCACTCGGATTCGGGTTCCGCTGCGGCTTCCTGGGACTTCTTCACATGGAAATTATCCAGGAACGCATTGAGCGGGAGTTCGGCATCGATCTGATTACGACCGCGCCGAGCGTGGTGTATGAAGTGACGAAAACGGACGGAACCTTCATGGAAATTGACAATCCTTCCGAAATGCCGGATGCCCAGCAGCTGGAGCAGGTAAAAGAACCGTATGTGAAAGCAGAGGTAATGGTACCGAACGAATATGTCGGTCCGGTCATGGAGCTCTGCCAGAGAAAACGGGGCAACTACCTTGATATGAAGTATCTGGATGAGACACGCGTAAACATTGTTTATGAAATCCCGCTGTCGGAAATTGTGTATGATTTCTTTGACACATTGAAATCGAGTACGAAAGGTTACGCTTCTTTCGATTACGAACTGATCGGCTATAAAGAAAGCAATCTCGTCAAAATGGATATTTTGTTGAATGGGGAAACCATTGACGCCCTGTCGATCATCGTTCACCGTGATTCTGCCTATAACCGGGGGAAACATATCGCTGACAGGCTGAAAGATCTGATTCCGCGCCAGCAGTTTGAAGTACCAGTGCAGGCAAGTATCGGCCAGAAAGTTATTGCCCGTTCGACGATCAAAGCCATGCGCAAAAACGTACTCGCGAAATGCTACGGTGGGGATGTTTCGCGTAAGCGGAAGCTCCTTGAGAAACAGAAGGAAGGGAAGAAGCGGATGAAGAGTGTCGGCAACGTAGAAGTGCCGCAGGAGGCTTTCATGTCCGTACTGAGCATGGATGAGAATAAGTGATTTATTCCCGCCGGCGGACTGCCGGCGGGTTTCTGCTGTGCGTCTGCACAGATGGAAGGAGGAACGATGATGGCAAGAGCGCTTTATGTACATGTGCCTTTTTGTGAGCAGATCTGTCACTACTGTGACTTTAATAAATTTTTCCTCAAAAACCAGCCGGTGGATCAATACGTGGATACGGCGGTGGAGGAAATGGAGATGACGACGAAGCGGATGCCGACGGAGCAGATCGACACGATTTATGTAGGAGGGGGGACCCCTACTGCTCTAACGACCCCTCAGCTTGAGCGGCTGCTGCGCGGAATCACCACGCATTTTCCGGTTGCACCGGATGCGGAGTGGACAGTCGAAGTGAATCCCGGCAGTGCGGATATAGATAAAATGAAGATGATGAAACAGGCAGGTGTAAACCGGCTGAGCATTGGTGTGCAGACCTTTGATGAAGGTCTCCTGCAGGCAATCAACCGGGATCATCAGAATGCCCACGTAGAAGAAACGCTCCATGCTGCCCATACAGCCGGTATTACCAACCTCTCCATTGACCTGATGTTCGGCCTGCCGACGCAGACTTTCCGGCAGTGGCAGCAGACACTCCAGGCAGCCGTTTCCCTGCCGGTTACGCATATCAGTGCGTACTCTTTGAAAATTGAGCCTAAAACGGTATTCTACCAGATGATGAACCGGGGCCACCTCCGTATGCCTGCTCAAGAAGTAGAGGCGGACATGTATGAGGAGCTGCTTCAGACAGCAGAAGCGAACGATTTTCTTCCGTATGAGATCAGTAACTTTGCCAAGCCCGGATTTGAAAGCCGGCACAACCTGACGTATTGGAACAATGAAGGATATTACGGGATCGGTGCAGGGGCGCACAGCTATACAGAAGGGATCCGCAGACGGAATCACGGACCACTGCCGAAATATTTCCGTTCGATGGAAGAACACGGCCACCCTTACCTGGAAGAGCATCCCGTCACATTTCAAGAAAAAATGGAAGAAGAGATGTTTATGGGACTGCGGAAACGGATAGGAGTATCAGGGACCCAGTTTCATGAGCGCTACGGTATGCGCCTCGATGAAGCATTCCCTTCGGTTGTGCCGGAGCTCGTGGAGCACGGACTGCTGGAGAGAAACGAAGAGCGACTGGCTCTGACGGAAAAAGGAAGACTGCTTGGAAATGAAGTCTTTGAGCGGTTTCTTATCGATCAATGACAGAGAATCAGAAAAAGAAAGACTTTCTTCGTTGACACACGTTTTCCCCTTTGGTACTTTATATAATAGATTTAGCACTCGTAACGACAGAGTGCTAACAGGAGGGGTGAATATGCTGACCGAAAGACAGCTGTATATTTTGAAGGCCATCGTTGATGACTACATCACGAATGCCGAACCCGTCGGCTCCAGAACCATTGCAAAAAGGGAAGACATGCATTTCAGTCCCGCGACGATCAGAAACGAGATGTCCGATCTGGAAGAGCTCGGATTTCTGGAGAAGCCGCACAGTTCGGCTGGCCGGATTCCTTCTCAGAAAGGCTACCGCTACTATGTGGATCACCTTCTCCCGCCGGCAGAGTTATCGAATAGCGACGTGCACGATATCCGCTCGCAGATGACAGCACGATTTCATGAGTCGGAGCAGCTCATTCAGCAGTCAGCCAAGATTTTATCGCAGCTTACCTCTTATACATCGATTGTTCTCGGCCCGGAGGTATTTGAATCCAAGCTGAGTCAGCTGCAGCTTATTCCGGTTTCAGGAGATCAAGCTGTCCTGATTATCGTCACGGATGCTGGTCATGTAGAAAATCAGACCGTGCACTTCCCGGATGAGATCAGCAGTTCTGATGTAGAGAAAGTCGTGAATATTTTGAACGAACGTCTCCGGGGCGTTCCTATGTTCCAGCTGCAGCACAAGCTTTCCAGAGAAGTGTCCGACGTCCTGAAACAGCATGTTACGAAATACGAAACCATGATGACAGCGCTCAAGGACGTCCTCGCCGACCACCAACAGGAGAAGGTATACTACGGTGGAAAGACGAACATGCTCAATCAGCCGGAGTTTCACGATGTGGAAAGAGTCCGCAGTCTCTTGAACATTTTCGAGGAAGACGCCCTTGTCTCCAAGTTAATCCGTTCGGAAGATCAGGGACTGACGATAAAGATAGGCTCTGAAAATGAATTTAAACCATTCGATGAGCTGACGATCGTCACAGCGACGTACATGCTCGATGGAAAGTACGCGGGTACCATCGGGCTGTTAGGACCCGTGCGGATGGAATACCCTCGAGTGATCAGCCTCATGGACTATTTTTCCAAGGACATGACACGGCTGCTCGACCGGGATCGTCATTAATTCGAACAAGGAGGTGAAGGCAGTGTCAGAAGATAAGAAAGAGCAAGTACAGGAAGAAGAAGTGCACGAAGCTGCTCAGGAGCATGCTGAGGAAGCTGACGCAGCAGCGGAGGAAGAAGAGGTCGTGCAGGAAGATACGGCAGAAAGCAGACTGGAAACAGAAAATGCTGAACTGAAGGATCGACTTGCGCGCGTCCAGGCAGACTATGATAATTTCCGCCGCAGAACAAAGCACGAAAAGGAATCGGCGGCTAAATATAAATCACAGACGCTTGCAGAAGGACTGCTCCCGGCACTCGACAATTTCGAGCGTGCCCTAATGATGGAGCCGGAAACAGAAGAGGCTAAAAATCTGCTCCAGGGAATGCAGATGGTCTACAACCAGCTGAATGAAGCTCTTGAAGCAGAAGGCATTCATGTAATGCCGGCGGTCGGTGAAGCATTCGATCCGCACCGGCATGAAGCAGTCATGCAGGTGGAAACGGATGAATATGAGTCCAATGTCGTAACCGAAGAGCTGCAAAAAGGTTACGTATTGAAGGACAAAGTAATCCGTCCAGCCATGGTAAAAGTAAACGCATAAACTATAATCAGCAGTGTATGAAGGAGGACGTAACAATGAGTAAAGTAATCGGGATTGACCTCGGTACAACCAATTCCTGCGTAGCCGTAATGGAAGGCGGCGAAGCAGTCGTTATTCCAAACGCAGAAGGGGCTCGTACAACACCTTCCGTCGTATCGTTTAAAGACGGCGAAAGGCAAGTAGGGGAAGTAGCTAAGCGTCAGATGATCACAAATCCAAACACAGTAACTTCCATCAAGCGTCACATGGGAACAGACCACAAAGTAAATATTGACGATAAAGCATACACACCGCAGGAAATTTCTGCGATCACGCTGCAGAAACTGAAAAACGACGCAGAAGCGTATCTTGGAGAAACGGTCACAAAAGCTGTCATCACCGTGCCGGCATACTTCAATGACTCTCAGCGTCAGGCGACAAAAGATGCAGGTAAAATTGCCGGACTGGAAGTTGAGCGGATCGTCAACGAACCGACAGCGGCAGCGCTGGCGTACGGTCTTGATAAAGAAGACGACCAGACCATTCTCGTGTACGATCTCGGCGGTGGTACTTTTGACGTATCCATCCTGGAACTAGGCGACGGTTTCTTCGAAGTGAAATCAACGTCCGGTGACAACAAGCTCGGCGGGGACGACTTTGACCAGGTGGTTATCGATCACCTCGTTGCTGAATTCAAAAAAGAAAACGGCATTGATCTGAGTCAGGACAACATGGCTCTGCAGCGGTTGAAGGATGCGGCAGAAAAAGCGAAGAAAGACCTTTCCGGCGTATCTCAGACGCAGATCAGCCTGCCGTTTATTACAGCGGATCAGTCGGGGCCGAAGCACCTGGAACTGAGCCTGACTCGTGCGAAATTCGAAGAGCTCTCTTCCAAGCTGGTTGAACGAACAATGCAGCCGACGCGCCAGGCGCTGAAAGACGCTGATCTTTCCGCAGGCGAAGTAGATAAAGTAGTCCTCGTCGGTGGTTCAACAAGAATCCCGGCAGTACAGGAAGCCATCAAAAAAGTAACCGGAAAAGACTCGCATAAAGGCGTGAATCCGGACGAAGTGGTAGCACTTGGTGCAGCAATTCAGGCCGGCGTGCTTACAGGAGACGTGAAGGACGTTGTGCTTCTTGACGTAACACCACTGTCCCTCGGTATTGAAACCATGGGCGGCGTGATGACGAAGTTGATTGAGCGGAACACGACGATTCCGACATCCAAATCCCAGACCTTCTCGACAGCGGCTGATAACCAGCCTTCTGTAGACATTCATGTGCTGCAGGGCGAGCGTGAAATGGCTTCGGACAACAAAACACTCGGCCGTTTTCAGCTTTCTGACATTCCACCGGCACCTCGCGGCGTTCCGCAGATCGAAGTAACGTTTGACATCGATGCCAATGGTATTGTGAACGTCAGCGCGAAGGACCTCGGCACAAACAAAGAGCAGTCCATCACGATCACTTCCAGCTCAGGTCTCTCTGACGAAGAAGTAGAGCAGATGGTAAAAGACGCGGAAGAAAATGCAGAAGCGGACAAACAGCGCCGTGAAGAAGTGGATCTCCGCAATGAAGCAGATCAGCTCGTATTCTCGACAGAGAAGACGTTGTCTGACCTTGGTGAAAATGTGGACGCCGGAGAGAAAGAACAGGCGGAAACAGCAAAAGACAAGCTGAAGGAAGCACTCGAAGGCGATGACCTGGAAGCTGTCCGTACGGCGAAAGATGAGCTTCAGGAGATTGTCACGCAGCTGACAACGAAGCTCTATGAACAGGCAGCGCAGCAGCAGGAGGCGGAAGGTGCTTCTGGAGAAGCGCAGCAGGACGACGATGTTGTTGATGCAGATTATGAAGAAGTCAACAACGACGACAAGAAAGAGTAAGCTGGTAGACAAGCCAAAGTCGAGTTCTGCTTGACTTTGGCTTTTTCACGGCTTCCCGTCTTTACGGACGTATCGGCGGGTGATAATATAGTCGTTATGGATAATTTACGGGAGTGGTCAGTATGAGCAAGCGAGATTTTTACGAAGTACTCGGCGTCGATCAGAACGCGAGTGAGCAGGAGATCAAAAAAGCATACCGGAAACTGGCACGCCAGTATCATCCGGACGTCAATAAAGAAGAGGGCGCTGAGGAAAAATTTAAAGAAGTAAAAGATGCCTATGATACGTTGAGTGACAGCCAGAAACGAGCGCACTATGATCAGTTCGGGCACAGCGATCCTAATCAAGGCTTCGGTGGAGCCGGAGCGCAGGACTTCGGCGGATTCAGCGATATCTTCGATATGTTCTTCGGTGGCGGCGGCCGCCGCGATCCGAACGCTCCCCGGCAGGGACAGGACCTTCAGTACACGATGACGCTGGAATTCAAAGAGGCCGTATTCGGCAAAGAAACCGATATCGATATTCCGCGGGAAGAGTCCTGCGATACGTGTGGTGGAAACGGCGCGAAGCCGGGAACGAAGCCGGAGACCTGCACCCAGTGCGGCGGCGCCGGGCAGATGAATGTCGAGCAGAACACCCCATTCGGCCGTGTCGTCAACCGGCGCATTTGTGATAAGTGTTCCGGTACCGGCCAGCAGATTAAGGATAAGTGCGGTACCTGCGGAGGTGCCGGAAAAGTCAAGCGGCGGAAGTCGATTCATATCAAAATTCCTGCTGGAGTTGACACCGGTCAGCAGATCCGTGTTGCCGGTCAGGGTGAACCAGGCGTCAATGGAGGACCTCCAGGGGATCTTTATGTCGTATTCAATGTAAAAGAGCACGAGTTTTTCCATCGTGATGGAGATGATCTTCACTGCGAGATGCCGTTGACGTTTGTGCAGGCAACTCTTGGTGATGAGATTGAAGTACCTACTCTGGAAGGCAAAGTGAAATTGAAAGTGCCTGGAGGTACCCAGTCCGGCACGCACTTCAGATTAAGAGGCAAAGGGGTGCCGAATGTTCGCGGTGCAGGTCAGGGGGATCAGCACATCCAGGTGAAAGTCATTACACCGAAGAAATTGAATGACCGTCAGAGGGAGCTGCTCCGGGAATTCGCAGAAGAAAGTGGAACCGAAGCTCCGGACGAACAGAGCCAGAACTTCTTTGAGAAAGTGAAGCGGGCATTCCGTAGTTTTGGTGAATAAATGTAAGGGAGAGGACGCAGCGTGAAATGGTCAGAGATCAGCATCCACACTACACAGGAGGCGGTTGAGCCTGTCAGTCATATACTTCATGATGCCGGAGCCGGCGGCGTTGTGATTGAAGACCGTGCCGATTATTTCCGGGAGAGGGAATCCCGCTACGGGGAAATTTTTCAACTGTCTGCAGATGACTATCCGGAAACGGGCGTCCTGATAAAAGCCTACCTGCCTGAGAGCGGTATGCTGGAACAAACCATTGGCGACATTTGTGCCTCTGTCACGAAGTTGAAAGACTATGGAGTAGACATCGGTGCGAACGAAGTCGCTGTCTCTGAAGTTGATGAAGAAGAATGGTCGACAGCCTGGAAAAAGTATTACAAGCCGGAAAAAGTGGGAACACGGATCACCGTGTCTCCAAGCTGGGAGAACTATGAGCCGGAACAGTCCGATGAAGTGGTGGTAGAGCTGGATCCCGGGATGGCCTTTGGAACCGGTACGCATCCAACTACCGTTCTCTGCCTGCAGGCATTAGAGAAAAGAATGGTTTCCGGCATCCATATGATGGATGTCGGAACCGGATCCGGCGTGCTGGCGATTGCAGCAGCAAAACTCGGAGCATCCGTTGTTGATGCCGTGGACCTGGACCCCGTTGCGGTAAAAGCTGCCCGGGAGAATGTTCAATTCAATCAGACGGAGCAGGTTGTGCGTGTTTCGGAATCCGATCTTCTCTCTGGCGCAGAAGGTACATACGACCTGGTTACTGCTAATATTCTGGCGGACATTATCGTTTCGATGGTTCCAGATGCTAAGCGTGCGGTGAAACCGGGTGGACATCTGATTGTTTCCGGCATTATTGAAAAACAGCGTGATCAAGTAAGAACAGCTTTGATGGAAGCCGGCTTCGTCATGGTGGAAACGACGGAGATGGAGAACTGGACCGCCTTTACTGTCCAAAGACCGGAGGAAGACTAATGCAGCGATATTTTCTGGATGGCCCTCTGGAGGACAGTACTTCTGCCGTTCTGCTCGATAAGGAAGCAGCCCACCATGCTGTAAAGGTCATGCGCGGGGCACCCGGAGATGAAATGATCGTCTGTTTCAGCAGCGGATGCTGGCATGCCGTGCTGGCGGAAACCGATCCAGCCACTGTTCACCTGCTTCAGCAAGAGAAGGAAACGAATGAAATGCCGATACGGGTAACCATCGCCCACGGACTGCCGAAAGCGGATAAGCTGGAAATGGTCCTCCAGAAAGGGACCGAACTCGGGGCAGCCTCCTTTCTCCCTTTTGCTGCAGAGCGGTCTGTAGTAAAGTGGAATAAACAGAAGGGAGAGAAGAAAGTAGAGCGGTGGAGGAAGATTGTGAAAGAAGCTGCGGAACAATCGCATCGTCACACGCTGCCATCTGTTCATGAACCGTGCAGCTTCTCTTCCCTTCTGGATCAGTGCTCCCAGTTCGATGTTGTTATTACGGCTTATGAAGAAACAGCGAAACAAGGTGAGCGAGGCTTGCTGAAACGACGTTTTGAAGACATACTGCCCGGTGCATCCGTTTTATTTATCGTTGGACCCGAAGGGGGATTCTCCGAGCAGGAAGCCGCGTCTTTGAAGAATGCAGGCATCCTCTGCAGTCTCGGCCCGAGAATCCTCCGTACCGAAACAGCGCCGCTTGCTTTTCTTTCGGCTGTTTCTTTTTATTTTGAATGAATGAGGTGATCTGATGCGCAAAGTCGCATTTCACACGCTCGGATGTAAGGTGAATCACTATGAGACAGAAGCCATCTGGCAGCTGTTTCAGCATGAAGGCTATGAGAAAACGTCGTTCGAGGAAACGGCTGATGTGTATGTGATTAACACATGTACCGTGACGAATACTGGAGATAAAAAGAGCCGCCAGGTGATCCGCAGAGCCATCCGGCGCAATCCGGAAGCTGTCATTTGTGTGACGGGATGCTATGCTCAGACGTCCCCTGCCGAAGTGATGGCCATCCCGGGAGTCGATGTCGTAGTCGGAACACAAGACCGTCACAAAATGATTCCATATATTGAAGAATTCCGACGGGAAAGAGAACCGATCAACGGCGTAGGAAATATCATGAAAACGAGGGTCTATGAAGAACTCGACGTACCAGCTTTTACAGACCGGACTAGAGCTTCTTTGAAAATCCAGGAAGGCTGCAATAATTTCTGTACGTTCTGCATCATTCCATGGGCGCGGGGGCTTCTCCGTTCCCGCGATCCTCAAGAGGTGCTCAAGCAGGCAGACCAGCTTGTGGCGGCAGGCTACAAAGAGATTGTCCTGACCGGCATCCATACCGGCGGTTACGGTGAAGATATGAAAGAGTACAACCTTGCACGCCTGTTGAGAGAATTAGAACAAGTCGACGGCCTGAAAAGAATCCGCATTTCTTCCATAGAGGCGTCCCAGATCACGGAGGAAGTGATTGAGGCCATTGACGATTCAGAAAAAATCGTCCGTCACCTGCACGTACCTATGCAGTCAGGCTCCGACACCGTGCTGAAGCGCATGCGCCGCAAATATACAATGGCGTTTTACAAAGAACGCGTGGACCGGCTTAAAGAAGCGCTGCCCGGTCTGGCTGTCACTTCAGATGTGATCGTTGCTTTTCCTGGGGAAACGGAAGAAGAGTTTCTGGAAACGTACAAGTCCGTTCAGGAGATCGGCTTTTCAGAGCTGCATGTGTTCCCTTATTCCAAGCGCACAGGAACACCGGCTGCACGAATGACAGATCAGGTGGAAGATGAGGTGAAACATGCCAGAGTCAGACGCTTGATTGAGCTTTCCGATCAGCAGGCTAAAGAGTATGCTGCACGCCATGAGAATACCGTTCTCGAAATGATTCCGGAAGAAAAAGATAAAGAGAACGAACATCTCCTCGTCGGCTATACGGATAACTACCTGAAAGTAAAAGCACCACTTACTGAAGACAGCATCGGTTCGATCGTGGCTGTCCGGATAACAAAAGCCGGTTACCCCTACAACGAAGGAGAGCCGGTAAAGCATCTCGAGACAGCAGCTGGAAAATAAGGGATAAAAGCAAGAAATCCCTTGACCGTCAGGCTTAGATTCGATATAATCTACTGTACATGCCCTTGCATGTTCACTGGTTGTCCGGAGGGAGGGATATAGAATGGCAGAAACACGTGTTCGTAAAAACGAAAACCTCGATACTGCTCTTCGTCGTTTCAAGAAAACGATGTCTAAAGAAGGGACGATGGCTGAGGTAAAAAAGCGTAAGCACTATGAAAAGCCGAGCATTAAGCGGAAGAAAAAATCCGAAGCCGCTCGTAAGCGTAAATTCTAAGGAGTGGTCCCTGTGTCAGATCACATGATCAATCAGCTGAATGAAGATATGAAACAGGCGATGAGAGCGAAAGAAAAAGAACGACTTTCCGTCATCCGTTCTGTGAAATCTGCACTTCAAAACGAAGCCATTCAAGCTGGACATGACCTCTCTGAAGAAGAAGTGCTCACCGTATTGAACAGGGAGATGAAACAGCGTCGAGAATCCCTCCAGGAGTTCAGCAGGGCTGACAGAGAAGACCTTGCCTCAAAGACGCAGCGGGAGATCGATCTGTTGTCCCGTTATCTACCCGAACAGATGTCGGATGAAGAACTTCAGGCTGTAATCGATGAAGCGGTCGCGGAAAGCGGTGCTTCAGGCAGAGCAGATATGGGACGCGTAATGGGACTAGTCATGCCCCGGGTTAAAGGAAAAGCCGACGGCGGTCTTGTCCGGGAACGTGTGCAGCAGTCACTCAGCTGACTACAGCCGTAAAATAGGAATATTCCGGGCCGCCTCAAACAAATTTGAGGCGGCTTTTTAATAGTATATGTATACCGTTCTCATTCAGGTTGACGGCGTAGCCGGCTGATCGGGAAGTACGAAGAATCCATGCTTCCCTCAAAGAACCTGCGGTACACGCCGTTCCGATTTAAAGGCGCTCCGCGCTTTGGTTCTTTGACGGAATACAAACGTTCTCACCGGCAGAGGTCTGCGTCCACAGTATGGAAGAAAGAGCTTTGCACTGCGTTTATCATGTTTGGGCGAGAAGACCCCCGCTTCCTACGAAGTGTAAAGCGGGGGATGAATCGCCCGTCTCTTGGTAGGTGTTGCGCACAAAAGACATTCCTGCTAAAATGGGAATATAAGTTCGTATTCTACAGGGAGGTGAACACCCATGGTTGTCCAAAAAGCCTACAAATTCCGCCTCTATCCGAATCAAGCCCAGCGAACGCTCATCCACAAAACCATCGGGTGTTCCCGATTTGTGTACAATCATTTTCTTGCGAAATGGCAGGATACCTACACGACGACAGGCAAAGGGTTGACGTATAGCACCTGTTCTTCGCAACTCCCGTCTTTAAAAGCAGAATACGAATGGTTGAAAGAAGTCGATAGTGTTGCTGTGCAGACAAGCGTGAAGCACCTGTCCGATGGGTTCAGTCGTTTCTTCAAGAAGCAGAACAAGCACCCTCGCTTTAAATCCAAGAAGAATCCTGTTCAATCCTATACAACTAAGCAGACGAACGGGAATATTGCCGTCACCGGCAACAAGGTGAAACTTCCGAAACTTGGTCTGGTGACGTTTGCTAAAAGTCGGGAAGTGGAAGGGCGCATCGTTTCTGCGACGGAACGTCGCAACCCGACAGGGAAGTATTTCGTGTCGCTTCTCGCTGAAACGGAAGTCGAAGAACTTCCGAAAACCGGCAGCACCGTAGGGATAGATGTCGGATTAAAGGATTTTGCTGTTCTTTCTGATGGGACAGTTCACAAGAACCCCCGCTTTCTTCGAACGCTGGAGAAGCAACTGCAACAAGAACAACGAAAACTTTCCCGTCGATACGAGCAGGCCAAGAAAGACAACAAACCGTTGCGGGAAGCGAAGAACTACCAGAAGCAGCGAAGAACCGTCGCTCGTATTCACGAAAAAATTAAAAATACCCGCACGGATTTCCTGCATAAACTCAGTACCGCTATCGTCAAAAACCACGACGTCATCGGTATCGAAGATTTGCAGGTAGCCAATATGATGAAAAACAACAAGCTCGCCAAAGCCATCAGCGAAGTGAGCTGGTCTGAATTCCGCAGCCTGTTGGAGTACAAAGCAGCGTGGTACGGGAAAGAGGTCATTCCTGTAGGAACAACGTTCCCTTCCAGCCAACGTTGTTCCTCCTGCGGTTATCAAAACAAAGACGTGAAGAATCTCGCGTTGCGTGAATGGACATGTCCGACATGCCACACCCACCACGACCGGGATGTGAACGCAGGTAAAAATGTGGAAGCCGAAGCTTTAAGGCTTCGAACCGAAGGGACTTCGGGGATAGCCTAATGAAGTAGGGTTCGTTAGAACCCTGTACTTAGGAATCCCCCACCTCTTAGCGAAGCGTAGGTGGGGGTAGTTCAAGATGATAAGAAACTTCGGGTACTGGTTCTGATGCGCCTCCCTCCTGCAGAAGGCGGCCGTACTCAAGGTGCTGGAATCCGACGCATGGAACGAGCAGGAAATGGGTATACCTTCCTTAGAAGGAGGGGTTGTATATGGCAAAAGATATTTACTACGTAGTATGGAGAAGCGGTACTTTTATCGAGCTGACCCCAGTACTGGCTGATGATCAGCTGATCCATTATGAAGTAGAGCTGAATGCCGCGGAGAGAGAAAAACTCGAAGCGAAACTTCAGGAAGTTTCCGATGGCGATGTGATGCCGGAGCATATTTTTGTATCCCCGTTTGATGAAACGAAGGATGATTGGGAAAAAATCGAGCTCGGGGATGATGAAGATAATTTATTTCATATGATTTATAATTTCGGCACCCCGGAAACGCGCCGAAGATTAAACGAATTGTATGACGATAACCGTCCGCGCCGTTAAGGTGCACACAATCGTTACACTGGCGTCAGAAGCTCACTGCTTCCGGCGCCTTCTTGATGTGGCACAGCTGTCTGGACGCTCCTGCTCGGGCTTCCAAGAGTGCAGAGAAGTATTTACAGGTGCTTTCTGCATGAAGGCGTTGTCACTGCGGGCATGTCTGAATACATAGGGAAATCGAAAGAAGTTATTCTCACAATTCGTGAAACTTTTCTTGAAGGGGCTCCGTAGTCTATACTGAGGGTACAGCGAAGAAGAGGGGAGGACATCAAATGTGAAGAACGTGAGACTGTTGTTATATGCATTGATGATGGCTGCAGGACTCAGTCTGTTTTTGTTCACCTCCTCAACAGCGCAGGAAGGTACATCTGGAGAGGCGGTTTACTTTGTTCCAGTTGAAGACACTGTCGAACAAGGATTGGAATCATTTCTCAAGCGTGCTGTGAATACTGCCGAAGAGGAGCAGGTTGATCACATTGTTTTCGAGATGAATACACCCGGAGGACGGGTTGATGCTGCCGGCGAGATTGCAGAAGCCATTCGTAATACAGAGATTCCTACAACAGCGTTTATTGTCAGGGAAGCGATGTCAGCCGGTGCGTATATATCATTGAATGCCGATGAGATAATTATGCGTCCCGGGACAGAAATGGGCTCAGCGCAGGTAGTGGATGGTACTGGATCCGCAGCTGACGACAAAGCGCAGTCAGCCTGGCTCGGCAACATGCGTTCCGCAGCAGAGCTGAACGACCGGGACCCTGCAGTAGCTCTGGCTATGGCAGATCCTTCAAGAGAAATTGAAGAACTGGATCTCGGGGAAGGCGAGCTGCTGACCCTGACTGCTTCAGAAGCAGAACGTGTCGGTTATGCTGAGGCAGTTCTTGAATCACGAGAGGACGTTTTATCCTATCTTGATATGGAAGATGCCCAGATCATGGAATTTGAATTGAGCTTCGCGGAACAGATTGCAAGGTGGGTAACCCACCCTTTTGTGATTCCATTTCTACTGACGCTCGGCGGGGTAGGCCTTGCTATTGAACTTTTTTCACCAGGGTTTGGTATACCGGGGATCTTAGGAGCTTCATCCTTATTCCTTTTCTTCTTCGGACATACTGTAGCTGGATTTGCAGGTTGGGAAGCACTTATTCTATTCATTGTCGGAGCCGGCCTTCTCGTTCTGGAAGTATTTTCTCCAAGTTTTGGTATCTTTGGTATACTTGGACTTGGAGCTGTCCTCGCAAGCCTTGTGCTCAGTTCATTCTCGACAGCAAATATTCTCATTTCCTTCTCGATTGCGCTGATCGTCACAGCAGCGGCAATGGCGCTCCTGATCAAGTACATGGACAGGGCCGGCCCATTCAAGAAAATGATTCTTCACGAAGAAGCAGGAAATGAGAAAGGGTATGTTTCCAGTGATACCCGAAAAGATGTTGAAGGGAAAACGGGTACTGCATTAACGGTTCTCCGGCCTTCCGGTTCAGCAAGAATCGGGGAAGAACGGCTTGACGTGGTATCTGAGGGAGGCTATATTGAACAAGGAAGTAAAATTCAAGTTGTTTCCGTATCCGGTTCCAGAATTGTCGTCAGAGATATTTCCGGAGAAGATGCGTAATTAAAAAGGAGGAAAAGACATGCCTGATCAAATTGGAATTTTTATTCTCATCGGTGTGATTCTGGTAGCAGCTGTTGTGCTGTTTACCTTCGTTCCGGTGGCACTATGGATTTCGGCCCTGGCAGCCGGAGTGAAAGTGGGTATCTTTCAGCTCGTCGGGATGAGACTGCGTCGAGTTATTCCACATCGAGTTGTCAACCCGCTCATCAAGGCGGTAAAAGCCGGTCTTGATATTTCTACAAACAAATTGGAAGGACATTACCTGGCAGGGGGTAACGTCGACCGGGTTGTTAATGCGCTGATTGCCGCGCAGCGTGCGAACATCGATCTGACCTTCGAACGATGTGCCGCGATTGACCTCGCCGGCCGAGACGTACTCGAAGCGGTACAGATGAGCGTCAACCCGAAGGTCATTGAAACACCGTTTATTGCCGGTGTTGCGATGGATGGTATTGAAGTGAAGGCGAAAGCCCGGATCACCGTCCGTGCCAACATAGACCGCCTTGTCGGTGGTGCCGGTGAAGACACTGTTATTGCCCGTGTCGGTGAAGGGATCGTCTCCACGATTGGTTCTGCAAAGAATCATAAAGAAGTGCTGGAGAATCCGGACATGATTTCCCAGACTGTCCTGAAAAAAGGACTGGACGCTGGTACGGCGTTTGAAATTCTATCCATCGACATTGCTGACATTGACATCGGTAAAAACATCGGCGCAGGACTGCAGACCGATCAGGCCGATGCTGATAAGAAAATTGCACAGGCGAAAGCAGAAGAACGTCGTGCAATGGCCGTAGCACAGGAACAGGAAATGAAAGCCCGCGTAGAAGAAATGCGTGCGAAAGTGGTTGAGGCAGAAGCCGAAGTACCAATGGCTATGTCGGAAGCACTTCGTTCCGGAAACCTGGGCGTGATGGATTATATCAACTTTAACAACGTAAAAGCTGATACGGATATGCGCGATTCCATCGGAAAAGCAACTCGCGGTGATGAGGAAGATGAGGAGAGCAAGATTTCCAACAATACCCCTCATAACAGCTGATGAAAGGGGTAGATCTGATGCTACAATTCATGGCACTAGTGGACAACCCGATCATCCTGTTTTTTATCATTGCAGCGCTGATCAGCTTGTTCCAGTCTCTCGGCAGACAAAAAAGCGGCTCTCAGACGGAGGGCGGCCAGGGCCAGCAGCAGTCGTCTTCCCAGGATCAGCAGCGGGATGACCGCGGTGAATCCGGTAAAATTGACTGGGAAGACGTACTGTTCGGCGGCGGTGATGGGAAAAAGGAAGAAAAGCAGTCCCAGCCGCAGTCGCGCGAAGTGGAGAAGTCCGAGGCGGAGAAGAAAATGGATGAACGATACGAACAGCTGAAAGAGAAGCAGCGTAAAGCATCCGAAAAAGCCGCCAAAGTGGATACGTCCATGATTGAACAGGGCGATATCACGAAAAGCGGTAGTCATAAGCTGGACCTCGGATTCGACCGGATGGAGAAAGAAGACGTCATTAAAGGAATCGTCTGGTCCGAAGTACTGAATAAACCAAAATCAAGGCAGTCCGGGCGTCGTCACTGACGAAGGACTTCTGAAAGGGCCGTCTCCTGCAGAGCAGGAGGCGGTCGTTTTTGTATATATAAGAATGTATAAGGTTTCATTAAGGGTGACGTCGGCTCTGTCAGCTGCTCGGGAAGCATGAATAACTTATGCTTCCCTCAAAGAACCTGCGGTACACGCCGTTCCGACCAAAAGACGCTGCGCGTTTTTGTTCTTTGATAGAAAAACAGCGGGTATACGCACTTCCGGCGGCAGGGAGAACCCGGAAAAACTTTGCACGTGCGCGGCCCGGATGGTAAAGTAAAGGTATACACCACCGTAGTAGGGAGATTTGCATACATGAGTCGACTGATTGCGATACCGGCCGATGATGCCGATCAAGTACAGGCGTTGTTCGGTCCGAATGATAAACATTTGATAAGACTGGAAGAAGCTTTTGAGACCGAATTGGTCACAAGAGGAAGCGATGTGTCAGTAGAGGCAGACCAGGATACATCGGATAAAATCGAAAAGATACTGCTTACCCTCCTGCAGCTGATCCGAAAAGGAATACGCATTCATGAGCGGGACGTTATGTACGCAGCACAGCTTGCGGAACAGGATCTGTTAGGAGAAATGACAGATCTGTATGAAGAAAAAATCACGG
Organism: Alkalicoccus chagannorensis DSM 18086; assembly: GCF_000429725.1. Lineage (GTDB taxonomy): Bacteria > Bacillota > Bacilli > Bacillales > Salisediminibacteriaceae > Alkalicoccus > Alkalicoccus chagannorensis. Next base: position 146,718 of record NZ_AUCK01000004.1, on the reverse strand, counting down.
TGACGGCAAAAGGGAAGCCGATTCTGGCGAAAACCCTCGGACAGCGCCACTACGTTTCCGCTATCCGGAAACATGATATTGTCTTCGGTATCGGACCTGCCGGCACCGGTAAGACCTATCTTGCTGTTGTACTTGCTGTGCATGCGCTGAAAGAGGGGCATATAAAGCGGATTGTTCTGACCAGACCGGCTGTCGAGGCCGGTGAGAATCTCGGTTTTCTTCCAGGGGATCTGAAAGAAAAGGTCGATCCGTATCTCCGGCCCCTGTATGATGCCCTTCATGATGTCCTTGGGGCAGAGCATACAGCGCGATTGCAGGAACGCGGTACGATCGAAATTGCACCGCTTGCCTACATGCGTGGAAGAACACTGGATGATTCATTCGTCATTCTGGATGAAGCGCAGAATACAACAGAGGAACAAATTAAAATGTTTCTCACTCGACTCGGCTTCGGCTCAAAAATGGTCGTTACCGGGGATTTGACGCAGATTGACCTGCCAAAAGGAAGGAAATCCGGCCTCAAAGAATCCCAGAGGATACTCGCAGGAGTCAAAGGACTGCAGTTCATTTATCTTCAGGGCAGCGATGTGGTCCGGCATGCTCTCGTACAGCGGATCATTGAAGCCTATGACACGGAAAGTGGAGAAGGAAAAGAAAGAAACGAATAAGCGGGGCCGCATCCGGTGCAGCCGGAGCGGCTCCTTTGTGCCTGACATACATACCAACAGGTTCTGGGAGGAGGGGCAGTGTTGACATCTCCGTCATCGATCGACCATATGCGCTGGTGGAACAAGTGGAAGAACCACCCAAGTCTTCGGGTGCTGCTGTTTACACTGGCTGGAGTCATAACTTTTTTTCTGCTGCTTCCAAACGTACTTCCGGATGACCTGGACGTCGAATCAGGCGACATTGCTCAAGACGATCTTCGTTCTCCCGTCACCGTGGAAAACTCCGAAGAAACGGAACGGATGCAGCAGGAAGTGCTGGATAACATCGATCCCGTCTATGCTGTCCAGCCTCGTTATACCGATAACCAGCTGGAGCGGATCCAGGACATGTTTCAGACGATTCACCTCGTACAGCTGGATATCCGGCAGCAGGAAGGGGATTTAACCTTTTTTGAGAATACCGGACCCGGTGGAGAGGAATGGTCGGAAGAAGAGCAGGTGCAGGAAGTCAGAGAGCGGATTTCAGAAGAATTTGCCGAGGCACTCGATGATGATACCATTCGAACGCTGCTTCTAGCGGATCTGGAAGAACTCCAGACGGCCCAGGACACCATAACGAGTGCGGTCCACGATATTATGTCCGACGAGGTTGCATTGAATGAAGTAGACGAAGCTAGAGATCAGGTGGAACTTAGTGTTCGAGGCTCCTCGATTCGATCGAGCATGGAAGATGCGATGGCGGATATTGCCCGTGAAGGCATTACGGCCAACTATATGATCGATGAAGAAGCGACGCAGGAAGCACGGGAAGCAGCGCTCGATCTCGTCGAGCCAGCGATGATCCGCGAAGGCCAGATTCTTGCCGAAGAAGGACAGGTTGTCACCGCTGAAATTCACGAACAGCTCCGGCTCGCCGGCATGACAGAAGAGTCTACTGCATACGGCGCATATGCAGGGCTGGCACTGCTGACAGGGCTGATGATGTTTGTGCTCGCCTACTATCTGGGTGAAGCCAAAACGAGCCTCAAGACGAACAATACGCACCTGCTGCTGTTTCTGATTATTTATCTGTTGACGCTCGGGATGATGAAGCTCGCCAGCCTGCTGCAGGAGCTGGAACTGACGGGGATCATTTATCTCGTGCCGGCCGCTTTTGGTGCAGTGATGGTTTCGCTGCTGCTGCACCCGCGTACGGCGATCTTTTTAAGTGTGCTTTTTGCCATCTGTGCCTCTGTCCTGTTCAATGAGCAGTCCGCTTCCGTGTTTGATTTTGGATTCGGTATCTATGTCCTCTTCTCCAGCCTGGCAGGGGTATTCTTTCTGGACACTTCCAGTCGAGCAACCCGGCTGTTGAAAACGGGGGCGTATATTTCGATTATGAACATGGCGGCTTTATTCGCCGTGCTGTTTATGAAAGGAATCCCGCTCAATTGGACGGAGAGTTTTCTATATGCTGGGGCCGCTTCTGCTGCGGGGTTTGGTTCAGTCGTTTTCGCTCTCGGTCTTCTCCCGTTTTTTGAATCCGGATTCGGGGTACTTTCTTCTGCAAGGCTGATTGAACTGTCCAATCCGAACAGCAGGATGCTCCGCAAAATCCTGCTGGACACGCCGGGCACCTATCATCACAGTGTCGTCGTTGCAAACTTAGCAGAAGGTGCCTGTGAAGCGATTGGAGCTAACGGACTGCTTGCCCGCGTCGGATCGTATTATCACGATGCCGGAAAGACGGTCCGGCCGCAGTTTTTCATTGAAAATCAGCACAAAGATGACAATCCCCATGACCACCTCCCTCCAAAGAGGAGCGCGGAAATCATCATTGCGCATCCCTACGACGGGGCAGCCATGCTGCGGGATGAAAAAATGCCGAAAGAAATCATTGATATTGCAGAACAGCATCACGGAACGACCCTCTTAAAATATTTCTATTTTAAAGCAAAAGAAACTTCGAATGAGGTGGACGAGAGAACGTACCGCTATCCGGGGCCTAAAGCGCAGACGCGGGAAGCGGCGGTAGTCGGGATCGCTGATAGTGTGGAAGCAGCCGTCCGTTCCATGTCGGAGCCGACGATGGCGAAGATTGAGGATCTCTGCAGGAAAATTATCCATGACCGTCTGCATGACGGACAGTTTGACGACTGTGACATTACGATGCGGGAACTGGATCAAGTGCACCAGGCGATCTGTGAAACGCTGCAGGGGACCTTTCATACAAGAATAGACTATCCGGACGATGAAGAGCTTAAGACTGCGGAAGGAGAGTAGACCATGACATATAGTATTGATGTTATCGATGAGAACGAGAAGCTGACGGAGGAGGAAGCCGCCCTGCTGCACGGCGTTCTGACGGAGGCTATGACAAGAGAGTCTCTCCCGGAAGACAGTGAAGTCTGTGTGCGCATTACCAGTGATGCAGATATTCATGAACTGAACCGGACCTATCGGAATAAAGATAAACCGACGGACGTGCTCTCTTTCGCTATGCAGGAAGGGGAGGAGATGCCTCACATAGAGGGGATGCCGCTGGTTCTTGGTGATATTGTCATTTCTTATGATACGGCAGTGAGGCAGGCAGAGACTTATGGGCACAGCCGCCAAAGGGAGCTCGCTTTCCTTGCGGTTCACGGTCTGCTGCACCTTCATGGCTATGATCACGAGAGCAGCGAAGCTGAAAACGACATGTTTGCGCAACAGGAAGCGGTGCTTGCGGCATATGGCATCGAGAAATAAACGTCCGTTCATTTCGCTGGCGAGGTTGAAGCAGAGTTTTGCGTATGCCGGTGCAGGGATTAAGTATACGTGGCAACATGAACAGAATTTTCGTTTTCATACTGCCGCAGCCGTCATCGTGATGCTTGCTGCGCAGCTGCTCCAGATTCCTCTGCTGGAGCAGGCTGTACTTGCCGCAGCGGTGGGCATTGTTCTCTGTCTCGAGCTGATCAATACGGCTGTGGAGCATATCACTGATTTAATCATACAGACGTACGATGAACGTGCAAAGATTATTAAAGATACCGCGGCAGGAGCGGTGCTTGTGTTTTCCATAACATCAGCGCTCGTCGGGATGATGATCTTCCTGCCGCATATCGCAGCATTGTTTCAATAAAATTTTTAATGGTGGTGGATGATAAGATGACTAAAGAAGATCTCATGAAACGCGCAGTGGAAGCGAGAGCCAATGCCTACGTTCCTTACTCGAAGTTTCCGGTAGGAGCGGCACTCGAGGCAGAAGATGGAACGATCTTTACGGGCTGCAACATTGAAAATGCCGCCTACAGCATGTGTAACTGCGGCGAGCGTACTGCCGTATTCAAAGCCGTTTCCGAAGGTTATACGCGTTTTCGTGCCCTGGCTGTTGCGGCCGATACAGACGGTCCTGTTTCCCCGTGCGGCGCCTGCAGACAGGTGCTGTCTGAACTGCTTCAACAGGAGACGGTGGTATACTTAACGAACTTACATGGAGATGTGCAGACGACGACGATCGAAGCGCTGCTTCCCGGCGCATTCACCAAGGAGGATCTTCATGGCTGAAGAGCATAAGTCCGGTTTTGCCGCGCTGATCGGCCGGCCGAATGTCGGCAAATCGACCTTGTTGAATGAGGTGCTCGGCGAAAAGATCGCCATTATGAGCGATAAAGCACAGACGACACGCAACCGGATTCAAGGCGTGTATACCGAAGAACGCGGCCAGGTAATCTTTATTGACACACCAGGCATTCACAAACCGAAACACCGTCTCGGTGATTTCATGACCAAGACGGCAGTTAATACCTTGAATGAGGTAGACATGGTGTTGTTTCTCGTCGATGCATCAGAAGGCAAAGGGCGGGGCGACGAATATATCATCGAAAAACTGAAATATGCGCAGACGCCGGTGTTTCTGATTATCAACAAGATTGACCAGGTGCATCCGGATGAGCTCCTTCCGCTCATCGCTTCGTACCAGGAGCTCCATGCTTTTGATGAAGTGATACCGATCTCGGCTCTCCACGGGCAGAATGTAGATACGCTGAAAGAACAGATCTTCGCCAGACTGGAAGCAGGTCCTGCCTATTATCCGGAAGACCATATCACCGACCATCCGGAACGTTTTCTCATTGCCGAGATGATTCGTGAGAAAGTACTCCATCTGACGAGAGAAGAAGTACCCCACTCGATTGCAGTCGAAATCGAACAGATCAAAGAGCGCAGCAGCAGCACGGTTTATGCAGGCGCGGTGATTGTTGTGGAAAGAAAGTCACAAAAGGGTATTATTATCGGCCGGCAGGGCAGCATGCTCAAAGAAATCGGCAGGCTAGCGCGGGAAGACATTGAGAAGCTGCTCGGTACGAAAGTATTTCTTGAACTGTGGGTGAAAGTCGAAGAAGACTGGAGAAACAAACCGAAATATCTCCGCGAATTCGGATATGACGACGAAGACTATTGATCGTAGCGGGAGGAGCCTATGCTGAAACGGGTACAGGGAATAGTGCTGCGGACGACGAATTATGGAGAGACACATGTCATCGTCACGATTTTCTCACGGGAAGGCGGGAAGACAGCACTGATGGCAAGAGGGGCGAAAAAACCGAAGAGCCCTTTCGGTGCTGCGGTCCAGCCTTTTGTGGAGAGCATTTTTGTTTTTTACCAAGGGCGGGGAATGGGCAGCCTGAATCAGGCTGACATTATCCAGTCGCACCGAAGACTGCGGGAAGATATTTTCTTGAATGCCCGTGGCTCGTGCATGCTGGAGCTGCTTGATAAGCTTACGGAGGACCAGCAGGCTTCTCCAGCGCTGTATGACCTGATCACGTTCGCCCTCGGTCGAATGCATGAAGGGGAAGACGGAGAAGCGCTGCAGCTGTTGTTTGAGACAAAAATGCTCGCTGTATCCGGTGCCGATCCAGTGCTGCACGCCTGTGTCTCCTGCGGGGATGCCGAAGGAGAAAAAACACTGTCCATCCGCGACGGTGGTGCTCTTTGTCTCTCCTGTGCCTCGGAGAGAGAAAATGAATTTTTCCCGAGGCCGAAGACCATCAAGGTGATGCGGCTGTTCCAGCAGGCACAGCCGGAGCGTCTAGGCAGCATTACGCTGCATCAGGAGACAAAGAAGGAGCTTCAAATCATCCTGGATGAATATTACCAGAATTACGTTGGAGTGACGCTCCGGGCGAAACGATTCCTCCAGCAGCTGGACAATATGGAGCCTCCCGGGAGTTGACAGACGACGGTTTCTTTCGTAGTATAATGAAATGACAATAATCTGCTGAGAAGAAGAGTAGTACACTGCGAGGGACTGCCAGCGAATCCGGGATCGTGGAAGCCGGATCAGCCCCCCTCCTGTCGAAGGCACTTTGGAGCGGAAGGACGAAAGTGGCACTGGAGAGAAAATGTTCAGTGCAAATAGGGTGGAACCGCGGGAAAGCTCCCGTCCCTATATCTGCACAGGCCGGGTATAGAGACGGGAGTTTTTTGCGTACCGTAAAGCAGTATCCGGATTAATTGAAAGGTGGAGGGAATAGCATGAATGTACAGGATATGATCTTAACACTGCAGAATTTCTGGGGTAAGCAGCGCTGCCTGCTTCTACAGCCGTATGATGTGGAAAAGGGAGCAGGGACGATGAACCCGATGACCTTTCTGAAGAGCATTGGTCCGGAACCCTGGAATGTTGCTTATGTCGAACCTTCCCGCCGTCCGGCTGATGGACGATACGGGGAAAACCCGAACAGACTGTATCAGCACCATCAGTTTCAGGTGATCATGAAGCCTTCACCGGATAATATACAGGAGCTTTACCTGCAGAGCCTTCGTGAACTCGGAATCAATCCGGATGAGCATGACATCCGGTTTGTCGAGGATAACTGGGAAGCACCGACACTTGCTGCCTGGGGGCTCGGCTGGGAAGTATGGCTGGATGGAATGGAAATCACCCAGTTCACGTATTTCCAGCAGGTAGGCGGACTCGATGCGTCGCCCGTGTCCGTGGAAATCACCTATGGACTGGAACGTCTCGCTTCGTACATTCAGGATAAAGAGAATGTGTACGATCTGGAATGGGTGGAAGGATTCACCTACGGAGATGTGTTCCGTCAGAATGAATACGAACAATCCAAGTACTCTTTTGAAACCGCGGACCGCAGCATGCTGTTTCAACTATTTGATATGTATGAAAAAGAAGCAGCACGAGCACTCGATGACCAGCTTGTCATCCCGTCCTACGATTATGTGCTGAAATGTTCCCATGTGTTCAACCTTCTCGATGCCCAGGGAGCGATTTCCGTCACTGAGCGGACCGGGTATATCGGCAGAGTCCGGACCCTTGCACGCCGGTGCGCTTCTGCCTACTACGATGCGCGGGAAGCGCTTGGATTTCCGATGGTAAAGGAGGAGTCAGAAGATGAGTAATCAAACACTGCTTTTAGAAATCGGACTGGAGGAGATGCCCGCCCGATTCGTCACCAATGCACAGAAAGAACTCGAACAGCGGACTGCAGCCTGGCTGCAGGAGAGACGGATTCCGTATGAAACCGTAAAAGGATTCTCGACACCGAGACGCCTGGCCGTCCAAGTCACAGGAACGGCAGATCGGCAGCCCGATATGGAAGAGAAGGCGAAAGGCCCTTCCGAAAAAATCGGTGTCCAGGACGGTGACTGGTCGAAAGCAGCGCAGGGTTTTGCCCGCGGCCAAGGGGTGACGACCGAGGATCTTTATATAAAAGAGGTAAAAGGAGAGAATTACCTTTTCGCCACCAAGTATATTAAAGGGGAAGCGGTCGAAGAGCTTCTGCCCGGATTAAAAGATGTCCTGTTGTCGATTCCGTTTCCAAAAAACATGCGGTGGGGCAGCAATACCCTCCGTTACGTACGTCCGATTAAGTGGCTGACTGCCCTCTACGGCAGCGAGGTCGTCCCATTTACGGTGACAAACGTGGAAAGCGGGCGGACGACATGGGGCCATCGTTTTCTCGGCGGTGAAACGGAACTCCGCCATGCGGACGAATACGAAACAAAGCTGCAGGCGGAGCATGTGATTGCGGATCCGACAGAAAGAAAACAGGCCATTGCCGCTCAGATACAGGATCTTGAAGCAGAGAACAGCTGGCATATTCCGCTGCATGAAGGCCTGCTGGAAGAAGTCAATCAGCTAGTAGAGTATCCAACAGCTCTGTTCGGTCATTTTGATGAAAGTTTTCTGCAGGTACCGGATGAAGTGCTGATTACGTCCATGCGTGAGCACCAGCGGTATTTTCCAGTCTACAATCAGGAGGGCGCTCTCGTACCGGCGTTTGTCACGGTACGCAACGGCGATCATCGTCACCTGGAGAACGTACAGAAAGGGAACGAAAAAGTCATCCGGGCACGACTTGCCGACGCTGAATTCTTCTACAGCGAAGACCGGAAGCAGACGCTGGAATCCCGGCTAGAGAAACTGTCTTCGATCGTTTATCACGAAAAGCTGGGAACGATGATGGACAAAGTGGAGCGGATTACATCAGCATCAAGACTGCTGGCATCGTTCGCGGAAGCAGATGAACAAACGACCGTCACGGCATCCAGAGCCGCAGCTCTTTCAAAAGCGGATCTGGTCACCCTGATGGTCGATGAATTTACTGAACTGGAAGGGCAGATGGGCGAATATTATGCGCTTCATGACGGAGAATCCCCGGATACAGCGAAGGCAATCCGGGAACACTATCTCCCGAAGCAGTCCGGAGACCCTGTACCGGATGGCATGGCAGGCCGGATTGTAAGCATGGCGGATAAATTGGATACGCTGGTGACAAGTTTTGGCATCGGCTCTATCCCAACTGGTTCACAGGATCCTCATGGACTGCGGCGCCAGGCGGCAGCCGTGCTTCACATCTACCTTGAATCCAGCTGGCATTTCGACTTTATTCAGCTGCTCGAAACATTGACAGCAGATGCTGCGGACCAGGGGCTGCTCCAGGAGACAGAGGAAACAACCGTGGCAGAACTGAAGTCCTTTTTCCAGCTTCGTTTCCAGACGATTCTCAAAGAGCGCGGCATCCGCTATGACGTTGCCGATGCTGTTATGGCAGCAGGCATGCAGTATCCGAACCGGCTGATGAAGAAGGCAGCATTAATCAATGAAAAACTGGATCAGGCTGAATTCAAAAAAGAGACAGAAGCATTCAGCCGGGTGACGAACATCGCTGTGAAAGCTGATTCCGATCGTTTGATTCAGCAGGAAGACCTTCAGGAAAAAGAAGAACAAGCGCTCTTCGCCGCGGCTGCGGAAGCGGAACAGAGCATCGCCACTGCCTGGAATCAGGAAGATGCCGTAGCGGCCTACCGCGCACTGCAGAAGCTGGTGCCATCCGTGAATGCTTATTTTGACCACATTATGGTGATGACAGAGGACCCAGCCTTGAGGGAAGTCCGGCTGGCCCAGATGAAAAATACTGCAGCTCTGATCACGTCGTTTGCTGATTTTCAGCACCTGGTTTTCCACAGCGAAGATGACAGCTGATTGAGCGCAGAGAGGCGGTGAAGACATGGAATTGTCGGAGCGTCAGGAAAAAATTGTGGAAATCGTCAAAGCAGACGGCCCGATTACCGGCGAAAAAATAGCGGATAGACTGCACCTCACACGGGCTACCCTGAGACCTGACCTGACAGTGCTTACGATGTCGGGGTACTTGGATGCGAGGCCGCGCGTCGGATATTATTACACGGGAAAAACCGGTGGAGAGCTGTTTCAGGAACGACTGCTTAAGCTGAAAGTGAAAGAATTTCAGTCGGTCCCTGTCGTTATCGGTGAAGATGCCTCCGTCTACGATGCCATTGTGTCGATGTTTCTTGAAGACGTCGGAACGCTGTTTGTTGTCAAAGATGGAGGCAGGCTGATCGGCATTGTATCCCGTAAAGATCTGCTCCGTGCAAGCATGGGGAAGCAGGAGCTGGAATCCGTTCCGGTGAGTATCATCATGACGAGGATGCCGAACATAGCTGTCTGCACACCGGAAGAGTCGGTACTGGAGACAGCGAATAAGCTGATCAGCAAACAGATCGACGGACTCCCTGTTGTCAGAGAGACGGAGGATGGAGACATGGAGGTGATCGGTCGTATGACGAAGACCAATATCACGAAAGCATTCGTTTATATCGCTGAAGAGCCTGATGCCTAGGAGGGGTTACACGTGAATGAACAGGTGACTGTATATGTATTGTCTGATTCTGTAGGCGAAACGGCAGAACTGGTTGTTAAAGCAGCAATCAGCCAGTTTTCCGAATCGAAATCCAGAATCCGCCGTATTCCTTATGTTGAAGACGTGGGCACTGTCGATGAAGTGGTCCGGGAAGCTGCGGAGAACAACGGTCTGATTGCCTTTACTGTGGTCATCCCGGAAATCAAGCAGCGGATCATCCAAGAGGCTCAGAAGCAGGGGATCCCCTTTTACGATGTGTTGAGTCCACTCCTCTCTATGGTGGAGGATCGACTGGGTGAAGCACCTAAAAACGAATCTGGATTGATCCACACCCTGGACGAAGATTATTTCCGCAAGGTCGAAGCAATTGAATTTGCTGTGAAATATGATGACGGGCGTGATCCGCGTGGCATCCTGCGGGCGGATGTGGTGCTGGTGGGCGTCTCACGCACCTCGAAAACCCCGCTTTCCCAGTATCTGGCACACAAACGGCTGAAAGTGGCGAACGTACCGCTGGTCCCTGAAGTAGAGCCGCCTGAGGAGCTGTTCACCATTCCGCCGGAGAGAGTGATTGGACTTAAAATCAGTCCGGAGAAGCTGAACGGGATCCGCACGGAACGACTGAAAGCACTCGGGCTTAAAGCACAGGCGAACTATGCGACGATTCAGCGAATTGAAGAAGAACTCCGCTACTCCGCAGACATGATGGAACGGCTTCAATGCCAGGTGATTGACGTATCAGCGAAAGCGGTGGAGGAAACAGCCAATATTATCTACCAGATGGTTCATCCTCATCAGTCCCGGTAACCTTCTCTGGTATTCAGACCGTAGATGAGATATAATAAACTATTGTGATTCAACCTTGGAGGAACTATGGTGAAACCTATACATGTCTGGGTGGACGCGGATGCTTCTCCCGTAGTTCCACAGCTTCTTCAGCTGAAAAAGGAACTGCCGATTACGCTGACGCTGGTACATTCTCCGGATCATATCCGCCGCGATCCTCCGGCTGATGTCGAGATCGTTGTTGTTGAACGGGGACCCGATGCAGCTGATTTTTATATTATGCAGCACTGCCGCCGCGGTGACATTGTGATAACGGATGATCTTGGATTTGCCTCTATGGTGGAGGCGAAAGGAGCCGTCCCTTTGCAGTCGAATGGCAGACAGCTGCGTCGGGAGATGCTTGACGGCCTGCTTGAAATGCGCCATGCGGCTGCAGAAGAACGAAGGGCCGGCCGGCGGACGAAAGGACCTTCAAAGCGGAAAAAGCAGCATAACGATGCATTCACAGAAGGGTTTCGCTGCGTAGTCAATGATATGAGCTGACGAGTCAGCCTGCGGAAAAGGTGGGAAAGCCGATGGCTGTACGTATACCTGATGAGACGGTGGCTGCGGTGCGCAGCGAACTTGATATTGTCGATATCATTTCAGACTATGTTCAACTACGGCGGCAGGGGAGGAATTTTTCGGGCCTCTGCCCCTTTCACGGCGAGAAAACGCCGTCTTTTTCTGTTTCACAGGAAAAACAGCTGTACTACTGTTTCGGCTGTGGTGCCGGAGGGGATGTCTTCAAATTTCTGATGGAGCACGATGGACTGAGTTTTGCAGAAGCAGTCGTCGAGCTCGGCCGGCGCACTTCTGTTGATATACCGGAAGAAGCAGCAGCGGTCGAAGAGTTGGAAGAAGAAGCTTCGGCCTGGTACCAGGGTCATGAGCTGGCAGCAAAGATGTATCACCACCTGCTTGTGTCTGCTCCTGAAGGCAGGAAAGCGAGAGAATACCTGCGGAGCAGGGGGTTTACGCGAGAAATGATCGATCGTTTCCAGATCGGCTACGCCCCCGACGCCTGGCAGTTTCTGACGGATTTTCTGGAGAAGCGCGGTTTTAGACCAGAGGATATGGTAGAAGCAGGGCTGCTCGGCGCGAGAGAGAGGGATGGTGGCGTCTATGACCGTTTCAGAGACCGGATCATGTTCCCTATATGGGATAAACAGGGAAATGTGATCGCGTTCGGTGCACGCGTACTGGAAGCCGAGCAGCAGCCGAAGTACTTAAACAGCCCGGAATCAAAAGTGTTCCATAAGGGGCGGCTTCTGTACTATTTTCACGGCGCGAGGCCTGCCATCAAGCGTCGTAACGAAGCTGTGCTGTTTGAAGGATATATGGATGTTATAGCAGCCTTCAGGGCGGGTATAGATAATGGAATAGGCGCTCTCGGAACATCGCTGTCTGAAGAGCAGGCTCGTATGATTCGAAGAAACGCTGATCACGTCATCCTATGTTACGATGGGGACCGTGCCGGCAGGGACGCAGCGTGGAAAAATGCAGAGATTCTGCAGAAGGCAGGACTTGGCGTGCGCATTGCGATGCTACCGGACGGGCTGGACCCGGATGACTATATTCAAGAGTACGGAAGCGAAAGGTTCACCGCCAATGTGACAGGGGAACCTTTGACAGTCATGGAATTTAAGTCGAGAGTGCTGCGGCAGGGAAAGAACCTGCAGCAGGAGTCTGGACAGCTTGAATATGTGGAAGCCATGCTGAAAGAAATCAGTCAGCTGCCCAAGCAGCTGGAGCAGGATTATTACTTGAGGCAGCTGGAAACAGAATTTTCTTTATCATATGATGCGTTGAAGCAGGAAATGAAGCAGTTGATGGAGAATAGAATACAGGCGCAGCCAAAAGCAGCCAAATCGATTCCGTCAAAACCGAAGCAGCAGGGCAGAAAAGTGCATGCAGCTGAAGTCAAGGCGGAAAGAGACCTTCTTACGATGATGATGCATTCAGCGGACGCTGCGCTCGACATCGAAGAACGGATCGGCGGACACTTTCAAAGTGAGACGTATCAGGCACTGGCAGCTCTTCTCTACAGTTACTATGCGGATGGAAAACCTGGAGATCCTTCAGGGTTTGTCCATTCCATTGAGGATCCTGAACTGCAGAGAGAAGCTGCTTCCCTTGCGATGGCTGACGTCGATATAGATTTAACAGAAGAAGGCATGAACGATTACGTGGAAGAAATCCTCTATCGTGGACCAGCAAGAAAACGGCAGCAGGAACTGCTCGAATCGATGAAGCAGACTGCTGATCCGGAAGAGAAGACCGCGTTGCTGCAGGAGTTTATTGAACTTCGTAAACACTCGCAGCCGGCTCGCGGTGATAGTTGAGCTGATTATGAGGAAGGAGGGATCGCATGGCTGAAAAACCAATCCGCCCCCTGGCGGAGGGAGATTTGACCATCGATCAGGTAAAAGAACAGTTACTGGAATCCGGGAAAAAGAGGGGTTCCTTGACATATGCTGAAATCACAGAGCGTCTGGGAGCTTTCGACCAGGACTCGGAACAGATGGATGAGTTCTTTGAATATCTGGGAGAACAAGGTGTTGAAATAATCAACGAGAACGAAGCTGTGCCGAGTCTGCAGCAGGTGGAAAAGGAAGAGGCGTTCGACCTCAATGATCTCAGCGTACCGCCTGGTATCAAAATCAATGACCCTGTCCGCATGTATCTGAAAGAAATTGGTCGAGTACCGCTTCTATCAGCTACCGAAGAAATTGATCTGGCCAAGCGCATTGAAGAGGGTGACGAAGAAGCGAAGCGTCGACTGGCTGAAGCCAACCTGCGTCTTGTCGTCAGTATTGCAAAGCGGTACGTCGGACGAGGCATGCTCTTTCTCGACCTGATTCAGGAAGGCAACATGGGTCTTATCAAAGCCGTAGAGAAATTCGATTACAATAAAGGGTACAAATTCAGTACCTACGCTACATGGTGGATCCGTCAGGCAATTACGAGAGCCATCGCCGACCAGGCCCGGACGATCAGAATACCGGTGCATATGGTGGAAACCATTAACAAACTGATCCGAGTCCAGCGCCAGCTGCTTCAGGATCTTGGACGGGAACCGACACCGGAAGAAGTATCCAAGGAGATGGATCTGACGCCGGATAAAGTCCGCGAAATCCTAAAAATTGCGCAGGAACCTGTGTCTCTTGAAACTCCGATTGGTGAAGAAGATGATTCTCACCTTGGTGATTTCATTGAAGATCAGGAAGCACTGGCCCCTTCCGATGCAGCTGCCTATGAATTATTGAAAGAACAGCTCGAAGATGTTCTGGATACATTGACGGACCGGGAAGAGAACGTACTGCGTCTCCGCTTTGGACTGGATGACGGACGCACCCGGACACTCGAAGAGGTTGGGAAAGTATTCGGAGTAACAAGGGAACGAATTCGTCAAATCGAAGCGAAGGCGCTCCGGAAACTTCGCCATCCAAGCAGAAGCAAACGTCTGAAAGATTTTCTCGAATAATCACGCGGCTGCCTGAATGAAAAGCTGCTGATCATAGAGGAGGCCGTCTCAAAAGATAGTTGAGGCGGCCTCTTTCTGCAGCAAGTAAACAGTATGCGTCTGTAGAGAAAGCAGTACGTACCGCAAGGCTCTGCTTATTTTTATTCTAAAGCCTTTTGCAGAGCGCTGAAAAAGAACAGCCGCGCCTCAGAAGAGATGCCAGGCAAGCCAAAAACAACCTGGAACTAGAACGCAGCCATTTCTCAAAACAGACTGTATTCAAAAATGGATGTAAGATATACTGGAAACAGCAGGGTTCAGGGGGGAAAGCAGATGGATGAGGAGAAACGAATCATCGTTAAAGAAATTCGGAAATGGCAGGAGAGCGGCCTGCTGCCTGAAACATACTGCCGCTTTCTGCTGAGTCTGTATCTGGAAGGTGATGAGGATCCTCTTCCGGAAGCCCAGGAAAAAAGCGGCGGCAGGAACAAGGCCTGGATCGGTCTCGGACTATTTTTGAGCATCGTTCTGATTTTGTTATTCACCATGCTTTTTGCGCTGCTGCCGGTCGACAGTCATCTTTACTTTCTTGGTGCGGCCTCTGTCGCAGGCGCAGCGGTTGCTGCTTTTTATTATCGAAGGGCATCTTCATTTGTGCATGTGTACGTGATCCTGACTGCTTTTCTTACTTTTTTTACGACTGTCACTGCTGCAGAACAGTGGTTTCCCGACAGCCGCACAGCACTGGGGACGAGCATCGCTCTGCTCAGCACCTCATGGGCAGCAGTCGGATGGACATGGCGATTTCAATACCTGCTGCTCGCCGGCATCGGCGGCTGGTTGATGCTCGGGATTTTTCTGCTCATAGAACAAGTGTAAATGGAGGAAGTCATGCATATTATCGGTCACCGCGGTTTTAAAAAAAAATACCCTGAGAATACGATGCGCTCCTTCCGTGAAGCAGCGGAGTTTCCTATCGAGGGAATCGAGTGCGATGTACATATGAGCAGCGATTTTGTTCCGGTTATTCACCATGATGCGACGCTGGAAAGAACGACTGACGGCTCTGGGCTGCTCGCCATGAAAACGTATGAAGAACTCCGCACACTCGATGCAGGAAGCATGACGGCCCCAGCGTTTGCCGGAGAGAAAATCCCCTCGCTTGCGGAAACAGCAGATTTTATCAAAGAAAAAAACCTGTGGTTTCATCTGGAGCTGAAAGAGCAGAAGCATGTGAGTGACGCTTATTTCATAAGTACCTGTCTAGAGATGCTGCGGGAGAGAATGATGCTTACTGAAACCGTGATCTCTACGTTTTGTCATCGATACCTTCGTGAAATTAAAAAGCAGCAGCCGTTAGTAGAAACGGCCATGCTCACAAAGACGCCTTTTCGCCGCGGACGGAAATATGCAAACAAAAACGCAGCGGATGGGATCCATATCCGTCACGGAATCCAGTCATCCATGTACTACAAAGCCTGGCGGAAGCAGTCGATCGTAGTCCGGGCGTATCATGTCCGCAAACATCACGAATACTTCCGCTGCAGACAGGCGGGCATCAATGGAATCATTACAGATGACGTAGAGAAAATGACGAAGCTCCGATTTTGATGATTCTGTGAACGCCTTCAATAAGAGCCGGCTCTTCAAGGGAAAAACCTTTTCATGCAGCGCGATTTCGTATACAATTAAAGAGGTACAGCATCTGCTGTCATATCTGGCTTTATCATTTTATTTTGAAAATGGCAAGGAGGTTACATAGTATGAGGGGATCACCGTTATATCCATTCGCCGCAACAGCTGTGCTGGGAGTTCTGGCGGTATTTGTTCTTTCTCTGGTTGGACTGAACGTCGCACCCGACGAAGCGGCTGAAAACGGAGAGAACAACAATAATGCAGAAGAGGTAGACTCGGACGACCCGCTTGAGCTCGGAGAGGCCATGTACGAGGCTGAATGTCTGTCCTGTCATGGCGGAGACTTCGAAGGCGGCACTGGGCCTGCGCTCGATGGGTACTCTGAAGATGAAATTCTTCAGGCAATTGAAGAGGGACCCGGCTCCATGCCTGCAGATCTCGTAACAGGGGAAGAAGCGGACGCTGTTGCAGAGTATATCGTAACAGAAACGGAATAGGTTTGAAAAAACAGGTGTCACCCTGATGGAGACACCTGTTTTGTTATAGGGTAAACATAAACGGCATGTTAGTTTAAACGACGACGGGATACTCCTGCAGCCTTCTATCCAAGAGCAGCTTTATCCTTTTGGTCTGGAGTGATGGTACTCCCCGGCTCCTTGTTCAATATGCTTCCTAACAGCTGACCGCCCAGCAGTACTTTCTGTCGCGGCTTCTTGTTTAATAAGAAAAAAAGGTTGAAGGTGATCATTATGAACGGCAAAAGATTATCAAAAAGACTGGAAGTCACGGCCTCCTTTGTTCTGAAGGAGGGGACTGTAGCAGATATCGGCTCAGATCATGCCTACCTTCCTATTCACCTGACTGCGCATGATCTCTGCGAGTACGCTATTGCAGGGGAATTGAATGAGGGGCCGCTGCAATCAGCTATTGAAAAAATATATGCAAATGAACTGGAAGACCGAGTGGAGGCGCGTCTCGGAAACGGCCTGGAAGTGCTGGAAGGACGCAGAGCGGATACCGTTGTTATTGCCGGAATGGGAGGGCCTCTTATTGCGAGCATCCTCAGTGAAGGCAAACAGTATCTCGGAGGAGTCAAGCGGCTGGTGCTGCAGCCGAACGTAGCCGCAGATCAAGTCCGCAGATGGCTCGACGGTCATGGCTGGATCCTGTTTGACGAGGAAATTCTCGAAGAAGATGGTCATATTTACGAAGTGCTTGCAGCCGAACCGGAGGGGACCTCTCCGTACACGGAAGCGAAAAAGGAGCAGCAGCTCTGGCTCGGGCCGTACTTGATGGAGAGAAAACCTGCGTCCTTTCGGATGAAGTGGAGAATGGAATACGATCAGCTCAAGCGAATCCGGGCACAGCTGCAGCTTGCGTCACAGCAGCTGGCACAGGAACGAGCAGCAGAACTGGAGAAAAAAATGAGCTGGATCGAGGAGGTATTAACATGAGCATGCACGCCCAGACGATCATTCAGACATTTGAGCAGTTTTCTCCAAAACACCTCGCTGTGGAAGGGGACCGGATTGGCCTACAGGTCGGTACACTGAAGAAACAGGTATCGAAAGTGATGATCACCCTGGATGTCCTGGAGCCTGTCGTTGATGAAGCAGTGGAAAAAGGGGTGGATTTTATCATTGCCCATCACCCGCTGCTATTCCGGCCGATAAAACAACTGGATGTGTCGACCTCTTACGGAAGAATGATCGAAAAACTTATAAAAAATGAGATCACCGTATATGCCGCTCATACGAACCTGGATGCGGCACCGGGAGGCGTAAATGACTTAATGGCTGACGCAGTCGGACTGAAAAATACTCGTGTCCTCGTTCCAACAGGAGAAGATCCATTAAAGAAACTGATTGTATTCGTCCCAGATTCCCACGCGGATCACGTTCGCGAAGCAATGGGGGATGCGGGAGCCGGACACATAGGCAGTTACAGCCACTGTGCATTCACAAGTGAAGGCCGAGGCGCGTTCCGCCCTGGTGAGGGGACCAATCCTTTCATCGGTGAACAGGGGAGGCTGGAACGGCCGGAGGAAACAAAGATTGAAACAGTGGTACCCGCTTCCATCGAAAAGAAAGTCATTCAAGCGATGAAAAAGGCCCATCCATATGAAGAAGCTGCGTTTGATTTATATCCGATGGATGTCCCTGGCGACGTTTATGGTCTGGGCAGAATCGGAGAACTCGAGGAAGCCGTAACGCTGGACGCATTTGCTGACCACGTAAAAACAGCTTTTGGCGTCGATGGGCTGCGTGTTGTCGGTGATGGCAGCCGTCTCGTCAAAAAAGCCGCAGTGCTCGGCGGAGACGGAAATAAATATACGATGACAGCTCTGCAGAAAGGGGCGGATGTCTATATAACGGGGGACTTGTACTTTCATGTTGCTCATGATGCCTGGATGGAAGGGTTGATGATGATAGATCCCGGCCATCATGTGGAGCAGATCATGAAGCAGGCGACGGCAGACCGCCTGGAAGAGGATCTTGCGGACCAGAAAGGGTCGGTAGATATTGTCACATCCGAACTGAATACAGACCCGTTCCGTTTCAAATAATGCGGCAGCAGGTCAGCTAATGCAAAGGCAGGACCTGTAGGGCGCTGTTCCACCTGGAGGAGCTCCAGCACAGCAGGTGACTGAGACGAAGTTGGTCTGTCTGTGCCGCTGTATAACGATGGATGGAGGGGTGCTCACTCCGCCTTGCATGTACGGAAGGAAGACATGAAAAGAGCCGACAACCAGTCAATGGTCGTCGGCTCTTTTTTACTGTATTTGCAGCATGCGCGTCGACATGTGCACGGCGGATAGGTTTCGTACTCCGCATCCTGCATGATGTTCAGGACAGCCTGAACGTTTCGTAAGAATCACGGGTGATCAGGTCGTCTGCTCCCTTTTTTTCTTACGAATCTTCGGCAGGATTTTCGTCAGTTTCACAGTACTCGTCGTATCCCATGTATGGGGATCATCTTCATCAAACTGTTCAATAAAACGAATCACTTCTTTTGTAATCAATGTCGGAGTGGAAGCACCGGAAGTAACGGCGATTTTTTTCCGTTCTTTCAGCCATTCCAAATTAATATCATTCACGTTGGAGATTCGATACGCTTCTGTTCCCGCGACTTCCTTGGAAACTTGAGCCAGACGGTTCGAGTTGTTACTCTTTGGATCTCCTACAACGAGCAGCAGGTCGGCTTCTCCAGCCTGCTCGGCTACAGCTTCCTGACGTACTTGGGTTGCATTGCAGATTTCATTATGAATTTCAGCATGCGGATACTTTTCGGAAGATGCTTTTATCAGATGATTAACATCCCACTGACTCATCGTCGTCTGGTTCGTGATAATGATTTTATCGGATTGAATATCGAGCGCCTCAATGTCATCCATGTCCTCGACGAGATGAACGATATCGGGTGCAACGCCGACAGCTCCTTCAGGTTCGGGGTGATTGCGTTTGCCGATGTAGATGAACTCATAGCCCTGATCTTTTCTTCCGCGGATCAGGTCATGCGTCACGGTCACATCCGGACAGGTAGCATCAATCGCCGTCAGTCCTTTTTCATCCGCAAGCTGACGGACCTCCGGTGAGACACCGTGGGCCGTGTAGATGACGGTTCCTTTTTCGACTTGCCTGAGGATGTCCAGACGGTTCTCTCCATCCAGCGTGACGACACCGTCTTCTTCGAAAGCATCGGTTACGTGCTTGTTATGGACAATCATACCAAGAATATATATCGGGCGCGGCAGATCCGGGTTGGTGGCTGCTTCCTTCGCCATTACCATAGCATCAACAACACCATAGCAGTAGCCCCGCGGGGAAATTTTCATTACTTCCATACAGTGGAATCCTCCTCGAAATATCGGTCTGCTCTTATTATAGTATGGATTGCTCCCATAGACAAATGTGTGTTTCAGACTCCTGAAAGGGATTGCTGCAGCTCTTTTTCTGCTTCCTCTTTCGAAATCTGATAGGAGAGCATGATCTCGCTCAGCAGCAGCTTTCTTGCAGATTCGAACGTTTTCTTTTCTTCGACATGGAGACGGTGTTCACTGCAGTTTTTGCAGTGAAGTTCATGATAAAGGTTCATGCAGGTTTCTACAGATCCGGTGTCCAGCCGGGTATCCCGTCGGCGGGAAGGTTTCTCGTAGGATTCCGGAACTTCTCTCGTATGCAGTTTTTCCAGGAGGACGCTGAGCGTACCGGGTTCGGTGACAGGCCGCAGGCTGGAGTCGTGAATCGTCTGTTCAGGGAGCATCAGGGTCATCTCCTGCATAGGAAAGTACACAACAAGATACAGCTCTTCTTCTTCAATAAAGCTTTTTTTAATGATTTCCGTGATTGTTCCCGCACCGTGCCCGGGATAGAACACAGAATCGCCGGCTTCAAACATAGTGATGCCTCCATTCGTTAAAAAGATGAGTTGGTTTTAAAGCAGGACTGCTCTCCCGTCATTACAGGAAGCAAATACTGCCATGCGAATCGAATCAGTCTACACCCATCATATCACAGATGCTGGAAAAGCTATAACGAAAACCCCTGCATGCTAGGCAGATGCAGGGATTCATGCTAAAATTAAAAGTTGGATTAAGGCACAATAAAAAGGATGATCGATATGAAACATAATTTTGAACGATTCAATATCGGCAGTCATTTAATCGAGCGGCTGCAGGAGCATAAAATTGAAAAACCTACGGAAATACAGGAACGTATCATTCCTTCCGTGATGCGGGGGATTGACGTTATAGGGAGATCACAGACTGGTACGGGCAAAACGCTGGCGTTTGTACTGCCGATTCTCGAAAAATTGGACAGTTCTGTGCAGCAGACACAGGCTGTCATCGCTGCACCAACGAGAGAACTCGCTGTCCAGCTGATGGAAGTGTTCCAGGCATATGCAGATGATCAGGTGCAGATGCAGCTGATTGTCGGAGGCACAGATCGTCAGCGGATGATGGACAAGGTAGGGAACCGTCCTCACCTTATCATTGGAACGCCGGGACGTATCCGGGATATGGTTCAGGCCTCTGCGCTGGAAACAGCGTCGATTCAGACATTTGTTGTCGACGAGGCAGACCAGATGCTCGATCTTGGTTTTCTGGAAGAGGTCAATGAGATTGCTTCTTCCTTGAAAGGGGATGTACAGCTGCTTGTATTTTCCGCCACAATTCCGGAGAGTCTTATGCCGTTTTTGAAAAAATACATGAAGCAGCCGAAGCAGGTGGAAGTACAGCCGGACCAGACGGCTCCTGAAGCGATGCAGCACTGGCTCGTGTATGACAAAAACCGCGATCGGCGGGAGGTGCTTTTAAAAGTCACGGAACGACTGAACCCGTTTCTCGCAATCATCTTTGTCAACACGAAGGAATTTGCTGAAGAAGTATATCAGGATCTCCTGGACCGCGGATATAATGTAGACCAGCTTCACGGGGATGTCGCTCCGAGAAAGAGAAAGAAAGTGCTGAAGAAACTTCAGGATGCAGAAGTTCAGTATCTGGTCGCAACGGACTTGATTGCTCGCGGTATTGATATCACCGGTGTCAGTCATATCATTAATGCTGAAATACCAAGTGAACTTGAGTATTATGTCCACCGCGTCGGCAGAACAGCCCGCGCCGGCTGGGATGGCACAGCGCTGACGATATACGGAAGATCGGATGAAGCTTCCATTGCCAAACTGAAAAAACAAGGGATTCCCTTTATTTATAAAGAATTCCGCCGGGGCGGATGGCAGACAGTGGAAAAGCGTGCGGATCAGAAACCGACGGACAAAGGTACCATCATGCCACCGAAGAAAAAAACGACGAAAGTGAAACCGGGATATAAGAAAAAGGCCCGCGCAGAAGCAGAACGAAAGCAGCAGCGGGATCGACGTCTGGAACGCAGACGGACGAAAAGCAAAGGGGGCAGAAAATAATGCTGTTGGGTTCACACGTGTCCATGAGCGGCAAGAAAATGCTTCTTGCGGCAGCAGAAGAAGCAGCATCTTATGGAGCAGACACTTTTATGATTTATACTGGTGCACCTCAGAACACGAGGCGTAAAGCCATCGAGGACTTGAACATTGAGAATGGCACGCAGTTTATGGAGGAACACGGCCTCTCTCATATTGTGGTGCACGCTCCCTATATTATTAACATCGCCAACACGGTAAAGCCGGAAACGTTCCAGCTTGGGGTCGATTTTCTGAAGAGTGAAATCGACAGAACCGAAGCCCTTGGATCGAGACAGATTGTCCTTCATCCAGGTGCTCACGTCGGAGCGGGAGCCGAAGCGGGAATTGACAAGATTGCCGAGGGGCTGAATCAGGTGATAGACCCCGATCAGGATGTACAAATCGCTCTCGAAACCATGGCCGGCAAAGGGTCGGAGTGCGGCCGGACATTCGAAGAAATCGCAGCCATTATTGACAAAGTAACCCATAACGACAAGCTGTCGGTCTGCTTTGACACCTGTCACGTGCACGATGCAGGGTATGACATTGTCCATGATCTCGAAGGCACGCTGGCTCATTTTGACCGCGTCGTGGGGCTGGACCGGATCAAAGTGGTGCACGTCAACGATAGTAAAAATGAGCGCGGAGCCGGGAAAGACAGGCATGAGAACATTGGATTCGGCCACATTGGTTATGAGGCACTCGAGCGCATCATCTACCACGAGGCTTTCTCGGACCTGCCGAAGATTTTGGAGACACCTTATGTAGGAACGGATAAAAAGAACAAGAAGCCTCCGTACGCCAGAGAAATTACCATGCTGAAACAAAAGCAGTTTGATGAGGATCTGAAGGAAGATCTGACCGCAGAAGCGGACAAATAGAAAAAAATAAACATGCTGCAGAACATGCCGCCCGGGCGCATCCGGAGCGGCATGTTTCATTGTGTTGACCAGCAGCGGTGTTTATTCGACATCGTGACCGGGTATGTGAAAACAGTGGGGCGGAAGTCCTTGACGACGGAAGCGCTGTCAGACAAAAGCCTTGATAAGCCGTGCTGGGAGCTTGCATTTATGCGGGATTTCCTATAGTATTGCTTATTGGAATTTATAATTCATTTCTAACTAACTAGGAGGATGAGAATGCGTTTATCATTCTTAACGATGTCTGCAGCCGTACTGTTTCTCAGTACAATTTCTATTCTGCTCGGATCAGACTACGTCAACACACAGTCGGAGATCGAAGAGCTGGAAATGGAGCAGGCAATGGACTCAGGTGATTTTGAACGTTCACTTGATGGATTCGGCACGCTGCAGCAGGAAATTGATGCACTCCCGGATGGATATGAAGTTTCAGCAGGTATAGACTGGACTCGAGCTGAAGAAACAGCAGCTCACATATATGAGGACAGCAGTGGTTTGTTTAAGAAAGACTGGGGGCTGCTCCTGGATCTTGAAGCTCAAAGTAAAGGGATAGATCCTTATATTGTTTATGAGCTGCTGCGTGTAGAAACCGGCGACACGTTCGATCCGGAACTTGTCGGCCCGGAAACCAAGTACGGTCACGCTTACGGTCTCGCTCAGTTTATGAAAAATACGGGCCCTTGGATTGCAGAGAAGGCAGGACTGACTTACGAACATGATAAGCTGTTTGACCCTCATTACGCGATTCAGCTGTCGGTTACGTACCTGGACTATCTCCATGACCGATTCGATGGGGACTGGGATCGGGCGCTGACAGCGTATCACCGTGGTATTGCTGGAATGAATGCCTACGTGTCGGAAAACGGTGGAGCGGACAGCTGGTACGCGGTCGATATACAGGAAAATGCTGAAATGACAGCTTCTGCTAGAGAAAATTAAGCGAATGTGCTCCAACGGAAAATGACCCTCACAGTAACAACATTAACGGGGCTGAGTAAAAAAGTGCTGAATAAGTAAAAGACGCTTCCAATGATCCCGAACGGATCGTTGGAAGCGTCTTGTGTGTTCATGACAATAGCGTAACCCGCTATGGCTGGCTTTCTCTGCGATGAGTGCAGAAGCTCTGTCCTGTCTCACATGTTACGCTGCTTCTTGCCGGCACGCCGGCGAGAGACAGCAGCGTGCAGCACGTTAAAAATGGCTTCTGCATCGACAGTCAGCCGTTCCATTTCTTTCTGTAAAATCAAGAGGTGCTGTTTCGGGAGCTCGTTGAGCGGAAGACGGCGGTCCCTTGGGTAAAGCAGAGGTCGAAGCGATATCCCCGCCAAAGTATGGCAATCAATCTACCTGCTGCAAGAGGCCCTCACCAACGAGGATGAGGGCCTCTTTTTTTCGTTTTTATATCTGCTCTCTGCAGAGCGCTGAGCGTGCAGCAGGTTGTCCAGGCAAGAAAGGAGGAGGAGAGGAGGGTCAGCTGTCTTCCTGTTTCAGCGCTGCTTTTGTTCGGAAGATATCCTGACTGCTCAGTGTTGCCTCGCTCTCTGCATGCACGTAAGAATAGGAGCCATCCGTATTCATGATTCTGGCCTTCGTATTATCAGCAAGCGATATATCGAGGACTTCTTTGACTCGATCTCGGATGTGTTCCTCATAGACAGGGAATACGACTTCAATACGTTTTTCCATGTTCCGCGTCATCCAGTCTGCAGAGGAGAGGAAGATGCGCTCCTCGCCACCGCGGTAAAAATAAAAGATCCGGCTGTGTTCCAGAAAGCGCCCGAGAATGCTGCGTACGGTGATGTTATCACTAATACCGGGGATACCCGGCTTCAGGCAGCAGATCCCCCGGATGATCAACTCGATAGAAATACCGGCACAGCTTGCTTCATACAGTTTCATGATAATCGGCTTATCGGTCAGGGAGTTCATTTTAACCATGATTCTTCCACCGCCGTGGGTTTGATGAGAAGCGATTTCCTCGTCGATCTGATCGATAAATGCTTCTCTGATTTCAAACGGTGACGCAGCAATTTCCAGCCATTCAGGTTTGCTGCTGTATCCGGAAAGATAGTTGAAGAAGTTGGTGGCATCCACTCCGAATTCGTATCTCGTCGTCAGCATCCCCATGTCTGTGTAAAGTTTCGCAGTCGAATCGTTGTAGTTGCCTGTCCCGAGATGAACAAAACGTTGAATTTTTTCATCTTCATGTCTGACGATGAGCGTGATTTTGCTGTGCGTTTTCAGTCCGGTGATGCCATAGATGACGTGACATCCCGCTTTCTCCAGCTGTTTGGCCCACTGGATGTTGTTTTCTTCATCGAAACGCGCTTTCAATTCAACGAGGACAGTGACTTGTTTGCCGCGTTCTGCGGCTCTTGCCAGTGCAGCTATGATAGGAGAGTCACCGCTCACCCGGTAGAGAGTCTGTTTGATAGCAAGTACGTTAGGGTCCTCTGCCGCTTGATCCATCAGGTCGATAACCGGCTGAAACGATTCATAAGGGTGATGGAGAAAGATATCTGATTTCGTCATAGCACTCATGATATCTTCTTCTTCCAGCAGGTCTTTCGGGGGCTGGGGGATCGAGGTTTCATAGACTAGATCTTCCCTGTAAGGTTTCATCTGCTCGTAGAAAGCAAACAGAAAACTTAAATCAAGCGGACCGTCGAGTTCATACACATCATCATCTTCCAGTTCAAGTACGTCCTTCAGCAGCGAGAGGACATTGTCATCCATTTCCCCTTTTTTCATTTCAAATCGGACGGCCGCTCCCCATTTCCTCTTTTTCAGCTCTTTCTCAATTTCTCTTAAAAGATCTCTCGCTCCTTCTTCATGGATGGTTAAATCCGCATTGCGTGTAATGCGGAACTGGCTGATCGAATGGACAT
This sequence comes from Alkalicoccus chagannorensis DSM 18086, assembly GCF_000429725.1. Classification (GTDB taxonomy): domain Bacteria; phylum Bacillota; class Bacilli; order Bacillales; family Salisediminibacteriaceae; genus Alkalicoccus; species Alkalicoccus chagannorensis. The sequence continues at coordinate 121,227 of NZ_AUCK01000004.1, read as the reverse complement.
GAAAGCCGTGAAACAAGTGCTGAATAAAAAGGCTGATGATGTCTTCAAGCAGGACGAATCTGGAATAATCCCCATCGACAACGGGAACAGCTCTGGATAAAACAGAAGGGACCTGAACGATAGCAAGACGGCGTTCTCCCTCCTGTTCAAGCACCACGGCAAGGTTCAGACTTTTATTGGAGATCATAGGGAACGGCCGGTAAGCGTCAATAGCCAGGGGAGTCAGCACCGGCAGGATATAATTCTTAAAGTGGTAGTTCATCCGCTCGTAATCGTCCCCTTGAAGATCTGAGGCTGACACAAACTCGAACCCGGCCTCGGCAGCCTCAGGAAGAAGCACATGCTGATAATGTTCATACTGCGAATCCACGAGAGTGTGGTTAAACGCAGCGATGCGGCTCAACTGCTGCTTCGGAGTGAGGCCGGTTTTATTTTCGGGTTTATTAAAACCCGCGGCTAGCTGATCTTTCAGTCCGGCTGCACGAACCATAAAAAATTCATCCAGGTTGGAACTGAATATAGCATGGAACTTGAAGCGCTCCAGCAGCGGATTCAACGCATCTTTCGACTCCTCCAGAACTCTCTCATTAAAACGAAGCCAGCTCAGTTCACGGTTATGGTAATACTCCGGGCTGTCGAATGTGTTCATCTGATCACCTGTACTTCCCATCTGTTTAATAACTGCTTGTATACAGTGTTACTATAGCAGAAGAATGTTAAGCCCGTGTTAAGATTCAATCGGATGAAAAACGAGTTCAATATTCCTTTTCAGCGGGCGTTCGAGATGTTTTTTATACTTGGCAGCTTCTTCTGCTTCGAAAAACACGTCGCCTTTGTGATAGATGTGGAGGTGGACGTCGTTCTCATCTACTTGACCGAGCTCAATGTGACTGACGGGATGCTGCTCGGAAACATTGAGTGCATCACAGAAACGAATAACTGCACCGAGGAGCTCGTAGGTTTTCAGCTCCTTTTTGGGCACCCACTTCTTAAATGGTTTGGCAAACTGCTTCAGCTGCGACTTGGATTTAAAGGAAGAAATAAAAGCAACGGCCAGCCGCTGCATATGAGATAGACCGTCAATCGACTGATTCGTGATTAAGTAAAATGTATGCTGACTCTTGGATTCACTGTGAACAGCCCGGCCGAGGTAGAAAACGTTCGCTCCAAGACGCAGGAGATGGGCATCATGTTTGTCCAGCTCAATCAGTCCTTGATTCCTTAGTTCGTCAGCGAGATAGGAAGCCAGAATCGAGACCTTTTTCTGATGCTCTGTGTTGAGCCGGTAGTGGTTACTCAACTGATAGAAACTTTCTTCTTTTACATTCGGAAAATGTGTCACTTCGATTGTGCTGAGCATCTGTTCATAAAACAATCCGTCCCGGAGACCGCGGTTGCTGACAACGAAGCTGTCGGATCCGGATTCTTTGACCAGCATCATCATCGCTGCCGCTGCCGGTAGAATGATGTCTGCGCGATCTTTGGAGAGTCCATCAAGCTTCTCTCTCTTTTTCAGGGACATACTCATCAAGTCATCGATGGTTTCTTCCATGTCTTCTTTCTCCATCGTGTACTGGTGAAGGCCGGAGAGGGGGTAGGCTGTTTCCTGCTGATGCACGAGAGCCACGTTCCGCGCTGAACCACCGATCCCGATCACAGGGACTTCCTTGTCGTCTATCCAGCCGAGTGAACGGTAGGACTCTTTAATGAAGCGGGTCATATTCTTCCATTCAGCCGATGTCGGTGTATCCCCTTCAACAAACTGTTCTTTCAACGTTAAGGCACCGAAAGGAAAGCTGTGGGAATGTTTCAGTTCTCTATTTTGAAAGTACGTAATTTCGGTACTGCCGCCGCCGATATCGATCGTAAGCCCTTCCTGGAGGTCGGTAGAATTGGTGACAGCAAGGTAGCCGTAATACGCTTCATCTTCGCCGCTCAGCACTTCAAACGGGAATGCCGAGTGCTTCTCTACTGCTTCCATAATTTCTTCCTGGTTAACAGCATTTCTGACAGCCGCAGTAGCAGCACCTCGCACACTGTCAAGCGAATATCCCGACGTGACCTTTTCGAATTGTTTTAACGTATCGAGAATGACCCGAATGCCTTCCTGGCTCATTCTTCCTTCCTCATCAATATATGTACTCAGTCGAGCGGAAACTTTGAGATTCTGCGTTTCGCTGAAACAGGCGTATTCATCTACCTCATAGATGACCAGCCTGATGGAGTTCGATCCCATATCGATAATACCGATCTGCTGTGAAGCTGACATAGTTGTCACACCTTTCTGTTTTCTACATTATACATGTATCACGCCTTTCCTGTATACGTGGAGGAGCGCATCCGGTTTACATTCCTGAGGGAATATTCTATACTAGATTAAGTATATAAATCGTAATGATTACTAATGGGAAAGAAGGGATAACAGTGTCCCAGAAAGAAGTACTTCGTTTAGAAGGCATTGACTTCGATTACGGCTCGCAGCAGGTGCTGGAAGATATACATTTACATGTCGAAGCTGGATCTTTCTTAGGTCTCGTCGGGCCTAATGGATCCGGTAAATCCACAATGATGAAATTGATTCTCGGCCTGATGAAACCGGACCGCGGAGAAGTGTCTCTGTTCGGTACACCCGTACAGTCTTTCAAAGACTGGAGCAGAATCGGCTATGTATCGCAGAAAGCTAACAGTTTCAACAGCGGCTTTCCGGCAACGGTGTTTGAGGTTGTATCCATGGGGCTGTATGGCAAAATCGGACTGTTCCGCTTTATCACGAAAAAACATAGGCAAAAAGTGCGGGAAGCAGTTGCTCAAGTTGGTATGTCAGACTATTTAAACCGGAGCATCGGGCAGCTCTCCGGCGGACAGCAGCAGCGTGTATTCATTGCAAGAGCGCTGGTCAGCGAACCGGATCTGCTTATTCTGGATGAGCCGACTGTCGGCGTGGACGCGCAGTCCGTGCAGAACTTTTATCAACTGCTGAAATCCTTGAATCAGGATAACGGTATTACGCTGATTCTCGTCACCCACGATATTGGGGCCATGACGGACTATGTGACGGATGTAGCCTGCCTGAATAAATGCCTGCATTTCCACGGGGGCAGACAGGAGTTTGAGGATAACCAGGATACGATGATGCAGCGGATGTACGGGACGGATGTGCACGTCCTTGATCACAACCACGATCACGACCACCACCATCATCATCATGATCACGATGATATTAAGGAATTACAAAGATGATCGACGTATTTTTACAGTATGATTTTCTACGATATTCTTTTTACACGTCCGTGCTGATCGGGTTTCTTGCTCCCATTGTAGGTGTTTTCATCGTTGTCCGACGGATGTCACTGATGGCGGATGCGCTCTCCCATATTACGTTGACCGGAATTGCCTTCAGTCTGCTTCTCGGAAGGCATTTTTCTCTGTTTGCAGGAGCGAATCCTGTGTATATGGGGATGGTTTTTGCGGTGGGAGGGTCGATTCTGACCGAGAACCTGCGCCGCACGTACCGGTTTTATCAGGAAATTGCGATTCCGATTATCCTCTCTTCTGCAGTAGGAATTGGAGTCGTCTTTATCTCGCTCGCCGATGGATTTACGACCGATTTGTTTTCCTATCTATTCGGCAGCGTGTCTGCGGTGTCTGAAGGTGATTTCCAGATGGTCCTGCTGTTAACCGGGGCAGTCAGTCTTCTGCTGCTTCTCTTTTACAAGGAGTTGTTTTTCCTCAGCTTCGATGAAGAGCAGGCTGTCGTATCGGGACTGCCGAAGCAGTGGATGCACTTTCTATTTATTATTATTACGGCTGTCGTGATTGGGTTATCCATGCAAATCGTCGGGATTCTGCTCGTCTCTGCGCTCATGACGCTTCCAGTGGCGGCGGCCATGCGGCTCGCTTCCTCATTTAAGCAGATGTTTATTTATTCGGTGCTGATCGGTGAAGTGTCTGTTATGAGCGGACTGGTGGCGGCATTTCATCTCGACACCGCTCCTGGAGGGATGATTGTCGTCATCAACATTCTTCTTCTGCTTATCATTCTCGGGATAACTTCAGCTGGCGGAACGATGCAAAGGAGGGGAAGGCGTGGAACTGCTTGAACAATTAACGTTTCTTGAAAGAGGCATCATCGCCGGACTGCTGATCGGATTCACGGCACCGCTCATCGGTGCGTTTCTGCTCGTGCGCAGAATGACGATTATTTCCGAAGGCCTCTCCCACGTCACATTAACCGGTATAACAGCAGGGGTCTTAATGATCCAGACTGCGGCGTGGCTCGAATGGGTCAACCCTTTGTATACCGGGCTGTTATTTTCGCTCCTCGGCTCTCTGGCGATCGAAAAACTCCGCCAAGTATACAAACATTTCTCTGAGCTGGCCGTTCCGATCATTTTATCCGGAGGCGTAGGGGTCAGTGCGGTGATGATCAGTATCGCTGCAACGAGCTATACAGAATGGTATAATTATTTATTCGGCAGTATCGTGACTGTGTCATTGAACGACCTGTTTTTCAGTCTGGGTGTCGGGGCAGCGGCCCTGCTTATTCTAGGGCTGTTTTATAAAGAACTGCTCTCGCTTTCGTTTGATTCTGAGTTTGCAGCTGCCTCTGGCATTCCGGCCCGCCGATTGAACTTCATCTTTTCACTGCTGATTGCGCTCGTGATCTCGATGTCGATTATGATCGTTGGTATCCTGCTCGTCGGAGCGCTGATCACCCTGCCGGTAGCAGCGGCGGTTCTATTTGCAAAAAGCTTTCGTCAGGTGATGATTCTTGGTATCCTATTTGGAGAGGCTGCCGTGATCGGTGGTATTATCAGTTCTTATTATTTAAATGTTGCTACTGGCGGCATGATTGTGCTGACAGGAGTAATCCTGCTTGCTGGAGCCGTGCTGGTACGCCGGCTGATGGATATTTTCAGCAGCAGCCGAAAGGAGGAGTCCACAGCATGAATGTAGATGAAGCGATGGGACGCCTGAAAGAGAAGGGATACAAGTATACAGATAAAAGACGCGATATACTGCAGCTTTTTTCAGATGAGAGTCGTTACCTCGGTGCAAAAGATGTGCTTGAATCGATGCAGCCGGTGTATGACGGGATGAGTTTCGACACCATTTATCGGAATCTTTCTTTGTTCACCGAGCTGGGTATTCTCGAGGCCACAGAGTTGAACGGGGAAAAGCGGTTCCGCTTTACGTGCAGTGTCAACGAACACCACCACCATGTGATCTGCCTGGAATGCGGGCGGACGAAACACATTCATCACTGTCCGATGGATGATGAGCCTGTTAAAGCAACGGGCTTTGATGTGGTCGGTCATAAATTTGAAGTGTATGGTTATTGTGGTGACTGCCGTACTGCTGCGGAAAAAACAGCAGAGCAGGTCTGACGAAATCGTTTATTCACCGCCGCTGGCTTGTTCAGCGGTTTTTTTCGTTCGTAAGAGATAGAAGTGTCATAGAAAAGGTTCTAAAATAAATGTTGGGGTAGAGGTTCATGTCCGCGGCATCTTTTCTTCCGTTTCAGGCGGACGGCGCTTGATCCCTCTGGCGTCACCGCCCTTCAATCCTGAAAAGGGTTCGCTTTGTTTCTCTTTTTAGCTCTGTTATCGTTTGTTGTTGATAATGACAGAAAACGCCGCTGCAACTCGGCAGGCTTGCCGTGGAGGAAATCTCCAGCTTCCTCGGTCTTACGCCCTGCGGGAGCTTCCGATCTCCTTCTTCCACAGGCGTCCGCCGGTCTTCGCTGCGTCCTTCTGAAAGAAAAGAAACTTTTATGAAACGGAGCAAGCCCAGGCTATTTTTGAGACGCCTGCGGATAAAGAAAGCGTGAGATTCTCCCGGACGTAAGGGAGGGAGAGCGGAAGGATGTCTCCGCGGCAGGCGAAGAAAAAAGAGCCGCAGGCGTACTTTTGTTATAACAACACTAGGCTTTAACAAAGCCTTTGGTGAAGCTCGACTAAAGCTTGATGTTGTTACTTGATGATAGTAATGATAGGCGGAGACGCTCAAGGGATAAGCGCAGTCCGATAAATCTCCTTCGCTTCGCGAAAGCGCGTGGAGGACAAGTCCCGGAGCAAGCGTTCGCCGAAAGCGGAAGGAATCAACAACGAACGATACATAGCCTTCTTTTTAAAAAATCCTAGGTGCGCCATTTGAAAAACGTCTGAGCATTCTTGAGCCTGTTCAACATGTGAATGAGAACGATAGAAAACCGACTTTTCAACCAAAAGCGTGCCGCATTTGGACGCGTGAGCGGGAGTACAGCAGAGAACGGTGCTGACAATATTAACAGCAGCAGGGATATGGATGGGAGCGCACTGCGATTTTCCGTTCAGAAACAAGGACGCCGAATAAAAACGGCGTCCTTGTTTCTGTATCAAAGCTGGAAATGCCGGCTGCTTGTTGTTTTTTGGGGCCCGGGTGCCAAAAGAGGTGTCCCTCAGCGCTGTGCTGCCGGCTGAAAGAGCTGTTCAGTGATATGGCGGGCTTCCTGCCAGGTTGCTGCTCGGTATACATTGTCCGGAACAGTCATCTGGTTGTAGGGAGTTTCCATAAGGACAACCGGAATCCGGCATTCTTCTGCAATATTTACGGCATTGTCGTGCTTATCTTCAAAAAAGATATCCACTTTGTTGCGGCGGACGGCCTGTAATTTATCATGCTGGCCGAGCAGTTCGATGTGATCATACGGCACTTCCTGGTCTGTAAACCACTGCTGCGTTACATCAAACAAGTGATCCGGGCGTGCACTGATATAGTAAAGTTCAAAATGATGTTGCCACTGCTGCAGGGTCTGCTTCGCAAATCTGGCGAGAATCGAAGAACGGTACAGCATCGTTTCATGTTCTTGCATCCATGTCCAGAACGTCTGCTGGCTTACACCCAGCGCTTTCGTCAAGTCATACTCTTGAATGTCATCGAGCGTCAAGTTTTTATTGAAATGTTCATTCAAATGAGGAATGAACGTTGCGGGATCGGTAACCGTCCCATCAATATCGATACCAAATCGGTGATTTCGCATAATCATTGCCTCCTGTTGCTGTCTATATAGGCGATATTATCTCATACATACAGCAGAATTTACACCTCCTGGAGGAACTTTCAGGTGATGAGCCCTACACGTCGGGCAGAAACTAAGTCTGTCGGCATGGGGGATGACAGCAGAGCCATCTGCCCTTGTGTCGTATGTACCAAACAAAGCACTCGGAGAAAAATGGATCTCCCTGAGAACAAAATAAACATCTTGTGTGCTGTTGAAGGAAGACCACCATCGGCAGAACGATCTAATTCGTACGATACGTTGGAAACATTAAGATGTTTCGAAATTTTTAAGTTATAAGAATGGATAGATTCTCATCGAGGGAGACGGCTTCTTCGTGCGCTGCTCAAGAAGAAGGCAGGATTCCATCTTCCCTCTAAGAACCAGGGTTACACTGTTGTGACCAAAAGGCGCTTCGGGCTTTTGGTCACTAAAAATCGAGAACGTTCTTTCCTTAAGAATGTTAGGGGAAAGAGGATAAGCTAGTGGTAAAAGCAGCAGGTATCCCGTCCGTATGCGTTCGCCGCTCGGCGGATGTTCTGCCGGCGGGAGGCGGTGAATCACTTTGGGATACGTAAAGCCCTCACCAAAAATGGTGAGGGCTTCTTAAATTTCTGCTTTTGTCCCAGCAGGAGGGTACAGAACATGTTAAGCGTTCTGTTCTTGCTCTTCACGTTGTTTTTTATAATGTTCTTCCGCAAGTTTGTCGATTTCTTTCTTTAACTCTTCGACCATCGTTTCTTCAGGAACTTTACGGACTGTCTCCCCTTTCATGAACAGCAGACCTTCCCCTCGGGCGCCTGCAATACCGATATCGGCTTCTTTTGCCTCACCGGGTCCATTGACGGCACAGCCGAGAACAGAAACCTTGATCGGTGCGTGGATGTTCTGAATATATTCTTCGACCTCATTTGCAATACTGATCAGGTCAATCTCAATTCTGCCGCATGTCGGGCAGGAGACGAGGGTTGCTGCATTAGCGGCAAGCCCGAAGCTCTTGAGAAGCTCTTTCTGTACTTTAATCTCTTCTACCGGATCCGCCGAAAGGGAAATTCTCATCGTATTTCCGATGCCCTGATTCAACAGGACGCCGAGGCCGGCGGAACTCTTAACGGTACCTGCGAAGAGTGTACCGGACTCTGTAATACCGAGGTGGAGTGGATAATCGAAAGCTTCAGCGGCTTTCTGGTACGCTTCGACAGCGAGGTGAACATCGGATGCTTTCATTGACACGATAATGTCATAAAAGTCCAGATCTTCAAGTATCTTAATGTGGTGAAGGGCACTTTCCACCATACCTTCCGCCGTCGGATAGCCGTACTTATCGAGAATTTTTTTCTCCAGGGAGCCGGCGTTTACGCCGATTCTGATTGGAATGCCTTTCTCTTTCGCTGCGTTGACAACAGCTTCGACTTTCTCACGCCGGCCGATATTACCCGGGTTGATTCGGATTTTATCAATTCCGCCTTCAATCGCCTTCAGCGCCATTTTGTAATCGAAATGTATATCTGCCACAAGAGGGATGTTGATCCGTTTTTTAATTTCAGGGATGGCTTCAGCATCTTCCATGTTTGGACACGCTACCCGGACAATTTGACAGCCGGCTTCTTCCAGCCGGAGTATTTCTGCAACAGTAGCTTCAACATCGTGCGTCTTGGACATGGTCATGCTCTGCATAATGACTTCGTCTTTGCCGCCGATTGTTAATGGACCGACTTTGACCGGTCTCGTGTTTTTTCGATGTGTCATTTCGCTCATGCGTCATCATCGCCCTTTCTTCATTCGAGCAGTAAAAGCTTCATTCTATATTGTAACAACGAGCATACCAGGATACAAGCAGAACCGCTTCGATTTCCACAATTAACAATGTTTACATCCTGCAGCGGCCATATTAGAATAAAAAGCGGCACTGCAGGCACGTGATGCAGGAAGACAAATTTTCGACTGTGTGAAACTTTTCTCCACATATCGTCGACAAAGAGAGTGCAGTGGAGACAATAAGGAGTGATAGGTTCATGAAAATAGCGATGAAATCATTTATAGTGTTTTTAGCAGTACTTATTTTTACTGGCAGTACAGCGGCTGCTGATGCGGTCCCGGGAGAAGAGATCGTCACACTCGGTGAGGATCTGAATCCAGAACAGCGTGAAGAACTTCTCCAGGAAATGGGAACAGCGGAGGGAGAAGTAGAAATCATTACTGTCACGAACGAGGAAGAACATCAGTACCTCGGAGATTATATTGATGCATCCGTGATTGGAAGCAATGCTCTTTCTTCGTCAAAAATCACCATGCTGGAAGCGGGCGAAGGCGTCAATGTCGAGACAAACCGGATAACCTGGGTGTCTGAAGGTATGTATGCCAATGCACTGATTACGGCTGGCGTGGAAGATGCCGACGTCTATGTTACTGCGCCATTTGATGTTTCAGGTACTGGAGCATTGACCGGCCTGATTAAAGCCTACGAAAGTTCATCCGATGAAGATATCCCGGAAGAGCAGAAGCAGGCCGCCAATGAAGAACTCGTTCGCACGGCAGAGCTGGCGGATGAATACGGCGTAGAAGATGCAACGGAACTGATGACGAGAATTAAAGAAGGAATCGCAGAGGAAGACATTGAATCGGAAAGTGATCTCAGAGATCTCATCCGCCGTCTTGCGGAGGAAATCGGTATTGATCTGACTCAGGACGAAGAGGACAGCCTGGTTTCTCTATTCGAACGAATCCGTGGGCTGAATATCGACTGGGATCAGGTGAGAACGCAGCTGGACTCCGTCCGGGGAAATATCAGTGATTTTGTTCAGAGCGATGAGGGACAGAGTATTATAGAAGCCATTACGGACTTCTTCAACTCCTTGATCGACACAGTCATGAGCTGGTTTAATTCCGGTTCTGACAATCCGGAGCAGTAAGAGTCCACGTATATAGCAAGCATCATGTCATTTTTGGAGATATCGGTCTGATGACCGCCCTGCCGGGATATACCGGCAGGATATTTTTTTAGATGATAAGAATGTATAAGTTTTCGGTTCTAAATTATATGTTGGAGTAGAGGTTTATTTCCGTGGCATCTTTTTTTCGTATCAGGCGGACGCCCGCCAAGGGGATGCTGCCTGAAACGATCTTCGCTTTGCGGGGAGGATGTTCGGACGGCGCTTGATCCTTCTGGCGTCGCCGCCGCGCGTTGCGAGGGAAAAAAGAAGTTCCCTTTTTCCCTTCGAAAGCCTGCGGTTTCGGCCGCTGCTCAGAGACAGTGGACAGGGGTTTCCCCGGAGTATCCTGCAGCGATGTTGACCGCAGCTCTCTACATAAGGTACTCTGCGGTTTTGTTTTCCTCAGCTTCATCCGACGCGGGATAGAAAGAAATCAGCTGAAACTTTTTTTTCGGTAGTTCGTACGTGATACAAAGGCGCTACTTCTGGTAAACTGGAAGTGTAAGCGGATGAGAGGGAGTGAAAAGAATGGAACTACTGGATAGTGCCGTTTTTGGTTTCTTTGTTATATTCCTTGCGACGCTCTTTATTTTCGGAGAAGTAATGGTAAGAGTGAAAGGACTTTTCGCTGTTATCGGGATACTTTTGATGACGCTCTACTTTTCTTACCATTTAGGTGCAGCTGACGGTACGTGGGTGATTATTCTGTATGCAGTGGGTCTGGCACTGATTGTATTTGACGGGAAAGTAACGACAGACGGGACGATTGCTGGCATCGGTGTACTGCTGATGGTGTTTGGTCTCGCGATTCCTGCACCGGATCTTGCCTATGGATTTATGGTGGCAGTAGCATTTCTCATTGCCGCACCTTCATCCTATTTATTTACGAAAGTATTTCCTTCCAGAACGCTGTGGGAAAAAATGCTTTTGAAGGACAGGTTAACAGGTGAAGACGGCTACAATTCGATGAATGATTCCTACAAGGAGCTTGCAGGAAAAGAAGGCACAGCGATGACACCATTTCGACCGACTGGAACTGTGGATATCGATGGGGAATTATACAGTGCAACCACCGATAATCAATGGATCACAGAAGACACGAAAGTCCGCGTTGTGAAAGCAGATGGAACGAGAATTCTCGTCACGCCGATCAGCAGTGATGAGGAGAAAAAAGAAGATCAGCAGACAGAGCAGTCCCGCGCTGATCAAGCTTAAGTCTGCTGCTGCATAAAAATCAGTCGGCTGAAGCACTGGTTCCACATGATAGATCGAAATAATGTTCAAAAGAACGCCTCCGATGATCCAGGACGGATCGTCGGAGGCGTTCTGTCTGCATGGACGAATCATACGCTGGTTAGGACGATCCGTTTTCGTGAACTCAGGTTCTAAAATACATGTTGTGGTAGAGGTTCATTTCCGTGGCATCTTTTCTTCCGTTTCAGGCGGACGCCTGCCAAGGGGCGCTTGATCCCTCTGGCGTCGCCGCGCTTTCCTACTGATAGAGGTTTCGTTTTGTTTTTCTTTTTCGCTCTTTTCCTGTTCATTGTTGATACAAGGGTCCTTCCTTTCAAGTCGGCATGCCTGTCGTGGTCGAGCTCCTCCGCTTCGTTCTTGCTTTGCAAAAGAAAAGACAGAGATGGTTTCTTTCTCCCATTTTCTATCAAAAAAGCGTAGGCAAGGCGATGTTTCGAGACGCCTGCGGAAAAAGAAAGCATGACGATCATCCCGGACGAAAGGAAGGGATAGCGGAAGGATTTCTCCGCGACAAGCGAAGAAAAAGGAGCCGCAGGCGTCCTTTGAAAAATGTATGAGCATTTTGAGCCTGTTCAACATGTGAATGAGAACCTGAACTCAGGGGCAGCTCGAAGGGTTATGCAGCTGTTGAAGCATTTGGTCAATGAGGCGTTGGTGCCGCCGCACAGGAAGAAGCCGCCTTTATCCTGCTATGACATGTTATGCTTTCCTGCGGAGTGAAAAGAGTGGGGGAAACCTCTTCGGTTTGAAGCTGTCGGATGAAACCGATCATTCATAATCAGCATGTCACGCTAAAAAAAGACCATCTTACATACAGAAGACCCTCACCAAGAAAATGGGAAGGGTCTTCTGTATTGTTACTGGTTGTTAACGGCCGTATTAAAGCCTGTTCCTCCTGATTATGTCGAAGTGGAAGGTTCGCTCGGTTGAGACTCGTCACTGTTATCCGCTGACGGTACATGCTTCATAACGAGGTTCAGCATCACGACAGCAATAATCCAGTAAAAGGCGAACTGGAAAGGGAAAATAATCCCGAATGCTTCCAGTGCCGCAAACAGTAACGTAGGCATCGTTACTGTGAAAGCAGAAAGGACGAAGCAGTCCCGGTACCTCAAGTGAGGAGCACGGCTCCGTTTCATCAAGAGCGCAATCAACGACAGAAAGAGGACGCCGATAAATTTCGACCCAGTGTTGAATAAGTAAATAAGCAGGGCAGCTCCGGCAGCCAATAATCCGGAAAGACCGTCAATGGTCAGGTAAAACGATTCAATCTCTTCTTTGCTTACATCCAACCCGAATTCCTGATAGCCCAGCTGATCAGCGATCCCACCAACAGAAAAAACAGCGTTCCTCTCCAGCAGCGCGATGACATCGCCTTTACCGTCGAGATCTCCAACCGATGTTTCTCCTGTATCATCGACGACAATGGTCATCCCGTCAATCTCTTCCCGCATCGGTTCATCCAGTCCTGACTCCAATGTCCCGTCTTCGATTGTAAAGTCAGGCATTTCGTCCAGATAGTCTCCTCCGGAATCGATCAGGCTGTTAATTAGAAAGATGGTCGTAATAATAACTGGCAGGGTGGCAATCAGCATCAAGAGGAAGATGTAAAGGACGGCCTTACCAGGATGTGTCTGACGGAAGCCGGCAATCGCCTCCGGTGAATAAATGCTTTTTACTAGTTTTTGAAAAATATTCATCGTCTGACTCCTAACATGGATAATTTCTCTGCATAGCTTAGTTTACCTGTTTAGTTCATGATGCACAAATCGAAATTCATTCATAAAAACTACAATCTTAATATAATCTTTACAAAGCATTAATGAATAATTAACAATCTGCACGTAGGATGAGGGCTGGTTTAGTTTGTTGACTTTATTTACGTACAGGGGGATGCTTTGTGGAGGAACTGGGTCTGCAGGAAATATTATTTATGTTTTTTGGTGGTCTCGCCATTTTCTTATTCGGCATTAAATATATGGGAGACGGCCTGCAGAAAGTAGCCGGGGACAAACTCCGAGATATGCTCGACAAGTTTACGAGTAATCCGGTGATGGGTGTTATCACTGGTATAACCGTAACCGTGGCACTGCAGACGAGTACGGGTACTACGGTACTCGCCATAGGTCTTGTTAACGCCGGCTTTATGAGTCTGAGGCAGGCGATTGGTGTTATCATGGGGGCGAACATTGGGACCACCGTTACTGCGTTCATCATCGGCTTGAACATTGCTGATTACGCGCTGCCGATCCTCGCTGTCGGTACCCTTCTTATCTTCTTTTTCAAAAACAAGAAAGCCAATAATTTTGGCCAGGTGTTTTTCGGGTTCGGTGCTTTGTTTTATGGACTGAACCTGATGGGAGACGGTCTCCGCCCGATTCGAGAAGTGGAAGCTTTTGCTGATTTGACCGTAAGTATGAGTCAAAACCCAATGCTGGGCGTTCTGATCGGAACCATTTTTACGGTCAGTGTGCAGAGTTCTACGGCGGCAATTGGACTGCTGCAGCAGCTTTTCGCCGAAGGAGCGATTGGTATTGACGCAGCTCTGCCTGTTTTGTTTGGTGACAATATCGGTACAACGATTACTGCAGTATTGGCTTCGCTTGGTGCTTCTCTTGCAGCCAAAAGAGCAGCGTTGACGCACGTCATCTTTAATGTTGTCGGAACGGTGCTTGTTCTGATCATTATTCAACCGTACATCTCCTTTATCGTTTTTCTGCAGGACGCACTGGAATTGAATGCTAGAATGACAATCGCCTGGGCACACGGTATTTTTAACGTGTCCAACGTGCTCATTCAGCTGCCGTTTGTCGGAGTGCTGGCCTTTATTGTGACGAAATTACTGCCAGGTAGAGAAACGGTTATTGAATACAAGGCGCAGCATCTGGACCCGACGCTAATCACGCAGTCATCCTCGATTGCCTTAACCCAGGCGAAGAGAGAAACGCTGAGAATGGGAGAGCTGTCTGTGCAGGGTCTCCATGAATCTGCGCAATTTGTCCGGACAAATCAGAATCGCCACGCGGAGCTGGCGAATCAATTTGAAGATGCAATCAATAATTTAGACAAAAAAATCACGGAGTATTTAACGAAAATTTCAACGAACTCGTTGTCCGCCAACGACTCCCGGCTTCATTCTATGCTGATGGATACGGTCCGGGATATCGAGCGGGTCGGGGATCATATGGAAAATATTGTGGAGCTGAAGGAATACCAGATTACGAATAAAGTAAAACTATCGGAATCGGCAGTGGAGGATCTCGAACAGATGTTTACATTGACTATTTCGACACTGGAAGAGGCGATGGAGGCACTGGATCACGATGATAACGAAAAGGCTCGTTCCGCCATTTTGAAAGAAGAAGAAATTGATAAAATGGAGCGCCAGCTGCGTAAGAAGCATATCCGCCGCTTGAACGACGGGCTCTGTGATGGATCCGCCGGGATTGTCTTTGTGGATATGATCAGCAATCTGGAACGAATCGGCGACCATAGTGTTAACATTGCGGAGGCGGTGACAGAGGAGACGTAACCCTGGTCTCGCAGAACAGGGATGCTACGTTTCTAAAAGAAGAATGAGCTCGACCCTTCGACATCTCTCGGTACAGGCCATGCTGCATAAAAGGCGTCCCACTTCTTTGTCTTTCTGTAGGAGAGGAAGGATAGGCCGGTTCTACATCCCTGCAGAGGCAACGCACGTGTTTGCTTCTGCAGGGGTGTCGTTTTATATAGGAGGGTCCAGCACTGCCTGCATAATCAGTTGAATGAAATAACCTGGATATGTGCCTGTGAGACCAAAGACGGGATGAAAAAGATATTGACGCTCAATTTTCAAGCGTGGTATGATACTATTTGTCTGCATGGCGGTGTAGCTCAGCTGGCTAGAGCGTACGGTTCATACCCGTGAGGTCGGGGGTTCGATTCCCTCCGCCGCTACCATTCATACATACTGATCAGGACCCTTAGCTCAGTTGGTCAGAGCAGACGGCTCATAACCGTCCGGTCGCAGGTTCGAGTCCTGCAGGGTCCACCAGTTCAGGAGGAGTACCCAAGTCCGGCTGAAGGGGTCGGTCTCGAAAACCGATAGGGGCTTCACGGCCCGCGGGGGTTCGAATCCCCCCTCCTCCGCCAGACCTATTAATAAAAACCCGGACATTTTGTCCGGGTTTTTGTGTATATCCGCAGCCTGGGTGAGAGGAGCCGATCATGGAACGTATAGAGATAGAGGAAGCGGCAGCGATCAAACTAGAACGTACGCGCAGCGGCTCAGAAGTCATTTATTTTTTCTATGATACAAGAAAGACTGGATGCAGTACTGACGGAGTGATCCGTTTATTCTTAGTAGAGGAGAAGGACGTTCCTTCTACCTCTCTTCACGTCAGTTCAGAAAGAATATTTGGTGTTTATGCGGACCGGAGGCTCGCGTGGCGGACGGAATCATTCATGAAATTAAAACTCGAATCAGACGGGGAAACGTATCGTTTGTATTCCGACAGTGAAGTGTACGAAATCCACCTTCGTTTAAAAAGACCAGAATTTGAGGTTTAAAATTTGATGGGAAGTGGAAAATTTGGTAATGTGAACGTTGCAGGTGTTCGTATAGAGAATACTCTCATACTGCAGTTATCTTAAAGGAGGAGATTCACAATGGCATTTACACTACCAGATCTACCTTATGATCACAACGCACTGGAACCTCATATCGATGAGGAGACAATGAAGATTCACCATGGTAAACATCACAACACGTATGTCACAAAGCTGAATGACGCTCTGGAAGGACATGACGATCTGCAGAATAAGAGTCTGGAAGACCTGCTTTCCGACTTGAGTGCGCTTCCTGAAAGTGTACGCGGGCCAGTTCGAAACAACGGCGGCGGACATTTCAACCACACAATGTTCTGGCAGCTGATGTCTCCGAACGGAGGCGGCGCGCCGCAGGGTGAGCTTGCGGATGCGATCAACAGCGAATTCGGAAGCTTTGACAAGTTCAAAGAAGAATTCAAAAATGCTGCTCTTGGAAGATTCGGTTCCGGATGGGCATGGCTCGTCGTAAACAACGGCAAGCTTGAGATTACAAGCACACCAAATCAGGATACACCGATCAGTGAAGGTAAAACGCCAATCCTTGGTGTAGACGTATGGGAGCATGCGTATTACCTGAAGTATCAGAACAAGCGTCCAGATTATGTTGAAGCGTTCTTTAACGTGATCAACTGGGATGAAGTAGCGAAGCGTTACAACGCTGCCAAATAATTTTCACTTTCCGACCCTGGCACAGCATTGCCAGGGTCGAGTTATGTATTGTATAATAAGAATTAAGTTAAAACGTTGCCTGCGGTGCTGGTGTACTTCGAGTTTAATTCGAACCGAACACCAATTCACTTGGGAGCCTTACATTGAACGGATGACAGCATGCCCGGATTTATTTCCGGGAAGCTGGAGGCTGTTCTGCAGGCACCCACCTGCCTTAGGCGGGTTCGTGAAAATCTGGAAGAAAACCGCACGCGCGGGCAGTCAAGAGGGTGTCCCGGGAACGATTCCCGGGACACCCTCTTGCAGAGATTAAAAAACAGCGTAAGGCTGTAGAGGTGTTATATGATGGCAGTGAAATCGAAAGACTATAAATCGCATCTTTCATTAAGGCTCAACGTGCTCTTTTTTTTAGTTTTCCTTTTATTTTCAGCCCTTATTCTGAGGCTCGGCGTCGTTCAGATCGTGCAGGGGGAAGAATTTCAGGAGCAGGTGGATGAGGAGGTCAGCGTCAGTGAGCCGGTCGAGGCCCCCCGGGGCATGATGTATGACCGGCACGGAAACCTGCTTGTAGGAAATGAACTGATGCTGACGGTGACCTATACAAACCGGAACCGCCCGCAGGAACAGCTGCTGGAGACAGCGGAGGATCTGAATGCGTTTATTACTTTGGACACAGAAGACGCAAGGGACCAGTATGAACGGGATCGTCGTGAGTTCTGGGCTTTATTAAATGAAGAGGAATTTGAAGAGAAACTCACACTCGAAGAACAGGAAGAACAGGGGCTGGGTGACGGAGAAGCCCACCAGATCAGAATTGAAGCTGTAACGGACGAAGAGTTGAATTCCCTGACGGATGATGACCTGGAAGTATTCATGATCTGGAGGGAGTTTAACAGCGGATATAACGACGTACCGCACAAGGTACTCCGGGACATAGAGTATGAAGAAGCTGCACAGATCATGGAGCACATGGAAGATCTTCCTGGTGTCGATGTCATCCGCGATTCGATGCGTACTTATACTTATGGAGAAGAATTAAGCTCTATTTTCGGCAGGGTCGGATCCATTCCGAGAGATGACCTGGACAGCTATCTCGCGTCGGGCTATGAGCGGAATGATGAAGTCGGTCAGAGCTATCTTGAAGCTGAATACGAAGATATTCTACGCGGCAGACCGGGATCGATGGAAAACTTCTTGGACGACGAAGGGAACCCGATCCGGGCACCGGAATCTACTGAAGGCAGCCGCGGCAGCGATTTGATGCTGACCTTTGATATGGAGCTTTATCAGCGTATCTCAGAGATTATCGATACAACGTTGGAGCAGCGCAGTCATCATTTTGTCGGAGATGCCGATGCCTATGTAGTTATGAAAGAACCGGACACTGGTGAAGTGCTTGCTTTAGCAGGTGGTAATAATGATATTGGTACTTTCGCTTCTGCTTTTGTTGCCGGTTCCTCTATCAAAGGGGCTACGGTCCTTGCAGGATATGATACCGGCGTACTGCCGCCGGGATCGGTTATTTATGACCGACCGATTGAATTCCCCGGATCAAGGCCAGTCAGCTCGGTATCCAACCTTGGATACGTCGATGATCTTACTGCGTTGGAGCGGTCATCAAACATCTATATGGTTGAAGTTGCGATGCGGCTGATCGATTATGTGCCTGGCGTTTCCGGTACAAACTGGGGAGATTTCGGCCAGGGGTACGACATTCTGCGTTCCTATTACCAAAGATTCGGTCTTGGTGTTCCTACCGGAATCGATCTTCCAAACGAGTTCAGCGGGATCGACGGAGGACGCAGAGATCCAGGGAACATGCTTTTCCTTTCTTTCGGGCAGTTTGATACGTACACACCACTGCAGCTCGCGCAGTACGTGTCTACGATCGCCAATGGAGGCAGCCGAGTCGAACCGAAAGTTGTCCGGGAAATCCGGGAGCCGTATAACGAACCAGGGGAAATCGGAGCTGTATCCCATCAATTTGAGCCAAGGATGTTAAATTCCATTGATGTGGACGACAATTACTTCTCCCGCATTCAGGAAGGTTTTTACCGGGTGATACATGGCTCTGACGGTACCGCTAGAGCTTATTTCCAAGATGTTCCTGTAGATGTTGCCGGGAAAACTGGAACTGCCCAGATTACCGTCAACGAACCGAACGATGCCAATAACCAGACGTTTGTTGGTTACGCGCCATATGACGAGCCGGAAATTGCTTTCTCTGTGGTGGTTCCCGGTGCATCTACAGACTCTGACGCATCCGGAATCGCGAACTCCATCGCTGAACAGTCGGTGGAAGCGTACTATGAGCTTCAGGAGGATCGAGAAGGACCTCAGGAGCCGTCTGACGGACCAGTATTGGATGAAGACCTGGATGATGATCCGGAAGAGTAGTAATAAGCTGCCTGTCCCTCGTTCGTCTAGGCGGAGATAGAAGCAGAGACAGAACCAGACGCATACAAAAAAAGCTCAACCTAGATAAAGCAGGCGTCCGCGGGGCCGATTCTTCTTCCTTTCATTTTGGAAAAGAGGGATGGAGCCCATGCGGAGTGCCTGCTTTTTCATGTGTTAAGATTATATACGTTTTCATACGGGGGTGCGGCGGCTTCATGCGCTGCACGGGAAGAAACAAAAGCGTCTTCTTCCCTCAAAAGGCTTGCAGCGCTTCCGCACGCCGTTTCGATCAAAAGGCGCTCGGCGCTTTTGTTCCAAGTATAAGAAAGCATAAGTTTTCATACAGGGGGACGGCGGCTTCATGCGCTGCACGGGAAGAAACAAAAGCGTCTTCTTCCCTCAAAAGGCTTGCAGCGCTTCCGCACGCCGTTTCGATCAAAAGGCGCTCCGCGCGTTTGTTCCTGTGATAAGAAGATATTTGTTTAATCGAGGGAGACAGCGTCGTGGGCCGCTGGGGAAGAAAGTAGAACTTGTTCCTCCCTCAACAAGACGGCGAAATCTTTTCGAATTGGTTGCTGCCGGCGTGTTTGAGTGGGGGAGAAAAGCATAAAAAAACCGGTTTTCCCATGGGAGAACCGGTTTTCTTACCTGCTTATTTTGTTTCGCGGTGCAGCGTATGACGGCCGAGACGCGGGCTGAATTTTTTCAGCTCCATACGATCAGGGTTCGTACGCTTATTTTTGGTTGTGATATAGTTACGATCACCAGTTTCTGTGCAGGCAAGCGTTACTTGTACTCGCATGTTTACCCCTCCAAACTCTTAATTCTCATACCTTAAAATAATAGCAGATACTGAAAAGATATTCAAGGATATCTGTAAAGGAAATTTCCTTTCAACCTTAAAAGAAGGCGGACAGTGGGGATCGCTTTTAAAACAGAGGTTTGTTAAACTAACACAGGAACTGTTTTCATAACATCAACAGGTGAGAAGTGCGGGTTATTTTCACTATAGGAAGAAGAGGGGACGACGATGATAGAATGGGCGATGATTACTCTGCTGGCAGCAGCTGTGCTGCTGTTTGTTTTTTCCTTTTTCAGTAGAGACCGATACAAGACGCTCGCTGAAGAAGCGGAAGAACGAGAGATGCGGCTGCTTCAGGAACTGTACATAGTAAAGAAAAGAATAGAAGTGCTTGAAAAGCAAAGCCAGAGCGGGCTTCGGATGTACACGAGAGATGACCTGCTGGAAATGCAGGAGGAAGGCAGCAGTCTGAGTGACATGAAGCTAGAGACGGGGCTGTCGGAAGAGCAGATTGAAGCGCTGCTTGATGGCAAAGGATCGTCGTGATACGGTCTGTGACTGCAAGAGAAATGCTTAAGAGCTGATTCAGAGAGAGGGGGAAGGCGGAACACCCGCAGCATCATGGTCGCATCCAGGCGGGTTGAAGCTGAAACACAATGAAGAGACAACTGCAGGGGGCAGCAGCTGGCTGCCTTTTCAGCGGGGCGGTGCTCGCGGCACTTTATGTCAGCGGTTTGATGTCAGCGGAAGAAGAAAGTGGAGGAGACGGACAAACAGACGAAACAGACGTGATTACCGTCGACGAACATGCAAGCATCATCGAGGATTTAGAAAACGATATAGAACGTCTCTCTCAAGAGCTGACAGCAGCGGAAGCGGAGGAACCTGCTTCCTCGACAGCGGATCCTGAGGAGCAGCAGGAGAACGAGGAGAGAGAAGAGGAACTGATTTACGTCTCTCTGTTGGAAATCGAATCAGGAATGACCTCGGAGGATGTTGTGAGAGAGCTGGCCCGACAGAACATCATTGACAGCCGCAACGCGTTTACGGAAGCGCTGCGGGACTCAGGCAGCGAAAATGAAATTCAAACCGGAACATATGAGGTACGAAGTGATATGACAGAGGACGAGATTATGGATCTGATCGTACGTTGAAGAGAAAACAGCTTCTGAAGTAAGAACAGATACTGTTCGCTCGGCGGACTCGAAAGCTCTGTTACTCCTATAAAAGCCGCGCCGGTGTGATCGGCGCGGCTTTTATAGGCTTTATCGATTATCAGGAAGCTGATAGAAATCGCTCTCGTATTCCTGCTGCAGGCAGAAAGAGGGCAGATGCGTGTGCTATTGGAGGATCCTGAATCAGCAAGAATCAGTTTTCATCATCTTCATTCTCGTTGTTTTCTTCATTTTCCTCGTCATTGTCATCATTGTTATTCTCACTGCTGTCTTCGGCATCGTTGTTTTCAGCATCGTCGTCTTCGTTGTTGCTGCCATCGTTGTTCTGATTGTTTTCTTCGTTGTTTTCGGCATTGTCATCTTCTTCTTCGTCTTCTTCATTTTCGAGGTTCTCGGTGAAATCATCTGCATCGTTGATGTTGTTCTCATCGGCTTCCGGGG
Organism: Alkalicoccus chagannorensis DSM 18086; assembly: GCF_000429725.1. Classification (GTDB taxonomy): domain Bacteria; phylum Bacillota; class Bacilli; order Bacillales; family Salisediminibacteriaceae; genus Alkalicoccus; species Alkalicoccus chagannorensis. The sequence goes on along the minus strand of NZ_AUCK01000004.1, from coordinate 99,930 downwards.
CATTCGAATTGGAAATATTTTCAGGATCTACCGTGTTGACGTTGTTGTCATTCCCGCATGCCGTCATCACCGCAAGGGCTGTAATAAATGTCAATGTCGCTGCTTTTTTCATGGGAGAACACCTCTCTTTCATGTTAATTCGTTTATGTATAGCCTTTTCTCTAATACACTGGAACTTAAACCTCTAAATAACGCAGCAGTGACGAGAAGCTCGGCAAAGAGTGTGTGCCGCCCGGGTTCCTCTGAGTCGATGCGGGAAATGAACAAAATAAAAAGTGCTGCTATTGGTGCGCAGGAGAAAGTTTCGATATGATAGAAGAAACATTTTAACATAACACGAAACTAGGCAGACCGTCTCATGTACCCGCGGACGCAGCATACAACCGGCTTCTTCGCTGCAAGTAGAACTTGATTGATATTGGAGAGATGACGTGTGGATAAAAAAGGACTTAGAAAAACGATTCTTGCTGAGTTGGATCAGATGGAGGAATCGGTGAAATTGAGGGAGGAATCTATTGTGCTGGAGACGCTTCTGCAAATGGACACCTGGAAGCAGGCACAGCACCCGGCCTTGACCATTGCCGTTGGTGGAGAGTTTCCTACGGAGCCTTTGTTTGAAGCTGCATGGGAAGAGGGGAAAATCCCTTCAGCCCCAGTAGTCATTCAAGAAACGAAAGAAATGGCATTCTATGAAGTGAAGAGCTGGGATGACTGCAGGCCGGCGGCGTTCGGTCTTGTAGAACCGGATCCGGAAAAATGTCGGCGTATCCGTTCGGAAGACCTTGATTTTATTCTCGTACCCGGCGTGGCATTTGATCGACGTCATTACCGCATTGGATACGGCGGGGGTTACTATGACCGCTTTCTGGCTGTATCTTCCGCCCCTTCATGTGCTGTGTTTTACAGCTGCCAGCTGATTGATGAAGTACCTGATGAGGCACATGACCAGCGGGTAGATTATATGATTGGCGTGCCGCTCCTGTGATTTATCTCTTTGTCCTCCTCGTTGTCGGTGCTGCATGGTGGAAGCAGTCATTGTCGTTAAGTGGAGCAGCAGCAGCATTCGCCGTCGGTGGGATAACTGCTGCAGCCTTTGGCACTGCAGGGCTGGTAGTATTAGGGGCTTTTTTTGTTTCCTCCGTCGTCCTTGATAAGCTTCTGGCCAAAGAAGAAGAAGATGTAGAAGAAAAAGGATCTCGCCGGGACGCGGTGCAGGTAGCTGCGAACGGAGGGGTGCCCGCGGCTGCAGCGGCATACTATCTGGTCTTCCCGGAAACGGCGGCGGTCTTTGTTTTCGCTGGCGCTTTTGCAGCTGCAACGGCTGATACGTGGGCATCCTCGATCGGGCGGGCTGCGGGTGGAATCCCGGTACACGTATTTTCGAGAAAGCCACTGACGCCTGGAATTTCAGGAGGTGTATCCAGAGCTGGCACCGCTGCTGCCTGGGGTGGCGCACTGTTTACAACTTCGGCTGCGGTGATTGTTCTGCCGGAGCTGCAGCTCGTGCATCTGCTTATTCTTGCAGCGGCAGCTTTTGCCGGACAGTGGATCGATGCAGCCGCCGGTGCGCTCTTTCAGTCCTGCGGTGCATGCCGGGTCTGTGGACAAATGACGGAAAAAAAAGAGCACTGCGGAGCAAAGCCGGAACATGTAAAAGGATGGAGATGGGTGCAGAACGACGTTGTGAACGCCGTTTCCAATCTGCTCGCCGGACTGATCGCGGCTTCCGCATTTTTTTACTTTTAGCATGACAACAGCACGGTCCATCATGTATAATTAATGTGAAGTTATTCACAAATAAAATGGAGGTTGATGATGCATGGCTTTTAACAAACGTCCATCCCGAGTTGTTGTCATAGGCACCGGGTATGTTGGTTCCAGTTACGCTTTCTCCATGATTAACCAGAACATTACCGACGAGCTGGTGCTTATTGATTTGAATGAAGAAAAAACGAAAGGGGATGTTATGGATTTGAATCACGGGGTTCCGTTCGGCTCCCCGACGAAAATATGGGCCGGTACGTACCGTGATTGTGCAGAAGCAGATATTATTGTTATTACTGCCGGTGCCAATCAGGGGCCTGGAGAGACGCGTCTCGATTTGATAGGTAAAAACGCATCGATCTTCAAAGGTATTGTTGACAGCGTCATGGACTCTGGCTTCGATGGCATATTCATCATAGCAACGAATCCAGTCGACGTGCTTTCTTATGCGGTTTGGAAGTTTTCCGGACTGCCGATGGAACGGGTGATTGGTTCCGGTACGATCCTCGATACGGCCAGATTCCGCTTTCTCCTCGGAGAGTATTTCGAACTGGATGTACGGAATGTTCACGGATATATTATGGGTGAGCACGGGGATACCGAACTCCCAGTCTGGAGTCAGACCCGGATTGGATCGGAGCATATTGACAGGTACATGGATAAATATAAACCTGATGGAACGAAGGAAGATCTGGATGAGCTGTTCATTCAGGTGAGGGATGCTGCCTATCACATCATTGAGCGTAAGGGAGCAACGCACTATGCAATTGCGATGGGGCTTGCCCGCCTGACGAAAACCATCCTCCGTAATGAGCATTCGATTCTTACAGTGTCGACACTGCTTCAAGGGGAATATGGAATGGAAGATCTTTATATCGGGGTGCCGGCAGTTGTAAGCAGACAGGGCATTGAACGGATCGTAGAGATTGATTTGAACGAAAAAGAGAAAGAGCAGTTCGCTCATTCTACCGGAGTGCTCAAGGAAGCAATGAAGCCGGTATTTGAGGTATAATAGACAAAAGATGCATGAAAACGCTCATGGAGATTCCGTGGGCGTTTTCATTTCCGCTTATAACGATCTCTGACCTCTGTTTTTTTACGAGAGGCTTAGGGTACGGTACATAAGGAGGCGTTGGAAAGGACGCAGGGGGGTGACAAAGTGAACGATGCCTATGCAGAGCTCAGGTATTGGGAATTGATTTATCATTTAGTGAAAAGAGAGCAGATGCAGATTGTGCACATGAATGAGGATGGACCGATTATCTGGCTGGAAGATAACCGCGGAAAGAAGACCCAGCTCCTCCGGTTTCATTTGAAAAGTTATGACTGGAGCCGGGAACTGCGGACAGATATTGAACGTGCCTACAAAGCTTCAGACAGGGTTCGAAAAAAATTGAATCTCCGGAAGGCGAATGTTGTTAATGTCGTTACGGCTCCGTATACACCGGTGGACAGCTACGAATCGGATGTATCAAGAGCACTGCCCTTCACTGCTGGAGGACAGCGCCAGTTCAGGACGGTTGTACTTCCATTAAAAGAACTGGAGAGCGTCCTTTTTCCTCTGGCAACAGAGTGGAAGCTGCAGTAAATGCCCCCGTTCACCCCTGATTTTCAGCTGGAAGGGGAAGGGCAGACAGAGCAGTTCCGGGATACGGTACGGCACATGGTTCGACGAGAATATCACCGTCAGCAGAAAGAAGATCAGGCGGCATTTTTGTTCGGAAAGCCGGTGTTGACGCTTGTGCTCTTGTCTGTCATTCTCGCGGTTTTTGCGTTGATGGAGCTGCGCGGCAGTTCCATGGCAACAACGACTCTGGTGGAGATGGGGGCCAAATTCGATCCGCTTATCCTGGAGGGGGAATGGTGGCGTTTTTTCTCCAGTATGTTTCTGCACATCGGTTTCTTTCATTTATTCATGAACTCTCTGGCCCTCTATTTCCTGGGGACGGCAGTCGAGAGAATTTTCGGTTCGTTACGGTTTCTCTGGATTTATGCCGCGGCCGGCTTGTCAGGATCAATTGCCAGTTTCGTTTTTAACGACAATATTTCCGCAGGAGCGAGCGGGGCTATTTTCGGCTTGTTCGGCGCTCTGCTTTACTTTGGGCTGATCAAACGCCGGTTGTTTTTCCGTACGTTCGGTATGAGTGTTGTTATCATTTTAATCATCAATTTAACCTTTGGCTTTCTAGTTCCGATGGTGGACAACGGGGCCCACATAGGTGGACTCGCGGGCGGCTTTGCGGCCGCAGCTGCAGCGGGACTTCCCGGTCGTGGGGTGCATGTCAGTCAGCCGTTGTCTTTAGCCGTAGGTCTGGCCGCGGGGCTCTTCCTATGGAATATCGGATTCTCTCAGGAAGTCGAAGGCGGACAGCTGCAGGCGGTTTACTATGAACTGGGGAGAGAGTCTGCGGAGGCTGGCAGAGCAGAGGCAGCGGAACGATACCTGCAGCAGGTGCTGGACATGCCTTCTGATGGGGAAGGGCCGATTCCCCAGGATATGCTTGAATCTAATGCCTACTTTCTGCTCGCCTCGCTGGAGATAGATCAGGAAAATCTGGATAACGCTTCAGAACTGCTTGACGCGGCAGTCAGTATCAGAGACGATTTTCACGAAGCCTACTACAACCTCGCTGTAATCGCCTACGAACAGGGAGACATGGACGAAGCTGAAAGGTATATCGAAGAAGCGCTCCGCTTGGAGACGGATGAACAGTATGAAGAGCTTCAAGACGATATTGAAGCACAGCAGGCATCTTAGCCGCTGTGCTCCATGTCGTGCTTGAATATGTCGTCCTCAATAAACTTCTCCTGCTCAAATACGGGCTTATCGGATGCCAGAACGAGTCCTACCGGCGTATCGCCGGCTTCCGCGTGAATGGTGAATGGCACCCCGTGTTTCGTCGCTTCCTTTACGTAGTTGTTGTAAGATTGATAGGGAAGCCGGCCGTTGATGTAGAGGTGGAGCTGGGTGTCTTTCATTTTATGGACAACTTCTTCATACATGCCTTTTTTGTAGACCTGGCCGTTGGTCAGAGCAATTTTCACTCTTTCAGCAAAGTTGCCGAGAAATACTCGTTTCTCATCTGCCTTCAGCTCCGGCTTTCCTAAAATTCCTTCCTTCAGCACTTTATTTACTTGATCATCACCCATCGTGTATGCTCCTTTCTATTATGACGGCATCCATGAATGCCAGTTCTGTTTCAAATGACTATGTGAATTACTGAACAATATAATGATACCATGTCTGACCGGCATTTGCAACGCATTGTCTCATTTTCTGAGGCGCAAAACAGTGCTCTCTGCTATAATAGAAGGCGGTTAATGAAAGAAAGGGGTAAAAGATTCCATGACGTATCTGGAGCTGCTGCAGCATTTGAAATCCTATCAGGCTGTTATCTATACTGGCAATAAGGAAGCAGACTTGGATTTGATTCAGGAAGAACTGGACGAACAGCGAAGGCTCGGGCTGATCGACAGTACTTTTTACGCGGATGCCAGAATAGTGATACACCAGGAGCGGCAGAAACTTACATAAATCGAAGACGAGGAAAGGGGATGTTACGATGACACAATCTGTGATTGCTGCAGCGGATGTCGGAGGAACGACAGTGAAGCTGGCATTTGTTACAGTTGAAGGAGATATCATCGACAAATGGGAAATCAACACGAATCAGGCAGAGAAGGGGCGCTACATTATGGCTGAAACAGCTGATGCCCTGCTGCATCGTGCGGCTCAGCTTGATCTGGATATTGAAGCTGCCGGCGTCGGCGCGCCTGGATTTATTGACGTGGAACGCGGATATATCTACGAAGCTGTGAATGTCGGGTGGAAGGACTACCCTCTTGCTGATGAGCTTTCCGCCCTTCTGCAGGTACCTGTTCGGACAGATAATGATGCCAACCTGGCAGCGGCCGGGGAGAAGTGGAAAGGTGCAGGGGACGGAGCCGATAATATGCTGGCTGTCACGCTCGGCACGGGTGTAGGCGGAGGCATCATTTCCGATGGACGTATCGTTCACGGTGTAAGTGGAATGGCGGGCGAAATCGGCCATATTACGGCAGTGCGGGACGACGGATTCCTCTGCAACTGTGGAAAAACCGGCTGCCTGGAAACCGTGAGCTCGGCGACAGGCATCGCCCGGCTCGGTTCGGAAGCAGCGAAGAGAAGAGAGTCCGACCATCTGCATCAGATACTGCAGCACCATGGAGCAGTTACTGCCAAAGACGTACTTGAGGGAGCTGCAGCCGGAGACGAGGGAGCCCTTCGTGTGCTGCGTACTTCGCTGGACCACCTTGGATTTGCTCTCGCTAACCTGTGCAACTCATTAAATCCATCGACGATCGTTCTTGGCGGCGGCGTTTCCAAAGCCGGGGATTTTTTGATCACGGAACTCAGGCCGTTTTTTGATGCCTATGCGATCCCGAAAATCGCTGAAGACACGCATATGCGCATTGCAGCACTCGGCAATGACGCCGGTGTTTTAGGAGCGGCATGGATCGCCAAAGACCTTGCTTCTGTAAAGGAGACCTGACTGTATGAAAGGAAATTGGACGGTAGTGCTGCTGCCTTTAGCTGTGATGGCCGGCCTCTTCATCTTCGGATACTTCACTCTGCAGGAGAATACTGCTGAGATGACGAACGCTGATCTTCAGGAGGAAATGATGCTGGAGATGCAGGAGCAGCAGCTGGAATGGGAATGGGAAACGCAGCCGCAGGACGGGGTCATTGGCGATAATTATATTGAAATTGTGACGGAGGATACTGAACTTGTTGATGATCTGTCGGTGGCCCTATACTATGCCAATGAAGCGATAGAGTCGGAGCACGAGGTGTTCCTGACAGAGGATGGTGTCGCTGCTGCGTATCCAACGTATATTGATAATGAGATTACAGCCGGGGCAATCGGCGAAGCGGTCTGGGAGCAGAGTGGGGTCGAATCGGTCCGGATGTATCATACGTGGGCTCAGGCTGAACCGGAAGAAGGAGCAGATCTCGCAGAGGAGCTGGAGGATCAAATCAGCGGCTACTACTGGGTACAGGAGGCGGAATAAGAATAAGGCAGCGGTTGTAAAACCGCTGCCTTGCGTCAGGCCGTCAGGCGACGACGCCTCCTCCATCAGTGAAGATGACACCAATGATGGTACGGATGGAGAACCATCCAAAAACTGCGACAGAGACAAAGGCAAAGCCGGCTCCGAAGAAGTTTTTGCGCTTCGCTTCCTTAATAAGCCCAAACAGAGATAAAATTGTAACACCTAATGTAATAAGACCAAGAAACAATGGGCTACCTCCTTTGCATTGGAATACAGATATGAATTAACTGCTCCGCGATACGGATGCTTTCTCGTTTATTTTACTGTGTTTTATTCAGAATGTCGAGTAGGAGATACTAGAAAGAATAAGGAAGTACAAAATTGTGAACAAACCATGACGAAAGGTGGTAATCGGATTGAAAATCGAAAAGCTGCCCCTCGGTCCACTTCAAACAAACGGATACCTGCTCGTGCAAGGAAAAGAGGCGGTAATGATCGATCCCGGCGGTGGTGCCGGCGAGCTGATCCAGTATACAAAGGATTACGACGTAACCGCCATTCTGCTTACGCATGCCCATTTTGATCATATCGGAGCACTTGAGGAGGTAAGAAAAGAATGGAACTGTCCAGTATATATGCACGCAGAGGAGGCCTCCTGGCTGGAGGATCCTCAGAAAAACGGCTCGGGTGTCTTCCCCGGAATTGAAGCCGTCCGCTGTTCTCCGCCGGAGCATGTGATCGTTGAAGAAGGGCCGCTGCATGTTGGTTCGTTTCGCTTTGACGTGATGTACACTCCGGGTCATTCTCCCGGCAGCATTTCCTTTTATCTGGAAGAGGAAAACATCGTGTTCAGCGGAGATGTTCTGTTCCGGGGCGGGGTAGGCCGCACGGATTTATATGGTGGAAGTGAGGAAGTGCTCCTGGAGAGTATTCACAGCAGGCTTCTTCCGCTCCCGGAGGATACCATCGTTGCCAATGGCCACGGACCGGAGACCACTGTTGGTTCGGAAAAAGAGACGAATCCCTTTATTAACGGGTTTGGATGGTAAAAAACCGGCTGTCCCGAGATGTCATCTCGGGACAGCCGGTTTCTCAATTAATGGCCGAATCCTGGCTGCATAATAAAAGTGCTGTAATACGTGAAACCTACAAAGAACACAGTTAAGTATGCGCCAAAGATATACACATATGCACGTTCGGACAGCTTAAGATAGCTGAGTGCTATAAACACGGCTGTCTGGGCGAAAAAGAGGATTGATGCTTCCAGCATATCACCGACGAGAAAAAGTACAGCAAATATTCCTGTCCAGAAACCGAGTACTCGGTACATCCGCTCCATAATGTCCCCTCCTTTGAAATATGTAGCTGATGATCAGAATGATATAAAGTTCACCTTATTATAAATCGAAAACGGTTCATTTGTAAACTGAAGTCCACAGGAATGAACGATTAATCGATAAGTTGTGACAAAAAAATGGCGGGGGAAAAAAACTTCGGTTTATTTTCTCTTAAAAGAAGGAATATCAAATTGTATGAAGAATTATATACATACAGACTAAAAAGGAGATGTGATTGACATGAGCAGCATGAACACGAAAGATTTTATTCTCGGAACCGCTGTAGGAGCCCTCGTAGGAGCGGCAGCAGCTGTCCTGATGACGCCTAAGTCCGGAACGGAAGTCCGCGGTACGATTAACGAAAGAGCGGGTGCAGTAGCAGATCGGACAGCCGAGTGGACGAGCACAGCTAAAGATAAGAGCAATGAATATTCCCAGCTCGCACGTGAAAAAGCAGAAGATCTTACGAGTGCAGCAAAAGACCAGGTAGAACGAATTACCGACAAAACATCAAACGTGACGAACAAGGCAACAGAAATGGGCGAAGACCTTGCTGCGGACGTCCGTGAAATCATGGAGACGGAAAAGTCAGAAGGACGTAAACTTGCGAAGCAAGTGGTTCAGGAAATCGAAGAAACGAAAGAGCGACTGAAAAAAGACGTAGAAGCGTTGAAAGAAGAAGAAAAGTAAGTCTGGCTTTCTGACGATGATGAACATCGTCGGCACGATGGTGCCTGCCTTATTTATAGCTCAGCCGTCTTCGGCTGTGGAAGAGCTGTCTCTGCGGAGGCAGCTCTTTTTTTTAGAAGTATAGGAATGTATTAGTTTTCATACAGGACGACGGCGTAGCCGGCTGCACGGGAAGCATGAAGAACCTATGCTTCCCTCAAAGAACCTGCGGTACAGGCCGTTCCGGCCGAAAGGCGCTCCGCGCTCTCCATCATGTCCATACAGAAGCGCTGGCTCTGAAAGTGCAGACCGTATCCAGAGGTTAAAAAGCGGGGAGGGACTGCTTCCCCTCACCGGGGTGGGTCATTCCTGCCATTCGTTGAAGGAATGGCCCTTTTCGAAAAAAATATTGTTTTTGTACAAAAAAATAAAAAAAGAAGCAGGAGAATGAAGAAGCAATGGCGAATATATGTTCTTGTAAGAGCTTTTACATACGGGATTGATCACCCCGCGCTTACAAAGGAGCGTGATGTATGGACGTTGTTGCTAAGTTTCATCAGCTTATTAAAGAAGCTGTCAGTATGCAGGCCTCTGATCTTCACCTGCTGACCGAAGCGGATAATGTGAGAGTCCGATTACGTGTTGACGGCAGGTTAATGGATATGGAAAGGCTGACAATCAGCACAGGAAGAAAATTAATATCACACATGAAGTTCAGTGCCGGAATGGACATCGGAGAGCGGAGACGTCCCCAGAATAAACGTCTCGAACTAAATATCGGAAGCCGAACACTGTATGCCAGAATGTCCACGTTTCCCTCAGCGATGCTCGAGACAGTCGTAGTTCGGATCTTTCCCTATGATACGTCTCGTGAAATGAAAGAACTCGCATTATTTCCTTCGCAGATTGATTCCCTTCAGAAATTGATTCTCAGTCCTCACGGGTTGGTGCTCTTATGCGGGCCGACCGGGGCTGGGAAAACCACTACCTTATATTCCATGCTGCAGGAACGACTAAAAAATTCATCCGAAAACATTATGACACTGGAGGATCCTGTTGAACGAAAACAGGATGGACTGCTCCAGATGGAGATCAATGAAAAAGCAGGGGTGACCTATGCCGCTGCACTTCGAAGCCTGCTCAGGCATGATCCCGATGTGATCGTTATAGGAGAGATTAGAGACGAGGAAACAGCTGCGTCAGCTGTTAAAGCTGCGATGAGCGGTCATCTTGTTGTATCCTCCCTTCATTCTGCAACTGCTGCCGGTGCACTGCGGCGGATGCTGGATCTTGGAACAGATCCCGCAGACCTTCGGGAAGTGCTCTACGGTATTGCTGCACAGAAACTTGTGGATACGGCCTGTCCGTTCTGCTCCGGAGCCTGTTCTATTCATTGTAAAAAAAGAAGGACGAGCAGAAGAAAAGCATTGTATGAAATTTTAATGGAAGAGGAACTGCAGCTCTGCTTCAACCAACTTCACGACCATCACCGTCAAGAACTGCCGGTGAAAAATTTTCGACACCTTCTCCAGCGCGGCGTCGCGCTCGGGTTTATCAGTGAAGGAGACAGCAGCCGAATCAGCAGGAATGCCCGCTTATGACCAATCCGTTCAAGCATGACGGGGAGCGTGGACGTTTTCTGATTGAGCTGGGAGGTCTTCTCGAGCAGGGATATGAACTGAGAGAGGCTGTACTGCTGCAGCAGACGTTCTATCATGGTCCTGCAGCTGCATGGCTGGATGATGCTTATGCTGAACTCGAAAAGGGTGAGCTGCTGTCCGACCAGCTTGTAGAAGCCGGATTTTCCGGGGAGACAGTCAGTTTTTTAAGAATGATGGAGCTTTTCGGCTCGTTTTACAGCAGCATCCAGCAGGCCGGCCGGCTTCTTGAGCAGAAGTACCGGCAGCAGCGGGAGCTGCGGCAGGTACTCTATTACCCCATGTTTCTCATCCTCGGTGCTGTCGTGCTGGCAGCTGCTTTCACGGAGGGGATCCTGCCAAGATTCCAGCAGTTTTATGATGCACTGGGGACAGAGCTGCCAGCCGTGACGAGGTGGATGATCTTCATCGTGGAGTGGGTCAGGCTTCCATTTCTGCTGTCAGCAGCAGCATTGGCTGTGATGATTTATTTTCGGATGAAAAACAAATCACCCGCCGAGCGGTATCGTCTTTACTTCCGGCTTCCGCTGCTCCATCGCTATATCCGCCTTCTGCTGACGTATTATTTCACTGCTCAGCTGTCTCCGCTGCTGCAGAATGGACTGACGCTCCAGGAGGCTTTAAAAGCGGTACAAAAAGAGGCATCACTTGCTTTTTTTCGGCTTGAAGCAGAGATTTATCAGCAGCGGCTGGAACAGGGAGAAGAATTCTCCGATGTTCTGCGTACGAGAAACTGGTATCTGGAAGAGCTTCCTGCTGTATGGGAATATGGCGAGCTCCGGGGAGATACCGGAAGAGAAATCGGCACATACTCCAGCTACTTGTTTAACAAACTGAAAGAGCAGACGTCCAATGCGGTCAACATGATTCAGCCGGCGGCCTTTCTCGCAGCAGGAGCGGTAGTGTTAGTTCTTTTTCTATCGATGATGCTGCCGGTGTTTTCCATGATGCAGTCGATTTGACGATCGTGCTGCGGCAGATGTAGACGGAGATTCTGCCTGAATTCAGCAGTACCGGCTGATCCTTTTGCCGGAAATCTAAAAGAAAAGAGTGGTTGCATGCGGCATCTATTAAAAAACAAGCGGGGATTTACATTGATTGAAGTCATGGTGGTGATGGTGATCATCTCCATCCTGCTTCTTGTTTTCATACCAAACCTGACAAAAAATCAGTCTGTCGTTAATTCGAAGAGCTGTGAAGCTGTACTGGAACTCGTAGAAGCTCAGGCGCTCGCTTATCACGTGGATCATAATCAATTCGCAGACAGTACTGAAACACTGAAGACGGAAGGCTATATCGACCGCAGTGACTGTCCGGATGGAGGAAGCATTCAGCTTAACGGGTTGAATGCCTCCTCGGAAACGCAGTAATGCGTAACTGCAGAGGTGCTGCACTGCTGGAAGTGATGGCCGCGCTGGTCATCACGGCCGCAGCGGCAGGAATAGGAATCCTGTCAGCTGAGAAAGTCATGCATGTAAATCAGGCCGAAGTCAATCTACGGGTCCTGCTTGACGACCTGCACATGCTGCAGCTGGAAGCGATGCGGACACATAAGCACATGGTTGTGCAGTTTCATGGGAATGGAAGCTACAGCGCTTACATAGAGAATGAGCTTGTGTTCTCCAGAGATCCGGCCTATCCGATGTCCTTCCGGCCGGGCACCTTGTCCGGAGCGAGTGTCGTCTTTCGGTCTAACGGGAACATTCCGCAGTTTGGAACGATGAAGATCAGCACAGGGGGCAGAGAATATGAGCTCGTATTTCAGATCGGACGAGGACGGTTCTACATCCGGGAGTCATGAGTCAGGCTACGTGATGCTGGAAGTGCTCGGAAGTCTCTTTATCCTTCTTTTGTTTCTCGGCTTCTGCTTAAGTATCTTCGTTTTTCTGCTTCAGGAAAAACAAGGGCACGCTGAAAACGGGGAGATGATGCAGATCCTCTATGAAGAAGCGGGGAAAAACAAGCCGTTGACCGGAGAAATTGCCGGAGACATCGGTACGTATCAGGGGGTGACCCGCTATGGCGGAGAAGTGGTGGAAATCTGTCTTGCCAGTACACGAACAGAGACAGAACGATGTCTCCCGCTGCGCTTTGAATAACAATCGTGGTTTTCTTCTGCTGGAGGCAATGGCGTCTCTCATGGTTATGTTCGTTGTTTTGATTTTGTTTGTGTCACTCTATACTTTCTGGGTGGAAAGCCGGCCGGATACAGGGAGATTTTCGGAAAAAGAAATGATGGTATTTTCCAGACAGCTCGAAGCGGAAGTTCAGCAGGCTTCATCTTTTCACATCATGAACCAGGGACGGACGATCGTGATGCGCGTCGGCCGCTCCAATATCTCGTATGAAATGTATCAGGATAAAATCAGAAGACGTGTAAATCAGACCGGACATGAAGTTGTGCTGCAGCACGTGGACCTTGTGCAGTATGAGGCCCTGCTGCATGATGTTCGAGTTGAGATCACAGCCGGGGGTACGGTTCACACAACCGTTATTGGATTTCCGGCAAGGAGGGCACTGCCTTGAGAAGATCAGAGGGTGGTTTTATTCTGCTGTCAGTCATGCTGCTCGTATTCTGTCTGAGTGCCTGGCTGCTGTATCTGATGACAGATCATCAGCATCGTGTGGAGCTTCAGCAGCATGACCAGGAACATTATGTTGAGAGGCAGCTGTTATGGGCGGGGGCAGCTTCTGCGATCAAAAACAGGGAAACGGGTTTTTCTTCGGAATATGAAGGCAGACCCATTTACGCTGACAGCGCTCTGGAGACGGATGGCTTGTGGCGTATTCAACTGGAAATGGACGGACCGCTCTATACATTGACAGCCTCTTTTCTATATAATGAGGAAACAGAACGGATCACGGAATGGCATGAAGACAAAAAGGGGGGATAGTGTGAAAGAACCGATTTACTTAACAGGCTTTATGGGCGTCGGGAAAACAACCGTCGGCGGTGTGCTGGCTGAAAAGCTGGGGCGTAAATTGATTGATCTGGATCAGTATATCGAAAAGAAAGACGGGCGCGAAATTCCGGCAATCTTTCAGGAGAGTGGAGAGGAAGCGTTCCGCCTGCTGGAGCTTGACGCGGTGAGGGAACTCCGGACGGAGCCGCATGTGATTGCAACGGGCGGCGGCGTCGTGGAAACGTCCGATGTAAGGATGGAGATGAAAACCTCAGGAACAGTTATTTTCCTCGAGGCACCTTTCGATACGTTATTTCAACGAATTGAAGGAGATGAAACCCGTCCCCTTACAAAAGAGGGACAGACAGCCCTCAAGGAACGTTATGAACGAAGACTCCCGCTTTATCAAGAAGCAGATGTGATCATATCTACTGAAAACCGAACGCCGAGAGAGACAGCAGATGAGATCATTCGGTTCATCCGCTGAAAAACACTTGCGGCGCTGAATTTGCAGGTGGTATGATGTAGATGAAAACGCATCAGCAGCTGAATAAAGCGAATGACAGCAGGGGGAGAGCACGGCTGAGCCGTCACCGAAGGAGCAAGCGATTACGTGAATCTCTCAGGTACAGGGACTCCTGTTCGACGCATCTCTGGAAAGTCTGAAAAGACAGACACCGATGGGGAAACCTGCCAGCAGGCTAGGGAAACTCTCAGGTAACAGGACAGGGGCAGACGGATGTTTTCCGTATGCCCCTGTCTTTTTTTACAGGCCGGAAATGGTTCAACGGCTCGTTGAAGGAAACGGCAGCTCCGTTCACTGCGCGAAAAGAGCCTGGAGCATCAACACGTATCAGGAGCAGGCTGCAACTCCGCATGCGGCTCTGATTCAAAAGGCGCAACGCGCGTTTGTTCGGCTGTTCTATCATTCAGGAGGTGTCTGAAAATGGGGAATAAAACACCGCTCCATCCGTTGTACGAACAGTATGGAGCAAAGGTGATCGACTTCGGAGGTTGGGACCTTCCAGTCCAGTTCAGCTCTATTAAAGAAGAACACCATGCCGTCAGAACGAAAGCCGGCTTGTTCGATGTATCTCACATGGGAGAAATACGCATAACCGGCGAAGACACGATTCCATTTCTGCAGCGGCTGTTGACCAACGACCTCGCTAAAGTGAAGCATGGTCAGTGCCAGTACACGGTGCTCTGTTATGAAGACGGAGGCACGGTGGATGATCTCGTGCTGTATAAGACGGCAGATGATGATGTGCTGCTGATTGTTAATGCGGCGAATACGGCCAAAAACGAGGAATGGATCCGCTCCAACTTGAAGGAGGAGCAGGTGCACATCGCAAATGAGTCAGATGAAACGGCTCAGCTCGCTGTTCAAGGGCCGGAAGCAGAAGAAATACTGCAGCAGCTGACCGGGACGAACCTTCAGGATATCGGATTTTTTCGTTTTCAGTCCAATGTAGACATGGACGGCGCGTCTGTCCTCATTTCGAGAACGGGGTATACGGGCGAGGATGGGTTTGAAATCTACTGTCGTCCGGAAGATGCTCCTGGATTATGGAAAACGCTCGTTGCAGCAGGTGCCCGGCCGATCGGTCTCGGTGCAAGAGATACGCTCCGCTTTGAGGCGCGCCTTGCTCTCTATGGGCAGGAGCTCTCCCGGGATATTACTCCGATTGAAGCCGGTATCGGGTTCGCCGTGAAGCCAGGGAAAGGCATCACGTTTATTGGGGAGGAAGTCCTCCGTGAACAAAAAGAGAACGGGCCTTCCAGGAAGCTTGCAGGTATTGAAATGGTTGATAAAGCGATCCCGAGACACGGGTACGACGTTTTTCATAACGGAGAACCAGTCGGATTTGTAACGTCCGGCACCCAGTCTCCAACGCTTGGGAAGAACGTCGGGCTTGCTCTGATCGACAGCGGCCTTAAAGAGATGGGAACCGAGGTGGAAGTGGAAATACGAGGGAAGAGAAAACGAGCTGTAGTAACAGCTACCCCGTTTTATCAAAGGAATAAATAGAGAGGATGACCAACATGAGTGAATTCCGCTATCTCCCTATGACCGAGGAAGACCAGCAGGAGATGCTGCAGACGATTGGCGTAGATCAGCTGGAGGATCTGTTTGCGGACGTTCCGGATGATGTCAAATTCCAGGGACAGCTGGAGATCGAACCAGCCCTGCACGAAACAGCACTGATGAAAGAAATGAACCGTCTTGCAGGTAGAAACGTGAATATCAAAGATTATCCATCTTTCCTTGGTGCGGGTGTGTATGAACACTATATCCCATCTGTCGTCAATCATATGCTGCTTCGATCTGAATTCTTCACTGCCTACACGCCGTACCAGCCTGAAATCTCGCAGGGGGAACTGCAGGGGATTTTTGAATTTCAGACGATGATCTGTGAGCTGACAGGAATGGATATAGCCAATAGTTCGATGTATGACGGTCCGACTGCTCTGACGGAAGCGGCAATGATGAGCTGTGGCGTGAACAAGAAAAAAGAGATCCTCGTTTCCCGCGCTGTCCATCCAGAATCCCTGGAAGTGCTGAAAACCAACGCGGCCGGACAGAATCTGCACGTTATCGAAGTAGAGGAGAAAGACGGGCTTACCGATATGGACGATCTGGAAGCGAAATATTCTGAGAATACGGCCTGCGTTGTTATGCAGTATCCGAACTTTTTCGGGCAGCTGGAAGATCTGGAACGCGCAGAAACGACAGCACATCAGTCGAAAAGCCACTTCATTGTTTCATCGAACCCACTGAGTCTTGGTATCCTGCAGCCGCCTGGAGAATTCGGGGCAGATGTGGTTGTCGGTGATGCACAGCCGTTTGGTATTCCTACACAGCTTGGCGGACCACACTGCGGTTATTTTGCGGTTACCAAAAAATTAATGAGAAAAGTTCCGGGCAGACTTGTGGGTCAGACTACGGACGAAAACGGAGAACGTGGTTTTGTGCTGACTCTGCAGGCGCGCGAACAGCACATCCGACGCGATAAAGCTACAAGTAATATCTGCTCGAACCAGGCGCTGAATGCTTTGGCTGCTTCGATTACGATGAGCGCCCTCGGTAAATATGGACTCGAAGAAGTAGCGGAACAGAACCTGCAGAAAGCGCATTACGCCGCTGGTGTGCTTCAGGATGCAGGATTTGAATTAGAAACGGACAAACTGTTTTTTAATGAATTTGTTGTCCGCCTGGATACACCGGCTGCAGAAGTGAATGAACGACTCATGGAAAAAGGATTTATCGGAGGGCTGGATCTCGGCCGATTCTACGAAAACCGTCGTCATGACATGCTCCTTGCGGTGACAGAGCTCCGCACGAAAGAAGAAATTGATGCATTCGCATCAGCATTGGAGGAATCTGTATGACAACCAATGGACAGCCGCTCATTTTTGAATACAGTCGTGAAGGCCGGCGGGGTCACAGCCTTCCGGAGCTCGATATCGATAAAAAGGACGACCTGCTGCCGGCCGCACTGCGGCGGAAGAAGAAAGCGGACCTTCCTCAAGTATCCGAACTTCAGCTCGTTCGTCACTACACGGCTCTTTCCCGGCGCAACCATGGCGTCGATTCCGGCTTTTATCCGCTAGGCTCATGTACCATGAAATACAATCCGAAAGTAAATGAAGACGTAGCAAGGCTCCCAGGGTTTGCCCACCTGCACCCATATCAGCCGGAAGGACAGATTCAGGGTGCGCTGGAGCTGATGTATAAGCTGCAGCGGTCGCTTGAAGCCGTTACAGGAATGGATCAGGTCACACTTCAACCGGCTGCTGGTGCTCATGGAGAATGGACGGGTCTCATGCTGATCCGTGCTTTCCATGAAGCAAATGGGGATACTGGAAGAACAAAAGTGATTGTTCCGGATTCTGCCCACGGAACAAATCCAGCTTCCGCGGTCGTTGCCGGATTCGAGGCGGTGACCGTACGCTCCACCGAAGAAGGACTTGTAGACCTGGATCATCTTCGTGAGCTTACAGGGGACGATACGGCAGCGTTGATGCTGACAAATCCGAACACACTCGGTCTTTTTGAGCGTCAGATTACGGAAATGGCAGATATCATTCACGGCGCCGGTGGAAAACTGTACTATGATGGAGCGAATTCCAATGCGATTCTCGGCATGACACGGCCGGGGGATATGGGATTCGACGTTGTACACCTGAATCTGCACAAAACGTTCACCACTCCGCACGGCGGGGGAGGTCCTGGTTCCGGCCCTGTAGGAGTGAAGCAGGATCTCGTGCCATACCTGCCTGCGCCGGTAGTACAGGAAAAAGAAGGAACGTTTTTCTTCAACTGGGACTTCCCTGCAAGCATTGGCCGGGTGAAGCCTTATTACGGAAACTTCGGTATAAACGTGCGCGCATACACGTATATCCGAACGATGGGACCGGAAGGGCTGCGGCAGGTATCCAGGCAGGCTGTGCTGAATGCCAATTACATGCTCCGTCGTTTGGAGCCGTATTTTGACGCACCGTATAAGCAGCACTGTAAGCACGAATTCGTGCTCTCAGGAAGCCGCCAGAAAAAGCTTGGGGTCCGCACACTGGACATGGCGAAACGACTGCTTGATTTCGGCTATCATCCTCCGACTATCTACTTCCCGATCAACGTGGAAGAATGCCTGATGATCGAACCGACGGAAACCGAATCCAAAGAGACTCTCGATGAGTTTTGTGATGCGATGATACAAATTGCGAAGGAAGCAGAAGACACACCAGAAGTTGTACAGGAAGCACCTCATCACACCGTGCTGGGACGTCTTGATGAAACGACGGCCGCACGAAAACCGGTGCTCAGATACGAGAAACAAGAAGCTGTCACAACATGATAGTAAGCAAAAAAGCGCCCAGGGCCGTTATTCGGCCCTGGGCGCTTTTTCCCTTTGACAGGGATGAATTCGTCGTTGAAGGGTTGTTCACGTTCCTTGAGAAACACCGCAGCAGCTCAGCAGACGTCCGACTGCTCTTGCTTCGTTCTGTACCGGTACAAAAGAAAAGGATCTCTGTTTCAGGAGCCGTTATTTCAACCGGGAGGTACAAGTGCGCGGCGTTGTGTGGAGATGACCGCGGAAAACAAAGCAGGTGCTGGCCAGAGGTCCTCACCTCCACTGCTGTGGAAACGGAGCCTTTCTTACATAGAAGCCCGGCTGCTGCCGGCATACGGGAAATGAAGCTTCGCGCTGCAGGTTGTCGTGTGAAGCCCTTTATTTCTTTTTAATTTTGCCGCTCCATTTTTTGAAGCCGCCTTTCAGCATGGCAATTTCTTCAGGCTGTCGCTTTTTTTGAATAATTTTTGCTGCCTGAATGGAGCGGGATCCGTTCTGGCAGTAAATATAGACCGGGGTGTCGGGCCGAATCTCTTCTATGCGCATCTTCAGCTGACTCAGCGGGAGGTTGCGTGCACCGAGAATGTGACCGGTTTTGAATTCACGTTCTTCCCGGACATCCAGCAGCTGTGCCTTGCGGTAATTTTTCGTAAATTCTTCCTGTGTTAATGTCTTTAAATACTTCGGTTTCTTTAACCTGAAAAGCAGCAGGGCAAGCAGTGCTGCTGTTAATAGCAAAAGTATCCACCAGCTCATCGTGACACTCCTTTTT
The DNA here is from genome assembly GCF_000429725.1 of Alkalicoccus chagannorensis DSM 18086. Lineage (GTDB taxonomy): Bacteria > Bacillota > Bacilli > Bacillales > Salisediminibacteriaceae > Alkalicoccus > Alkalicoccus chagannorensis. Next base: position 80,937 of record NZ_AUCK01000004.1, on the reverse strand, counting down.
TCGATTTACATGCATCATTTTAAATGATATACCTTAATAATGAATTGTGCAATCCTCTGCGGCTTATCTTTTGCCGCTTTGTCTACCTGTCAGGTAAAATGATAGCTGATGGAAGGAGAATGATGATGACTTCAGAATGGTATTACCTCGATTCCGGCGCCCAGCGCCCGGAGTATAATATGGCCATGGATGAAAAATTAATGGAATGGCACCGCAATGGAGAAATTCCACCGGTTGTACGCTTTTACGAATGGGCACCTGCCTCTCTCTCTCTCGGCTACTTTCAGCGGATTCACCGGGATATTGATCTGGAAGCAGTAAAACGCCATCAAGCCGGGCTGGTCAGAAGGCCGACCGGCGGCCGCGCCGTGCTGCACGAGGATGAACTGACCTACAGTGTCATCGTTGAAGAAAGCTATCCCGGCATCCCGCAGGGGGTAACGGAAGCGTACCGTGTGCTCTCCGAAGGATTGTTAAAAGGATTCCGCAGCCTCGGTCTTGATGCAGACTTCTCGATTCCAAGAACAGAGGAGGAAAAAGAAGCGCTTAAGAATCCACGTTCAGCTGTCTGTTTTGATGCACCATCCTGGTACGAGATGGTAGTCGAAGGCCGGAAAATCGCCGGTAGTGCTCAGACCCGGCAGAAAGGCGTTGTCCTGCAGCACGGCTCGCTCATTCGCACGATCGATGCCGACAAACTTTTCGATATGTTTCAGTTTCCAGATCAGAGAGTACGTGACAGAATGCAGCAGGGGTTCTATAAAAAAGCAACGCCGCTCGGGGATCTGATGGAAGAACTTGCTGACATGGAAACGATGAAAGCACACTTCCGGCGCGGATTTGAAGAGGCACTCGGTGTCTCGTTGAAAACGTGGACGCCTGATAAAAAACAGGAAGAAGAAGTCCTGCAGCTTGCAGAAGAAAAGTACGCTGCTCAGGCCTGGACAGAAAAATATTAACCGGCACCAGAGAGGGCGGAAGATTTTCTGCTCTCTTTTTCCTGAGCTGACGCCGCTTCGCAATGTGTCAATACTCGGAGGAAAAAAATAGTCGTTTACAGAGTCTGTGTCAGGGTATAAAATAAACGAAGATAACAATATATTGAGCAAATTGTTGAAGGTGACCCTATATATAGTGTGTGAAAGGCAGTGTCTACAGGGCGGTGCGCTTTTGCCGGCGCTCCGGCAAGTCCCTCATTCAACATTTTGTGCAAAGGAGCGAGTCAAGTGACAACATTTATGTCCAGTAAAAACATTGATGCCGATCAGCTGAACCGAGATATTGAGCATTTCCCGCAGGTGTTTCCCGTTACAGAGGACATGCACCGCACGCAGAGTGGCGTTTCCCGTCTGGTCATGCTGGACCGCTATACATTCAAAGATACAGAGAAGAAAACGCTGAAAAGCGGTGACTTCGTTGTTTTAACCGTAAAACCTGACCCGAAATTTCCTGCACGTGGATTCGGCTTCGTTACAGAAGTGGACTGGGACCACGACGAGGTTTACGTCTCCGTCGATGAAGAATTCACCGCCATGCTGGAAGGTAAGGAAAAAGAGACGGGGATCGTCAAGCGTACGACCGCTACGATCGACAAACCGCTCGAGATTTTCTATGAGCAGATTGCACTGCGGAATGCTCGGGGCCTGGCATCGGTCGAGAAAACCGAAGAGAAGAAGCAGGAAGCGTTCGATCAGTTTTATCATGAGCTGGTGAATATGAATTTTGTGCCTGCCGGGAGAGTGCTGTATGGAGCTGGCGCGGAAACGGACGTTACCTACTTCAACTGTTATGTGATGCCGTTTGTTGAAGACTCCCGTGAGGGCATTTCTGATCACCGTAAACAGGTGATGGAGATTATGAGCCGTGGCGGCGGAGTCGGTACCAATGGTTCTACCCTGCGCCCACGTAACGCACTGGCACGGGGGGTAAACGGAAAATCCTCCGGCTCGGTTTCCTGGCTGGATGATATAGCGAAGCTGACGCACCTGGTGGAACAGGGCGGTTCCCGAAGAGGTGCGCAGATGATCATGCTGGCGGACTGGCATCCGGATGTTCTCGAGTTTATCGTTTCCAAGATGCAGAACCCGAGAATCCTCCGCTACCTGCTGGAACAGTCGGAAGACGAGCAGATCCGCAGTCTTATCAGCGAAAAATTGAAATTCACTCCGCTCACCGAGCTGGAGGAGGCGATGTATCAGAGCATCGCGAATTATAAGCATATTGAAGGCCAGGGCGGCTTTGATCCGAAGGTAATCCGGGAAGCGGAACAGAAACTCCGTGACGGCGGCACATATCAGGTCAACAATCCGGAGTTCCTGACAGGTGCGAACATTTCGGTATGTATTACGGATGATTTCATGAAAGCAGTTGAAGAAGATGCGTCTTATGAACTTCGTTTTCCGGACGTGGAAAGTTACACAGAAGCTGAGATGGACGCCTACAACCGGGAATGGACCGAATATGGTGACGTCCGGGAATGGCAGGCGCTCGGCTTTGCGGTAAAGACGCACCGTACTATTCAGGCCCGCGAACTCTGGAATCTTATTAATATCTGCGCCACCTATTCAGCAGAGCCGGGAATCTTCTTCATTGATAATGCCAACGAGATGACCAACGCGAGCGCCTACGGACAAAAGGTTGTTGCAACGAATCCGTGCGGGGAACAGCCGCTTGCTCCATACTCGGTCTGTAACCTTGCCGCTGTAAACCTTGCCGAAATGGCGGACCATACGAATAAAGTAGTCGACTTCGACAAACTGGCAGCGACTGTTGCAACGGGCGTACGCATGCAGGATAACGTCATCGATGCGACGCCGTATTTTCTGGAAGAGAACACGAAGCAGGCACTCGGTGAACGCCGCGTAGGACTCGGCGTGATGGGCCTGCATGATCTGCTGATTGAAACAGAAACCGTCTATGGATCCGATGAAGGAAACGAGCTGGTGGATCAAATCTTCGAAACGATTGCAACGACCGCTTACCGCACATCGATTGACCTTGCTGAAGAAAAAGGCGGGTTCCCATTCCTCGAAGGCAGCAGCACCGAAGAAACGGAACACTTGAGACAGCAGTTTATCAGCACGGGATACATGGAGAAAATGCCGCAGGATATCAAAGACGGCGTGCTCCGTCACGGTATCCGCAACTCGCACCTTCTGACCGTGGCACCAACAGGGTCTACGGGGACGATGGTAGGGGTCTCCACCGGCTTGGAACCGTACTTCTCCTTTTCTTATTTCCGAAGTGGACGGCTCGGCAAATTCATCGAAGTGAAAGCCGAAATCCTGCAGCGCTACCTTGAAGATCATCCGGAGCAGGACCCGGAAAATCCTCCGGAGTGGTTTATCTCCAGCATGGATCTGTCGCCGGAAGCACACGCAGACGTCCAGTGCGTGATTCAAAAATGGGTCGACAGCTCGTTGAGTAAGACCGTCAACGCTCCGAAAGGCTATACGGTCGATCAGGTCAAGTCCGTATACGAACGCCTCTACAACGGCGGGGCGAAAGGCGGCACGGTCTATGTTGACGGAAGCCGTGATTCTCAGGTGCTGACACTGAAAGCAGAAGAAAACGATGAATATACTGTAGACCTGACAGGCGGTGAAGAACCGGATGAAACAAGACAGCCTGTTGTGCTTGTTGAATCAATCGCTGACCTTCGATCCACTTCTGTTAATTACGGAAGTGAAGTAGGTGATACTTGTCCTGTCTGCCGCCAGGGAACCGTTGAAGACATCGGCGGTTGTAATACGTGTACGAACTGCAGTGCACAGCTGAAGTGTGGTCTGTAAATACGAAAAGAAAATCATTTAGAAATCAATAACGAGCGGACAATTCTCACATGGATTGTCCGCTCGTTATTTTACGTGATAAGAATGTAGACGTTTTGATGCAGGGTGACGGCGGCTGCGCGGGAAATAGGAAGCCCTACCCTCAAAGAACCTGCGGTACACACCGTTCCGACCAATGGGCGCTTTTGTTCTGCCTTCGTAGAATGCAATAAGATGTTATAACAGGATGAGAGCGGCTTCGCACGCGGCAGGGGAGAATGAAAAGCCGATGCTTCTCTCCAGGCAGGAACCGGTGGTACAAGAAGTTTCAGTCTACACGGACTTAGTGTGTTGGATCGATAGGTGTAGACGATCTCCGAGAGCTGAGGCTTCGCGTATGGATTCTCATCACCTGGAGCGACAACGCACAACCGGAGTTCTTTCAAGCTGGAAGGGTCCAACAGAGATAAAAGGGAAGTTGTTTCTGTTTCTGATTGGATGGCAGGAAGCGATTCTGCTGTGCTAGAATGGAAGGCAGAAGGAATTTGAGTCTGGAGGAAGTATGCATGCCGACGCCAAGTATGGAAGATTATTTAGAGAGAATTTATCAGCTCATAGATGAAAAAGGATATGCACGGGTATCGGATATTGCAGATGCTTTGGAAGTGCATCCCTCCTCAGTAACGAAAATGGTTCAGAAGCTGGATGCCAGTGAATACTTGATATACGAAAAGTACCGCGGGCTTGTTCTGACTTCCAAAGGGAAAAAAATCGGAAAGCGGCTCGTCTACCGGCATGAATTACTCGAGGAATTCATGAGAATGATCGGCGTCGACGAATCACGCATTTACAAAGATGTTGAAGGCATTGAACACCATTTAAGCTGGGAAGCGATAGATCGAATCGGCGATCTTCTTCAGTATTTTGAAGAAGAGGATGGTCGGATTGAAGCACTCCGCGAAGTGCAGCGGAAGCAGGAAGAATCGGGCTGAGCCCAGCGCAGCAGTTCATCCCGACAGAACAGGAACAGGCCTTCCACAGCAAAGCTGACGATCCAGGTACAAACAGCCTATGCAAATCATGTACTGGCCTGCAATGCAAGCTGTCGCTTTAGACGAGGTGGGCACTATGCAATCCGGGAAAGCCGGTCATCGAGTCTCATATGGAAAGAGCACGCCGGAGGTGAACATTTCCGGCGTGCTTTTATGCGTGGAACATCATTTGTCTGCCTGCAGACCGGGACAGCTGGTTGCTACAAACATCCTTATCCCTTAAAATCGCCGAGTTGAATGATGAAAAACCTGTTCCCGGTTTCCGAATTGTTCATACAGCTGCGAGACGATCATCATAAAAGGCACAATGAGTGTGATCCACAATCCGGTGAAGACGCCGGTGATGAGCTCCCCCGTCATAAACCCTTCAAAAGCAGGGCGTACGCCGGCCATAACAAAGATAATGCCGGCCGCTCCGACAGCAAAACAGATGAATTTGGAGCGCCGCCGGGTCTGCTCGAGGTTCATCCGGATCTTATACTGTTCCAGGGTTGCTCCGACCCCAATTCCAAGCAGCAGCCCCGGCAGAAGAAGAAAGTACTCCTGTGGATAAATCAGCAGGCTGAGGAAAAAAGGCAGAATGATGGCCAGCAGGAACAGGTAGAGATCCGGCATCGCCCCAATCCATTCGAGACTATGGTAGTAGGTGTAGCTGATAAAACCTCCTATCAGGATTCCGCCGGCGATCGTAAAGGCCGGCACTCCCTGAACGAGGAGATAAAACATACTGACGACTGCAGGAGAAGCGACGCAGAGGGACGTCTGCAGCCTTGTCCGGCAGAGCGGGAGAAGGAAGGAAAAGAGCGTTACCGTGGCCTGGACATGCGGGTGCGTGACAGGAACATTCTCATTTCCTAAGTCCAGATACGGAAAATACATGACGATAATATAACTCAACGTCAAAGAGACGACCGTCAAATATAAGAGTTGAAATCCAGCCCGTTTATCGAGCCCCCAGAAAATTCCTCCTGCTGTAGCAAGCCAAGCAATAAAAAGAATCTGAGAATAGATATTAATAAAAAAACCGGGATCCGTCATCATGCACCTCCCTGCCTTCAGCTGTCTGTCAGCCGATTTCTCTTTTGCAAACTAAAAGAAAAGAGCCGGGCTTTAAAACAGGGCGCGGCTCTTCTTCTTCATGTTTTTCTTTCCTTCAATGACAGTCAGCTTGACATCCGACTGTTTTTTCACCAGTGGTTTAGGCGCTTTTTTCTCCTGTTTCACCGGCTTGAGCTGTGTATTGGTGCGGCGTGCAGGTTTGCGCTGTTTTTGTTTCTGAGGCTGGGGCCGGCCGTTTTTGACGGGGACTTCAAAACCGGACTGCCGCTGCATCAGTTTAGGCTGGATGAATTTTCTAAAGAGCAGAAGAAGCAGGGTTACTACCCCGATAGTGACAAAAATACCAGTTATAAAGCCAACTGGATTTTGTACAAGGCTGAAAAGTATCCCGACTGCTGCGAGTCCCAGCACAACAATCAGAACAGGATGCAGTTTTCTGCTGGTCATTGCGGACACCTCCCGAATATAGTAGCAAGGCCTGGCTGGCGGGTAATCAAGAACAGGTGAAAGACACGATTATCTATAGCTATTGTACTTTTCTGTTCCCGTTTTTGGAAGTACTTACACCTCTATTTTGTCTTCATGGAAACTATCTTCTCCACTAGCCTTGTGATAAAATACAGACTGGAGCACAAAGCCATAAATGGATGGAGGCAGGATGATGCATATTCTGGTGATAAACGGCCCGAATCTGAATCTTCTAGGCAGACGCGAACCTAACGTCTACGGTTCGGAGACGCTAGAGGATTTAGAGATAATGCTGCAGCAGGAAGCAGAGGCACATGGGGTGAAAGTATCCTTCTTTCAGTCTAACCACGAGGGTGGACTCATCGACTGCCTGCATACGTTTGACGGCACAGCAGTGATCATGAATCCCGGAGCATTGACCCACTACAGCTATGCTTTGCGGGATGCTGTTGCGGGCATTGAAGCCCCGGTAGTCGAGGTACATATATCAAACGTGCACAGCAGAGAAGATTTCAGAACGATTTCTGTGACCGCCCCGGTCTGTATCGGACAGGTCAGCGGCTTCGGTTTTGAAAGCTATACTGCAGCACTCCATCAGCTCATAAGGAGGTTTGCACCATGACTCAGATTATTGAACAAATCCGCTCCGCTTCATCCGTGCAGAAAACGGACGCCTTTCTGATCCAGAGCGGCATCAACCGCAGGTATGTAACGGGATTTACAGGCACTGCCGGTGCGGTTCTGATTACGGAGAAACGGGCTTTTTTCATTACAGACTTCAGGTACACGAAGCAGGCTGAAGATCAAGTAAAAGGGTTCGAGATTGTGGAGCAAAAAGGTCTGCTCCTCGATACGGTTGCTTCTATCATAGAGGAAGAGGGCGTCAAGTCAATCGGTTTTGAAAAAGACCACGTCACCTACACCCAGTTTGAGCAGCTGCAGGAGAAGCTTTCATGCGAGCTCGTTCCCGTATCCGGTTTGATTGAGGAACTGAGAATGAAGAAATCCGGGCAGGAAATCGACGTGATCCAGGAAGCTGTTGATATCGCTGACCGTGCTTTTGATCATATCCAGGCTTATATCCGACCGGGGGCGCGCGAGATTGATATCTCAAATGAACTGGAATTTTTCATGCGCCGCGAGGGCGCTGTGTCCTCTTCCTTCGATATCATCGTCGCATCCGGCTGGCGTTCAGCGCTGCCGCATGGGGTTGCTTCGACCAAGCAGATCGGCCAAGGAGAGCTGGTCACCCTTGATTTTGGCGCCTACTATCAAGGGTACTGTTCCGACATAACAAGAACCGTGGCTGTCGGTGAGCCGGACAGCGGACTACGCAGTATTTATGATACCGTCCATCAGGCCCAGCTTACCTGTCTCGAAGGTTTGAAGCCGGGTATAACAGGTATCGAAGCGGACGCTCTGGCACGTGACTATATCACTGAAAAAGGATACGGCAGGTACTTCGGACATTCTACTGGTCACGGAATGGGCATGGAAGTTCATGAAGGACCGGGACTCTCATTCCGCTCCAGCAAGAAACTGGAGCCGGGTCACGTAGTAACGGTCGAGCCGGGCATTTACATCGAAGATACTGGCGGTACAAGAATCGAGGATGATGTCGTGATCACGGAAGAAGGATGCAGAATTCTTTCCAGATCGACAAAAGAACTTTTGATTTTAGAATAACAAAGGAGGACGTATAGTATGGTTTCAGTCAACGATTTTAAAACAGGCCTGACTATTGAAGTGGAAAACGACATCTGGCAGGTTATCGAGTTTCAGCATGTTAAGCCGGGCAAAGGCGCTGCCTTCGTTCGATCCAAGCTCCGTAATCTCCGCAGCGGCAATATTCAGGAGAAAACGTTCCGGGCCGGAGAAAAAGTAGAGAAGGCGCACATCGAGAATGCGAAAATGCAGTATCTATATGCAAATGGCGATGCACATGCATTTATGGATACGACCTCGTATGAACAAATCGAGATTCCTGAAAACCAAATGAAAGGCCAGCTTCAGTATTTGAAAGAAAACATGGAAGTCAGTATTCTCATGTACGGCGACGAGATTCTAGGGGTAGAGCCTCCACAGACAGTACAGCTCGAAGTAGTGGAAACAGATCCGGGAATTAAAGGAGATACGCAGTCCGGCGGATCAAAACCTGCTAAGCTGGAAACAGGCCTGACTGTTCAAGTACCTCTTTTTGTGAATCAGGGTGACAAACTGGTCATCGATACACGAGAAGGGAAATATGTATCAAGAGCGTAATTTGATTTAAGCTGGGAGGAAGTATTTATGGATTGGTCCGAATTGACAGAAGGAGCAAAAGCTGTCCTGGAGCAGACGAGAAACATCAGAAATGATAAGATACAAATCGTGGAATTTGAGGTTGGTTTCCAACAGCCGGAAGAACATGCAGACGGCGGGTACCCTGTTTCTATTCAGGAAGAGGATTACCAGAGCCTCAAACGCTACACGCAGGAAAATGTGTACGGAGAAAAATATCACATGGCCCGCAACAAGAATATGGTGAAAATCATCATTCTCGAAGACGGGAAAATTCCGGATAATCTGTCTGATTTTCCGATTTTCCGGGAGTATAAAACGTCTTATCAGGAAGAACTTGCGGCGAGGCGTGCAGAAGAAGCGGCCCAGGCAGAGCAGGAAGGCTCTGATGAAGGTGGAAGCACAGGTTGATACGTACTCACTGAACCCGGCGAGGATGGGGAGCAGAGGCTGTATGCCTTTCTCCAACTTGATCACCGGTTAGGCACGCAAGCACTATTCACGTCAGAAGCCTGTACTTCTGGCGTGATTTTGTCCATATAGAACGTGACATCACGGCGGCAGGCGTGATGGCTGTCTCTGGAAAGCAGCATCAAACGTCCGCTGCATTCCTGTCATGCCGGGCAGCACAGAATCAGGAAGCAGGCAGAACCTTTTACGCAGAGGCTTCTTTGTAAGCGTTTACAGGAAAAAGGACATAAAAATACTTCCCAATACAGATGTTTTACGGTAGCATGATTAATGACCAGGTTTTAATAGGTTGTATTTACTGGCAGCGCATGTTTTCTCTACATAAAGAAGAAAGAATAAAGGAGTGTTTTACACGATGCTGAAAATCCAGGAAATCCGGGAACTAATACAATTGATAGATCAGTCGTCCATCGATGAGTTTAAATATGAACAAAATGGAGCGAAAGTGACGTTGAAAAAACAAGGAGCTCAGCCAGCTGTTGTGCAGCAGCCAGCTCCAGTACAGGAACCGCAGCCACAGCAGAGCGTTCCTGCAGCGCCGGCACCTTCCCCCGCCGCTGAATCAGCTCCGGCGAACGGACAGGAAGCGGAGAAAAAAGCAGGACAATACGCGATTACATCGCCGATGGTAGGGACCTTTTATGCTGCTCCTTCTCCTGAGGCGGATAACTACGTACAGCAGGGGGATAAGGTAACGAAAGAGTCCGTTGTCTGTATTGTAGAAGCAATGAAACTGATGAACGAAATCGAAGCGGAAGTAAACGGGGAAATCGTAGAGATTCTGGTCGAAAACGGGGAGCTGGTTGAATACGGGCAAGAACTTTTCCTCGTCCAGCCGGAATAGGGAGTGTAGCTGACTATGCTGAAAAAAATTCTAGTTGCAAACAGAGGAGAAATCGCTGTACGTGTCATAAGGGCCTGCAGAGAAATGGGCATTGAAACGGTTGCGGTTTATTCTACTGCGGATAAAGAGGCTCTGCATGTCCGCCTGGCAGATGAAGCCTACTGCATTGGTCCCGTATCGAGTGCAGACAGTTATCTAAACTTCACAGCTGTTATGAGTGCTGCAACGCTGAGTGGAGCAGATGGTATTCATCCCGGCTACGGGTTTTTATCCGAGAATCCGGATTTTGCAGAAATATGCTCAGCATGCAGCGTCACCTTCATTGGACCGAGCCCGGAGGCAATCAGCCGAATGGGCACGAAGGATGTTGCACGCACCACCATGAAAGAAGCAGGCGTTCCTGTTGTGCCGGGGTCGGAAGGGCTGATCGAGTCAGTGGAAGACGGCGTTCGTATTGCTGAGGAGCATATCGGCTATCCGGTGATCATCAAGGCGACGGCCGGCGGCGGAGGAAAAGGCATTCGTGTGGCGGAAGATGAGGCTTCCCTTCGAAAAGGGATCTCTGTCACACAAAAAGAAGCCAAAGCAAACTTCGGCAATGAAGGGGTATACCTCGAGAAGTATATTGAAGATTTCCGTCATGTTGAGATCCAGGTGCTTGCAGATACCCATGGGAATGTCATTCATCTTGGAGAGCGGGACTGCTCCATTCAGCGCCGGCTCCAGAAATTGGTGGAAGAAACCCCTTCGCCAGCTGTTTCACCAGAAACCCGGGCCCGTATGGGAGATGCAGCCGTGCAGGCTGCCAAAGCAGTAGACTACACTGGTGCTGGTACGATAGAATTCATATACGACCATCATGCTGATACGTTCTATTTCATGGAGATGAATACCCGTATTCAAGTTGAGCATCCTGTGACGGAGATGGTTACGGGGGTAGACTTGATCAAAGAGCAGATTCTTGCTGCTTCCGGCGAACCTCTCAGTGTGAAGCAGGAGGACGTGGAGTTCCGGGGCTGGTCTATTGAATGCAGAATCAATGCAGAGGATCCTTTCAAGAACTTCATGCCGTCCCCTGGAAGAATCACAGAATATATTACTCCAGGCGGTCCCGGCGTACGCATTGATTCTGCCGCGTACCCGGACTACATGATCACGCCGTACTATGATTCCATGGTCGGTAAACTGATTGTTCACGGAGCAGATAGAAAAGAAGCTGTTGCTAAAATGGAAAGAGCGCTCGCCGAATACGTCGTCGGCGGGGTCAAGACTACGATTCCTTTCCATCGAAGGCTCTTCCAGCATGATGTATTCCGTTCCGGAGATTTTAATACTAAGTTTCTGGATCTGTACCCTATCGAACCCGAGGAGAGTGAACAAGATGAGTGAAACAGTGAACGAAAAAAAGCTGCCGGCGATGCAGAATGAGCTTGGCCAGGTAGAAATAGCTCCAGATGTGCTTGAAATCGTCACAGGACTTGCTGCTTCTGAAATCGAAGGTGTAGATCATCTCCGAGGCTCCTTTGCATCCGGTGTGGCTGAACGCCTGGGACGAAAGAGTACCCACAGTAAAGGGGTTAAAATTGACCTGGATGATGAAGGGGTCATGCTGGAAATTTATCTTGTAGCCACCTACGGTTATTCCATTCCTGATATCGGAAAGAAAGTCCAGGAAAATGTTATCCAGACGATGGAGATGATGACAGGGGTCAAGGTGAAACATGTCCATATCCACGTAACAGGCGTGCAGCTGGAGCCCAAAGAACCCGGTGATCAGGATAAGCAGGAGAAAACCGTAACAACTTGATGCCTTGTACATGCACCCTGCCGGCTGTTTCATCCTATCAGCCGGACAGAAAGGCATAGTTCCGTGCAACACGTGCAACGAAGGGATCGTAACTGCACAACGACGAAAGGATCGCGCCGGAAGCATGCTTCCGGCGCGATTTTGTCTGTTTCAATGCACAGACTGCCGGAAGACGAGCCGGTGCAGCATGCCATGCTGCAGCAGCAGAAGAAGAGCGCTGAAGGTCGACAAAAGCTCTTTCTTACGTGAGGAAATCGGAAAGGGAAGTGCAGATCGGTTTCCCTTTATGCTATGATGATGTAGTGAAAAAGTTCCGATGATATAAAGGAGAAAGATAAAATGAATAGAAGAGTCGCACGGATCAAATCCGTTCAGGCACTGTATCAGGTAGAAATGACGGGCGTTGATCCGGATGAAGCGATAGAAGTAGCCTTAGAGGAAGATGAAACGACAGATCCGTTCCTTCAGGATCTCGTACACGGCACACTCCAGTACCTCATAGAGATTGATGCAATGCTGGAGGAGGCGCTTGAACATTGGACGCTGCAGCGTTTATCCCGTATTGATCGAGCTATCATGAGGCAGTGTGTTTATGAAATGAAGTACGTGGAAGAAGTGCCCGTCAATGTCAGCATCAACGAAGCTGTTGACCTCGCAAAAGGATTTCATGCTGAGGAGGAGTCCGGTCGTTTCGTCAATGGTGTTACGTCCAAAGTTGCTGAAATGATCCAAACTAATACTGGTGGTGAATGAGATGACAGCAGAAGTTATTTCAGGAAAAGAACTAGCAGGAACGATCCGGGAGACGTTGAAAACTGAGACAGCGTCCTTGAAAGAAAAAGGGATTGTGCCGGGATTGGCGGTTCTGCTGGTAGGAGACGATCCTGCCTCCGCTTCGTATGTCCGCGGAAAAGAAAAAGCCTGCATAGAAGCCGGCATCACCTCGGAAGTACAGCGCCTGGAGGCTTCCATAACAGAAGAAACGCTTCTCAATAAAATAGAAGAATTAAACCGCGCGGCCCATATTCATGGAATCCTGGTCCAGCTGCCACTTCCTTCCCATATCAGTGAAGATAAAGTGATCGAAGCTGTCAGCCCGAAAAAAGATGTCGACGGATTTCATCCGGTAAACGTGGGTAATATGGTACTCGGAAGGCAGGCATTTTTATCGTGCACGCCTTATGGGATCATCGAAATGCTTCGATCCAAAAACCTTTCACTGGAAGGAAAGCATGCGGTTGTTGTCGGCCGGAGCAACATCGTAGGCAAGCCAGTCGCACAGCTGCTCCTTCGTGAAAATGCAACGGTAACCTGCTGCCACTCCCGGACTCGTGACTTGAAGCAGCACACGAGACAGGCGGATATTCTCATCGCTGCGGCTGGTATGCAGGAATTTATCAGCGCAGATCATATTAAAGACGGAGCAGTCGTCATTGATGTCGGCATCCATCGGAAAGAAGATGGCAGCCTGACAGGGGATGTATTATTTGAAGAAGCTTCGAAAAAAGCGTCTTATATTACGCCCGTTCCAGGTGGAGTTGGACCGATGACGATTACGATGCTGTTGAGCAACACGGTGGAGTCTGCGAAAAGGACGATGTCCCGTGTCTGAACAGCTGCCTGGAGTGACAGCCGTCACACGCAGGATCAAACAGCTTCTGGACCGCGAACCAGGACTTCAAAATATATGGCTCCGCGCGGAGATTTCGAACTTTAAGAGGCACAGCCGGGGACATTTGTATTTCACGCTGAAAGACGATAAATCCCGGTTACAGACCGTGATGTTTGCCGGCAGTGCGAAAAACCTCGCTTTCTCACCGGAAAATGGGCTGAGTGTGATAGTCCGGGGAGACATCTCTGTCTACGAACCGTTTGGGCAGTATCAGTTTTATGCGAAAGAGATGCAGCCGGACGGGATCGGGCATTTGTACACACAGTTTGAACAGCTTAAAAAGAAACTTCATACGGCCGGCTGGTTCAGTGACGAACATAAAAAGAAGATTCCAAGAATCCCCCAGCGCATTGCGGTAATCACATCACCAACAGGTGCAGCGGTGAGGGATATCGTCACAACCCTCCGCCGCCGCTATCCTCCTGCTTCTGTCACCCTTCTTCCTGTACTTGTTCAGGGACCAGAAGCTGCGGCTTCGATTTCGCGTGCGGTTCGTCAGGCAGATCAAGCCGGGTTTGATGTTATCATCTGTGGCAGAGGCGGCGGTTCGCTGGAAGAACTCTGGGCATTTAACGAAGAGGAAACAGCGGAAGCTTTTTACCGTTGCTCCACTCCGATTATTTCCGCGGTCGGTCACGAGACCGATACGACCATGACGGATTTCACTGCCGATCTGCGCGCACCAACGCCAACAGCCGCAGCCGAGTTGGCGGTACCGGATATACATGAAATGCGCAACTTCATTCTGGACCGGCATGCCAGACTGGTAAAAACCGTTCAACGAAGGTATCAGCATGCAGCAGACCAGCTTCACCGCCTGGAGCAGTCCTATGCGTTTAAATATCCGAGAAGACTGATTGAGGAGAAGACGCAGCAGCTGGATACTGCAGAGGAACGGCTTGCTCGAAGCCTGAAGACGCGCGTTGACCTTGCTTATCAAACACTTGATCAGCAGCGGCAGCGATTGCATGTCAGGCACCCCGCTCAGCTCCTTGAACAGAAAAAAGAACGCCTGACGTATATCGAAAGAGAGCTCCTCCGTGCAGCAGAGGAACAAAAGCAGCGAGCAGAGAAAAAACTGGAACTGCTCTTGTCCAAACTGGAACTGCTCAGCCCGCTGTCGCTGATGAGGAAGGGATACAGTCTGACGTATGATCAGCACGGGCGGTTGATCCGCCATATACAGGAAGTTCAAGAGCAGGAGACCATTACAGTGAGAGTTTTCGGCGGGAGCGTATCAGCAGCCGTGCAGGAGATTGAGGCGAAGGAGGATCCTTATGAGTGAAGAAAAAAAGGAAAGCTTTGAACAGTCCATGCGAGAGCTGGAAGAGATCGTGCAGAAACTGGAGCAGGGGGATGTGCCCCTGGAGGAAGCGATGAATATGTTCCAGCAGGGAATGAAACTGTCGAAAGACTGCCACGACCGACTGCATAAAGTGGAAAAACAGATGACAGAAGTGCTGTCTGAAGATGGGACATTGTCAACGCTGTCTGAAGAGGAGCTGTAATCATTGGAAGAAAACCAGATGCTGAAGGAATTCATAGAACAGTATAAACAACGGGTGGAAAAGCAGTTCCCGACGATGATCAACAGTCTTGCCGGACCGCAGCGATTAAAAGATGCGATGCTGTATTCTCTGGAAGCTGGCGGGAAGCGGATCCGGCCGATGCTGCTGTATGCTGTCCTCCACGGCTACGGACGTCCGGCGGTAATGGGAGATGCAGCAGCATGTGCGCTGGAAATGGTGCACACCTATTCGCTGATTCATGATGATCTGCCTTCCATGGATAACGATGATATGCGGCGGGGCATGCCGACGAACCACCGCCGTTTTGATGAAGCGACCGCCGTTCTAGCGGGGGACGCCATGCTGACGCACAGTTTTCACCTTATCGCAGCGGATCAACATCTGGATGATGCGGTGAAAGTAAAGCTGATCGAGCAGTTGAGCCGGGCTTCCGGGGCCGGTGGGATGGTCGGCGGACAGATGGCAGATATGCTCGCGGAGCGGGAAGAAAACATCCTTGCAGCGGACCTGGAAAACATTCATGAACATAAAACAGGGGATCTGCTGGCGGTCGGCCTGCAGATGGGGGCGGTCGCAGCCGGTGCAGATGAAGAAGCGCAGAAGCACCTGGATCTATTCGGCCGTCACATTGGTCTATCGTTTCAAATTAAGGATGACCTGCTCGACGTCGAAGGAGATGAAGCGCTGATCGGCAAACCTGTCGGGAGTGATCAGACGAATCATAAGCACACGTATGTGCGTCTGCTCGGCGTCGAAGGAGCGAAAAAGCGGCTCGATGAACATACGGAAGCAGCGCTTGAGGCGCTCCAGCACGTGCATGCCGACACGAGCATTCTTTCCGCTCTCGCTCATTACATCCGCACCAGAGAGCAGTAGGATTGTCTCTGCATCAGTCTCCGTGGTATAATAATAATGGTGAGTGGTGCAGTATTCTAGTCGGCTCTGCACCTTCGAAAGCGGGCCTAAAAATCCGCTAAAGGGCACATCGATGAAGTTCCTAGTCTTGGCTTGAGGCGCCCAGCTTTGGGTCCTGACTGGGAGTAAAGGATGTAGGGCGATCCACAAAGGCATGTGGGCGAAGACCCTGCATCCGCGGAGGCCCATGTGCATGCTGGGACACCCCTGTTCTGGTATGTACATGGGTATGAACCTGTCACGCGGGTCTTTGGGCACTCGTGGACAGCGTAGCCTGCCTTGAGTGGAGTCTGAGGGGATTATGATTGCCAATCATATGAAATCAGCTCTGCAAAAGAGGATAGAAGGTGAATTGAGCTGTCGGGGAAAACCCCTAGACTGTTCCATTGGACACAGGAGAAGGATTAAAGTGCGTACTAAGTGGCAGTCCAGTCCGGAGTCCGGCAACGGCTCCGAGACGGGTTTAATGGGAAACCTCCGCTGCGGCGACGCGGCGGAACCCGTCTGGGAAATCCAACTGGACCTAAGGCGCAGCGTTTACTTTTTCTGTGACCACCCACCCTATACATAAGCCAGTTACTAATTCATTACAGGTTAAACGAGGAAGCAGGGTCGCTTTTCATGAAGGAATCTATGCGAAAATCACTAAGATGGAGCTGGATGATCGCCGTTATCACTCTTGTGTTAGCGGCTATTTTTTCTGTCATCTCAACAGCCGTCCTATCTGGAGTAGCCTGGGGCGCGGGAATGATGATCGTCTTTCTTATCGTCCTTATCGGGGTGATGGCGGATACGATCGGTGTTGCAGCTACAGCTGCAAGTGAACGGCCGTTTCATGCGATGGCCGCAAAACGGATGAACGGATCAAAGCAGGCGGTCAGCATCACGAGAAACGCCGATAAATTCTCCAACTTCACGAACGATGTCATCGGCGACATAGCCGGTGTCATCAGCGGCACAGCATCCGCTTATGTCGTACTTCAGCTTGCTCTTAATCTCGGTCATGCGGAAGGGTCCGTTATTCAATTCTGGATTTCTGTATTATTCACCAGTATTGTCGCAGCTTTGACAGTAGGGGGGAAATCTGTCGGAAAAACGATAGCAATTCAATATTCTACACCGATTATATACCGTGTGGGTAGATTATTTTATTTGATAGAGGTAAAATTGGGAATAACCATATTTAAGGATAAGAGAAAGAAATCTAAACGATGAAAGTGAGGGTTCCCCTTGGATGTTATGACAATGAGGAATCCATCTTTTCTAAAAGGGATGGATGATGAACAACTACAGGAGACAGCCGCGTCAATCCGGGAATTTCTTATCGATAAGCTATCGGTGACAGGCGGGCATTTAGGTCCGAACCTCGGTGTTGTTGAGTTGACCCTGATTCTGCATCAGCTGTACGACAGTCCCAAAGATAAGTTTCTGTTTGATGTCGGACACCAGGCGTACGTGCATAAAATCCTGACTGGACGTGCCGGAGAGTTTGACACGCTCCGCCAGCACAAAGGACTCTGCGGCTTTCCGAAGCGTTCGGAATCGGAACATGATGTCTGGGAGACAGGTCACAGTTCGACTTCGCTTTCCGGCGCGATGGGGATGACGCTTGCAAGAGACCTTAAAGGAACGGGCGAGCACATTGTACCTGTAATCGGAGACGGCGCTCTTACCGGAGGTATGGCGTTGGAAGCGCTTAACCACATCGGAGACGAGCAGCGTGACATGACGGTAATCCTCAATGATAACGAAATGTCGATCGCTCCGAACGTCGGTGCCATGCACAGCATGCTCGGACGAATGAGAACCGCTGGAGGCTATCATAAAGCGAAAGAAGATCTGGAACTTCTCATCCGGAAGGTGCCGGCATTCGGAGGCAGACTGGCCTCCGCAGCTGAACGAGTGAAAGACAGCCTGAAATATCTGCTCGTGTCCGGCATGTTTTTTGAAGAGCTCGGATTCACTTACCTTGGACCGGTGGATGGACATGATCTTCAGGATCTCCGCTCTAACATCCGTTACGCAAAGAATACGGAAGGACCTGTGATCGTGCATGTCGTAACGAAAAAAGGAAAGGGGTACGCCCCTGCCGAAAACGATGCAAAAGGAACGTGGCACGGCCTCGGTCCATACAAAATCGAATCGGGTGAAGTAGTGAAAAAGCCGGGTCCACCGAGCTACAGCGGTGTGTTTGCTGAAACGATGAAGCGGATGGCAGCAGAGAGCGACAAGCTGGTCGCAGTGACGCCGGCAATGCCGAACGGCTCCGGACTTGATAAATTTGCGAAAGAGTATCCAGAGCGGATGTTTGACGTCGGCATTGCGGAGCAGCATGCAACCACAATGTCTGCTGGACTTGCCACGCAGGGCATGAAGCCGGTACTTGCAATTTATTCGACGTTCCTTCAACGCGGGTATGACCAGCTCGTGCATGATGTGTGCAGGCAGAACCTGAATGTGATGTTTGCCATCGACCGGGCAGGTCTCGTCGGAGCCGACGGAGAAACACACCAGGGTGTATTCGATATCTCCTACATGCGGCACCTGCCGAATATTACGCTTTTGTGTCCAAAAGACGAGAACGAATTCCAGCATCTTCTTTATACAGCGTTCCAGCATAACGACGGACCAATAGCCGTGCGCTATCCACGAGGCGGGGGACTCGGTGTTCCGATGGATGAAGAGCTGAAGACACTCCCGATTGGAACGTGGGAAACACTTCATGAAGGAAATGAAGCCGCTATTCTCGCCGTTGGCACCATGGTTCCTGCTGCAATGGCAGCTGCTGAAAAACTGGCCGAGAAGGGCATCCGTACCGAGGTCATTAATGCCCGGTCGATTAAGCCGCTGGATGAGAAAAAGCTGCAGGACCTTGCCGGACGTCAAGTGCCGATTCTCACGATGGAAGAACATGCGCTGCTCGGAGGATTCGGATCGGCAGTTCTGGAACACTTCCACTCTTCAGGCGTGCACTCCGTCGTCGTCGAGCGGATGGGTATTCCTGATTGGTATATCGAACACGGCGGCGTTCCTGAACTGCTCGAAGAAATCGGCCTGACTGCGGAGGAAGCGGTTAAACGCGTGGAATCCATGATTCCTGGAAGGCAGAAACGCGCGTCGTCATGAAGAAGGAACGCGCAGACGTCATGCTTGTAGAACAGGGACTGGCTGACACCCGGGAAAAGGCCAAACGCAGTATCATGGCAGGCATCGTCCTCGCTGATGGGCAGCGTGTGGATAAACCGGGGATGAAACTAAGCGAGGAAACCGTTCTTTCAATCAAGGGGGAAGTACTTCCTTATGTCAGCAGGGGAGGACTTAAGCTGGAGCGGGCGCTTCAGCTTTTCCCTCTGACATTGGAAGGCAGAACGATGATTGATATTGGAGCATCAACCGGTGGATTTACCGATTGTGCCCTGCAGAACGGTGCCGCCCGTGTGTACGCTCTCGATGTAGGTACGAACCAGCTCGCCTGGAAAATCCGGTCTGATGACCGGGTCATCGTGATGGAGCAGACGAATTTCCGTTATTGTACGGAAGACAATTTTTCCTTTGGGCGCCCGACTTTTGCTGTGATGGACGTCTCCTTCATTTCGGTCCGGCTGCTTCTTCCTGTGCTCAAACGGATACTGGCAGAAGGTTCTGATGCCGTCATCCTGATTAAACCGCAGTTTGAGGCGGGAAGACATGAAGTAGGACGCAAAGGCATCATTCGGGACGAAAAGGTACATACACGTGTACTTGAAGAAACAGCGGCAGCTGCATCGCAGGAAGGGTTTGGCCTGCTTGGTGCAGCGCCATCCCCGATCAAAGGCGGAGGCGGTAATACAGAGTTTCTGTTCTGGCTCCGCAGCGGCGCGGAGTCGACCGTGACGAAAGAGGAATTACAGCAGACTGCGGCAGCTGCCCGCGCAGATGATGGTCTGGAATGATGGAGGAGTGCCATGAATAAAGGACAGCGACATATTAAAATACGTGATATTATCGGCAATAACGATGTAGAAACACAGGATGAACTCGTAGACGAACTCCGAAGTGCCGGATTCAATGTGACGCAGGCAACCGTAAGCCGGGACATTAAAGAACTTCATCTTGTAAAAGTACCGATGATGGACGGGCGGTATAAATACAGCCTGCCCTCTGACCAGCGTTTTAATCCGCTCCAGAAATTAAAGCGTGCCCTGATGGACAGCTTCGTTTCCATCGACCATACGAACAATCTTATCGTCATCAAAACGCTTCCCGGAAATGCTAATGCGGTCGGAGCGCTGATCGATAACCTGGATTGGCCGCAGATCATGGGAAACATCTGCGGCGACGATACGATTTTGATCATCTGCCGTTCTGAAGAGGATCCGAAAATACTCTCAGAACGATTTCTGGACATGCTCTAAGGCTGGAGTTAGAAAGGGTTTCCCGGACGGGCGCCCTTTTTTTCGCCCTTCTAAGGGGAATACAGGTTCGAAAGAAAGGATGTCTCACTATGCTGATGGAACTCTCCATCCGGAACTTTGCTATTATAGAAGAACTGTCTGTATCTTTTGATGAGGGGCTGACGGTCCTCACCGGAGAAACCGGTGCGGGGAAATCGATTATCATCGATGCGATCGGACTGTTGATCGGAGGAAGAGGCTCCGTTGATTTCGTACGTCACGGCAGCAAGCGAGCCGAAATAGAAGGGTTGTTTTCGATTCAGGAGAACCTGCGCGACGATCAGCAGAAACTGCTGGAAGACCTCGATATTGAGCTGGAAGAATCGACCCTCGTCCTGAAACGGGAAATCACACAGCAGGGAAAAAGCGTGTGCAGAATCAATGGGAAACTGACGACCCTGGGCGTGCTCCGCCAGGTAGGGCAGCAGCTCGTCGATATTCACGGGCAGCACGAGCATCAGCAGCTCCTTCAGGCAGAGAAACATATTTATTTTCTCGACCGCTATGCAGAAAAAGAAATCAGTCAGTCGAAAAAAGCATATAAAGCGTTGTACGATGCGTTTCAAAAGAAACGATCCCAGCTCAAGCAGCTCTCGGACAATGAACAGCAGAATGCACAGCGGCTCGATCTCATTAAATATCAGTATGAAGAAATACAAAATGCACAGCTGCAGCCGGATGAAGATGATCACCTGGAAGAGGAACACCGCCGTCTCGCGAACAGTGAAGAACTTTACCGGACGGTGCACGGCGCATATGAAGCACTGTATGGCGAGGGGAAAGGAATGGAGTGGGTGATGACCGCGATGAACCAGCTGGAAGAAGCAGCTTCGCTCGACCCTTCCCTGGAAGAATCAAAAGAAGCAGCTGCCACTCCGTATTATCTGCTGGAAGAAGCGGCTTTCCGGCTGCGTGATTATTATGAGTCCATTGAGTTTGATCCGGAACGCCTGCACGAAGTAGAAGCGAGAATGAGCGAACTGCAGCAGCTGAAGAAAAAGTATGGAGCGACGGTCAATGATGTCCTCGAATACGCGGCGTCGATCGAGGAAGAACTGGATACCCTGACCAACAGAGAGCAGCGGCTGGAAGAATGGGAAGCTGAACTCGTTTCATCAGCAGAGGATTTATATGTGGAAGCGAAGCATGTAAGCCAGCTCCGGCGTAGGGCAGCAGAACAATTGAAGGAGGATATCCACCTTCAGCTGGAGGGCCTCTTCATGCATCAGACTATTTTCGATATTAATATTTCAACCGCACCGCAGCCAGCCTTTCAGGCGGACAGCCTGCTCCGTCACTCCCCGTTTCGTGCCGACGGGATGGATGAGGTGGGATTTTATGCAGCCACCAATAAAGGGGAGCCTTTGAAACCACTGGCGAAAACCGCGTCCGGAGGCGAGATATCACGGATGATACTGGCGTTGAAATCGATCCTGGCACGTCACGAAGGGGTGACGTCGTTGATCTTCGATGAAGTGGATACCGGCGTGAGCGGCAGGGTTGCGCAGGCGATCGCGGAAAAAATCCACGGAATTGCAGAAGGGTCGCAGGTACTATGTATTACGCATCTGCCACAGGTCGCTGCCATGGCGGATACGCACCTTTTCATCTCCAAAAGAGAGGAAGAGGAACGGACACTCACCAATGTGCAGCCATTGACCGAACAGGAGAAGACAGAGGAAGTCGGCAGAATGATCTCCGGGGTCGAAGTCACCGACTTAACGCGGGAGCATGCACGGGAGCTGATCACTCAGGCAGCAGAAAAAAAAGAATCCGCCGAATAGACGGTGCCGTTACCATTGGGCTGTTTTATGAGCTGGATGCATATGGTATACTTAGTTCGTTCATATTGTGAAGATCGGTCGGCTGACCGTCAGCAAGGAGGAGCAGTTGTGAGTCAAATTACAGTATGTGTTGCAGACGATAACAGGGAGCTGGTAGAGCTTCTTGAAGATTATATGGCGAAAGAAACGGACCTTAAAGTGGTAGGAACAGCATTTAACGGGCAGGAATGTCTGGAGCTTTTAGAGAATGAAGTACCGGATGTGCTGCTGCTGGATATTATCATGCCT
This sequence comes from Alkalicoccus chagannorensis DSM 18086, assembly GCF_000429725.1. Classification (GTDB taxonomy): domain Bacteria; phylum Bacillota; class Bacilli; order Bacillales; family Salisediminibacteriaceae; genus Alkalicoccus; species Alkalicoccus chagannorensis. The sequence continues at coordinate 58,565 of NZ_AUCK01000004.1, read as the reverse complement.
CACCTCGATGGGCTCGCAGTACTCGAAAAACTGCAGCGGTTGAAAAATGCGAAACCGCACATCATTATGCTGACGGCGTTTGGACAGGAAGATGTCACCAAAAAAGCTGTTCAGCTGGGCGCCTCTTATTACGTTCTCAAGCCTTTTGATATGGAGATGCTCGTGAATAAAATACGGGATGTAGCTGCCTCGCGCTCGCTGGATCAGCCTTCTCCAACAGAAGACCGGCAGAATAAACCGATGAATCTGGACGCTTCGATTACAAGTATCATCCATGAGATCGGGGTGCCGGCGCATATCAAAGGATATATGTACCTTCGTGAAGCGATTACGCTTGTCTATCATGATATTGACCTGCTTGGTTCCGTGACAAAAGCACTCTATCCGGATATCGCGAAGCGCTTTGATACCACGCCGAGCCGTGTTGAACGAGCGATCCGGCACGCCATTGAAGTGGCGTGGAATCGTGGAAATGTCGACTCAATTTCCAAAATGTTCGGCTATACTGTCAGCACAACGAAATCGAAGCCCACAAATTCCGAATTCATCGCAATGGTGGCTGATAAACTTCGTGTGGAGCACCGTTCGAAATAGCGCCTGGCATGGCGGCTTTTAACAGCGTTTTTAATCGGAAATACACAGAGGAATGTCCGCTTAATGTCGGACAATGTGCGATAAAGTGTTACGCACTATATCCTCCTTTTGTCGAAATATTCGGCGGAAGGGGGTTTTTTGTATTGCACAGCGAATTTCATCGGCAAATTGACGATTACATGCTGTATTGTCAGTCGCGAGGATTGACGCGAAAGTCGATGTCATCTTACGAGCAGGCACTACGCCTTTTCGCAGAGTGGGCGGCTAATGAAAAGAAGATCGACCGGGCGGAAAAAGTAACACGCGACGTGCTGCGCGAATACATGACGTTTTTGTTAGAGCGCGGCAAGTATACCGTTGTGACCGATCAAGCAACGACCATCATCAATCACCCGGACAAAAGGCCGGACCTGGGTAAGCCGGTCAGCCCGACGACTGTTGCCAATTATATGCGAAATATCAAGGTGTTCTTTCGATTTTTAAAGGACGAGCGGGTCATTAAAGTGAATCCGGCCGACCGGCTGAAGACGCCAGCACCCGTCAAGAAGGAGCGAAAGCTATTGTCGCAGCAGGAGTTACGGGCGTTTATGCGTACGTTTGACACCGTGTCGCCTTATGGCCTGCGTAGTTATATTATGGTGCGGCTGATTCTCGACACTGGTATGCGCGTTGGTGAAATCATAATGGTAACGCCGGATGACGTGGATTTACGACAGCGCACGATCCTGGTCCGCCACAGCAAAAGTCAGAAAGAAAGATACGTATTCTTTTCGCAAAAAATGGGCCGGGAACTGCGGCACTGGCTGGACTTTCGCGATCGCTACGAAGACTGCGACTATTTATTTTGTTCCATGCGTGGCGGTCAGTTGAAAACAGCGAGCTTTGAAAGGACCGTCAAAAGACACGGCGAGCAGGCCGGGCTGGAAGTAACGCCACACTTGCTGCGCCATAACTTTGCAAGGTATTACCTGCAAAACGGGGGCGACCTGGCCACCTTGAGCCGGATTCTCGGCCACAGCAGCTTAGAAACAACAAAAGTATACCTCGATTTTTCAACCGAGGAAATAAGAAATCTGTATCAAAATAACAGTCCGCTAAATAATCTGAAAATTTAACACAAAAAAAAAGGACGTAGCACGTTCACCGCAGCCTGGCAGGGCTGTAAAGCGGGACGCACATACGACCGAATACCTGAGTCGTAGTATATCGCGAAAAAACGGATTTGTCAATATTCTGCCCGTCTGTCCGTTTTACCGAACGTGCGTTCGCGTCCTTATCCGAAGGAGCGATCCATCATGCGCCATTTATCCGAAGCCTCAACGTTCGAAACTAAAGCCGACCTTAACGCCGCCGTGGCCGACCACCTGCGTGCCTGCCGCGCGCACATCACCGACACCGACTATGCCGTGCTTTCTTTCGTCGCCCAGCACGCGGTAAAGTATCCGGGCGCCGCGCAGCTCAAAGCCGACACCATTGCGTCTGGGGTCGACAAGTCCAACGCCACGGCCCGCCGCAGCCTGCGTAAACTGGCCGCGCTGGGCGTGCTGGCGAAGCGGCAGTTACTGCGGCCGAAAAGCGGTGGCTGGGGCGCAAATGTGTACGTGATCCAGCGGCCTGCACAGTCGCATGATCACTCGCATGACCACTCGCCCGACAGCGCCAGCCCGCGCCGCCCTAAGCCGCAGCCGGCGAATCAGCCGGGCGAAACTACGTCTAAAGCTACGTCTAATAAACCTGAATACACAAATGATACAGAAACGCCTCTACCTGCGGCTATGCTTCGCGCGAATATGCCGAAGGCGGTTTACAAAGCGTTGGCCCCGTACTTCGACGCAAGAGAATTATACGGCCTGGCAGGCGCTGTTTTCAAAGCCAAAAGCCGCCACAGTAACGACATCATCATCGAACACCATGCCGCTGAGTTTACGGACGTTCTGCGGGCCGCTGTGCTGCGTTATAAAGCCGGCAAGGTAAAGCCGGGGAAGCTACAGGGATACGTATATACGGCGGTCAGCAGGCTGTGTACGGCGATTACAGTGCGCGAAAAGTTGGGCGCTAGGGAGTACGACTGGCTGGGCGCTGGAATAAATTAGGTGTTGATTTTGGCACCCAATAACTTAGTATTATATATTCCGTAGCCAGGCGCGCTGCCGCACGGAGAGTGGGCGAAGTGGCTCGCAGAGGTCGCATGGCCGGCCAGTGTGCGCATATATAAGAAGAAAGTCGCCGGGGCTGTGCGACGTTATGCGACGCTCAAACTCCGATGGCACTATGTGCGGTAAGGTATATGGAAGAAATGCGCTATAGGGGACGGAGTAGTTCGGAGTGTAAACCGCCCCTTTTTGCGCAGGGTATATGGTAGAAAGCCGATAGTGGCGGTGTGCATAGGTTTACATGGTGCGGCTGCTGGGCGGCATACACCCGCGACAAGGGGCCGGCGCGCGCCCTGCCGAACGCTTTGGGCATATGCGAACATGCGTTCTATTTAGCGAACAGAGGGCGCCTGGGGAACGTATGTTGCCTGCGCTAATATGCACGATTGTATGCAGAATTAGCCGATCACAGCGCATTTATAAACGTTGATACAGCGCTGTTTATTCGCTGCATAAAACAAGCCGCCAACTTTTGCGCTGATGATTCGTTATAAACGCCGGCAAATCAACGTTTGTTAACGTCAGCGAACGTAACTTAATGCTATTGTGTTTCGTTTCGTATTCGTATTCATGAATCGTTTATACATTCGCAAAAATTGTAAATTGTTTAACGCTTTAACGTAGTAAAGCACGATATTTTATTCCCCCAAGGGCCGCCACTGTATCCCTCTCTCCTGGCGCCCTCAGAATACGTACACTAAAATTTCGTTCCGGCCTCGTCTAGTTTCGCGAGCTTTCGTCTATTCTTGCGCATCATCTTCCGTATCGATAATCGTAATTAACTCGGACACACTTTCGAGCTGTAATTCGTTCACAATACGCTCGATCACGTCAGCCGGATAATGCCGCACTTTCCCTGTATACAATGCGCTCACTGTGGCCGGCCTGATGCCGGTATTTCTTGCGAGTTCTTTCTGCAGCATACCGCGCTCGTCGAGCAGTTTTTTTAGGTTACAGCGTACTAATTTTTGCGACATACCTCCGCCTCCTTTCCTCTAAGTGTATCGTACCACATTCGCGATGATTCCGAAATTCGTAAGTAAAAGTATTGACAGCGGCAGGCAGGCGCTGTATAGTCGTAGACATAGCAATTACGAAATTCGTAAGGCAATTATTTGTAACGAATTACGTTATACTATTTACGTAAAAGGAGGACAACGACATGAACGAAGTAAAAGCGCTAACTCCCGAAGAACGCGGCCGTTTTAAGAAGGCGCTGCACGGCCGAAACAAGCTGCTGTACATCGCCGGCGCATCGACAGGCCTGCGGGTCAGCGACCTACTCGCGCTCAACACTGCCGACATAGCCGGCCAGCAGGCGCTCACAGTCCGCGAAAGCAAGCGGGGCGCACGCCGCACCATTACGATCAGCAAAACGCTGCAGGCGGCCGTACAGGCGGAACTGAAAGCCGGCACAATCGACGCGGCCGGGCCGCTGTTTCCTTCGCGAAAAGGGGGCCGGCCGCTGAGCCGAGCGCAGGCTTATCGCATCTTGAACGACGCAGCCAAGCGGGCGGGCATTGACGGCGCCATCGGCGGCCACACGCTGCGGAAAACGTTCGGGCTGGCGCTGTATGAGCAGGGCGTCGACATTACGCGAATCATGGCGATTCTGGGCCAGAAGGCGCCGGCTGTGACGCTGAGGTACATCGGCATAACCGCGCAGGAAATCGCAGAAAGCTACGAGGCGATCGAAATATGAAAACGATCATCTATTCCGGCCAACTGTACGAAGTTGTCGATGAAGTAGGCGGCGACCCGTCGATCGTAACAGGCTCCCGCAAAATTGGCAGCCACATTTACCGCCTGGTGCAGTTTACGTACTTCGAACAATATCGCGAATTACAACGGAGCACCGTCCTTGTCACGAAAAATACTACGCAAAAACTACTGGAGGAATCGAAATGACCTACGTAACCTATCGCATGACCAAGCCGACCCTGCCCGCAGCACAGCCCGCCGTACACGTCCACACAGGCGCCGAGTCGCTCGCCGTGCCGGCCGACCTTGCCGCCGACTTCCTGGGCGTCAGTGACGTTGTAGGGGCGCTGTATGTGCCCGCAGAAACTATCGCGGAGTTAAAGGACGAGCCAGGCGTCGTAGTCGAAGCGCAAGAAACAGCCGGGGAGGTGGCGCTATGATGAACCGTAATGATCGCGAAGCACTAGCGCTTGCAATCGCCGACCCAGCCATCGACACAGCGGCGGCAGAGGACGTCCTAGAGCGGGCGGCGGTCGACATGCCGCTGCCGGCCGGGGCGACATTCGAAGCAAAGACCGTCCAGGATCAGGCGGAGTATCTGCCGATGGTCGTTTATGGCACGAAGGTAGGGCGGCTGACGGTCGAAGTGTCGTACTGTTACGACCCGGCAATGCCGGCTATGCTGTACATAGTAACGGATGAAGGCCGCGAAGTGGACGTAGAGTATAAGGAGGAAGGCAGGCAGTTGGTCGAAATGATGCTGCGCCAGGAGGCGGCATACTGCTTCGCGTGATTTATATAGTCATTTGTCCGTTTTTTAAAGGCTGCGCCAACAGCCGGGAATAAAAGGACCGCCAAACTTAAGATATACATAGGAGCGCCCAAACGTGGGTGCTTCTTTTTTTGAAATTTTTTCGCCGAAAAGTGACGCATTTTCGAATTAGGGGGGCTATATATAGTAGGCGGAAAAATTGAAAGCCGAAATTTTAAAGTTTTTTCGCAAAAAGTGACGTAAATTTGGTCGGCGCGGAGTATGTAGAGTAGGAGGCGATGCAATGGAGCCGGCAGAAGTGATCGACAGACTGAGGCGGACAGACTTCGACAGCGAGGGCGAGGCAGCAGAAGCGGCGGAGTTTTTACGGGAAGAATACGGCGTCGATATTTTTTGCGCGAAATGAAAAGAAAAATCAACTAATTCTAGGAGGAATAACTATGAAAATGACATTTGAGAATCTCGGCTGGGACAAATTAGAAAGCCTTCAACACCTAAAGGACGATTTTCACTGGGAAGAGATTAATGATTTAGGTCTCGTCTTACCAACAGTAGATCAGCTTCAAATGGTTTATGAAGAAACGTTCCTATTTTTAGTATATGTATATTCTGAATCTAAGAAAGTGAAGGAAGATTTCAAAGGACGCGAGTTTGAAGACGTCGAAGAATGGTTTTTCGAAATAACTGGAGCCTTAGGCCGGGGCTATAAAGTTGAAATTTATGGAGATATAATCCGTGAATTTTGTGGAGATCATCTATTGGCCTTGTTTGAACAAATTAACGACGGGTTCAATTTAAATCAATTTGAATTCGAATTTGCTCTTATATTGTTCGCCTTCGAAGAATGTTTATTGGAGGAAAAAATAAAAGGCCGGAGCATCTTCGAAGAAAAGGAGGCAGCCAACGTATGACGATCGACCGGCACACAATGCGCATGATACGCCGCGTATACGGACTGACCCAGCAGGAAATGGGCGCAGCATTGTACGTCAGCGACACGCACATTTGCAACGTTGAATCCGGCGTCCGGGCGGTTTCGCGCCGCCTGGCTGCCCGGCTGATATTTACGTTCGGGCTAACGGAAGCCAAGCTCGCCAGGATGCGCGACGTTGAGGCGGAGTTTAACGGGAGGGAGGTGGGCGCTGATGACACGATATAATACGCCCGACCGGCCGGTTCATAGCATAACGCTCGCCAATCGCCTGATTCAAGACGGCTATACGATCGAATTTATACAGAAGGAAGGCGCGCAGATTGTCTTTTACTTCCGCAGCACCTTCGGTCTTAGTCAGAGGATCAGCGATCATATGCGTAAAGTTAAAACGTAATGACGGTTATTCTACGTTGTTTGTATACAAACGCGGAGAATGGGCGGGGGCATAGAGCGCCCCCGAACTGCGCGGCTGGCGCCGCTTGTTAATCTGATACACATTTTCGCGATAAGGTTAGATAACACAAGCCGCAGGCGCAGTGTATGAGAATTAGAATAGTGCCGCCATCTTGCGTTTAATACCGCTAGTATCAGTATATTTGCGTTTGTTTTAGAACATAAAGACTGAAAGAAATAAGTTTGCCGCTTTTATCGAAGAAAAGGCTCTATGGCGGGCTTTGAAGGCCGAAATAGGGTATGCACGAAATGCAGAAGTGGTATGCACGAAATGCAGAAATGCAAAAGGAGGAAAGAACTTTAATGTCAAAATACAACTACTGTGAATACTGCGGAGAAAGAGTTTCCGCCTCAAAAAAGCAGTTCAACAAAGATTACGGCGACGTTTGCCCGCCGTGCTTTAACGAGTTAGGGGAAGGCGAGCGCCATATGGTTACATTCTACGAGCGGGTGGCGGAAGAATTAGAATTTTCCGGCGGTATAGTCGAGGCGCTGAATCCGTGGATCTCGTTCAAAATTCGCGAAACAAATCCGGATGCAAAAGAAAGAATGCGCGATTATGTCATGGTGGCCGCTATTTCACGTCGGACAGCGACCGACTTTTTCTACAACACTCGCGGCGAATCTCTTCTTAATTATAGCAGCGGAAAAGAAATTCTTTCGAAGCTAGGAGACAAGCTCGATCGACAGGCGGAACGTTTATTAAGGATGAAGGAGGAACCTGCGGAGGACTTCGAACACACCTATATAGATTACCCGATAACGGGCGAAAGTGTTCCGACAGTTACCGGCGATTATTTAAGTCTCGCGGAAGAAGGTTATATGACTAAGGAAGAAGCGGATAAAAAAATCGCCGGCCTGCGAGAATGTCAGTACCGGTTTTGTTACGCAGCTATAGGGGCGGAAAAACACGGGAGCAAACGATACTGCTGCGATGCTCACAAACATGCGGAGAAGAACGCAAAAAGAAGAAAAGCAGCAACCGGAAGCGCACTGCCAGAGAACGCAGTAAGAGATAAATTAAGCAAGACGGCCGCTGATAATTTCAGTAAGAACGAGCGAGCAATGGAAGGTTGGATAATAGACGAGGTAAATACGAAAGGCGCTCAGTATTATACGCGTGACTATCAGCGGGATATGAAAATTCGTGAAAATAAATCGCTGAGAACATAGAAAAACCGCTATTTTCCGGGGTATCTGAGCGGTAATAGTAGGAAGGTAAAAGTTCCGCTTTTTTTAAATAGATAGTTGTAAAAACAACGGTGAAGGGGAGGGGTGATCTAATATGACAGGGGAGTTTTTAAAGGCTGTTAGATTATTATTTAACTTAACACAGGCGCAACTTGGATCGATCACAGGAGTGACCCAGACTTACATCTATTTACTGGAATCTAATCAAAGAAATTTGACTGAAAGGTTTTACGAACGGCTATTAAAAACGATGAACTTAACTGATGAAGAACTTTTGAAAGTAAAAGAATTGCAAAAGCACCTTGAAATGACAAAAAAATTGCAGGTTAAGGAGTGAATTACGTGTCTAAATTTGATGAACATGAATATTTTAAAGGTACAAGAACCGAAATTGATGAGGAAACAGGGGAAATCAGGGTGAGCGCGCCCCAAAAAACGCACGTTGTTAGAAGTAAAAAGCAAATAGAGAGCTATAAAAAGAAATTGCAGAAAGGGAATGGACGTCAACCTGAGTTTACTTTTTCAAATATGGAGAGCATCAAGGTCTTAACGGAAATTAAAGATAATTACTTAGGTCATTTTCTATATATCCAAACATACATAGATTACAACAATCGCCTTGTTACTAATAAACGACCGTCACTTCCGATGAGAAAGGCTGACATTAAAGAATACTTAGGGGTTGGTGAGCGGATGTATCAAAGCTTTATGAGCGAAATGAAGAAGCACAATCTCATTTTTGAGCAGGACGGTTATTACTACGTTAATGACAATTACCATTTTCGCGGGAAAACTAATAACTCAACAGTAATACGCTCATTTAAGACTAAGATACGAGAAATGTATGGGGGAACATCCGCTCGGGATGTAGGCATGGTATATAAACTACTTCCGTACGTCCATTTAAAAACTAATACCATTTGTAAAAACCCTTATGAAGAAGATGTAAGAAAAACGCAGGCTTTTAATCAAATGGAACTTTCAAGACTTGTGGGAATGAAAGACCAGGCTAGGCTAAGAAATAAAATGATGAGGCTTAAGATAGGCGACGAATATGTATTCGGTGAAATAAAAACTGGGCATGGTACATTTTACAGGATCAACCCGGCGATATTTTACCGTAAACGAGGCAATCCGCCAGAAGCCTTGATTGAAGAATTTTCAATCAGAAACAATTTTACTAAGAAGAAATAGAGAGCCGGGCCGCACAAAGCAGCCTGGCTTTTTATTATAAATCAAAGTTGAGGAGAGATGCGAAGTGATCGTAAACATTAGCCAGACAGTACAACGTACCAAACGGAATACCTTTGACGTGAAAATCTCGGCCACCACCGATGCAGGCGACGCTCTGCCCGGCCTGGAGTCGATTTACTATGGGCACCTGGCAGCGGCGGCCTATCAGAGTCTATCAGATTTTTGCGAGAACCTGCCGGCCGAAACGGAAGCCGCGAACATTGTTTCGGACGTACCATTCGCGCAGCGCGAGCTTACAGCGGCGCAGGCTGATCGACCAGTGGGCGGCGAGGCGTGGAAGTGTCACTTGCATTTTGAAGCTGACGGAATAAAAATCCTTTAAAAAAACTAAACGGAGCGGAGTGGTGCGGAGATGGGTAACGTATTATACAGAAATTGGATAGTAGATATTGTCGCGATATACAGCGTAACAGCAGCAGCGGTCGGCATCTTGGAAGTCATCGGAGGTGCTGGCCTATGAGCGAGACACTTGAGCGCCGAGCATGGCGTTTCATCCAAACGCGCATGCGCAGAAATGGTGTATTCGACCTTTTGTCGTACGATGACTATCTCTTAAAACGAAGCAAGCCGACCTGCTCTTACTGTGGCTATCAATTCGCACCGGGCGAGGCTGTAATGCTCGATCACATTCAACCGTTGGGCCGCGGAGAACACGTAGCCAGCAACCTCACCCGGGCGTGCAAGAGCTGCAACAGCAGAAAAGCGCGCCAGGACGTGCTGACATTTTACGATGCCACGCCGACTTTTACCCCGCAGCTATTCGGCGCCATGCTGGCGGAGTTGGCAATAGAATACGGTGTCAGCGCGCCCGACATGCTCGAAATGCTGGAACGCGAGCAGGCCGCCTGGCAGCGAGAAAGGACGGACAACCGGGATGACAAAGAAGCAACGTAACATAAAGGCCCTCGTAGGCGAAGTGGTCGGCCAGCTGGGCGGTCGCAGCGGCTATGACCACGACTACTACCACCGCGAAACACCTCGCACGAAGAAGGTCGATCGCCAGGCGGGCCAACTAGCGGCCACCTGTGCCAACTTTACAGGGGCCGGAGGCTGTCGGGCGGAAGTAAACGGCGAGGCGACCTGTCAACTTTTTGCGCCGGGCTTTATCGGCCACCGCCGCTGTCCGCAATTTGAGCGCGTCCTACTGCCGGCCGACGAGCGGCTTGTGCAGGAATACTGGGAGATTATCGCGGGCAGCCCGGACGCGCATAACGTCAAAGTCTGCGTCGATTGTGAGGCCGACTTCGAGCCGCGAAGCAATCGTCAGCAGCGCTGCGATACTTGTGCGGATATTCACCGCCGGCAGAAACTTCGCGAATACCAGGCCGAGGCACGACGTCATGTCAACAGTTAAAAAGGCCAAAATACGGCATATTGGGCGAAAATGGCCGCCTGTGCGTGCGTGTGAGAATCGAAAAAAGGCGCTGAAGGGTAATACAGCCGACACCCTAAAAAGCGGCTTCTAAGTGATGACATAACAGACTATGGGGAAAGGAGGTAACGTTCGATGAAAAGGAAGAATAATACATATGAAACCAAAGATCAAGCGCTGCAGAAGAAAGCCGCTTTCCAACAGCGCGAACAGGATTTGAAGCAAAAACGCGGGGCGAGGAATTATCCGAGGCTGAACAGAGAAGCAGCGGAAAGCATCGGCCTACTTTAAAGGAGGCGTAAATATGACCAACGAAATTAAAAGCTGTACGATAATCGTCACCGTCGAGCCACCGGATTCGATCGGTTATGTAAATGTAAGAACGAAGGTACTCGACGAATCAACCGGCGAGCTTATGCGCACACGTAGCGTGGAATATAACGCGATGCCACTAGATGTAGCGGCGAAATTTGCGAAGGACAGGGCGTATGATGACGCGGAAGAACTAGGTTATAAGCACGTAGGGCAGTACGTGAGTAATATCGACCAAATTATTTTTAACTAAAAAAGGAGCAGGATATTTATGGCAAAAGTATACTTGAATGAACTCGTAGGCGTACAGGAATCAGTAGAGGATCAGGTCTTTCTGCTGAACGAACACCAGATTCCGATTCTTCAATACACAGGCTTTGGTGAACCAGTCTTGGATGTGAAACACTCATGGTTTGAGGACAGCACATTCAGCTTTGAAACCAAGCTAAAAGACGACGTAGCCGCGGCAGATGAAGAAATCCTCGTTGACGATACGGAGCCGTTCATGATCGGCCATCAGATTAAGATCGACGAGGAACTCCTGAAGGTTACAGGCGTCAATCACACGCAAAACACGCTCGAAGTGGAACGTGGCCTACACGGCACAGAAGCCGCAGCTTATCAGAAAGGTGATACCGTCGAGGTGCTTTTTCGCGAAGGAGCCGAAGGCGCTGACGCCGGGGAATCGAGGTATAAGGCGCGAAAGCAGGTATCAAACATTACGCAGATTTTTGACGAAACGATCAGTGTGACCGGCACGGCGCAGGCTGTTTCTCTGACTGGCATCGAAGATTTGTATAACTACGAGCAGGCGAAAAAGCTGACGGAACTATCGCTGCAACTGGAGAAGGCGCTCGTCAACGGCCAGAAATACGAAGGCCAGGGCGGCACAGTAAGGCAGATGCGCGGTGTCCGTTCGTTTATCGAGACGAACGTTATCGACGCTGGGGGAAACGACCTCACCGCGGAAATCCTGAATGACGCGATTCAGTCGCTTTTTGAAGCGGGCGCCCTACGCAGCCAGACGGATTACAAGATCATGGTGTCACCTTCGCAAAAGCGGCAGATCAGCCGAATGGGAGCGGAGCATGTTCGCCTGGAGCGTCAGGACAATACTCGCGGGAACGTCGTGGATCAACTCGTCAACGACTTTGGGACGTTCGATTTCGTAATAAACAAAAACCTCAAGGACAATGAAGTATTTATCGTCGACATGAATCGTGTCAAAGTTCGGCCACTCCGCCCATTCACTCATGAACTACTTAGCACTACCGGCGACAGTGTGAACGGAACCATCCTCGGCGAATTTACGTTGGAACTGATCCAAGAGCAGGCACACGCACGAATCATCGGACTGGAGGTATAAGCATGGAATTTTCTAAAAAACTACAGGACGAAATGAAGCGGTTCAAGAAGGACGCCAAGCCTGGCCGTCAGCGCCAGCAGCAAATAAAAGAAGCGATCGAAGCCGAACAGGCCGAAATTGAACGCCTTGCCCTCGAAATTGAGGGCGAAGTCAGCGTAGATAAGCAGCTCGAACTGCACGAAAAGCAGCAGAAGCTCGAAACGCGAATTCGCTTTCTCAAAGACCAGCGTCGAAAAGGCGTCCTCAACGGCAACCCCTCGCAGGACGCGGAACTCGATCGACTGGCTGGCAACATCGCGGATGAGGTAAACGCCGCCAGAAAAGCGGAACTCGCCCAGATCGAGCAAGAAGCCCAAGCACTCGCAGAAAAGCAGCGCGAACTGGCCGACCGTGCCAGAAAAGCGAACGCAGACGCCGAGCAGGCTCACTACAAGGCAGCGGATGAAATCGGCATGTATTTCGAAGAAACGCCGAGCGGCGGGCTGATGCGAAACAAGCGGATTCTGTACGGCAAAAAGCGGCCGGACTTCGGTGTAATGCTGGATGCCGCGGAAGTTCGGGAACTAGCGGAATAATATACGGCAAGCTGCGATGATGGGATTAGTTCACCCGGAGCGGAATGTTCTCCTTTTTGAGCTTTCCTACAAGCTCGTTGTTAGCCCGTGCCCTCGTTGGTGCGGGTCTTTTTTTATACGAAATCACGCAGAAGGGAGCGTTTTATCATGGAAAATATTCGCAATTTTGATCGCATAACGCAGGTTATCAAACGTATTACTGCGGCGGACCATGCATCACAAGCGGACTTTGACGAAATCCTGGCCGTCCGGGCGCTTTATGACCGCGGCACAGGCGGCTATACATACGCCAACAACGTATACAAAGCAGCACAGGCGTTCAACGCAGGTCAGCGCAAAAAGTTCCGAAAGCACTTCGATAAAGCCAAGAAAGCGTACGATGCCGAGGTGATGGCCGAATGGCTATGAACCTCGAAGCAGTCTTGCGGCTGCGCGACGAATTTACCTCACAAATGGGCAAGGCCAAAAGTGCCGCCGGCAAATTCGAGGGCAAAATGGGCGGCCTGGAGAAGGCGCAGAAGAAACTGAGCGACGGCGGCAAGGCGATGTCGAAGAAAGTCACGGCGCCCCTGGTCGGCGCGGCAGGCGCGGCCGTTTATACTGCGTCAAACTTCGAAGATAGCATGGCGCGCGTACAGGCAGTATCAGGCGCATCGTCTGACGAACTCGCGCGGATGGAGGGCGCCGCCCGGGAAGCCGGAGCCACTACGGCCCACAGCGCGAGCGCGGCGGCTAGTGCGCTAGAATATACGTCACTGGCCGGCTGGGATGCCGCGGAATCAGTCGAAGCATTGCCGGGCGTGCTCGACCTAGCCAGCGCAGGAAGTGTCGAAATGTCATCCGCTGCTGATATTCTGACTGATACAATGTCAGCATTTGGCATGGGCGCAGAGGACGCCGGCAAGGCCTCGGACATTTTCGCGAAAGCACAGGCGTCAGCAAACACCGACGTCAACCAGCTCGGCCAGGCGATGTCGTACCTTGCACCGATAGCTAACGCTGCGGGAATGGACTTAGAGGAAGCGGCTACATCGGTCGGTATACTTTCAGATTCCGGCCTTAAAGGATCGAAAGCAGGTACGTCGATGGTTGCCGTGCTGTCCGACCTGCAAAACGCGGCCGAGAACGGCAAGATAGCGATCGGAGACTACGCGTTTAGCATATTCGATGCTGAGGGCGAAATGAAGTCGTTTCCGAATATTCTTGCGGGCATCAAGGAAGGTATGGACGGCCTTTCCGGCGCTGATCGGGCCGACGCCATGCAGGACATCTTTGGACGTCAGGCGATGAAGGGGATGGAGGTTTTCCTGCAGGACGGCCGCGAAGGATTCATGGAGCTTGAAGATACTATCCGCGACTCAACCGGAGCCGCAGCGGAGCAAGCCGAAATCATGGAGGACACCTTTGGCGGCTCGATGCGCGAAATGCGGTCGGCTATCGAGGACTTCCTCATCGAAGTAGGCGACGCACTGATTCCGGCGCTCGAAGGCGGCGTGGAAATTATTTCTGACCTGGCTCGCAAGTTTGGGGATCTCAGCGGCGACCAGCAGCGGGCAGCACTCGCAGCAGGCGCCCTGGCAGCGGCAATCGGGCCGGCCATGCTGGCGTTGTCGATGATGGTCAGCGTCGGGCGGAACCTGGCGACGGTGTTCCGCTTGATGGCGAAGGCGAAACTGCTGTTCTCGAAAACGCTACTACTTTCGCCGCTCGGCTGGATCGTGGCAGCTATCGCGGCAGTGGTCGCGGCCGGCGTGCTACTTTACCGGAACTGGGACCTCGTAACGGCCAAAGCGTCCGAATTGTGGGCGGCCCTGGTGGAAGCCTTCGCTAGTATTCGCGACTCCGTGACCGATTCAGTCTCGGCGCTGCGAACGGCCGTGATCGAACGGTTTGAGGCCATCCGCGAAGGTATTGCTTCCGCCATCGAACGAGCGCGCGAGATTGTCGTATACATATTCACGCAGCTACCTGCTGACGCCGCGTATTGGCTCGGCTATATGGTCGGCCGTGTGGTCGCGCTGCTGGCGGAACTGCCGGGCATCTTTCGCGACTACATTTCGCAGGCTTACGATAATACAGTCGAATGGCTGGGAAAGCTACCGGGTCGAACAGCGGAGTTCCTCGGCGACATGAAAGACCGCGGCGTTACGATCCTGACCGACTTTGCCGGCGACTTTAAAGAATGGTTCCAAAATGCGTATGACAACGCGGCCGACATCATTCGCGATCTGCCGCAGACCATCGCGGACTTCATTGGCGAAATCCCCGGTAAAGTCCGCAGCATGATCAGCAGCGTACAAGATTCGTTTGCAGAACTCGGCTCGTCGATCGTCGATGGTATCGTGGGCGGCTTTGAGTCGGCGATGGGCGCACTTGGCGGCGCTGCTAAATGGGCGGTTGATACCGTATCCAGCGGCATGGGCAGTCTGCGCAGTTTGGGCGGCCGTGCAGCCAGCGGCCTTGTTGACGGCGTGACCGGCAGAGGTAGCGGGCATTTCCACGGCCTCGACAGCGTACCTTACGATGGCTACCACGCAAGACTACACCGCGGCGAGGCCGTACTCGACCGAAATGATGCCGAAGCATGGCGGAATGGTCAGTCCGGCGGCGGTGGCGGTGTGAATGTGACCGTGCAGAACATGACTGTCCGTAACGACTCCGACATCGACAAGATCGCGGCGCAATTGTACAGCAGAATTGAAAAAGCGCAGGTGTCGGGAGCATGAGCCGGCCGATGATGGTGCACGGATATGCCGACATACAGGTCGAACACGACGACGGTGCACGGACTGCCGATGTGACCGACCTGGTGACGCAGGTCCAAAGCACCGACGACATTAACACGGCATATGCCACGCTGGAAGTATCGCTGTATAATTCCGTCAACGGGCGCGACCGGCGGATTAACTTCGACAACGGAGACTGGTTGATTTTCAAAAATCACGGCGTGGAGTGGTTTCGCGGGCGGATTTTTAATCGCGATATTGATGCCGAATTGATGGAAACGCTGACGGCCTACGATACGAATGCTTACCTGACAAAGAACGAAATCACGCGAAAGTTTACTAAGCAGACGGCTGGCGATATTTTGCGCCGCCTCTGCCGTGAGTTCGACTTGGGCGTCAACGCGATAGACGACACGGGTTATGTAATTCCGAAGTTAAGCGTAGAAAATGAAACGCTTTTCTCTACGTTTAAAAAGGCGATTGAAAAGACGGAGAAGCAAACCGGAAAGCGTTACGTCCTATACAATTTTCGCGGAAACGTAGCACTGCGCGAAGAATCGTTTTTCACGCCTGGCCGGGTGATCGAAGAAGGACAAAGTATCATGAGCGCCAACTACTCGCAGTCCATCGAGGACATGCGTGGCCGGTTAATCATGACTGGCGGCGAAGACGACGAATATAAAGAACGCAAAACATCGCAGCAGCACATCGACCGCTATGGCCTGACGACAGCCCGCGAGTCATACAGCGGCAGTGACGTTAGCCGGTCGGAAGTACGTAATGCGGCGGCCGAAAGGTTTGACGAGCTGACGCAGATTGACGACGAGGCAAGTATAGACGCACTCGGCATGGACGCTGTACGAGCCGGCCGGCGGGCCTATTTTCGCGAGCAGTCGTCGGGCATCGTTGGGTTGTACCGGGTAACTGCGCATACACACACGTATGAAAACGGGCAACATACGATGAGTTTAAATGTAACGCGAGTTGGCGATTTGCCGGCGGGAGTATAAGGAGGCGAATACATGAAAGAAGGCGGAACATATTCGAAATTCGTCGATTTAATTAGAACGACAGGCGCGAACCATGACGTCCTCGTACGCTTCGGCCGAGTGACGAGCGGCTCGCCTAGTCTGCGGATTGATGTCGACGGGGTAGATCGCGTGCTGGATGCGGAAGATGTTTTAATCGGAGCGAGTGTGGCAACGCTGCAAAGTGGTGACCGCGTTATCATGCTCGGCTATGAAACGGAGTACGGGCGCGAATATGTGGTGCTCGACAAAATAACGTAAATTAAGCCGGTCTGTCCTGCGAGGGCGGGCCGGCCTTTTTTTTGTGCGCTGAGAGGGCGATTCTGCGGACATTAGTTTCGGTGCGGCGGGTCGTACTGCGGCTAATGTGCGTAGAATGGCGATTTGAGAAAACGCTTGTAAAATGCAGGAATGTCCGCTATAATGTCCTCATAAAGGAACGACTATGACCGTCTACTTCGACAGTATTCCCGAAGCAAAAACGCTGAAATAACGCCATATATGCCTCGCACTGAGTCACAAATTCCGAATTCATCGCAATGGTGGCTGATAAACTTCGTGTGGAGCACCGTTCGAAATAGCAGGAGACGGTCGAAGGGATTGTCTACCTTTCCTTTCTACATACAAAACCCGCCGGAAGCAGCGCTTCCGGCGGGTTTTTATGAACGGGGCGATGGACAAGCGGGCTATAGGGCATTTCCGTTTTCCCGCTGCTGCTCCTGCTGAAATTTTTCGGCAACGCGTTTGTTCCGGCGGTCGCGGCGCAGGATGAATCCTGCGAAAAACCATATCCCACCTGCAAATAGAAAACCTCCGACGAAGAATTGAATCATCAGATTCGGAAAGGGTGTGTTAATGATGTCAAACATCGTGTCGCGCATGAGCTTGATGCCATAACCGGCGGTAACCACCGGAATCAGCATGACCATCAGCGCAAGAAAACGCTGTACTGTCACGACTGTATCCCTCATTTCGTAATGGATTCCTGTTTATTGTACAATAGAACCCAAGTGAAGTCGAGAAAGGCATGGAAAGGCGGAGGCAGATGCGGATATACACCGGGAACGATCACCATTTACAAAAGCTGGCGGAGTCAGCGGGATTCACGAGTGTTGAAAGCAGGGAGGCAGCAGATGTCTGCCTGGAGAAGAACAGCAGAGATAGCTGCGTGGAGCGCATGCTCTCCTATGCAGCCGAATTATATCAGGCGGAGGGGCAGAGCAGAAGAAAAAACCGCCGCCTGCATAACATCATCAATGCTACCTATGACGGCATGATTGCTGTCGATCTGAAAGGCAAGATCACGCTGCTGAACCAGCGAGCCGAAGACATGACGGGATTAAGAGAGGAGGACGTTCTTGGCAAAGACGTTCTCCATGTCATGCCTTCCAGCCGCCTGCCGCGTATTCTCGCCACCCAGCAGGTCGAACATAACCAGCAGCAGTGGCTGGACGAAAAACGTGCCATTATTACTACCAGGATTCCTCTTTATGAAGAAGGCCGGCTGGAAGGTGCGCTCGGGGTGTTTCAGGATATTACCGAGATTAAACAAATGGCGGAGGAAGTAACAAGCCTGAAAGAAATACAGCAGATGCTGGAGGCGATCATTCATTCTTCCGATGACGCCATCTCCGTAGTGGATGACAACGGCATCGGTCTCATTGTAAACCCGGCCTACACGAGGCTGACCGGACTGAGTGAGGAACAGATTGTAGGCCAGCCTGCTGCGGTGGACATTTCCGAAGGAGAAAGTATGCACATGAAAGTGCTGGAGACCGGGGAAGCAGTCCGGGGAGCAAGGATGAAAGTCGGTCCAGCAAAGAAAGATGTCGTCGTCAACGCAGCTCCGGTGATTGTAGATGGCCGTATCCGTGGGAGTGTCGGTGTTATTCACGATGTCTCCGAAATGGAAGAGTTAACCTCCGAATTGGAACAGGCGAAACAAATCATCCGCACGCTGGAAGCAAAATATGATTTTAACGACATCGCCGGCACCTCAGAAGAGATCATGATTGCGGTAGAGCAGGCAAAAGCCGCGGCGAAAACACCAGCTGCTATTCTGATCCGAGGTGAATCCGGAACCGGCAAGGAATTGTTTGCCCATGCCGTCCACAATGAAAGCCGGCGCCGCTTTAATAAGTTTGTCCGTGTGAACTGCGCGGCAATTACGGAAAATCTGCTGGAAAGTGAGCTGTTCGGCTACGTAGAAGGCGCGTTTTCTGGTGCGAGGCGCGGGGGGAAAAAAGGACTCTTTCAAGAAGCCGATAAAGGAAGTATCTTCCTGGATGAAATAGGTGAACTTTCAGCCGGTACACAGGCTAAACTTCTTCGGGCGCTGCAGGAGGGGGAGATTATGCCGGTCGGCAGTACGACACCGGTTCAGGTGGACGTGCGTATCATTGCCGCAACCAATGTGGACATGGAAGCGAAGATGAAGGATGGTTCCTTCCGTTCGGATCTATACTACCGCCTGAATCGGGTGCCGATTCATATTCCGCCGCTCAGGGAAAGAAAAGAAGATATTGAGCTGGTCAGCAGCGTGCTGTTAAAAAAATTGAACCAGGACTATGGCCGGCGCATCGAATCGATTTCCACCCAGGCGCAGGATCAGCTGACAGCCTACCCGTGGCCTGGAAACGTGAGGGAACTGGAAAACGTGCTGGGCAGGGCGATGATTCACATGCCGGCATCGGCAGTCGTTATGCAGGCATCCCACTTGATGATGGATGGAGCCGTCTCTGTTAAACGGGATCAGCGGTATACAGGAACACTGGAAGAAGCCCTTGCAGGACGCGAAAAAGAGATTCTGCAGCAGGCACTTCAGGAGAATCACGAGAGCAAAAAGAAAACGGCGGAACAGCTGGGCATCAGCATCAGGAGCTTATACTACAAACTGGATAAACATCAATTGGCGTAATGTGCAAAAACATGCATGCATTATGTTGCGCGCATGCATGTTTTTGCATGCATAATTGCTGCAGGACGTTGTTCTTACGCAAGTCTGACTTGGCATGAATATTGCATAGGTAGTTAGAGTAGAAGGGGGTTCTTGTATGGACATGATGACATTAAAAAATAAAATACATACTAGAGAACGGCGGGCGGTGATTGCTGTTGCCCACGCGGTAGATGCCTCTATTTTTCAGGCTGCAGCGCAGGCGTCTGATGAGAACCTTGCGACGTTTCTTTTCATCGGCCCGCTCTCCGAGATGACGGATGCGATGCAGGAAGCTGGATATTCAGCTGATACATCGACCAGCCGGTTTATTGATACGAAAGATGAGAAACAGTCTGCATCCGAGGCAGTGAAGATGGTATCGGAGGGGGAAGCCGATGTGTTAATGAAGGGCATGACGGCGACCTCCACATTATTGAAAGCGGTGCTGGATAAAGAGCATGGACTTCGTACAGGCAGGATCCTCTCGCATGTTGCTGGATTTTCTCTTCCCGGAAGAGAGAAGCTTCTATTTTTATCAGATGCGGCGATGAATATAGCTCCCGACCTGGAGCAAAAAGTAAAAATCACAACAAATGCCGTGGAAGCAGTGAAGAACATGGGCGTAGAAGTACCAAAAGCAGCTGTGATTGCTGCAGTGGAAACGGTAAACACGTCGATGCAGGCTACACTCGATGCGGCTGCGCTGACGATGATGAACCAGCGTGGACAGATTTCCGGCTGCATCATTGATGGACCGCTCGGATTTGATAATGCCATTTCCCCTGAAGCGGCTGAGCAGAAAGGCATCACTTCACCGGTAGCGGGTCAGGCGGACCTGCTGCTTGTTCCACAGATTGAAACAGGGAACGCTTTGTATAAGTCGTTTACGTATATTGGCGGAGCGGTTGTCGGCGGCATGATTGTCGGAGCTGGTGCACCGATTGTCCTCTCTTCCCGTTCAGACAGCGTGGAAAGCAAACTTTTTTCTATGATGATGGCAGTTAGTACTGCAGACCAAAGCCAGGAGGGATCGATATGAATTTATTCTCGAAAATGGAAGTACAGGACTATGAACAGGTTGTCGTCTGCCAGGACAGAGAATCCGGACTAAAGGCGATCATCGCCATTCACGATACAACACTCGGACCGGCACTCGGCGGAACGAGAATGTGGACCTATGCCAGCGAGGAGGATGCGTTTGAAGATGCGCTCCGTCTATCCAAAGGCATGACCTATAAGAATGCAGCTGCCGGATTGAATCTCGGGGGAGGCAAAACGGTGATCATCGGTGATCCGAAAAAAGACAAAAACGAAGCGATGTTCCGTGCTTTCGGCCGTTTCATCCAAGGGTTGAACGGACGCTATATTACCGCGGAAGATGTGGGAACGACCGTAGAAGATATGGACCTGGTCTACGCAGAGACGGACTACGTAACAGGCGTTTCACCAGCGTTCGGTTCTTCCGGTAACCCATCGCCGGTTACGGCCTATGGCGTTTACGTAGGGATGAAGGCAGCAGCTAAGGAAGCATTCGGTTCCGACTCGCTGGAAGGGAAGACTGTTGCGGTTCAAGGGATCGGCAACGTTGCATACAACATGTGCCGCTACCTTCACGAAGAGGGAGCTAAACTGATTGTGACTGACATTCATGAACAGTCCGTAGAAAGAGCGGTAAAAGACTTCGGTGCGGAGGCTGTTCATGTTGATGATATCTACAGTGTCGACTGTGATATCTTTTCTCCATGTGCTCTCGGAGCTGTGATCAATGATGACACCCTCCCAAAACTGAAAGCATCTGTTGTAGCCGGGGCTGCAAACAATCAGCTTCATGAAAGCCGTCACGGAGAGGAACTGAAGAAAAAAGGAATCGTCTATGCACCGGACTATGTCATCAATTCCGGCGGCGTGATCAATGTGGCTGATGAGCTGCTCGGCTACAATCGGGATCGAGCCATGAAAAAAGTAGAGACCATTTATGACAACATTCTAAAAATCTTTGAGATCGCCCATAGAGATGGAATAGCTTCCTATGCCGCTGCAGATCGGATGGCAGAAGAGCGGATTGAAACCATGAGAAAATCCCGCAGGCAGTTCCTGCAGAACGACATGAATATACTGTCACGGGGCCGTGTTTAGAGGAGGGAAAGACGAGTGGAGCATTCTTACCGTGTGCTGGCACTGAATCCAGGATCCACGTCGACGAAGATCGGTGTGTTTGAAAACGAAATGCCATTAATGGAAAAAACGATCCGTCACGATCGAGAGGAAGTCCTTGCCTTTCATTCGATCATCGACCAGTATGCTTTCCGCAAAGAGGCAGTACTTCAGACGCTGGATGAGGCAGGCATCAACATCTCCAAATTGGATGCTGTCGTCGGACGCGGCGGACTGCTGAGGCCGATCGAAGGCGGTACGTACCGCGTGAATGAAGATATGACTCTGGACTTGAAAGAAGGTTATGCAGGCCAGCATGCATCCAATCTAGGTGGCATTATCGCGGATGAAATCGCGTCACAACTGAATATTGAAGCATATATCGTCGATCCCGTCGTTGTCGATGAAATGGATCCAGTTGCCAAAGTATCTGGATTTGCAGATTTCGAACGACGCAGCATCTTCCATGCGCTGAATCAGAAAGCGACGGCAAGAAAGGCGGCCGAAGAACTCGGAAGAGACTATGAAGATCTTCGGCTCATTGTCGCGCATATGGGTGGAGGGATCACTGTCGGCTCCCACCGCTACGGCAAAGTCGTCGATGTGAACAATGGACTGCACGGAGAGGGACCTTTTTCACCAGAAAGAGCGGGAACGGTGCCTGCCGGTGATCTCGTATCCATGTGCTATTCCGGTGATTATTATGCAGACGAAGTTATGAAAAAAATCGTCGGACAGGGAGGTCTCGCAGGGTATCTCGGTACGAACGATGCCGTAGAGGTAGAAAATCGAATTGTCCGTGGAGACCGTGCTGCCGAAACGATTTACGAGGCGATGGCTTACCAGGTAGCGAAAGAAATTGCAGCGAACGCAGCGGTTTTGGAGGGAAGAGTGGATGCGGTCATTCTAACCGGTGGACTTGCGTACGGCCGGGAATTTGTGCAGAAAATTTCGAATCGTGTACAATGGATAGCGGAAGTACTTATCCGCCCTGGAGAGAATGAGCTCGAAGCACTGAACGCCGGTGTGTTGAGGGTACTTCGTGGACTGGAAGAACCGAAAATATATCAAATACCGACGCACGAGCGGTAAAAGGGGAGATACCTGTGGCTGAAAAATATGATCTGGTCATATTAGGAGCTGGTACGGGAGGCTACGTTGCCGCCATTCGTGCAGCACAGCTCGGCATGACAACAGCGGTAGTAGAAAAAAGCAGTCTGGGCGGCACCTGCCTGCATCAAGGATGTATCCCGAGCAAAGCAATGCTGCGCAGCGCAGAAGTCTATCAAACAGTAAAGAAAGCAGAGGCCTTTGGGGTTGAATCCGGAGAAACCAGCCTTTCTTTCTCCAAAGTCATGAGCAGAAAAGATGCGATTGTCGATCAGCTTCATCAAGGGGTACAGAGCTTGATGAAAAAAGGAAAAATTGATGTCTATCACGGATTTGGCAGAATCATGGGACCTTCCATTTTTTCTCCTTCTGCAGGAACAATCTCTGTTGAATACGAGGACGAACGGGAGAATGACATGCTGATTCCCGCCAATGTCCTTATTGCTACCGGTTCAAAACCGAAAACCCTGCCTGGACTGGAACTCGACGAAACGCAGGTCCTCTCTTCAAATGGGGCGCTGCGTCTGACCGAGCTGCCAGCGTCGTTGACCATTGTCGGTGGTGGTGTCATCGGGGTGGAATGGGCCTCGATGTTTGCAGACTTCGGTTCTGAGGTCACGGTTCTTGAATACACAGACCGCATACTGCCAGCAGAAGACCACGACATTGCTGTAGAGATGAAGAAAGCTCTGGAGAAAAAAGGGGTTACGATTCATACGGGAGCAGAAGTGCTTCCTGATACGATGCAAAAAGAGGAAAACCGCGTTTCGATCTCATTTCGAAGTACCGGCGGAGAAGACGTGATTACGTCAGAGAAGCTGTTGGTGTCGGTAGGAAGAGAAGCGAATATTCATCAGATCGGGCTTGAGAATACGGATATTCGGACGGAACAGGGTGTCATCAAAGTCAATAAGTACCTGCAGACGAAAGAGTCTCACATTTATGCTGTCGGTGATGTGATCGGCGGCCTGCAGCTGGCGCACGCTGCCTCTCATGAAGGAACAGCAGCAGTCGAACACATGGCAGGAAGAAACGTGGAGCCGATGGATAACAACCTCATCCCACGATGCACCTATTCTGCACCGGAAGCCGCAAGTGTAGGCATGACAGAGAAAGAAGCAGCCGACAGCGGCTACGACGTGAAGGTCGGCAGGTTTCCTTTTCAAGCTGTTGGTAAAGCGCTCGTTCATGGCGATACGTCCGGATTCGTTAAGTTCGTAACAGATGCTGCGACCGATGATCTGCTCGGGGTGCACATGATCGGTCCGCACGTCACCGACATGATATCAGAAGCGGCACTCGCGAAGCTGCTCGATGCAGCACATTGGGAAGTTGCCGGGATGGTTCACCCTCATCCGAGCCTGTCAGAGGCTGTTGGTGAGGCAGCACTTGCAGTGGAAGGACGTCAAATACACGGGTAAGGCAAAGGAGGAGTTCCAATTGAAAACAAAACATCAAGATCTAGGATTAACGGAAGAGCAGGTACTGGACATGTACACGACGATGCTGGAAGCAAGAATGATCGACGAGCGGATGTGGCTGTTGAACCGCTCCGGTAAAATTCCATTCGTTATATCCTGTCAGGGTCAGGAAGCAGCCCAGGTGGGTGCGTCGGCAGCTCTGGATACTGATTCGGACTACGCCCTGCCATACTACCGTGATATGGGCGTTGTGCTTCATTTTGGCATGACATCGAAAGAACTAATGCTGTCCGCCTTCGCAAAAGCGGAAGATCCCAATTCCGGCGGCCGGCAGATGCCGGGGCATTTCGGCCATCGAGTGAAACGGATCGTCACGGGCTCTTCCCCTGTGACCACGCAGGTTCCGCATGCCGTCGGATTTGCCCTCGCCTCTTCGATGAGAAAAGAGAACAGCGTCGCGTTCACCACATTCGGAGAAGGTTCCTCCAACCAGGGTGATTTTCACGAGGGCATCAATTTCGCCAGCGTGCATGATCTTCCGGTGATCTTTTTGTGTGAGAATAATAAGTATGCGATTTCCGTGCCGCTTGATAAGCAGCTGAACGTTGAACACGTCTCCGAACGGGCGAAAGCGTACGGCATTCATGGAGAAACCATCGATGGCAATGATCCTTTGGCTGTCTATGACGCAGTGAGAAAGGCAAGAGAGCGCGCGGTGAACGGAGAAGGACCGAGCCTCATCGAAACGATATCCTACCGCCTTACCCCACACTCCAGCGACGATGATGACAGTACGTATCGCTCCAGGGAAGAAGTGGAGGAAGCAAAAAAAATCGATGCTGTTCATACATTCGGAAGCTATCTCCGGGAAGAAGGGATTCTTACGGAGGAGAAAGAAGAAGAAATCCGGAGCAGGATCAGGGATGAAATCGATGAGGCGACGGATTACGCAGAAAATGCTGCCTACGCAGAAGTCAGTACCTTGATGCAGCATGTGTATGAGGAGGAATAACCATGGCCGTGAAAACATATATCGAAGCTGTAACACAGGCAATGCGTGAAGAGATGGAGCGGGATGAGACCGTCTTCGTCCTCGGGGAAGATGTCGGTAAGAGAGGCGGCGTTTTCCGCGCGACGGACGGCCTCTACGATGCTTTTGGAGAAGAACGTGTCATTGACACCCCGCTGGCGGAGTCCGCCATTGCTGGTGTCGGAATCGGAGCGGCCATGGCCGGAATGAGACCGGTGGCAGAAATGCAGTTTGCAGACTTCATCATGCCGGCCGTGAACCAGATCGTATCGGAAGCTGCAAAAATCCGCTACCGCTCCAATAACGACTGGCACTGTCCAATGACGATCCGGGCCCCTTTCGGCGGAGGAGTCCATGGAGCGCTTTATCATTCTCAGTCTGTAGAAGCGATGTTTGCTTCCACTCCTGGGTTGAAAATCGTGATTCCATCCAATCCATACGATGCGAAGGGCTTATTAAAATCAGCCATCCGCTCCAATGATCCAGTCCTGTTTTTCGAACATAAACGAGCGTACCGTCTCTTGAAAGAGGAAGTGCCGGACGACGATTATACCGTTCCCATCGGAGAAGCGGCCGTGGCCAGGGAGGGTGATGATGTCACGATTATTACGTACGGCCTCTGTGTTCATTTCGCCAAGCAGGCAGCTGATCAGCTCGAGGAAGAAGGCGTCAGCACGCATATCCTGGATCTTCGTACGATTTATCCACTGGATCAGAAAGCAGTCATAGAAGCTGCTTCAAAAACAGGGAAAGTCCTGCTTGTAACAGAAGATAATAAAGAGGGCAGCATCATGGGAGAAGTCGCCGCAGTGATTGCGGAGTACTGTCTGTTTGATCTTGATGCTCCGGTACAGCGGCTTTCGGGGCCGGATGTACCCGCTATGCCGTACACACCGCCGCTGGAAAAGGAATTTATGATGAATACGGATAAAATCGAAGCCGCCCTGCGGGATCTGGCTGAATTTTAAGGAGGGAGCAGGATGGCAGTAGAGATTACAATGCCGCAGCTGGGAGAAAGTGTCACAGAGGGAACGATTACCCGGTGGCTGGTTGAACCGGGGGACGAAATAAAAAAATATGACCCGATAGCGGAAGTCATGACGGACAAAGTGAATGCGGAGGTACCCTCCTCCTATACAGGTACGATTAAAGAACTAATTGCGGAAATTGACCAGACCGTGGAGGTGGGACAGGTCATCTGCACCGTCGACACTGGGGAGGAGGCGCCGGCAGAGGAGAAACCGACTCAGGAAAAATCAGCGCCTTCTGCGGAACAAGCGGATGTCCAGCAGTCTGCGCCGAAGCAGGAGGATGTCAACAAGAAGAGCGGCGGCGACGACAACAGCAGCCGGTACTCCCCGGCCGTTATGAGGCTTGCGCAGGAAAACAAGATTGATCTGCAGCAGGTGAAGGGATCGGGACGCGGCGGTCGCATCACGAGAAAAGATATCGAAAAACGTATCCGTGAAGGCGCTCCGGCAGCAGAGGCGTCGCCTGCTCAGGAAGCAGCTCCTGCTGAGGCACAGGCACCGAAGCAGAGCGGACCGGCTCCGGAGTCAGACAGCCGCAGGGAGGTCATCCCGGTGACCGGTGTACGAAAGGCGATTGCTCAAAACATGGTACAGTCCAAGCAGGAAGCACCTCATGCATGGATGATGGTCGAGGTGGATGTGACTGGTCTGTCCAGACTGCGTAAGCGCATGAAACAGGAATTTGAACAGCAGGAAGGCGTCAAATTGACGTATATGCCTTTCTTCATGAAAGCTGTCGTCGAGGCGCTGAAAAAATTCCCTCAGGTGAACGCGACATGGGAGAACGACCACATTATCCGTCATAAAGACGTACACCTTTCTGTAGCCGTGGCATCGGAAGAGGAACTGTTTGTGCCGGTCATCCGTCACGCCGATGAGAAAAACATCACCGGCCTCGCGCGCAGCCTGCAGGACACAGCAGCAAAAGTGCGTGCAGGATCCTTGAGCTCTGCTGACATGCAGGGAGGCACGTTCACACTGAACAACACTGGATCGTTCGGTTCCGTCCAGTCGCAGCCGATCATTAATCGGCCGCAGGCAGCGATTTTATCGGTAGAGTCGATTGTGAAACGGCCAGTAGTCGTCGACGGCGATGCCATTGCCGTGAGGGAGATGGTCAATCTTTGTATGTCACTCGACCATCGCATCCTGGATGGGGCGATCTGCGGTGCGTTCATGAACCATATCAAGCAGACACTGGAAAATATTTCAGAAGACCAAATGACACTTTAATATACAGCAGCGAAGCGCTTCGTGCCCTGAAAGGGGCTTGGAGCGCTTTTCAGCTTGTTAAGACTGCATAATCTCTCTCGGGGAGAAGGGGCGGCTGTGTGCGCGGTGATTAAACGAGGCTTGCGTTTTATCGCCGTAAGCGTCTAAGCATATGTAAGGACATAAGCGCTGCGCGTGAAGAAAGAAGAACCCTTTCTACCCTCAACAATCCTGCGGCACACGCCGTTCCGACCAAAAGCCGCTCCGCACTTTTGGTAGATATGAATAGCGCGGTGGACTTCTCCGTTCAAACGATGTTTCGTTGTCAGCAGCAGATGATGGCAAGAGACAAACATGTTCGAAAATACATAATAAATCGTAATTATTATTATTTACAAAACGTAATTCTTACGATATACTGTTTTTTGTACATCAAAGAAATAGAGAGGAGCTTGATGATGAAACGAACGGCTTTGCCATTATTTCTTACAGCCGCGGTTGTGCTCGCAGCCTGCGGGAATGAGAACAACGAGATGAATGATACTGATACGAACGAAAACATAAACAACCCATCGGCTCAAAATAATGCTGAAGGAGATGAGGGAGATGACGTGGATCCTGTTTCGGTACAAACAACCCTTTATCCCCTGGAATACTTTGCAGAACGGATCGGCGGAGATGATGTGGAGGTAGAAAACATGGTGCCGGTCGGTGCTGACGCACATACCTTCGAACCGACAGCAAACCAGATGATTGAAACGGCGGAAGCAGAGCTTTTTATTTATAACGGTGCTGATTTTGAAGGTTTTATCAGCAGTATCCAGGATGCTATTGAAGGCGAAGATGTTCAGATGGTCGAGGCTGTAGAAGGAATAGAGCTGCTTGATTACAGCCACGATCACAACCATGATGATGAGCACGATCATAACAACGAGGATCACAACCATGACGATGAGCATAATCATAATAACGATGATCTCAACCACAACGACGAGCATAATCATAACAACGACAATCACAACCACGAAGATGAGCATGATCATAATAACGATGACGCCAATCATAACGATGCAGATAATAACCACGACGATCACGCTCATGGTGATGAAGATCCACACGTATGGCTGGATCCGATGAGGGCAGCGGATATGGCAGAGAACATCAAGCATGCCCTCGTAGAGGCTCGTCCGGAAGCATCCGAAACCTTCGAAGCAAACTTTGATACACTGGTCGAAGAACTGGAAGAGCTTGATGGACAGTTTGAAGAGCTTGCAGATAACATGGATCGAGACCACATCGTGGTATCCCACGCAGGCTACGGGTACTGGGAAGCCCGCTACGGAATTCACCAGACAGGTATTGCCGGGCTCTCTCCAACGAATGAACCTTCTATCCAACAGATTGAAGAAACCATCGAGATGATGGAAGAGAACAATATCAACCATGTGATGTTTGAGCAGAATATCCCAGTTGATGTCGCTGAGACAGTACGTGAGGAAACCGGGGCGGAAGAGCTGTGGCTGCATAACCTGGAAGCAAAAACGGAGGAAGATCTGGAGAACGAGGAAGACTACTTTAGTCTGATGGAAGGAAATCTGGAAGCCCTGGAAGAAGCACTGTTCGACTAAAAAGCTTCCAGCCGCTGAAGCAGCAATAGAGACATGATGCTGTTTCATCCAGAACACGGCGCCGGATCGACGATTCCGGCGCCGTGTTTTTACCTGGATAAGCCGCGCTGCGCGGTGCTCAGCCTGGGTTTTCTTCTGTTTTTACAGGAGGAGGTGCAGCCTGTTGGCACCCGCTCCATCTGGTAAACCACAGCAATTTTGTTTGTCCTGCCTCGACGGTCGATAGGAGGATGACTGCCAGCACAAGAAGGATATACCAAACCGAAGGCACGAATCCGGAGACCGTCACCATCCCTGCCCAGCCGATTGTAATCCAGGTCCCTCGCAGCACCCTATTCTGGCGGCCACAGAAAATAGGAAGCTGGATGACGAGCATCCCCGGCGACGACCCGGCAGCCGGAAGCAGGACGAAAAAGATGATGATTGTCACAGCAGCTACCACCATTTCCTGGAGGTCGGGAAAAAGAGTAAGGATCAGAAGAGCAGCAGTCCGCGCAAAGAGATAATCCACGCCGAGCTGAGCCCATTCTTTCATACAAACAGGGATATGCATCGCAGCGGCAGAGGAAGCGGGCGGCACATGTAAGGCGTCTGCCATACCCATTCTCTGCCTTTCCTCCTTTCAGATTCAGATTCCTGCATCATAATCGTTGGAACATACGAATAAAACATGTAAAATGAGGATATCAGGTTGAAGAAAGGGTGTATAGCATGGAATTTCAAATGTTTATGAACGATGTGGTACAGGCCGCTCGTCAGGATATGGATCAGGCTGGCTATGATCAGCTCACCTCCGCAGGAGAAGTGGAGAGCACACTGACGAAAGAGGGCACAACGTTCGTTGTCGTTAACTCTGTCTGCGGCTGTGCCGGCGGGATTGCAAGACCTTCCGCTGCGTATATGAAGAATTATGAAGTGCAGCCGGACCGCTTTGTTACTGTATTTGCAGGTCAGGATAAAGATGCAACGGAAACGGCAAGATCGTACTTCACCGGATATCCACCGAGTTCACCATCCTTTGCGCTGTTGAAAGACGGGGAACTGAAGGCAATGGTAGAGCGTCATGAAATTGAAGGACACGAGCCGATCGAAGTTGTCAACAAACTGGAAAGCTACTTCGACGAGCACTTTAAAAAGTAAACAGCAGGCGCCGGACGCTGCTCCGGCGCTTTTCTCTGAGCATCCGTACAGTTTGTTTTCCTGTCCTGCTCTATGCAGAAAGGGCATGCTGTGCTATAATCTAAAGTCGTCAGAGCATTGGTACGGAAATACATATAGGAGTGGTCAGAATGCAGGAGCTTTATAAAGAAATACATTTCTATTTGAACCAGGAAGAAGAAGTCCCATTTAAGCAGTTCGATGATTATTACAAGCGTGTTCTGAAATACTTCGATGAGCATGCAGAAGAATTCAAAGAAGAAGATGTCTGGAAAGCACTCTTTATTTCAGAGAACGTGATGTCCAATGCAGACGAACGTTCGAAGGAAGTGAAGAACCAGAAGCAGGCGAAAAAATATTCACGTATGTCTCAGCGTCTGACGCTCTGGGCACAGAATTTTGCTGCTCGTCTTGCACGCCGCGGATACAATGAAGAGCAGATGAACAGCCATTTTGAAAAGATGTTCGAAGACTACGAAACATTTAAAGAAGAATTAGAAAAGTAAGGGTTGCACTTCGGATATTATTTTGGTATATTAAATGAGTGCCGTTGAGACCGACGGCACGACATGCGCCCGTGGTGAAATGGATATCATACGAGATTTCGGCTCTCGCGTTCCGGGTTCGAATCCTGGCGGGCGCGCCACTTTTACATCGACAACCTCCATGCTCATGGAGGTTTTTTTAATAATAAAAGATAGTAGTCATTGTTTATAGGAGGCACCCGCTGGCCTATAGGGCTGCCCGCGCCTTTGGCTGTGCTTAAGAAAACCTATGTTTGATATAGAAAGACGGCGGCTCTGTCCGCTGTCCGCGAAGCAGAAAATCTTCTTCTTCCTCTATAAGCAGAGAGCGGCGCGGCACACTGGTTATAAAAAAAGGAGGTCCACCGTGGGGCAGTGGCGTTTAGGTTATCGGACAATGAAAACCGCAGCTGGAGCTGCCATCGCTGTACTGGCTGCACAGCTCCTTCAGCTCGACTTCTACGTATCGGCAGGGATTCTCACGATCCTCTGTATTCAAAAGACGAGAAAGAAGTCGTTTCAGAGCTCATGGGAGCGGCTGGCAGCATGTTTGATCATTCTTGTGATGGGCGCGGTCATTTTTGAAGTTTTTAACTATGCTTTTTGGAGTATTGCTCTCGTACTGCTGCTGTTTATCCCCTTGACCGTCAGGCTGCAGATTACTTCTGGTATCGTGACGAGTGCTGTCATCATGTTTCATCTCTACACAGCCGAGAACATCACTACCGGCTTGATCCTGAACGAACTCGCATTGATTACCATCGGCTTATCCACGGCTCTCGTCATGAACATTTACATTCCGAGTAACGAAGAGAAGCTCGACAGTATGCAGGACGATCTCGAAGAGCAGCTGGCTGTTATTTTCCACGAGTTTGCAGCCTATATCCGGGAAGGGGAGCAGAACTGGACTGGGGAAGAAATCACGAGAGCTTCCGACATTCTGAAAGAAGCCAAGAATGAAGCCCTGCAGAATCTCGAAAATCATATTATGCGTTATGAAGACACCTATTATCACTACTTTAAGATGAGAGAAAAACAGCTCGATATTATCGAGCAGATGATGCCGCTCCTCACCACCATCGATTACCACGTAGAGCAGGCCGATATGCTGGCTTCCTATATGGATGAACTCGCTGATGGTGTTAATCCACGGAACACTGCCTATAAATATATCGATAAGCTGGACGAGCTGAAAGAGTCTTTTAAAACGATGCCGCTTCCGGAAACGAGAGAAGAATTCGAGGCGAGAGCAGCTCTAGCTCATTTAGTACGCGAACTCGAGCAGTACCTAGCGGTCAAAAAACAGTTCAAACGGACAAAAGAGTACGGCATGTTTGAAGCGGATTAGCCTTCTTTCATGCAGCGTGAATCATGCAGCAGTACAGGAACCGTCTCTTTATGGAGCCGGTTCTTTTTTATTTGATAAAAGCGCATGCATGATCACAAGGGAGCGTTCTGCTTTCTTTCGGAAGAACCAAGGCATTAAAGCACACAGCACCTTTTGATCGGCACGGCGTACAACGTCGCTTCAAGTTGTCAGAGAGAAGAACAGGTTTTCGTTCTTTTCAATCAGCGAACCAAGCCGCCCTTTTCTTTCAGGAAAAACGGCTCTCTTTTTCTCATTGGCTGCCTTGAAAATAGAACTCTGTTCAAGCTTGTTGTTGTTACTTGATGAAAGTAGCGATAGGCGGCGACGCTCAAGGGACAAGCCCCTGAGCAAGCGTCCGCCGAAAGCGGATGAAATCAACAACGAACGATAACATAGCCTTTCATTAAAAAACTGCCCCGGAAACCGGGACAGTTCAGCTATTGCTATGAGTTAAAATGCGGACACTCCCATAAGTGCAGTACCGACAAACATCACAATAATCATCATATAAACGATCGCTTTACGGAATTTACGAGGCATGAGCGACCCTCCTTTATCTTTTCACTCCCCTCATTTTAACCTCTCCGGTCGTTTATTTCAAGAGGATGGGAACGCTTCCCTGCTTATGGTATAATGAACACACATTCAGATTGGGAGGCATCGTCATGGAGCAGTACAGAGAAGCGTATAAAGCGTGGCAGGAAAAAGTGAAGCAGCAGGCTGCGAAACAACCTGAACGAAAAGACGTATTTCAGACAGGGTCCAGGCTGGAGGTGGAGCCTCTCTATACACCAACCGAATTTGACAGCGCTTACATAAATAAAGTCGGCTTTCCCGGTGAATATCCATACACCCGGGGTATTCGTCATTCCATGTACAGGGGCCGTCTCTGGACTATGCGGCAGTATGCGGGATTCGGCTCAGCTGCAGAGACGAATGAACGGTTCCGCTATCTGCTCGAACAAGGGCAGACAGGCCTCTCTGTCGCTTTTGATCTCCCAACGCAGATCGGCTACGACTCGGACGATATGATGGCGGCGGGTGAAGTAGGAAAAGTAGGGGTTGCCATCGATTCCCTTGAAGACATGGAGATTCTCTTTGATCAGATTTCGCTCAAAGACGTAAGTACATCGATGACGATCAATGCACCAGCTGCTGTGCTGCTCGCGATGTACATTGCTGTGGCGGAAAAGCAGGGCGTGTCCGCAGCGGAAGTAAAGGGGACGATTCAGAACGATATTTTAAAGGAGTATATCGCCAGGGGAACGTATATTTTTCCGCCGAAGCCGTCGATGCGGCTGATTACTGATATATTTGCCTACTGCAGTCAGGAAGCACCTCAGTTCAATACGATCAGCATCAGCGGCTATCATATTCGGGAAGCCGGATCGACAGCCGTTCAGGAGCTGGCGTTTACGCTCTCGAATGCCGCGGCTTACGTGGATGCTGCCGCAGCTGCAGGCATGGATATCGATGCGTTTGCCCCGAGAATCGCGTTCTTTTTTAACGGCCACAATGACTTTTTCGAAGAAATCGCCAAATTCCGTGCAGCACGGAGGATGTGGGCCCGCATTATGCGGGAGCATTATGAAGTGAAGAATCCTAAAAGCGAACAGCTTCGGTTTCATACGCAGGTGGCCGGCTCCACCCTCACCGCCCAGCAGCCGGAAAATAACGTCATCCGCGTAACGCTGCAGGCACTCGCTGCTGTGCTTGGCGGGACACAGAGTCTGCACACAAATGCGAAGGATGAGGCGCTGTCGCTCCCGACAGAGTCGTCGGCACGTATTGCCCTGCGGACGCAGCAGATCATCGCCCATGAAAGTGGGGCAGCAGATACGATTGATCCTCTCGGCGGGTCGTATTTTATCGAAGAACTGACGGATAGGCTCGAATCAGAAGCTGCGAAGTACATGAACCGGATCCAGGATCTGGGGGGAGCGGTCCAGGCCGTGGAAGCCCAGTACATGCAGCAGGAGATCCATCGGGCTGCCTATGAAACCCAGAAGCGGCAGGAAAGTGGAGAGGAAGTCGTGGTCGGGGTCAATGCTTACCGAACAGAAGAGGAAGCTGATCCTGATGTCATGAAGGTAGATGAGGCGTTTGTGTCTTCGCAGATCAACCGTCTGGAACAAATCCGGGAAGAGCGGAATCATGAAGAAGTAAAGCGTCATCTGCAGCGCATCAAGGACGGCGCTGCCGGACAGGAAAATCTCATGTATCCCATTATCGATGCAGTGAAAGCCTACGCTACGGTTGGAGAAATCTGTCATACCCTCCGCAGTGTATTCGGCGAATATTCAGCTTAGGGGGAAAAAGAATGTCAGCTATCAGAGTACTTATTGCCAAACCCGGTCTTGACGGCCATGACCGCGGGGCACTGGTGATCAGCCAGGCACTGCGGGATGCAGGGATGGAAGTCATCTACACGGGTCTGCGGCAGTCACCGGCCCAGATTGTCCGGGCTGCTGTGCAGGAAGATGTGGATGTGATCGGACTGTCGAGCCTGTCCGGAGCACACAATGTTCTGTTCCCGGAAGTGATGAAAGAGCTGGAGAAAGCGGAAGCATCGGATATGCTCGTCATTGGCGGCGGAGTCATCCCGGTGCAGGATATTCAGCGGCTGGAAGAAGAAGGGATTGCTAAAATATTCACACCAGGTACTCCCACGGCGGATATCGTTCATTACATTGAACGAAAAATCGCAGGAGAAACAGTGGTGAAAGAAGCGGCTGCCGTCGATCACATCGGCATTGCAGCGTACTCGATCGAGGAGACAGCTGATTTCTACCGTACCCATTTCGGACTCCGGGTGGAACAAGTCGTTGAAGTGCCGGAACAAGGAGTCCGGGTTGCTTTTCTGCCGGCCGTCAACGTGACGCTCGAAGTGCTCGAGCCGCTTGGTGAGAACAGTCCGGTCCAGCGTTTCCTGGACAAGCGCGGGCCGGGACTGCACCATCTTGCTTTTCAGACGACCGGCATCAAAGACCGGATCCAGGAATTGAAAACCCGCGGTGTGCAGATGCTGGATGAGGAACCGAAACCAGGTGCAAAAGGACACCCGATTGCTTTTCTGCATCCATCTGCTGCTTCGGGAACACTTGTAGAACTGACGGAGGCGGATCAGCATGGACATGTATGATAAGTTAAACGAACTGTATGATAAACGGCGGAAAGTAGAAATGGGAGGCGGCGACGAACGGCGCCGCAGACAGCACGATAAAGGAAAACTGACGGCGAGAGAACGGATTGACCTGCTGCTGGACGAGGGAACGTTCACAGAACTGCAGCCTTTCATCGAACATCGTTTTGATGAACCGGGGATGGAGAAAGGTTCGGCACCCGGGGAGGGAGTTGTCACCGGCTACGGCCTGGTCAACGGCCGTAAAATCTTTTTGTTCGCCCAGGACTTCACGGTTTACGGCGGAGCACTGGGAGAGATGCACGCGAGAAAGATTGCTGCCGTGATGGATCTTGCAGTCAAAAGCAAAGCACCGTTTGTCGGCTTGAACGATTCCGGCGGAGCGAGAATTCAGGAAGGAGTTCTGTCTCTCGATGGGTATGGCAGCGTCTTTTATAGAAACGCTGTCTATTCCGGTGTCATCCCTCAAATTTCTGTCATCCTTGGTCCATGCGCTGGAGGAGCCGTGTATTCGCCGGCTATCACGGATTTCGTCTTTATGGTGGAGAAAACGAGCCAAATGTTTATTACCGGACCGAAAGTCATTGAGACAGTAACCGGTGAAAGCATCACATCAGAAGAGCTCGGCGGAGCTTCGGTACACAGTTCCATCAGTGGCAACGCCCACTTTTCTGCCGCTTCGGAAGAGGAGATCCTGAAGCAGGTCCGGCAGCTCCTTTCTTATCTCCCTGCCCACGTGAATGATCAAGCACCTATGCTTGAACAGGATGCAGAAGATGATTTTCTGCCTGATCTGCTGGATCATATTCCTATGGATCCGTCGCGCCCTTATGATGTCCGCAGGGTCCTGGAGCAGGTCATGGACGAAGGATCCTTCATGGAAGTCCATCAAGGTTTTGCTAAAAGTGCCGTCGTCGGCTTTGCCAGACTCGGTGGGCGCTCGATCGGCATTGTGGCGAATCAGCCGAAAGTGATGGCTGGAGGACTCGACATTAATTCTTCCGATAAAATTGCCCGGTTTATCCGTTTCTGCGACAGCTTTGGAATACCGATCGTCACATTTGAAGATGTAACCGGCTTCCTGCCGGGGGTGCAGCAGGAACACGGCGGCATCATCCGCCACGGAGCGAAAATCCTGTACGCTTACTCCGAGGCAACTGTACCAAAGATCACGGTGATCACGAGAAAAGCATACGGTGGTGCCTATGTAGCGCTGAATAGTAAATCCATCGGGGCAGATCTTGTTTTTGCCTGGCCGAATGCGGAAATAGCTGTTATGGGGCCCCACGGTGCGGCCAATATTATCTTTGCAAAAGAGATTAAGGAAAGCAGCAATCCGGAGAAGACGAGAGCAGAAAAAATTGAGTTGTACAGAGAAAAGTTCGCCAACCCTTACATTGCGGCAGCCAATGGGATGGTCGATGACGTGATTGATCCAAGGGAAACGCGGATTCGGCTGCTGGACAGTCTTCATATGCTGGAAGACAAAGAAGAGACGAGACCGTCCAAAAAACACGGGAATATTCCTTTGTAGCCTCCTGTGGTATAATAGCCCGCGGATACGAAAGACAGGAGGAGAAGCGGATGAATAAAGACAGACTGCTGCAGGAATTTCTGGAGCTCGTGCAGATAGATTCGGAGACGAAGTATGAACGCGGCATCGCCGATGTGCTGACAACGAAATTTGAAAACCTTGGCATGAATGTCGTTGAAGACAATTCTGCAGAAAAAACCGGCCATGGCGCAGGGAATCTCATCTGTACGATGGAAGGAGAGCTGGATGGGCCGGTTATCTATTTCACTTCCCACATGGATACCGTCGTCCCCGGGCTTGACGTCAAGCCGGAAGTGCGTGATGGTGTTGTCTACTCGGACGGGACGACGGTACTCGGTGCAGATGATAAAGCCGGCATTGCAGCGATGCTGGAGGCCGTCCGGACGATTCAGGAAAAAGGCATCAAAACTGGCGGTCTGCAGTTTATTATCACGGCCGGGGAGGAGTCCGGACTGGTAGGAGCAAGGCATCTGGATACTTCGTTGATTCACGCTGCCTATGGGTACGCCCTTGACAGCGATGGGCCCGTTGGTACTTTGATTACTTCAGCGCCGAATCAGTCGAAACTGTATGCCGTTGTGCATGGGAAAAAAGCACATGCCGGTGTTGCACCGGAAAAAGGAATTTCCGCGATAGAAGTTGCATCCAAAGCGATTGCTTCGATGCCGCTTGGTCGGATCGACGAAGAGACAACGGCCAACATCGGGCGGATCGAAGGAGGGTCTCAGACGAACATTGTCTGCGACCGCGTAGAAATGAAAGCAGAGGCACGCTCGCTCGTAAAAGAAAAAATGACGGCTCAGACGGAAGCGATGAGACAAGCACTGGAGCAGGCCGCCTCGGAAGCGGGAACGGACGTGGATATCGATATCCATGTCGTCTATCCAGGGTACAAACAGGCAGAAGAGGATGAGGTAGTTCAAAGAGCGAAGAAAGCTGTCGAGCAGATCGGACGCAGCCCGCAAGTGAAAAGCAGCGGCGGCGGCAGTGACGCGAATATCATCGCCGGTCACGGCATTCCGACCATCAATCTCGGAACAGGCTATGAAGAGATTCATACAACAGAGGAACGGATCTCGATTGAGGAACTGGAGAAATTGGCCCTGCTCGTCGAAGCGATCATGAAAGGCGAATAACGCAACGGAATCATTGCAGCGTCCTGACAGGCGCGGATCATCTTCTCAGCGGGAACACACGAGAGGACATAAAACAAGGCAGGGCCGACTCACATTCTTGGTGAGGCGGCCCTGCCTTGTTGTTCTGGTTCTCATTCACCTGTTGAACAGGCTCAGGAATGCTCAGACGTTTTTCAAATGGCGCACTTAGGATTCTCTTTAAAAAGAAAAACAAAAAGAACCCTTTTCAGTAGGGAAAGGCGGCGACGCCAGAGGGATAAGCGCAGTCCGAACATCCTCCTCGCAAGGCGAGGAGAGTGTAGGGACAGCCCCTTGGCAAGCGTCCGCCTGAAAAGGAAGAAAAGATGCCACGGAATTGAACTTCTACCCCAACATTTATTTTAGACTGTTGTTCTCCCGTACATAACGACGCGTGAGGCCGTCTCCTGGGAAGAGAGACGGCCTCACGTGCTGGCGGCACCGGTTGAAAATAAGCTGTGGTCAGTGAAGCGGTCTCACTTCAGGTCTGCCGAATTCAAGGGATTCGAGAATCAGTTCCTCGGAACACCCCACGTGCTGTGCCAGCTGTGTAATCGTAGGTGAAGGTCTATCATGCTGTGAATATTCACAGACGATGGTCAGCACACGATTCAATACAGTCTCATGGACGTAGCATGTTTCGTGTTCTTCTCTCATCTGCATGACCACCTTTCATTGTTATTAACATTATATCACAGAAGGCCGGAGGGAGATATGACTTTTCTTTATTTACTGACGATTCCGTCTGCTGCATATCCTTCTAGAGATTTGTAGCAGCGGAGATGGTAAAATGAAAGAACATACGTTTGAAAGGAGAGGCTGACATGAGCGGGCGGGTCCTGTTTCACGTTGATATGAACAGTTATTATGCATCTGTAGAAGCGGCAGATGATCCGTCTGTCCGGGGCAGACCCCTCGTGATTGCAGGCAGTGCCAAGAAACGAAAAGGCATTGTCGTTACGGCAAGCTACGAGGCGAGGCGTGCTGGAGTCAAGCCGCCGCAGCCCCTCTGGGAAGCGAAAAAAGCCTGTCCAAACCTGCTCGTTCGTGAACCACGCTTCGACAGATACCGGGAGAAGTCCGAAGCGCTCTTCGATTATTTGCGATCCTGCAGTCCGCTTGTTGAAAAAGTGTCCATCGATGAAGGTTATGTCGATGTAACCGGTCATGAGGCTCCGTATACGCTCGCTGTACAGATGCAGCAGGACATTAAAGAGCAGCTCGGTCTTCCTTGCAGTATCGGTATTGCACCAAATAAATTTCTGGCCAAAATGGCAAGCGACATGAAAAAGCCGGAGGGGATTACGGTTTTAAGACGTCGAGAGCTGCATCTTCATTTATGGCCGCTCGAGATCGAAGAAATGCACGGAGTCGGAGCGAAAACGGGAGAAAAACTGCGCAGTGCCGGGATTGATACTATCGGTCTGCTTGCTCAGACCGAATCGGAAGTATTAAGGCAGCTGCTCGGGAGCAATGGCCTCAAGCTTCATGAAAGAGCAAATGGAAAAGATGACCGGCCCGTAGATCCGGATGCCGCCGATGAGTTTAAATCCATTGGTCATTCAAGAACCCTTCCGGAAGATGCCGTCAGCTGGCAGGATGTAGCGGAAACGATGCACTATATGGCTGGACTGGTAGAGGACAGGTGCCGGAAGAAAAACGTCTATGCTGAAGGGATACAATTAACAATCCGCTACCGGTCCTTTCAAACGATACAACGATCAAAACGGCTGCAGAAACCGTTGAGGGAGCAGTCCGCTCTATTTGAGGCAGCGAAGGAGCTGTGGGAAGAGGCGTGGTCAGGTGAGCCGGTCAGACTCGTCGGCATTACTGCCATCGATCCCGTCGAACAGGGGACTGCCTACGAGCAGCTCAACTTATTTGACTGGGAGAAAGATGCAGAAAAATGGAAGACAGATGCGCTCATCCAGCGTATCAATGAGGACTATGGCCGTGGTTCGCTGCAGAAGGGACGTTATTTCCGCGGCAGGGATTAAGAATGCCTGAGGTGATGCCGATATAATAGCCATCTAGATTTTGATCGTAAAGGAGTCTGTCCGCCATGGATATTCAACAGCCGCAGACACAAAACGCTGCAAGAGGAGCCGGGGAGCAGGCCGGCCGTCCACGAGAAGGAGAAACTGTGCGCGTGCAGGTTTCGGAACGCCTGTCGGACCAGGAAGCGAAAGTGAAAATCCGGGGGCAGGAGACGCGTGTCCGTTTTGAAGGAGGGGTCCCCTCCAGTGACAGCGCCAGAGTGGAAGTAAAAGGATCAAAGGAAGGAACGCTGCACGTCCGTGAAGTACAGGGGGATCGTTCGGGCAGTGGCAGATCCGGTGCGGAAGAGGCGAGAAGAAGTCAGGCCGAAGTGCAGCGCGAACTCCGCCGTCTCGGGATTGAACAGCCATCCAGAGAAACCGTCCGTGCAGCAAGAGCCTTTATGGACCGCGGGGTAAGAATGGACGAGAGAACAGCAGCGGACCTCCAGCGGTACATGGAGCGTGGACCTGGGACTGTTCGGGAACGCATGCAGACGGTGCAGCAGGCAGCAGACAGACAGCTCCAGCCGTCTCAGGCTCAGCTGCAGAGCATGCACCGCGCCGTCCACGGTGAAAGTACAGCAGACAGGATCCAGCAGACCGCATCTGGAGGAAGCCGTGACAGCTACGCGGAAGCTGTCCGTATGATCGAGCAGGTCCGTGCAGATCAGCAGCGGGGCAGACCTGCGGAAGCTTCCATCCAGCAGGCCCGGGACATGATCAGCAGACAGCCGGCTGAAAGTCAGGAAAGGCTGATGCGGGAGCTGCAGACCGTCCAGGCAGCTGCAGGAAGGCAGACAGCATCCGGACAGACGATTCAGCAGGCAGCCTCGATGCTGCGGACGGCGATGGAACAGGGCAATGGACTTAGGCAGGCCGTTCAAGGGATACAGGAATCAAGCCGGCAGTCCACCCCGGAAATACAGCGCACAGTGAATGATCACCTCCGGC
The DNA here is from genome assembly GCF_000429725.1 of Alkalicoccus chagannorensis DSM 18086. Lineage (GTDB taxonomy): Bacteria > Bacillota > Bacilli > Bacillales > Salisediminibacteriaceae > Alkalicoccus > Alkalicoccus chagannorensis. Next base: position 17,718 of record NZ_AUCK01000004.1, on the reverse strand, counting down.
AGATGCTGCAGGCACAGGCGCAGGGAGGCAGACAGCAGGCGCTTCCTGTTATCGACCGTCTGGAACAATCACTCCGAAGCACTGCATCCGGCTCTCCGGAGACGTCAGTACAAGGACGTCCGGCCGGGGGACAGCAGACAGGCAGCTCCTTGGTCCAGCAGTGGCAGCAGTCTGTCCAGCTTCAGCCGGACCTGAGACAAAGTCTGGATCAAATCCGGCAGGAACTTCCGAATCAGCCGGCTCCGGTCCGAGAAGTGATGGAACAGCGCCTGCCGGTCATCGAGCAGCAGCTTGACCAGGGCAGAGAGCTGCAGGCGCGCAGGGAAACAGCATCCGCGCTGGAACAGGTACGCCCACTTATGAATACACAGCAGCAGGCAGAAAACACGTCGAGAGCAGCGGCTGCTGCAGAGGTGAAAGAAGCACTTGGATCCTCCGCCAGACAGGTCTTGATCACGGAAGTGACAGAACGCCTGGCACGGGCCACGGATACCTTCCGTGAATTTCAGCGTTCGACCGTACAGCAGCTGAGCAGAATGGACCAGCTGCTGCAGCAGTCACGCACGCAGCAGCAGACGCAGGTGCAGATCCGTCCGATGCTGGAGAACACGATTCAGCAGCTGGATCGGGCAGTTTCCAAAAGCGACTGGCTTCTCTACGCTGATATGAAGCAGGAGCGTCAGCTGCTCGGAGCAGGGACAAGGCTCGGTGAGGCACGGGACATGCTGCAGCAGGGTCGGACGTCTGAAGCCCAGCAGATCGTAAGAGAGGTAGCAAGAACGCTTGACCAGATGCAGTATCGTCCTTCCCACCAGCGTATTCAGCATATGTCGATGGAGCAGAACCGTGTGGAAGACGCCCGGCCGCAGCAGCAGATCCAGCGGCAGTATGATGCGGCAGCCAGAATGCTGACGCATAATGACCATTCCGGCAGGCAGGTCATGGAAGGAATGCGGATGCTCGGTATGACCCGGGAAGCAGATCTGGCTCAGATGCTCGCACAGGGGAAGCAGATCAGCGAACAGCAGCAGCGCGATGTCCGCTCGATGCTGATGCAGTTCTCCCGCGGTGGAGACGATGAAAGCCGGCAGCAGGCCCAGCAGACCGTGCAGCAGATGAACGGCGGGCAGCTCCAGCAGCGTCAGGATCCTGCCCAGCAGATGCAGTTCCAGCTGCCGATGCAGCTCCGGGGGGAGAATGAAGAACTGAAAGTATACATGCAGAATAAAGGAAAGCAGGGAGGCATGGACTGGGAGAACATGAACCTGTTCTTCCACATCGATACGCCCTCGCTCGGCCCGCTCGGCATTGCGCTGCAGGCTTCGGAAAGAAACTTGTCCATCCAGCTGAAAAATGATACGGATGGATTTGAAGATATGGTCCTGCCATTAACCGGGAAATACATGGAGGCGCTGGAACAGGCCGGCTACCGCGTGCAGAACATCGATGCCGGTGCCTATACATCCGAGGTGGAAGACGTGGTTGAAACAGCTGCTCCCGAACCAGTCCGGGCTATCATGACGGAGAAAGGATTTGATTATAAAGTATGATCATACAACGCCGGTACGATCAGGTGAAAAAACGCGAGATGAACGGTCCTTCTGCTGCGGTTATCCAGTATGACGAGAGCCGAGGCGGATCACCACAGGTGACAGCTTCGGGCAGCGGCTATGTGGCTCAGCGGATCAAGGAGCTGGCGGACGAACATGATATCCCGATGGAAGAAGATCATTTTCTGCTGAGCAGCCTGCTTGAACTCGATCTCGGAGAGGATGTGCCGCCGCAGTTGTATGCGGTGATCGCAGAAATTCTGCTGCTGATTGAAGAAATTGAATATCATCGTTAACTTCAGCCGCGGTATGCCGATATAAGAAACAGGAAGTAAACGTGAATACAAGGGAGAGAGCGGGTATGATTTCATCTCAGGCATTACATCAAAAATCGCCGCAGGAAATCACAGCACTGCTTTATGAAGCGCTGCTGGATAAACTGAACACAGCAAAAACAGCGATAGCCGACCGTGACTACATAGAAGCCAATCAGTCGATTCAGCGTTCGGTGGACATCCTGCAGCGGCTTGGGGCAGGCATTAACTACGAGAGCGGAGGCATTATTGCCGAGCAGCTCGACGCGCTGTACAGCTACGCAGTGGATACGCTGATTCAAGCGAATTACGACAAGAGTGCGGAAAAAATAGAAGCTGTAGAAGAAGTGCTGGCCCCGGTGGCAGCATCCTGGCGGGAAGCGCTCAAAGAAGAAGCAGCGCCGAAAAAAGCGAGGCAGCACCAGCGTGTATCTGCTTATGAACAGCAGATGATGTTTGAACAATAACAGGGGGGACCAACATGAAAATCAATAATAACATTCAGGCGCTCAATGCCTACCGAAACCTGTTCCAAAATCAGGAAGCGACGTCCAAAAACCTTGAAAAGCTCTCCTCCGGACTCCGGATCAACCGGGCTGCGGATGATGCTGCAGGACTGGCCATTTCAGAGAAGATGCGCTCGCAGATCCGCGGTCTCGAAATGGCAGAACGAAATGCGATGGACGGCATTTCTCTCATGCAGACGTCAGAGGGAGCTCTCGAGGAAGTGCATCAGATGCTGCAGCGGATGCGGGAACTTTCCGTGCAGGCAGCCAATGACACGAATACCGGTGAGGACCGAGATCAGCTGCAGAAGGAAATCAATCAGCTTGTAGAAGAAATTGATGAAATTTCGGATAAGACCGAATTCAATACGCGCAAACTGCTGGATGGCAGCAGCGCGGTACTGACCACACTGGAAGGAAACACGTCAGAGACCGGTATGACGCAGAGTCCGAAACCGATGGATGCCTCCTATGCAACCGGACAGTATCAGCTGGATGTTGACGGAGTGGAAGAGGTTGTTCGGGTTACGCAGACGAATGCAGGATTTTCTAATGCTGATGAAGAGGAAGGCGGATTTAGTCTTGCTGATGATGAGAATTTGCCATTCGGAGAATATTCCGTCATTGTCCGTAACTTTGAAGAACGAGAGGACGATGATAATCCGGTTGCCGATGTAGAGGTGCTCGATCCGAACGGCAGAAGCCTCGGGGAGAAGAGTGTCGAAATAGGCGGTGATACTGGACCAGAAAATGACGGCATGGAAAGTGTTGGTGGGTTCACTTTTAACACTGAGAGCATCTCCAGCAGCGGAACGGCGAAAGTGAGCATCGAAGCCCGCGCGGAACTCACGATGAATGAAATCGATGAAGACGGCGATCCAACAAAAATCCGTGCCTCCGAAACGCTCACGTCCAATAACGGTGTGTTCCGCTATGCGGGTATCGAATATAGCTATGATAGTAATATGCTGGCCAATGAAGATCTAGTTTCAGATACTTTCAACCTGACCAACAATGCGCTTGCTTTTCAGATCGGACCGAATGCCAACCAGGGAGTCAACATCGACATCCCGGAGATGACGTCGGTGGAACTCGGCGTGGATGAAATAGATGTGAGCTCCAACGAGGCGGCCAACGAAGCCATTTTCAGTATTGATCAGGCGATCAATCAGCTTTCGGATGCACGCGCGAAGCTGGGTGCTGTGCAGAATCGCATGGAACACACGATCAACAACCTGCAGGTGACAATAGAAAACCTGACGAGCTCGGAATCCCGGATCCGCGATGCAGATATGGCAAAAGAAATGACGGAATTTACTAGAAACAATATTTTGAACCAGTCTGCTACTGCGATGCTCGCCCAGGCGAATCAGCTGCCACAAGGCGTCCTGCAGCTGCTGCAGTAAGAACGAACCGAAGCGTCTCTACAACGTAGAGGCGCTTTTCGCATGAAATGGTAAGGAAGAGTTCTCAACCGGGAAACGGCGGTTCGATCCGCGGCACGGAGAGAACGAAAAGCCTCTTCCTTCCGAACCTGAGCCGCACGCCGTGCTCAGCAAAAAAAGCATCCGCACAAGCAATGATCAATGCAGCCGAAAGAGGTGCAACCTTTTCGGCGAAGCATGCCCAGAGATGGACGTAAAATGGTATACTGGGTGAAACGGACGAACAGGAGGGACAGACAGTGGAAGTTAACAAGGTGGGACGCTCCTCGATGCAGCGGACGAATGCCAAACAGGGGACTGGCACAGAAGCCAAGGTGACCTTTCAGGAAATCATGAAGCAGGGGCGGAATGGTGCACAGTACGAGAAGCTTGGACAGCTGCTGAAAAAAATTGAAGACGAAGGAAAAAACTTAGCAGAATCTCGTACCGTAGACCAGCTGCGTACATACAAAAAACTGGTACAGGAGTTTATGGATGATGCCGTCAAGCTCGGGTTGAATCTGGAGGAGAATAAAGGATTTAACCGGCGCGGAAAAACGAAAGTGTATAAAATCGTTAAAGAAGTCGACTCGAAGCTGATCGATTTGACAAACGCAGTGCTTGATGAGCAGAAAAAGGGGATAGATGTGCTGAAGATGACCGGGGAGATTCAGGGTCTGCTCGTAAATATGTACGCCTAGTAAACAGAAAACCAGATGCATCTGCCTGCAAAGTGCCTTTTAAAAAAAAGCTCTTTTATTGTTTATTGTTTATTGTTTATTGTTTATTGTTGATAATGACAGAAAACTCCGCTGCAGCTCGGCAGGCTTGCCGTGGAGGAAATCTCCAGCTTCCTCGGTCTTACGCCCTGCGGGATCTTCCGATCTCCTTCTTCCACAGGCGTCCGCCGGTCTTCGCTCCGTCCTTCTGAAAGAAAAGAAAGTTTTATGAAGCGGAGCAAGCCCAGGCTATTTTTCGAGACGCCTGCGGATAAAGAAAGCGTGACGATCCTCCCGGACGTAAGGGAGGGAGAGCGGAAGGATGTCTCCGCGGCAAGCGAAGAAAAAAGAGCCGCAGGCGTACTTTTGTTATAACAACACTAGGCTTTAACAAAGCCTAGAAAAAAGCGATCGGAAATGGACCTCAGCAAAAGATGCCGTCTCCAGCCGCTGGAGACGGCATTCGTTTTTACTGCTACTTTTCCGGCACCGAATTAATAACATCTTCCGGACGCAGCGGTGTTATCTCTTTTAGTACATAGGTTTTTGTCGCATTCGTGACGGCATCGAAGTGTTCCAGAGCATCGAAAGGATGCAGGTGCTCCAGGACCAGCTCCTGCAGCGCTTCCCGCGTGATATGCGCGCTGTATACATAAACATCTTCTGCCTGTCCGGTTGTACTATCCCTGCTTTCATAACAGCCGGAGAGAAGCAGTGACTGCAGCGTGGGTGCATACGCAAAAAAGAAACCGGCCGTATACAGGGCACTGCCGCCGATCAATCTCGCATAGTGATCCCGCTGATCGCGCTGGGTTTTCGATTCGATTTTCAGTTTACCGGATTTCATGACTTCTGCCTCTTCCTCCGGGACCTTCTCTGGGGGTGGGAGATGAATATCGCAGGCGATCACCTGTGGATCCATCACCGTAAAGTCCAGATCCGTAGGAAGTGGAAAATCCAGCTCATCGAGGGCATTGGACAGCCACGATTCCATGGCTTTTTTGTTTCCTTGATACACGTCAGATACCAACTTCTGCCTCTCACGGATTTCCTCTTCAACTAGGATGGCTTCCTCGTATTCCTCCTTGTATGCTTCCTGTGCTTCTTCAACAACAGGTGCTTTCCACTGCTCGTAAAATGGAGGAATCATATGGAGTACTTTTTGCAGCAATCCTCTTTCCGCGCGCGCTTCTTCAAGAAAACGCTTTTCAACCTCCGCTTCCCGGGGAATAGGTAGAGGAGTCGGGAGTCGATCTTCCAGCGCTGCCTCAGAAAAGCTGTTCAAATGAAGGTGAAGCAGTCGTTCTGTCCGCTGATTAATGGCCGCTGCGGCCTTTTCCCTTTCCTGGCGGAGGAGCTCTTTATGACTGCGGCGCAGCGCTGTCTGATCTTTTTCAGGGAGCACGTCATCGTCAGGTCCCCGAAACACCATATCCTGCTTTGTGTCATCCCAGTCCAGGGTGATTCGTGCCGGTGCGCCGGCGCGGTTTTGGTTACGAGCACCGCGTGGCCCGGAAGTGGAGAGCTTCTTTCGGTAGGACAAACCGGTCCCCGGCGCACCAACGTTACCGTAGACCCCACGCCGGCCGACGGAGACGGAGGCGCCCCTTGGACCGAAGGATGTACTTACGCCGCGCTTGCTGAGGTTCAACCGCATTCCCGGTGCCAGCTTGACTCTTTTTTGAAAACGAAATGCCACATCAATCCCTCCTGTCTTTTGTATTAATCATATAAAAGATGGAGGTCAAAAGAAAGGGTGAGACGATGTTTCATGGAGAATTTTACTATAAGACAGAACTGCCGCACAGCCTGGACGAGGTATGGAACTTTTTTCAGTCTAATGAGAATTTAGCTGCGATTACCACCTTTCCGAAGATTCGTATTTTGGGAGATACAGATGTGTTTGAGGGATCCCGGGTACATTTGGAGATGAATTTTCTGCTTTTCCGTCTCCATTGGAAAGGAGTTATTACGAAGAAAGTAGACAAGGCGTATTTTATGGATGAAGGGGTGCAGCTGCCGTTCCCATTTCAATCATGGGAACATGTTCATGCCTTCAAAGAAGAGGATGGCCGAACGGTGATGATCGACCGGGTCCGATTCTCAGCTTGGGTCCCGGCTCCATTCGTATCCCTGATGCTGAGAGGAATGTTTTCCGACCGAAAACGTCATCTCGTCCGACTGCTGGACGAGCGTAGAGAGCCGTTAGTATAGAGGTATTCTCCGGATGGAAAGTCCGGTTTGACCTTGCGCTCTTTGCAAGTGGCTGGGCAGCATCTGTCTCTATCAAGTAAAAAACGCTTTCGATGATCCGAAATGGATCGTCGAAAGCGTTTTGTTTCTAAATAGCGATCATGAACCTGTTTCGTCACAGTAAACTTAGTCACGTTCACTGCCAATGAGTGCAAGCCCTGTTACCGTGGCTCTGCCTCTCATCGACATGCTGGTAAAACGCAAATGCTCCTTCAATAATCCAAGGCTCCAGTTTCTGCTTCTGAATCAATGGTCTTTCCTCGATTCATCTGGATCGGAATGGAACAAACATTGGCGTCATCGTTCCTCGACATCAGGGTGATCTCGGAATCGATGCCGTTTACCGTCACGTAAAGAGCCCCTCTTTACTTTGCAGGAAAAAATAAGAAGTCTCAGCAGGATCAAGGCGGCACCGTCCGCCTTCCAGAGCAAAAATCTAGATCGTGCGTTCTATACAGCGGGCGGGTTGTGAAAAAAGAGCCACCCGCGGGAAAAGCAATAGCTGAAGATGTCCCGTTGATGTTCTTCCGACGGTCAGCTGTAGCCTTGCCCGAGAGAGGAAAGTCATTGGAAGGACCAACCCTTTGGGTACAGAAAGCCCTCACCAAAGACGAGGTAAGGGCTTCTTTCTATTCTGGTTTTGTGTCGGTTTGTTGTTTAAAGCAGGGACATGTTTCGATGTTAAAGCCGCGGGCGCAGAACGAAGAAACGTTTTCCCGTGAAGTGTCTGCGGTACACACCGTTCCGTCGGGCGTTTTGATAGAGCCGCGTAAGGTGACAGGACTGACTGCCTCCGCTGGGCTTGAATGAAACAAGGGGGAGCAGTTGTTTATCTGCCCGTTTGATGCTGCTTTTTCTCCGGCGGCGGCATTTTCTTCCTGAGGTCATGGAGAAAGCCATTCAGATGAGCGAGAATTTTGCTGCGCGGAATAATGCCTTTAAAGCTTCCCTCATCATCCTCTACACAGACGAAGGGATACTGAATCGACTGTGTCATCACTTTTTCAAACGGTGCCTGGTAGTTCACCGACGTATAATCTTTTTCCATTATTTCTTCCACGAGCCAGCTGTGCAGCTTCTCTGGTTCGATTCTTTCGATGCCAAGAATGCGATCGAGAATCTGGGCTTTACTGATGATGCCCTGGAGTTCATTACTCATGTTGAGTACCGGTATTGCAGTGTATCCTGACTTGACGAGTACCAGCAGCGCATGTTCCAGAGAATTGTCCGGCTGCACATGAGCAACTTCCTCCGAGGGTACGATAAATAAATCAATGGATCCACTTAATACATCATGTTCTTCGATGTTCTGCATACACATGCACACTCTCTATTTGTTATTGAAAGCTGCCCGGGGCATTCTTCCAATCTTAATAGTAGAGTCATCCCGGACAGTTGTCAACGAGATTCAACCCGCTCATCTCTTCTGCAGACTTGATGACAGAAAGCAGTCCGGCTGCAGCTGTTATTTACGCATCTTAAATGCAGCATTCAGCTGACCGCGGAGCATTTTGTTACGGACATCGGATTTTTTGAGCTCTTCTTTCCGGATCTCAAACGTCTGCATGCCGTCTTCCATCTTGTTAGCGATGTCGACAAGTTTCTCGACATCTGCAAAGGAGTACTTTCTAGTTCCTCCTTTACTGCGGTCTGGAAATATCAGTCTTCGTTCTTCATAATAGCGGATCTGTCGTTCGGATAAACCTGTTAGCTCACTGGCGATTCCAATTCCGATCACCTTTTTTTGTTTATAGGAGCCTGGTTCACTCAAAGGAATCCCCATCCTTCCCGGTTGATTTCTCAATAATGTACACTATATCACGATGAAATCAGCGGGGGGGTAAAAATGGGAGATAATCTGACAATTTCATTTTTTCTCTTTTTCGGCATAGAGAAAATCCTTCAGTTCCCGTATTTCAGATCGAAGTTCACGCAGTTCTCTCTGGGTTTCCTCTTCCGGACTTTCGCTGTCATCGGCCTTCTCCACGTTGTTGACGATGACACCGATAAAAAGATTAAATACGACAAAGGTACCTACCAGCACGAAGGCGACGAAATACATCCACGACCACCAGAGCTCTTCCATAATCGGCCTCATCACCTGGGAAGCCCACGATTCCAGTGTTACGACCTGAAAGAGGGTCAAAAGGGACAATTCCAGCGTTCCGAAATACTCGGGAGCGGTTTCCTGGAAAAGCATCGTGCCGATGACGCCGAAGATGTAAAAGATGATCCCCATCAGCAGCAGAATATTGCCAAGAGAAGGTATTGTGAGAAGCAGTGCGTCAACCAGTCTTCTCAAAGAAGGAATGACAGAGACGGCTCTGAATACCCGGAGTACCCGCAGAATACGCAGGACGGTAACGAAATGAGCTCCGGCGAAAATATGACCCGCAGCGACGATGAGAAAGTCAAACCAGTTCCATCCGCTGCTGAAAAAATCTTTCCAGCTTTTTTCAGCAGCAAAACGCATCGCGATCTCTACGGTGAAAATCCAGAGCAGCACGCGGTCAATCGTCAGGAAAAGGCCCTGATTGTTTTCATACACACCGGGATAGGTTTCAATACCTACCACGGCGGCGTTGAACATGATAACGGCCAATATGATCCAGGTGAACCAATTCGACTGGACGATCTTCCGCAGACGCGATTTCCAGACAGGTTCGTTTCGTGTCGAGGTCGGCATGTTGTTTTCCACCAATCTTATGTATTCATTGTTCACACTGCCTGTCCATTTTACTAGACTTGCCGGTCAGGTTGCCACTTCTTTATATGCCCGCCCCCAGGTCTGAGATGAACGACGAGAGCATAGAGAAGATCCCGTCAGATGTTTCTGACGGGATCTCTGACTGTTGAATCGCATGTCTCCGTGTATTGGGGCGACCGCTGCTTGCTGCAACGGCCGCGGCATGACAGGTACTGACGTGAAGCAGGACGCTTCATTCGTCAGGTGGTCCTCTTCAAGCTCTCTCCCTGCATGCTTGTTTCTGCTGCTGCGCCCGGCGTGATGCCGGAGCGGCCGAGTTCCTGGGAACGTTCGTGCGCACGAGCAATACAGGAGATCAGTGCTTCCTGCACGTGTTCTTCCTGAAGAACATGGAAACCGGCTTCGGTAGTACCGCCGGGACTCATGATCTGTTCATACAGTTCCTTCGGCGTCGTTTCTTCCTCCTGCACACGGCGGCTGGCCCCGATCAGCGTCTGAGCGACAAGCTTGCGGCCGATTTCTTCAGGAATACCGATGTTGGCGGCTGCCATTTCCATGGATTCCATCAAGTAGTATATATAGGCAGGTCCTGTACCCGTCAGAGCGGTTGCTGCATCCATGAGACTTTCTTCAAGAACAGCCGTTTCGCCGGCCTCTTCAAAAAGGGCGAGGACCTGCTTCTGCTGATCCTCCGTAATGTCTTTATCAAATGCGAGCGATGTCATGGATGCACGTACGGCGGCAGATGTATTCGGCATAGCCCGGACGATGTGTGCCTGCGGTACGGCGTGCTTCATGGACTCAATCGTGACACCTGCCATGACGGAAATGACAAGGGTTCCAGGCTTTACGACAGAGATGTATCGTCCAGCTGCTTCTTCCCAATCCTTTGGTTTGCAGGAGAGAATGATCACATCTGCTTCGGCTGCGCGGCTGGTTGAACGGCTGGTCGATACGTCGAAGCGTTCCTGCATCTGCTGAAGCCTCTCATCATTGCTGTGGTTCGTTACGGTTATGTGGTGGCTGCCCTGATGCCAGGCGCCGATCAACGCCTGCGCCATCGACCCGGCACCGATGATAAATAGGTTCATGGGGATACTCCTTTGCCTCTATGTTGATTCCAACGTTCATGAGAGAGAAAATCTGATAAAATGAAAAGTAGCTTCATTATCGTCTGTTCCTGTCGCAATGTCAACCTTGACAGGACAAGTATCCATATCGAATAGACAAAGAAGGGGAGTCTTTGATGAATACGAACGTGCTGATTACAGGAGGATCGAGTGGCATCGGGGCCTCGCTGGCGCTCGAGCTTGCAGAGAACGGGTACCATCCGATCATCTGCGGAAGAAGCGAAGAAAAATTGATACGCACGCAGAAGCTGATCTACCATCGATGCGGCGTATTAATAGAAGCTTTTCAATTTTCTGTAGACCGGCTGGATGAACTCCCCGGATTTTACAAGGAAGTGGAGCGGAAAGCAGGTCCAGTTGATGTCGTCATTAATAATGCCGGAGCGGCTGTGTTTGATGCCGTCGTGGATATCACCACCGAGGACGCCGAGCAGATGATGCAGCTGAACGTGCTTGCGCCGGTTATTCTCAGCAGAGAAGCAGCTAATTCGATGATACGGAGAGGGGCGGAAGGGCAAATTTTATTTACCGGATCTCTCGCAGGAAAAATCGCAACCCCCAAATCGAGTGTGTATGCGGCAAGTAAACATGCTCTCCAGGGATTTGTTCAAGCCTTCAGAATGGAAATGACGTCTCACGGTATTCATGTCGGTATCGTGAATCCAGGTCCTGTCGATACGCCGTTCTTTGAAGGGGCAGATCAAGACGGCAGCTATGCGGCAGAAGTATCGAACTTGATGCGGCGCCCGGAGGAAGTGGCGGTGCTGTTTCGAAAAATGATAGCAGGACGTGTACGGGAAATAAGCATCCCGTGGTGGATGGGAGCAGCAGCAAGAATTTATCAGGCTGCCCCGGTACTCGTTGAGAGGCTTGGCAGTAGGTATTTTCATAAGAAATAATACCAGAACACATGAGGCATCCAAGTCGGGTCGCAGCCTGATCTACCATTCATGATCAGGGTCTTTTTCAGTCAGGCGCTGACAGACAGCAAGGGAAAAAGCACGCTTGAGGAAGGGTTCTATTCTATTTTGAAAGGGTGGTGCTTAAATGAAAATCGTATTCGTCTGTCTCGGGAATATTTGCCGATCACCGATGGCAGAGGCAGTATTTCGCCAATGGCTGGAAGCAGCTCAGTTGACCGGGGTTACCGTGGATTCTGCAGGCACAGGAAATTGGCATGAAGGAAGTGAGCCTCATGAGGGCACCCTTCATCTGCTGGAGCAGGAAGGAATCGACGCTTCGGGGATGGAGGCACGGATCCTGTCACAGAAAGATTTCCAGTCAGACTACCTGATCGCCATGGATGCGGAAACGGCCGGCACGCTGCACAGCTTAAAAGGGAGCGGGACCGGCGGGGCAGCTGTGTTCCGTCTGCTTGATTTCGCCGACTCTGAGGAGGAAGATGTGCCGGATCCCTATTTCACGGGTGATTTTGAGGAGACCTACAAGCTGATCCTGCAGGGCTGCAGCGGGTTGTTTCACGAATTGTTCCCGGATGCTTCCGAACGTGTTTAACCTCCGTCAGATCAGGGAACTCTTTACTAAAAGATGACAATTTAGTGAAGCGGGTGAGATGAGTGAGTGAACTTCAACGAGTACTCCAGGCAAGAAACTGGATGAAAACGAACGAAAACTTTTTAAAAACATGGCATGCCCATGTCGGCTATAAGCTGGATTTGTTTGATTCTTTTAAGCGCCCGTCCAGAGTGGACAAAGTAGCAGCATCCAGAGAGTTTTCCCCTGAACTGCTTCAACGCTGGATCGATGTCGGTATCCAGGTCGGTCACATGAAAGAGGGACGAGGCGGCCGATATCGAGCCAAGAAAAGGCTGATCAAATATGCCTCCAAAAGCAGCGCAGAATCCGTCGGTATTCTGCTACGAGAAATGATGGAGCTGCACATTCCAACGCTCTTACAATACCCGAGCCTGTTGGAAGAGGACCAGCGTCTGACCTATCTGACCGACAAGTTTGCTGATATTGTTGCCGAAACGTCTACGCTGCTGGAAAAAGCTGCAGTGCACCCTATTCTGAAGTGGGTAAAAAAAGAAAAGCCGGCGAGCGTGATCGATTTGGGCTGCGGCCTCGGCGGATACTTAAAGAGCATTCACGACAAATACCCAAAGACCGAGCTGATTGGTGTCGAACTCAGCAGTGAAGTTGCCGCGAAGGCGCAGCAGCGGGCTGGAGATAAAATTGATATTCGTCAGGGAGATATTAATGAATTTCTCGACACATTCGATGGGCGTACGGACATGATTATGGCTCACAACCTGCTTTACTATTTTACCCGGGAAGAACGTCAGCGGCTTTACAAACGCTTTTCTAATGCGCTGTCTTCCAGAGGCAGTGTTACGATTATCTGTCCGCTCGTGAAAGCGAAATACGGAGCTGCGTTCACCACGGCGTTCAATACATTCATGACTGCTCACGAGAACCTACATCCGCTTCCTTCTATTGAAGAGATCGATACTGACGCAGGGCGTGCCGGATTCAAAGTTGAAGATGTGAAACCGTTGATCCGGGAGGGCGGCTGGTACTTGGTGACGTTGAAAAAGACCGGTCAGTAAGGATGCCTCTGCCGGAGGACAGCCCCTTCTTTTCTCGTCTCGGTACTTTGGCCCGGACATTCGGGACAGACAGCCCTGCTGCCAGTGAGAGAGAGCGGCTCAATGAAGAATTGAGCCGCTCTCTTTTTTATTACATAGAAGAAGTATATAATATTTGTATATTGGTTGTTTAAATCAATTCGGGCTCGGGAATGTATAAAAATATAACTATCACGGAAGCAGGTGCACGAAAATGACACAAGTGACGATTATTGGTGCCGGTCCAGGAGGGCTCGCCTCCGCAGTAGTTCTCGCCGGAGCAGGGTACGAGGTAGAGGTCCTGGAAAAACAGCCGTATGTCGGAGGAAGAACCTCTTCGTTTACGATGGATGGGTTCACGTTCGACTTGGGGCCGACGTTTTTCAGTATGCCGCAGATACTGGAAGAGGTTTTTGAGAGTTCCGGACTCAAGATGGAGGATTACGTTGAACTAATCCGGCTGGATCCGATGTACTCTCTCCGCTTTAACGGCCGTAATATCCGAGCAAGTTCCGATGAGCAGAAAATGTTTGAAGAAACGGAACGTCATTTTCCAGGCTCGGGTGCTTCCTACCAGCGGTTTATGCAGGATACAAGGAAAAAACTCGGGATATTAACCCCGATGCTTAAACATCCTCATGCATCTCTGCTTGATTACGTCAGGCTCAGAAGTTTGAGAGCGGTACCGGAACTTGAACTCGGGCGCTCGCTTTATGATGTCTTATCCTCTTATTTTGAGGAAGAAGAGTTGAAACTCTCCTTTACGTTTCAATCCAAATACTTAGGTATGTCCCCGTGGGACTGCCCTGGGGCTTTCACCATTTTGTCCTTTATGGAGCATGAATACGGCATCTACCACCCGAAAGGCGGAATGAATCAGCTGACCAAGGGGCTTGCCCGGGCAGCGGAAGATCTCGGAGCAGTTATTAAAACCGGATGCGGTGTGGCTAAAATTCATACAGAAAACGGGAAAATCGCTTCTCTTGTTCTGGAAGACGGTTCACGGCGCAGACCGGATCACACTGTCATGAACGCAGATTTTGCCCATGGAATCAGCACCTTGATCGATGACAGCAGCAGAAAAAAATACAAGGACGATCGTCTGGCGAAGAAATCCTATTCGCTTTCCACCTTTATGATCTACCTCGGAATAGAAGGCAGCGTGGATCTAGATCATCATACCGTTTTCTTTGCTGATGATTATAAAACGAATGTTGAAGATATCTCTAAACGGGGGGTATTATCAGAAGATCCTTCTGTGTACATTCAAAATGCTTCGCTGACGGATGAATCACTTGCGCCCGAGGGAGACAGCGCGCTGTATATTCTGGCGCCTGTTCCGAATAATCTGAGCGGAATCAACTGGGCTGAAGAAACGGAAGCTTTTCGCGATCTTGTCCTGCGGCAGGTAGAAACGAAAGCCGGTATAACGGACCTGCGCTCCCGGATTAAAACGGAAAGAGTCCTGACCCCGCAAGGCTGGGAAGAAGATATACACATTTACAAAGGCGCGACTTTCAACCTAACGCATCATTTAAGTCAAATGATGTATTACCGGCCGCACAATCAATTCGAAGATGTTGAAGGACTGTGGCTGACCGGAGGAGGCACGCATCCAGGCAGCGGCCTGCCGACAATTTTTGAATCTGCGAAAATCACAGCAGGACTGATACGAAAACAGGATGGGAAGCAGGTGGCTACATGAAAACAGTCGTTGCAGGTGCCGGTATCGGCGGAATGGTCTCGGCTCTTTATGAACAGCAGCGGGGAGCAGAAGTGACCGTTATCGAAGCTCAGGAGCGGCCCGGCGGCAGATTATCCAGCCGCTCGGAGCACGGCTTCAAGATTGATGCCGGTCCGACCGTCGTGCTTCTCCCGGAGATGATTCAAAGTGTCCTGGGAGATTTAGGACTGCAGGACCGTGTGGACATGATCCGTGTAGATCCGCTCTACCCCGTCCATTTTGCGGACGGCACGACATTGATGAAATGGAGTGACCCTGTAAAGCAGCGGGAAGAGATTGAACGATTTGCTCCAGGGGAATCGATTGGTTTTGACTTATACATGAAAGACATGCGGGAGAGGTTTCACGCGGGGAAACCGGCCTTTCTCGATAACTCGTTTCATCAGAAATCGACGTTCTGGACAAAGAGCAATGTCCAGACGCTCATGAAGCTGAAAGCGTATGCTTCGGTATATCGTCAGGCTGCTTCCTACTTTCAAAATGAGAAGCTGCGTCAAGCTTTCTCGCTGCAGACGCTGTATATCGGCGGAAGCCCGGACCGGACCCCGGCGATTTATTCCCTTGTTCCTTTCAGTGAACACGAGCATGGCATCTGGTATGTAAAAGGGGGGTTCGCTGCACTGGGTGAGATGCTTGCGGAGGCGATGGAGGAACGTGGAATCACCCTCAAGCTGAACACACGTGTGCATGAGGTGGAACAGCAGAACGGGAGAGCAACAGCACTGAGAACAACGGGAGGCCGCTTTGCCGCAGACCGTGTGATCGTCAATGGTGACTTCCCGATGATCGAAAAAACGGTGCAGAAGCCGAGACGATCCTACGAACCTTCTTCCGGCTGTCTCTTGATCTATCTCGGGTTGAAAGAACTGCCTGAAACGAGAGCCCCGCACAACTTCTTTCTCGGCGCTGATCATGCAGGTCACATGGATGCCGTTTTTCAGCAGCGGGCGTTCGTTGAGAAGCCTTCTTTCTATTTTTTCCTTCCGTCCATGATGGATGAAACGCTGGCTCCTCCGGGAAAAGCGTCCGGATATATTCTCATTCCGGTTCCGCCTGCTTCCGCCGATACGGAAGAAGCTTTTTATGCCTATGCTGACCGGATCAGAGAAGAGATTTTCTCAAGGATTCATCCGGATTTTGCTTCATTGATTGAATGGGAGGAGTGGAAGACTCCACACGATGCAGAAAGAGAAGGGATGTTTGACGGAGGGAGCTTCGGCATTGCCCCCGTATTCCGTCAGTCCGGGGTATTCCGCCCGCAGCTGAAACCCTTCCGCCTCTCCAACGTCTATGCTGTCGGTGCATCCGTTCATCCCGGCGGAGGCGTTCCGATCGTGATGCAGGGTGCCAGACTGCTTTCAAGATTAATTTTGGAAGAAGAGGTGAAGGCATGGGCATAAATCAGGAAAGACTAAACCATATCACCCTTTATTCTGGTATGATGGAAGAAAGAAAAACTGCCCGGATTCACAGAGGCAGAGAGGGGGATCCGATGCTGCTGGATGATGCGTATGATCACTGCAGACAAGTCATTGAATATCACTCGAAAACGTTCGCCAAAGCATTCCAGCACCTGCCGAAGAAAAAGAAACAGGCTGTATGGGCTGTCTATGCCTTCTGCAGAACAGCAGACGACGTCGTAGATGAAGGAGATGGAACGGATCAGGGACTGCTTGCTTTTCAGAACGAATTCGATGCTTTTGTTTCTGGAGATATAGACAGATCCAACCCACTCTGGAGAGCGATGGAAGACACATTCCAGCATTTCTCCTTCGACTTGAAACCTTTCTATGACATGATCGAAGGGCAGAAAATGGATTTATACGGCAGGCAATATGAAACCGTGGAGGATGTTCTCGATTATTCCTACCATGTTGCAAGCACTGTCGGACTTATGCTGCTGCCTATTCTCGCTCCAAAGAAAAAAGAAGAGCTGCATGACAGCGCCGTGAAGCTCGGTTATGCCATGCAGATAACGAATATACTTCGTGATGTAGGCGAAGACAGCACGCTGGGAAGGAATTATCTGCCGGATGAGCTGATGCAGAAGCATGGGTATACGGAGAGCATGCTGCTCACCGGGGAAGTAAATGATCAGTTTGTCGCACTCTGGGAAGAGATGGCTGCCATGGCGGAGCACTATTACGAAGAGGGTCTTGCACTTATCCATTATTATCCCCTTCAATCACGGATGCCTGTACAGGCAGCCGCCTACTTTTACAGAGGCATTCTCGGTGCAGCAAGAAAGAATGGGTACGATGTCTTCAGTGAACGAGCCGTCGTATCGCAGCAGGAAAAAAAACAAATTATCGAAGAACTTTCTTCCACAGCATCTCAACAATAGAGGTGCTGTGTGTTTCTGCGTTCTGTTTTAGCGGAGCCGTGCATATGGAAGACCCCGGATGCTTTCCTGCATCCGGGGTCTTCGTGGTGTGCCCGGCATGTCTGACAGCTTGGTGGTGAAAGTCCACTACGGGCTTGGTAATGGGAACCGTTAGCGAATGGCAAGGGTGTCCGGGGTGACCCGGAATCTGAAGGAAGCCGGACGCAAACACACGCGGCAACGAACAGGAACAGGATACAAGGCTGAACAGGGATGGATGAGTTTGCCACACAAGACGAAATCCGACATTACCCGAGTCCCGTTTAGTAAATCCTGTGCCGACGGGTGGAAAGCGGTCAGACTTACCCGGGGAGGTCTTGTCAGGGTTCTGAAAAGGGAGGAATTCCTACAAGGAACAACGGTACCAGTGATGGTACCGTGAATGACAAGAAGTCAGCCG
>NZ_KE386944.1:286975-397864 GCF_000429725.1 Alkalicoccus chagannorensis DSM 18086 | reverse complement strand
AGGCGAACAGGCTGAATATCCATGCGTACCTGCGCTACCTGTTGGAAACCCTGCCGAACCTGCCCTCCCTGGAGCCCGATGTTCTAAAGGAGTACCTGCCGTGGGCGCCGGCCATGCAGGAAGCCTTTGTCTTCAAGCTGGAATAAGCGTCACCAGCGGCCGATGGGCCGTATGCCGTTCTTGAAAAAGAGAAAGGTATACGGCTTTTTGGCGTGCCCGAGCAGAAGGCGACGACTCCGACAGGATCAGCGCCGTCTGAAAATCCCTTCTTCCCCGGGAGAGGGGAAGAAGTAGTTGAAGACAAGCCCTGCGGAAAGCGTTCGCCTGGAGCGGCAGGCACGCCAGTGCCTGCTTTCCGTACGTATTCTTTGACGCTTACGCAACCCCGCCACTCGAGGCGAGAGGTACGTCGAGGTACGGTCCCAACCTCGTCGACTGTCCACAGTAAGCCCGCCATACAAGCAGCAACGCTCACTCCTCGTTTCACCTGCTTTACGTCACAAAAACGGCCCGGGAAAGCAGAGGCTCTCCCGGGTCGCGGTACTGCGTTTATTCGATTCCCATCGTGCGGTAGAAGACCGCTGCGGCTTCGCCGCGGGTCGCTGTGTCCTGTGGATCGAACCGGTCGTTGTCCCGACCTTCGATCCAGCCTGCCTGCGCTGCTTTTGAAACAGCCTCGGCGGACCAGTCGTTAATGTCGCGCTGGTCAAGGAACGTCGCCGTTCCTTCCTGCATCTCGCCGTCCAGCTCATAGGCACGCACGAGCATGAGCGCCATTTCTTCGCGGGTGATCGTGTCGTCCGGACGGAACTCGTTTCCGTCCCCCTCAACCACTCCTGCTTCTGCGGCAGCCGCGACGTAATCGGCATACCACGCGCCGCTGTCAGTGTCATCAAAGGTTGGAGCTTCTTCTGCTTCCAGCTCGAAGGAGCGGGTCACAAGTGCGGCAAATTCCGCCCGGGTGACATCGCCTTCCGGCTGGAAACTGTCGTCGTCCATGCCTTCAATCACTTCGCGCGCGGCCATCACGGTCACGTAGTCTTCGGACCAGTGGTCGACTGCATCATCAAATGTACGCGCATTGTCAACGGCGACGAACGTCGAGAAGTGGTCCGTCGTGAACGTCAGCGTGCCGTCCTCGGCATTTCCGCCTTTGAACGTGCGCTCGCCGTCGTCATCGATGTGGTAGCCGACGATGGTGCGAGGGTCGCTCTCCTCCTCGTTCACATTCATGGTGATGGTGACTGCATCACTAAACTCATCCATCGATTCTTCGCCTGCCTGAACGGATACTTCCAAGGCTTCAGAAACAGCATTGTCTTCTTCCGTTTCACTCATGTTCAGGCGGATACTGCCTTCTCCAGCTGCCGCCATCTCTTCTACCACACTAGAAGGGATTGTAACAGAAGCATCAGCACTTTCCACTGTTAGATGACGTTGTTGCTCTGCCGTTTTTTTCAGTTCTTCCTCTGAAAGGTTTAATTCTCCGGTTTCCTCTTCCACCGATAGAACGACTGTCTCTCCTTCTTCTTCTAACTGCGATTCAATTTGATTCAGATGTTCTCCATCCTGCTCCTGCTCTTCTTCCACTGGAGGACTTGGAACAGGAATGCTGCCGCCGCTTGGAGCTTCGGCTCTCGTTACTTCGTACGTTTTTTCTGTCGAGTTGCCGGCTGCATCGAAAGCTTCCATCTCAAAGGTATTGCTTCCTGTTTCAAGATCAAGCGACACTTCGACCGTTTCATTCAGTTCATTGTCTGCAAAAAGGTCCTCACTCGTCACTTCGATCACCTGTGATCCGTTGACATATAAATCAACCGCGTCGTTATTGTCCGTCAGCGTCACAGGAACTTCTACGCTGCTGGAGCCGTTTGGTACATTTTCTGGTGCTTCACTTAAGTCAATCTCTGGAGCTGTGCGATCTACCAGCAGCGAACGGGTCACCTCTGATTGGTCTCCTTCATTATCTACTGCTTCGAACGTGAGCTCCTTAGTGCCTTCCTCAAATGCGATACTTTCACCGAAGGAATACCAGCCTTCGTTCGTCTCTTCAACATCCAGCTCTTCTTCGTTGAGTTGAAGCGAATCCAGCCCGTCTTCCGCAAAGACTTGGCCTTCGACAATTTTCTCATCAACGTTGGTGATGGTATTTGGCTGAGGAGAATCCACGATGAGACTGAGATCACCGTCTACATATGTTTGTTCTGCAGCACCTACATTATCAGCATAATCAATTACTGCAACTTGAACATGGTCTCCTTCCTCCAGGTTCTCATCAAGACTGAACTCCTCTACTCCACTTTCCATAAACGTTTCTTCTATCCCATTGATCATTACCTGAGCAGCAAGAACATCAGACCCGTTGGCCTCTTCTTCCCATAGAATCGTGTTTTCATTTTCTATTTCTACATTCGAAACCACGGGAGGGGTCGTATCAAGGACGAATGGGATATCGTATGTCTGAGTTTCCGTATCATCGAAAGGAAGAGTGGTTTCATATTGAATGATGTAATCACCATCTTCCACCAGATTCCCTCCTATCTCTCCTGTCCACAATGCTTCTTCCAGCAACGTTGAAGGGACCATACCTCCGTCAAAATAGCTCTTCGGTAGATTCTCCTCTTCTAAGATCGTCTTTTTTTGATTCCCTTCTTCATCCAAAAGGTGTACATTCAACGACTCTACATTTCGTAGAAGGGACACCTCTGGAAGCAGCATGCCTGATTGCGGCGAAAATGCTAGATTTTCTTCGTCCACTTCCTCTGTGAATGGATTTAGTCCGAGTGGCAGCAAGTTAAATCCGTCGAAAAGAAGCAGCCCTGTTCCTTCAGGAATTCCATCGTAAAAAGCTTCTTCTTCATGGGCTGCCGGATCCACATGCGGTGCATCTCCCCATGGTCCATCAAAACCTGAAAAAGGGACGGACAGCTGCGGAGCATCATCATTGACCGCATCAAAAGTGACAAATCCGTCTACGAAGTATCCATTCTCGAATGCCTCCACTGCCGAAACGTAGGCGCCGGCCTCCTGATCATAGACTTCCGCATCTGTTGTATCGACATGAATGGTAACAGACGTTTCTTCCCCTGCCTCTAAGTGAAGCTCTTCCTCTCCACCCTCTACGTTGACCTCAGCACCTTCGAGAGGTCCTGCGTCATCAGAGACACGATTGCCATTCACCTGCATGGATTGAACGGCAGTATCGACATCATACGTTACCTCTTCTTCGCTGAAGTTTCTTACGTCCAGTTCGAAGCTGGTCGTTTGTTCAAACTCCTTCAGTGCAACGGTGCCTTTATTCGTATCGCTATACGTTACCGTAACCGGCGTCGATCCAGCGCTGTAAAGGTTCATTTCCCCAGCACCTTGTCTTCGTGGAGAATAGAATGTTTCCCATTCATTGTTCTCCGCAGAATCCAACTTCGGCTCTGCGGTATTCATCATCATGGTCTCCGCTTTCTGTGCTTTCTCGAAACCACTCAAATCAAACAATTCTTCCACACGTTCCAACATCAAGGCACTCCCACCAGCTACATGTGGAGCAGCCATCGAAGTTCCGCTCATCACGCCGTATTCCCCTTCTTCCAACGTAGAAAGAATCTGACCTCCTGGAGCCGTAATTTCCGGCTTGAATTCAAGGGTCGGCGTTAATCCCCAGCTCGTGAAATCGGACATCTCATTCATTTGAGGATTTTCTACCGTCTGGGTTCCTTCGGAGAAATCGACTGTCACGGATGTGTTTTGCATCTCCTCGACGAGTTCCATTCCTGCTTCATTGGACATCCCTAGATGAGGAATTTCAATCTCAGGATCCGACGCCAGTGAAATGGAGCCCGGTTCATTATTGACGATGATACTTCCGACAGCACCCCTGTCTTGCGCGTTCAAGGTTTTCTCGGTAAATGGGTTTTCTCCACGCATGGTGACAACAATCTTGCCTTCGACATCTTCATCCAGTTCTTCAAAATCACTTTCCTGGCCAAGTCCGGCATAAACAAGTTCATATTCGCCATCAAGGACGTCCTGGGGGTCGTAAGCAGAATAAGACCCGTATGGAAGTGTATTTGTTTCTTCTCCCTCATAGCGGAGCAGATCCACCTGCATGTGGGTGTTCTCACTGGAGGCGACGGAAATAGAACTCTCGGACACCGAAGGAGCCCCTACAACCCCGGTTTCCGGGTTAGCTGCAAACGGTTCAGCATAACCACTCCCCATCCGGTCCGAGTTGCCTGCGGAGATAGAAACAATCAATCCATTATCCTTCGCATTCTCCACGGCCTCCTGCTCCGGACTTTCTGGTAAAGAGAAGCCTGCCGGAGAACCGAGGCTGAGGTTCAATACATCTGCTCCAAGCTCTACAGCATCTTCCATCGCTTGAATGTAGACATCACTTGACGTCGTCTGTAATTCAGGGTCATTACCAAACACTTTTAAATTTAATATCTGTGCGTTCGGAGCTACCCCTTGAATCCCACCTTCCTCCGGGTCTCCATTCGCAGCAGCTGTCCCTGCTACGTGCATACCATGACTTGCATCTGCCATTATATCTCTTGTCACTTCGTCTTGATCCATATAATTATATTCATATGGAACTTTGTCCGTCGCAAAGGCACCAGGTCCATCGTGGCCTTCTACGTCCTCCTCAGTAATGGCCGTTTCTACGCCTTCATCAAGAACGAAATCCTGATGTTCCGGATCAGCTCCGCTGTCGATAACGCCGATAACCATCCCTTCACCATCAAACCCGTAAGCATCGCGGGCCTGCTGTGCTTCAACCATTTCAGAACCGAAATTCGTATCCGGTGTCACTTCCGGTCTCTCATACTCCTGTACCGGACTTACTCTCTTAATACCCAGCAGCGACTCCAAACGTTCCGCTTCTTCTGGAGTTACTTCTGCACTAAAGCCATTCAGCACTGTTTGAAACTCCTCTATGTACTCAATGTCCAGACCTGCGTCTGCTACTGACTGCTTGACAAGTTCTTGGGAAGATACAATTTCTCTCTCGAAAGCTTGTTGTTCTTCTTCGCTTAAGTCCTGGTAGGACTGCTGCTGCATAGTAGCTCGTTCAATTCCGGACAATTCTTCTAATTCAATAATAACGTCCACTTTCTCATCTGCTTCAGCACCTGTTATCTCTTGAAGCTCTGACAGACCGTCCCGCTCCTGTGTTTCCGTGTGATCTGAAAGAGATGTCACTCTCTCGCCATCTCCAGTCGTCTCTGCCGCTGCCGGTGTCACTGCTGCTGAAGAAACCAGTAAAAGGCCAAGCGTCACTGCTGATAGTTTTGTTCCCTTTTTCCGCATCCAACCCCTCCTATGAATTTAAAAATCAGAACGAAGGATGGTAAATATTCAATAATCATCCAAAGTCCTTCGTAATCCAAAATATATTATTTTCAGAATAATGTCAATTCTATTTATAGATTTCTGCGTCATTTCCAACAAAGTAGTCGATCCGCCTATGAAAAAGAGCTCCCCACCCTTTAGGTAGGAAGCTGCAATAACGGGACCATTCTCGGCACGCTTGTTGATACGAAAATGAACAGAAGCTTACTATTCAGATGATACTTTTACGTCGACATACGTTCAAACTGGATCGTAGAAAATTTCGTTATGTCTTCTTCACCTTGGTTCACAGCCACAAACTCCGCATCCTGATTCACATCATCCCATGCTACACTTCGAAATGCCACCGAACGTGCATTGACCGGAACTAAAGATAACACATGGCGGGAGAATTGATTTTCGATCAGCAATTGTTGTTTGGATTCTTCGATCTTCTTCTCCATTAGTCTAACAAATCCAGAAAAAGATTCATTCCGAAGGTTTTCATTTAAAAGCTTCTCCGCAGTACGCTGCTGGATGGAAAACATCTGCCCGGTGAAGGAATTTAAATGAAAGCGATACATGAGCTCCATCATTTGATCAACGTTTTCCGCACTCGAGAATTCAAGAACAGAAGTATTCAACTCAGAGATGCCTGTTTGAGCGGCTTCATTAAGTTGGTCTATGCTGTTATAGGATTCTATATTCTGATACAATTCATGCCCGACTGAGTGCCTTACAACAGAACCCGCATTGATAAACTCATTCGTACAAGCCTCAAAATACAGATCCATAAACTCTTTGAAATTGGCTGCCTCTCTCAAAGTTTCTATTGTAACGACAGAAGAGGATTTTACTTTCGCGCTGAGATCAATACCATACTCATGTATCATTCTGTCAGCTATTGGAAGCCTCTTCGCTTTTCTTAACTTTCTGATGGTTGCACCATCCAGAAGAAGCTCAGAATCATTCTGAAGCTTCCCATCAACATCTAAAAGAAAGAACAGTAAGTGGATTCTATTACTAATCTCTTTAAAATAATCCTCTTCGAGCAACAGTTGTTTCGAATGCTCCAATATGTGTTCTAGATTTTTCGCTTCAGGCAGCTCCCTCTTTTCTTCCTTAGCCAATTTAGCATCCAGCTCTAAAAAAAGTTTTTCTTCATCAATCCCTATAGTTACTGAAGCACGATTTAAATAGCTTGGAACTGCCTTTCTCACGCTGCTGTCTACTTCTGTTGCCGAAACTTTATACATTGCCATTCTCCTAACGTTCTCTTAATCATGCACCTCCTTAAACTATAGTTCTTCCTGGGTGAGTAATCAACCATTAGATGAAATTGAACGCCAAGTCATTGGTAAGATTAATAGGACAGCTATAGAATTTAGGATTTTGTTTATTTCCTTCAGCTATGTATCTAAACGACTTTGAACGTGAACAACGTTGTTATGCTACTTCATGATAAATAATATTGGACAACTCTCATTGCGGTCAACGATTCTGTAGGAATTGCTTCGCGCTGCCTATGAAGTCACACCCCTGGATCCTATGCAAGTTAAGCGCCTCATTCTATTTCATGTTGTGTCCCTGGCATCTCTCCACAAAGCTATACTTCTCTGCAAATCGCTTCCCGCAGGCACAAATGTACCGCCGGCGGCGGTAGAACAGCACCGTTGGCCGCTCCCACATTTTCAGGTGCTGAATCTTCTCCAGGCGGTAATCATGGATGGTCTTCGTTCGTTGATCACAATCCGGACAGCGATGGGGCTTCCGCTTCAATTCGATATGAAGGTGCAGCTCTCCTTCCAGCCTTTCTGATTTATGCATATCGCTTTTTCTAACCCGTTTAGTTGTAGAGTGAATTATGCACATAGAGCCGCCTGAACTTGTTTCTCGACAACTCAAGTATCAAAGATAGCAGGGTCTGCGTGCTTTTTGTGTGAATTGTTTTCCTACCCCAACATATATTTTAGAGCCATATTTTAGAGCCTTTCTTATACTAAAAATAAGACAAGCCAGGGAGTATATCCCTGACTTGTCCATAAACTTTCTTAATTACAATGCTTCAGCAATTGCATTTTCAATTAGCTCATCTGCTTCGAGGAAGGAATCTAGTTGATCTTCCGTGAAGTTACGTGGATCTTCTTCGTCACCATCAACCGTAGTTACGTTATTGAGGACCCATTCGGCCACAGCAACTTGTTCAGCACCCGATAGATCATCAAACGCATCGTTGCCATATTCTACAATAGCCTCGCGAACCTCTGTAGTGGAGGCATTATTAAGATCAAGACCACTTCCATCGGTCTCATCGCCATTGAAGGAGCTTAGAGTATCGTCATGAGTATCCATAGCCTGTTCAAGAGCTGCTAGAACATCATCACTATCATCGAAGTCTTCTGCTTCATCATCTTCACCCAGATACTCATCATCAATAATGATTTGAGCAATTTCAAGACGAGCTTGAGAATTGTAATCATTGATAAATCGTTCTGCTACATCACTACCTTCTTGCTCTAGAGCGATGAATGTAAGAGCCGTTCTTACATCAGAAGCGGAAGTTGATTCATTAATAGTTTCAATCGCAGCTTGAGTATCTAGGCCAGAATTGACAACCTCAATTTGCCCAATAATATCTTCTACTACATCATTGATGTCTTCTTCAAAATTAACGTTATCCGCGATTTGATCTCTATAGTTTTCTAGAGTATCATCATCTGTTTCGATATCGGATGCATCAAGTTCAGTCACAGCTGCAAAGTTCTCAAGATCTTCTAAGATCTCGTCAGTATCCTCGGGATTAACATCACCGTTATCATCAGAGGAAACATATTCGCTTAGTGGATCTACAGCCTCTACTTGCGCTGATGCATTACCTTCTAGAATCACTTCTGCTTCAATTCTTGCAGCATTAATGTCTTTAAGGACGTCTTCATCTGCATCTTCTAGATCATTGTCGTCTACTAGTGATTCCATTTCAGCTCGATAGTTCGAACGTGCAGCAGAGTAGAATGGTGCATCACCAATGATATCTTCATCATCAATGAAAGAAACATAAGAATTGTAAGCACTTTCGAATTGAGCGTCTGTATTTGCTTCAGCAAGTCGCAGGAAGCGATCGTGAGCACCTACGCGATCTTCTAGATCAGCGAGTGTAGTGTCATCTTCGTCATCCTCATCGTCAGCAGGTACAAACTCGAGCAAAGCTGCTGCATCATCTAGATCATCACGGTCGAAGCTAGCTTCTGCTTCACGGACGGCAGTTTCAGCAACATTAACGTTGATGTCATCAATGACACCTTGAACATCGTCAAGGGAGATGTCATCATCGCCATTGTCTTCGTCTAGAAGTTCAATGAGGTCTTCTCGATAGCTATCAAGCTCATCTTCATTGACTCTATCGAAGTTAGAGTTCAAGAAGTTCAGTAGATTTAAGTCACTACCTTCAAGAGCTTCCTCAAGATCTTCCAATACTTCTTCCGTAGTGGAACCATCTTCAACGTCTTCATTTACATCGTTGACGAAGTCTTGAACATCCTGGAAAGAAGATAGCGGCTCGTCCAACTCTCCCAGAGCGACAGCATATTGCTGGGAGTTGTCAGAGTTTAGGTTCTCAAGACCATACGCATCTTCAAATGCTTGAAGCGCTCTGAAGATATTCAGTTCTCCCTGAGCACTGTTCAAGTCATCAAGCAGTTCTTGAAGATCAAAGTCAAGCTCAACACCGTTTACAGTCCAAGTGCCTTCTGGGTCGTCAGAAAGACGCTCTTCGAAGTCGAATGTTGCAACTGTTTCGCCTTCAACGAGATCCTGAGATTCAACTTCTACTTCTTCACCTTCGTTGTTAACAACAGTCAGTGTAGCATCTTCAACTGCTTCGTCGAGCTCGTTGAATTCAACTGTCACGCCGTTACGGTCGAGGTTGTCGATAGAAGTAACCTGGAGGTTGAAGTCTACTGTGAATTCTACTTCTTCAGAAGCGCCGTCAGCTGTAACTCGAGCTACGTGATCTCCTGCTGGAAGGAATTCAAATTCAGTAGATACTTCGCCTGCTTCGTCGATTTCAACTGTTTCAGATGCTGCTGCATCTTCATCAGTGTCACCAAACGCGAAGATTTCGAATTCTACTTCAGTGTCTTCTTCTACTGGGCCTGTGATGTCAGCAGCTACCGTAGTTACGTTGAAGTTGTTTTCTGCTGTAACATTCTCAACACCAACAACATCGAAGTTGAAGTCTACTGTGAATCCGTTAACTGTGAGCGTACCAACGAGACCATCAAGGTCATTGTTTTCGTGCTCGACAGTGACTGTTTCGCGGTCTTCAGAAACAGAGATGCCAGTAACTTCTGGAGTTATTTCTGTACCATCTTCCAGCTCTACGCCTACTTCAAGAAGCTGCTCGAAGTACTCGTTAGAAGAAATTGGGCCGTCCAGCTCTACCTCGAAGCTAGTTGTGCTTGTCTGGTTGATTCCATCAACTGTCAGCGCACGGTCAGCAATCTGGTTTTCAACGATCTGGTTTACGTTGTCGTCACGGTAGAGGAATGTCGCGAAGTCTTCACGCTCTACGTTCAGGCTTGTGCCGTACTGTGTTTCGCTGACACCTTCAGTAAGACCTGCTGCAACAAGTGCGTCAATGTTGGAAGCGTACTCGCCGCCGAATGCATCGCGGTCTTCGAAGTCGGATTCTGGAACATCTGTGTTGAGGTCCAGAACGCGAGTCAGGATCGCAGCCATTTCTCCACGGTTCAGAGAAGCTTGTCCGTCGAATTCAGTAGCGGAACGACCGCTGATGAAGCCGAGTTCAACTGCTTTCGCTACTGCTTCATAGTAGTAGTCGTCTTCGTCGAGATCCTCAAAGCCTGGGTCTTCTACGTCTGTAAGGTCCCAGTTGAAGATTCGGGAGAAGAGGAGTACTGCGTCGCCACGACGAAGTTCAGTGTCTACGCCGAACTGTCCGTCACCGATACCGAGGATGAACTGCGCTGCAGCCATGTCGTTGACAGCGTCCGTGTAATATTGACCTTCCTGAACGTCATCGAAAGACGTGTCTGCTGCTGCGGATGGTGCTACGGCTGTTGCCACCAGTGCTGTTGCGACACCAGTTGCTAGAAACTTGCGGTAAGACTTTGGTTGATAAGCCATGTAAAAAATTCCTCCTTTTTTGTATGTACAATGCAAGATTGTACGAGACTTTCTGTTTCATCCTGCAAAAGTTGCAGTAGAAACCAGTCTGCCCAATGTAACCTGCAAACTTAAGTATAATTTCCTCAAATTGTATTGTCAACCATAATGTACGACAATTCCAATAGATTTCCGTCACTTCTTGTAATATGGTAAATGGTGAAAAGAAAAGTGGGATGATTGGTAGATGCATGTGAGGAAATAAGGGTTAAACTTGCTGTTGCTGGTGCCATGGGAAAACTTTATCCTTTCTTAGTCTACCACACTTTTGCCATATAGAAACCGTTCCATTCATTATTTACACCTTTGTTATCAAATTGTTACATTTCAGCCTATTTTTCCGCCATATAATTTGAAACAATCTTGCAGCCACTCCTCCGCTGATGGGCGTAAAGAGATGGCTGCGTCATCCAGTTGTGTGACGAAAAACAACTACCCTTCGTTAACGGGAGCGGGTCCTGTGGAGCATCGCGCTGAATTCTGCGCGGGTGACCGGATTCCCAGGCCGGAAGGTACCGTCCGGGTATCCCTGTACAACCCCTGCATCTGCTAGACGGATCAAGCTGCCATAGTAGAACCGGTCTTCTCGAACATCGGAGAACGCCGGCGGTGCCGTGGTCGAGGAGAAGTTGTAGACATTGTGGAACATCACGGTCAGTTCCCCGCGGCTGACAGGCTGGGACGGGCGGAACGTACCGTCCGGATACCCGTTCACCACTCCCCGCCTGGATGCTTCCGCGATCGCGCCGGCTGCGAAGTTGGATTGGCTCACATCGTCAAATCGGGTCGTCGTCTCGCTCGTGCTCCATCCTTGATCGCGGGCGAACAAGGTGACGACCTGGCCTCGCGTCACCTCATTGGACGGGCGGAGGGTGCCGTCCGGAAACCCTCCAAAAATCCCTTCTTCGACGAGCGGGGCCATATTCGACAGGTACCATGCTCCTTCGCTGACGTCACTGAACCGGCTCAAGACAGAGGCGTAAGGATCTGCGAGGCGGATGCGGAGCGCGCGCGACTGGACGGCCTCCGAGGGGGGAGAAGCCGCTTCTTCCACCGTCACGCTGTACGTATAATCCCCGTCTTCATTCACTCTATCCGTATGAGAGAGCTCCTCTCCTTCGTAGATGGTGTCACCATTCCTGCGGAGCGTGTATGTCACCTCTGCAGACGCTCGGCTGCGGTCTTCCCACTCTACGTTGATGTCCGCATAGTCAGTGGTGATCGCTCCTGCTTCCGCATGCACCTGCCGGACTGGGCGCGCCGGCCTTGGCTCAACGGTCATCTCCGCCGGAAACTCAATCCTGCCATAGCCGGTTTGTCGGTTCGGCTGTGCCTGTCCGAGCGGCTGCACCCAATCCCGGAGCTGGCTGCGCATGTCCCCGCTGGATAACGAAGGCTCTGCCTCCTGCATCAGCGCGAGCATGCCGCTCACGAACGGGGTGGCCATCGAAGTCCCGCTTTTCGTCTGATAGCTCGACCCAGCGTCCGCACTCGTCAATGCCACCCCCGGAGCGGCAACTTCCAGCTGCGGTCCATAGCTGGAAAATGGTGCGCGCTGGTCCAGGCGATTGACTGCTCCCACGGCAATCACTTCATCATAGCGGGCGGGGAAATCGATTGTCGTGGTCTGGTTCTGTTCTTCCCCACCGTTGCCTGCTGCGGCCACGAGCAGCATTCCTTCTGCCTCCGCCCGCTCTACGGCCCGCTGCAGCATCGCACTGGAGCTGACGCCGCCGACAGACATATTCAGGATGTCCACGTCAGCCTCGAGAGACCAGTCAATGGCCCGTGCCATCACGGACTGCGTGCCGCGCCCGCGCTCGTCCATTACTTTGAGCGCGTACAAATCAACGTCCGGTGCCACGCCGGCTACGCCGGATGCATCTGGTGACCTGCCGGCGAGGAGCCCGGCCACATGGGACCCGTGACCATTATCGTCAGCCCAGTCGTTGTTATCATTAAAGAAATTGTACCCTCCCGCGACGCGGAGATCCGGGTGGGCATCCGAAATGCCGGTGTCCATGACGGCTGCCCTGACCCCGTCTCCGGTAAGCCCCGCATCCACGGCAGTCTGATGATTGATTTGATTCAACGCCCAAGACGTGCTTGCAGACGTGCTCACCTCATCTACGGACGTGTCTAGAAAGACCATTTCATCGCGTTCGACCGTATCTACGACATCTTTCGCTTCTACTTCCGAGATGATGGATGCCGGCATGTCGACAACAGCAATATCGAGGTGTTCGAGATGGTACTGCAGGTCAATCTCTTCTTTTTCAAAATCTGGGTCTTCTCCTTCTTCCAGAATAAGAAAGTATGTATGGCTGTCGGAGGGAAGGGAGGCTGCGCTCAGGAGCAGCAGCAGGATACAATAGAGGATGTATTTCATATAGATGCTCCTTTCTAAGGTGTCGGTCAAATTCTCTTCTCTCCAGTCTAGCGGAATGAGCGGGAAAAAGGTACGGATAGGAAAAAGTTTTCACCAAAAATCCTACAGAAATGAAAAAGTCTCATGCTGTTCCTCCGAGAGGCAACCGCTGTGGGATAACAGCACAACAGCAGGTGCTGCTCGCAGCGCCAGAGTCGGACGTTGCTCGTTTTCTATAGATAGAAGACGTCTCCACGAAAGCCTCGTAATGAGAGACCAAAACCACAAAGCATCCTTTGCTCGGTACGGCGTGCGCCTCATCCTTTTCGAGGGAAGAAAGGTTTCTTCTTCCTTCTCTCGCAGCGCACGAAGCTGTGGTCTACGTGCTCCAAAATTTTATACTACAAAAAACCCCGCCTCACACCTGAGTGTAAGACGGGGTACAGCCGGGTCCACGCATTAGGAGCGGCGGTCGTAATAGTCGATAATACCTTCATACAATGCTTCTGCTGACGCCTCACGGAAAGCATCCGTGCGCATTCTTGCTGCTTCCTGGGCATTGGTCATGAATCCGAGCTCAATGAGTGCGGACGGGATTCTTGTGTTACGAATAACGTAGAAGTTCGCCCGCTTGACGCCTCGGTCGACGGTGTTCAGCTTATCAAGCATCTGGGACTGGAGCGTTTCCGCCAGTGTCTGGCTGTTACCGGCCCAATACGTCGTGTTGTAAAACGTTTCTGACCCGCGTGCTGCTGTAGCACCTGCAGCATTGGCATGTACGCTGATGAAAATATCGGCGTTCGAACTGTTCGCCTGTCGAACTCGATCCTGCAGAGAAGGGAACCAGTCGCCTCGACGGGTCATCAGGACTTCTGCTCCTGCTGCCTGCAATTTCTGTTCGAGGCGCAGGCTGACATCGAGGTTGATTTCTTTTTCAACGACGCCATTAGCAACTGCACCTGGATCACTGCCGCCATGACCTGGGTCGATCATGATGGTTCGTCCCTCGAGACCTCCACCTTCTCCTGGATTCAACGACATGTTCAAGTAATGCATCGACACGTACCCGCGGATGGAATCATTGGAGATGAGGGCCCAGTTGCCGGTACGGTCATGGATCTGTACTTCGTCTCCGCGGTAAAGTCTCCCGATGGAGCTGTACTGGGTCGATGGGTCCGGCCGGACGTTCAGAGTGTCCGAGTTGATGACAACACCGGTGCCGATGCTGTCTTCCAGGCTGACGGAATCCACTTCCGGTACGTATTCCGGATACAGGGTCCGGGCAAGCATCAAGGAAAATTCAAGACGGTTGATGTTTCTTCCCGGTCCAAATGATCCGTCCGGGTACCCGTTCGCGATCCCGCTGCGGCCGAGCGTTGTAATGTTGTTATAGAAAAAATGGCTTGGCGACACATCGGTAAAAAAGGAGCTCTGACGGCTTTCGTAGTTGAACGAACGCGTCAGAATTGCTGCCATCTCTTCCCGGCGGAGTTCTCCGTCCGGACGGAACTGGCCGTCTTCGTGCCCGCCGATGATACCGGCTGCTGCCATGACGGCGATGTCCCCTTCAGCCCAGTGTCCATTCGTATCAGGAAACGGGGCTGAGCCTCCGGCATTCATGTCCAGGCTGCGGCGGATCATGGCTGCTGCTTCCCCTCTGGTTACATTGGACTGCGGCGCAAATTGTCCCGGCGCCATACCTCTGACGATTTCGTCGGCAGCAAGCCGCTCCACTTCAACCGCATCCGTATCGTTAAATGAAGTGCCTGCCTGAACGGGTGAAACAAGAAATAGTGAGAACAACATAGCGAGAGCCATCGTCAGTAGAGTGAGTGTTTTCATATCTGTCGTGCACTTCCTTCCCCCTATTTATTTGTAGGATATATATGTATCCGGACATCGCGTAAAAGCGGCATACGGCTAATCTTGTCGTGCAGTTAAAACCACCACTTTGCTCTGCACGTCGTGTATGCTGCGATCTACATGCTGCCGGCTGAACATGATTTGCAGGTCATTGGGCACAGCCGGTCAGGATATAGGTGAAAGCTGAATAGCAGACAACCGAAACCGCTGTTTTCCCGTGTTGAGCATGTTGGTGCGCGCCGACTTCCCATGCACCTGGTCACGGAATCACCACTTTTCGCCATTGTCCTGCGTTAGATTGCTGCGTCAGCCGCGCCGCTTCCGCCGATGCAATTTACAGTATATCATTGAATCTCTACAATTCTTATGCGTCCTGAGGCATGTTTTTTGTCACACAAGAGTAATACAACGAGCATGAAAGAGATATTTGGAGAACGAATTATCTGAACGCCTCCCACCGATTGTCACTGCATCCTAATTTATCATAGATTTTTCGAGATTATTACATCTGTTTTCGATTTGTTATCGGATCAGGTGATGGAAGACTCAGAAAAACTTTTCGCGGAACGGGGCTTTTCGTGGTGGGAGAAAAATGGAAGGAGGTCAGGGAAGGCTCCTTTGGATGAGATACCGCGTCAAGCTGTCGACTTCAGAAAAAGATGCTTCTCGCTGAACCCCTGGATGTCCAGGAAAAAGAGAAGCGTCCCTGCTGTAACAGCAGGGACGCTTCTCTTTACTTTAACATGATTTTCTATATCTACCGAAAAAAGGAGGACGGTAGAGCTTTCAACCAATTACTCTTATTATACGGATAAGCGGCGGAAAAAGAAAGAGTTTTGTTTACAGGAATGCAATCTGTTACCAGCTACCGGGTCCCGGAGGTCCTTCGATGGTCGATGCGCCGCTGCTTTTCCGCAGAGGGAACAGTCACCCCCTCGACTCTTCCCCCTAAGATCCAAGACAGAAAACGGGAGGCGCCTTCCCACTGCAGAACTTTTTTTTCATATTTCCGGTTTAAAAGCGGGTGCTGCGTGGAATTACTAAAACTAGGAGTTGAAACCACCACTTTCATCTCTCCCCCCTATTTACCGACGAACGATGTTCGAAGGTGCAGCCATCACCCCCGTCCCAGGGTTGATGGTTGTTTTTTTATTTCTTTGCGGTCGAAGGTCGATCTTGCCATTGTTTCTTCATTCGTGATTCCTTGATCATCCAGCATGGAGGCATCCCTGCAAAAACGAGAAACTATTTACGAAATTGGATGTTTAAGGTTGGGTTTCATGTGGTAATTCTACTTATAAGAGTTGAAACCACCACTTTCATCTCTCCCCCCTATTTCTGCGGAACATAGATCCGCGGTAATATGAAGGCAGTCTCTCCATCCCCGTCCCAGGATGAGAGGCTGCTTTTCTTATGCAGGCCCTCTCCCATAGAGGAAGATAACCTTGCAGATAAATTTAGAAAATATGCAGGATACAGGAAATTTTTCAATGGATAAGGTTTAACGTTGAGGCGTACGTGGTACATAATAAATATGAGTTGAAACCACCACTTTCATCTCTCCCCCCTATCATTTATATTGCCGTTGTACGTACGTATCACGGCGCAGGAAAAAGCAGCATGCACCCCCGTCCCAGGGTGCCATGCTGCTTTTTCTTTGTCGTCCTGTCAGGTCGTTCCTGCTGTTATACACACCTGACAGGCTACTATAAAAAAGGACGCCGCTGCGCAGAGCAGGACGTCCGAAATGTCTTTGTTAGTTGACGCGGCCGGCGCCGAGGTAGCGCTGGCTCCAGTAGGAGGAGTCCATGCTGGCGACGGTAATGCCGGTGGAACTGCCGGCGTGGATGAACTGGCCGTTGCCGATGTAGATCCCGTTGTGGGACGGTCCGGCGCGGTACGTTTCAAAGTAGACGATGTCGCCGGCCCGCGGCGTGGAGACACTCGTCGTGACGCGGTGCTGCTCTGCTACGGTGCGCGGCACGCTCACGCCGTTCTGTTTGAAGACGTACTGGATGAAGCCGCTGCAGTCGAAGCCGGACGGCGTGGTGCCTCCCCATAGGTAAGGCACCCCGACGTGCTCGGACGCATCGGCGATCAGGTTCATGACGTTGAACGAGCCGCTGCTCGTGTTATCCGGTACCGCTTCGCCCTGGTGAATGTCGGAGACTTCTTCGAGCTGCTCCCACGTGGCCTGGTTGACGAGGCCGTCAGAGACGAGGTTCCACTTGCGCTGGAAATCCTGCACGGCGCGTTTCGTGACATCCCCAAAGAAGCCGGTCGCATTGCCGCTGAAGAAGCCGCCAGCGCGCAGCCGTTCCTGCAGTTCTTTGACGTCGTCGCTGCGGACGCCGTGCTGCAGCAGGACGCTGCTGTTACTGTTTCCGGAAGAAGCGCTGTCGCTGCCGGAACGGCTGTCGTCGTAAGGATCCGCGGAGGCGAGCGCGCGGTACGTCTGTGGACCAGCGACGCCGTCGACGCTGATGCCGGCCTGGCGCTGCAGGTTTCTTACAGCGGTCTCGGTCGCGCTCGTAAAGGACCCGTTCACGGATCCGCTGTAGTAGTTCAGCTCTTGCAGCTTCTCCTGCAGCAGGCGCACTTGAGAGCCGCTGGCACCACTGCGCAGCACATCGGTGAGCTGCGCACTGCTGGACGACCCGCCGCCGCTGCCGCTGGATGCATTCCCATTTGACCCGGATGTGCTTTCGTCTTCTGAAGCGACTTCGTTGTTCGGAGAGGCGCTTTCCATGGCGCGTCGGGTCTGTGGTCCGGCGAGGCCGTCGACGGTGATGCCGGCGGACTGCTGGAAGGCGCGGACGGCTGCCTGGGATTTGGGGCCGTACTGGCCGCTGATGCCGCCGTCGTAGTAGCCGAGTTCGCGCAGGCGCCGCTGGAGGTCTTCGACGTGGCTGCCGCTGTTCCATGGGCGGATGACGCCGCTGGAGGCGCTGTCGTTTGTCGAGGTGCCGCTGCCACTGCTGACGCTGCCGGCGGTGTTGGATCCGTTGATGTCCTGGTTGAGGCGTCCGAGCGTCTGCGGACCGGCGAGGCCATCGACGGTGAGGCCGCGGGCGTTCTGGTAGTTACGGACGGCGCGCTGGGTTGCCTGGTTGTAGCTGCCGGTGGCGTGCTCGTGATCGTAGAAGCCTAACTTATGTAGGGCCGTCTGCAGGCGGGTGACGCTGGTGCCGGATGTGCCGGGACGCAGGACTTGTCCGGTGCTGATCGTCTGCAGGGTGCGCTCTGCGATCGCTTCGCGGTCCGCGGATGCTTCACCGGTGCGGGTGGATGGGGCGCTTTCGGTGCGGAGAGCGCCGAATGTCTGCTGGCCGGCGATGCCGTCGACCTGCAGGTTCTCGCTCTGCTGAAAGCTGCGTACGGCCTGTTCGGTCAGTGGGCCGAATACGCCGGTGACGCGGTAGTCGTAGTGGCCGCGTTCTTTTAATTCTTCCTGGAGGGCGGAAACGCTGCTGTTCTGCATGCCGCTTCGGAGCGTTTGATCCCCGAACGATGCTTCGATGACGGTTGGGGCGGCGAATATGACGCTCCCGGCAGTGATCGTTGTGGTAATGGCTGTCCTTACGTGTGCAGGTGCTGTCGTCATTCCCATTGCCTCCTTTAAATTCCCTTAGGACTCGTCCAGATTTTTGACCTCTATGTGTTATTATCGGTGCTTCGGAATCAGAATCACAGCGACCTTTGTCCCTACATTTTTACTGGAATAGTCCTCTTTTGCTGTTTATTATCTAAAAAATCTGAATATAACCGCAGATTCATGGAAAATCCCGAATGCTTTTTTACAACAAGTTCCTATTCCCTTGATCCGAGGCGGAGAAACCGGGCCTTTTGATGGGAGGTTGTTGGTTTTAAGGAAACATACGTTCTTTTTTGGGTAAAAGAAGGGGACGCCCCACGCGTGGTGGGACGTCCCTGTCTTTGGTGATGCTGGTTGTTACTCGTTGTTGTCCATGTCGTTGTTCATGTCATCGTCCATGTTGTTATCCATGTCGTCGTCCATGTCATTGTCCATGTCGTCATTCATGTCGTTGTTCATGTCGTCATCCATGTTGTTATCCATGTCGTCATTCATGTCATTGTCCATGTCGTCATTCATGTCATTGTCCATGTTGTTGTCCATGTCGTTGTTCATGTTATCGTCCATGTCGTTGTCCGCAGGATCGTCGTTCACGTCGTTTTCAATTGGGTCGTTGTTTAGGTTGTCATTGAGGTCGTTGTTCTCTGCGTCACCGCAAGCAGCAAGTGCTCCAAGAACAAACACGCTCGAAAGGATGGATAGGCTGATTTTTTTCTTCATTGTTACATTCCTCCTGGGAATTCTTCAGATTGTGTCCCTTCTTTATTGGGGACTAGAGTCATCATACCCCGTCTATCCGTGAATAGATACGGCATCTGCAGGTTTTGCAATGTCTTCCATACTCTGCGGCAAAGTTTTGTGAAGCCGTGGGACGAGTGTGTAAAATTACAGTATTCGGAAACTGGCGATGCTGAAGGCAGCCGCATCGAAGGGGCCTGCCTGGATCTGGTGCAGCGTGGGTTTCCGGCGCGGGGGTGGGCGCCGGCGGAAAGCACGTCGACTCGCGTTCAAAGGGTGTCGACTGCACCGTGGAACCTCGACGACTCGCGGCAAAAGGTTGTCGCCCCGGGGAAAAAGCTCGCCACATGGGGACCGCCTCGCCACTGGAGGCGAGAGGTATGTCGAGGTACGGGGCAAACCTCGTCGCCCCGAGCGGAAAGCTCGCCATACGGCGGGGGCTTCCCTTTTCTTCGCCCTCCGGCTGCCGAGGCAGCCGCATCGAAGGGGCCTGCCTGGATTTGATGCAGCGTGGGTTTCCGGCGCGGGGGTGGGCGCCGGCGGAAAGCACGTCGACTCGCGTTCAAAGGGGGTCGCCTGCACCGTGGAACCTCGACGACTCGCGGCAAAAGGTTGTCGCCCCGGGGAAAAAGCTCGCCACATGGGGAGCGCCTCGCCACTGGAGCCGAGAGGTACGTCGAGGTACGGAACGAACCGTGACGCCCCGAGCAGAAAGCTCGCCATACGGCGGGGGCTTCCCTTTTCTTCGCCCTCCGGCTGCCGAGGCAGCCGGCTGGTAACCCACTCCATGAGCTCGTTGCCGCGCCGGCGCTGGAGGCAGCCGCATCGAAGGGGCCTGCCTGGATCTGGTGCAGCGTGGATTCCCGGCGCGGGTCGGGCGCCGGCGGAAAGCTCGTCGACTCGCGTTAAAAGGGGGTCGACTGCACCGTGGAACCTCGACGCCCCGAGGGGAAAGGCTGTCGCCCCGGGGAAAAAGCTCGCCACATCGAGACCGGCTCGCCACTGGAGGCGAGAGGTACGTCGAGGTATGGGACGAACCGCGACGCCCGCAGCGGAAAGCTCGCCACACGGCCGCCGTTTCCGCCGCCCCTCTCTCTCCAATGAATGAAAAAAGCCCCTGCCCCAGGGGGTTGGGGGCAGAGGCGCTGCGTGCGGTTTAGACATCCGGGTCGTCACCGCCGATGTTGTCGTCGGTTTCGTTTTCGACCGGATCGTTGATCGGCTCGTTGTTGATCTCGTCCTCTTCCATATCGCCGCAGGCCGCTAGCGCGCCTACGAGGAACATGCTTCCCAGTGCGGTCATGAGTGATTTCTTCATGTTTGCTCACGCTCCTTTTTTAAAATCGGGTGTCGCGGAGATGCTCCGCTGGCGTTACATGCCGTCGTTGTTGATATCATCTGCTGGATCGTTCAGGCCGTCGTTCATCTCATCGTTGGATTCGACTGGATCGTCCGCCGGGTTGTTGTCGAGGTTCTCATCGCCGCAGGCAGCCAGAGCGCCGACTGCGAACATTGCAGAAAGGGCGGATACGAGTGCTTTTCGCTTCATGCTGGTGCCTCCTTTCGTGATTCATCTTGACGTTCTACTCTATGTATATCACGCCGGTGCAGGCGTAAAACCTGCCAGTGTTTCTTTTTAGAATGTTTGAGATTGTGCTGTATTTCTGTGACATTGTTCGATGTGCTTTGTTTAATAAAAGGATGCAGGAAGAAAGGCTTCCTCCAGCTCCACCAATAACCGGACCGGGCGCTGGGCCCGGTCCGGTTTAGATTCATTATTGTGGCTGGGCGAGGTCGTCGGTGCTGGACGCCTGCAGGATGGAGGCGATGATGTAGTAGCCTTCGCCTGCATTGATAACATCGTCCGCGTCAAGCTCCTCGTGGATGTGCTCGTCAACATAGCCTTGCTGGACGAGTTCATCCCAGGCATTGTCCGCTCCGCCGTCCAGTCCGTGCAGCATCTGGGCCGTGTAGGAAGCTAGTTCTTCTGCGGTGAAGCTTCCTTCCAGGCCTTCGATGGCTGTATTATGGTGCGGGAACCAGTGCTCCGCTTCTTCGCTCTCCGCGCCATGGAAGCGGACGTAGCCATTGTACATGATGCTGATGAAGCTTTCTGCGGCCAGTTCCTCGTCGACATACAGGTCGTTGTCATATCCTGCGCTGACGAGCGCATAATTCAGCATAAACTGGATCGCTTCGTCGTAATATTCTCCTTCGTACGGATAATCGAGATCGAAGGGCTCCACGAACGCGCCTTGATCCAAGAGCCGCTCGCGCATGTCTTCGATTACTTCTTCGTTCTCCGTCATCTCGCGGAAGGTCATCTCCTCTTCCAGAGACACAGCAGCTGCCGCCCCGGCGCCTTCTGCTGCGGCCATCGTTGTCGGAACGATCCGCGCGCTGCCCGCTGCGTTGGAGGTGAAGCCGGCTGCTTTACTAGCGACTAGGAGGTTGTCCACTTCCTGCGGCACAAGGGAACGGAACGGAATCGCATACTGTTCCGGTGCGCTCAGGATGAAGCCCCAGTCGTCGAGGCTGGTGGCCTGCACATCGACTTCATACCCGCCGTAGCCGACGCTGTCCCAATGATCGGCGTTCGTCCACACATCCGACATCGGCAGCATGTATTCTGACTCCACGTGACGGGACTCCCGGACGTATAGTTCCTCTGGATAATCAATGATCTCCGCTTCTTCAAATCCCGGGAACTCCTCACGAAGGAATTCCACGACATGGTCAGTCTCCCGCTGTCCGCGGTCGACAGCTGCTTCTACCTGCTCCTCATCTGTTGCATCCACGCCGAAGAGCTGCAGCGCATTAATGAAGAATTCTTCTTCCCCGTCTTCGTTCATGACGCGGTTCACGTTCAAGCCGCGGAGCCGGGTATCTTCTTCCTGCGCCTCGTACATCGTGTGGATGTCGGTGAAACCCCAGGCCACGGTATCATTGATGCCTGATGGTCCAAAACGGTCATCGGCAGCTACTTCCCCTACTGCTTCCCAGTCAACATCAGACAGACGGATCATGAGCGTGACAGCCATGAGGCGCCCTTCAATATTCATGTCTTCCGCGCCCATGTAATACGGTGCTCCGGCTTCTGCCGCGATGTCCGCATCCTGGGTGGCATCGATGAAGCGATCACCGCTCACCTGCTGCTCGCCGTGTTCATTGTTGACGGTTATCCCGCTGAGGGCGCTGCTTTCATCCACCTCAAGGTCTGTGACGTCGGTTTCCAACAGCAATGTAATGTTATCCTCCTGCTCGACCAGATAGAGAAAGGCCGCCTTTCCGAGATCAATATCAAAAGCATCCTGACGCCCTACCATGTGATGCCATTCTTCAAAAATGCCACCGATGGCGTGTTCGCCGTCTTTACCGTATACGATGTCAAGGTAGTTGAGCATGCCGTACGTATAGAGGCCGCCGAGTCCGTCTCTTTCTTCAACGAACAGGACGTCCGTGCCGTTTCGGGCTGCAGATACCGCGGCGGAGACACCCTCCGGATCCCCGCCGATGACAACCGTCTCATAGTGATCCTCAATCTGCGGGTTCTCATCTCCCCGTTCGATGTCATCCATGATGGCGAATAACTCTTCGTTTTCGGACAAATCCCCCAGCTGATCAGGATCCTCGACTTCTTCTCCGAGTTCTCCTTCAGCGTCTTCTTCTGTTTCTCCTGTGTCATTATTGGCCGCTTCATCCTGGGCCGCCTGTTCCTCTTCCTGCTGCTGCCGGACTTGTTCATTATGATCATTGACCGAATCCCAGGATAGATAGCCTGCTCCAAGGACAAGCAGCAATGCCGGGATTAACAGCAGCATACCGCGGTTCTTCATCTAAAACGCTCCTTTTATATGTTGGTTCTTTTTCACGATTGTTCATAGACATCTTTCTTAGTATGCCACATCCTCCCCCCTCTTGAAAAGGAGATGTTCACGTCCCCTGTCATGATCGCTCCTTCTGTATGAACGAATCCTTTTCAGCAGTGCTGTTGTTTGGACCTGCGGGAAAAGCTCAAGGTTTTTCCGTTCTTTGACATTGAATTGTTATGTAACTGTAACCATTAGACCCTCGAGTCCTTCCCTCTATTATGATATGGTGATAGATGGAAGATTTATCAATATGCCTACATATTTTTTGGGGGAGGACATGAACATGAATAAAGGATGGAAAACAATGGTTGCTGCTGGAATGGCTGTCATAATGTTTGCTTCTTCTGCGGTCATGCATGCGGAGCGGGCGGAAGCCTCATCGCATTTTGCCACAGTGATGGTGGATGGAGAAGAACTTGATGCCCCTGTGCGGGCGTTTATCGAAAATGGCACGACGATGGTGCCGATGCGGGCCATTTTTGAAGCATTAGGAGCGTCGCTTCGATGGGACAACGATGCGCGTGAAGCTTCTGCTTCCAGAGACGGAATGGACGTGCGGCTCGGAATCGGATCGACACGCGCATACTTAAATGGAGAGGCGCAGACGCTTCGTACGGCGCCCTCCATTACAAACAATCACACGATGATGCCGCTCCGCTTTTTAACAGAAGCGCTGGGGAGCCAGATTGCCTGGGATCAGTCCTCACGCACCGTGTACATTTCGGTGAACGGAGATGCGGAAGTGCCGCCATCCCAGCCGGATGGCGTCCGCGTCTTCATTGACGACGAAGAGCTGCAGTCAAGCGTTGCTCCAGTGAACCGCAGCGGCACGACGATGGTGCCGATGCGGGCTGTCTTCGAAAAGCTCGGTGCCTCGATGCGCTGGAATAACGACCTCAGAGAAGCCTCTGCGGTCCGTGACGGCAATGAACTGCGTCTGCGCATCGGCTCAACAACCGGCTACGTCAACAGCAGCGCCCACACTCTGCTGCAGGCGCCGGAGATCATCGACGGCCATACGATGATGCCGCTCCGCTTTGTCAGCGAGGCGTTTGGAGACCAGGTCCGCTGGAATCAGTCCGAGCAGCGTGCAGACATTACGCGTCAACAGTCCGAATCAGACGTGTCACTGACCGCTGTGGAGAATGCATTCGTCGAGTTCGACCGATTTGAAGTGCCGGATATCGACACCGTCTATTTGGATGGCAGTGAACGCTATGTCGATCATGAACCTCTCTTTGATTTCGTCGAGGATAATGCGGTTTATACCGGCGGTGGCGTTATGGTCGACGGGGAAACGTATCCGCTCGTGGAGCATGAGGGCAGCCAGTTGATCAGCGCCCGCGACTTCGCCCGCCTGATCGAAGGTTCACAGCGCTGGCAGTCACAGTCCCGCTACCTTGCTTTTTCGACAGGGAACTCCCTTGCCGGCCTGAACGTGCTGGATAAGATGTCCTTCGACTTCCCATCCTCCAATACAGTGATGGATGTGGACAGCTACGGCGATACGAGACTCCTGATCAGCAACAGTCCGGAGTCGATCTATGAGGATACGGTCGATGGCGACAGCGGTACCCTCTGGCATGACGGAGTAGAAGGCCTCAGCGACGAGCAGAGCCACCGTATTTTCGGTCACCATCATAATCAGGTGGATGAAGACCTCCGCTTCGGCGCTGTCTTAACAAACACGTCGGACGAGCCGGTCCTTGTCGAAGATATCCGCGGTTTGTCCAGCTTCAGCTCCCGCGGCTGGCCGATCACCGACATCGGCATGCTGCTTGCCGGGCGGACGCTGGACGGCTCGCTCCGCCCTTCCCGCGAGCCGGTACGCGAAGTGGAACCTGGGGAATCCGTTCAGATCGGCGGACTGACCGCCGAAGCCGGAAACATGCTTGGATTCATGTTTGAATTCGATGTTTCTCCGTTGGAAGATGGTACGGAAGTCGACTATGACGTGCGCACGGTCGTGTCGCACGACCTCGACCTGGATCTTGTTGATACCGACCGTGACCTCATCGATCCGCACCCGGTCCACCGTCACTCCCGTGGATCGTATGCGTATCACGGACTGCAGGCGGAAACGCCGGCGTTCGACGTGAATGAGGACGACGTGATGTACTCCTTCACCAGTTCTTCTGCACCGAATCCGTTCGCTCAGGAATTCAGTTATGATCCGGAGCAGGCGGTCGGCACCCGCGGCCAGTACGGTGCGGAGTATCATGTGACGGTTCCGCTTGCGAATCCGACGAATCAATCGCGTACCGTCCAGCTCCACATGACGGGACGTGGCGGCTCCTATGCCGGCGCCTTCCGTTTTGATGAGGACGTGTATTTGTCTCCATCGCTCCGTCCGATTACCGAGGCGGTCCGCCTGCATGAAGTGGAACTGGAAGCAGGGGAGACGAAAGACCTCTCCTTCACCATGATGCACACAGCCGGATCTGCACTGCCGGTAGGCGTTTCTCTGACTTCTCTGGATCCAGCTGAAGAGCCGGAAGAAGAGGATGAAGACGAAGAGGACGATGTACCGGAAGAAGAAGATCCGGAAGAAGATGACTGGGACGAGTAATGTCAGCACCATTGTGACGTAACTGTTCCCGACCTGAACGGCACCCTTGGTGGTAACGGAAAATAAAGAACGCCCTCGCGCTGGAAGCGGATCTGCTTCCGGCGCGTTTTTTCTGTACCGGTGGCATTCCCGTGGCGCGGAGGGGGCAGCCCGTTTTTGGAGCCGCGCCGCTTCTTCGTCCGTGCTGACAGTCCTCTGTGCGGATGTTTCTTTGCAGGCATCACTTGCCGCATGCCTCTGCAGTGGGGAGGCGGAAGGTGCTCTTCCGTGTGAGCGCGTAGGGAGGTGGCTCCAATGGAGAGCGGAACCGTCCCGAACGGGCTGCCAAGCGGCGCGTTTCGTCCTCTCGTTGGCTCAAATACAGGCAGGTGGCCCAACATTTCCTCGATGCGTCCCGCCTGCAGCCGCTATCCGCCCGCTTCCAGCGGGCGGGCGACTCCCTTTTTTCATGAGAGCGTCGCGCTTTCTGCTGCTCCACTTCAACACAGCAGTTTACGCTTCCGCTGTTCGCTCCTCATTGATCCGGGCCCGGCGTGATGCAGTGTATATTTAGATCTCGCGGATGCTCCTATCCCCCGACGCTCGGAGGCACGGCTGTGTCACCCAGCAGACGGCAGCCTTTCACGTATGCGGGGGCAATGACCGGTCTCTGCTCGTTCTGCAGCTGCGCCGGCTTCTGCTACCCCCCTCCGCGTCAGGACCTTCTTCCTCCGTAACCTCCAGG
The DNA here is from genome assembly GCF_000429725.1 of Alkalicoccus chagannorensis DSM 18086. Lineage (GTDB taxonomy): Bacteria > Bacillota > Bacilli > Bacillales > Salisediminibacteriaceae > Alkalicoccus > Alkalicoccus chagannorensis. Next base: position 371,623 of record NZ_KE386944.1, on the reverse strand, counting down.
ACGGGGAAAGCGTCTACTATCATGACAGATGCAGGTGCTGCCCGTTGTTTACGTCCATCCGGCGGTGAGCCACTGGCGAGAACTGGAATGTTGCGGAAACCGCGTGTGCTCTCTTTCACATAATAATTTAGAAAAATGATGACCTACGCTCATTGCAGGATGCGGAAGACTCTTTTATGATAGGAGAGGTGCATGAGCTCAAAGAAAAAGGAAAAGGTGACAAACAATGAAAAGCAACCAACTTAATGAAATTTATATTATGCGTGCACTTGCGATCATGGCGGTGCTCATGGTGCATGCCACTGGTACAGCTGTCGTCATGTTCCAGACCGCTGCCGGCTCCACGTCGTTTGACTTATACAACTCGTTGAACACACTCTTCCGGTTCGGTACTCCGACGTTCATCCTGCTGAGTGCCTTTGTGATTTTTTATAACTACTATAACCGTCCGATCGACAGCGGGATGATCAAGCGTTTTTATTCGAGACGACTTATGTATATTCTTGTTCCTTACTTTTTCGTCTCGCTCGGGTATTACTGGTTCAAGCAGTACGTCTACTACGACTGGCCGACATTCAGTGAATTTCTTTCGACGTTCTCGTTCCAGCTCCTGACGGGCAGCGCCCACGCGCATTTGTATTTTGTGTTTATCAGTATTCAGTTTTATCTTTTGTTTCCGATTCTTCTTTACGCGTTCCAGCGCTATCGTTTCCTGACGCCGTACCTCGTTATTATCGGCCTTGCGATTCAATGGGCGTTTGTTCTGCTTAACAACTGGTACTTCCAGGTGCCGTTTAAAGGATCCTGGTCGCTGAGCTACATGGCGTACTTCTTCACCGGGGCCTATATCGGCATTTATTTCCCGAAAATCCGTGGCTGGCTCACGGCTCAGGATGTCCGTGGCTGGATGCCGAAAATCAGCTGGGCGCTCATCTGGTCCATTTGGGGAGCTGCGACGATGTTCCACGTGTACATCTGGCAGCAGAACCGCTTGTTCGGTGCGCCGATTGACTCCCGCATTTTTGAGCTGATGTGGAATGCGCAGACGTTGACTTCTGCTATTCTCTTGTTCAAAGTCGCTTTCTTGATTTACAAGTATTTTTCCTGGAGAATCATCAACCCGATGATCCAGCTCGGTGTTGTCTCCTTCGGGATCTACTTGTATCACCCTTTCCTCCTGATGATCGGAGAAGCACTCTGGCTGCCTTCTGCTCCTCTTCCGGTTGCGGTGTTCATTTTCGGGTATAGCTTTGCCGCTGTGCTGGCCATCTGCTGGCTCGGTGCTCACTTGATGATGAAATACGTTCCTTTCGCATGGATGTTTGTCGGAACCGGTCCTCGTGTGATGCCGTTCAAGGAGCACAACGAATCTCCTTATCATGATGACGAAGAGAACACCTCTGAGCCGCGCCGATCGGTGAATAGTTAACCTGTCTACGACGACGCGGCTGGTACAAAGCGATCACCTCGACTTCCACACCTGAATCATACGAAGTCTAAAAACAGGACGAAAGCAAATGAACCGAACTATCATGAAGCTCTGATGAGAGTTTCAAAAGATAGTTCGGTTTTTTTATGTGAACCACAGCATTCGTCCCAGCCTCGCTTCGGAACGACGATTATGGTCCGTGGAGAAGCAAAAGCGTGGAGCGCCTTTTTCCCTGCACAGCGTGAGACGCCGCCGTCTTCCTTTCATGAGATCTGATGCTTTCTGACGAATCTGCCCCCTATCCAGTTCATTTCCCCGGCTGCCGATGCAGTCGGGGACCATAAGGGCTTCGGTGACTGGCGGTCTTGTAAGATTTCGAAGAGCAGGGGGCTCCTGCGCGGAGCGTCAGTCCTCCTTCATGAAACATCCGCTCTCAGCCGCGGCAGGTCTGCTCCGTTGTTGCGATCCTCCGCTCCACCCCCAAGCCGTGAGCTTCTCATGATACAGGTCCCGCTCTTCGTAAGCGTGAACCATTCGTGCCTGCTGACGAAAGAGCGCTTTTTCTATACGTCGAGCAAGCTTGAAGATCGGATGCATGATACAGGAGTAACCTCCCTCTTGGTCAAGAAGAGCGCGCTTCGTGATGGAGAGTGGAAGTAGCTGCGGCTTTACAGGAAAGCGGGTCGCTTCTCGAAAAAAACGAGACGCCCGCCTGCCTGAAGCGGGCGGGTAGCAGGCGCAGGCAGGACGCCCCCAAGAAAAAAGGAGCCACCTGCTTGTAATTGAGCCGGTAAACGCCCAAAACACGACGCCCGGCGATCATTTTGGGACGGTCCGCTCTGCAGTTTGAGCCACACCGGTCAAAACGTAACACAGCATCTGACCGACCGTATGCCACTCTTGAAAAAGGCAGACGACTTTTTGGAGTCCCTATACAGAAGGCGGCATGCTTTTCGCGCGACGCTGTCTGGCCGCTCCATCCCCTTCTTGATCCCACGAAAAAAAGCCTCCCGTGTGAACAGGAGGCGGAGTTGCTGCAGCATGTTTGCTGTCTTATTCGGCGGCGTCTTCTTCTGTTTCCGCTTCTGCTTCGTCCTCTTCGAGCAGGAAGTCCGTGTCGAGGATGTCATAGTAATAATGTTCAATCGGACTGTAGTCATTCACCGGGTTGCCTTCCAGGTAAATGCGCTGCACGAGGTTTTCGAGTCCGCCGAGCGGTTCAATGGACGCGATGCGGTTGTTTCGTATATTCAAGTCGCGGAGCAGCGGCATCTCAGCCAGCGGACTGATATCATCAATGTCATTGTCGCGGATGTTCAAGTCGCGGATTTCCGTGAGGCTGCTGAGCGCTTCGATGTCGTTGATGTTATTCTCCCGCAGGTTCAAATCCTGCAGCATTGTCAGTCCGCTCAACGGCGAAATATCGCTGATGTTGTTTTCTCTTAAATCCAGCTCCACCAGACCGTCCAGCTCGGCGAGAATAGAGATATCTTCTATGTCATTATCCCGAAGGTTCAGCTCTTCCAGGTTCGGCATCTGTGTAAGTCCCTGCAGATTCTCGACCCCATAGCCCTCTGCATCCAGGGAGGTGATGCTCTCATATTGCTGCGGTCCAAGCGGTTCGTTCGGCCCTACGCCCGCTTCCACGCGGATGGCGTTCTCGAGCATAGGATCCTGCAGGGCGTCGCTCTGCGGGGCATAGGTGAACACTACGACCCACATAATGGCGATCAGTACTGCTGCTATGATTAAATTTGTGTATTGTCTGCGCTTTTTCATCTTCGGCGCTTCCTCCTTTATTCCTTCAACTGCCAACAGCATTATAGCAGATTCACGGGTGTTTGGCGACAGCTGGAAGGCCGGTTTCTTCATTTTGCAATGTTGCGGAGATTCATGTAAATATACAAAAAATTTACGTTCTTCTTGATTTCTTTACAAAGAAAAAATATAATTGAAGATTGTACGGATGCTTGTAAAGGAGGTCTTTCCGCATGGCATTGGAAATATTTAGCAGGAGAGAAATTAAGTACCTTATTCCCTATTCTGTTTATAAAAAGCTGGCTGATCAGCTGACGCCATATATGCGTTATGATAAGTTTGGAGATGGCTTCGGCCGTTATAACATTGTAAGTTTGTACTTCGATTCAGATGACCGCGATATTTATTATGAAACACGCAACAAGCTGAACTTCCGTCAGAAGCTGCGGCTGCGGGTGTACGACCAGGCCGATTTAAACAGTACGTCTTTTCTGGAGGTAAAGCAGAAATTCAATAACGTGGTAAACAAACGACGTACGCAGCTTCCGCTTTCGCATGCCTACCAGTATCTGGATAACGGCATGAGCCCCGGCATCGATGTGTCGAATCCGCAGATTATGCGGGAGGCGGATCATTTCCGCCGCCTCTACGATTTGAAGCCGGAAGTTGTTGTCAGCTATGATCGTCAGGCTTTCCACGGGATTTACGAAGATGATCTGCGCGTCACGTTCGACTACAACCTCATGTGCCGCCGCAGCGACCTGCGCATCGAGAACGGGCCGCAGGGGACGCATTTCGTGGATGAAGATCTTGTGGTTATGGAAGTAAAAATCAACAACAGTGTTCCACTCTGGCTTACCGAGATGCTCAGTGACTTCCGCCTCTCCAAGCAGGGCGTTTCGAAGTTCTGTACGAGTATCGATGTCTGCGATCAAGGTCTTGATCACCGTATCGCCCAGTAGTCCAGTTCATATTTTGACAGAAGGAGTTTTAAGAGATGCAGCAGTTTTTAGACGGCTTTCTGGATGCGGGAAATGCCACGACGAACTACACGGTCGTTGAAGCCTTCATGGCTATCTTCCTCAGTTTCATCCTGAGTATCGTCATCACGCAGGTGTATAAGTGGACGCATCACGGCGTCCGCTATTCCCAGTCCTTTGTCCAGACAGTCATTATTATGAGTGTCGTCGTATCGATTGTCATGATTGTCATTGGAAACAACATTGCCGTTGCCTTCGGTCTAGTCGGAGCGTTTTCGATCATCCGCTTCCGCAGCGCGATGGCCGACCCGAAAGATATCGCGTTTATCTTTTTCGGCATGGCTGCCGGCATTGCCAGCGGCCTCGGGTTTTACTTACTGGCTGTGATTTTTACAGCGTCGTTATGTGTACTTATTTATTTCCTTTACGTCATCAACTACGGGGAACAGGGATCCGATGAGAAAACGCTGAAGATCACCGTCCCGGAGAACATGCACTTTGAAGGGGTTTTCGATGATATTTTCGAAAACAAACTCGACCAGGTCCACCAGACGAATGTAGAGACGACCAACCAGGGCACGATGTACCTGCTTGAGTTCACCATCCGCACGAAGGACAACGTGTCCGACAAAGAGCTGATGGATGAAATACGCGCACGCAATGCCAACATGAAAGTCTCGTTAAACACATCCCGGATGCTCTACTAAACGAGCGGGATGCACGCAACCCCTCCGAAGCATGGTGCCTAGGAGGGGTTCTTTTTGTGTTTCAGGCTTTTTCGGCCCTAAAATAAATGTTGGGAAAAAGATTTATTTCTGCTACATTTTTCATCCGTTTCCGGCGGGCGCGAACCTCCACTATTCCTCAGGTTGCGAGGAGGATTTTCGGACGGCGCTTTGTCCCTCTGGCATCGCCGCCTTTCACTTCTGAAAAGGTTTCGTTTTTGTATTTGTTCTGCTGAGAGAAAATCATACATGCCATTGGAGACATATCGGAGCATGCTTAAAGTTATTCACCCCAACATCTGTATGAGAACCGCTTTCGCAGGAAAGACGCCGCAGCTCCCTCCGTCTATCATGAAGAGAACCGCATCGAAAGCCGCTCTCATACGCAGAAGACCGGCCTCGAGTTTCTTCCCAACATCACCAAACACCCTCAACAGAGGCAGAAGGCTGCTGAGCACGCTTCAGCATACTCTCTCGCTTCTATATTCCTCATATAAGAAAAACGCCTCACAATCGAAGTGAGGCGCTTCTGTCCAGCTGCTCTTCTCAGCACGCTGCCGTTCGTTCTGATTTACGGATACGTGATCGTGAAGGTCGACGTTCCGTCGAGCTCTACATCTCCCTGTATACGGTTGACGTACGGGTTTACTTCGGACTCGAGCATGCTGCCATCCTGGAAGAGGACAAGCTCTCCCTGCGAACCGACTGCTTCATCTTCTTCGTACCAGTTTCCTTCAATCGGCCAGCCGAGATCGTTTTTGTAGAAGAGCGACAGTTCTCCGCTGAGGGTGTTGTCAGCCGTGAGCCTGTATTCCTGCTGAATGCCTGGAATGTCGGCGTCTTCTGTTTCGACCGAGAGGCTCCCTTCGCCTTGATCTGCCTCAAAGCTGCCGATCACGAAGCCGGCACTGTCGGTAAGGTAGACAGTTTCACCGGCGGACACGTCCGCTTGAGCCGCCTGTTCCTGCTGAGCCTCATTCAGACCAAGCTGGGTGCGGAGGTATTCGTAGCGCAGCGGAACGAACTGCGTCACCTGCTCCGCACGAAGCTCATAATCATCGAGCTCTCCGAAGTGATTCTGCGGGTGGCGCTCAAAGGCATCCTCGCCTGGCCTTGTCTCAACCGATTCCTCGATTTGTTCCTGATACTCCGACGCTCGCTCCTCGACATAGGATGGCGGGAACTGTTCCATGAGCTCTACCAGTCGTTCTTCCAGGTCATCACGCAGCTCGTCCGTTTCCATCAGCTTCTCAAAGAGCTGGTTGTCCCATCCTGCAGGGTCCATCTCATATTCATAGCCGAAAAAGTCGTTCAGCACGCCATAGCCCTGGCGGGTGTGAGAACCGAAAGACAAGTTTTTATCCCACGGGATGATTTCCCAGCCGGCGTCCGGATCTTCGTGGTCCAGATAGAGCCAGTAGTCATCGCCAAAGGCATCAATGTCACCGACCATCATATGCAGGGCCAGCCAGGTAAGGAAGGATTCCGTCTCGGTCTCTTCTTCCATCATTTGTGCAAACTCCGGTCCTGCCGGTGTCCGCTGTACGAGATCGATGAATTCACGGACTTCGCCCCAGTTCGGATCCCCGCGGTAGTTGAAGGTTTCTTCCAGAAAATCTACTTGATCCGCCTGATCGATCTGACTCATATCGAAACCGAACGTCGAATTGACGTTAAACTGTTCGCCTTCACGCCCACGAATCTGGTCACGCACCAGTGTGCCGTTCGGATTGCGGTCGAACCGTTCCATCAGATTCATGTCGATCCGGTCAATATGGACGTAAAGCCCTTCATAAATATCATTGAGATAAAAATCAAAGTACTCTGCACTTGGAGAGACCATGCCGGCATCTTCGAAGATGTCCCAGGATATTTTTTCCCTCATCATGGACGGATCCCGAAACATCCCGTTCAGGTTCATCCTGTTGTGATCCGTAAGGAAAGGCTGGTCCTCTTCAAAACGCACGTTGAATGATTTTTTCTCTAGTCCCCGCGCCGTATTGCCGCGGAAACGCATTCCACCGTCCAGCTCCAGCACTTCATCACTGTCCGGATCCAGCTTCACTTCGGCGCCAAGTCGATCATCGCTGTTGGGGGAGCGGGTGTACAGTGCATCCACGTCACTTTCGTCCATGTAAAAATACAAGTCCTGCACCGCTGCTTCCTGTGCCTGAACATCGACATCTTCCTCGTTATTCTCTTGTGTGTTTTCCTGGTTATCTGCTTGTTCATTCTGCTGGTCGTCGTTATCCGCGCAGGCGCTCAGCAGGACAAAAGCAGACAGTGCAGAGATTCCATATCGTGGCCTCATCATTGAGCCCTGCCTTTCTCTTCCTAATTCCATTCGTGTTACTGTTTCTCGCCGAGCGCAAACATGAGCTCGGCTTCGGCGACGACTTCTCCGTCGACACGGGCGGTGGCGGTGCCTTTGCCGATCGAGCCGCGCAGGCGGGTCATCTCGACTTCGAGGTGGAGCTGATCGCCGGGACGGACCTGGCCTTTGAAGCGGCATTTGTCGATGCCGGCAAAGAAGGCGAGGCGGCCCTGGTTCTCCTCTTTTTTCAGGATGGCGACGGCGCCGACCTGGGCGAGTGCTTCAATAATGAGCACGCCCGGCATCACCGGATAGTCCGGGAAGTGTCCGTTGAAGTAGTCTTCGTTGGCGGACACATTTTTGATGCCAGCTGCCCGCTTCCCTTCTTCGACTTCGAGGATGCGGTCGACGAGCAGGAATGGGTAGCGGTGCGGAATGATCGCCTGAATCTGTTCGGTGGTAAGCATCGCGTTTCCTCCTAGTATGTAGATCGTTATCGGACTGCTGCGTCAAAAGGAGACGCTGCTGCTTGCTGCAGCGCATCTCCCAGTGGCTGTTAATCACGGCCCCGCTCGGTATTGTCGTAGATGATGTCGTAGATATGATACCAGGTTTCGGGCTCGAGTACGTCGGAGGGACTGCCGCCTTCGCCGAGAATAGCGTAGCCGACGACAGCTCCGGCAAGGGCCGCAGCAGCAATCAGGGCAAGGACGAGCACGATGCGGAGCCAGATCGGAAGCAGGCGCGTCGGCCGCCAGAACGGATGGATGCGCTTCTTCTTCTTTCTGTCGGTCCGGCTCATTTCCTCTTGTTCGTCCGGTGCCGAAGCCGTATCTTCCTGCTTCGGTTCCTCTTCCTGCTGTGTCTCTTCTTCCTTTGTTTCTCGATGGTTGTAATCACTCATAGAAACTTCTGCTCCTCAACTCTACGACCATCCGGATCAGCGCAGGTTCGCAATCATGCTGCGCATCTGGTCGGTCATGTTTAGTGCACTGGCGTTCAGCTGATAGTGCCTCTGGGCTGCAATCATATCACTCATCTGCTGGCCCATGTCCACGTTGGACTGCTCCAGCGCCTCCGGCTGAATTACTTCGGCGCCGGCGGTCTCTTCCAGGACATCTGCTTCATCGAGCTCCAGCTCCGCCAGGTCCGGGAACTGCAGCAGGTTCTCTCCCGTCGATTCAAGCAGCTGCGGGCGCGTGATGTTCACGGTGTTGAGCTGCTCCACCACGGTCTCTTCGCCGTCCGGACCGAGCTGCAGCACTTCCCCGAACGCATTCACCTGCATCATGCCGTCTTCGGCGGTAGCCGGGACTTCCACCGGCTCCCCGTCTGCATTGAGCACATTCTCCCCATTCCCGTCTACGAGGAAGTTTACGCCCTCATTTGCCGGATCCGGGCTCAAGTAAAAAGCCCCGTCCCGGGTGAACCGGCGGGATCCGTCGTCCCCGGCGGCCACTTCAAAGAAATAGTCCGGCTCCGTGAGTGCCAGATCCCATGTGCGCCCGGTTTCCTGAAGCGCCCCCTGTTCCATACGGATCGCCGTCTGCGCCACGCCGGCACCACTGCCGCGGCGAATGCCCTCCGGCGTCTCACGGCCTTCTTCATACGGACCGACCCGCTGGTTGTTCACCTGCTGGAACATCAAATCGGCAAACGACGTGTCGCGGCGTTTGTAGCCGTGGGTGTCGAGGTTCGCCATGTTATCGCTTACCGTATCCATCTTATGCTGTGCCTGGCCCATCGTTACGGACGAGTTAAAAACCGCCTGATTCATTGCCTTCTCTCCCCTCTATGCACCTACTGGATGCGGCCGATGTCGTTCACGGTCCGTTCCAGATTCTGATCGTATGCCTGCAGGACCGTCTGGTTCATTTCAAACGTGTTCATCGCGTTCATCATCTGCGCCGTCGTCTGCTGCGCGTCCACGTTGGAGCGCTCCACAAATCCCTGCTGCAGCTGATAGCTGATGTCCTCATCTCCGACGGCCGACGCGATCGCCGCCTCGCCCTCATAGTTCAAGAGGCCTTCGCCTTCTTTGACGAGATTCGTCGGGTCCGGAATAACCGATACGTCCAGCTGGGTGATCAAGGTTTCATCCTCATCGAACACTTCTCCCTCCGGACTGATCCGGATCTGGTCGTTGTCGAGCTCCACCGGCTCTCCTTCGGTGTCCAGGATGTAATTACCCTGGGCCGTCGTTAAAAAGCCGTCCTGGTCGATGGTGAAATTCCCGTTTCGCGTGTAGCGGATCTCTCCGTCTTCGGCAGCAACGTTAAAAGCAAGCATCGCTTCCTCTCCGGTCTCCTCATCAACGGGCACGTCGGATTGGAAGAGGGCCACATCGGTGTTGTTGCCTGTCTCCTGCACGTCGCCCTGACGGAAGTTCGGCGTCCGCTCCTGCATGTAGACGCCGGTCGTCAGTTCGCCGATTCTCGGTGCGCCGTTCGGAGCCGCCTGGGTCCCCATCGCGGCAGCGATCATGTTGGGAAACTTCCGGAGAGAGCCCTGATCGGCTTTATACCCCGGCGTTTCGGCGTTGGACAGGTTGTTTGTATGCATTTCCTGCTGGCGCTGCTGGGCCATCATACCGGCACCGGCGCTGTAGAGTCCTCGAAGCATGAGTGGTTCCTCCTCGTTATTTTACTTTGCGGATTCGGTCCAGGTTCTCGAGCATCATGCCGGTTCCGTTGGCAACGCAGTCCATCGGATCTTCTGCGATAAATACCGGCACTTTGAGCTCGTCGGCCAGCAGCGTGTCGATCCCGTGCAGGTACGCACCCCCGCCGGTGATGATGATGCCGCGGTCAATGATGTCCGCGGACAGCTCCGGCGGCGTGATCTCCAGTACGGTGCGTGCGGCCTGCACGATGTGCTGGACGGCTTCCTGCATCGCTTCCTGTACTTCGGAGGCGTGCACTTCAATCGTGCGCGGCAGGCCATTTACCATGTCGCGCCCGCGGATTTCCATGGACTTGTCGCTGCCCTTCGGCGAAACGGTGCCGATCTCGAACTTGATCTGCTCGGCGGTGCGTTCCCCGATCAGCAGCTTATGTTTCTTCTTGATGCTGCTGAGAATATCGGCATCAAAGCGGTCCCCGGCGATTTTAATCGACTCGGCCGTGACGATGTCGCCCATCGACAGCACGGCCACATCCGTCGTGCCGCCGCCGATGTCCACGACCATGTTTCCGGTCGGCTGGAAGATGTCGAGCCCGGCGCCGACAGCGGCGACTTTCGGCTCTTCTTCGAGATACACCTGCTTGGCGCCGCTTTTTTCCGCGGCTTCGCGGATTGCTTTCTGCTCGACGCTCGTAATGTTCGTCGGGCAGCAGATCAGAATGCGCGGCTTCATGAACCAGCCTTTGACGCGGATCTTTTCGAGAAAATGCTTGAGCATTTTTTCCGTCGTATCAAAGTCGGCGATGACGCCGTCCTTGAGCGGGCGCATGACGACAATGTTTCCCGGTGTTCGTCCAACCATGCGGAACGCTTCCTCCCCGACGGCGAGTACGTTTCTCGTCTGTGTGTCCATCGCTACCACGGCTGGTTCGTTCAGTACAATCCCGCGGCCTTTCACGTGAATAAGTACGTTCGCTGTTCCTAAGTCAATCCCTATATCTCGTCCAAACATGCGCTAGATCCTCCCTGATGTCCTGTATCGGCTGATATCTGTGTCTATGTACTGGGTTCCTATTCTACGCCTGCACTATCATCCTCATCTTAACATTCTATCACAGAAGCAGACAAAAAAGGAATGTGATTTTCGAATGGGCAGCTGCTGATGAGAAGGAAGCCCACCGGCTGGTTCTCACGCTGGTTCTATTGCGGTTTGCCAGCGGAGAAGTACATTCTCATGGGGTCGAGCAAGCCGCCACTTCCACCGTTCGCCGATGGTGGGGGGAAGCTCGTCGAATGGAAGAGTGAAGCGGAGCAACTTGGTCGTAGTGAAGGCGGTTGACTTGGGTCGAAAAGCACGTCGACTTGGCACATGAACCACGCCACACCCCTAAAGAGCATTTGAGCTGCCTTGCTCCGCCCGGCTTTTCATCGGCTGGCGGGGGCAGCCGAGGCGGGAAGGGCTTGGGTTATTACGGGTTGGGCTTGATTGAAGGTTCTCGTTCGCTTATTTATGGAGACGTCTGCCGAGTGATCGCTCCCCTCCAGCGGTCGGACGAAAAGCAGGTCGACTCGAGGCAGGAACCTGGACGCCTCGACGCGTAAACCGTGTCGACTCAGCGGAAAAGCACGTCGACTTGAGCAAAAAGCTCGCCAAAGCGCTCGAACCATGACAGATCGACGGCCAATCGTGACGACTCGAAGCGAAACCACGTCGACTCGCCACACGAATCGTGCCACACCATGGGAGCAGGCGAGCTGTCCTGCTCTGCTCGCCTTTTCCCCCTAGATAGCGCGGCTGATCGACTTGAATCGTTTGATCAGTATCCGCCGATAACAACAAACAAACGCTAGGAGCATCATTGCCTTTCCTATGCAGTTAGTCAGATGCTTATTTCCCGGGAAATGATGGATCGTTGAAAGAAGCTTTCAGATGGGTTCTTCACCAAAGGCCCATCCTTTGGATCGGGACTGCAGCAGCCATAGTTGCGAGGACACCTTTTGTAACAACACGTAAAAGGAGCTGCCCGTGATGGACAGCTCCCTGGATAAGAGAATATAAGAATAGAATTAAGCCTGATACGCGCCCTGCGTGGTGGCTGTTTCTACGGTCGTTTCCTCTTCTTCGTTGATGCGCTCGATGTCAGCGCCGATCGCGAGTAGTTTCTCGGTGAAATTGACGTAGCCGCGGTCGATGTGCTTGAGCTCAGTAACCCGAGTGCGGCCTTCTGCGACGAGGCCGGTGAGCACGAGGGCGGCTCCTGCACGAAGGTCGGTGGAGGCGACTTCTGCGCCCTGCAGGTCGACCGGTCCGTTGATGATGGCGGTGCGTCCTTCGATTTTGATGTCGCCGTTCATGCGGCGGAATTCTTCGACGTGCATGAAGCGGTTTTCGAAGACGGTCTCGGTGACGACGCTGTTGCCTTCTGCCCGCAGCATCATGGCCATCATCTGTGCCTGCATGTCGGTTGGGAAACCTGGGTGCGGCATCGTTTTGATGTCGGTGCCTTTGAGCTTGTCCGGGCCGATGACGCGCACGCCGGTGCCTTCTTCTTGGATGGAAACGCCCATCTCTGTCATTTTCGCGATGACAGGACGGAGGTGCTCGGTCAGCACGTTTTCGATCAGGACGTTTCCGCCTGTGATCGCTGCTGCTGCCATGAATGTTCCTGCTTCGACGCGGTCCGGGATGATCGTGTGATCTGCGCCTGTGAGCTCCTCGACACCGTCGATGCGGATCGTGCCGGTACCTGCGCCGCGTACTTTGGCGCCCATGGCGTTGAGGTACGTAGCGAGACAGACAATCTCCGGCTCTTCGGCTGCGTTTTCGATGATGGTCGTGCCGTCGGCCATGGAAGCGGCCATCATGATGTTCTCGGTTGCGCCGACACTTGGGAAGTCGAGGTAGACTTTGCCGCCTTTGAGGCGTCCGTCCACTTTGGCTTCGATAAATCCGTTGCCGATTTCGACTTCGGCACCCATGGCTTCAAAGCCTTTCAGGTGCTGGTCAATCGGACGGGAGCCGATCGCACATCCGCCTGGAAGCGCAATGCGGGAGCGGCCTTCACGTGCCAGGAGAGGTCCCATGACGAGGAAAGACGCGCGCATTTTGCGCACATATTCAAATGGGGCCTCGATGCCGAGATCCTTCTGCGCGTTGACCCGTAGATGGTTTTTTCCATCAAATTCGACCTCTGCGTTCAGGTTCCGCAGCACTTCGGAAATCGTGTACACATCGGCGAGTGCCGGTACATCGTAAATGTTGCTTATTCCCTTTGTCGGGAGTATCGACGCTGCGATCACCGGCAGTACTGCGTTTTTAGCTCCATCGATTCGAACACTGCCTTCGAGTGTCCGTCCTCCATTAACAATAATTTTTTCCAATAGATTCCCCTCCGTGTCCATGTTGTTGCTTCCACAACTGGTAGTGTTGCTGCTGTTATTGAGTGAGCATAGATCATATTGTAGTGGTTGGTTGACTAAGTTGATGTAATCAGAACGTCCAGCCTGCTGTACTGAGCTTGTGATGCATGTATGTACATGCTCAAGTTGTCGTGTTTCAGAACAAATAGCGCAGGGCTGCGGACCATTCCATGTAGTTCAAAATAAATCCTGTGACAAGCTGCGTTAAAGCAATTGTTGTTATAACCATCAGTGCTTTGGCTTTGATGCCGTCCGGGTCGCGGACGAACACGTCAAATCGGAATGACTGGAGACTCCACCAGACAATGACGAGCACCATCAGACTGATCATGATGTTAAAAAGTGCTTCCTGTCCGATCGTCTCAAACATGCAATCCCTCCGAAACGGCTTCACTGATTTCTTGTGCACAAAGCACACCAACATAATAGTAACGAAAATCAGCTTGAATTGCTACCGCCTAACGGAAGAAATTACGCGGAATCCGTGCGACGAAAGACCTGTTTTTCCTTTGATGCCAATTCGGCGTACTTTTTCCACTTCTGCTAATTGTAACAAACTTGTTACATGTCTCATTCACGTTTTTCATAATAAATAATCGTCTTTTTCCCTATTTTCTTCAAACATTGCGGAAAAAGTACTTTTTAAGCACTGCTCCTGGGCAGTTCGTGCGACCCTCATCGCAGAGATCGGGGCTTCTTTCTGCCTGTGCACCGCATGATTTCCCTTTCTATGCATTTGTCGCCATGCAGCTGGAAAGGTTTCACTTTGTACCAAATTTTTTGAGCTGGTCCTAAAAGATGGTGAAGATTTTTGTATTGTGGTTGTCATATTCTTCGATGGCACCGAGGCATGGATGAGGGTAATTCGGGAAAAAAGTTTGGGGGATGCGGGTGATGTTTTTTGATGGGGGTGTATTTCTTTGGGGGTCGGATCCGCTTTGGGGTCGGATCCGCTTTGGCTGCAATTTCGGCCGGCTTGGTCACAATTCGACTGAATTGTCCACACTTGGCCGCCGCTTGGTCACAATCCCGCTGAATTGTCCACACTTGGCGGCCGTCTTCTTCTTTCAACCCATTGGATGAGTCCTGCGCGCTGCGCTTGCTTTTCGGTCTACCAAAACCAAGCCGCAGGCGCGGAGTAGTTGATAAAACGCTTGCAGGATCGTATGTTCGTATGTATACTATGGATATTCTTCTATGATGAGGTGATCTATGCTGCTTCGACCGAGATTCACACCCCCTTACTTATCTCAGCTGCAGGCTGCCGTCCGTCGGCTGCCCTCTGAGCATCCCGCCCGTCCTGCTGTGGAGCAGGAACTTTACCGTACGAGCTCCGGCGATTACGGTGAGCGGCGGATGGATTATTACTATCAATTTCTCCCCGACGAAGTGACGCTGCTCCACCAGGTTCAGCTCCCTTCCCCGATCACCAGCAGTTCCTTCCAGATGGATACCCTTCTCCTCCATCCTCAATTTACCGCTATTCTGGAAATCAAACATCAGCGGGGCTCCCTGCATTTGATGCCTGAGACGGGTCAGATGAAGCAGCTGAGCTCCGGCGAAGTCTATGGCTACACCTGTCCTGTTCAGCAGGTGCGACAGCAGGAAGTCCAGCTGCGTGCGTACGCGGAAACCTGCGGCTACACGAATCCGATACTCACTCATGTGTTTTTCACACACAGCTCTGTCTATTTTGATACGGCTGCAGACGCGACACCGCTTCCCGTGAGCCGGCCGATCATGCTGTCTTCGATTGTAAAGCAGTGGCTTCAAGAGACGGCGTCGATCCCGCCGCAGACCGAAGCCCTTCAGCGTCTGCAGAAGAAAATGCTGACGGAAAGCACGTCGCACTGGTGCATTCTGGACAAATTTCAGCTGACCCCTTCTGATTTTCTCGTCGGCGTCTGGTGCACCTCCTGCAGCCGCCTCTCCATGAGACGACGCTACAGCACGTGGCAGTGTTCTTCCTGTGGCATCAAACAGGCGCAGGCCCACGTGGAGGCATTGCGGGATTTTCACTTTCTTCACCCTTTCCCTTTTCGAAGCGATCAGCTGCAAAGGTGGATGAGGCTGACAAACCAACGGGCAGCCCGCCGGCTGGCCGCTCCCTTCCTGGTGAAAAAAGCGGGTACGTACGTATATCGGTTTAACTTTTAACGTCCTGAACACCGTCTTCAGCTTATGGAGGCGGTGTTTTCTGTTGCTTGAGATTCGCTTTGGCCGCAGTTTGAGCCGGCTTGGTCACAATTCGGCTGAATTGTCCAGACTTGGCCGCCGCTTGGTCACAATCTTGCTGAATTGTCCACACTTGGCTGGAGGCCAGCCCGGGCCGGGCCCTCTTCTTTCAACCCCTGGATGACTCCTGCGCGCTGCGCTTGCTTTTCGGTCTACCAAAACCAAGCCGCAGGCGCGGAGGGCTCATGAATCTCTCGGTTTGGACGCTTGGTCCGGCTGCGGCTTCTCTCGATGTCAGCTGATTTTCTGCGGCTCGGATCCGCTTTGGCCACAGTTTGAGCCGGCTTGATCACAATTCGGCTGAATTGTCCACACTTGGCCGCCGCTTGGTCACAATCCCGCCGAATTGTCCACACTTGGCGACCCACCCTCTTCTTTCAACCCCTGGATGACTCCTGCGCGCTGCGCTTGCTTTTCGGTCTACCAAAACCAAGCCGCAGGCGCGGAGGGCTCATGAATCTCTCGGTTTGGACGCTTGGTCCGGCTGCGGCTGCTCTCGATGTCAGCTGATTTTCTACGGCTCGGATCTGCTTTGGCCACAGTTTGAGCCGGCTTGGTCACAATTCGGCTGAATTGTCCAGACTTGGCCGTCGCTTGGTCACAATTCCGCCGAATTGTCCACACTTGGCGGCCAGCCCAGCTAGGCCCGGACCGTCCCGTCCAGCCTCGACCAAAAAAGACTCCCCGCCGGTTTCCCGGTGGGGAGTCTTTGTCTTGTATCAGCGCTTGGCGACCTCGAGGCGGTTGAGGGCACGTTTGAGTGCCAGTTCCGCGCGGCGGAAGTCGACATTTTCCTGTTTTGCCTCCTGCATGCGGCGCTCGGCGCGCTCTTTGGCTGCACGGGCACGGGTAATGTCGATGTCGGTCGGAAGCTCGGCGGACTCGGCCAGAATGTTGACCTCGTCGGAGCGGACTTCCATGAAGCCGCCGCTGAGGGCGATCATCTTGACTTCTCCGTCCTGTTTCAGACGCGCTGCGCCGATTGCCAGCGGCGTGACGAGCGGGATGTGATTCGGGAGAATCCCGAGCTCCCCGTCAATGGTACGGACGCTGACCATGTTCACTTGGGCATCAAACACCTGACCATCAGGCGTGACGACGTTTGCCTGCAACGTACTCACCGTTCACCCTCCTTATCGAAAGGATGCGTCCTTCCGGGCGTACCGGAAGGAGAATCATTTCTCAGATGCGTCTGCGGCAGCGGGCCGCATCGCGATTATTTCATGGCTTCAGCTTTGTCCGTGACCTCTTCGATGCGGCCGACGAGACGGAAGGCATCTTCCGGAATGTCGTCGAACTTGCCGTCGAGGATCTGGCGGAAGCCGTCGATCGTTTCTTTTACTGGTACATAAGAACCTTTCTGCCCGGTGAACTGTTCCGCAACGTGGAAGTTCTGAGACAGGAAGAACTGAATGCGGCGCGCGCGGCTGACCGTCAGCTTGTCTTCTTCGGACAGCTCATCCATACCGAGAATGGCAATGATGTCCTGCAGTTCTTTGTACTTCTGCAGCGTACGCTGGACTTCCTGTGCCACGTTGTAGTGCTCGTCGCCGACGATTTCCGGAGACAGGGCACGGGACGTGGATGCAAGCGGGTCTACGGCTGGGTAGATACCCATCTCGGACAACTTACGCTCCAGGTTCGTTGTCGCATCGAGGTGGGCGAATGTCGTTGCCGGAGCCGGGTCGGTGTAGTCGTCGGCCGGCACGTAGATTGCCTGGATCGATGTAACGGAACCTTTCTTTGTCGAAGTGATCCGCTCCTGCAGCTGACCCATTTCCGTGGAAAGCGTCGGCTGGTACCCAACGGCGGACGGCATACGGCCGAGCAGGGCGGATACTTCCATACCCGCCTGGGTGAAGCGGAAGATGTTATCGATAAAGAGCAGTACGTCGGCGCCTTTTTCATCACGGAAGTGCTCCGCCATGGTGAGGCCTGTCAGCGCCACTCGCATACGCGCTCCCGGCGGCTCGTTCATCTGACCGAAGACCATCGCTGTTTTCGCGATAACTCCGGAGTCCTTCATTTCAAAGTACAGGTCGTTCCCTTCCCGGGTACGCTCGCCGACACCGGCGAACACGGAAATACCGCCGTGCTCCTGTGCGATGTTGTTGATCAGTTCCTGGATCAGTACGGTTTTTCCTACACCCGCACCGCCGAACAGACCGATTTTACCACCTTTGACATACGGGGCCAGCAGGTCGACGACTTTGATGCCTGTTTCCAGGATCTCTGTCGTTGTCTGCAGCTCGTCGTATGCCGGCGCTGTCCGGTGGATCGGATCCTTCGGCGCTGCTGTGTCGATTTCCTCGTCCAGG
Organism: Alkalicoccus chagannorensis DSM 18086; assembly: GCF_000429725.1. Lineage (GTDB taxonomy): Bacteria > Bacillota > Bacilli > Bacillales > Salisediminibacteriaceae > Alkalicoccus > Alkalicoccus chagannorensis. The sequence goes on along the minus strand of NZ_KE386944.1, from coordinate 353,822 downwards.
TCGATCGTCTCGCCGAGTACGTTGAATACGCGGCTGAGCGTGACATCGCCGACCGGCACGGAAATCGGACCGCCTGTATCGATGACGTCTGATCCGCGGACAAGACCGTCCGTGGACGACATAGCAACCGTACGGACCGTGTCATCTCCGAGGTGCAGCGCGACTTCAAGCGTAAGGTCGATATCGACTTCGCCCTGCTTTTCTGCACGCTGGACTATTTTGATGGCGTTATAGATCTCAGGAAGCTGGCCGCGGTCGAACTGTACGTCGACGACCGGACCGGTAACCTGTGTGACGCGTCCTTTGTTCATCGTCTTTCCTCCTCCACAATTGCTCTAGCCTTGGGCTGCGGCTCCGCCGACAATTTCGTTGATTTCCTGTGTGATTGCCGCCTGGCGGGCACGGTTGTAACTCAATGTCAGATCATCAATGCGGGAATCTGCGTTATCTGTCGCAGAGCGCATCGCAGACATTCTTGCTCCGAACTCACTCGCTTTGGCATCGAGCAGGGAACCGAAAATCAGGCTCTCTGCATAGTGCGGCAGGAGCCGCTCGAGAATGGTTTCCGCATCGGGTTCATAAATGTAGTCCGGCGTGGATACCGCTTCGGCTTCTGCTTCGGCAGCCAGTGCTGTCAGCGGCAGCAGTTTGGTTTCTGTTACGCGCTGGGTCATGGCACTGACGAAGTGGTTGTGATGAATATACACTTCATCGAAGACTTCGTCCGTAAACATCTGCACCGTCGTTTCCGCGATGTTTTTGATCTCGCTGTACTCGGGCTGATCGGCGAGGCCGGTAATCTCCTGCATGATCGGCATGCCGCGCTTCTGGAAGAAGTCACGACCGACTTTCCCGAGGATGACGATGCCATACTCATCGCTGGACTGGTGGCGCTCTTGAATGAGATTGTACGTTTCGCGGAGCAGACCGCTGTTATACGCACCGCAGAGGCCACGGTCGGATGTAATGACGAGATAGCCGGTACGGCGGATTTCTTTGCGGTCCTGCAGCATCGGATGGGATACTTCTTCCGATCCCTGGGCGATACTGCCGACTACTTCACGAATCTTATCTTTATAAGGTTGAAAGGCTTCCGTTTTGTCCTGCGCGCGGTTGAGCTTCGCAGCGGAGACCATTTCCATTGCCTTTGTAATCTGCTTTGTTTTCTTCGTGGAACCTATCCGCGTCTTAATCTCTTTGAGATTCGCCAACGTGTTCACCACCTTTGCTCCGTAAAGCGGGGGTGTCCCCCGCTTTCTTTATTCTCAGCTGGACTGGAACGACTTCTTGAATTCTTCGACAGCCCCGTTCATGTCCGACTCGTCGGCGAGTACGCCTGTGGAGCGGATCTGATCGAGGAGGTCTTTCTTGTTATGCTCGAGGAACGTGAACAGCTCTGATTCAAAGCGCGAAACATCCTCTACTTTCACGTCGTCGAGGAACCCTCGCGTCAGCGCGAATAGAATGAATACCTGCTTTTGCACCGGGAGCGGCTGATTGAGGCCCTGTTTGAGGACTTCGACCGTTCGCTGTCCGCGGTCGAGCTTCGCCTTCGTCGATGCGTCGAGGTCCGACCCGAACTGGGCGAACGCTTCGAGTTCACGGTACGAGGCGAGGTCGAGACGGAGGGTACCGGCTACCTTCTTCATCGCTTTTATCTGGGCGGAACCACCGACTCGGGATACGGAGAGACCCGCATCGACCGCCGGACGGACGCCGGAGAAGAAGAGATCGGACTGCAGGAAGATCTGACCGTCCGTGATCGAGATCACGTTCGTCGGGATATAGGCCCCGATGTCCCCTGCCTGCGTTTCGATAAACGGCAGCGCTGTCAGAGACCCTGCGCCTTTGTCATCACTCAGCTTCGCTGCACGCTCGAGAAGACGGGAGTGCAGGTAGAAGACGTCACCTGGGAATGCTTCACGGCCTGGTGGACGCTTGAGCAGGAGGGATAGTTCACGGTAAGCAGAAGCCTGCTTCGTCAGGTCATCGTAGATCACCGTGACGTGCTTGCCGTTGTACATGAACTCTTCACCCATGGATACGCCTGCATATGGTGCCAGGTAGAGAAGCGGCGCCGGCTGGGACGCACTTGCTGTAACGACGATCGTGTAGTCGAGGGCACCGTGCTGGCGGAGCGTTTCCACAACGCCTGCCACCGTGGATTCCTTCTGACCGATCGCGACGTAGATACAAATCATGTCTTCGTTCTTCTGGTTGATGATCGTGTCCATGGCGATGGACGTTTTCCCTGTCTGACGGTCTCCGATGATCAGCTCACGCTGACCTCGGCCGATCGGGATCAGGGCGTCGATCGCTTTCACGCCGGTCTGCAGCGGTTCGTGAACCGATTTACGGTCCATGACGCCTGGTGCCGGGCTCTCGATCGGACGGGTTTTCGTCGTGTTGACCGGTCCGTGGCCGTCGAGCGGCTCGCCGAGCGGGTTGACGACGCGTCCGAGAAGTTCTTCTCCGACCGGTACTTCCATGATGCGTCCGGTACGTTTGACTTCGTCGCCTTCCCGGATATGGCGGAATTCACCGAGAATGATAATACCAACGCTGTTTTCTTCCAGGTTCTGCGCCATACCCATGACGCCTGTTGAAAATTCGAGCAGCTCCCCGGCCATGACATTCTCCAGACCGTGAGCTACGGCAATCCCGTCCCCTACGCGGATGACGGTACCGACATCACTGACTTCCATTTCCGATTCATAGCCTTCAATCTGCTGTTTCAGCAGCGAGCTGATCTCATCGGCTCTGATGCTCATATCGTTCACCCCTATCTGCTTGTCCCCTGGTTCATCCGTTCATGAATGCGTACCAGGTGGTTTGCTACCGTGCCATCATAGACGGTATCTCCAATACGGACGCGGAGTCCGCCGATCACGTCTTTGTCGACTTGATTGTTGATCAGGAGCTCCGCCCGGCCGGAACGCTTCGCGAATACCTGGCTGACGGCTGCTTTCTCCTGTTCTGTAAGCGGCTTGGCAGAGTACACTTCTGCTTCTGCAATGCCTTTCGCTTCGTAGACAAGGTCTTTGAAGTTTTCTCTGACCGCTTCGAAAATGCTCTCACGCTTATTGTCTACCAGTACTTTGAGCAGGTTGACTGTGATTTGACTGACTTTTCCCTGAAAGGCCTGGTCAAGAATCTCTTTCTTACGCCGATCCGTCATATCAGGATGCTGGAACACTTCGTCAAGAAGGTTCGTTTCCTGTACAGCCTGGGACACCATGTTCAGGTCATCGAGCGTCTCGTCCAGCTTTCCTCCGGCCTGCACCGATTCGAACAGGGCCGAAGCATAGCGGAAGCCTACTGGATGTCGTCTCATAGATCCTCGCCTACTTCTTTCAGCGTGTCCTCAATGAGTTTCTCCTGATCCTGCTCATCCAGTTCCTTCTCGATGACTTTCGATGCCACCAGCACAGAAAGGGTCGAAACTTGCTCACGAAGCGCAGAGATCGCCTGTGCCTTTTCGTTCTGGATATCCTGCTTGGCTGTTTCTTTCATACGGGCAGACTCGTCGCGTGCGTTCTGCACGATCTCGGCTGCCTGCTGTTCGCTCATCTTTTTTGAATTCTCCACAATTTCCTTTGCTTCGACGCGTGCCTGCTGGATCGCTTCCCGCTGTTCTTCCAAGTACTTCTCTGCTTCTTCCCGGTTTTTCTCAGCAGAAGAGATCTGCTCGGCCACGTGGTTCTCACGCTTTTCCATCATGTCCATGATTGGACCAAAAGCAAATTTCTTCAGGAGTAGAAGCAGAACGAAAAAGGCCAGGAGCTGGTAGGCCGCGTTTACCCATTCAATATCGTACAAATCAAACAATGGGGTCGCCTCCTTTTTTCTGCATAGTACAAAAGGAATGGCGAAGAGTCATGCTGGTTCTCCGCCATTTATACACGCTATTACGGTTACATGTTCCCGAGAAGCAGGAAGGCAATGACGATACCAAAGATTGGCAGTGCCTCTACTAGTGGAATACCGATGAACATAACTGTCTGGAGCGGACCACGAAGCTCCGGCTGACGAGTAATACCTTGAAGTGTGTTAGCGACAACGATCGCAACCCCGAATGCACCCGCAATTGCTGCGAGACCTGCTACAATACCTACTGCAATAGCAACTAGACCCATAATGAAAATCCTCCTCTAAATGTTTAAACTTGATTGAAATATATTGAATACGCCCCGGATGAGGCCATTATTCAAGAAATACTTAGTGCTCTTCGTTCACTTTGTGAGACATGTAGACCATCGTCAGCATACAGAAAATGAACGCCTGCAGCGTACCGATGAAGACACTGAATGCCTGGAACACGACAAGCGGAATAAACGCCGCGAATGTCCAGAAACCAATGGTTGCCGCGCCGAGCCCGACGATCATCATCATGATGACCTCTTTGGCGTAGACGTTGGCATAAAGTCGCATACCGAGTGTCAGCGTGTTGGCAAAGTCCTCGACTACTTTAAAGGGAGCCATGAAAAAGGCCGGACGGAAGTAATCCTTCCCGTACTCTTTCGGACCTTTCAGCTTCAACCCGTACACATGCGTCAGGATGATGACGAACGCAGCCAGAGAAATGGTCAGCACCGGGTTGGATGTTGGTGAATTCCACCATACATAGTGCTCTTCTGCTGTTGCCAGCTCAAATGGAACCCCGAGCATGTTTGCGACAAAAACGTACAAAATGATGGTAATACCGAGCATCAGGAAGTTCTTGCCCCGATCCCAGTCCATCGTACTGCTGATAATGTTTTTGATAAACTGAACGAGATACTCCATCGCGTTCTGCGCGCCTGACGGGTACATCTGAATTTTCCGCGACATAAAAAAGCACACGAAAAAGACAATAGCCATGGCCACAGTAATCATGATCGCATTTGGAATGTTAAACGTCAGCCAAGGGACACCAAACAAATCCACCTTAAGATATTGCGTATCCAATCGTGATTTCACCTCTCTCTCTACTGCATTCAAACCGGCTTACTGCAGCTGCTTGAGCCGGAACAGGGGATCGATCATCAATAGAAGATAGGTCACGGCAAGGCCGATAACCAATCCAATCAGATCAAAATACTCTGGATACTGCTGTGCAAGCAGCAGTCCCACGACCACGGTGACCATACGGCCGACCGTGCCGAACGAGAATCGGTATTTACGGTCTCTCCCCGACGCGATGATCCGCTTCGTCTGAAAGTATGTACTGACTAAATTCAACAGGCTGAGCCCTGCTCCGAATGCCATACCGAGAAAAAACGAATCCTGCCGGAAAACTCCCGTCAGTAAAACAATGAACATGATTACCAGTGTGTATACTGTATACCGCCTGGCCAGTTGTACGGCCTCATCCATCCTGTTCCTCCATGAAAGACTGTACCGCCCGGTAGATGCCGTAAAACGCCATCCCCACTCCGAGAAGCACGCCTGCTGCTGTAAACAATCCGCTGCTGTCAAAATATCGATCGAGCCACATACCTCCGAACACTCCAAACAACACCGCCCCTATTAGATAAGAGGAAATGGTGGTCATGAGCGCAAAGGCTTTCATCACCGGCCGGTACTTTGACTGATTCGGATCCCTGCCCATGGTGATGCCTCCTCACCTGCAGCCTGCCAGAATCCCTTGAACATCGTACAACACGCCTTTGGGCATGTCAACACGCTGAAAGCGGAAACAACCTCCGCACATCAGGGATTATATGTACGTATTCTGCAGAAGGCTCGAACGGCATCCTGTGAACACGCTTCCTATTATACATAACTATGTGAAAAATGTCTGTTAAATCCGGAAGAAAATTAAATATGAATTTTTTGTGAAGCGGATGCGTTCAGCTCCTGCCGCACAAGCGTTCGAAGCGGCAGGCTGTTTTGTGGCGAGGGGGGATTTCCACTGTAGGTTACGTCCTCTTCCTACCGCATCCGGAAGTGCCGTTTTCCAGCCTTCCTCCCCGGCGACACGGCCGTCAGCTGCGCTCCCGTTTTGGGATGTAGAGCGCTTCTTCTACTTTCAAGGAGCAGTCTGACGGCAGGTGCAGGTCCTCGCCTTTGAGCAGGTCCGTCAAAATCGGCGACGTCGGCATACGGTGGTAGGCTTCGCGGACGATGAGCTCCCTGTCATCCGTAAGACGCACGATGCTGTTTACCGGGTAAATGCCGAGCATGCTGCAGAACTGCTTCATCGTCTCCTGTGTGATGCCGGTCGTCTGAGCGAAAACCATCGAGACAGCTTCTGCTGCCGGGAAGGCTTCGCGTTCTTCCCGGTTCATCGTCATCGACGAATACTGATCGGCTAGGGCGATCCGCTGCAGCAGCGGATCGTCCCGGCACCCATCATGATGATAGCGATGGATGAGGGAGGCTGCCTCCCCTGGCAGCCTTTCCTGTTCCAGCAGTTCGCCGCCACGGCTGAGGGCGCCCCGCGTGGTTTCTTTTTCTTCCGCCGTGTACGGCATCTTTTTCTCCAGATGCGATTCAGGCAGGAGCAGTGTCCCGGCATCGTGAAACAGACAGGCGAGCATGAACGGCTCCTTGTCTCTCTGGTCCATGTCTTCGCTCATCAGCGCGCCGAACACGAATGTATCGATTGCATGGTAGTAGGCACGCTCGTGGTGGTTCTTCAATCGAAACAGCAGTGCGTGGATCCGTTCGTTCTCCAGCTGCTGAAGAAGCTCCAGCTCTACCGCACTCAGCCGATTCTTCGAGTGAAGCGCCGTTCCGAATCGGTGCTCTCCGCCGACCCGGAGAAGAAAGTCCATAAACAGGCCGTCCCTGCGGCCGGTTTTGTCTTCTTTCTCTTTCACCTTTACCTCCTGCACCCCGCTCTGCCGGAGTTTACGCAGGAGCTGCTTCGTCAGCACCGCCTCCCGCTTTAAGATGAGACGCTGCTGTACATAGATATCTTCGGCCAGCACTTCCCCCTCGGCCACTAGATGCACATGCTGCTTTTTCATTGAATCTCCCCCCGTTTTCTCGCTGATTCATTGATTATACCTAATCATTATACATACTTTCCTTGAATTATTGTAAAAAATCCCATCCATTTCGTTCGACAATTTCAGTCATTGTTCAGCTCGTTCCGCTTAGGCGTCATGCAGGAATCTGAGATTTTATTGTTTCCAAGAAAGTATTACGAAGAAATTCTATATGTACTTTCCAGGAAAAGTTTTATATGATAAGTGAGATTAAACGAAAGAACCACATCAAAAGAATTAGAAAAGGGAGGAAGAACACATGATGAGACAGGCGGCACTATTTCTATTGTCTGTTCTACTGCTGGTCATTTCCATACCAGCTGAAAGAACGGAAGCACGCCAGCTTCAGCTTGATACCGCTGTGATGGAGAATAATCGTTTTTTAATTCCACTTCGGGAGGTGATGGAGAGCCTTGATGCCAGCGTACAGTATGAACACAGCACACAGAGCATCCGCATCATTCGGGGAAGCACCCGCGTCGGTTTGAACGTACGCTCGACTACTGCCTACGTAAACAATGCTCGTTTTCAGCTTGACCAGCAGCCTGTTCTGATTGATGGACGAACATTCGTTCCTCTTCGTTTTGTCAGCGAGAGCCTCGGCGCTTCCGTTGGATGGAACCAGCAGACCCGTGAGGCTTCAGTATCCCTCGATGGCACCGAGCTGCTAGTGACAGAAGCGCCGCTCTGGGCAGGATACTATGAACCTGCTGCATCCTGGCTGGGTGGCTACCTCCATATCACGCAGGAAACAAAGGATTCTTTTTACTTTCAGGCTCATGCAGCGTACCGCCACGTGGGGTCCGTCGAGCGACGTGCCTTCATTCAGAGCTACGACCGCAGCCGAGCTGTAACAGCTCCTGATGAATATGGGTGTTCTTTTACACTCATCCGCAATGGTAATAACGTCCGCCTCGTCGAAAACAGCTATGATTGTTATGTATGGAGCGGTGTGGGTATCGATTTAAATCATACTTTCACAAAATAATCTCAAATCCGCAGCCTTCTCGCTTTATAAAAGCGAGAGGGCTGTTTTCGCCTGATTATGAAACACTGCGGTAGTCATGAAGAAACCGGGTCGCTTCTGAGGTTTTTTGAGACGGTCCGGCTGACGAAGCGGGCGGCCTGCGGCGGCCCGCGGGTCGCCTGCCGGAATATTTGAGCCACCTTGCTTCTTTTGAGCCACTTCAGCTGCGCAACGCGACGCCTGCCCTTCACGATCGGGACGCTTTGCGGCTGGAACGAGCCACGCGGCTTCATTACCCCTCCCGCAGGCAACGCTGTTCTTCTCCGGCAGGCGCAGCCGGGATGACTGAGGGGAGCGCACGGGGAAAACCGGGTCGCTTCTGAATTTTTTTGAGACGGTTCGGCTGGCGAAGCGGGCGGCCTGCGGCGGCCCGCGGGTCGCCTGCCGGAATATTTGAGCCACCTTGCTTCTTTTGAGCCACTTCAGCCGCGCAACGCGACGCCTGCACCTCTCGATCGGGACGCTTCGCGGCCGGAACGAGCCACGCGGCTTCCCCCCCCCCCTCCCGCAGGCAACGCTCTTCCTCTCCGACAGGTAGCGTTTTTGACATCGAAAACGCGCCGGAGCTGGGCTCCGGCGCGCGGGTGATTTGCTATTCAGGTTGTCCGTCAATCGTGAAGCGGGCCGGGCGATCTTCCCGGAACCCGTAGAAGCTGCGGATCGCTTCGATGATCCGGGCGGAAGCGCGGCCGTCGCCGTAAGGGTTGGATGCTTTGGACATCGCCTCGTAGGCGCGGTCGTCGTTCAACAAGAGCTTCGCGTCGTTGTAAATGTTCTCTTCTTCGGTGCCGGCCAGCTTCAGTGTACCCGCCTCGATGCCTTCGGGCCGCTCGGTCGTATCGCGGAGCACCAGGACGGGGACACCGAGCGAAGGCGCTTCTTCCTGTACCCCGCCGGAGTCGGTGAGAATGATGTGCGCCCGGGAGGCAAAGTTATGAAAATCCTGCACCCCGAGTGGGTCGATCAGCTGAATTCGACTGTCGTCGCCCAGGATCTCATCGGCGAGCTCGCGGACGACGGGATTCAGGTGGACGGGGTAGATCACCTGGACGTCGTCGTGCTCGGTGACGATGCGTTTGATCGCTTTGAACATGTTGCGCATCGGCTGGCCGAGGTTTTCGCGGCGGTGGGCGGTCACGAGAATGAGGCGGTCGCTGCCGAGCTTGTCGAGCACCTCGCTCGTGTAGTCGTCCCGGACGGTCGTATTGAGCGCGTCGATGGCGGTGTTGCCCGTGACAAAAATGCTCTCTTCTTTCTTGCCTTCGGCGAGCAGGCTCGCTTCGGCCTGGTTCGTCGGGGCAAAATGCAGGTCGCTGATCACGCCGGTGAGCTGGCGGTTCATCTCCTCGGGAAACGGGGAGTATTTGTTCCAGGTGCGCAGGCCGGCTTCGACGTGACCGACGGCGATCTGGTTATAGAAGGCGGCGAGGCTCGCGACGAACGTCGTCGTGGTGTCGCCGTGCACGAGCACCATGTCCGGCTGCAGCCGCTTCATCGCTTCGTCCAGACCTTCGAGGGCACGGGTCGTGACATCGGTGAGCGTCTGGCGTGCCTGCATGATGTTGAGGTCTTCATCCGGCGTGACGCCGAAAATATCGAGCACCTGATCGAGCATTTCCCGGTGCTGGCCGGTTACCGCCACGATCGATTCGAATTCATCGTATTTTTCCAGCTCGAGCACGAGCGGACACATTTTGATTGCTTCCGGTCTGGTGCCGAAAATCGTCATGATTTTTTTCTTCGCCAAGAGAATCTCTCCTTTTGTGTTTGCACTCTCCCCTGCATTCTATCAAAAAAGCCGGGAGCTGCGGAGAAAATGTTACTCTTCTTTCGGCGGGCGGACGTTGTATTTCCAGGCTTTGTCGTTTTTCATCATTTTGATCGCAGCGTAGATGGTAAGAAACTGGATGACGATGATCGGCAGTCCCATCAAGCCGGAGACGACTTCGAGCGGCGGCAGTCCACCTACGCGCATCATGACGAGGGCGACTGCTGCGATGATGCCGGCAACGACGATGCGGAGCATGCGGGACGGCTCCTGTTTACTCATGTCCTGCGTCGTCGTGTAGGCGGCAATCGTGTACGTGGTCGAGTCGAGCGTCGTGATCAAAAAGATCATCGCAACGACCGCGAACACGACGATACCAATGGCGGCAAACGGCAGTGTAGACAGAATCTCCGGTATGACGGCCATTTGATCCATGTCCCCCATCATCGACAGCACGTCCAAGTCTCCGGTCACGTGGCGGTGCACGCCGAGGCCTCCGAGCACGCCGGTGGCAAGCCAGGACAAGGCGGTCGGGGCAAGCAGGTAGGTGAGAATCATCTCCCGGATCGTGCGGCCCTGCGAAATTTTCGCTGCAAAGACGCTGTGGAGCATCGCCCACGTCGCGCTGTAGGCGAACCAGAAAACGGTGTTGCTCATCATGTAGCTCGCGTCGCCCCCGTTCAGCGAGTCGGTGTAGAGCGAGATGCCGACGTAGCTCGTGAGGAGCGTGCTGAGCGTATCGGTAAAGTAGTTGATGATAAATACGCCCGGGCCGACGAGCATGATGAATACGGCAAAACCGCCGGCAAGGTACATGTTGAACGTACTCAGCCGCTTGATGCCGCGGTCGATCCCGACGTATGCACTGATCGAGAAAAAGATGACCCAGAGGACGGTGATAAACAGCGTCACGCCGAACGTCACGTCGATGTCGAGCAGGTGCGCGAGGTTGTAGGTGACGATCGGGGTTCCGAGACCGAGCGTCACGGCTGCGCCGGAAAGGATGCTGACGAGAAAGATGATGTCCAGCAGCCTTCCCCCAGCCCCGTCCGTAAAGCGGTCGCCGAAGATGACACGGCAGGCTTCGGATATGCGCATGAGGGGCCGCTTGCGCACGTGGAGAATGTAGCCGAGCGCCGGTGCAGCCATGACGAAGATGGCGAAAACCTGGAAGCTCCACATGAACATGCCGTACGCGTTGCCCATGAGCAGTGCTTCGCTGGACCCGGCCTCCATGCCGAACGGCGGATCATCCGCCACGTTCGCCCACTCGACCATCCCGGTCCGCATGATGGTCGACCCGAGCCCCATCGCGATGAGAATCGAGGCATATTCAAATAACGAAAATCGCGGCTTTTCCATCGGATCGCCGAGCACAACGTTTCCGTATTTGGAAAAGGATAAGTACAGTCCTGCTGCCACCAGAATGATGGCGTACCAGATGTAGCCCCAGTTGAAGACGGCGACAATGATGTCGAACGTCTGCTCCAGCATCCCGAGCGCGGTTTCTTCGTACATCGCGAGTGGGACGCTCATGGCCAGCACGATCATAATCGATGGGACAAAAATGCGGTAATCAATGAGTTTGCGGGCCGGGGTCTTGTCGTGTTCTTCCTCCATCTTCTATCCTCCTGTTCTCTATTCATTCGAATGTTCATTACACCTAATCATTTTCCTTATTTATGGTATTTAAAACATCCTAACGTAAATTCAGCCTATTTTGATAACCGGGAAGGCTTTCATTTAAAGAAGAGAGAAGGAAAGGCGGGGATGAGGGTGGTGGGCGCCGGTGCAGGCTTTGGCCGGAGTTTGGCGGCACTTGGTCACAATCGTCAGCAATTGTCCAGACTTCGCCGCAGCTTGGTCACAATTCCCGCGAATCGTTCTGGCCCCCTAATTCTGGACACTTTCTGCCTCATGCTGTTTCATTCTGCCTTTTTCTTTTTTGCTTATACTCGTATTTCTTCCGGGACTAATTGCCCCTTTGTGCTTGCTTCATGAAACGCTGCCGGCGTCATGTACTTTAAGCTGCCATGCGGACGACGGGCATTGTAGAACTCGTAATATTCATCGACCTCCAGATAGGCTTCATCAAAAAAAGTGAAGACTCGGTTGTTGAAACATTCCAGCTGAAGCTGGCTGTGAAACGACTCGACATAGGCGTTCATGTTTGGCGTCTTCGGAGGGATACGCTCGTGATAAATGCGATGTCGCTGCATGAATGCGCCGCACTTGTTGCTGACAAACTGGGGGCCATTATCCGTTCGGATAATCAGTTTTTCTTCGTACGTATCGACGGAACGGTGAATACCTCGAATCAGGAAGGCTTTGACAAGCATCTGCTGGATTTCGTGCCAACGGCACTGGGGTCCTCGATAGTAACCGACAATTGTCCGGTCATACACATCAATCACGTTACAGATGAAGAAGAATCGTCCAGACTTTTCGATGGTGCCGTACTTAATATCCATCTGCCACAATTGATTTGGAGCATGGATCGGACGCTTACGTGCGACATGACGGGGGTAGTTCGGCTTCCCCCGTCGCTGCTCCTTGAGAATGCCGAGCTCCTGACACAACCGGTAGACCTTCTTTTTATTAATGACAAGATCAAGTTCGCTCCGAAGGTAAGCCCCCCATTTTTTATACCCACTTGTGCTCGTCCACTCGTCGCAGGAAAGCTCCATCAGCCGCTCTTTGATCAGCTCGTCGGGGATTCTTCTCCCCTCTCTTGTCATCGAAAAGCCAGGAGTCGGACGGCCGCGCGGCCGTTTCGTTGAAAGATGGGATGTGGTCATGAAAGGTCTGGGATAGGCGGCATAGTAGGTCGAGGGAGCGACATGAAGGATCTCGGTGATGGCTCGGACTCGAAACCCGGCTTCTATCCATCGATGGGCCAGAACGAGCCGATCGGCTAAGGAAGCTCTTTTTTTCGATGGCTTCCCGAAGAACAGCCACCTCCAATTCCTTCTCTCCCAACAGTTTGAGCGCCTTCTCATAACGCTTTTCCAGCTCGCTGCGAGAGATCGGTCCTTCATGAATGGGGATCTCTTCGTTTTCCAGTTCCTCCGCTACCTCATCTCCGTACCTCCGGATCCACTCGTTAAAGGTCGTTCGGGAAATCCCGGCCGCTTTGGCTGTCTTGAACTTATTGTTGGTTTCAAAAGCCATCCGGACATACTTCTTCTTCATCTCAACCAATGCACTACGTTTGTCCTCCATCCCAGGTCACCTCCTCGTATTGGTTTTAGTATATATAGAGAGGCGAAATGTGTCCAAGGTATTTAGGGGGCCTGAGAGGAATTGTCCAGACTTCGCCGCAGCTTGGTCACAATTCCCGCGAATTGTCCAGACTTCGCCGCCACGCCGGCATACTGTCGGGCAGCCACGATCGCTATATCCCGCTGCGCGCTTCGCTTGCTCTATGCTCCGGCTCAGGCCGGAGGACAACCAAGCCGCAGGCGCGGAAGGGGAGCTGTGGGCTTTGGCCGGAATTTGGCGGCGCTTGGTCACAATCGTCGGCAATTGTCCAGACTTGGCCGCAGCTTGGTCACAATTCCGGTGAATTGTCCAGACTTGGCTCCCGCCCGGCATGCCGATCGCCGCCCCGCTGACTGCAGCCGGCCGGCTTTACATCAAAAAAGAAGCTCCCCCGGAGGGAAGCTTCTCGATCCGTTCGTGTTTTATTTTGTTCCGAAGAGGCGGTCGCCGGCATCGCCGAGGCCTGGTACGATGTAGCCTTTTTCGTTGAGCTTCTCGTCCAGAGCAGCCAGGTAGATATCCACGTCGGGATGCGCTTCCTGCATTTTTTCGACCCCTTCCGGCGCTGCGACGAGGCACATGAGCCGGATGTTTTTCGCTCCGCGGTTTTTCATCACGTTGATCGCTTCGATCGCAGACCCGCCTGTGGCCAGCATCGGATCGACAACAATAAAGTCACGCTCGCTCGTATCTTTCGGCAGCTTCACGTAGTACTCGACCGGCTCCAGCGTCTCCGGATCCCGGTACAGACCGACGTGACCGACTTTCGCGGCTGGAATCAGTTCCAGCATGCCGTCGACCATGCCGAGGCCGGCACGGAGGATCGGTACGATGCCGAGCTTCTTTCCAGCAATCATCTGGCACGTCGACTCGGCCACCGGCGTCTGGACCTTCACGTCCTGCAACGGCAGCTCCCGCGTGATTTCGAAGGCCATGAGCCCGGCTACTTCGTTCGTCAGCTCGCGGAATTCTTTCGTCCCCGTTTCCTTGTTGCGGATATAGGACAGTTTATGCTGAATTAACGGATGATCAAACACGTATACTTTTCCCATTGGATCACGCCTCCTCGTCTCATTTCCTTGACGTATTCTACCCGAATGCCAGCCGTGAATCAAGGGTTCTCCGAAAAAAAAGAGGCCGGCATGCGTCGGCCTCTTCTTTCTTCTTATCAGGGACTTACAGGTCCTGGTACATCGGATGCTTTGCTGTCAGGGCAGCTGCGTCTTTTGCCGCCTGCTTCAGGACAGTTTCGTTGTCGAGGTTGTGGATGACTTCCGCCATGATGCGGCCGACTTCGGCTGCGTCCTGTTCGTCAAAGCCTCGGGACGTGACAGCTGCTGTACCAATACGGATACCGCTTGTCACAAACGGGCTTTCCGGATCGAACGGAACGGCGTTTTTGTTCGTCGTAATCCCGACGGCATCCAGTGCCTGCTCGACCGCTTTCCCTGTCAGGCCGTGGCGGCGCAGGTCCAGCAGCAGCAGGTGGTTGTCCGTTCCGTGGGAGACAAGATCGATGTCACGCTCCAGCAGCGCTTTGCCCATCGCTGCCGCGTTTTTGCGCACCTGTTTCGAGTACGTCGTGAACTCTTCCTGCAGGACTTCCCCGAAGGAAACAGCTTTCGCCGCAATGACGTGCATGAGCGGTCCGCCCTGGAGTCCCGGGAAGATCGCTTTGTCGATCTTCTTGCCGTACGCTTCTTTCGTCAGGATCATCCCGCCGCGTGGTCCGCGGAGCGTTTTATGCGTCGTGGTCGTCACGAAATCAGCGTACGGCACCGGGTTCATGTGCTCGCCCGCAGCAACCAGGCCGGCGATGTGCGCCATGTCCACCATGAGGTAGGCGTTCACTTCGTCCGCGATTTCTTTGAACTTCGCGAAGTCGATTTCCCGTGGATACGCACTCGCACCGGCCACGATCATCTTCGGCTTGTGCTCCTGCGCCATCTCACGCACCTTCTCATAGTCGATGCGGCCGGACTCCGCGTCCACCCCGTAGCCGGCAAACGTATACTGCTTCCCGCTGAAGTTCACCGGGCTGCCGTGCGTCAAGTGGCCGCCGTGGTCGAGATCCATGCCGAGCACCGTGTCCCCTTGTTCGAGGAACGCAAAGTAGACCGCCATGTTCGCCTGCGCACCGGAATGCGGCTGCACGTTGGCATACTCCGCGCCGAAAATCTGCTTCGCACGCTCGCGCGCAATATTCTCCACCGTATCCACATGCTCACAGCCGCCGTAGTAGCGCTTCGCGGGGTAGCCTTCTGCATACTTGTTCGTCAGCACAGATCCCTGCGCCTCCATGACCGCTTTCGTTACGAAGTTCTCCGACGCAATCAGCTCAATGCTGTCCTGCTGCCGGTGAAGTTCCGCTTCCATTGCCGCAAAAACATCTGCATCCTGAGACCGCACACTGCCGAGGTTACGCTTATCGATCGTTGTCATTCGTTAGGACCCTCCCTGGATTCAATCGGTATTCATCACATGTCATATATTCTAACGCTTCGAGCATCAATACGCAAAGGAATTCGCACAAATCAGACCAATGTAAGCGAATTCTTTTCGTTTTTTCTGAAAATGGGATGCCCCACTACCCATATTTGCGGCACTTCGACCTTCGAAATACGAATGATGGCACATGCTTTTCGGCTGAATGTACGGCCGTCTACCCCCAGCATGCAGGAGAAGCAGCCGGGACAGTCAGCACTTCAAGTGCAGCGGCCCGCTCAGCCGGGGTATCTCGCAGGTTTCTGATTTCGACCAAAGCAGCCGCACATTCGACCAAGCGCCGCGCAACTCTGGACAATTCGCGGCCATTGTGACCAAGTGCCGTCAAACTCCGACCATGTCACCTGCTCCGCGCCTTCCGGCTTGGTTTTCCTCCGGCGTCGCCGGAGCTGGTAGCAGGTGCCGTGGGGCTTTTCGGTTTCGACCAAGGCAGCCGCACATTCGTCCAAGTGCCACCCAACTCCGGACCATTCGCGGCGATTGTGACCAAGTGCCGCCAAACTTCGACCATGTCACCTGCTCCGCGCCTCCGGCTAGGTTTTCCTCCGGCGTCCGCCGGAGCGGGAAAAGGTACCATGGGGGCTTTTCGGTTTCGACCAAAGCAGCCGCATGTTCGACCAAGTGCCGCGCAACTCCGGACAATTCGAAGACATTGTGACCAAGTGCCGTCAAAGTCCGGACAATTGCCTTTATCTCTGTCACTGCTGCGGCCAAGCAATCGAGTAGGAGGGGGTGGCTAACCCCCGTCCTCTCACACCACCGTGCATACGGATCTCGTACACGGCGGTTCGGTGGCATCTTCCTTCATTGTCGTTTCCCCGCAAAGGTTGCTACACGCTCTCCCAATACGTTCGAGTTCCACTCTATCCTCTCGGGAGTAGCCGGGCATTCCGTTGTCTGTGATGATCGCACCTTCACACGTCCACGGACATGAAGATACCAACCGTCAAGTCCTTCCCTCGTTTCCCTTTTCAGGGATCGTCGCTGGTACTATGACTTGAACTGACTTCTGTGTGTTCAGGATTGCCTTACGGCAATCGTTACTCGTCCGAGCGTATCACACAGACCTCCCCGGGTAAGTCTGACCGCTTTCCACCCGTCGGCACAGGATTTACTGAACGGGACTCGGGTAATGTCGGATTTCGTCTTGTCTAGCAGACTCATCCATCCCTGTCCAGCCTTGTATCCTGTTCCTGTTCGTTACCGCGTGTGTTTGCGTCCGGCTTCCTTCAGATTCCGGGTCGCCCCGGACACCCTTGCCATTTGCTAACGGTTCCCATTACCAAGCCCGTAGTGGACTTTCACCACCAAGCTGTCAGACATGCCGGGCACACGAGAAAAACCGCCGGAAGCATCGCTTCCGGCGGTCTTGTGGGTGTTAGATGACAACGCCGCCGTCGACGGCGAGGATTTCGCCTGTGATGAAGCGGGCTTCTTTGGAGGCGAGGAAGAGATAGGCGTTGGCGATGTCTTCGGTGGTGGCCAGGTCTTTCAGGACCGATTTGTCTGTCATGGCGTCGAGCACTTTCTGCGGCATTTTTTCGGTCATCGGGGTTTGGACGAAGCCTGGGGCTACGGCGTTGACACGGATGCCGAAGCGGCCGAGTTCTTTTGCCCATGTTTTCGTCATGCCGTTTACGCCCCATTTTGCTGCGGCGTAGTTTGTCTGGCCGAAGTTGCCGTACGTGCCGACGACGGAAGAGGCGTTCAAAATGACGCCGCCTTCCTGTTCTTTCATCTGCTTCGCGGCTGCCTGGGAGATGTTGAAAATGCCTTTGAGGTTCACGTCGATGACGCTGTCCCACTGGTCCTCTTCCATTTTCAGCAGCTGCGCGTCGTTCGTGATGCCGGCATTGTTGACGACGATGTCGACCCGCTCGTACGTCTCCACGATCTGCTTCAACGCCGCGTCAATCGCATGGCGGTCGGTTACGTTGACGGCAACCGCCATAGAGGTGCCGCCTGCTTCGTTTATTTCCCGGGAAATAATATCCACGTCTGCCTGATTCATGTCGGAAACAACGACGGTCGCTCCTTCTCTCGCAAATGTTTTGGCCGTTTCTGCTCCAATACCGCGTCCTGCTCCTGTGATCCATGCTGTCTGATTCTTCAATCTCATGATGTGCCACTCTCCTTCTTTGAAGTTTCGTTTCTATTGAATGTGTTTCTTCTATTATATAAGCTCGTCTCCATTCATCTGCCGGGCGGAGGGAAGGCACCCTCCAGCCGGGACTGCGGGCCGCCGAATTTTTACAAAAGACCGATGGCGTATACGCCGATGGCAACGACCGCGGAGAATACCGGGATGAGGGCGCCGACGACGAAGATGTCTTTATAGGAATCTTTGTGCGTCATGCCGGTGATGGCGAGCAGAGTAAGCACGGCGCCGTTGTGCGGCAGCACGTCGAGCCCGCCGGATGCGATGGAGGCGATCCGGTGAAAGGCTTCGGGCTCCATGTTGGTGGCGATCGCAATTTCATAATACCGGTCCCCGAGCGCGTTCAGGGCGATGGTCATGCCGCCGGATGCGGAGCCTGTTGCCCCGGCCAGCACGTTGATGGCGACGGCCTGGGAAAAGAGCGGGTTCCCGGGAACGCTCAGGACGAGTTCGGTGAGCCGGGCAAAGCCGGGTACTGCCTGAACGACGGCACCGAAGCCGACGGCCGCACTCGTGTTGACGATGGCGATGACGGAACCGCTGGCGCCGCCGTTGATCGCCTGGGAAAAGCCGCGGAATTTATGGATATTAAAGATCATGATCGTAAAAATACCGGCTAAGAGGGCTACGACGATATCCCAGTTGAGCAGGTTGAGGGTACCGACCACGACGATGAGTGGAATGATGGACATTGCAGTGAATACTTTGACGGGGATCTTGTCTTCGTAGTCTTCCTGCACGACTTTTTTATCTTTCGGTTCCGTGTACACTTCTCCGGCTGCGCGCAGTTTATGTTCTCTCCAGCGCAGGTACAGGTACCCGCCGACGGCCATGACGATCGCTGCGGAGATACCCATGATCGGGGCTGCTGCAGCACCGGTCTGGTAATAATCCATCGGGATCAGATTCTGGATCTGCGGGGTTCCCGGAATGGCTGTCATCGTGAACGTGAACGCCCCGAGTGCGACGGTTGGTGGAATCATCCGGCGCGGGATATCGGCATCGCGGAACATCGCGAGGGCTAGTGGATAAACCGCAAAGACGACGACGAACAGGCTGACACCGCCGTAAGTAAGAACGGCTGCGGAGACGACGACACCAAGGATGGCGCGTTTCGTTCCGATGACGGTAGTGATGGCCTGGGCTACGGCGCGGGCCATTCCTGTATCTTCCATTAGTTTACCAAAGATCGCCCCGAGCATAAATACGGGGAACCAGTCCCTCGCAAATCCGACGAATCCGTCCATGTACGTATTGGTGTAGGCATCGAGCAGATCGAGGCCGCCGGTCAGGGCAACCACCCCTGCTGCGATCGGTGCTACCCAGATGATGGACCAGCCTGCGTAAGCCAGTCCCATAATAAGCATGAGTCCTAAAAAGATACCGAGCATAACGTCTCTCTCCCTTCCTTCTTATCGAAATACCGGCAGCGCACGACTGGTCCGCCGCCGGGGTGTGATTTACTGACCGAAGATGTCGTCGAGTCCCATCGGCGCTTCGGTGAAAATGCGTGCATCCATCGTCTTCAGCTCATCTGCGACCTGCGGGCGGAAATCCATCTGCGGGAAGATGTCTTTTTCCGGATCGATTCCAGGCGCGGTCTCGGTTAGAACGAGGCCGTTTTCGTTGAGCTCGAACACCGCTCGTTCGGTGACGTACATGATCGGCCGGCCGAGTTCGGCGGCATACGGACCGCTGAACGTCGTCTGCTCGACTTGGTTGATGAATTTTTTGAAGCGGCCTTCTTCGGTGACGGTAAGCTGACCGTCACCGACGTCTACTTTCAGACCGCCGGCCGTGAACGTTCCGCAGAAGATCACTTTCTGGGCATTCTGGGAAATGTTGATGAAGCCCCCTGCGCCGGTCACTTTCGTCCCGAATTTGCTGACGTTGACGTTGCCGTGCTGATCGAGCTGTGCCAGGCCGAGGAACGTCATGTCGAGCCCGCCCCCGTCGTAAAAGTCAAACTGGTACGGCTGATCGATGATGGCATCCGGATTCGTCGCCGCGCCGAAGCTGAGGCCGCCTGCGGGCATGCCGCCGATCGGGCCGGATTCCACGGTCAGGCGCATGCTGCCGAGGACGCCTTCTTCACTGGCGACGGCGGCTACGCCTTCCGGTACGCCGATGCCGAGGTTCGTGATGGCATTCGGCACGAGTTCCATGGCGGCTCTGCGGGCGATGACTTTCCGCTCGTTCAGCGGCAGCGGCTTTAAGGAGCCGAGCGATGCTTTGACTTCGCCGGAGTAGGCCGGGTTATAGTCTTCGGCGAAGGTCTGCATGTGATTGTCCGGCGTCGATTCCACAATCGCATCGACGAGAATGCCGGGCACTTTGACAAGCTTTGGATCCAGCGTGCCGTGCTCGACGACTTTTTCCACTTGCACGATGACGATGCCGCCGCTGTTCTTCGCTGCCTGGGCCATGGAGAGCACTTCGAGCGAGCCGGCTTCTTTTGTCATAACCGCGTTGCCGAACGCATCGGCATACGTAGCACGGATCAGCGCCACGTTGATCGGAAAGGTCTGATAAAATAAGTATTCTTTTCCTTTTACTTCTGTTAATTCTACGATGTCCTCTGTCGTGACTTCGTTGATTTTCCCTCCATCTTTCCGAGGGTCGACAAACGTATGCAGCCCGACATGCGACAGCGTACCGGGTCTGCCGGCGGCCGTGTCGCGGAACATGTGTGTAATGACGCCTTGGGGAAGGTTGTAGGCTTCGACTTTGTTTTCCATCGCGAGCCTCGCCATCTGCGGCGCGAGTCCCCAGTGCCCGCCGACCACGCGTTTGATGAGGCCGTCGTGCCCAAAATGGTTCAATCCTTTTTCTTTGCCGTCCCCCTGCCCTGCAGCATAGACGAGGCCGACGTTGTTCGGCGATCCTTCTTCGAGATATCGGGCTTCCACTGCTTTCGCGAGTTCTTCCGGCACACCGCAGCCGACAAATCCGCCGGTCGCGATCATATCGCCGTCCTTGATGTTTTTCACTGCTTCTTGTGCGGACATTACTTTATTCATGATGGCTCCCTCCACTTTTTCGGTTCTGCCGCTTTATATATGCAAAGAATATGCCAACTTCCTTCCGGCTCCATTTTCGGGTGGCGGGCTTCTTCAGGCAAGCGCTTTCATTTTTATTCTGTATGTCTGTCCGTGAAAACGGACGTTTATGACAGCGGTTTCTTGACGGGTGTCCGGAAACGCTTACGTGATTCATGGAAAAAGACGATGGTGTCCAATTATCCGTACATTTTTCAGCGTTTTACGGAACACAGCAGCAGCGGCTGCTGTTTTTCGAAAAAAAAGTTTGGCGGGAAATAGGGAAATGGTCGAAGTTTGACGGCACTTGGTCACAATCGTCGCCAATTGGCCGGAGTTTCGCCGCGCTTGGTCGAACATGGGCAGCCATGGCCGAAACCGACCCCAAGCCCATGGTACCTGCTTCCCGCTCCGGCGAACGCCGGAGGAAAACCAAGCCGGGAGGCGCGGAGCTGGTGAAATGGCCGAAGTTTGACGGCACTTGGTCACAATCGTCGCCAATTGGCCGGAGTTTCGCCGCGCTTGGTCACAATCGCCGCCAATTGGCCGGAGTTTCGCCGCGCTTGGTCACAATCGTCGCCAATTGTCCAAAGTTTCCGCGGCACCTGGACGAACGTGCCGCGGCTTGGGCCGACATCGATAAGCCCACACAGTACCTGCTTCCCGCTCCGGCGAACGCCGGAGGAAAACCAAGCCGGAAGGCGCGGAGCTGGTGAAATGGTCGAAGTTTGACGGCACTTGGTCACAATCGTCGCCAATTGTCCGGAGTTTTGCCGCACTTGGTCACAATCGCTGCCAATTGTCCAAAGTTGCCACGGCACCTGGACGAACGTGCCCCAGCCCCCCACGCACCTGCAGAAAAACCCGCCTTCCTCATGGAAGGCGGGCCTGCTTTTCGTAAAAGGAGGTGCGGCTGATCCCGAGCAGGCGGGCGGCCTGCGCTTTGTTTCCTTCGGTGTAGGCGAGCGCCTGCTCGATCGCCTGCTGTTCGGCTTCTGCCAGGACGTCGGCGAGCGGCCTCGGGGGATCGAGCCGGCCGCCGCTCAGGGCGGCGGGCAGGTGGGCTGCTGTCAGGACGCGGCCGTCGGGGACCACGTTAACCATGCGTTCGATGACGTTTTCCAGCTCCCGCGTGTTGCCCGGCCAGTGGTAGCGCCGCAGCTGCTGCCAGGCGCTGTCTTCCAGCTCCGGCGTGCGACTGCCGAGGCGGGTGCTGATTTTTTCGAGAAAGTGCGGAACGAGTACGTGCAGATCGTCCGGCCGATCCCGGAGCGGCGGGATCTCCAGCGTAAACACGTTCAGCCGGTAGAACAGGTCGAGGCGGAAGTGGCCGTCCTCGATCATCGCATCCAAATCGCGGTTCGTCGCGGCAATCACGCGGATGTCCACCTGCTTGGAGGCGTTGCTGCCGATCGGCTCGACTTCCCGTTCCTGGAGAACGCGGAGCAGCTTCACCTGCATGTGGATCGGCAGTTCTCCAATTTCATCGAGGAAAATCGTGCCGCCCTCTGCTGCTTCGAACCGTCCCTTCTTACCGCCGCGCTTGGCGCCGGTGAATGACCCTTCCACGTAGCCGAACAGTTCGGATTCAATTAAGTCCCCCGGGATCGCGGCACAGTTCACTTTGACAAACGGCCCCGGCGCCCGGCTGCTCGCATGATGGATCGCGTGGGCAAACAGTTCTTTCCCCGTCCCGCTCTCCCCGAGCAGCAGCACGCTCGAATCGGTTTCCGAAGCCTGCTGCGCGAGCCGTTTCGTCTGCTGCCAGGCCGGGCTTTCCCCGATCAGCTGATGGAACTGGTACTTCGCGCGGTTGGACTCCTGCCATTCGCCGCGGTACGTATCCAGCTCCTTCTCGAGTTTTTCGATACGCCGCTTCAAGGCTTTGAAGCCGCCGAGGTTTTTGAACATCACCTTGCCGACCGCTCCGACGAGGTGCCCGTCCTTGTAGAGCGGCAGCCGGTTGGCGACCATGTAGTCGCCTTTGATGCGCTGAATATCAGCAATCTCCGGGCGGCCGCTTTCCGCAACGAGGTGCATGCGCGTGTTTTCAATGACGTCGGTCACGTGACGGCCGACGAGCGCATCCTGCGGCTGACCGATAAAGTCGGCGTACTCCTGGTTGACCATCGTAATGATGCCCTCCCGGTCGACCATGATGATGCCGTCATGAGAGAGTTCGAGCACCATTTCCATCTGCTCGGCCTTTTCCTTCCATTCGCCGGACTCCTCCCCACCTGCCGTGCGCAGCCGCACGAGCGTGAAGGTTCCGGCCGCCGTCCGCATGCTGCTGCAGGAGACGTGGTACGTCGTCTCATCGAAGACGACCGTCTCCTCCGTTCCCGTCCCTGTCGTCAGCGCTTCGATCGCCGGCATGTCCGACGAGCGCTGCCAGCGCCCGGCAAACACGCCCGTCTCCTTACGCACCTCGCCTTTCGCATCGAGAAGCCAGACGTGATCCGATTCACTGCGGAGCGATTCCAGCAGGAGCTCCTCCTGCTGCTGAAAGGCGCGCTCGACCGCCTGCAGCCAGTCCTCGGCATACAGCATGCCCGACAAAGACCCGTCCCCCGCCGTCACCGGCAGGCAGGGCGGATCCCAGCGCCACCCGTGCGGCGCTTCGGATTCGGCCAGCACCGGCGTACGCTCCATCATATCCCGGACCGCCGTATCCGGCGCCAGGCCCTTCATCATCGCTGTCATCAACGAGTCCGTCGTCACCGTCCCGAGCACACACCCGTCCGCATCCAGCACCGGCACGGCATCCTGCTGCACGTGATACAGCTTCGCAGCCGCTGCCTGAATGGTGTCCTCCGCCTCGAGCGTCAGACGCGGACGCCGCATGATCGTCCCTGCTTTCATCGCCGCAAACATCGGATCCGCTCCCTTCTTTCTACTTCCGCTCGACCAGCAGTGCGGTGCCCTGTCCTCCGCCAATGCAGAGTGTGGCGAGGCCTTTCTCGCTGCCGCGGCGTTTCATTTCATACAGCAGTGTTGTCAGAACCCGCGCCCCGGATGCTCCGATCGGATGTCCGAGGGCAATTGCGCCGCCGTTGACGTTCACCTTGTCGGCATCCAGGTGTAAATCCTTCGTTACGGACAGTGCCTGTGCCGCAAAGGCTTCGTTTGCCTCGATCAGATCGAGGTCTTCCGTCGTCCAGCCGGCCCGCTCCAGCGCCTGCTCGGTGGCCGGCACCGGGCCGTAGCCCATGATGGACGGGTCGAGGGCGGCGTTGCCGTACGCTTTTATTACAGCAAGCGGCTCGACGCCGAGTTCCTGTGCTTTTTCTTCTGACATGACGACGAGCATGGCTGCCCCGTCGTTGATGCCGGACGCGTTGCCGGCCGTGACGCTGCCGCCTTCTTTCTGGAACGCCGGCTTCAGCTTCGCCAGCTTCTCCGCCGTCATGCCGTGCTTCGGATATTCATCCGTATCGACGACGACGTCTTCGCCTTTCCGCTGCGGGATCGTAACGGGCACGATCTCTTCATCGAAGCGGCCGTCCTTCTGTGCCGATTCCGCGCGCTGCTGGCTCTGCAGGGCGAAAGCGTCCTGCTCTTCTCTCGTGATGTTCCAACGGGAGGCGATGTTTTCGGCCGTGTTGCCCATGTGGATCGGCTGGAACGCATCCATGAGGCCGTCTTTGAGCATCGTATCGACCAGCTTGCCATCGCCCATGCGCTGGCCCCAGCGGGCGTTTGGCATGACGTACGGCGCGTTGCTCATGCTTTCTGTGCCGCCGGCGAGAATGACGTCGGCATCCCCGAGGGCGATGAACTGTGCGGCCATGCTGACGGTACGCAGGCCGGATCCGCAGAGCTTGTTGATCGCTGTCGCAGGAACCGTGTCCGGAAGTCCGGCTTGAATCGCGGTCTGGCGGGCGACGTTCTGCCCGAGACCGGCGGAGAGAATGTTCCCGATATACACATCCTCCACCTGCTCCGGCTGAATGCCGGCACGGGAGATCGCTTCTTTCGCTGCCGCCGCGCCCAGTTCGACGGCGGACTGCGAGGCGAGCGTGCCGCCGAAGCTGCCTACCGGGGTTCTTGCTGCACTTGCGATTACAACGTTTCTCATCTTGATCGTCCTCCTTATGAATTCGCTTTCTTCATCTTACTTCTTATGCAAAATAAATGCCAGTCCCTTCTGCTGCGCGTGTACGGATTTCCTTACACCTGCTGATGATTACGGAAAGGTCTTCCAGGGTATGGGACAAACAGCGGAGCATGTACGCACGGGCCCGGCGCTGCTTTTGGCTGCGCGAAGCAGGCAGAGCGAAGGCTGGACAGCACGCATTCCAGCGGAAGAAGCATAGGGCGGCGCACATTGGGGACGGTGCAGGCATGTTTTTTTACAGACGATTGAAGGAGGATGATGAGCATGGGCAGAACGCCGATTACAGTGGCATATGGTGATGGGATTGGTCCGGAGATCATGGAGGCGGTGCTGCACGTGATGGAGCGTGCGGAGGCGCCGGTGGATCCGGAGACGATTCAGATCGGCAAGGAGCAGTTTGAGGCCGGCTGGACGAGTGGGATTCCGGATGAGGCGTGGGAGTCGCTGCGCCGCACGGGCGTGTTTTTGAAGGCGCCGATCACGACGCCGCAGGGTGGCGGCTATAAGAGTCTAAATGTGACGATCCGGACGACGCTCGGGCTGTATGCGAATATCCGCCCGTCGATGTCGTATCATCCGTTTATTTCGACGAAGCATCCGGACATGGATCTTGTCGTTGTGCGGGAAAACGAGGAGGATCTCTATACGGGGATCGAGCACCGGCAGACGCCTGAGGTGGTGCAGAGTGTGAAGCTGATTTCGCGGCCGGGCTCGGAGCGGGTGATCCGGCATGCGTTTGATTATGCGCGGGAGAATGACCGGAAAAAGGTGACGTGCATTACGAAGGATAACATCATGAAGCTATCGGACGGGCTGTTCCACCAGGTCTTTGAGGAAGTGGCGGAAGAATATCCGGAGATCGAAACGGAGCATCAGATCGTGGATATCGGTCTGGCGAACATTGCCGACCGGCCGCAGCATTTTGACGTCGTCGTGCTGCCGAATCTTTACGGGGACATTGCGTCGGATATCGCGGCGCAGATTTCCGGCGGTGTCGGCCTGGCCGGTTCTTCCAACATCGGCGATCAGCATGCGATGTTTGAAGCGATCCACGGCAGTGCGCCGGATATTACGGGCAAAGGCATTGCCAATCCATCCGGACTGCTGCACGGCGCGGTGCAGATGCTGCAGCACATCGGGGAGCCGGAGACAGCGGAGCGGATTCACAATGCGTGGTTCAAAACGCTCGAAGATGGTGTCGGCACGCCGGATATCGCGCAGGGAGAAGGAGTTTCTACGATGGACTTCGCACGGGCGGTTGCGGACCGTCTCGGACAGGAGCCGGGCCAGATCGAGCCGGTCCGCTACGCGAAGCAGGAGCGGAAGAGCAAAAACTACGTGCCGCCGCAGGTGTTCGATCGTCCGAACGACGTGAAGCGGGAACTCACCGGCGTGGATGTGCATGTGTGCGCGGATGACATCGAAGCGGAAGACCTCGGCCAGCAGCTCGAAGCGGCAGCCGGTGCCGGCTGGTCGCTGAGTGTCATTACGAACCGCGGGGCGAATGCGTATCCGCAGAGCGGGGATAAAGTGTTTACGACAGACCACTGGCGCTGCCGCTTCTATCCGTCGGGAGACGACGTGCTGACCAACGGAGATATCCGCCGCCTGCTGGAAGTCGTAGAGGCGGCCGGGCTCGACTGGATCAAGGTCGACAACCTGTACGACTTCGACGGCATCCCTGGGTATTCCGAAGCGAAGAAATAAGTCGACGAGCAGCGCCTCGGCGCTGATGACAAAACGGGGATGACGAACAAGAGTCATCCCCGTTTTTTGCGGTGTGACGGGACCATATGAAACAGGATCGGGTATTCCACATTCCCTGGAGAAGCGTTCGAGACGAGATCCAAAAGAAACCGAGGATGACGTGCGATCAGGGCCGAGAGGTAATATAAAAAGCTTCCGAAAGATCCATTTTGGCTCTTTCGGAAGCTTTTTGCCGCGTTAACGGTCGACTGCATCGCTGCCGCCAGCGCACGCCTTGGTTTCTGTCTTGTTTCTTCTATTTCCTGCTCTTCTCTTTTACCAAAGCTGTGTGAACAATAAATAGAGACCTGCCAGGCCCCAGAGGTACATACCCGGTCATATGCCGGGGAGCCGGAACCGCTTCCGGCCGGCACCTCCTGCTTGTCAGGTTCCTTGGGCGCATGATTTTTTCTCTGCTGCCATCTTTCCGCCTCCTCTGCGCTCTTTTATACCTACAAGGGTATATGAAAACTAACGGAAAAGCAAGGGGGCCGGATCAAAAGCGCAAAGCTCCTTTTGGTCGAAACTGCGTGTACCGCAGTTTCTTTTAGAGAAGCATGGGTTCTTCGTGCTTCCCGAGCAGCTGGCTGCGACGTCACCCTTAATGAAAACTTATACATTCCTATAGAACAAAAGCGCGGAGCGCCTTTTGATCGGAACGGCGTGCGGCGTCGCTGCATGCTTTTCAAGGGAAGAATGGGGTTTGCTTTCTTCCCGCGCAGCGCACGAAGCCGCCGTCACCTTGTATGAAAACTTATACATTCCTATACTACGAAAAAAACCGCCCGGACCAGAATCAGGCCACGGGCGGTTTTCCCTGTTTTATTGATACTGCGCGCGGGCGCCGCCGATCAGTTTCGGGCGGGTGCGCGCATAGGTGACGTGTGCTTCGCCGATCTGCTTGACGGACGTGCGTACCGGGACGGCTACCTTTTTCAAATGCATGCCGATGAACGTATCACCGATATCGATGCCGGCGTGCGCGCGGATTTCTTCCACCACGACAGGATCCTGCATCTGCTTGTAGGCGTGCTCGGCCATCGAGCCGCCGGCGGAAGCGATGGGCACCACATTGACCGGTTCCAGGTGATACGCTTCCGCTGTCTCTCTTTCGACGAGCACCGCACGGTTAATGTGCTCACATCCTTGAAACGCAAGACGGACGCCGGTTTCCTGTTGAAAGGCCGTAAATCCTTCCCATAGATGCGCGGCCGTATCCAGCGTACCGGCTTTGCCGATGTGTTCGCCGCGGACTTCACTTGTGCTCGTTCCGATAATAAGAATGTCTCCCTCTTTCAGGGCAGCCTGTTCCTGCAGTTCACGAAGCCCCTGGAGGAGGTCCTCTGTCCAGGTCGTCATCGCCGTCCCCTCCTTTTTTCTTCAGGTTGACGCCTGCTGTTTCTCGTACTCCATCATTTTGTTGACACGGCGCTCGTGGCGTCCGCCTTCAAACTCCGTCTCGAGCCAGATACGTACGATTTCCTGCGCAACGCCCGGGCCGACAATCCGCTCACCCATGGCGAGCACATTCGTATTGTTGTGTTCGCGGGTCGCTTTCGCCGTGAACATGTCGTGGACGAGGGCGCAGCGGATGCCTTTCACTTTGTTGGCAGAAATGGACATGCCGATACCCGTGCCGCAGATGATGATCCCACGGTCCGCTTCGCCGCGTGCGACCATTTCCGCAGCGGGAATGCCGTAATCTGCATAGTCGGCGGAGTCGCCGGATTCTGTACCGACATCGACGACTTCATGGCCCATGTCGTCGAGAAGCGGCCGGATTTCTTTTTTGAGGGCATAGCCCGCGTGGTCGGAACCAATAACGATTTTCATGCTATCCTACTCTCCTTCATTCTCAGTGTTCATTTTCTTCAGAAGCTGGTCCACTGCTTCTTCAATCTCCTGGAAGGTTGCTTCATAAATGGAGTCGTCTCCACCGAACGGGTCACGGATGTCGAAGGACGGAAGGTCCCACTCGAGGCGGTCGATCGCGCGCTGATGCGGTTCAATCTGGCTGAGCAGCTCCTGCTCGAGTCCGGAGGCATCACCAATGTCCTGTTCTTCGTTGTATTTGTCTACTTTGTTCTGGTTTTCGGCGATGAACTGAGCCCGTTTCATTTCCATCTGGGCCATGTTGTGCTTGAGTTCTTCCATCTTGTCGAGCGTCTCCTGATCATCGTTGACGTACTCTTTCAATGTATGAACGAGCGCAGCACGGTCCGGGAACTGCTCAATGACCGCCTGTTTATGTGCTTCTGTCATCGTAAGAATAAGGTCTGACCACTGCAGCAGTTCTTCGGTGAGCGGCTGCGACTGGTGGCTTTCCATCATCCCGTGGCGGGCGATGGCCTGACGGGATCCTTCCGACATCGGCATGCCGTCCTGCGCATGCACGCCGGCAGATTTCGCGGTAAAATTCTCTTTCGGTCTTCTGGCATGAAAAATGGCCTCCGCCATCGGGCTTCGGCATGTATTTCCGGTGCACACAAACAACACTCTCTCCATTGTGTCACTTCCTTTAATTTGTCTTACCCTTCCCGTACCCCGTGCCCGTAGAAATCAACCTTCTTTCCTCTATTTTATCATGAAGGGACGAGAAAATCTCCCTTTCTCGACCGGTCGCGGCTTGGTCGAAGATGCAGAAGCGCCTGACGCAACCGAGACGAACCCACGGCACCTGCCACCAGCTCCGGCGCACGCAGGAGGGAAACCAAGCCGCAGGCGCGGAGGGCTCATCCTTCTCTCTGGTTGGACGCTTGGCCCGCTCGCCGTTTCTCTTGGTGTCAGGTGATTTTTCTGCAGCTCAGATTGACTTTGGCCGCAATGTCAGCCGGCTCGGTCACAATTGTCGTGAATTGTCCACACTTTGACGCCGCTTGGTCACAATTCCCGCGAATTGTCCGCACTTCCCTGCTCCGGCTTTTCCCACACCGCAGCAAAACCCCTGTCAGCGCAAGCGCTGACAGGGGTTTTCGTAACGTATGTTTTCGATTAGTGCTTCATTTTTGGATCAAGCGCATCCCGCAGGCCGTCGCCGATCATGTTGAAGCCGAGGACGACGAGCATGATCGAGAGGCCGGGAAAGAGCACGGTCCACGGCGCGCTCGTAATGTACTGACGGGCGTCCGAGAGCATGCGCCCCCATTCCGGTGTCGGCGGCTGGGCGCCGAGACCAAGGAAGCCGAGAGCCGCCGCTTCCAGGATCGCGGTGCCGAATCCGAGCGTGGCCTGCACGATAATCGGTGCCATGCTGTTCGGCAGCACGTGGTGCACCAGGATTCTTCCGCTCTTCATCCCCTGCGCTTTTGCAGCCATGATGTATTCCTCTTCCCGGATTGAGATTACCTTCGAGCGGACGAGGCGGCCGAAAATCGGAATGTTGATGATGGCAATGGCAATCAGTGCGTTCTGCAGGGATGGACCGAGAATAGCTACGATCGCAATCGCCAGCAGAATACTCGGAAAGGCGAGCATGATGTCGAACACGCGCGAGATCAGCATGTCCACCCAGCGGCCGAAGTAGCCGGCCAGAATCCCG
The DNA here is from genome assembly GCF_000429725.1 of Alkalicoccus chagannorensis DSM 18086. Classification (GTDB taxonomy): domain Bacteria; phylum Bacillota; class Bacilli; order Bacillales; family Salisediminibacteriaceae; genus Alkalicoccus; species Alkalicoccus chagannorensis. The sequence continues at coordinate 323,690 of NZ_KE386944.1, read as the reverse complement.
AGCATGGAACCAAAGATGAGCGCCCCTGTTACGGCGAAGAATCCGACCATCAGCGAGATACGGGCTCCGTAGACAATCCGGGTGAAAATATCCCGCCCCAGATCATCTGTGCCGAACCAATAGTCGGCAGATGGCCCCTGCAGCCGGTCCGCAGCGTTCATTGTCGACACTTGATGCGGCGTCAGCAGTGGGGCAAATACCGCGATAAGAATAAAGAAGCTGATGATGAACATCCCGACAACAGCAAGTTTGTTCCGTCGTAACTGCCGGAAAGCCTCTTTCCATGGAGAGGCTGGGGCAGGAACCGTGTGGGCTTCCTGTTCCGGAGACGGGATCGGCGTTTGTTTATCCGGTCGAACCGTTTCCATATCACAGCCTCCTTAATATTTAATCCTTGGATCGATATAGCTGTACAGCAGGTCGACGATCAGGTTGATCATGACGAACATGAACGCAATGACGAGAATACCTGACTGAATAACCGGATAATCCCGTGTGCCGATGGCTTCGTACACGTAGCGGCCGATGCCCGGCCAGCTGAAAATCGTCTCCGTCAGGATCGCCCCGCCGAGTAGGGTGCCCGTCTGCAGGCCAACGACCGTCAGGACAGGGATGACCGCGTTTTTAAACCCGTGCCGGTAAACGACGGACAGATGGTGGATCCCCTTCGCTTCCACGGTACGGATGTAATCGGAGCGGAGCACTTCGAGCATGCTCGAACGCGTCATTCTCGCAATGATAGCCATCGGGATGGTACCGAGGGCTACACCCGGCAGCACGAGGTGCCCGAGGGAAGTAAAGAACTGATCCGGTCTCCCGGCGAGCAGTGTATCCACCAGGTAAAAATACGTGACCGTCTCGACAGGATCCCGCGGATTGCCTCTTCCGAAAGCCGGGAACCAGCCGAGCTCCTGCGCGAAGATCCACTGCTGCATGAGCCCGAGCCAGAAGATCGGCATCGAGACCCCGATCAGCGCGATCAGCATGCTCGTATAGTCAAAAATAGAATTCTGTTTCCAGGCGCTGATGATGCCGGCGTTGACCCCGACGACGACCGCAAAAATCATCGCAAACAGCGTCAACTCTATCGTCGCAGCGAGAAACGGCCACATTTCGTTCGTGATATCCGCATTCGTCCGCAGCGACTGCCCCAAGTCACCTTGCAGCAGACTCATCATATATTCGCCATACTGAACGAAATACGGTTCATTCAGCCCGAGCTGTTCCTCCAGCTGCTCAATCGCCTGCGGGGTCGCCTGCTCCCCCAATATCGTCTGAGCAGGGTTTCCGGGTATGAGATGGATGATGGAAAAAGTGATCAATGACATACCAATCAGCACCGGTATCAGCATCAGCACCCGGCGGATCGTATAAGCGAGCATCGTTTGTCCCCCCGCTCCTCTGGACAGCGCACTGTCTCAGTTTATGTATCGCTGCAGACCGGCGCCCCGGTCCGCAGCTTCTCTCTGTTGTTCTATTCCGTCAGTCGTACGTTGGTCAGAGGTTCACTTGTCTGTGGATGCGGCACATAGCCCTCAACGCGGTCACTGCCGGCAAGAACCGGAATCGAGTGAACGAGTGGAATCATCGGTGCATCCTCATGAATGATTTCCTGCGCTTCCATGTAAAGCTCTTCCCGCTCGCCTTCGTCGATGCTCACTTTTGCCTCGTCGAGCAGTCCGTCTACTTCCTCGTTGCGGTAGAAGTTGCGGTTCCCGCCTGGGATGGCATCCGAGTGCAGCAGGTTGCCGAAGAAGTAGTCCGGATCCCCGTTAACGCCGGACCAGCCGAGCATGAACAGGTCATGTTCGCCCGCTTCTGTCTGCTCCAGGTACGTGGCCCATTCCATGCTGACAATGTTGGCTGTGACGCCGACTTCATCCAGGTTCGCCTGCATGACTTCAGCGGCCCGCTCAGGGTCCGGCATGTACGGACGTGCTACCGGCATCGTCCAAAGGTCGATTTCCAGATCTTCATAGCCCGCATCTTCCAGCATTTCTCTAGCCAGATCCGGGTCGTACTCGTACGCTTCAATCTCGTCGTTGTAGCCGAGGTAGTCCGGCGGAATCAGGTTCTTCGCCGGCTCTGCCATGCCGGCATAGAGCGTGGTAATCAGGGTTTCTTTATCAATCGCATGGTTCAGCGCACGGCGCAGCTCCGGATCATCGAACGGCTCCTTGTCTTCATTAAAGCCGAGGTAGCCGATGTTGTTGGTCGCCCGTTCCCACGTCTGAATGCCTTCTTCTCCTTCCAGTACATCGATATCGTCCGGGTTCAGTCCGTCCATAATATCAATTTCACCGGACTGAAGGGCCGTCAGTCGTGCAGAGTTATCCGGAATGACCTGGAAAATCACCGATTCGAGGTGTGGTCCGTCTTCCATCCAGTAATCATCGTAACGCTCGAGGACGATGCTGTCATCGCGGTCCCAGCTGACGAACTCGAACGGTCCGGTTCCGACTGGATTTTCGTTGATCTCCGCGCCGTACTCTTCAAATGCGGCCGGCGACGTCATGGCAAAATAACTCATCCCCATGTTCTGCAGGAAGGATCCGAGCGGGCTGTTCAGGACAAATTCAACTTCATAATCATCAATGACGTTGATTTCGTCAATCACGTGGCCGTCATCACCGACAAATCCACCGAACTGGGTTCCGTATACGCTGTAGGCATAGCCTTCATCCGCAAAGTGGAATTCGTGGTCCGGGTCCGCCCAGCGTTCGAAGTTCAGCTTAACGGCATCTGCATTGAAGTCCGTCCCATCGTGGAACGTGACCCCTTCTCGGAGCTGGAACGTATAGCGCGTTCCGTCATCATGCATCTCCCAATCTTCTGCCAGTCCAGGACCAATTTCAAAAGAATCTTCATCGAAGAAGAGAAGCGACTCGTAGATCTGCTGGGTCACGCGCGACGATTCCCCGTCGGTGACGCTCGCGTAGTCCAGGCTGACCGAATCTCCTCCACGGGCAAAAATCAGCGTCTGGTCTTCCGCAGCTTCTCCGGCTTCATCATTTCCGTCGTCGGCATCGTCTGCCTCGGCATTGTCATTGTCATTGTCGGCTTCCGTATCATTGGTATTCACGTCGTTGTTGTCTGCCTCTGCATCTTCATTGTTGTCTCCACCGCATGCCGTGACGAACAGGGTCCCTGCTGCAATACTGGTTAACAGCCATGCCTTTTTCATGCTTTTTCCCCCTTAAGATGATTTATGCTTGCATCTGCGTCTCCGCCTTCTTCTGTATGAAGATGACAGGCCGCATAGTGGTTAACGTGAACCGCTTCGAGTGCCGGCACTTTCTCCCGGCAGACGTCCATGACATACGGACATCGATTATGAAAAGGACAGCCCGGTGGTGGATCCGATGGGCTTGGAACATCCCCTTCCAGTACAATACGTTCTTTTTTTACATCCGGATCCGGTTCCGGAACGGCGGACATCAGCGATTCTGTATAAGGATGAAGCGGCCGGTCATAGAGGTCATCCCGGTCCGCGAGTTCGACAATTTTTCCGAGGTACATGACGGCGATCCGGTCACTGATATGCTTCACGACGCTGAGGTCGTGTGCGATGAACACGTACGTCAGTCCGAATTCTTCCTGCAGATCCTCCATCAGGTTCAAAATCTGCGACTGGATTGAGACATCGAGTGCCGACACCGGCTCGTCGCATATAATCAGCTTCGGCCGGACGATCAGCGCCCTGGCAATGCCGATGCGCTGCCGCTGTCCCCCGCTGAACTGGTGCGGGTACCGGTCGGCTGCTTCCGGCGGCAGGCCGACGATTCGGAGGATTTCATGCACCTTCTCCGTGCGCTCCTTTTTTTCGGCGAGGCCGTGGACGAGCAGCGGTTCACTGAGAATTTTTCCGATATTGTGACGCGGGTTCAGCGATGCGTACGGGTCCTGGAAGATGATCTGCATGTCCCGCCGGACTTTTCTCATCTCATCGGTCCCGAGGGTCGTGATGTCCTTCCCTTGAAAATGGACCCCTCCGGCAGTCGGTTCGATGAGCCGCAGCAGGGCTTTGCCGGTGGTCGACTTTCCGCAGCCGGATTCCCCTACGATGCCGAGGACTTCGCCTTCAAATACGTCAAAGGACACATCATCGACGGCTTTCACTTCCCCGACGGGCCGGCCGAGGATGCCACCTTTGATCGGAAAATATTTTTTCAGGTTAGTGACCTTCAGCAGTGGTTGATCTGTCATGCGCGCCGCCCCCTTCCAGACTGTCATACAGGAAGCAGCGGCAGGCGTGTCCTTCCGCCAGCGGCAGGAGCTCCGGTGTCTCCTCGACGCAGCGGTCAAACGTATGCGGGCACCTCGCTGCAAACCGGCAGCCATCCTTTATCGATCCCGGCTTCGGAACCGTGCCTGGGATGGAATAAAGCCGTTCTTCCCGTTCCGACATTTTCGGAAGCGAACGGATCAGCCCCTGGGTATACGGATGTTTCGGGTGTTTCAGGATCGTCCGAACGTCCCCTTCTTCCACAACTTTGCCGGCGTACATGACGACAACGCGGTCGCACATTTCCGCGACCACACCGAGGTCATGGGTGATCAGCATGAGCGCCGTTCCTTTCTCTTTGTTCAACTTTTTCATCAATTCGAGAATCTGCGCCTGAATGGTAACGTCGAGCGCCGTCGTCGGTTCATCCGCAATGAGCAGCTCCGGATCGCATGCCATCGCCATCGCAATCATGACCCGCTGGCGCATGCCGCCGGAAAGCTGGTGCGGATATTCGGTAGCAACCTGCTCTGCCCGTGGAATACCGACGATCTTGAGCATGTCGACAGCTTTGCGGTGGGCTTCTTTTTTGTTCATTTTCGTGTGACGGCGGAGTCCTTCGGTAATTTGATAGCCGATTTTATAAAGCGGATCCAGCGAGGTCATCGGCTCCTGAAAAATCATGGCCATCTGATTCCCCCGGATCTGCCGCATTCTCCTTCCGGATACACGCCTCAGATCTTCCACTTTGCCGCCGCTGTGACGGAAGTCGATCGTACCCCCGATGATTTTTCCCGGCGGATTCGGCACGAGCCCCATGACCGACAGGGATGTCACGCTTTTCCCGCAGCCGGACTCGCCGACAATACCGAGCACTTCCCCTTCGTTAATATAGAAGCTGACATCATCCACGGCCGGGATCTCCCCTGCATCCGTGAAAAAGTGTGTCCGCAGCCCCTCTACGTTCAGCACCGGCTCTGTCATGGTCTCTCCCCCTTCTGCTGTGCATCCTGTCTGAACGAATGTTCACCTAGAGACAGCAGGTCCCAAGTAGTATGTAAACGGCGGTTAGAATTTTACGTTTTTTCAGAATTCTTTATCTAAAAATAATTTACACCAGCCTCTGCGAAATAGCAACGACTATTTTTCAATATTTTGATATTTCATTCAAAAATATGTTTTTTTATTGCAATACTTGGATTTTAATAAACGCTGTAACGACAAGGTTATGCCTTTATGCTCAGGACTGAACTTCTAACGGCATTCTTTTTGATTTTTTCTTCGGCTTAATATCGGAATATAACAAAATACGGGTGTGCGGCCGGAGGTTGTACCGCCGCAGGGGCACCAGCTTGCTTCTGCAGAAAAGAGATTGGCCGCACTTTCGGCCGGCTTGGTCCCAATTGCCATCAATTGTCCACACTTGCCCGCCGCTTGGTCACAATCCTGACGAATTGTCCACACTTCCCTGGCCGGCCCAGGCCCTCTTCTTTCAACCCCCTTGAATGAACCCTGCGCGCTTCGCTTGCTTTTACCAAGCCGTGAGGCGCGGAGAGCTCATTAATCTCTCGGTTGAGACGCTTGGCCTGCTGCGGCTTCTCTCGGTGTCAGCTGATTTCTGCATTCCAGATTTGCTTTGGCCGCACTTTCGGCCGGCTTGGTCACAATTGCCATCAATTGTCCACACTTGCCCGCCGCTTGGTCACAATCCTGAAGAATTGTCCACACTTGCCGTCAGCTCCACCCTTTGCCAATGAACAAAAGCGCAAAGCGCCTTTTGGTCGGAACGGCGTGCGGAAGCGCTGCAAGCTTTTTGAGGGAAGAAAACGTTCTTTGTTTCTTCCCGAGCAGCGCATGGAGCCGCCGTCACACTGTATGAAAACTTATACATTCCTATCATGGAACAAAAGCGCAAAGCGCCTTTTGGTCGGAACGGCGTGCGGAAGCGCTGCAAGCTTTTTGAGGGAAGAAAACGTTCTTTGTTTCTTCCCGAGCAGCGCATGGAGCCGCCGTCACACTGTATGAAAACTTATACATTCCTATCATTTAAAAAAGCCCGTCGCCAGGACGGGCTTCCGCTTATTGTTCTTCTGTTTCGCGTCGGATTCTGCCGCCGGAGGCTTTGATCAGCCGGTTCATGACGGCGGAACCGATGTCTTCAGGGTCGAGGGTCCGCATGAAAATATGATCAATGCGATCCTGTTTGAACGTCCGGAGTGCGCTGTACAGGCCGCGGGCCGTATCTTCCGGCTCGTCGCCGTCCAGCACGTACACCTCATCGGCCGGGGTTGCTGCCATGGAAGCCGGGACGATGACACCGACCCGCTCTCCCGCGCGCTGGTGGGCCCGGATGCAGCTGTGGAAAAAAGCTGCGCTGCCTTCGACGAGGGTCAGCGGCGATTCTGGTGCATAGTGACGATATTTCATCCCGGGCGACTTCGGATCCTGCACGTCCCCCGTCACAAACAAAGACGGGTCGACGTCGATCGGACCAACCACCGATTCCAGCTCCGCCTGCGTGACCCCGCCGGGCCGGAGCAGGACCGGCACCGGTCCGGAACAGTCCAGCACCGTGGATTCCAGTCCGACTCCTGTCGCGCCGCCGTCCACAATCCCGGCAATACGGCCGTGCAGGTCATCGTATACGTGCTGGGCGGTTGTCGGCGACGGCCGGCCGGACCGGTTGGCGCTCGGCGCTGCCAGCGGTTCCCCCGAAGCCCGGATCAGCGCCAGAGCCGAAGGATGATCGGGCATGCGCAGACCCACGGTGGATAACCCGGCTGTGACATTTTCCGAAAACAGGCCGTTATGGGGAAGAATCAAGGTTAACGGGCCGGGCCAGAACATCCGGATCAGCTGCCGGGCCTCCTCGGAGACCGATGTTGTCCACGTATCCACATCCTCCGCTTCAGCAAGATGAACGATGAGCGGGTTATCCACCGGTCTTCCTTTTGCCGTGAAGACAGCTTCCACCGCTTCGTCCATACGGGCGGATGCCCCGAGGCCATAGACCGTTTCCGTCGGAAAAGCGACAACTTCTCCACGGCGGAGGAGCGAGGCCGCTTCTTGAATGGCCGGGCTGTCAACAAGGTTATCCACATGTTCATCCACAGTCCACACCTTCGTCTGTGCGTAACTCATGACTTATCCAGACTCCTTTCCCATTTAAATCCCTGTTCCCCTTTTGATTTGTCGCAAGCCTGTGTATAAGTGATACTTATACACAAAAACAGGGGATAACTATGGTGGAAACGGTGGATAACTCTGTGGAAGAAGCAACAGAGTTATCCACGGAGGGGAACAGCAGCAGCGGCAATCCGCTCATTTTGATTGATATCGCGGACCACATCCACCTGTGCGCTGGTGAACGCCTTCTGAAGCAGCGCTGCGACCGAATCTCCCTGATTCCAGCCGATTTCAAAGACGACCAGCCCCGGCCGCCGGAGGACGCAGGGCAGTTGTCCACAGAGTCGGCGGTAAAGTTCCAGCCCGTCTTCCCCAGCAAAAAGCGCGAGTTCCGGTTCATGACTCGTCACATGTTCTGCCATCGAGAGGCGGTCCGTTTCCGGTACATACGGAGGGTTGGAGATGACCGCGTCGAACCGGCTTCCGCTTCGGATCGGCACGTCCAGCAGATCACTCTCGAGAAACGTCACATCCGCCTCCAGTGCTGCTGCATTCGCGGCTGCGGTTTCGAGCGCGTTCCTCGAAATATCTACAGCTGTCACCGAGACGTCCGGGCGCTCTTTTTTGATTGTCACCGCCAGGATCCCGGAGCCTGTGCCGACATCGAGGACCGATGCATTTTCCGGCAGACGCTCGAGCAGATACTGCACGACTTCTTCCGTTTCCGGACGCGGGATGAGCACGTGGCGGTTGACACTAAACGTCCGGCCGTAGAACGTCTCTTCTCCGGTCAGGTGCTGCACCGGCATGCCGTCGGCGGCACGCTGCACGTCCGACCACAGCAGCTCGACGATCTCCACCGGCAGCTCCGCGCGCTTCTCCGCCAAGAGCCGTGCCCGGCTCCAGCCGGTATGATGCAGCAGCAGAACCTCGGCGATCCGCCCTTCCCGGCCGGCTTCTTCCAAAAAAGAAGAAGCCCGGGTCAGGGCTTCTGCTGCGGTCGTCATGCGTCCGCGTTCTCCATCAGACGCGACTGTTCCTCGACAATCAACGGATCGATGATCTCATCGAGGGAGCCTTCGAGAATCTGATCCAGCTTCTGCAGGGTCAGACCAATCCGATGGTCCGTCACCCGGCTCTGCGGAAAATTGTACGTGCGGATCCGCTCAGACCGGTCGCCGGAACCAACCGCGGACTTCCGGTGCTCATCGTACTCTGCCTGGGCTTCCCGCTGAAACATGTCATAAATACGGGCCCGGAGCACCTTCATCGCCTTATCCTTGTTCTTGATCTGCGATTTCTCATCCTGACACGAAACAACAACTCCCGTCGGCACATGCGTCAGACGCACCGCAGACATCGTCGTATTGACACTCTGCCCGCCGGGACCACTGGAAGCAAACGTATCCACGCGGATGTCCTTCTCGTGGATATCCACTTCCACTTCTTCCGCTTCCGGCAGCACCGCGACCGTCGCTGTGGACGTGTGGATTCGACCGCCCGATTCCGTCGACGGCACCCGCTGCACACGGTGCGCCCCGTTCTCATACTTCATCCGGGAGAACGCCCCCTTGCCATTGATCGAGAAAATCACTTCCTTGAACCCGCCGAGGCCCGTCTCGTTCGCCTCGATCACATCCAGCTTCCAGCCATGCTTCTCGGCATAGCGGGAATACATCCGGTACAAATCTCCGGCAAAAAGGGCCGCTTCATCCCCGCCGGCTGCGCCTCGGACTTCGACAATCACGTTCTTATCGTCGTTCGGGTCCTTTGGAATGAGGAGCACACGGAGCTTCTCTTCCATTTCCGGAATTTGATCGCTGAGCTCGTCGACTTCGGCTTTCACCATCTCCTGCATCTCATCGTCGAGGTTCTCCCGAAGCATTTCTTTCGCTTCATCGTACTGCTGCTTCACTTCTTTGTAGTGACGGTACGTTTCTACCGTTTCCTGAATATCGGACTGCTCCTTGGAGTAGTCACGCAGTTTTTTCGTATCGTTAATAACTTCCGGGTCCATGAGCAGCTCTGTCAGCTGATCATAGCGGTCTTCTACTGATTGTAATCGGTCAAACACCGTGGAACACCTCTCCTTCACGGCCTGCTGTACGCAGGCACATACCTGTCTATAGTATAGGCTGAACAGCGCTGTTTTGCAATGGGAGGCCGCGGTGCGCACGTATTTTTTCCCAGCCGCTCGCTTTTCTCTCCTCCCTCATGCATACTAGAAAAAAGCAGCGTGCCGCCGCCCCCTTTTGCAGCCCCCAGCTTGGAATCGAAACGATGGAGAGGAGGCATGACGATGCCGGCAATTGTACGTGCCCTGCTGTTTGCAGCGGCAGCTTTTTTCTATACGGCGGCCATGTGGCACGCAAGTCCGGAAGAGCTGCTTCATTATCAGGACATCATCTACCGGTTCAACCCGGATCCGACGTGGACGACGTTCCTGGAACCGGAACAAATCCGCGTCTATGAGGCGATGGCGAGCGTGAACATGATGAGCCATATCCTCGGCACGTCGGTGCTCGGCTTTCTGTTTTTTCATTGGCTCGGGCTGCGTGCCTGGACCGTCGTCACCCTGGCGCTCTTCGTCACGTCCGTCGAGCTGCTGCAGCCGTTTTTCGGCCGGACCGCCTGGCTGATCGACATCGGCTTCAACCTGCTCGGCCTCACGATCGGTGCTTTTTTGTACTGGTACTGGCGCCACCGGGGGAGCGTCGTCACGTAGCAGGAACGAGTCCGCCCCTTCGTGTTCCGCTGAGAGCAGAAACCTAGAATCCTTCCTTTTGATCAGCCAGCGGAAAGGATTTTCATGAGGCTGGAGGCAAAAGCAGGTCGGTCCGCCGCAGATTTGAGTCGCTTCGGCCTGCGGAGCGGGCGGTCTGACACCGCCGTCGGGTCGCCCGACGGATGTTTTGAGCCACATGGCTGGTTTTGAGCCACTTCGCGACAGTTTTGAGCCGCTCCGATCGGCAATGTCGACGCTCCGCCAGGGTTTTGCGCCGCGACGTCGTCAGCCCTTCATCCACCCAACCCCTTCCCACACAGCGTCCCGAGTGCTTCACTTACTATAGAAAAAGCAGCTCCCCTCAGCTGAGATGGGAGCTGCTTTTGTGTACTTAAGAAGAAGGCGCGTACCAGATGAGGTCGAAGAAATGAACGTCGTCCTTGTCTGCCTGTTCAAACAGCTCCTGCCCTCTCTCGATAAACGCCTCCGCCGTCCGACTGTCGCCGCGTTGTTCCATGTAGGCCGCACCGATGCCGTAGACGGCCATCGATTCATAGTCGACGGAAGGGGTGTGCTCCTGCCGGTCGTATCTTCCGTAAAGCAGCCCGCGCTCCTCCCATTCCTCCTGAACGAATGCAGCAAAAGCGCTCGTATCCACGCCGGCCTCTTCTGCTGCAGAGGCAATGAGAAGCTGATCGATCATGTCTGCTTCATCGGAGGCCGGGGCCAGCTCTTCCTTTTCTGTGTCGTACACTTCATCCCAGAATAGGTTCTCCTGGTTGTACAGCAGTTGAAAAGATCCCTCCATGCCGAGGGCTTCCCATGTTTCATACCGGCCGTATTTCAAATGGAACGTTTCGGATTGTGCCTCGAGCTCCCAGTCATAAAAATCGAGCAGTACGTCTCCGTTTTTTAGATGGCGCTCGAGCGAAGCCTCCAGCTCCTCTGCCAGATCCGTATACGCTGGTTCATCGAAGGCTTCGGCCCCTCTCCGCAGGGCTTCGATCATCCGTTCATCGTCGATCAAGGCGTTGACAGCATCAGCACCGAGCTTCCAGCGGAGGAACGTTTCCCCGCCGCTCCGTTCGATATAGGCTTCCTCCATCCGCTCGACCTGCGCGCGGAAGACGTCTTCTTCGCCCTGTTCTGCCAGCCAGAGCAGATATAGCCCTTCTGATTCTGACAGGAACGTGTCATCTTCGCCGGGATATGCCTGGACGAGCCCTTCCGGCGCATAGCTCTCCTGAATATAGGACAAAAATGATGTGCGGCTGAACCAGTCCTCCTCCCTATTCATGAACCACACCAGTATAACGATCGCTGCGACGGCGAAAATCCCTGCTGCTGCGGTTCTCATACGGCGCGGGACCTCCCTTTGTAGCGGGCGGTTTTATCCCATCCAATTGTCTGACGGAGAAGCATCCGTTTCCAGAGATAGATGCCGCCGCTGCGGAGCAGGAGAAGGATAAACAGCTGCGCGTACGTAAAATACATGACGGCGACGGTGATGACTTTTTTCGGACTGACGTTCTGGTCGAGTACAACGGTACTCAACAGCTGCATGGTGTACACCATGTAGCTCATAAACCAGAACATGAGGATCGGAGCGGCGAACATCGGCGCTGCCAGTCCTGTCAGGCTGATGATGAAACAGACATGCGAGACGAGCAGCAGCACGGCAAAAGCAAAATACATGCTCACATGCTGGAACGCGTGATGGAAGGACCGGGATTTCCACATAGCTTTGTCTCTGAAAATCTTCTCCAGCAGATAGAGGTTCCCGATCAGCCAGCGCGTCCGCTGCTTGATCAAGGCTTTGAGCGTCTCCGGCTCCTGTTCCCACGTTACCGCCTCCGGCACAACCGGAAGCGTCCATCCGGCGGAGGTGAGGCGGATCGTGAGCTCGGCATCTTCGGCCAGTGCGTACAGATCGTAGCCGCCGGCAGCATCCAGGACGTCTTTTTTCAGGAGCATGTTGGTTCCCGCCAGCGATCCGATGCGGAACAGCTGCCACCGGCCGCACTGCATGAGCAGCTGGAAGACTTGAAATTCCAGGGCGATCATGCGGGTAAGCCAGTTCTGTCCCGCGTTCGCGGTGCGGACATAACCGACAGCACCGGCGGCATCCGGGTGCGCGAGTGCCTGTTCCATCAGCCTGGTCACCGCGTGCTCCTCCGGCTGATTATCCGCATCGTAGACGAGAAAGTAGTCCGTATCAATGAGACGCAGCCCATAATTAAGTACGCGCGATTTCCCTTTCGGTTCATGCACGGCAGCCGGAACCGGGATGTGGTGCATCCGCTGGAAGGCATCCGCAAACTGCTGCGCTGTCTCTGCTGTCGTATCTGTTGAATTGTCGTTCAGTACGAACACTTCCAGCCGCCCTGGATAGGTCAGCCGCTGCATGGCCTTCAACGTATCTTCCAACACGAGCCCTTCATTATGCGCCGGTATGAGAATCGATACCGACGGCCATGATTCGATTATCGGAGCCGGCCTTTTTTTCAAGCGGTAGTAGACGCCGGCAATGGTTAAGATGGAATAAAACAGCAGGAGGAGCCAGAAGAACGAAAAGATGATGATCAATAAAAGCGTCATGAGACGTTCTCCTCCTCCTTCTTCATCAACCCTTGCGTGTCCGTCGTGTAGTCGGCTTCGATGGTGAACGGGATCTCCCGATACGCCGAGGTGCTGCGGATTTTTTCCGACAGTCGGCTCCAGACAGCCTCCACACCTTGCTCTTTCGTTCCCGGGAGCAGCAGATAAATCGTGCCGCCCTCTGCTGTTACGAGGTCAAACCGGTTCCGCACCGTTTCCAGCGCCTGCTGGGCGGTTTCTTTCTGCAGAGAGGAACGGATGTCCTTCGGGATCCGCGCACGCTGCTTCAGCGTGACAAGTGCATTCTGCTCACCTTTTCGGACAGCGGCTGTATCAAGGGCTCCCGCCTGATACAAAAACTCTTCCCGTGTTAAGAGAAACGAATCGTCTTCATACTTCTTCCAATGCTTCAGCTCCTGCTTTAAAAAAGTGTTCTCCTCCAGGATATAGCGGATGTCACTGTAGAGCAGCCATACCGTCAGCAGCGTGATGGTAAGCAGGAGGTGATGCAGGATCATCGTGTACTGTTCCGGTCCGGACCATCCCTGTACAAAAGCATAACCGGCCAGGCTGAAGCCATAGCCTAAAATAAGCGTGAGCACCACCGCGAACGGCAGCCTTCCTTTTAAAAACACCATAGACACGACAGCCAGAGATACGAGTCCCGCATGCAGCAGCTCTACTCCTTCTCCGGCGAATGAATGGACAGCTGCTGCCCCGGTCAACAACATCGATAAAAATAGTATGCGCTGCAGACGATTCATCTTCTCTCCTCCTTATCCTTTTCCAGAAAATTGTGACGCCTTTTCCTGTTGATATCATACTCGATATTCAGAAGAAAAAGAGAATTGTGGTACTTCTTCCGATATCTTTCATCTTTTCTCCATATCCGGCGTCCGTTTCCCACAGTACCCAAAAGGGTATACAAAGAGTAGTACCTTTTTACCTATAAAGATGAAGGAGGAGTTGGATGAAGTTTGTGGTTATCGGCGGCGATGCAGCAGGGATGAGTGCCGCGATGCAAGTGTTGTTTAAACATGAGGAGGCAGAGATTACAGTGCTCGAGCGGGGCCCTGTCTATTCCTACGCCCAGTGCGGGCTGCCGTACTATGTCGGCGGCATTGTACCGGAACGCGAGGATCTGATTGCGCGTCCGGTTTCGTTTTTCCGCGAAAAAGGCATCGATGCCCGCGTGCATCATGAAGTGACGCAGGTGGATGCCGAGAAAAAACAAGTGCACGGGACGAATCTCGACAGCGGCGAACGTTTCACTGTCGACTACAACACCCTCCTTGTTGCAAGCGGCGGCAGTCCGAACCGTATTCCCGCAGGTGGAGCCGACTTGAAAGGGATTCACGTGCTGAAGACAATCCCCGACGCAGAAGGCATCATCGAGGATTTTAAAGACAAAGAGCATATTACCGTGATCGGCAGCGGCTATATCGGGCTTGAAGCAGCAGAAAATCTGATCGAAGCCGGGAAAAGCGTGCGGCTTATCAACCGCTCGGCGAAGCTTGGCAGTAACTTCGATCAGTATATTGTGGAAGCGCTGCGTGTAGAAGCAGAAGAACACGGAGTGGAACTGACATTGGAAGAAGAGATTGAAGGGTTTGTCGATGACGGCAGCGGACGTGTCCGGGCGGTCCAGACGAACAAGGGCACGTATCAGACCGACGGCGTCATCGTGGCCATCGGCATTAAGCCGAACACCCACTTTCTGGAGGGAACCGGCATCCAGCTCCACCCGTCCGGCGCCGTGTATGTCGATCCGTACATGCGGACGAACGTGGACAGCATCTGGGCCGCCGGCGACTGTGCAACGCAGTACCACCGGGTGAAAGAAGTGCATGACTACGTGCCGCTCGGAACGCATGCGAACAAACAGGGCCGCATAGCAGGCTCCAACATTGCCGGCGAACGGATGACGTTCCAGGGCATGCTCGGCACAGCCATTTTCCGTTTCTTCACGCTGACGGCCGGCAGAACAGGCCTCAGTACGAAAGAGGCGGATGAAGCCGGCTTTGATTATTCGTGCGAAACGTTCGAGCCGTCGCCGTATGCCGGCTATTTCCCCGGCAGCAAAGCCTTCCGTCTGCAGATGATCAAAGACAACGAAAGCGGGCGGCTGCTCGGGGTGCAGGCCGTCGGTGTGAACGGTGTCGACAAGCGGATTGATACGTCTTCGGTGATGATCTACAACAACATGACCGTAGCCGACATCCAGAATCTAGACATCAGCTACGCTCCGCCGTACAATTCCACCTGGGACCCGATTCAAAAAGGAGCGCGGCGTATGTAAAGCCCGCAGCACGACAGCGGGGCCCCGCTCCCATGCTGCAGCAACGTTTCAAAGCCTGCCAGGTTTCTCCCTGGCAGGCTTTGATTTTTGTGTAAGCGTCAAAGAATACGTACGGAAATCAGGCGCTGTGCCTGCCGCACCGGGCTTTCCGCAGGGCTTGTCTTCAACTCCTTCTTCCCCTCTCCCGGGGAAGAAGGGATTTTCAGACGCTGCTCCTGCGATTACTCGTCGCATGGCAGCCCGTTTGCTCCTGCGATTACTCGTCGCATGGCAGCCCGTTTGCTCCTGCGATTACTCGTCGCAAGAAAACCGCTCGCTGATCCTGAGCCGCGCCTTCTGCTCGGGCACGCCGAAAAACCGTATACCTTTCTCTTTTTTTAGAACAGCGTACGGTCAACCGGCCGCTGACAACGCTTATTCCGGCTTGAACACAAAGGCTTCCTGCATGGCCGGCGCACATGTCAGGCCTGCCTGCGCGTCAGCAGCAGCACGGCCGCAGCTCCGGTAAGAAAAAGCGCTGTCGTCAGAAACGGGAGACCGAGGCCTTCGGTCACGAGGCCGGCTCCTGCCGAACCACTGACGACTCCGAGGGAAAAGCAGGCGTAAAACAGGCCGTAGGCTCTTCCCCGGTCCGCTCCGGACGAGGCGGCGGCTACCATTTGATTCATGGAAGGAAAGATGAAGGCAAAACCGATGCCGTAGATAATCATGGCCGCATACAGGAGCGTGGGCGGTGCGGCGTTCAGTACAACCATGGAAAGCGCAATGATGCCGAGCCCGGAGGTGACCAGATGGAACGGACTCCACCGCTGATACATGCGGTTGAGCGGCGTCACAAAAAAGAGCAGCGCCGTGATGCCGTAGGTGCTCAGAAGCGCACCGGTGACCGCCGTCGACAGGCCGGCATCTTCTGTGCGCAGCGGCAGGGCAAACGCGAGCACCCCGTTGCTGACCATGAGAGCAAAGGCCGTCACGCATGCCTGCACCAGTGCCCGGTTCCGGAACAGGCCGTAAAAGCCGACATCCCGCCCGCGCCGGCTGACGGTTCCGTCCTGCACAAACGCGGAGGCAAGCAGAAACCCGGCAGCGAACAACAAAGATGTCACGTAAAAGACGAGCTCGTATTCGCCGCGCGAGGCAAGGATGCCGCCGATTGCCGGTCCGGTAATCGCAGACAGGCCGATGGCAGCACCGGCATAGGCCATGACCGGCCGGGTTCCGTCTGTACTCCGGTCGCCGACGAGGGCAAAGGCGGCGGGAATCATCAGCCCGCCGGCTGCGCCGTGGAGGAAGCGGACGCCGAGCAGCTGCCAGCCGTTCTCGGCGAGCGGATAGAGCAGCAGAATAGCAGCGACCGCGGCCATTCCTGTCAACAGGACGCGCCGGCGGCCGGCCCGGTCAATCCACATGCCCCCGGCAATATTGCCCGCAATGTTGGTCAAGGAGTACATCGAGACGACCACTCCGGCGAGCGCCGCCGAGGCCCCGAGGCTGACGGCATACGGCGTCATGATCGGCAGCTGGATGAACGTATCAAGAAACACGACGAAAATAAGGACGTACAGCAATCTGGACACAAGCATGCTCCTTCAACGCAGGATGGCTGTCTCTATCGTACCACAGCGTTCCGTCTGCAGGCGGAACGCTGTGGAGGAACCGCCCGGGTCGTCTGCGATCGGACGGCGGAGATCCTTCCGCTTTCTGTTCGACGTAAAAAACCCGCCGCACAAAAGGAGTTATTCCTCTCGGGGGCGGGCGAGGTTGACGGCCGGCACGTGGGTCGTTTTCGGGCGGCCGGGTACTTCATGGCAGTGCCGGCAGCGCGGTTCGTACGATTCCTCCGCGCCGACGAGGATAATCGGATCGTCGTAGGAGGCGGGCCTTCCGTCGATCAGCCGCTGTGTCCGGCTCGCCGGCGAACCGCAGGAGAGACAGATGGCCTGCAGCTTCGTCACCGATTCGGCGAGCGACAGCAGCACCGGCATGCAGCCGAACGGCTCTCCCCGGAAGTCCTGGTCGAGACCGGCACAAATCACGCGCACGTTGTCGTCCGCCAGCGTCTGCACGACGTCGACGACAGCGGGATCAAAAAACTGGATTTCATCAATGGCAACAACCTGGATGCCGTCATCCAGCATCGTGTAAATATCCTCTGCATCGGTGCAGGGATAGGCAAAAACATTCGTCCCGTTATGGGAAACGACTTCCTGTTTACTGTAGCGGTCATCCAGCTGAGGCTTGAACACCTGGATCTTCTGCCGGCCGAAACTGGCACGGCGCACCCGGCGGATCAATTCTTCTGATTTCCCGGAAAACATGCTTCCGCAGACGACTTCAATCCAGCCTTCCTGACGTGTCACGTGCATAGCAGTCGCTCCTCTTCGTTCAGTGATGATGTCTCTGTTGTCTATGATAGTGGGCTGTCCCGGAGGATGCAACCGCACAACGTCGCAGTTACTGCGTAAGGAGGCAAAGAACAGGGCCGCCCCGGCCGAAGCCGGAACGGCCCTGTTTGACAGGATCCTTACATGCCGTATTTCTTTTTAAAACGGTCCACACGTCCGCCTGCATCTGCGAACTTCTGCTTCCCAGTATAGAATGGGTGCGAGTCCGAAGATACTTCCACGTTGATCAGTGGGTACGTGTTTCCGTCTTCCCACTCAATCGTGTTCTCAGTCGATACGGTTGATCCGCTCAGAAAAGAGAAGCCTGAACTAGTATCCTTGAATACAACTTTTCGGTATTCCGGGTGAATTCCCTGCTTCATGTCTGTTCATCTCCTTCCGCCCTGAATCTCTCGAAACAGAGTAAGCTCTGTGTCATCTTCACACATAGAAAGAGTATATCAACTTCATCCGGAGATTGCAATACGTATTACGATTCTTTCCCGTTGGACGGACGGCGGTTCTGCTTTCCTTTTTCGAAGGACTCGAAGAACTCCTCGTTTGTCTTCGTATCTTTGACTTTCTTTATGAACTTCTCCATGTAATCCGGCTGTTCATTGAGGGTGCGGCGCATCGCCCAGAGGTTCTCGATCTGATCTTTCGGCAGCAGCAGATCCTCCCGGCGTGTGCTGGACCGGCGGATGTCGATGGCCGGATAGACCCGGCGCTCCGCAAGCTTGCGGTCGAGATGGAGCTCCATGTTGCCGGTCCCTTTGAATTCTTCATAAATCACATCGTCCATGCGGGAGCCGGTTTCGACAAGCGCCGTCGCCAGAATGGTGAGGCTGCCTCCCTCTTCCATGTTTCTTGCTGCGCCGAAGAAGCGCTTCGGACGGTGAAAGCTGGCCGGGTCGATCCCGCCGGAAAGGGTTCGTCCGCTCGGTGGAACGACGAGGTTGTAGGCACGGGCCAGCCGGGTGATGCTGTCCATGAGGATGACGACGTCTTTTCTCGCCTCCACGAGACGCATCGCACGGTCCAGGACGAGCTCGGCGACTTTGATGTGATTCTCCGGCACTTCATCAAAGGTGGAGCTGACGACTTCGCCTTTGATCGAGCGTTCCATGTCCGTGACTTCCTCGGGCCGTTCGTCGATCAGAAGCACGATGATCTGCATCTCCGGATGGTTCTCAGCAATGCTGTTGGCGACTTCTTTTAAGAGCAGCGTTTTCCCGGCTTTCGGCGGTGCGACGATCAGCCCCCGCTGGCCGAAACCGACCGGCGAGATCATGTCGAGCAGGCGCGAAGCAATCATGCCGGGCTTGTGCTCGAGCGTCATTTTCCGGTCCGGGTAGAGCGGGGTCAGCTGCGGAAAGTGCGGGCGTTCGCTCGCTTTTTCCGGGTCCTCCCCGTTGACGGCTGCTACCTGGAGAAGTCCGTAGTAGCGCTCATTCTCTTTCGGCTTACGCACTTTGCCGGACACGCGGTCGCCGTTCCGGAGGCGGAAGCGGCGGATCTGGGAGGCCGAGATGTAAATATCCTGCGGACTCGGCTTGTACGTGTTGGAGCGGAGGAAGCCGAATCCTTCCGACTGAATGATTTCCAGCACGCCTTCCATGAACATCAAGTCTTCGTTTTCGGCCTGTTTTTTAAAGATAGCAAAGACAAGTTCTTTTTTCGTCAACTGGCTGTAGTACTGCACTTTGTGCTCTTTTGCCAGGTCATAGAGCTCCTTGAGCTTCATTTGTTCGAGCTCGATTAATGTTTTCCCCATGTTGTCACCTTACCTTTATAGATTGGTGGCACGCAGACGTCCTTGTACGGCGCAGAGCTGCAGGAAGCTGCGGATCTGCGCCGCACAAGGACACGGCCGTTGATATACTGATGCTTGCTGGGATAATGGATGTGAGGTTTCCGGGGCGGCTGCTGGATGCGGCATGCAGCGGATGGAAACCCGTTTTATTCAAGCATATTCCGCTCGGAGGCGCAAGGGTTTTCCGGCACGGCCGTTTCTCGCAGGACGAGAACGCCGGTGCTGCCTGCTGCCCGGATCGAAGCTCGCCTCCGCGCGCATGCCGGTGGGAGAGCGTTCTCCGCTTCTGTTTTGGAGCAGAGCAGCGTCCCTGTGTAGAGCTTTTGCTCTGCTCCTGTACGCACGGGCAGGTAGAAGCGCCGCGCCGTCTAAGGCCGGCGCCGGTGACGACCGGATGACGAGATCCAGCTTCTTATCGAGGTGATGTTACGCATTTTCGATTTCTGCGGCCTCTTCTTCGGTGAGCGGTTCGCGTCGGATGACACCGCCGAGCGAGGTGATTTTCTCTTCGAGCGCAGCGTAGCCGCGGTCGATGTGATAAATATCCGTGATCTCCGTCGTTCCGGAGGCGGTGAGGCCGGCGGCTACGAGGGCTGCTCCCGCGCGCAGATCGGTCGCGCGTACTCTTGCGCCCTGCAGTACCGTCGGCCCGTTCACCATGGCAGAACGTCCATCCACCTTGATGTCGGCCCCCATCCGGCGCAGTTCATCGGTATGTTTGAAACGGGCATGGTAGATCGTGTCGGTGATCATGCTCGTTCCTTCCGCCTGGGTCAGCAGCGTCGTTATCGGCTGCTGCAGGTCGGTGGCAAAGCCGGGGTAGACAAGCGTTTTGATGTCCACCGGGCGCAGCGGACCTCCGCGTCGGACACGCACCGATTCATCGCCGGTGTCTACCTGCAGGCCTGCCTCCCTCAGCTTCGAACTGAGCGATTCGAGATGGAGCGGAATCACCGGCCGGATCGTGACGTCTCCTCCGGCTGCTCCTGCAAAAATCATGTAGGATCCGGCTTCGATCCGGTCCGGTATGATCGCGTGGCGGCAGCCGTGCAGCTTCTCCACGCCTTCGATCCGGATGACGTTCGTTCCCGCTCCTTTGATGTCTGCACCCATGTTGGATAACAGCGTCGCAGCATCAATGATTTCCGGTTCTTTCGCTGCGTTCTCTATGACGGTTTTCCCTTCCGCCATGACAGCGGCAAACATGATGTTGATCGTGGCGCCGACGCTGACCACATCGAGGTAGATCCGTGCGCCGGTCAGCTTTTCCGCCTGCAGATAAATGGCCCCCTGCTCGTTCGTGACTTTCGCCCCGAGCGCCTGAAAGCCTTTGATGTGCTGGTCAATCGGGCGAGGGCCGAGGCTGCAGCCGCCCGGCAGACCGATCACGGCCTTCTTGAACCTTCCGAGCATCGCTCCCATCATGTAATACGAAGCGCGCAGCTTTTTCACTTTCCCGTTCGGAAGGGGCATGGCAAACATCTCCCCCGGGTCGACGGTCAGCTCCCCTTCTCCGGCTGTCGTCACAGCTCCTGCTTCTTCCAGCAGGTCAGCAAGGATTTCGACATCAGAGATATCGGGAAGATTTTCAATTGTTACGGGAGAAGACGCAAGGACAGCGGCTGGAATCAGCGCTACTGCGCTGTTTTTGGCCCCGCTGACGGCAATCTCTCCTTCGAGCGGATGTCCGCCTTCGATGATCAGTTTTTCCATAGGCTGCTTCCCTTCCTTGCATGAGAATGTTGATATGAGTGGAGCGCTGGGGCAGCCGGATCCCGGTGATCCAGCTGCTCCCGGGGAGTGGGGCAGGTACCGACGTCATGCAGCTGCCCTGCGGAAGTCTTGTTGATGGTCGTGAAGCGGCATGATTGTATCAGGACTGTGTCTTCTTCCAGTCGGCGAGGAATTTCTCCAGTCCGATATCTGTAAGCGGGTGGGACGCGAGCTGTCCGATGACTTTCCAAGGGATCGTTGCAATGTGTGCGCCGCGCAGAGCAGCCTCTGTGACGTGAATCGGGTGGCGGATCGACGCTGCAATGATCTCTGTGTCAATCCCGTGGATGTCGAAGAGCTCGGAAATGCTGCTGATCAGATCGAGCCCGTCCTGTCCAATGTCATCCAGTCTGCCGAGGAACGGAGACACATAGGACGCGCCGGCTCTTGCAGCAAGCAGCGCCTGGTTGGTGGAGAAGACGAGCGTGACGTTCGTGGCAATGCCGGATTCGCTGAACACCCGCACCGCTTTGAGTCCTTCCATCGTCATCGGTACTTTGACCGTAATGTTGGGAGCAATCGCAGCGAGTTCTTTTCCTTCTTTGATCATCCCTTCGGCGTCCGTGGCGATGACTTCGGCGCTGACCGATTCTTCCTGGACTACCGCCGTGATCTCACGGAGTCTGGTGTGGAAATCCACGCCTTCTTTTGCGACGAGCGACGGGTTCGTCGTCACTCCGCCGAGAATCCCGAGTTCCTGTACCTGCTTAATTTCATCTACACTGGCTGAATCAATGAAAAACTTCATCGTGTATTCAGGCCTCCTACCGTTGTCAGATTTGTTAACGCTTTCGAAACAAGTGGCAGAGAGAGCCGGTACTGGTAGGCACCGGCTGTTCCTCCGCTGCGGCTGCTGCTTACTTTGCTTGTCCGGAAGAGCCGAACTCGCGCATTTTGCCGATAACGGTTTCTTTGATCGCTTCACGAGCAGGTCCGAGATATTTACGAGGGTCGATCATATCCGGGTTGTCGTTGAGCACTTCGCGTACTTTCGCAGCGGAAGCAATCTGGTTTTCTGTGTTCACGTTGATCTTCGCTGTGCCGAAGGAGATCGCCTTCTTGATATCCTTCGTCGGGATGCCGGTACCACCGTGAAGAACGAGCGGTACTTCCGTCATTTTCGAGATCTCTTCCATGCGGTCAAAGCCGAGGTTCGGTTCGCCTTTGTAAGGACCGTGAACAGAACCGAGCGCCGGTGCGAAGCAGTCTACCTGCGTCTCGCGGATAAGCTGGTCACATTCAGCCGGGATCGCGTATGCTGCTTCAGCGTCATCCACGATGATGTCATCTTCCTGTCCGCCGATACGGCCGAGCTCTGCTTCCACAGAAACACCGTTCAGATGAGCGACTTCAACGACTTTGCTGGTAAGAGCGATGTTCTGCTCGAGCGGGTAGTGCGAGCCGTCGATCATGACAGAAGTGAATCCAGCGTAGATCGCTTCCATGCATTTTTCGAAGCTGGAGCCGTGGTCGAGGTGGATTGCTACCGGTACCGTCGTGCCGTAGCTTTCCATCAGGCCTTTCACAATAGCCACAACGGATTTGAATCCGCCCATGTATTTCGCTGCCCCTTCAGAGACACCGAGGATGACCGGAGACTTTTCTTCCTCCGCTGCCTGCAGGATGGCCTGCGTGAACTCCATGTTGTTCAGGTTAAACTGGCCCACCCCGTAGGAATTGGCTTTTGCGGTCTCCAACATTTCTTTCATTGATACTAAAGGCATTCTGTAAGATCCCCCTTCAAAAATGTATGCGTACAAGATTCGTTCACCGACCTGCCGTCCACACAAAAACATACAAACGCCCATGATGATGTCATCACGCGCCCGTTTGTATGTTTCGGACGTTGGTGGAGCGCCTTCGTCAGGTGAACTCACATCGCCATTATAGCATACTCGCCTGCTGTTTCACGGGCATTTTCATGAGAAATTCCAGCGGCAGCGCTTACATTTCCTCTTTTTCATCAAAAAATGTGCGGATACGGCTGCGCACCGTATCGATATCAAACGGTTTGGAAAAGTGCTCCACCGCCCCGAGCGATTTCGCTTCCTTGATCAACTCCATTTCCCCATAGGCCGTCATCAGAAAGACGTCCGTCTGCATCTGACGCCGCCGCATCTCCCGCAGAATTTCAATGCCGTCCATGCCGGGGATTTTCATATCAAGCAGCACCAGATCCGGATGCTCGGACTCGAGAATCTCCAGCGCCGTCCAGCCGTTCGCCGCCTCGTGCGTGACGTATCCATCTTTTTCGAACACTTCTTTGAGCAGTACCCGGATCCCGAACTGATCATCGACTACAAGCAGTTTTTCACCCATCACGTGTCCTTCCTTTGTCCCGTTTGTATTACCGGCAGTGTGCCGCCGGTCCTGCAGAGACGTCCTGTTCCTACCATCATAAGGAAAATTTTGTGCTTTTTCAACGATTTTTGTTCGACACCTTTCTCCACTCTGCCTTGCCGACAGGCAGAAATTCTGCTTCAATAGGCGTGAAGGACGGTGACAGTCATGAAAAAAATATTCAATACCCAGTTTTCCAACGTGCTGAAGCAGCAGGAAGGACAGGACGATGTACTCGAAGACGCAGCGCGCATCACGTCGATGTGCCTGTTCGGCGCAGGCAGCCTGTACGTGGCAGCCTCCCCGGCTCTCGGCGGCATCGTCTCCCAGGCCGTCCACGGAGCCGATGCCTTGGACGGATGCGAACGACTGATGGACGATACGGAGCTGACCGCGCAGGACGCCGTGTGGATATTCGCTGAATCGCCTGCGCACGTCCACGACGAACTGCTGCGCGCCGCAGATGCCGGCGCCGGCATCATCCTGGTCATTCCGGAAAAAACGGACGATCCTCTCTGCAGCCGCGCGTCGGCCCTGCTGGAAACGAAAGTGACCCGGCCGCTGATTCCGAAAGAAGACGGCAGCCGCTTCGGCGAACCGCACCTCCTCGCCGCGCTCCATGTCTACTACGACCTGTTCTTCCTCATGGATGAGTTCCAGGAGGAGTTTGATGAAGAGTAACAACGAAAAAATAATCCCGGTCAGCATTTGGGTCACGCTGCCTTCCTGCTGGGCATAGGAAGGCAGCGTGAAGATCATCCAGGACGAAAGGAAGGGACAGCGGAAGGGTTTCTCCGCGGCAAGCGGTGAAAAAGGAGCCGCAGGCGTCCTTTTTCTATCAACACCAGCCTTTAACAGAGCTTTAATTATAGAACCGTTTTTTGAGACGCTCAGCGGAAGCCGTGCCCGCGGCAGGCGATTGTAACTCTTCTCATACAGAAAGCCCTCACCGACATGGTAAGGGCTTCTTTCTATTTTGGTTTTTCCCAGCCTGAAACCCTGATGCCATCCGGCACCGAGGTTTTGCTTGTTGAAACGGGTAGGAAGCATCGTGCTCTGCGCTTCTCCTACGGCACGCCTCCTCTATTTTGTGCGGCGGTTCCCGTAGATTTACTGCTGCATCTGTTCGTCCACAGCCTGGATGAATGCTTCAAACAGCGGCTGCGGGCGTGTCGGGCGGGAAACGAATTCCGGATGGAACTGGGAGGCAATGAAGAACGGATGATCGCTCAGTTCGATGATTTCGACCAGGCGGCCGTCCGGACTCAAGCCCGAGAACGTGAATCCTTTCGCTTCCATTTCCTCTCGGTATTTGTTGTTGAATTCGTACCGGTGCCGGTGACGCTCGTAGATCACCGGCTGCTCGTCGTACGCAGCGTAGGCCCGGGTGCCTTCTTTCAGGCGGCATGGGTAGACCCCGAGACGGAGCGTGCCGCCGAGGTCTTCGACGTCTTTCTGCTCCGGGAGCAGGTCGATCACCGGTGCGGTCGTGGACGGATTCAGTTCAGCGGAGTGGGCGTCCTTGTAGCCGAGCACGTTACGGGCAAATTCCACGGACGCCAGCTGCATGCCGAGGCAGATGCCGAGGAACGGCACGTTGTTTTCACGGGCGTATTCGATGGCGGCAATTTTCCCTTCGATGCCGCGGTCGCCGAATCCTCCCGGCACGAGAATTCCATCGGCGTCCTTGACGAGTTCCGCAATGTTGCTGCGGCCGGCTTCCTCGGAGCTGACCCACTTGATATTGACGTCGGCATCGACCGGAAAACCGGCGTGCTTCAACGCCTCTGCTACGGAGAGATACGCGTCCGGAAGCTCAACGTATTTTCCGACAAGGGCGATCGTGATCGTCTTGGACAGGTTCTGCACCCGGTCGACGAGCGCGAGCCATTCTTCCATATCTGCTTCCCTGCAGTCGAGGTTCAAGTGGTTGCAGACGAACTGGTCCAGCTTCTGCTTCTGCAGGTCGAGCGGCACCTGATAGAGCGTATCGGCGTCGCGCGCTTCAATGACGGCACGCTTATCGATGTCACAGAAGAGGGCAATTTTGTCCTTCATGTCCTCCGGCACCGGACGCTCGGTACGGACGACGATGACGTTCGGCTGGATGCCGAGGCTGCGCAGCTCTTTAACGCTGTGCTGGGTCGGCTTGGATTTCATTTCGCCGGCGGCGCCGAGGAACGGGATGAGCGTACAGTGGATGTAGAGCACGTTGTCTGGGCCGACGTCGCTTTTCATCTGACGGATCGCTTCCAGAAAAGGCAGGCTCTCGATATCGCCGACGGTCCCGCCGATTTCCGTGATAACGACATCCGGATTGCCGTCGGAAGCCGCCTGCTTGATGCGGTCCTTGATTTCATTCGTGATATGCGGAATCACCTGCACGGTGCCGCCGAGGTAGTCGCCACGGCGCTCTTTTTTCAGCACGGAGGAATACACTTTCCCTGTCGTCACGTTGCTGTATTTGCCGAGATTGATGTCGATGAAACGCTCGTAGTGCCCGAGGTCGAGGTCGGTTTCCGCCCCGTCGTTGGTGACGAACACTTCGCCGTGCTGATATGGGCTCATCGTGCCAGGGTCGACGTTGATGTACGGGTCGAACTTCTGGATGGTTACTTTTTTGCCTCGGTTTTTCAGCAGGCGCCCGAGCGAGGCTGCTGTAATTCCTTTTCCAAGCGACGAAACGACACCGCCGGTTACGAAAATATATTTAGTCATGTATACCGCTCCTTTTTGGGCCGGCGGCCGGGAGTCCCCGCCGGTCGTAGGTTTTTTAACAGGATGTGAAGCCGTGCGATGTCATCGATCAAGACGGTGGCTCCGGCTGGCGGGAAGGAGGTATAAGTCGTCCGTCCCATTGGGCGCTGATGCTGCTCCAATAAAAAAAGCGCCCCCTCGGTTCTGAGGGGGCGCTGGATTCATCCATTCTGCTGCTCCGTTTTTTAGGGAGCCCAGACTAGATTTTATAAGCGCCCTCGGAAAAAGTCAAGAACTGTTATGTTGACTTACTGCTGTCTTCGTCTTCGTCGCTGTCTTCGTCCTCGTCTTCGTCGGTTGTTTCTTTCTCTTCCCCGTCGATTGCTTCTTCGTCGAGCTCGTCAAAGTCCGTGTCTTCTTCGTTGGCGAGTTCATCGAGTTCATCCTCGATGTCTTCAAACTCATCGTACTCTTCCAGCTCATCGTCGAAGCCTTCCGCGTTCTCTGCTTTCGCTGCCCGGCGTTTCTTCGGCATTGTCTGGGAGAGTTCTTCTTCTGTCTGTTCAAACGGGTACCAGGAGCGAAGCGCCCAGCGGTTGTCCCCGAGGTTGACGAAACGCCCATCGAGCGACATCTGCGTGTACAGGTGCGCGATCCGTTCTTCTGTACGTTTGTCCGAGAGTCCCTGCATTTCCGCCACGCGGTTGATCAGGACCTTGTAATCCTCCGGCTGATCATGCTCTCTCAGCAGTTCAAATGTAATATCAATCATGGCCGCTTCCTGCAGCTGCTCCTGCGTTAAATCCTTCAGACCCATGTCCGGCACACCCTTTCTTGTTCATCCTCTATTTCATTACGCCGAGTCAGCGTAAGATACGGGTAAAATCATACCTTCCATTATAAACACACAGGCCGTCATTTTTCCAGCATGAAACGCAAATTTCAGCTGCCGTTTTACAAGTTGCGCCGGTACTGCCCTCCGACTTCGTAAAGCGCGCCGGTAATCTGGCCGAGACTCGCGGCGCGGACGGTGTGCATCAGCTCTTCAAAAATGTTGCCCCCGGAAAGCGCGGTCTGCTTCAACTGCTGGAGCGCGTCTTCGGCTTCGGCTGCATGGCGTTCCTGAAAACGGCGGAGTCCGTCGATCTGGCTGTCTTTCTCCTCTTCCGATGCCCGGGCGAGTTCCATGTCGAAATCGTCTTCGGACGGCGGATTCGGGTTGAGGTACGTGTTGACTCCGACGATCGGCAGCTCTCCGTTATGCTTTTTCGTCTCATACAGCAGCGACTCTTCCTGGATGCGTCCGCGCTGATACTGGGTCTCCATCGCGCCGAGCACGCCGCCGCGGTCGCTCATCCGCTCCATTTCAAGCAGCACAGCTTCTTCGACCAGATCGGTGAGCTCTTCGATAATGAAGGCGCCCTGCTGGGAATTCTCGTTTTTCGCGAGGCCCATCTCCTTCGTGATGATCATCTGGATCGCCATCGCCCGACGGACGCTTTCCTCGGTCGGCGTCGTGACGGCTTCGTCGTAGGCGTTCGTGTGCAGCGAGTTGCAGTTGTCGTAGATCGCCATCAGCGCCTGGAGCGTCGTCCGGATGTCATTGAAATCGACTTCCTGCGCGTGCAGGGAGCGGCCGGACGTCTGAATGTGATACTTCAGCTTTTGGCTGCGTTCGCCGGCCCCGTATTTCTCCCGCATCGCTGCTGCCCAGATGCGGCGGGCGACGCGCCCGATAACGGCATATTCCGGATCGAGCCCGTTGCTGAAGAAAAACGAGAGGTTCCCGGCGAAGTCATCGATGTCCATCCCCCGGCTCAAATAATACTCCACGTACGTGAATCCGTTGGCGAGCGTAAACGCCAGCTGGCTGATCGGATTCGCCCCGGCTTCCGCGATGTGGTAGCCGCTGATCGACACGGAGTAATAATTGCGCACGTGATGGTCGATGAAGTACTGCTGGATGTCGCCCATCATGCGGAGGGCGAATTCGGTGGAGAAGATGCACGTATTCTGCCCCTGATCTTCTTTTAAGATGTCCGCCTGGACGGTGCCGCGGACGACCTGCTGGGTCTGTTCCGCGATCTCGAGACGTTCTTTCTCCTCCGGCTCTCTGCCGTGTTCTTCCCGGAAACGATCGACCTGCTGATCAATCGCCGTATTCATAAACATGGCGAGAATGATCGGCGCCGGGCCGTTGATCGTCATCGACACCGACGTGGACGGCGCGGTCAAATCGAAGCCTTCGTACAGTTTTTTCATGTCATCGAGCGTGCAGATGCTGACGCCGGACTCGCCGATTTTCCCGTAAATGTCCGGGCGTCGGTCCGGATCTTCACCGTAGAGCGTGACGGAGTCGAAAGCAGTACTGAGCCGCTTCGCGTCGTCTCCTTCCGACAAGTAGTGGAAGCGCCGGTTCGTCCGGGCAGGAGTCCCCTCTCCGGCAAACTGCCGCTTCGGATCTTCCCCTTTCCGTTTGAATGGAAACACGCCGGCCGTGTACGGGAAGCGCCCCGGCACGTTTTCGCTCCGCACCCAGCGGACGATCTCGCCGTAGTCGCGGAACGACGGCAGAGCCACCTTCGGGATGCGCAGGCCGGACAGCGTCGTTGTCTGCAGCTCGGTCGTCATGTCTTTCCCGCGGATCGTTGTCGTGAATGTATCCTGCTTGTAGGACGCCTTCAGCTCTTCCCACGTCCGGATCGTCTCCTGTACTTCCGGCAGCAGGGATGCTTCCAGCTCTTCTTTGATGCTGTGGAGGCGGTCGACGGGCGTGCCGTCCTTCTCCAGCAGCTCCATCGTTCCTTCCACCTGGAACAGGCGCCGGGCCTGCTCGGACTGTGTCTCTGTCTCTTCATGGTAGCGGCGGATTGTCGACGCGATGTCGCGGAGATAGTGGATCCGCTCCGAAGGGATGACGGCGTTGCGCAGCTGAATTTCCTCGCCCTGCCCAAGCGTCGTGTCCCACTCCGTGCCGCAGATGCGGTTGACGGTGCCGATCAGTTCATAAAACAGCCGGTTCATCCCCGGGTCGTTGAACTGGCTCGCAACCGTCCCGTATACCGGCATCACCGCTGGATCGTCGTGGAACCGTTCGCGGCTGCGCTGGAACTGTTTGCGCACTTCGCGCCGGGCATCTTCGGATCCTTTGCGGTCGAACTTGTTGATGGCGATGATATCGGCGAAATCAATCATGTCGATCTTTTCCAGCTGGGACGGCGCTCCGAATTCACTCGTCATGACGTACATCGACACGTCCGCCACCTCGGTGACGGCCGCATCTCCCTGACCGATGCCGCTCGTCTCGACGATAATCAAGTCGAAGCCGGCCGAGCGGAGAACAGGAATCGCTTCTTCCACGGCTTTGGAAAGCTCCAGCCGGCTGTCGCGCGTCGCAAGCGAGCGCATGTAGATGCGGCTGTCGTGAATCGCATTCATCCGGATGCGGTCGCCGAGCAGCGCCCCGCCGGTCTTTTTCTTCGTCGGATCGACGGAGAGAATCGCCGCCGTTTTCTCGGGAAACGCCCGCAGCCAGCGGCGGATGAGCTCATCGGTCAACGAGCTTTTCCCGGCGCCGCCGGTACCGGTAATGCCGAGCACCGGTGCTTCTCCGGCTGGTGGCAGCTGTCCGAGCAGCGATGCCTCCGCATCCGGGAGCGGCAGGCCGAACGCTTTTTTCTCCGCTGTGGAAATCAGCTTCGCGAGTGTCCGGTCGTCCTTCTCCTGCAGCCGGCCGGGGTCTACTGCCTCGAGCGGGGTCTCAAAATCACACGACTCCACCATGAAATCGATCATCCCCTGCAGGCCGAGCTCCCGTCCGTCGTCAGGCGAGAAAATACGACGGATGCCGTAGTCGTGCAGCTGGCGGATCTCCGCCGGAATGATGACGCCGCCACCGCCGCCGAAGAGCTGGATGTGTCCCGCCCCCAGCCGCTGCAGCTCGTCATACAGGTACTGGAAATAGTCGACGTGACCTCCCTGATAGGATGAAATGGCAATCCCCTGGACATCCTCCTGAATCGCCGCCTGGACGATCTCTCCAACAGAACGGTTATGCCCGAGGTGAATCACTTCGGCACCGCTGGACTGGAGCATCCGGCGCATGATGTTGATGGAGGCGTCGTGGCCGTCGAACAGGCTGGACGCCGTGACGAATCGGACCGCATGCACCGGTTCGTAGCGTTCGCTGCCGGTGCGGGTCACTTCAGATGCAGTTTTCATCGTGTTTCCTCCTCCTGCCTTCTGTCAGCACCGAAGCCGTAGAGCAGCTGGCGGAGCTGGAAGGTCGTGTAGTCGTCAATCGTGTAATGCTTTTGGACAGCCCAGCGCCTGAACGTCCACATCTGTCCGGCAACAAGAATGTTATGCGCGGCAAGCGGCATTTCTTCCGGCGTCAGCGCAATCCACCGTTCTGCGGCTGCCCGGATCAGCTCCTGTTCAAACACTTCCTGCATGCGGATTTCCTTTTCCAGCACGTAATGCAGCGCATCACCGGAGAGGGATTTCGTCTCCTGATACATGACGAGTACTTCGTCCTGCAGATCGTCGACGACGCGGAAATAGGCACGAATCACTTGATCGAGACGCTCCTTTCCTGTCAGGCTGCTGTCGAGCAGCTCATTCCAGCGGGCCGTCACTTCGTCATACACCGCATCACAGACGAGGTAGAGGATATCTTCTTTGGAACCGATGTATTCGTACAGCGTGCCGATGCTGAATCCAGCATAGGCAGCCACCTCCCGCGTTGTCGCTTTATGGTACCCTTTTTCATGAAACGCCCGCACCGCCGCTTTCACAATTTCCGCGCGGCGCTGATCGACGAGCCGCTGGTCTTTGACAATCGTCTGGACTTCTTTTTTCTTCATCCCGTCGGCAGGCATTTTTACAACCGCCTGCCTTCCCCCCTCTCCTTACGTGCTTCTGCCCGACGTGCGCGCCTGATAGGCACGGTACACCGCCTCACTGATGTCGTACGGATCGCCGCTCTGCTTCTGCTGCAGCTGTTCCTGCAGCAGCGGCTCAATATCTGCTTCCACTTGTTCCATGACGCGGCGGCGGACGTCGGCATCGAGCCGGCGCAGGCGCCGTGCTTCTTTTTCCCCGCTGTCACGGATGGCTGCATGATGGGCCTCCAGTGCTTCGACGGCTTCCCCGGCACCGGTCCCATCGGTGGAAATCGTTTCGACGATCCGCCTTGTCACGGGGGCGTTGGTTAAATGAAGCAGATCCTCCAGTTCGCGCCGCAGCTGCGGAACGCCGGGGAGATCCGCTTTATTGATGATGAACACATCGGCAATCTCCATGATGCCGGCTTTAAACGCCTGGATGATGTCGCCGCCGGATGGATACAGCACGAGGGCGACGGTATCTGCCGCCTTCATGATATCTAGCTCGGACTGACCGACCCCGACCGTTTCAATGATGATCCGGTCAAAGCCGCCCGCGTCGAGCAGGCGGACGGTATCCTGGCAGGCTTCGGAGAGTCCGCCGAGACTGCCGCGCGTCCCCATGCTGCGGATAAATACGCCTTGATCGGCATCATGATCGTGCATCCGGATCCGATCACCGAGGAGCGCACCGCCGGAAAACGGGCTCGTCGGATCGACCGCGACGACGGCGACTTTTTCTCCAGCTCCGCGCCAGACGCGCACGAGCCGGTTGACGAGCGAGCTTTTCCCTGCCCCGGGGGAGCCGGTGATCCCGATCACCTGCGCCCGGCCCGTGTAGGGATGCACCTGCTGCATCAGCTCGCGCTGGCCGTCCGCCCGGTCCTCGACCAGCGAAATCGCGCGGCCGAGCGCCCGTTCCTGTCCGCGCAGCAGCCGCTCCAGCTGCTCTTCTTCCATGAAGCGTCCCTCCTATTCGTTCATCAGCATCTTCGAAATCACGACACGCTGAATTTCATTCGTGCCTTCATAAATCTGCGTAATTTTCGCATCGCGCATGTACCGCTCCACGGGATAATCCTTCGTGTAACCGTAGCCGCCGAACACCTGGACCGCTTCCGTCGTCACTTCCATCGCCGAATCCCCGGCGAAGAGCTTCGACATCGCGGACGCCTTCCCGTACGGCACCCCTTCCGATTCTCTCCAGGCCGCCTGATACGTGAGCAGCCGGGAAGCCTCGATCTTCGTCGCCATGTCCGCCAGCTTAAACGCAATCCCCTGCATTTCGCCGATCGGCTTGCCGAACTGCTTCCGCTCCTTCGCGTACGCCGTCGCTGCATCGAGCGCTCCCTGGGCGATGCCTACCGCCTGGGCGGCAATGCCGTTCCGTCCGCCGTCGAGCGTCATCATGGCAATTTTGAAGCCCTGCCCTTCGTCGCCGAGACGATTGAATGCAGGCACGCGCACATCCTCCATGATGATCTCGAGCGTCGGAGAGGAGCGGATCCCGAGTTTCTTCTCCTTTTTCCCCATCGAAAAGCCTTCCATCCCCTTTTCGACAATGAACGCCGTAATTCCTTTATGCCGCTTCTCCGGCTCCGTCAGCGCAAACACGATGTAGTAGTCCGCTTCGCCGCCGTTCGTGATCCACACTTTCGACCCGTTCAGGATGTAGTCGTCCCCGTCCCGGACGGCCGTCGTCTTCATGCCCGCCGCATCACTCCCGGATCCGGGTTCTGACAGCGCATAGGCACCGAGCTTCTTCCCTTCCGCGAGATTCCGGAGGAAATGCTGCTTCTGGTCTTCGGTGCCGAACGAATAGATCGGCCAGCCCGCAAGCGAAATATGTGCAGACAGCGTCACCCCGGTCGATGCACAGACGCGGGACAGCTCCTCCACCGCAATCACGTAGCTCAAATAGTCCGCCCCGATCCCGCCGTACTCCTCCGGCCACGGAATCCCCGTCAGCCCGAGCTCTGCCATCTGATCAAAAATGCCGCGGTCGAACCGCTCCTCTTCATCCCGCTCCGCCGCAGTCGGCTCCACGTCCTTCTGCGCAAAATCCCGCACCGTCTTTCGAATCATGTCCTGCTCATCCGTCAATTGAAAATACATGCTTCACTCATCCCTTCTATGCTGAAAAAATAGTCGCCTTTATCCTGTCATGCATCCGTTCTCCGCTGCGCCCGTGAACGCTATCGGGACAGGAGCTTTTTGCTGATGACGATGCGCTGGATCTCGCTCGTCCCTTCGTAAATCTGCGTCACTTTCGCATCGCGCATGAAGCGCTCGACCGGATAGTCCTTCGTATAGCCGTAGCCGCCGAAAATCTGCACGGCTTCGATCGCTGTCTTCATCGCCGTTTCGGAAGCGTGCAGCTTCGCCATGGACGTCTGCTGTCCACTGCCCGTGCCGCGCTCGTGCATGTCGGCTGCCGAATACGTAAGCAGCTTTGCCGCCTCGACCTGCGAAGCCATATCTGCGAGTTTGAACGCGATCCCCTGCATTTCTCCGATCGGCTTTCCGAACTGCTTCCGCTCTTTCGCATACGCTGTCGCCGCTTCCAGCGCGCCTTCGGCAATGCCGAGCGCCTGGGCGGCGATACCGATCCTGCCGGCGTCGAGATTGGCCATCGCAATTTTGAAGCCCTGTCCTTCTTCGCCGAGGCGGTTGGCCGCGGGCACACGGCAGTCTTCAAACGACAGCGGCGTCGTCACCGAGCCGTGCAGGCCCATCTTCTTCTCCCGCGCCAGCACGTGGAATCCCGGGGTGTCTTTTTCGACAACAAAGGCGCTGATGCCGCGGCTGCCTTTCTCCTGGTCGGTTTTTGCAAACACGATATACGTGTCGGCATAGCCGCCGTTGGTGATCCACATTTTGCTGCCATTAAGGATGTAGTCGTCCCCGTCCCGGACGGCCGTCGTCTTCATCGCAGCCGCATCGCTTCCGGAGCCGGACTCCGACAATGCGAAGGCCCCGAGGTACTCGCCGGAAGCCAGCTTCGGCACCCAGCGCTGCTTCTGTTCCTCCGTCCCGAAATAGAGAATCGGGTACGTGCCGACGGACGTGTGGACGGAGAGGATCACGCCGAGCGCCGCACTGACTTTCGACAGTTCATGGATGGCGGAAATGTAGGAAGTCACGTCCATCCCGGCACCGCCGTAAGCTTCCGGAATCGGGATGCCCATGAGGCCGAGTTCTCCCATCTGCCGGAGCACCTCCTCTGGAAAACGGTCTTCTTCTTCCATAGAGGCCACGGCCGGAGCCGCCCTCTCCTGGGCAAACTGGCGTACCATACGCTGCATCATCTGCTGTTCTTCTGTAAAGGTGAAATTCATAGGTGTGCTCCTTAGTTGTAGAGGTAGAATCCGCGTCCGCTTTTCTTCCCGAGCCAGCCGGCTTTGACGTACTGGCGCAGCAAAGGGCAGGGACGGTATTTATCGTCGCCGAAGCCGTCGTGGAGTGTCTCCATGATGTAGAGGCACGTGTCGAGGCCGATGAAGTCGGCGAGCGTGATCGGTCCCATCGGGTGGTTCATGCCGAGCTTCATGACTTCGTCGACGTCTTCCGGTGAGGAGACGCCTTCGTAGACGGTGAAGATGGCTTCGTTGATCATCGGCATAAGGATCCGGTTCGAGACGAAGCCAGGGAAGTCGCGAACCTCGACGGCGGTTTTGTTCAGCCGGGATGCGAGCGCCGCTGTCGCCTCGTGCGTTGCGTCGGACGTCTGCAGTCCGCGGATCACTTCGACGAGTTTCATCACAGGCACCGGATTCATGAAGTGCATGCCGATCACCTGCTCGGGCCGCCGGGTGACTGCGGCGATTTCCGTAATCGGAAGCGACGATGTATTGGTCGCCAGAATCGCGTGCGCCGGCGTCCGGTCATCAAGCTGCTGGAAGATGTTTTTCTTCACTTCCATGTTTTCGACGGCCGCTTCTATTACCATGTCGACTTCTTCTGCGTTTTTCAGGTCGCTCGACGGGTGGATTTTTCGCAGGATGCGCTCTTTATCTGCATCATTGATCCGCTCCTTCTGTACCTCGCGGTCGAGCCGTTTTCCAATACCTGCCCGCCCGTTTTCCGCCTGCTCTTCCGACACGTCGTGCAGATACACGTCGAGGCCGTGCGAGGCACAGACCTGGGCAATGCCCGCGCCCATCTGCCCCGCGCCGATCACCATTATCTGCTGGATATCCATTGCTGTTTCCTCCTCTATATTCCTACGGCGGAGCTGGTGCCGCGCCGTACGACTCTCGTTCTTTTACGGTGTAACCTCGATCATCACCGCATCGCCCTGTCCGCCGCCCGAACAGATAGCTGCAATGCCGGTTCCGCCACCGCGGCGCTTCAATTCATAGGCGAGCGCAAGAATGATACGTGCTCCGCTTGCCCCGATCGGATGGCCGATGGCGACGGCCCCGCCGTTCACGTTGATTTTGTCCGGATCGAGACCAGCAAGCTGCTCTCCGGCAAGGGAGACGGCGGCGAACGCTTCGTTGATTTCAACGAGATCGATATCTGCCGCCTGCTTCCCCGTTTTCTCGAGAAGCTTGTTGATGACCAGTCCCGGCGTTTTCGGGAAGTTTTCCGGCTCCACTGCCAGCTGCGTGTGCGCCGTGATGACGGCAAGCACGTCTTTGCCTTCTGCTTCTGCTTTCGATTCGGGCATCAGCACCATCGCCGCTGCACCGTCATTGACGCCGGGCGCATTGCCCGCCGTGATGGTTCCATCCTTGCCGAACACCGGCTTCAACCCGGCGAGCTTCTCCAGGGACGTGTCCCCGCGCGGCGCCTCATCCTGTTCGACGCGCAGCGGATCTCCTTTTCGCTGTGGAACGTTAACGGCCGTAATTTCCTCTGTGCGGCCGGCTTCCCTTGCCGCCACTGCCTTCTGATGGCTCCGCACCGACCACTGGTCCTGCGCTTCGCGGGACAGGTTCAGCTCTGCAGCGGTCTTGTTGCCGTAGCCGCCCATGTGACTGCCGGTGAACGAACACGTCAGCCCGTCGTGGACCATCATGTCGTGGAACGTCTGCTCCCCCATTTTCAGCCCGAAGCGTGCCCCTTTGACGAAAAAGGGAGCCTGGCTCATGCTCTCCATGCCGCCGGCAGCGATGACCTGCTGCTCGCCCGCGCGGATGAGGATATCAGCCAGCGTGACGCTCCGCATGCCGGACGCACACACTTTGTTGATGGTCTCTGTCTCTGTCTCCCAAGGAATGCCTGCAGCTGCCATCGCCTGGCGGGAAGGCAGCTGCCCCTGTCCTCCCTGCAGCACGTTCCCCATCAGGACGTGCTGGATCTCTTCCGGCTGTACGCCGCTTCGTTCCATCGCAGCAGTCAGTGCGCTGCCGCCGAGCTGTGCAGCACTGAAACCGGCGAGCGCGCCTCCGAGTTTTCCGAATGGCGTTCGTGCACCTCCGATAATCGCGGTCCGTTCCATATGTATTCCTCCTCTGAAGTAGTTCGAGCGCTGGGTCTGCAGATGGCTTCCGGGGCCCGCAGCCGTGCAGCGGCGGACGGCGACTGAACGTTCGTTCAGCAGCAGGGTAAAAGAAACCGGCCCTCCCGGCCGCAGACAATTGAAGCGCTTTCATACTCTCTATTTTAAAACAATCTGCGCCGTTTGTCTGCCGGTTTTTGAAAAAAAACGTCGGAACGGCTCCAGACGGACGCGCCGCGGCCCAGTACGAGCAGCCGCCTCTCTCTTTCTGCCGGCCGACTGCCTGCAGCGGTTGAAGCGGGTCGCTCCGCCGCAAATTTGGGACGGTCCTGCTGGCAGAGCGGGCGGCCCGGAAGCGCCGGCGGGTCGCCTGCCGATTTTTTTGAGCCACGTGGCTGTTTTT
>NZ_KE386944.1:0-286530 GCF_000429725.1 Alkalicoccus chagannorensis DSM 18086 | reverse complement strand
CAGAGCGGGCGGCCCGGAAGCGCCGGCGGGTCGCCTGCCGATTTTTTTGAGCCACGTGGCTGTTTTTGAGCCACTTCGCGACAGTTTTGAGCCGCTCCGATCGGCAATGTCGACGCTTCGCCCCGGTTTTGCGCCGCCTGCTTCCTTTCCTTCAATTGGTGACGCAACGTGAAAAAGCCCGCCTGAGGGGCGGGCTTTTTCTGTCTTTTCTTGTTGATCAGACGAGTGCCGGTTCTTCTTCCGTCGTATCCGACTGGTCTGTACGCTGGATGATCGAGCGTTCGAGAATCTCGGCAACGTCCATTGTAGCAACGTCTTCATCGACTTCCTTCGCCTTGGTGCCGTCGCTCATCATCGTGAGGCAGTACGGGCAGGCGCTTCCAATCATGGAAGAGGACGTGGCGAGGGCCTGCTCGGTACGGGCGACGTTGATGCGGGTGCCGGTATCTTCTTCCATCCACATCATTCCGCCGCCGGCGCCGCAGCACATGCCGTTTTCCCGGTTGCGCTCCATCTCGACAAGCTCTACGCCTGGGATCGCCTTGAGAATTTCACGCGGCGGATCGTAGACGTCGTTGTAGCGGCCGAGGTAGCAGGAGTCGTGGTAGACGATCTGCTCGTTCACCTCATACGTCGGCTTGATGCGTCCTTCCTGAATCCACTGGAACAAAAGCTCGCTGTGGTGGAAGATCTCCGCCTCGAGGCCGAAGTCCGGGTACTCGTTTTTGAACGTGTTGTACGTATGCGGATCGATGGTGACGATCTTTTTGATGTCGTTCTTCTGAAACTCCTCGATGTTCGCCTGCGCGAGTTCCTGGAACAGGAACTCGTTGCCGACACGGCGCGGCGTATCGCCGGAGTTCTTCTCTTTGTTGCCGAGGATGGCAAACTTGATGCCGACCTCGTTCATGATTTTCGCGAACGACTGGGCGACTTTCATGCTTCTGTTGTCATAGGAGCCCATCGAGCCGACGAAGAAGAGATATTCGAATTCCTCTTCGCGCTTCTTCATTTCGCGGACAGTCGGTACATCGATGTCTTCGCGCGCATCGCGCCAGTTTTCGCGCTCCTTGCGGTTGATGCCCCACGGGTTGCCCTGCTTTTCGATATTCTTGATCGTGCGCTGGGTGTCCGGGTCCATCTTCCCTTCCGTCAGAACGAGGTAGCGGCGCATGTCGATGATTTTGTCGACGTGCTCGTTGGCCACAGGACACTGGTCCTCACAGTTACGGCACGTCGTGCATCCCCATAGTTCTTCTTCGGTGATGACGTCGCCGATCAGGCTGACGTCGTATGGGTTGGCTTCGAGTTCCGCACCGGCTGCCAGCTGATTGCCGCGCGTGTTTTGAAATGCGACGGCCGGCATCCACGGCTGCTGGGACGTGACCGCTGCGCCTTTTTCCGTCAGGTGATCCCGCATTTTCACGATGAGGTCCATCGGCGAGAGCATTTTGCCGGTACCGGTCGCCGGGCACATATTCGTGCAGCGTCCGCATTCTACACAGGCATACAGGTCGAGAAGCTGCTTCTGGTCGAAATCTTCAATCTGGTTTTTACCGAATTTCTCTGCTTCTTCGTCTTCAAAATTGATGGCTTCGAGCTGACCGCGCTTATGTGTCGGGCCGAGGAAGACGTTCGCCGGGCCTGCAATCAAGTGCGCATGCTTGGACTGTGGAATGTAGACCAGGAAAGCAAGCAGGAA
Source organism: Alkalicoccus chagannorensis DSM 18086 (assembly GCF_000429725.1). Lineage (GTDB taxonomy): Bacteria > Bacillota > Bacilli > Bacillales > Salisediminibacteriaceae > Alkalicoccus > Alkalicoccus chagannorensis. Next base: position 284,828 of record NZ_KE386944.1, on the reverse strand, counting down.
GAACAAGTGCATCCACCAGAAAACGAAAAAGCCGACGGAAGCGGCCGTTGCGCCGAATGGTGCGACCGCAGCGGCGATCGAAGAAGCAATCGGCTCAGCGGCTGTCAGCTCTTTGCCGAGCCAGACGAATTCGAAACCTTTTGCTGCGAGCTTGGAGACCATGAGTCCCCCGATAAAAATAAGTACGAGTCCTGCTTTAAAGTTGCGCTTCAGTCGGACGAGTTTCTCCACATAGCGGCGGTGGAACGCCCAGACGACGGCAACGAGAATCATCAGTACGACAATTTCCTGGAAAAAGGTGAAGATCGGATAAACCGGCCCGAGCGGGAGGTGACTCCCCGGGTTCAGACCTTTCCAGATCACGTCGATGGCACTGAACTGTACGAGCAGGAAGCCGTAGAAAAACATGACGTGGATGATGCCGCTCTTTTTATCCTTCAATAATGTTTTCTGGCCGAAAACCTGAACCACCACCGCGTCGATCCGGTCTTTGGTCGACTTGATAAACGACGGCTTCTCCCCCATTTTAATGTAATCGATCCGCGTTTTGACCAGCCGCGCAAACAAGTACACAGCGTAAGCGGTTACAAGCAGAAACATGATCCAGTTGATCATTATTGGATCCATGTGCGCCACTCCTTTCCTAAAAATAGTCATCGGTGTTTGTGCTTTTGATTATAGCACAGAACAGAATGAATGAGTATTCATTCATAGAACTTTTTTGAAAAATTTTCTCCTTTTCTGTTAGTGTATCATGACAGCGCCATTGTGTAACCGCTTTCTTTTATTCCTGAACGGAAGAAAATGTCCGTCTGTAGGAAGACCGAAGGAGGGGACGGCAGGAGAAAGGGGGGACTGTGTTCGGGCGGAGCCCTGTCTGTCCACAGTGCTGCTTACCCCGGGTGGTTAGATATGGCGGCAGAAAGGGTAACGGAAAGAATAGACTATCGTGACACAGGGGGATATTATGCTGAAGAAACTGCGTTGGGCGGCCGCGATTCTGACTGCCTGGATTTCGCTGGATTTGTATTTGGGCAAGCGGGCACATGCGAGGCGGAGGAAGACGTTTGCGCCTCCGGAGATGACGAGTGGGCATGTAGAGTTTTTCCAATATGGGGATGCGCTGTTTGCGCATATTCTGAAGCGGGTTCGTGCGGCGGAAGATCATATTTATATGCACTTTTATATTTTCCGCAATGATGATGCTGGACGGGATGTGCTGGATGCGCTGAAGCTGAAGGCGCAGGAAGGGGTGACGGTGAAGCTGCTGATTGATTATCTCGGAGCGCGCCTGCCGCTGTCGACGCGCCGGGAGCTGAAGCATTCGGGGGTGGATCTGGAGTATACGCAGAAGCCGACGCTGCCCTTTCTGTTTTATTCGCTGAACGAGCGGAATCATCGGAAGGTGACGGTGATCGACGGTGATCATGCCTATGTCGGTGGATTCAACGTCGGCGATGAGTATACGGGCAATGATCCTGAGGTCGGGATGTGGCGTGATTATCACTTGTATGTGACGGGGCTTGCGACGTCTTCTCTGGCGCGGCAGTTTGCCCGGGACTGGTATCATGCCTCCGGGGAAAAGCTGCACCTGCCTGTACCGGAGGAGTCGAGCCAAGAGGAAATGCCGCTGCAGCTGCTGTCGACGGATGGCAATCATGTGCCGGATCATTTTGAGGGCTTGTTTGCGGAAGCGGAGTCGTCGGTGTTTATCGGGACGCCGTACTACATTCCGGACAGCCGGATGCACGAGGCGATTCTCCACCTCCGCAGGCGCGGTGTTTCCGTGCAGCTGCTTTTCCCGAAGCATCCGGATCATCCGCTCGTCCGCGATGGCGCGATGCTTTATATGAAGGAACTGCTCGATGCCGGTGTCGATGTGCGCCAATTCCAGCACGGGTTCTACCATGCGAAGGTGGTGCTGGTCGATCAAACGGTGCTGGATATCGGAACAGCCAACTACGATATGCGCAGTTTCTATATTAATCATGAGGTGAACTGCACGATCCGCGAGCCGGCCTGGGTCGAGCAGGTCGCCCGTCATATTGAGCATGACTTTCACGTGGATGCCGAAAAAATCACGTACGAGATGCTCGAGGAGCGGAACGCGTGGGACAAAACCCGGGAGCAGGCTGCGCGTCTGCTGTCATCATGGATGTGATCAGGACGTTCGACGCAAAAGATGTTTAGAACCTCTGTACAAGTGGTATATAATGAATACAGCATGAAAAGACACCATGACTACACAGGTGACTGCCGCTTTCCGTTTTACGGGAAGCGGTCTTTTTTTATTGATAGGTGCTTTTCTGAAGGGAGACGCAGGTTGTTGTCTTCTGTTCGGAGAGAACGACTTCCCACTCGCTTCATAGAATGTGCGGGCGGCTGAACTCGGTGGAGAAGCAGCTGACGGTTTCGCGACTTCGCGGCGTCACGGCGTCGGGAAGTCACGACGTCGCGGCGCAAAATCCAGGCGAAGCGTCGGCATTGCCGATCGGCGCGGCTCAAAGCTGTCGCGAAGTGGCTCAAAAACAGTCATGTGGCTCAAAAAAACAGCATGCGACCCGCAAGCGCTTCCGGGCCGCCCGCTCTGTCAGCCAAAGCGTCTCGAATCTGCGGCGGACCGACCCGCTTTTGCCTCCTCAAGCCGAAAACACGCATGGAGTCGGTTGCTGCCGATACCCGCAGCAGGCACGCCTACATCATTTCCGGGTTCCCGTCCAGACATTGCCATACCGTGTCCGAACACGCGCGCCTCCCTGCTTCCCTTTCAATTATTCCACGAGCCGGCTTGATTTCGATTTGGCGGCGGTTTCGGCGATGCGCGGAGCGAGCTTCGGCTTCAGGAGCAGGCCAATGCCGAGCGTGAGCATCCAGACGAACAGGAGCACCCCGGTGCTGAGCAGCACCGTCGGCATATGCAGTCCGCCGACCGCTTCCCGAAGGAGATCGACCGCGTACGTAAACGGCAGATACGGATGAACCGCCTGATAAAAGGCAGGCGTCACTTCAATCGGGAACGTCCCTCCGCCTGCAGACAGCTGCAGCACGAGCAGGACGATCGCGAGGGCCTTGCCTATGTTACCGAGCATCGAGGCAAGGGTGTAGATCATAGTCATGAACACAAGCCCGATCAGCATCGAAAACAGCACGAACATCACACTGTGCGCAGCATACATATCCAAAAAGAAGAGATTGCCGAGACTGACGACAAGCCCCTGCAGAAGCGCCACGATCCAGAAGATTGCGATTCGTCCAAGATAAACATCCCTCTCGCGGAAACGCGGGTCCGCATCCGAGCCGAGCAGGCTCGTGCTGATCAGATTGACGAGCAGCAGCCCACCGACCCAGAGGCTCAAGGCTGTATAAAAAGGGGCATTCGCTGAACCGTAGTTAGGAATTGGATAAAGAGTATTTTCGGTGAGCGAAACCGGCTGGGCGAGCCGGTCCGCCTCGTCCGCGCGTTCCTGCCGGAGCGTGCGGACGGCTTCTTCCAGTGTCCCTTCCGCTTCCGCCCGGCGGAGCTGGCCGGCTGCCTCGGTAACTTCCCGTTCCAGCCCGGGCAGTTCGTCTCTGGCAAAGGCTGCTCCACGGGAAACGACCTCCCCCGCGGGTTCTTCGTACGTATCCAGCAGGGCCGTTACGTGCTGATAAGCCGCTTCCGCTTCGTCGGCGCCTGTTTCGACAGCGGTGTGCAGCGAGTACAGCTGCTGCTGAAGGGCTGGCAGCTCCTCCTGCCCCCACGCGTCCAAGGCAGCAGCACGGTCTCCCACAGTCTCCAGGCCGCTTTCCAGCTGGCCGAGCATCGTGACGGCATCCGCTTCCGCACCTTCTACCGCAGATGCCGCTTCCCTCTGGACGTGCCGTGCCTGCCGCAGAACGTCGTCTGCGTCATCCAGTGTTTGTCTTAATTCCGTTCCAACCGGCTCCCACGCGTCTCCGAGAACCTCGGCTGGAGCCGCTTCTTCTGCTGCCTCCAAGAGTTCTGTTTCTGCTTCCTGCCAGGTCGATTCCGCCTCCTCTACCGCATCCGGAGCCGCCACGACCGTCCGAAGCAGGGTACCGGCCTCCAGCTCCCGGCCGATCCCTTCCTCTACCCGTTCGACAGCCGGCAGCGCTGCTTCCGCTGTTTCTCTCGCATCTTCGGTGTCCTCCTGTACCGATGTCCGCGCGGTCTGCCACTGTGTATGCAGCGCCTCCTGCCGGACAGCCGCTGCTTCTGCTGCAGCTTCTTCCGCTGACAGCACCTCGGCTGCGGCGTCTGCCTCCAGCTGCTCCAGACGGACGGCTGTCTCCTCGAGCTGCTGCTCGGCATCGTGCAGCGCCTCGTCCCCCGCCGTCGTCTCGAGCTCATCCGGGATCAGGCCTTCTTCGCGCAGGGAGGTGATGCTGTTTTCGGCAGCCGCTGCCCGTTCCTGCACCTCTCCAGCTTCCTCAAGTGCCTCTTCCACTTGCACCGAAGCCGCTCCGGCTTCTTCGAGCGCTTCCAGGAGCACCGCTTCTGCGCCGGATGCTTCTTCCAGATCGCGGAAGGCAGCTGCCGCATCCTCTACGTCCTCCCAGGCATCTTCCAGGGAAAGAACAGCATCTCCGGCTTCCTGAAGCTCCGGCATCATGGCCTCAACGTCATAGACGAGCTGCGCGGTTTCTTCCGCCTGCGGCAGGCGCTCTTCCAGCTGCAGACCAAGAGCGTCCGCCTCTTCGAGCAGTTCTGCAGCCGCCGTTTCTACAAAGGTTTGATTCAACTGCTCCGTCAGCGTCGTCGCTCCGGTCTCCGTCATGGTCGGCGCAATCGCGTTGATTTTTTCGTTCACTTCATACTGCACAACGGCTTCGTCCAGCTCCCCTTCGACCGTCTCGATCATATCCTGGGAAAACGTCCGGTCGAGGTAGACACTGGCATAGTAGTCGCCGGACTCGACCCCGGCTTCCGCTTCTGATCTTGATACGAACGTCCAGCCGAGATCCGGATTCTCCTGGAGCGCCTTCTCCACTTCATTTCCAACCGATACGTAAGTGTCGTCCACCGTCACCCCGTCATCCTCGTTGACGACGGCTACCGGGACGTCCCCTGTGTTGTCGTACGGATCCCACGCCGCGCTCAAATTGAGCCATGCATAGAGGGCAGGCAGTACCGCAAGCCCGCCCAGGAGAACCGCAATCAGCGGGACCCGCCTAATATTTTTCATGTCTTGTTTGATGATAGCTGTAATGTTCTGCTGCATAACGAAAAAACCTCCCGCACCGTATACGGAACCGGCTCCAGGAGGTTTCTTTCTTGATGAAAGTGTCACCATTTGTTCAATTTTTCAACCCGGCCGTCTCATCCCGGAATCAGGATTCTCCGCCGACCTGTGTAGCTGGATCCACCGGTGATGCCTGCTCCGGCTGATTGGATAGATGATAGGCAAGGGCGCCGATCAGACCTGCGTCATTTTTGAAGCGGCATAACGTGACTGGACAGTGGAATACGCGGTCGACGTAATCAAGGTGGAACTGCAGTTCATCCAGAAACGTTGGACGGCTCGTAATGCCGCCGCCGATCAGAACCTTTTCCGGGTTCAGTACCGAGACGGTATTGTAGATGCCGATCGCGAGCGCCTCATAAAAATGAGTGACACTGCGCACAGCGAGCGGATCACCGGCATCATAAGCTTCAAATACGTCTTCTCCAGTCACGTCCTGCACTTCTTTTTCTTTGTAGGCCGCAAACCGACGCCGCAGCCCGTACATCGACGCCTGTGCCGACAGACTGTCTGCTTCCGGTACGTCCCCGTGCAGGCCGTGCGTCACCATATACCCTGCTTCTCCCGCGCGAAAGCCGTGGCCGCGGTGAATCCTGCCATTGATGACGACAGCTCCGCCGATCCCAGTGCCGACCGTCATGCAGTAGAAATCCTCGATGTCAGAGGCGCTGCCGAGCCACTGTTCCGCCAGTGCGACGCAGTTCACGTCGTTTTCTACCGTCACAGGCAGCCCGAGTTTTTCTTCCATATACTTCCTAAAATGAAATTCGTGCAGCTGTTCCAATGCACCGCCCATTTCAATATATCCGTCCGGGTGAATAAACCCCGGTGCAGAAAAGGCAGCGCCCTCGATCGTCCCCTGGTACGGTTCGATGGCAGCGATAATGTCTCCGAGCAGTTCCTCCCTCGAGCCTTCCCGTGTTGGAAACGAGGCCTTGTGGAGCACGGCCCCATCTTCACGGACGAGTCCCCATTTAATGTCGGTACCGCCGAGATCAAAGCAGATGTAGCGGCGGATCGTCATGACGAGCCACCCGCTCTCTGCAGCAGCGAAGCGCCCTGCGTGCGGATAACCTCCTGGTACCAGTAAAAGCTCTCTTTCCTGATCCGGCGCAGCGACCGTTCACTTTCCTCATCCCGGTCGATATAAACGAAGCCGTAGCGCTTCTGATACCCGTTCAGCCAGCTGAGCAGATCCGTAAACGACCAGGTACAGTAGCCGAGCACGTCGACCCCGTCACTGACGGCCTCCTGGATCGCTTCGAGATGAGACGCCAGGTAATCAATCCGGTACGGATCGTGCACCCGGTCCCCCTCCTCCAGCTTATCGAATTCGCCAAGCCCGTTCTCTGAAATCAACACCGGCAGCTCGTAGCGATTCTTGATGCGGCGCAGGCCGATACGAAGCCCCTGTGGATCGATTTCCCAGTCCCAGTTCGTTGCCTCGAGATTCGGGTTCTTCACCGTTTTAAACAGCCCCGGCACCCCGGTATCCTCGGACGTCCCTTTTTTCCCGGTTGTGTTCATCTTCCCGCTGCTGACCCCGTCCAGCGGATTTGCCTCCACCGTCGTTGTCCGGTAGTAGTTGACACCCATAAAGTCCGGAGCAGAGCCCTGCTTGAGAATGGCATCATCCCCCGGCTCCAGCTGCGGCGCCGTTCCTTTCTCCTGTAAGTAACGGAACATCGTCTGCGGGTAGGTCCCGTGGGCATAAACGTCCATGTACCAGTGGTTATTCAGCTCTTCTGCGTTTTCCGCCGCCAGGATGTTTTCCGGCTTCGCATCCAAGGCATAGACGGGACCGTAAGCAAAGCTCGGCCCGACTTTTCCGTCTGGAACCAGCTCACGGAAGGAGGTGGTGGCTTTGGCATTGGCAAGAAACGCATGATGGTTCGCCTGGTGCATGCGCTTTTCATCCTGCACGCCCGGTGGATGAATCCCGGCATTGTAGCCGAGGCCGATAAACACGTTCTGTTCATTCAAGGTGACCCAGTACTTCACGCGGTCGCCGTAGCGGGTGAAAAGCGTCCGGCAGTAGCGGTCGAAGTCATCGACAATCTGCCTGGATTCCCAGCCGCCGTAGGCATCCATCAGCGCCTGGGGCAGATCCCAGTGATAGACCGTGACAATCGGTTCAATGTCTGCGGCAATCAGGTGATCGATCAGCTTGTCGTAAAATCCTAAACCGGTTTTGTTCACGTGCGTATTCCCTTCCGGATAGATACGCGTCCAGGCGATCGAGAAGCGGTACGCCTTCAGACCCATTTCTTTCATGAGCGCGACGTCTTCCTCCATCCGGTGATAATGGTCGACGGCCGTATCGCCGTTCGTCCCTTTATAGGTTGTTCCTTCCTGCTTCGTATAGACGTCCCATACAGACGGGCCTTTGCCATCTGTATCCCAGGCGCCTTCAATCTGGTACGCTGCGGAGGCGGAGCCCCACAGGAAATCTGCCGGAAACGGCTGCAGCTGACGGTGTATCATCGTTACCACTCCTTCTTTGTCGTCTGGATGTTCTTCAAAAGAGGTTGTTTACAAATAACATGGACCCGGGTAGAATAAAAGAAAACGAAATCGGTTTCGTTCAAATCATAATCCAGTTGCCGCCGTTTGTCAAAACTTTTTTGTATCCGCCTTCATCAGCGGATTCAGAACGACAGAAGCCAGGGGTGAATCTACATGAAACTGACAATCAAAGAAATTGCCGGGCTTGCCGGCGTATCCCAGTCCACCGTTTCCAAAATCATCAACAATTATACGGACGTCGGTCCAACGACAAAAGCGAAAGTCCTCCGCGTTATCGAAGAGCACAGCTACCGTCCGACCTATGCCGCCCAGAGCCTGGCCAAAAAGGCAACAAAAGTCATCGGCGTTATTTATGCCGGCGAAATCAACGCCAACTTCAATCACCCCTTTTTCGTCGAAGTCGTCAATGCATTCAAGAAAAACATCGGTGCGGAAGGCTACGATCTGCTCTTCTTTTCGAATGAGAAGTTTCATAAAAAAGATGAGAACTACCTCGAGCGCTGTCAGCATTACAACGTGGATGGTTGTTTCATCATCGGCGGTGAGAAAGTGGAACCCTCTGTCTACGACCTTGATCAGAGCAGCATCCCGTGTGTCGGCATCGATATCGTACTGACGGGTCCGAGGTCCGCGCATTTGATGACAGACAACGAGCAGGTCGCGTCTCAGGCTGCCGAACATTTCTATCTGCTCGGCAGACGTTCCACCGGCTTCATCGGCGGCCAGCCGCATTCAACGATATCCAATGAACGGAAGGAAGCCTTTCTCCATACCGCCCGGGTTTACGGCATGAAGGTGATGGATGAGTGGATTTTGGAGGGAGATTTCTTTGAAGCAAGCGGCTATCATTCCATGAAGCGCCTGCTGGAGCAGCCGGTCCTTCCCGAAGCGGTCTTTGCCGCTTCCGATGCCATGGCCCTCGGAGCAATGCGTGCCATGAGAGACGCCGGCCTTGCTCCCGCGGAAATCGCCGTCATCGGCTGTGACGATATACCGGCAGCCCGGTTCGTCGACCCACCTTTGACGACCCTGCGTCAGGATAAGGAAAAAATCGGCAAGATGGCGGCCTTCATGCTGGAGGACTTGATTCATGACCGGATACAGGGGAGCGGGGTCAAAATCGATCCCCAGCTGATCATCCGGTCTTCCTGTGGCACAAAGCCGCCGTCGCCTGCCGGAGAGGAGCCTGTCCTATGACAAAAATACAGCTTTGGTCCGAATGGATTTATCGGCTGTCGCTGTTGAATATACTATGGTGTGTCGTTGCCGCGGCCGGTCTTTTCGTATTCGGTGCCGCTCCCGCCGCGGCTGCCGTGCTGCGCATTACCCGGTCCTGGCAGCAGGGAGACGAACTGGACGGTCCGATTCCCCTTGTGTTTTTCCGAGAGTGCAAACGATGGTTCTTTAAAGCGAACGCGCTTTTCTGGATCTGTCTCGGTGCCGGAGTGCTGCTGTACTGGAACATTTCTTTCTTTCTTCAATGGGATACTTCCGCTTCTCCAGCTGTTCTCGGCCTCAGTGCTGCAGCCGTGCTGCTCTACACGACGCTGCTGCTCTACAGCTTCCCTCTCTATCTTGTGGAGGAGCGCGGGCTCTTTGCATCGATTGCCTGTGCGTTCATTTACGGCGTGAGTTTTCCGCTCGATACATTGGCGCTTCTTCTCAGCGCCGGCATTCTCTTTTGGCTTTCGACGTTGACACCCGTCATCCACCTTTTCTTCACCGTAAGCGTGATGGCATTTCTTACCGTCGCTGTCGTCTCCAAGAATGCCCGGAAGGTCCAGTTCGGCCCCGCCCCGGCTCAGCAGGAAAAGCAGGCAGGATGAGGAGGGTCCCTCCGCTTCCTGCTGCCCTCATCATGACTGCGGCTCGATCCCGGCTGCTGACGGATGTGCATGAGAGGTTTTTTATCAACAGCGCCAAGGGTACGGAGGCTGAAGCCAATAAAATATTTAAAAAATAAAAAAGAAAGCGTTGACATTTTGGACGGACGGTTATAAACTAAGTTTAAGTTACGAAACCGATTTAGTTTCGGCGCAGGTTCAGAGAAACCACTGCTGATGTACGACCTGCTGCTTTTTATTTTGCTCATTTCGAAACCGGTTTCGCTTACTGAATACCATTTCATGATATGGAGGGAATCAAGGATGAACAGATTCTGGAAGATTTCAGCTTTTACAGCAACAGCAGCGGTCTTGGCAGCTTGTGGTGGCAATGAGAACGGCGATGAGAACGCCGCAGCCGAGAACGGCGGCAACGGGGACAATAACGGGGAAGAAAACGTGGCGATGAACGAAGACGACGCAGAGGTGACCGATCTCGGGGACGACGATGCTGACATCGAGCTTTCGTTCTGGCTCTTTGGTGCAACAGGCTATCCGGAACTTGCAGAAGAATACGTCGAAGAAAACCCGGATGTGAGCATCACGTTCCAGGAGATCGACATGGAAGATCACCACAACAACCTTTTCACGTCCCTGTCTGCGGGCAGCGGTGCTCCGGATATGGCAGCAGTGGAAGTATCTGAAATCGATAACTATAAAGAAGCAACCGATCAGTTCCATAACTTGTACGACCTTGGCGCCGGTGACATCGAAGACGATTTCCTCGATTGGGTCTGGGAAGTCGGCGCGGATGTGGATGGAGATTTCCAGCTCGGGATTCCGACAGACATTGGACCGACGGTGATGTTCTACCGACAGGACATCTTTGAAGAAGCCGGCCTGCCGACAGAGCCGGAAGACGTCGAAGCAGAAATCGATACGTGGGACGCGTACCGTGATGCTGCTGATCAGATTCTCGAAGCAACCGGCGGACCGATGGCAGACAACCCGGAATCCGTGTTCAACGCGAAGCGGGACCAGGCTCCTGAGAACTACTTCAATGAAGAAGATGAACTGATTCTCGATGAGTCTCCTTATGTACGCAGCGCCTATGACGATGCTGCAGAGATGATCATGGATGACCATATCGGCAACTTCGAAATGTGGACACCGGAGTGGGGCGCAGGCATGGCTGACGGCGACTACGCGACACTGCTTGCACCGGCCTGGATGCAGGGTGTCATCAAAGACAATGCTCCAGATCAGGAAAACTGGAGAATTGCTAATATGCCGGAAGGCGCAGGAAACTGGGGCGGTTCATACGTGACGATCCCGGAACAGTCGGACCACCCGGAAGAAGCCTTCGATTTCCTCGAGTGGCTCCTTGCACCGGAGCAGCAGGTAAAGGCCTTTGAAAACATGGGGCTCTTCCCTTCCACACCGGAATCTTATGAAGATGAAGCATTTTCAGAGTACAGCGATGACTACTTCGGCGGCCAGAACACCGCCCGGATTTTCGCTGAAGCAGCAGAAGAAGTCGATTATGTCTACAAAGGTGCCGATTACGGCGATGTGAACGCAGAAATCCTCGACGGCCTGTTCAACGTTCTGGACGGAGCCGACCCGGATGAAGAGTGGGAAGACATCCTCCAGCGTGTCGAGCAGCGTCTGGCCAGATAAAGAACAGAATGAAAACGTGGGTATGGTGGACTCACCACCATACCCGCTATTTATAGATTGGAGGGACATCTCATGGCGGAACCAAAACACGATTACCCTAATGATACGAACATAGATGAAAAGGATCAGAAACCGTCGAAGCAGCCGGGGTCCGATACGCCAAAGAAACGGAACTTCACCCAGCGGCAGCGGAACATAGCATCAGGATACTTATTTATTTCGCCGTTTTACCTGCTTTTCGCGGTCTTCGGCGTTTTCCCAATCCTTTTCAGCTTCTACCTGGCTTTTTTCCGCTGGGACGGACTGGGTCCGATGGAGTTTGTCGGTTTTAACAACTTTGCGATCATCTTCAACGACCCCTTGTTTTGGAAGTCGATTTATAACACGATCATCATCGGTATCATGGGTACCGCACCGCAGCTTATTGTGGCCATTTTGATTGCTTTCGCGCTCAATTCGGCGCTGATCCGCATGAAAAGCATTTTCCGGCTCGCGATCTTCCTGCCGTACGTTACCTCCATCGTCGCGGTTGCCATCGTCTTCTCCGTCATTTTCAGCAACCAGGACTCCGGCCTCGTCAACTCGGTCATCGTGTTCTTCGGCGGGGACCCGGTGACATGGACACGATCCGAATGGGGGACGAAATTCGCCATTTCGGCTATGGTTTTCTGGCGGTGGGTCGGGTACAATACGATCATTTACCTCGCCGGCATGCAGAGTATCCCGAATGACTTGTACGAAGCTGCCAAAATGGACGGCGCCACCATCCGCCAGCAGATCCAGTACATTACGATTCCGATGCTGAAGCCGTTCATTCTCTTTACCGTGTTCACAGCGACGATCGGTGCCCTGCAGATCTTCGCAGAGCCGCACATTTTCCAGGGACGCGGCGGGCGTCCGGAAGGGATCAGTGTCGTGCTGTACCTCTATCGTGATGCGTTCAACAGTAACGCCTTTGGTACAGCATCCGCTACCGCCATCGTTCTCTTCTTTATTATCATTATCTTCTCGACGATGAACATGTACGTAACGAACCGCATCGGCCAGCCGGCGAAAAGGAAGAAGGTGAAGGCATGAAGTCTGAAAAAAATAAAATCCGCGGCGCTCAATTTGTCATCTACTCTGGTCTCGTGCTCGTCTCCCTCGCCTCTTTATTCCCGTTTTACTGGATGTTTGTTATGGCGACGAATACGAACGATGCCATCAACCAGACTCCTCCGGCGATGGTGCCGGGGGGCAACCTGGTCAGTAACTTTGAAGCTGTCCTGAACAGCATTCCCTTTTTCGGTGCGATGCTGAACTCGTTTATCGTCGCCTCGTCGATCACGCTCGGGGTCTTGATTCTCTGTTCTCTGGCAGGGTTTGCTTTCGCTAAATTTGAATTTCCAGGACGAACGCTGCTCTTCGTGTTCATTCTCGGAACGATGATGATTCCACCGCAGCTTGGTCTGATTCCGCAATACTTCATCATTACCGAACTCGGCTGGCTCAGTGACCTGCGCGCGGTGATTGTCCCTGGTCTGATGAATGCCTTCGGTATCTTCTGGATGCGCCAGTACATTGCCAGCGCCGTGCCGGACGATATTATCGAAGCCGCGCGGATTGACGGGTGCAGTAATTTCCGTATTTATTGGAATGTTATCGTGCCGATCGTTCTGCCGGCGTTTGCAACACTCGGGATCATCGTCTTCATGGCGATCTGGGGCGACTACCTCTGGCCGCTCGTTGTGCTGCAGGATCAGTCGATGCATACAATCCAGGTTGCGCTGCGTTCCCTCATGGACGACCGTGTCCGCGACTTCGGGATGATTCTCTCGGGAACGTTCTGGGCAACAGTGCCTCTGATTGTCGTCTTCCTTCTGTTCAACCGACTGTTTATTAAGAGTATTACCGACGGGGCGGTGAAAAGCTGATGCACCCATCGACAACAACAGGTCCTTACACGATTCTCGACAACGGCGCTTTCCGGATGGAGCAGTTCGCTTCGCTCCCTCCGTTTGCCGGTTTTCTGCCAGGCATTGCCGGAAAGCAGGGCGTTCCCGTCTGGGCGTTTTACGTCAACCGCGGGCAGGGGATTGCCGGATTTGGTTTGGAAAACAAAGATCACGCCGTCATGGAATTCCATCCGGCCGACAAAGCATACCGGAACGTCTATACCGAAGGGTTCCGCACGTTTATCAAACTACACCAGCCGGAGGGAACGGTTCTGCTTGAGCCGTTCTCTCCTGCTTCTGCTGCGGATCCATCCGTAGAGGAAACGATGACGGTCGAAGCCGAAGGGCTTTCCCTTACCTGCTTCTATCCGGCTTATTCCCTTTTTCTCGAAGTGCGGTACTTCACGCTTCCCTCCGCCCCCGTCGGCGCACTGATCCGTCGGGTGCGTCTGACGAATACGGGTACGGAACCGATGGTGATGGAAGTGCTCGACGGCCTGCCGGCTGTCCTTCCGGCCGGCGTGCCGAATGCTGCCTATAAAGAAATATCGAATACGCTCAAAAGCTGGTTTGATGTAGAGTGGCTCGATGAAACCGCGCCCTTCTATACGCTGCGCGGGAGCTTCGGGGATGAGGCGGAAGTAAAGCCCGTGGACGAAGGCAGCTTTTATGCCTCACTGCTTCATGACAGCAGCGGCAAAAGCAGACGGATCCAGCCGGTTGTCGACCCCTCCCTCGTGTTCGATCACGATACATCGCTGACCGTACCGGCAGGGTTCCTCCGTCATGAAGCCACCTCGCTTGCGGCGGCCCCGCAGAGGACAACCAACAAAGTCTCCTGTGCGTTCACCCCGGTTTCTATTGAACTCCAGGCGGACCAGCCGCTGGACATCTGGTCGGCTGCCGGTGCGTCCGCGGATGCGGCGACAGCGGCGGGACTCGTAGACGCTCTTATGGATCCGGCTGTCCTTGCAGCCAAGGAACAGGAAGCTGCTGCCATCTCCCGCGAAGTGACTCTTCCGGCGGCCATGCAGACAGCCGATCCGCGGCTCGACGCCTACGCGTCCCAATGTTTTCTCGATAACGGCCTGCGGGGCGGTTTTCCGTCCGTGATTGCCGGACGAGAAGCTTCCCACGTTTATTACTTGTATTCGCGCAAACATGGCGACCTCGAGCGGGACTACAACTTCTTCTCGATCCAGCCCGGCTATTACCCACAGGGGAACGGGAACTACCGTGACATTAACCAAAACCGGCGGATGGACGTCTATACGGAACCAGCCGTCTACGACCGCAACATTCACTACTTCATGAATTTGATTCAACTGGACGGCGCCAATCCACTCGAAGTCCAGGCGGTCTTCTTCCGGCTTTCAGAAGAGGATGCTTCTTCCGCGGCGGCCGATTTCCCGTCCTGCAGCCACGTACTGCAGCACCATCTTGTGGAAGGATTCACGCCCGGAAGTGCCCTCGCTCTACTCGAGCGGTATGATGCTATTCCAGCGTCTATGGATGCATGGCTCGGCACCCTTCTGGATAAGGCCGAAGAGATCCAGCCCGCCGCGCATAAAGAAGGCTTCTGGATTGATCACTGGACCTACAACCTGGACTTGATCGAACAGTTCCTTGCTGTCTATCCAGACCGGGAACAGGAGTTGTTTTTCACGGATAAATACCATTGGTTCAGCAGCCCGGCACGTATCCTTCCCCGGAAGGACAAGTATGTCACCCGGCAGGGACAGGTGCGGCAGTATGAAGCTGTCGCTCCGTCCAGCAGCGGATCCGGCAGCTGGGTAACGACGGCTGACGGTCGTCCGCTCACAACGAACCTCTACAGCAAGCTGGTCGTCCTGGCTGCGGTGAAAATCGCCTCGATGGCCCCCGGCGGTCTCGGTATATCGATGGAAACGGAAAAACCAGGCTGGAACGATTCCCTGAACGGCCTGCCGGGCATGCTCGGCGCGTCGACCTCGGAGCTGATGGAACTGCAGCGGCTTCTCGGGCAGCTGCAGCGCATCGGCGCGTCCGCCTCCGTCCCGACAGAGCTGCTGGCGCTGCTCGATACGCTGGAGCAGGCCGGCAGCGATCTGAAGCCGGAGACGTGGGATTCGGTCGTCACGGCCCTCGAAACGTACCGGGAGAAGCTGGACACCGGGATTTCCGGGCAGACGGAGCTGCTGACGGCGGACCGGGTACAGCATCTGCTCACCCTGTTTGCAGCCAGAGTAGGAGCCGGTCTTCACGAGGCCGCTTCGTATGGCACCCTGATGCCGACGTTCTTTTATTTCGAAGCTGCTCCCGGCGCTGAGACCGAAGACATTCTCTCCGGGAAGGCGCTGGAGCCTGTACCGGTACCGCTCTTTCTGGAAGGGGCGGTCAAGCAGCTGAAGACGGCCCGCACTGCTGCGGAAGCGGCCCGTATACATGACGCCGTCCGTAAGACGTCGTTGTATGACGAAAAACTGGGCATGTACCGGACTTCGGAAAACCTCGCCGATACGCCTGCCGAGCTCGGCCGGGTACGGGCCTTCACGCCCGGGTGGCTTGAAAACGAGTCGATTTTTCTTCATATGGAATACAAATACCTGCTCGAACTCTTAAAACGCGGACTGCCAGATACGTTTTACGAGGAAACCGCGGCGGCGCTGATTCCGTATCAGGATCCAGCCGTTTATGGGAGGAGTACGCTGGAGAATTCCTCGTTTCTCGCAAGCTCCGCGAACCCGGATCCGTCGCTGCACGGGCGCGGCTTTGTCGCCCGCCTGAGCGGATCGACGGTGGAATTCCTGGAGATGCGGCAGCACATGCTGACCGGCGCCGCCCCCTTTTCCGTCGCGGAAGGCACGCTGCGCTTCTGTCCGGAGCCGGTCCTTCCGGCATCGCTCTTCCGTGAAGACGGAACGCTTTCTTTCCGGTTGTTCACATCATGTGAAGTGACGTATGTACAGGATCCCCCGCGCGCCACGTACGGCCCGGATGCGGCCCGTCCGGTGCAGTACGAACTCACCTGGAAAGACGGCCGCAGCCAGGTGGTGGAGAGCAGCTTTCTCGAACAGCACGAAGCAGAGGCTCTCCGCGGGGGACACATCCAGCAGATGCGGATCACCCTGGCCTGATCGGTCCTCCAACAGACTGTCCGCCTTTTGATCGGAGCGGCGTGTACCGCAGGCTTCTAAGCGGAAGAAAGGGTTCTTCGTTCTTCCCTCGCAGCGCGCGTCGCCGTCACCCTCGATGAGAACGTCTACATGCTTATCGCCAAATAAAAGCGTGCATCCCGATCGTCAGGATGCACGCTTGTTTTCGTTACAGAAAAGAGACCACAGCAGGATAAAGGCGGATTCGTCCGCTTTTCCTTCTGCAGACTATTCCTGTTTCGCAGCCAGCAGATCGAAGGGGCCGCGCGGATCTTCGTCCGCCTCTCCAGCTTCGACAGCAACGGCACGCTCCGCTCTCGGCTTGGCGATGTCTGCATACAGTTCTATCGGCTTGTTGTCATAGTCGGCCTGCTCGTCGATCGATAAGCCATAGTACACGTGCTTGATGCCGGCCCAATAAGCTGCAGCGTAGCACATCGGACACGGCTCACAGTTCGTGTAGAGAATGCAGTCCGAGAGGTCGGTGGTCTTCAACACGCGTCCAGCCTGCTGAATAGCGCGCATTTCCCCATGTGCTGTCGGATCGTTCTCGGATAATCCGTCGTTGATGCCATGGGAAATCGTTTCTCCATCCTTGACGATCATCGCGGCAAAGGGCATCTCCCCCTGTTCCACATTCTTGGCGGCCATCCGGATACATTTGTTGATGTAGTGGTTATGGTGCACAGCAATCCCTCCCGTTTGATCTTGTAGTTTCCATTCCCTTTTTCCGTGAAAGTGAAAACCCTTTCGCCTGAAAGACCCCCGTGCGAAACAAGCTGGCATTTCTGATATTCCGGAAAGAGGTCAAAACAGGAGGGACAGTACCACTCTTTCTATACAAAAAACCGCCCTGCTGCTGGTAGACAGAGAGCGGCGGGAGTTATCCGAAAAAGGACGTGGAGACCCACTGAAATAGTTTATATCCAAAGTAAATCCCGAAAATACCCATGATTCCCGGAAGAGCCGGCGGAGCCGGAATCGGCAGTTTAATCCATGCAAAAACGAAACCTACGATCAGTCCTGCGAGCATGGCCAGCAGTACATCCTGCATATTTGTCACCTTCCTTAACATTAACCTGGTGAGATTATCTCACCTGCTCTGCCAGTGTATCAGAAAAGAGGTACGGACATCTACTCTTTTTGAAAAAAAGTTCATCTTCTTCTGGGAAAATGTTTGAAATGCAGCACAGAGCGGAGCTGCCGCCTGCTTCCCGCGCCGTGGTTCCATCTCTCTGAGCGTCAAAGCCTATTTCTGCCTCGGGTTCGACCAAAGGACAGGCCGCCCCGGCGGACAGCAGGGGCGGCCTGTGCCGGCAGGACTCGTGCGGGTCGCCTCTCTTCAAGGAGCTGCTGCCAGGTTTTACACGAAAAGCGTCCGTGCAGCGAACGATCAGGAAAGGAGTCGGCCCCTGCAGGAGTCCCGTACAATCAGTTCTGCCGGAAGTACCATTTTTTGTTTGACTTCTTCCCCGCGGATCAGCGCATCGAGCATGTCCGCAGCCGTGTTTCCGAACTCTTTCTGCTGCTGACGGACTGTTGTCAGCGGCGGATCGACATGCCTCGCGGCTGTAATATCATCGATGCCGACGACCCCGAAGCGGCCGGCTTCTCCGGCTTCCCGCAGTGCCCGCTGCAGACCGAGAGCCATCATGTCCGACGCCGCGAAAACCGCCGTCGGCTGTTCGTTCAGCGTAAGCAGCTGCTGTCCAGCTAGATAACCGCTCTCTTCGAAGAAGTCTCCTTCTACTACCCATGCTTCGTGCACGGTCAGATTCCGCTTCTTTACCGCCCGGCGGAAATACTCGTTCCGGACTTCCGTAATGTCCGATCCCTGCACCCCTGTGACATACCCGATTTTCTGATGCCCGATTCCGGCTAGATGCTCCAGGACGAGGTCCACGGCCGTTTCGTTGTCAGTCGTTACATAGGCAGACTTTGGCCCCGTAAGCTCTACATCGATACCGATGCAGGGCACCTCACTTCGATCCAGTTCATACACGGATGGCTGCACGTTCGCCCCACTGACGATGATGCACCCATCGACATTATAGTGAAGACAGCGCTCGAGGTAGTCTTCCTCTCCGCGGTGGAACTTCTCGTTGGAAAAGAAAAGCAGGTCGTAGCCGAGGAAGCCGATCTTTTTCTTGAAGGCGTTCATGACCTCTACGAAGAACGGGTGGTTGAAGTCGGCATTCACTTCTCCGGCGTACACGACGCCGATCACGTTGGTTTTTTTCTTGGCAAGAGACTGAGCGGAATACGAAGGTCGGTAATTATGCTCTTCCATAATATCGAGTACTTTTTTCTTCGTTTTCTCGCCTACGTCGTCGTAGTTATTAATAATTTTGGATACGGTGGCCCGGGAGACACCAGCGAGCTCCGCAATTTGTTTGATTGTCATGCGCATGGATACGTCGGCCCTTCTGTTTGATGTCGTGCCATCATCATATCACATCCCGCGTCCCCCCGGACATCCATGCCGACGGGGGACGTTTATCGAAACGTCCCCACCTTCTGCACGGAAATTCTGGCTGCGTTCAACGGAGCGGCAGGCACAGCGCCTGTTTCCGTACGTCCTCTTGGACGTTTCCGCTGCCTCGAAGGCACGGCCGCGGCGGAAAGCGGGTCGCTTCACGAAAAAAAGGAGACGCCCGCCTGCCTGAAGCGGGCGGGTACCGGACACAGGCGGGACGCCCGGAAGAAAAAAGGAGCCATCGGCTTGATATTGAGCCGGTGAACGCCGAGAACACGCCGCCCTGCCGCCGTTTTGGGACGGTCCGCTCCGCGTTTTGAGCCACTCCTGCCAAACCGCCAAACGGCACCTGACCCCGTATACCGCTCTTAAATAAAAGAGGGCGGTATACGGCTTTTTGTCGCAGGAGACACAGCGGCTGTTTCCGAACGCATGCGTTGACGCGCCTGCTTGTCGTCTCCGAAACCCGCCCTTCCTCTGCATGTAGGTATGGCATGCACGCCCACAGCAAAAGAAGCAGGAACCATATGGCCCTGCTTCTTCCGGTGCAGCATGTAGAGTTCTTTCTGTGTCCGGTGCCGCTGTCGACCGGGGAATTCACACGCACAAGGTGCTTTTGGACTTACATGCGCTCCGGTGCTTCGACGCCGACGACACGCAGCGCATCCGCGAGTGTGATGCGGCATGCTTCAACGAGAGCCAGACGGGCTTTCGTCAATGTTTGGTCCTCGGTCAGTACCTTTTCTGCATTATAGAAGCTGTGCAGCGTCTGCGCGAGGTCGTACACGTAGTTGGTCAGGCGGTGCGGTGCGTGTTTGGCCGCTGCGTCAGCCACCGTTTCCGGATACTCGCCGATTTTCTTCATGAGATCCTGATCCTTCTCACTCGTCAGCGGGGAAAGGTCTGCTTTCCGGTCGACGGAGAAGCCTTTTTCTTCTGCTTGACGGAGCATGGAACAGATTCTCGCATGCGCATACTGCACGTAGTAGACCGGATTTTCGTTGGACTCGGACTTAGCGAGATCCAGATCGAAGTCGAGGTGCGTTTCTGCTGCTCGCATCGCGAAGAAATAGCGCGTGGCATCGATGCCGACTTCGTCCATCAGCTCCCGCATCGTGACGGCATTGCCGGTACGCTTGCTCATCTTCACCTTTTCCCCGTTCTCAAACAGGTTGACCATCTGAATGATCTGGACGGTCAGCTGTTCTTTATCATAGCCGAGGGCCTGCACGGCTGCGCTCATGCGTGGAATGTAACCGTGGTGGTCGGCTCCCCAGATGTTGATCAGCTCTTCAAAGCCGCGGTTCAGCTTGTCCTTATGATAAGCAATGTCCGGCGTCAGGTACGTGTACGTGCCGTCATTTTTGATCAGAACGCGGTCCTTGTCATCGCCGTAGGACGTGGAGCGGAACCAGGTCGCGCCGTCCGCTTCATACGTTTCTCCGTTCGCCTTCAGTTCATCGAGGACAGGCTGGATTTTGTTCTCGTCATACAGAGAGGTTTCTGAGAACCACTCGTCAAACGTCACGCGGAAGTCCTCCAGATCGGCTTTCAGCTTATCGAGCTCGCGCTTCAGGCCGTAATCACGGAAAAACGCGCGGCGCTTCTCTACTTCGGCCTCACGGAACCGTTCGCCGTAGGTCGAGACGATTTCGTCAGCAAAACCAATGATATCTTTGCCCTGATAGCCGTCCTCCGGCATTTCCGCTTCCGCACCGACTGCCTGCAGGTAGCGGGCTTCGAGGGAGAGCGTCAAGTTGTCGATCTGGTTGCCGGCGTCGTTGATGTAGTATTCACGCGACACGTCGTAGCCGGCTTTATCGAGCAGGTTGCAGAGGGAATCGCCGACGGCTGCACCGCGGGCATGGCCGAGATGAAGCGTGCCGGTCGGGTTGGCGGAAACGAACTCCACCTGGACCTTCTTTCCCTCTCCAGCGTTCGAGCGTCCGTAGTGCTCCGGAGCATCGAGCACGGTTTGGATAATGTCGCTCAAGTAGTCTGTTTTCATGAAGAAGTTGATAAAGCCCGGCCCGGCGATGTCGACAGCATCAATCGAAGCCGCTTCCTGGTCGAGGTGTGCGGTAATGTCTTCGGCAATCGCCCGCGGTGCTTTTTTCGCTACGCGCGCCAGCTGCATCGCGAGGTTCGTGGCGAAATCACCGTGTGATTTATCTTTCGGCGTTTCGATAATGATATCCGGCATTTCTTCTTCCGCAGCCAGTCCGGCGGAAATGACTGCTTGATGCAGCTGGTTTTTCACGTCTGTTTTCAGCTGTTCTACTTGACTCATACGTCCGACCCCTCCTCGAATGTCACTTTCATCGTATACGTGCCTGTTTTCTGTCCGGCGAGCCGGAGTACATAGACGAGCAGAATCGTGCCGC
Source organism: Alkalicoccus chagannorensis DSM 18086 (assembly GCF_000429725.1). Taxonomy (GTDB): domain Bacteria; phylum Bacillota; class Bacilli; order Bacillales; family Salisediminibacteriaceae; genus Alkalicoccus; species Alkalicoccus chagannorensis. The sequence continues at coordinate 263,628 of NZ_KE386944.1, read as the reverse complement.
GGGACTGCATGTCGTCCCAGTCGTACTGGAGCTCCTTCGTATCGGTCTCCATCTGCATCGGCCCCGCCTGGCTCGTGAACATGCCGCGTGTCTTCTCCCCTTCGACGAATCGCTGGTCCATCTGCACGGCCCCTTTCCGTTTCACCGAAAGCCGGCCGTCCCGCAGCTGCATCACCTGGCTCGTCCCCTGGGGTTCGCCTTCTTCTACCGGTTCATCGAACTGCAGCGCAAGCAGACCTCCGCGCCAGATAAGCTCTCCGTTTGTTTCCATTGTATGCCGTTCCCGCTGCCCGCCGTCGCGTATAGTCGTCTGGATGGAAATATCGACATCCATTTTATTCTGCGTCATCGTGTTCACCCGTTCCTTGTTGGTTTAACCTGCTAATTATATCGAACAACCCGCCTCTAATTCAAGAGGCGGGAAGGCTTTTTATGGCTTTCTCGGTCCGAATCCGAGCATCATCTCGCGGATGATTTTGCACGCGGCGGTGCTCGTCTGCTCGGCCGGGTCGTAGGCCGGAGCTACTTCGACGAGATCACAGCCGATGACCTGCACGCCGGAAGCGGCAATCGCATGGATGCACGCCAGCAGTTCGGCCGAGGTGATGCCTCCTGCTTCCGGGGTTCCGGTTCCCGGAGCATAGGCAGGATCCAGCACGTCGATATCCACCGTGACGTACACCTTTCTGCCCTTCAGGGAAGGGAGCACGTCCCGAAGCGGAGCCGCCGCTTCGAACCTGCTCATATGCATCCCGGAAGAGGCAGCGAACGCGAACTCTTCCCGGGATCCTGAACGGATGCCGAAGGAATAGACGTTTTCCGGCCCGAGCAGCCCGCATGCTTTTCTCACCGGCGTGGAGTGGGACAGCGTCTCTCCTTCGTACTCTTCCCGCAGATCGGCATGGGCATCAATATGGATGAGTGCCGGGTTGTCATGGGCTGCAGCGGCTGCCTGCAGCAGCGGCCAGGTGACGAGGTGCTCGCCGCCGAGGGCCACCGGGAATTTCCCATCGGCAAAGAGGGTTTCGGCATAGCCGCGCATCAGCTCCAGGCTTTTGCCCGCATTGCCGAACGGGAGAAGCATGTCCCCGGCGTCATGCACGCGCAGATGCTCAAGGTGATCGTCGAGATACACGCTGTATTCCTCCAGCCCGATCGAGGCTTCGCGGATCCGGTTCGGGCCGAAGCGCGAGCCCGGCCGGAAGCTGACCGTGTAGTCCATCGGGAGCCCGAAAAGCACGATGTCGGCGTTGTCGTATGTTTTGTCGGCCATGATAAATTTTCGTCCGGAGTAGCCTTCATCAAAGAGCATGCTGGTCCTCCCGGGTCAGTTTTTCGACGAAGGCGGGCAGGGCGAATGCCGCGCGGTGGATGTCCGGCGTGTAGTACGACGTCTCCAGCTCATGAAAACGCGATGGATCGGCTTCCAGCGGGTCGTGTTTTTTCGAGCCGAGCGTAAACGTCCAGAGACCGCTCGGGTACGTCGGGATCGCCGCGGTGTACAGCCGTGTCACCGGGAACGTGGCGCGGATGTCGCGGAACGCCGTACGGATCAGCTCCGGCTGGAACCACGGATTATCGGTCTGGGCGATGAAGAGACCGTCTTCTTTCAGTGCGCGGTTGATGCCTTCGTAAAAGCCTTTCGTAAACAGCTGCACAGCCGGTCCGACCGGCTCCGTTGAATCAACCATGATGACGTCGTAGCGGTTCTCGCTCTCGGCGATATGCATGAAGCCGTCGATGATACGGACGTCTACACGAACGTCCTCCAGGGCTCCGGCAATCGACGGCAGGTACTGTTTCGAATATTCGACCACTTTCCCATCGATTTCGGCGAGGGTCGCTGTTTTTACTTCCGGGTGCTTTAAAATTTCACGGATCACGCCGCCGTCGCCACCGCCGACGACGAGGACGTGCTCGGGGTTCGGGTGCGTATGCAGCGGCACGTGGGCGGCCATCTCGTGATAGACGAATTCATCTTTCTCGGTCGTCATCACCATGCCATCGAGCAGAAGCATGTTGCCGAATTCCTTCGTTTCGACCATATCCAGCTGCTGGAACTCGGTCTGCTCACTGACGTGGGTGCGGACGATTTCCGCGGTAATACCGAAATGCTCGGTCTGTTTCTCTGTAAACCAGATACTCATTGGACGTGTCCTCCTCTGTTATGTACAAGCCAAAAGCGCTGCCCGTTCCGATCCGGAACGAGGAGTAGACGCTGCCGCCTCTCTCTGCCCGCCGATGCTTTCCTTATTAAAATAGCCGATACCATCCGACGCCGCAAGGTTTTTCTTTCTTATCACTGGCTGGAAAAGCGTGCTGCTTTTTTTACATGATAGGAAGATCTGCCCCATCGTCGAGCGTAACGGCAGCTTTGCCGCTGTGCGAAGAATCCTTGCTTTTCTTAGAGAACCTGCGAAACAAACCGATCCGTGCGGTTCTTTTCACAAAAGTTCTGTTCAAGCTTGTTGTTATTTGATGAGAGCAGCGACCTGCGGCGGCGCTCAAAGGCAGCGCCGCCTGAAACGGAAGAAAAGATGCCATGGAAAGGAACCACTTCTCCACCATGTACGGTAGAACCTAAAATGAACAAGGAACGATAACCCAGCCTTCACAAAAAGAAAAACAGACGAAAGGGATGTGTGTGGGTCCACCTTCGTCTGCTTTCCTGTCTTAGCATGTTGCGTGTGTGTAATCCTCATTCTACTAAAAATCGGCAGCAGTCCGCAAGAAAACTCCAGCTTCTTCACAGTTTGTTCACAAACAAGTGAACAAATAGAGAACAGCGCGTACCTTCCGGCTTTCCGGATGGGCATGGTGCCGAGCTTATCTTCTTATCAAAAGCAGGAGGAGCGTCTCGGACGCTGGAGACGCTCCTTCCCTTCTCACACACTGCTTACTCTCCGCCGAGTCCCTGCTTCAGTTCTTCAGTGGAAGCTTCCCAGAACTCTTCGTTGAAGTCTTTCAAATAGCGCCGCAGCACCTGCTTGGATTTATCATCCATGTGATCGACAATAATTTTGCCTTTTAAGGATTTATCCATGTTGTTCACATGTTCAGGCATGCTCTTATACCCTCGGCGGATCTCCCGGTCGACAATCATTTCGCAGGCGCCGACACCGGTGTACGCCGGCTTGCCTTCGATATGTTCGACCGTCACCCAGACGAGCCAGAACAGCTTGCCATTCGGAACGGCCTCACGCTCTTTCAGGAATTTGATCCGCTTTTCGACCGCGCTGCGGGCATGAAGGGCCCCCATATCGACAAAGGCCTCATCGCCTTCCGGATCGATGAAGACAGGGGTGACGTTGTTTAAGTTCATCGTGCCGACCCCGTATCCTCCGTGTCCATCGGTGGAGTCATTGCTTAAAATATTGAAACTGCCGCTCATTTTCTTGATCTTTTCGTTTTTCTTCTGATCCTCTTCGTTCATGCTGGTCGCCTCCTTGAAACAATCATTATTGCCATTTTATCATACTGCAGGCGCCTGCTGGCAAGCGGTGCCTTCTGAACCGTCGTACGTGTCCAGCACGTCCTGGCAGAAGGGACGGATGATCTACCGGTCGCATCCTCCAACAGAGCCACCGACGTCACCAGCATCTCCCGGCAGACATCCCTTTCCTTTCCGCAAAAGTTTTAAAAAAGTAAGTCCTCAAGGTTGAAAGTCAAAGAAGGTCAGTATATAATAAAATTATCAAAGGTTAAATATAGTCAAAGTCAAACACATGAATAAATCCAACGAAATGAAACCAAGGAGGAGATGGATGATGAAACGATGTGAACACTGCCAGCAGCGACAGGCACGAGTCCAGCTGCGGCTCAACATCAATGGAAACCAACAGCAGATGTACGTATGTGAATCATGCTACCGCGGCATTCAGCAGGAAATGCAGCAGCCGTCCGCTTCCGGCCAAACCGGGCATTCCGGACACGGCTTCGGCAGCATGGAACAGGAAGCACCGGCGCAGGAAGACGGAGCTTCCCTGCTCGATGAACTCGGAAGAAACCTCTCTGATGCCGCCGCTTCAGGCGCGATTGATCCAGTCATTGGACGGACAAAAGAAGTCGAGCGCGTCATAGAGACATTGAACCGGCGCAACAAGAACAATCCGGTGCTGATTGGTGAGCCGGGTGTCGGGAAAACAGCCATTGCCGAAGGACTGGCGCTCAAAATCCATGAAGGCACTGTCCCGAACAAGCTGAAAAACAAAACGATCTACCTGCTCGACGTCGGGTCCCTTGTCGCCAACACCGGCGTCCGCGGTCAATTTGAAGAACGGATGAAGCAGCTCTTGAAAGAACTGCAGGAGCAGCAGGATACCATCGTCTTTATCGATGAAATCCACCAGATTGTCAACGCCGGTGCGGCGGAAGGATCCTCCGGAGCAGGCGATCTGCTGAAGCCGGCGCTGGCAAGAGGCGAAGTGCAGGTCATCGGGGCAACGACGCTCGCAGAGTACCGCAAAATCGAGAAAGACGCTGCGCTGGAGCGGCGGCTGCAGCCGGTCATGGTGCATGAACCGTCGATGGAAGAGGCCGTGGAGATCCTGAAAGGACTTCAGCCGAACTACGAAGCCTACCACAGCGTATCGTTCACGGAAGAAGCACTCCGCGCCTGCGTCACGCTCTCCGACCGTTATGTGCAAGACCGCTTCCTGCCGGATAAGGCGATTGATCTCATGGACGAAGCCGGCTCCAAGCGCAACCTGCTGGATGCCGAATCGGATACCGGCAGCGTGGAAAGCCGTCTGGAGCAGGTCCGGGCAGAAAAAGAACGCGCCACCCGTCAGGAGAACTATGAAGAAGCTGCCCGCCTCCGGGACGAAGAAGCTTCGCTGCAGGAGCAGCTGGACAACATCGGCTCGTCGAAACAATCGGTTGTGGATGCCGAGCACATCCAGGAAATTCTGGAGAACAAAACCGGCATTCCGGTACGCCGGCTGCAGCAGGACGAACAGCAGAAAATGCGCGACCTGCCGGAACGCCTGAATGCCAGCGTCATCGGGCAGGGCGAAGCAGTGAACAAAGTGTCCCGGGCGATCCGCCGCAACCGCGCAGGGCTGCGAAAAGGTTCGCGGCCGATCGGTTCCTTCCTTTTTGCCGGACCGACGGGCGTTGGAAAGACGGAACTCTCCAAGCAGCTCGCGCAGGAAATGTTCGGGGACAAAGAAGCGATGATCCGGTTTGATATGAGTGAGTATATGGAGAAGCATACGGTGTCGAAGCTGATCGGGTCGCCGCCGGGATATGTCGGATATGACGAAGCTGGTCAGCTGACCGAGCGCGTCCGACGCCGCCCGTACAGCATCATCCTTCTCGACGAGATGGAGAAAGCGCATCCGGATGTGCAGCATATGTTCCTGCAGATCATGGAGGACGGCCGCCTGACTGACAGCCAGGGTCGTACCGTGAGCTTCAAAGATACCGTGATCATCATGACGACGAACGCCGGTACCGGCAACAAACAGCAGGCCGTTGGGTTCGGCCTCGAAGAGAAGGAAGCACAGTCGAAGCTCGTGGAGTCGCTCTCCGACTTCTTCAAGCCGGAGTTCCTCAACCGGTTTGACGGCATCGTGCAGTTCTCGGAGCTGAGCCGGGAGAACCTGCTGGAGATTGTCGATCTGATGCTCGTGGATATCCGCGAAGCCTCGTCCGAGCAGGGTATGACGCTGCACGTGGATGACGAAGCGAAAGCCAAGCTGGCAGAAATCGGCTACGATCCGGCCTTCGGTGCCCGTCCCCTGCGACGAGCCATCGCGGAGCACGTGGAAGACGGCATCGCCGATCTGATGCTCGAGCACGATGAGGTCAACGTGATTCACGTAACCGTCGAAAACGAGCAGCTGCAGGTAAAGCAGGGCTGAGCCAGCGCATAGAACGAAAAAAAGAGGCTGTGACGAAATCGTTCTCGAGCACGTAATAAACGCTTTCGATGACCCAAAGGGGGTCGTCGAAAGCGTTTTGTTCGTAAGAAATGATGCCGAATCTGTCTCATGGCCGTGAACGCTCTCACGTTTACGGCCATACGTGCAAATCCCAGTTCCTGTTTTACCTTCGCTCTGCCCCTCACCGACATGCTGGCGAAACGCATATGCTCCTACAGAAATCCAAAAACGGCTTCAACGTCGGTTTTGCGCCGACCGTAGATTCTCTTTCGAAAGCACCGAAATGGATTCAATGTGGTCGTTCTACCTTAACCTGAAGGTATTTTTTTAAAAGTATAGGAATGTATAAGATTTCATACAAGAAGACGGCGGCTTCATGCGCCGCACGCCGTTCCGACTAAAAAGGCGCCCTGCGCTTTTGTTCTGGAGAAATCAAGACCGTACGGTCTCTATCTGGGGTCGATCCTGAAAAGACAAGAGACGCCTGCGGGAAAAGCAAGGGCTGAAGATGCCCCGTCGCTGCAGTTGAGACGGTTAGCTGAAGCCTTGCCCGCGGCAAGCGATTGTCATTGGAAGGATCCCCCCCTCTCATACAGAAAGCCCTCACCGAAAGGCGAAGCGCTTCTTTCTATACTGATTTTGACCCAGCCTCCTTTTTCTGCCTCCGTTCAGCGTGCAGCTGGTCTTCCTCTCCGGAATTCGTTATACTGGGAACCATGCAGAAGCCGCCTGCCGGAACGGATACAGTTCCACGTTCGACAGCGGTATGATAAAGGAGGATGACGTATGCCCATTGTAACAGTCAAAATGCTGGAAGGACGCACAGACGAGCAGAAGCGCGAGCTCGTAGAAAAGATGACGGAGGCTGTGACGAGCACGACCGGTGCTGACGCCGAGCGCGTCTCTGTCGTGATTGAAGAAATGCAGCCGCAGAACTTTGGGAAAGCCGGTGTCCGCGCCAGCGATCAGTAAGCACAAAGGCTGGAGCCGCTTTTATACTGCGATGAAAAACCAGCGCCGGAAGGAATCCCCTTCCCGGCGCTGGTTTCTTTACGTTCTTTAAGAAGCATCCGTATCTCTACTGCCGGCGAAGCCTGTCGATGTAGTCGAACGCTTCGTCCATGTCTTCGTCGCTGTAATTCTGGCGGGCCTTCACTTTGTATACTTTGGCACGCACCTCGTCTCTCGGCAGATGCTCAAAGTACAGGATCGTAGAGACGAGCTCGAGAAATTTCGATGAGGCTTCATTCAGCTCGGCAAGCAGCGCGCTGTCGAGCGCCGTGCTTTCCGGAAGTACCGCATCTACGAACGTTTTCCCCTGCTCGGTCAGGCTGTACCGGTACTGGTAGTAGCCGGATTTTTTCTCGCGTTCTTCGGAGACGAACTGTGCCTGGCACATTTCCTCCACCTGAAGCGTCAGCTCTTCGGAATACGGGCCGTACATATGGAACTGGTATTTTTCGCGGAAGGGCTGATTCATCTGCTTCGCTATGTAAACGAGCTTCTGCAGCTTCTTTCGTCCGACGATTTCCCCTGTGTGCTGCATCATCGCGAGCAGCTTGGCATGTTCCTGCAGCATTATGATCCCTCCTGTTGGTGCAGCAGCGTCAAAATTCGCTGCTTCTCTTCCGCAAATGTGGTCTGGTCCTCCAGCAGGTCCGCTGGAAAGTACAATTTATGATCCGTGCGCTTTTTTCCTGAAATGGCTTCGACGATGTCCGATTCACGGGAGAGCTCCCGCAGCGATCCATCCGGCATCTGCAGGTGGATCGGCATGCGTTCATCTTTTTCCCCCGGCCGGTAAAAATCATACGGGAGGTCGGAGGAGGAGTCAATCACGAGATAGTAGGACGGATGAAGTCCAATTTTTCGGAACAGTTCCTGCAGCTCCGGCCAGATGAGCATCTGCTGACTCGGATCACATTCGACATACTTGAACAAATGCCGGTCCATGAAGCGCGTACAGAGATCACTCAGGATCGGGTCGGTTTCCTTCACCCATTCCTGGAAATAATAGAAGATAATGGATTCGTCCAGCCGCACGTAATCCTCCAGCGTCATCGTTGCATTGAACAGCGAAACGAAATGCACCGGCTGCTGCCGAAATTCGTAGTTCTCTTCCAGCAGTTCACGCGCCCGGTTCAAAATCCTGCTCAAAATGACTTCAGCACTGCGGGTCACCGGGTGAAAGTAGACCTGCCAGTACATCTGGTACCGGCTCAAAATATAATCTTCTACGGCGTGCATCCCGCTGTGTTTGAACACGGCCTGATCTTCTTCCGGCCGCATGACGCGCAGCAGCCGCTCCATGTCGAACTGGCCGTAGCTCACGCCCGTATAAAACGCATCCCGGAGCAGGTAGTCCATCCGGTCGGCGTCGATCTGACTCGAAATCAGGCTTACAATGAGCTTGTTGTCATACGTCTTCGCAATGACGTCTGCCACGCGGCCTGCAAAGTCCTCCCCCATCCGGGACAGCACAGCGTTCACTTCTGAATCACCGGTAATGATCGCCTGTGTCCATTCTTCGTGGTCGGTCTGAAAAACTTTCTCAAACGAGTGGGAAAAGGGACCGTGTCCGATGTCGTGCAGCAGGGCAGCTGCAAGGCAGACGAGCCGCTCATCCGGGTCCCACGTCATCTTCTTCTCGAGGTTCTCCACCATGCGGCGCATGATTTCATAGACGCCGAGCGAGTGGGTGAAACGGCTGTGCTCGGCCCCGTGGAAGGTCAGGTACGTCGTCCCGAGCTGCCGGATCCGGCGCAGCCGCTGAAATTCCCTTGCTGCAATCAGTTCCCATATCAATTCGTCACGTACATGTATGTAGCGGTGCACAGGATCTTTGAATACTTTCTCTTCTTCCAGGTGTCCGTCGGGACGTGCCATGCCTGTCTCCTCCAGTCTCTTTTTCTGTTGCGGAATACTGCCGGATGCATCCGGCACAGGGCGGAAGGGTACGAGTCCCGGATGGCCCTGCAGCCGCCCGCGGAAGAGAAGCACCCTGGTGCCAGCCTTTCCGGACCGTTCCCGGTGGTGGGCGCGCGGACCTCGTTTTCTATACCCTGTCTGTCTCCTGAATGAACTGCTTCTATTGTACCTTTCTCTTCTCCCCCGGACAATCCGCGATATGATATAATGAACCGCGATTGTGGACCAGCAGCGCCGAGCGCCCGCTGGTCCGGTACGTATGCTTCTGACAAAGGCGCGATCAGAAGCACCGAGCGCGTGTGCTGCAGGATGTGTTGAAGGAAGATAGAGACCTTCTTTCTTCCCTCATTATCTCCTGTTTTTTGACGAACCAAGAAAGGAACGAATCTTATGTTTGCTATTCCCTCTGCTTTAAAACAGGATCAGTGGCTCGTCATGGATCAGTCTGTGACCGGCCTCTCGATGAATCCGATGCGCTCGTTTGCGGCCGATGATACGCTGTGTGAATCCGTCGGCCGCATGGAAGCAACCGGCATCGCCCGCACGTGGGTCCACCATAATACGGTCGTGCTCGGCATCCAGGACAGCCGGCTCCCATCGATCGATGCCGGCGTGGATTTTCTCCGGATGAACGGCTACCGCGTCATCGTCCGCAATTCCGGCGGACTGGCCGTCGTACTGGATCCGACCGTGTACAACCTGTCGCTCCTGTTCCCCGAGCAGGCTTCACTCTCCATTGACGAGGGCTACGAAGCGATGGTTTCCTTTACCCGCGGCCTCTTCCCGGAACTTGGCAGCCGGATCAAAGATGGCGAGATTGCGGCCTCCTACTGCCCCGGACGCTATGACTTGAGCGTGGACGGAAAGAAGTTCGCCGGCATCTCCCAGCGCCGCATCCGCGGCGGTATTGCCGTCCAGATCTACCTCGCCCTGCAGGAAAGCGGCGCCGCGCGGGCGGAGCTGATCCGCGGGTTTTACGACTACGCGGCAGATGGACCGGTGAAGTATCATTATCCGGACATTGAACCGTCCTGCATGGCGTCGCTGACAGAAATCACCGGAAGCACGATCACCGTCGATGAGGTCACCGGGCGCATACTCCGGGCGCTTAAAGCCAACAGTGAGGAAATCGGGGTGCACACCTTTTCCCCCGAGGAAGAAGAGCGATTTGCCTATCACCTTGCACGAATGGAAAAGCGCAACGAGCGTCTGCTGTAGCAGATGCCGCTGCGCTCTTGTTCGTTATTGATGCTCTTTTTCCAGCTTCCGCTGCAGCAGCAGCCCGACTGCGCTTACACCGGCGAACAGCCCGACGAGCACGAGGAAGTCCTCCCGATAATCGAGCTGTTCGTATGTAAAGACGTACACGAGCAGGGCCCCGAGGCTGCCGATGAAGTTGATCCAGAGGAGCGGTTTCACAAGATTCATTGCCATTACCCCTTTAATCGTTTCTGACCCTACTGTATCACAGCTTCCCCCTCGCGAAGAAACTATATTGAAAAAGTATGTTGCTTTTGCCTGCACCTCTGCGGTACGTTAGCGGTAACAGACGTTTACAAGGAGGGATCCGGATGTGGAATCAGGCTGCTGGGTATGTGTTTGTCATTGGAGGTGCTGCCTGCTGGGGAGTGACAGGACTGTTTGTGCAGCAGCTGTATGATGCCGGCTTCAGTCCGTGGCAGGTCGTGACCGTCCGGCACACGGTTTCCGCGTTGATTCTTCTTACGTTTCTCCTGCTGACAGCCAGGCACCACCTGCGCATCCGGCTTCGAGACATGCCGGTGCTCATTCTGCTCGGTGTATGCGGCATGGCCTTGTTTAACGGCTTCTACTTCATCGTCATGGAACAAGCCTCGCTGGCCATCGCGGTCGTTTTCGTCTACACGTCGCCGATTTTCGCTGCGCTCATCGCCCGGTTCGTGTACGGAGAACAACTCACCCTCCAGAAAAATGTGGCGATCATGCTGACGATCCTCGGATGTGCGTTTGCCATCGGCCTGTTTCCGGCTGGGAACATGACGATCACGTGGCCGATCGTCTTCATCGGCCTGCTCGCAGGGCTGTTCTGTTCTTCCTACAGCTTGATCGGCAAGTTCGTGAGCGGCCGTTATCATCCACTGACGATCACGAGCTATGCGCTGGCAGGCGGGGCGCTCGTCTCGTTCCCGACGAGTGGGGTGTGGGAGCACACCGGTACCTTGACCGACGGTTCGCTTCTGCTGCCTATCACGGGCATCACGCTTATTTCGACGCTTGCAGCCTACATTTTGTTTACGATGGGGCTGAAATATATTGAATCGAGCAGGGCCGCCATCCTTTCTTCGACCGAGCTCGTTATCTCCGTCATGCTGAGCGTGTTCGTCCTGCAGGATGTCCTGACCTGGTGGCAGGCGTTCGGCATTGCCCTGGTGATGCTGTCGATCGCCCTGACCGTCTTGTCCTTCCGCCGTATCATCCGTCGGAAGTACCCGGACCAGGAGTACGAGAACTACAACTGGGAACAGCCGCCGCAGCAGGCTGGAACGGACCGTTAACCGCGTCGTCCGGCATCCGTGTCTTCACGCTCAACGAGCCGTCCAAGGATCCTTGGACGGCTCGTTTCGTTTGAGGCTCAGTGCGTACGCTCATGTTTCACGTGAAACGTTCCGGATGCTATTCGCTCCCTTCCTGTATGGCCTCCATTGGTTGAACTGTTATCCAATGCTGAAAGTGCGGAAATAACACGACGCCAAAAACCCTCTCCTTCCCGGATAGGAAAGAAGAGGGTCCTGCTCGTTTCTGCAGCGGCTTTGCTCGTTTTTACATCTAGAACTGCGCTGTTTCGGTCGATCCGGCCAGAGCCGTGGTGGAAGACGTGCCGCTGGAGATGACCTGCGCTACTTCATCAAAGTAGCCGGTTCCGACTTCTCTCTGATGCTTCGTCGCCGTGTAGCCGCGGGACTCGGCCGCAAATTCCTGCTGCTGGAGCTCCGAGTAGGCAGCCATGCCGCGGTCACGGTATCCATCTGCCAGCTCAAACATGCTGTGGTTCAGCGCATGGAAGCCGGCAAGCGTGACAAACTGGAACTTATACCCCATTTTCCCGAGTTCCTCCTGGAAGCTCGCGATCGTGTCGTCATCGAGCTTCTTCTTCCAGTTGAAGGACGGAGAGCAGTTGTAGGCAAGCAGCTTATCCGGGTACTCGGCATGAATCGCATCGGCAAAGCGCTTCGCCTCCTCCAGATCCGGCTCGCTCGTTTCACACCAGATGAGATCTGCGTAAGGAGCATAAGCCAATCCACGGCTGATCGCCTGTTCAATCCCCGGATTTGTGCGGTAGAACCCTTCCGGCGTGCGCTCGCCGGTGAGGAACGGATGGTCGTATTCGTCGATGTCGCTCGTAATCAAATTCGCTGCGTTGGCATCGGTGCGGGCAATGATCACCGTCGGAACCCCGCTCACATCCGCTGCCAGCCTGGCTGAAATCAGGTTGCGGACAGCTACCTGCGTCGGCTGCAGCACTTTGCCGCCGAGATGGCCGCACTTTTTCTCCGAAGACAGCTGATCCTCAAGGTGGACCCCGGCAGCGCCGGCTTCGATCATCTGTTTCGTCAGTTCAAAGACGTTGAGCGGTCCGCCGAAGCCGGCTTCCATGTCGGCCACGATCGGTGCAAACCAGTACGTGTCGCCGGTTCCTTCTGCTGTCTGAATCTCGTCCGCCCGCTGAAAAGTCTGGTTGATCCGCTTCACAACATGCGGCACGCTGTTCGCCGGGTAGAGGCTCTGGTCCGGGTACATTTCACCGGAGAGGTTGGCATCAGCTGCCACCTGCCACCCGCTTAAGTAAATGGCATCGAGGCCGGCTTTCACCTGCTGCATTGCCTGGTTCCCTGTCAGTGCACCGAGAGCATGGACGTAAGGCTTGTCCTGCATCAGCTGCCAGAGCCGCTCGGAACCGAGCTCAGCCAGGGTATGTTCGATCTGCACCGAGCCGCGCAGGCGCATCACGTCTTCCGTTGAATACGGTCGTTCTACTCCTTGAAATCGTCCGGACTCCCACATTTCCTGCATCTGCTGTTCCTTCTTCATGTTTATCCCATCTCCTTTTTTATGGTGGAGGGGGAAGGCAGTGCCCGCCCCTCTGTACTAAACAAAAAACAAATTATTCATATGTTATATAACAGACGTGACAAATTTTTTAATCATCGATGAAAGCACAGCACTGCATCGCTTCTTTTTCATTGTCGTGCTCCATCGTACAGCAGCGGCAGATGTGCCCCGGGTCTTTCCGCTCTTCCGGAGAGCGGAAAATGACGAGCTGCTCCGGCTTCTGCGCTTCGATCTGCATCTCTCCGTGTTCGTCGGTGATGATTTCCATCACCGCATCCTCGTAAACGAACATCGTGCGCATCATCTCTTCCTCGCTGCGCCCCTGCTTCCGCTGCTCGTCCATCCAACGCTGTGCCAACATGATCCCCGATGTTCTCTCCTGCGTCTTCATTTCTCATTTCCCCTCTCCTGATTTTGGTTTGTTTACAGTGTCTGCTTCTGCGCTTCTTTATATGCTTTCCGGTATTCGTGCAGAATCGGTTCGGTATACCCGTTCGGCTGCTTTTTCCCCTCGACTATGAGGGCCCGGGCGGCGCGGTAGGCAGCCGATTGTTCCGGCTCCGGCATCATCGGCCGGTAGTCCGGGTCGTGCGCATTCTGTGCATCCACGAGTGCTGCCATTTTCTCCATAACCTCCGTCAGCTCCGCTTCGGTATAAATTCCTTGATGGAGCCAGTTTGCCATGAGCTGACTGGCGATGCGGAGTGTGGCCCGGTCTTCCATCAGTCCGGTACCTTCCAGATTCGGGACTTTGGAACAGCCGATGCCGTGTTCCACCCAGCGGACGACGTAGCCGAGCACGGCCTGGACGTTCGTCTCCATTTCATAGCGGATTTCTTCCCTGCTCCAGCCGGGTTCGGCAATCGGAATCTCAAGCATGGCCTTCCCGTCGTTCTCCGGCGGCTGCACGTTCGCCGTATCCACATCATGATAATGAAGGGCATGCAGCACAGCAGCCGTTGGTGACGGTACCCAGGCGGTCGTTCCTCCGGCGAGCAGCTGCCCGTTCTTCTGTTCCACCATCTGTTTCATTTCATCCGGCATCGGCCACATGCCTTTGCCGATCTGACCGCTTTTATGCAGTTCGGCCTTCCGCCCCTTCGTTACGTTCGCTTCTTCATAGGAAAGGAACCAGTCTGCCTGTTTCATTTCCTGTTTCCGCAGCAGCGGCCCTGAAAGGAACGAAGTATGGATCTCATCCCCGGTCCGGTCGAGAAAACCGGTGTTGATGAAAAAAATGCGTTCCCTTACGGCTTGAATAGCGCCATCCAGGTGCAGCGACGTTCGTCTTTCTTCATCCATGACGCCGACTTTTATCGTCTGCTGCGGAAGCCCGAGCAGGGTTTCCACTTTCGAAAACAGCTCGTTGGTCAGGGCAGCCTCTGCCGTTCCGTGCATTTTCGGCTTCACGATATACATGGATCCATGTTCGGAGTTGCGCCGTTTTTTCCGGTCGATCATGGCTGCGGCGGCAGTAACGACGGCATCCACGATACCTTCCGACACCGGCTGCCCGTTCCACGTCACCATGTCTGTTTTCATCAGGTGTCCGACGTTTCGGATGAGCATGAGCGCGCGGCCTTTCAGCTGCTGCTCCCGGCCGTCCCGGTCGATGTACGTCCGGTCTTCCGCAAGCCTCCGGGTGAACGTCCGTCCTCCCTTTTCCATCTCGGTCTCGAGTGTTCCATCCATCAAACCGAGCCAGTTGCTGTAGACGAGCAGCTTGTCCTCGGTATCCACCGCCGCCACACTATCCTCGGCGTCCATGATCGACGTGAGTGCCGCTTCCATGAGAATATCCTTCACACCGGCTGGGTCCTGCCTGCCGACTGGGTGTCCCGGATCGACCTGCATTTCTATGTGAAGCCGGTGGTGACGGAACATCCGTCCGCCGTTTTCCGTCGGCCCGAGAAACTGTGCGGGATCCTGAAGTCGTGTACGGATGCTGCTTTCCTCCAGCTGGACGACCAGTTCCCCTTCTTCTACATCGTACGAGGCTGCATCGGCATGACTCCCCTGTTCCAGCGGCAGCCACTCATCGAGCAGCAGTCTGGCGAAACGGATGACCCTCTCCCCCCGCACCGGATTATATGCCGTTCCGGCTTCGGCGCCGTTGACGTCGGAAATGACATCTGACCCGTACAGCGCGTCGTAGAGACTGCCCCACCGGGCGTTTGCTGCATTAAGCACGTAGCGGGCGTTCGTCAAGGGAACGACCAGCTGCGGTCCTGCCTGCTCGAAGACTTCCGGATCGAGCGCTGCGGCTGTCACCGGCTGAACTTCCGGCGGTTCCTCCAGGTAGCCGATCTCCTTTAAGTACGATTGATAATGGGCCGGATCGGGTCTGCCTGGATGCTTCAGGTGATACGAATCCAGTGCCTCCTGCAGCTCGGTTCGCCGGTGAAGACAGCGGTTGATTTCCGGCTCCAGTTCTTCCGTTAAGGAGGCGAACCCCTTCCAGAAGGACGCGGAATCGACGGCTGTTTCCGGGAGCACCCGGGCTTCCAGAAACGTTACCAGCGCCTGATCTACCTGCAGTCCATGCTTCTCTTGTTTGACCATGACAACCTCCTTCAAGCTGCTGAATTTCAAACTGTTTTATAACAGTTGATGTTTATAAAATCTATTATATATCAAGACAAAAAGATTGCAAGCGCTTTTTTCAAAAAAACATGCCTTTTTTGAGAGAAATCTGGAGAATTCCCGCCATATCAGGCACGTAGACAGAAAATTTTTCCGATGCTATGCTGTAGGGAGCAGGAACTCAGACAGAAACGGAGCGATCAGAGGATGAAGGAACCGTTAATTGAAGAGTATGTAGAAGAAGTCATGGATCATTTAAACGACAAGACGGAAAAAGAGAAAAAAACGCACGCGCAGGAAATCAAAGAAGAATTGTATCAGATCGCCAAGGAAAAACATGAAGCAGGTACCGCCTGGGAAGCGGCGGTCGAAGAAGCCGTCGCAGGGATCGGAACGCCGAAGGAGCTGGCGCTCGACCTGCAGCATGACAGTCCCGTGGCGGATTTTTCTTTCAAGATGGCGGTGAATGCCCTCGGCGTCGGCTTCGGTCTCGTCATCGCCGTCATTTTCATCGGTGAATTGGCACCGGGCCGCACCGCCCTTCCGATCATGATCATCGCCGGCGTCTCCATCTGGCTGTTCGGCATCAACAAAACGTGGAGCGACGGCCGGCTCAAGTTGTTGCATCAGCTGCAGCCTCTGATGCTGTTTCTCTTTCTTCCGCTCGGCGCCGCGGCCTTTCTTTTACGGAGCATTCTGGACGGCGCCCCGAACTTAACTTCCTTTGCCGTCTTTATCCTCTACGGCATTGCGGTCCTGCTCATCTATGTGAATGTGCGGGATAAACTGAACCGCCTCTACTTGAGGTAGACAGCCGCTCTCGGACGGCAGAAGAGATAGAAGAAGAGGCTGGGACAAAACCAAAATAGAAAGAAGCCCTTACCATGTCGGTGAGGGCTTTTTGTATGAGGGGATTGATCCTTCCAATGACAATCGCTTGCCATGGGTAAGGCTTCAGCTAACCGTCGCAAAAACAGCGACGGGACATCTTCAGCCCTTGCTTTTCCCTCGGGCTTGTCTTTTCACGATAACAAAACATGATGGTCCATTTGCGGTGACTAACCTCATTGCATCGATACTGGAAGAAGTTTTTGATGCTTGTTAGACGAGCAATGAACGGCCTTCTTAGAAAACTTTTTTGTCCCAGCTCTTCTTCCGTTCCGGTCCCCCGGCTGCTACTGGCAGCCGGCGAAAACGAGGTGATTGACGCTTATGCTGTGCCGAATCCATATCTGCGTCACTTCACCAACTTTTTGCGCTGCTTCCCACTCGGAAGCGGGCGCCCTGGCACCGCCCGCGCGTCGCTTCCCGGAATTTTTGCGCCACGCCGCTGTTTTTGAGCCACCTTGCGACCGTTTTGCGCCTGTTCCAGCAGCAAACCCGATACGTTGCCCGCTTATTGCGCCACGCTGACGTCAGCCCGTCATCCACCTAACCCTTCCGATCCCCGGCTGCCACGGCCAGCCGGCGAAAATCCGCTCATCGACGCTTCGTCCTGCTTCTCAACCACACCCGCGTGCAATGCAGGCTTCTTCCTATGCATCATACAAGGACACCGTCTTCCTCCTGTGAAGCGTATATTTTCTCAAACCGCAAAAAAAGCCTGCCAGAGAGACTCCTCCTGACAGGCTTTTTTCATTCACCTCGTTACGCTTCGTCCTGAAGGCTCTGCATCGCGGTGATCAAAGCAAGGTTGTAAACATCCTCGGTGCTGCAGCCGCGGGAGAGATCATTCACCGGCTTGTTCAAGCCTTGGAGAATTGGTCCTACCGCTTCATAGCCGCCGAGGCGCTGGGCGATTTTGTAGCCGATATTGCCGGCTTCAAGACTCGGGAAGATAAAGGTGTTCGCTTTCCCTTCCAGTGGCGAGTCCGGCGCTTTTTTCGCCGCTACTTCCGGTACGAAGGCTGCGTCAAACTGAAATTCGCCGTCGACGTTCAGCTCCGGTGCCTTCTCCTGCGCGAGCTGGGTCGCTTCTACAACACGCTCGGTTTCTTCACTTTTCGCTGAACCTTTCGTGGAAAAGCTCAGCATCGCGACGCGCGGGTCGATGCCGAAGACTTCTGCGGTTTTCGCTGCTTCCACCGCTGTTTCCGCCAAGTCGTCGCTGCTCGGTGCGATGTTGATGGCACAGTCGCCGAAGATATAGCGCTCGTCGTCTTTGACCATGACAAAGACGCCGGACGTTTTCTTGACGCCTTCTTTAGTTTTGATGATCTGCAGCGCTGGACGGACGGTATCGCCCGTGGAATGAACCGCTCCACTCACCAGCCCTGCTGCACGGCCGGTGTGGACGAGCATCGTTCCGAAATAGTTCGGCTGCTTGAGAATGTCCATCGCTTCTTCTTTCGTATTCTTTCCTTTGCGTCGTTCGACAAACGCATCCGCGAGTTCATCAAAAGCATCGTACACAGCCGGGTCGAGAATGTGCAGGCCGGATGCGTCCCACCCGTTCTTATCTGCCAGTCCGGTCACCTCGGTTTCGCTGCCGATGACGAGCGGTTCAAGCACTCCGTCCTGCTGCAGGCGGACTGCCGCCTCCAGAATGCGCTCATCGTTTCCTTCTGGAAAGACGATGGACGGCTTGGCTGTCTTGACTTTATCTGCGATCGCTGTAAACATGCTGCTCACAGGAATTCCTCCTTTATATTATCCATTATCTCCAGCATACTCTTTCCTGCGCCATTTGCAAAATAGTGAAAAGGCTTACGGTGGAAAGTTCTAATTTTCAGAATCATGCTGACAGCCGGCAGTGTGTCAGGTATACTGACAATAATGAATGAATGTTCAGTCATTCCCGGTGCGGACGCTGCTGCCGGGACGATTACAAAGGAGGAGTACGATGCTGTTTGAACCTGTACACATAGGCCCGTTAAAGCTGAGGAGCCGTGTCATGATGGGATCGATGCACGTCGGTCTGGAAGGACTGGACCGCGGAGAAGAAAGGCTGACGGAGTTTTACCGGAGGCGTGCTGCAGCCGATGTCGGTCTGATTGTTACCGGCGGAGCGGCTGTCTCACCGGAAGGCAGCGGCGGCGGAGAAGAGTTTATGTCGATCTACGAGGAAGAGGATGCCTCCCGCTGGCAGCCGTTGACCCGGGCTGTCCATGAGGAAGGCGGCGCTATTGCGCTGCAGCTGTTCCACTCGGGCCGCTACGCGTATCAGGCGATGACCGGCATGACGTCGTTTGCACCATCGGCCATCAAGTCCCCCATCAATCCGGATACGCCGAAAGAAATGACGGAAGACGATATTCAAAACACGATAGCTGCCTTTGCCTCCGGTGCAGAACGGGCCGTGCGCGCCGGCTTTGACGCTGTCGAAATCATGGGCTCAGAAGGCTACTTGATTAACGAGTTCGTCTCCCCTGTCACAAATCAGCGGACGGACGCCTGGGGAGGGGATATCGAGAGACGCCTCCGCTTCCCGCTCGATGTACTGCGGGCGGTCCGACAGGCGGTCGGTCCGGACTATCCGGTCATTTTCCGCATGTCCGGCATCGACCTCATCGAAGGTTCCACTACCGAAGAAGAGACGCTCCGCTGGGCACGGGAGCTGGAGCAGCACGGAGCAGATGCACTCAATATCGGCATCGGCTGGCACGAATCGAAGGTGCCGACGATTTCGATGAAGGTGCCCCGCATGCAGTTCGTGCCCGTAGCGGAATCCATTGCCGGTGCGGTCGACATTCCCGTTATTGCGAGCAATCGGATCAACAACGCCCACGATGCCGAAAAAGTACTTCAGCGCGGCAACGTTCAGCTCATTTCGATGGCACGGCCGTTTCTTGCCGACCCGGATATTTTAACAAAAGCGAAGGAAGCGCGGCATGAAGAAATCAACACCTGTATCGCCTGCAACCAGGCATGCCTGGACCACGTTTTCGAAGGAAAAGCTGCCACCTGCCTCGTGAATCCAGAGGCAGGAAGGGAGCTCGACCTGCCGCTGGAAGAGACGGATCACGTGAAGCGGATCAGCATCGTCGGCGCCGGTCCCGCCGGCATGGAAGCCGCCCGTGTTGCCGCTCTCCGCGGCCATCACGTGACGCTGATCGATGCGCGGGAAGAGCTGGGCGGGCAGCTGAACTACTCGAAACGGATTCCGGGCAAAGAAGAGTTTTACGAAACGCTTCGTTATTACCGCGTGCAGCTCGACAAGCTCGGTGTCGATGTCCGCCTCGGCACCCGTGTGGATGCAGACGATCCGCTTCTTCATACAGATGAAGTGATCATCGCTGCCGGGATCACCCCGCGCCAGCCGGAGATCCCGGGAATCGAGCACGCCGTTTCCTACCAGGAGATCTTCCAGCGTGACACGACGCCGGACGGCCCGATGGTCGTTATCGGCGGCGGCGGCATCGCATGTGACCTCGCACTCTACAGCGCCGAACGGGGCACTTCCCCGATTCAGCTGCTGCAGCGCTCCACCTCTTTCGGCCGCGGCCTCGGCAAAACGACGCGCTGGGCAACGTTGATGGAGATGAAGCAGAAGGGCATCCGCATGACCGGCGGCATCGAATCGTACGATCGGATTGAACCCGGTGCCGTGCACGTCACGATCGATGGACAGCCACGGACGATCGAAGCTGCCGTCGTCGTCACCGCTGCCGGGCAGCTGACGAATACGACACTGGCAG
The DNA here is from genome assembly GCF_000429725.1 of Alkalicoccus chagannorensis DSM 18086. Lineage (GTDB taxonomy): Bacteria > Bacillota > Bacilli > Bacillales > Salisediminibacteriaceae > Alkalicoccus > Alkalicoccus chagannorensis. The sequence continues at coordinate 243,506 of NZ_KE386944.1, read as the reverse complement.
ACGAGCTGCAGGCACGAGGCCGGAGTGTCCACGTCATCGGTGGAGCCGCCGACGCCCTTGGACTCGATGCGAAAAAAGCCATTTATGATGGTGCCGTCACCGGCCGGGCACTTTAATCCAAGAGAGGGGTTATCCTGATGCGAACCGTAACGTATGAAAAACAACAGAAGACGGGTGTTATTACGTTGAACCGTCCCGATGTTAAAAATGCCATCAACAAAGAGATGCACGAGGACCTGTACAACTGTCTTTCGAGAGCGAACGAAGATCCCGAAGTGCGTGTCGTCATCCTGACTGGTTCCGGCGATGCGTTCTCCAGCGGGGCCGATCTGAAGAGCATTCCGCTCGAGGAATTAGAGACGTTTGATCACGGCGACTACCTCGAAGAAACGTACAACCGGCTTATTTTCCTGCTGGAGCGGATGGAAAAACCGACCGTTGCCTATTTGAATGGCATGGCCGTCGGAGCAGGGCTGAGTATCGCGCTCGCCTGTGACTTCCGTTACGCCGCGCCGGACGCCGTCTGCTCGCTCAGTTTTCTCAACATCGGGCTTGCTCCAGACGCGGGCGCTTCCTACTACCTTCCGCGCCTCGTCGGCCTCTCGAAAGCCCTCGAACTCGGCACCGGCAAAAAAGTCCTTCCGGCAGAGGCCGAAGAAATCGGGCTGATCCACGGCACCGGCTGGCCGGAAGAGCTTTTAAAACGGCTTGTCGTTGCCCCGCTGCCGGCGTACGGACTGATGAAGCAGAACATGAAACACGGCTTTGACGCGTCCCTTCCGGACATCCTCGACATGGAGGTCCGCTCCCAGCGCATCGCCGGACGATCCCGCGCCCACCAGGAGGCGCTGCAGGCATTCGTTCAGCGGAACCGGCAGTAGATTTGGCTTTTGTACGCTCTGCCTTGTATAATGGTCCCTGTGAGATTAGATGATGAAATGGAGTGACCTAATATGGCAGAACCGGCAAAAACGTTGGATGGGTGGTACTGCTACCACGACCTGCGCAAAGTGAACTGGGCAGAATGGAAGAAGATCTCGGAAGAAGAGCGGCATCAGATTTTACAGGAGTTCCTCGATCTGCAGCAGGAATGGTCCAGCGTACAGGACAAGCTCGAAGGAAGTCACGGCATGTATCAGATTATGGGACAGAAAGCAGACATCATGTTTTTCTGGCTCCGTCCGACGATGGACGAGCTGATGGACCTGGAACAGCAGTTCAACAAAACACGGCTGGCAGAGTTCCTGACCTCGACCTATTCCTATGTCTCTGTAGTAGAACTGAGTAACTATCTTCCGGCAGAAAAAGATCCAAACGAAGATCCGGAGATTCAGGCACGGCTGAAACCGATTCTGCCGAAATGGAAGTATGTCTGCTTCTATCCAATGGACAAACGCCGCCAGGGCAACGATAACTGGTACATGCTGTCGATGGAAGAGCGGTCCAGCATGATGCGCTCCCACGGTATGATCGGCCGGCAGTACGCAGGGAAAGTGCGCCAGATCATTTCCGGCTCTGTCGGATTCGACGACTGGGAATGGGGCGTGACGCTCTTCGCGCACGACGTGCTGGAATTCAAAAAGCTCGTCTATGAAATGCGCTTTGACGAAGTCAGCGCCAGATATGGCGACTTCGGTACCTTTTACGTCGGAAAGACGATGAGTGAAGACGACGTGAAGCCGCTCTTTGCTGTCTGATCCACCACGTTGGCCGTCATCTGCACGTCAGAACAAAGGGCGCAGAGCGCCTTTAGGTCGGAACGGTGTGCGGCATCGCTGCAGGCTTCTTGTATGAACACGTATACATTCCTATACTATGAAAAAAGCGCCGTTCCTTTATCAGGGAGACGGCGCTCTTTTTGTATCGTATAAGCATCAAGCGTTGGAGCGTACAGCAGCTTGGCTGCTGAACCTCTGTTTGGTTACGCGCCGCCTGAAACAGCGGCAATCACGAGCAGCACCCAGCCGGTGAGAAAGGCTAGGCCGCCGATCGGGGTGATCGCACCGAGGATGCCGATGCCGGTCAGGCTCAGCACGTAGAGGCTGCCGGAGAAAATGATGATGCCGATTGTGAAGGCCCAGCCGGCGCCGTAGAGCAGGCCGGAAGCTTCCAAGTGCTGCGTCAGGATGGCGACAGCGACGATCGCCAGGGCGTGGATCATATGATACTGCACACCCGTCTCGAACGTGGCGGTCCGGCCGAGTTCTTCGAGTCTCGCCTCCAGCGCATGCGCGCCGAATGCACCGATCGCAACAAACAAAAAGGCCATGATGCCTCCGATAATCAAAAATAACTGCATAGATATCCCTCTTTTTCCGTAGAGTCTCTCGTCTATCTTATCAGGATTCGGCCCGGACAGGAATGGAGAAAATGTGAACCCGCTCTGTCTCTCGCTTTGTCGGGCTCTCTTTTGCGCCTGCGCCGACGTCCTACTATAATGAAGGGACGACTATTCAGGAGGTGCTTACATGCCGGAACTAACCGTTCGTCCGTATACAATCGCTGATTTTGATGCCCTGCTGCAGATACAGAAGGAAGCTTTTCCGCCCCCGTTTCCTGAGGAGCTGTGGTGGTCGCGGGAGCACATCGAGGCACACGTATCCACGTTTCCCGAAGGGGGGATGATGGTGTTTGCAGATGGGGAGCCGGCGGGGTCGGCGACTTCGCTCGTGACGACGCTGCAAAACGGGCATCATACGTGGGAGGAAGTGGCGGATGACGGATATATCCGTGGTACGCACGATCCGGACGGGGATACGCTGTACGGGATTGATCTGTGCGTGCGGCCGTCGTTCCGGGGAGCCGGCGCTGCAGGTGCGCTGTATCAGGCGCGTTTTGACCTGGTACGACGCCTCGGTCTCCGCCGGTACGTAGCAGGCGCCCGCATTCCGGACTTCCAGGGACAGGAGCTTGGTATCGACGCGTATCTGGAAGCCGTGGCAGCCGGGGAGAAAAAAGATCAAGTGCTCTCCTTTATGCTGAAGCAGGGGCTGCATATCGTAGAGGCCATCCCGGACTATCTGGATGATGAAGAATCCGGGAACTACGGGGTGCTGGTGGAGTGGCGGAACCCTGATTTCTCCTGAGGATAGAGCAGGAGGAGAAGGCTGCTCACACAAAGCCTGTCGACTCGCATCTGAACCTCGTCGACTGCAGCCAAAAACGTGACCAAACGTTTCTACCCAGCAAGCGGCAAAGATGTCGTAAGCAGGTAGAGTGCTCTGCCTGCCTTTGATGACACTCTATACTTTCATACATGCTAAGAAAGCTGCCTTCCTGGCTCCATCCAGAAAGGCAGCTTTCTTTATTAGAAAAGCGCTGTTAAAACTTGATGTTGTTATTTGATGAAAGCAGCGATAGGCGGCGACGCTCAAGGGATAGTTGAGGACAAGCCCCTGAGCAAGCGTCCGCCGAAAGCGGATGAAATCAACAACGAACGATAACATAGCCATTAGAAATAACGATGCACGCTGGTTTCAACGTGTCGATGACATCAAAAGTCGAGCAGGCTGTCACTTTCCGGCTTATCGCCTTCGTCGTAAAACGACGGCCGCTGTTTCGGCTGCTTTTCTGCAGCGGCTCCCGGCTTGTACGACTCCGCCGGCGTCTGCGGCTGCCGCACGTCTTCCGGGGATGCATGCTGTACCGGCGGTGCTTTGTAGTACGTGCCGGTATGCTGGGATTCCAGCAGGAGCTCGCAGTACGTTTTCAACGACTGGGCATGATCCCGGTACGATCCGGCACTGCTGTCATCCAGCGTTTCTTTCAACCGCGCGAGCTCGGATTCCATTTTCTCAACGACCAGTTTTGCTGGAATATCCATAACGATCTTCTCCTTTTCCCCTTCGCGCATCAGGGGCCGGTCCATCCTTGGATGAGCCGCCCCCGCTGCCTGTCTTTAGCCTTTCACTCTTTCTTCCGTCAATGCCATGAACGTACGCACGTCTTCTTTCAGGAAATCAATCGCTTCCTGCCAGAAGTCCGGCTTCGTCAAGTCGACACCGAGGTGCTTGTCCGCGAGTGTCTCCACGTCAAGACGGCCGGTATCCCGGAGCAGATCTACATACTTCTGGTCAAAATCAGCGCCTTCTTTCGCCGCCTTCGCATAGATGCCCATGCTGAAGAGGTAGCCGAACGTGTACGGGAAGTTGTAGAACGGAACGCCGGTAATGTGGAAGTGCAGCTTCGATGCCCAGAACGTCGGTGAATATTCACTGAGTGCCCCGCAGTAGGCTTCTTCCTGCGCTTCGGTCATCAGTTCATTGAGCCGGTCTTTGCTGACGAGCCCGTTCCGGCGTTCTTCGTAGAAGCGGGTCTCAAAGAGGAACCGGGAATGAATGTTCATAAAGAAGGCAATGCTGCGATTCAGCTTGTCGTCGAGCAGCTGAATGCGCTCCTCTTCCGAAGACGCCTGCTTAATCGAGGCATCGGCTACAATCATCTCGGCAAACGTTGATGCCGTCTCCGCCACATTCATCGCATACCCCTGAGCCATGTACGGCAGATCGTTCATGACGTGCTGGTGGTACGCGTGACCGAGCTCGTGGGCAAGGGTGGCCACGTTCGACGCCGATCCGTCATACGTCATGAAAATACGCGACTGCTCGCGGATCGGGAAGCTCGTACAGAAGCCGCCCGGACGCTTGTTGTCCCGGTCTTCCGCTTCGATCCATTCATTATCAAACGCCGTCTGGGCGAATTCGGCCATCTGCGGGCTGAATTTACCGAACTGCGTCACAATCATATCCGCGGCGTCGTCGTAGCTGACCTGCGGTACTTTTTTGGACAGCGGCGCACTGATGTCATACATGGCGAGCTTATCCACGCCGAGCAGCTCTGCCTTGCGGTGCAGGTAGCCCGTGAAAACATCTTTGTTCTTCGTGATCGTATCCCACATCACGTCCAGCGTTTCCTGCTGCATACGGTTGATCATGAGCGGCTCTTTCAGGACACTGTCCCAGCCGCGTGCATCGTACGTTTCCAGCCGGAAGCCGGCGAGGTGGTTCAGCGACGAGGCAAACAGATCCGCTTCGTCTTCCCACGCTTTCTCAAACTGCTCAAAGACGTGCTTGCGCACATTCCGGTTCTTATCGGAAAGCTTGTTGGCTGCCTGCCCGACGGAGTACTTCCGGCGGCGCCCTTTTTCGCGGATCTCGACCTTCATGCGGCCGGTAATCACGTTATACAGATCGCCCCATGCCTGGTAGCCGTCGACAGCAAGCTTCTGAATGAGCTGTTCTTTATCAGCAGGAAGTTTTTCCTTCGCGCGCTCACGACGTTCTTCCAGGTTGAAAAGAATCTGCTGCATGCTGTCCTGCTTCACGAAATCCTGCCACTGGGCATCGGTCATGTGCAGCAGCTCTTCATCGATCGCGGAGAGCAGCTGTCCGTACGCAGATGCTGCCTGCTTCGTACGGCCGCCGAGCAGCACGGCATCCTCATCGGTTGTATCCTGCGCAGTCAGACAGCTGACAAAGGCGTTCACTTCCCGCACTTTCATGCCGATCTGCTGAATCTTCGTGATGATACCGGCCCATTCTTCCTGGTCCGGCGTGTCCTTCTCCCGCGCCTTATCGACTTTCGTCTTCGCCAGGCTCAAGTCGGTTTCCACGTTCACGAGAAACTGCTGGAACTGCTTCGAGCTGCTTCCACCGGGGAAAATCGTGTCGAGATTCCACTGCTGGCTGTATTTCTGCTCGGAAGGCTCCTGCTTTTTCTCCTGTTCCGGCTCTCCATGAAGCGCCGTCTGGATGTCATGCAGGTCCTCGTTTTCATACATGTGCAGCCCGGTGCTGTCCGTGCGCGCGATCCATACCATGGCTTCGGCCACTGCGGCCGCTTCGATCGGCTTATACTTGCCGAGCGCACCTGTCATGAGTCCCTGCAGCGGTTTCGACAGCAGCTCTGCCGACTTCTCTCCGAGGCGGAATTCGTAGCGGTCCCCGGTAATGAGTGACGGCCGGATGATATGGAGGGCCTTCATATCAAGCGACATAAGGCTCTCTTCCATGCTTCCCTTCACCTGACTGTAGAAAAAGCGCGCGTCCCGGTCCGCTCCTGCGGCTGAAATCACGAGAAACCGTTCTGTTCCCTGCTCCTTCGCAATTTCCGCCAGCTTCAGCGGATACAAGTAGTCAACCTGCATGAAACCTTCGCGTGACTTCGCCTTTTTCATCGTTGTGCCAAGCGTGACAAACACATCGTCCACACCATCGAACAGATGCTTGTTCTCCTCCAGCTCCTCAAACGACACGACATGCTCGGTCACTTTTTCTTCTTCATAAAACGGCGTCCGGCGCCGCGTCAGCAGGTGGATCTCTTCGTACTCCCCGCTCTCTGTCAGCTGTGTCACAAGTTCTCTTCCAATCAGGCCGGTTGCCCCGGCTACCAGTGCTTTTTTCAATCTGCTTCACCTCGGTTTTATAGTATCAGTACCTATTGTCCTACTTTGTATCCTACAGCAATCCAGCATAGAACAAAAGCGCGAAGCCGTTTTGTTCTACGCAGCTATCCGGCCGGATCATAAGCCGGAAGCATCATCTGAAAACATGTCCCCTCTTCCGGACGGGAAGCGACCACCATCCGGCCCTGCATCTCCTCCACCAGACCGTAGCTCACCGTCAGGCCGAGGCCCGTTCCCGTCTCTTTCTTCGTGAAAAAGGGGGTGCCCAGCTTGTCCATCGTGTCCTCATCCATGCCGATGCCGGTATCTTCAATTTCGACCGCCGCCGCTTCCTCCTTCGGGAACGTGCGTATCGTCAGCTCTCCGCCTGCCGGCATCGCTTCCACCGCATTCTGGATCAGGTTGATCAGCGCCTGTTTCAGTTTCCCTTCGTCGGCGAAAACCTGGGGCACCTGCGGATCGAGATCCTGCACCCAGGAAATCGAACGGGAGCGCAGCTGCATCTCCTGCAGCGCCATCACATCGTGAAGCACGCGATTGACATCGATCACCGTGACCTCGGTATCCGGGTCCGGATCTGCCGTCTGCAGCAGTTCATGGATGATCTTGTTCACCCGGTCGATCTCTTCCATGACGAGCGAATAATACGCTTCTCCGATCGGCTCCTGCTTCTCATGGGCCAGCTGAATGAACCCGCGGATGGTCGTCAGCGGATTGCGCACTTCGTGGGCAAAACCGGCCGCCATCTGGGCAATGACCTTCAACTTCTCCGACCGGACCATCTCCTGCTCCATGTTCCGCTTGTCGGTCATATCAAAAAAGAGCACGAGCCACTCTTCTTTCTCCGCCCCGTCCAGCGGGGTGGTCGAAACTGTAAACGTCCGCACGGAGCCGTCCTCTTCCAGCTTCATCTCCCGTTCGGTACTGCCGGCAGAGAAAGACAGCGACGGCAGCAGCGTGCGGAACGCCGGGGAAGCTGCTGCGATATCGGCGATGGTATCCGGCTTGTCGAGACCGAACATGCTGCGGCAGCGCCGGTTCCAGAGCGTGATGCTGCCGGAAGCTGCTTCAAAGGAGAACACGCCGTTGTCTGTTGATTCGAGTACGAGCGTGGAGCGCCGGTGCAGTTCTTCGCGGTCTTTGATTTCGTTTGCCATCGAATCGAACGTCTCGTTCAGCTGGGTGATCTCGGCGTACGTGCCTTTAAAAGCGGGCACCGGCTCCCGTCCGGCAGCAAGAGCAGCGGCTTTTTCCATGAGCTGATGGACAGGCACCGTCAGCCTGCTCGAGAGCCAGAACACCGCCGGAATGACGCCGAGCAGCACCAGGAGGGCAATGAGCAGGTAGTCCCGGAGCAGGGCATCCAGCGGGGCAAACATCTCCTCTTCAGCCGCGGAGACGGATATGTACCAGTTATGGTCAAACCCCGGGAAGCTGTCCACCGATGTAAAGGCATGAACATCCCCATTCGCACGGACGAGCGCGTCGTCTTCCACTGCCTGCTCGATGTTCCTTTGTTCCAGGTAATTGTCACGGAGCACCTGATCCATGTCTTCGTGGATAATGACCTCGCCCGATTCGTTCATCAGCACGCTGTCCGTCTCCCAGGCGCCGCTTTCCCGTTCTAAAAATCCTGTCATTTCCCTGTGAAAGGATTCGATATCGAAAGCCGGAATGATGATTCTCGTCCATTGACCGCCCGCGTCATACAGCGGGGCCGCCATGACCATCACCGGCTCCTCACGCAGATCCGAGTAGTACATGCGGGAGATCACGGCTTCTCCCGACGTTATGTCTGAAAACCACGGCCGGTCGCGGAGGTTTTCTCCACGGAAGCCGCTGTGCACGTCGGTGAGAATGATGCCGCTCGTGTACGCAAGATACACGTCCTCATACATGTCATGCGTTTCGAGGAACGTCTCCAGCTCGGTGCCGGATGCTTCGGCGCCTGTACTGCCCATGCGGAGGATCGGATTCTGTGATAAGTATTCCACATCCTGCATCCGCTCCTGCAGATATCGGCCGACTTCATCCGAGAGCCTGCCGCTCTGGTCCTGCAGCGCTTGTTCGGCGCCTTCTGACATCTCTTCCTGCTGCGCGGTAAAGCCCGCGATACCGATCAGCAGCATCGGTCCGAGCGAAACGAGCAGCATAAACGCAAACAGCTTTCCTCGTAAATGTTGAAACATAGACTCCCCCCTGCGGGTCAGGAGAGATACGCTTTGATCAGCGCCTGCGTCCCTGCATTCTCCTCCCCGTTTTCTGCCAGTTCTGTATAGAGCTTCTCCGCGAGCGTCAATCCTGGAAGCTCCAGTCCCATATCCTGTGCGGATTCAATCGCAATCCGCATATCCTTGATGAAGTGTTTCACGTAAAATCCGGGTTCATAGTCTTCGTTGAGCATGCGGCGGCCGAGGTTCGTCAACGCGAAGCTTCCTGCCGCCCCAGTCTCGATCGTCTCCAGCACCTGCCGCGGGTCAAGACCGGCTTTGTCCGCATAAGCGAGCGATTCACTCACTGCCATCATAATCGAGGCAACCGAAATCTGATTCGCCATTTTCGTGTACTGCCCCGCTCCCGCGTCACCAAGATGCTGGATGTTCGTTCCCATGAGCTGAAACAAAGGTTCGGCCAGAGTGAAAGCACGCGTGCTGCCGCCTGTCATGATCGCGAGCTTTCCATCCCGCGCTCCGGTATCCCCTCCGGAGACGGGCGCATCCAGTGCGTGCAGCCCGGCTTTCTCCGCCTCGGCGGCAATGGCTGCCGCCAGGTCCGGACGGGAGGTTGTCATATCAATCAGCAGCGTTCCTTCTGAAGCTGCTGGTATGATTTCATCATACACCTGACGGACGTCTTCCGGATACCCAACCATAGTAATAACAGCATCTGCTCCGGCGGCGGCTTCTGCTGGAGAGTCAGCCCAGGAAGCGCCCTCGGCGAGCAGCGGGTCTGCTTTCGCCTTCGTCCTCGTATACAGAATCAGTTCGTGGCCGCCTTTCATCAGGTTGCGGACCATGCCCGCGCCCATCACACCCGTTCCAATAAATGCTGTCTTCATCCTTTCTCATCCTTTCTGCGTTATGATGCCGCTCTCAGCAAGCCTTCGTTCACGGCCGCTGTTCGGTTGTTCCACCCCGTCGTACAGTCAGGCAAATTCGTCCGGATGCTTCCCGAACCGGATGCCGGCGTCGAGCGCATTCAATTCCCGCTGCTCCTCCGCAGAGAGCTCAAAGTCAAAGATGTCCGCATTTTCCCGGATCCGCGCCGGCGTAACAGACTTCGGAATCGTGACAACCTCCTGCTGCAGATCCCAGCGGAGAATGACCTGCGCCGGAGTTTTGCCATGGCGCCCGGCGATTCTGCCGACGATCGGATCGTCGAGCTTCCGGCCCCGCGTCAACGGACTCCACGCTTCGAGCTGTATGCCGTTCGTTCGGCAGTATTCGAGCAGTTCTTTCTGGGCAAGCCACGGATGATACTCCACTTGGTTGACCATTGGCACCAGATCGGATACCTGCCGGAGCTCCTGCAGATGATGCGGCTCGAAGTTGCTGACCCCGACGGCACGGACGTCCCCGCGTGCATACAGTTTTTCCAGCGCACGCCACGTGTCGCGGTACGTTTCTTTGACCGGCCAGTGGATCAAGTACAGGTCGATATCCATTCCGAGCTTCTCCCGGCTTGCTTCAAACGCGCGGAGCGTCTCCTCGTATCCCTGCTGGTCATTCCATACTTTCGTCGTGATGAAAATCTCGTCCTCCGGGACACCGGACCGCTTCACAGCCCGGCCCACCCCGGCCTCGTTATCGTAGAAAGACGCGGTATCGATGCTGCGGTACCCGGTCTCGAGCGCTGTTTCCACGGCCTGTTCGACTTCGGTTGCTTCATCGACCTTGTAGACGCCGAGACCAACCCACGGCATCTCTGTTCCATTATGGAGCTTGACAGTATCCTGCAGGTGTTTCACGTTGATTCCTCCCATGTCACCGGCAGCTCCCAGTCAATCGGGTCCATGCCCCATGACTCGAGCTGGGTGTTGATTGTCGAAAACGGCCGACTCCCAAAAAATCCGCGGTTGGCGGAAAAGGGACTCGGATGCGGGGATTCCAGCACGGCGTGACGGGACGTATCAATACGTTCCTTCTTCGCCTGGGCCGATCGCCCCCACAGTAGAAAAATCACTGGTTCTTCCCGGAGGTTGAGCTGATCGATGACTTCGTTCGTAAACGTCTCCCATCCTTTTCCCTGATGGGACTGCGGTTCTCCAGCCCGGACGGTGAGGACCGTATTGAGCAGCAGCACTCCCTGCTCCGCCCATGGCTGCAGACAACCGTGCTGCGGCACCGGGTGCCCGAGATCCTCCTGAAGCTCTTTAAATATATTTTTCAATGACGGCGGCACGTTCACGCCGGGCCGGACGGAAAAGCTCAAACCATGAGCCTGGCCTTCCCCATGGTAGGGATCCTGTCCGATGAGCACTACTTTCGTTTTCCGGTAAGGGGTCGTATACAGGGCGTTCATGATGAGCGGCTTTGGCGGATAGACCCGCTGCTGTTCGTACTCTTCCTTCAAAAACTGCTTCAGTTCCTGAAAGTACGATTTCTCCATTTCACCGCCAACAATTTCCTGCCAGTCATTCGCGAATGCGTCTGCCATCCGTCCTCTCCTCCTTTTTCTTCATACAACCCTTATTTTCCTGCTTTTTGGCATCAGCAAACGTCCTTCGATAGTAAGCGTCAAAGAATACGTACGGAAATCAGGCGCTGGCGTGCCTGCCGCGCCGGGTTTTCCGCAGGGCTTGTCTTCAAGTCCTTCTTCCCCTCTTTCAGAAGGACGCAGCGAAGACCGGCGGACGCCTGTGGAAGAAGGAGATCGGAAGATCCCGCAGGGCGTTAGACCGAGGAAGCTGGAGATTCCCTCCACGGCAAGCCTGCCGAGTTGCAGCGGCGTTTTCTGTCATTATCAACAATAAACAATCACAGAGCTTTTTAAAAAAAGAGCGGCGCGAAGCCGGCGACTCCGGGAGGATCAGGCCGATTCGAAGATCCGGCTGCCGGAGGCAGACCAGCGGAAGCAGAGCGTCCCTCCGTATTCCAAATAATTTCTGTTGTTTTTATAGAAACAACAACAGACTTGACCTCATGCCTCTTATCTACTGGCTTGCTTTCAGTATAGATAAAGCGCACGTGTCTTGAAGATACGTATTCTTTGACGCTTACCTTCGATACTGCCGGAGTAGAATCCTTACAGAGAGATGATCCCCCTTTCTGCGTCTTTTTTCTCCTGTCGAAAGACATTTATCCCAGATGACTTCCCTCTCTTTCGAAAGTATGGCATAATAATAAAGGACTTTCGATTGGAAGAAACGCAATAATGCATCATTCTTAATACCCACAATATGAGGTTGTGCTGAGGAGGCTGTATGACGAAATGGCGAAACTATTGATTACCGACGATGCTGCATTCATGCGGATGACGCTGAAAAAAATGGTTACCGACGCGGGCTATGAAGTCGTAGCAGAAGCGGAGAATGGACAGGAAGCTGTCGAGATGTATAAAGAACATCAACCAGATCTGGTCACGATGGATATCACCATGCCGGAAATGAATGGGATTGAAGCGCTGGAGAAAATCCGCGAACAGGATCCTTCCGCCAAAGTTGTCATGTGCTCTGCCATGGGACAGCAGAACATGGTCGTTGATGCTATTCAGAAAGGCGCCGTGGATTTCATTGTAAAGCCTTTCGACGAAGCCCGGATCAAGGAATCGCTCGAGAAGGCCATGAGTAAATAGCACGACCGACGCGTCGTGACGCAGGAGCAGCACCACTGCCGCTGTGTTCTTGATGTCCTTTCCGCAAAAGGACCACCCACGCTGGCGCTGTCATCCTGAAAAAAAGACGCCGGAAGTCATCTCCCTTCCGGTGCTTTTTTTTCGTCGTCGGAGGCACAGACTCCTCCTCACGTGGGGAAGACGGCAGCGATATCCGCTGTGCAGGGATAAATACCTGTTTCACTTCTCAACAAATCTAAAATATTGATTGCTTTCATGGGCATAAAGATGTATATTAAGCTCACACATAGGCAAAGCTGCAGAAATGCAGTGACGCAAAGCTAAAGGGGCTGAAGCCGAGAGGCCATGCCAGCCAGCTGCAGGGACATCTTCTCCCTGACCGGCTAGGATCAGAGGAGGCGTTTTTTATGAATAAATGGAAAAATAGTTCACTCCGAGTGAAATTGTTTGGTGCCTTCGGTGCCATTCTGCTCGTCTTCCTCGGAGGATTGATCGGCAGTTTCATCGCGCTGCAGATGGTGAACGACGAAGTCAGCGAGCTGGAAGACCGGGCGGAGCAGGCTGTCCGTGCAACGGACATGGGCTCCCTCGTTCGAGCGAAATACATACAGGCGGAGCGCGCTGTCTCCGACGGTTACTTCGACGACAACCGCCTCCAGCAGTACAACGAAATGTTTGAAGAACATGCAGCAGCGCTGGATGGACAGCTTACGTCCAATGATCATGAGCGCTGGTTCTCCACGCTGAGCGCTTCCAATAACAACATCGATGACGTGCTCTCGGTGGCCGAAGGAGATGAGGATCCGTCTCAGCTCGCAGCGCTGGAATCTTACCGTTCGGCTTCCAGCACTGCTTCCGAAAACCTCCGTGATTTAACGATGGCGGATGTGTACGAAGCTGGCGAAGACGCACAGAGCGCCCTCACCGCCGCACAGACCACGTATATCGTCGTCATGGCTCTGGCGGCAGCAGCGGCCGCCGTCATCATCTGGCTGCTGACAAGAACGATCACGAGAAGCCTGCAGCGGATCATGACAAGGGCGAGCCGGATCAGCGAAGGGGATATTCCCGCGGAGCCGCTGCCGGCGGAGACGAAGGATGAATTCGGCACGTTGGAAAGCTATATGAATGACATGACAGACCAGCTGCGCACGCTGCTTCTCTCCATTACCGACCACGCCCAGCAGGTCGCCGCCTCCGCGGAAGAACTGACGGCAAGTGCCGAAGAGTCCAGCCGGGCGACGGAGACGATCACCGGCTCGATCGAAGAACTTTCCAGCGGTGCGGACCAGCAGCAGCAGCGCTCGTCCGATTTCACCCGGACAACCGACGATATGTCGAAAGGAATGGAACAGATTTCAGCGGGGATTGAAGAGACCAACAACGCTTCAGCAGAAGCTGCCTCCCGATCCGAGGAGGGCTCCCGCGTCATGGAGGATACAATCGCCCAGATGCATGACATCAGCAGCAGTACTGCTGCGGCATCGGAATCCATGGTCACCCTGCAGCAGCAGTCGCAGGAAATCGGCTCCATCATTGACCTGATCACAAACGTCGCCGAGCAGACGAACCTGCTGGCCCTGAATGCCGCCATCGAAGCGGCACGAGCCGGGGAACACGGCAAAGGCTTCGCTGTCGTCGCCGATGAAGTGCGCAAGCTGGCGGAACAGTCCGGACGCTCTGCCGGCGACATTCAGCGCCTGCTCGAGGACATGCAGCAGGGCGTGAATGCTTCCGCTGCTGCGATGAAAAACGGCCGGACGTCTGCCGAAGAAGGACAGCGCCGGGCGCAGGCTGCCGGCGAAGCGTTCCAGGCCATTCAAGCGTCGGTCCAGGATGTCAGCTCGCGTATGACCGATATTTCGGCGGCCGCCCAGCAGATCACCGCAGGTACATCAGATCTTCAGACGAGCGCCGGCGAGGCAGCAGAAGCTGCCAGAACGGCGTCCGATCAAACACAGAACGTGGCCGCTTCCGCCGAAGAACAGCACGCTTCCATGGAAGAGATCACGTCTTCTGCTGAAACGCTCAGTCGGATGGCTGAAGACATGCAGCAGGCCGTGCAGCAGTTCCGCGTAACCGAAGAAACACCATCAGACGGAGAACTGCCGCATGCACTCGAGGAACCCGACGAAGCAACATCAGAAGAACGGGCTTCCTGATGCTGAATAAAGCGCGCAGCGCCTTTTTGATCGGAACGGCGTGTACATTCTTATCACCTAGGAAACGCTGCTGCGCAGACCACCCCGGAAGGTTTCTCTTCCGAGGTGGTTTTTTCGTTTATGGCTATGTTATCGTTCGTTGTTGATTTCATCCGCTTTCGGCGGACGCTTGCTCAGGGGCTTGTCCTCAACTATCCTTCGCGAAGCGAAGGAGGATTTTCGGACGGCGCTTATCCCTTGAGCGTCACCGCCTATCGCTACTTTCATCAAGTAAGAGCAACAAGCTTTAACAGAGCTTCGTTTATAAGAATGCATCAGATGTCCTATCAACATAACGGCAGACTACGGTCGCGCAGCCTAAGCGGAGTGGCCGCCACTTATCTCTGAACGTCCGCTGCTTCGTGCTGAATGTCCGAGACCAGTCACGGAGTGACCGCCCAGCGCCCGAACGGCCGCTTTTCCCTTCTGAACGGCCGCTTCCGCCCGCTGGGTGACCGCCCGCTGCTGCTGAACGTCCGAGCCGGCGGCGGGAACGTCCACTCCGCACCAGAAACAAGTACACGCCAGCACCTCCCGTCCTGTGTTTTCCTTCGTTGCCGGCTGTCGCTTCACAGGATGGAGAACAAACCGTTCTTCCTTTCCATCCAGCGTATGCAGGCGGTGCCTTTCTCTTATCCAATCTTATGTCATCATTTGAACGAGGAACGAGCCCCGTCCGCACACAGCAGAGGGGGCTCACACGCACAGGAAAGAGAAACCATGGTCTCTTCCATATTCGATCGAAAAATCGGCTGCTACTCCTCTTTACGAAGTTCCCACGAGGTCCAGACGACCGTACCGTCGCCGCCGGCAGCGACCACGTTGTGCTGCGGATGAGGGAAGTACCTCGACGTCAGCACCGCTTCGCCGCCGTTGACAAATACTTCCACAGAAGAATGATCGAGAAACAGCTGCAGGTGATGCAGCTCCGGCACCGTGCAGCTGCGGGTTTCCGTGCTGCCGTCGCGGAAGCTCGGACGCTGCAGCGTCAACTCCCCGGTATCTTTGTCCCAGGACAGCGTCATTTCGCTGCGCAGCTCCAGCTCGATCCGATTGGCAGCCGAACAGTCGATGTCGATTTCTGCAGCCGGCGTGACTGCAATTTCCTGCCCGAACGAGAGCTGCATCCTCATTTCCAGCGGGTCTCCGGAACGGAGAGTCTTAAGCTCGTCGACGGGCCGCTGGATCAGACGGCCATTTGTCACCTGCAGCTCGCGCGGGATCGTCATGCAGTGCACCCATTCGTAGGCGACGGTCGGCTGATACGCTTCATCGGAATCCGGCACGCCCATCCAGCCGACGAGAATGCGGCGTCCGAGCTCGTCTTCGGTCGTCTGTGGCGCATAAAAATCAAAACCTTCATCCAGCTCATGGAAGGCGCCGTGGTCAAAGGACGGCATTTCTTTGTCGATAGTGCCGAGGAAGTATCCTGCCTGGTACACGTTCTGGAATCGATTCCCTTCCGAATCGAGTCCCTGCGGCGAAACAACCAGCACGTCCGTCCCGTTAAGATGAAAGGCGTCCGGGCATTCCCACATGTAACCGAACGCGCCGAGGCCGTTCAAATGGGATCCGGCAAGCGGACCGGCAAACGTCCACGTATGCGCATCCTCCGAGCGGTAGAGCAGCACCTGCCCGGTCTCCTGTTCCGTCTGTGCGCCGATCACAAAGTAGTACGTGCCGTCTTCTTCCCATACTTTCGGGTCACGGAAATGGGCCGTATAACCGGCAGGCAGTGTATTCACGACCGGCCCCTGCTTTTCAAACGTCCGCCCGTCCGTCGAGACGGCGAGACATTGATAGGATTCCCGATTCCCTTCAGCATCCTTGACGTTCCCGGTATAGAGGAGATGAAGCTTCCCATCTTTTTCGAATCCGCTTCCGGAATAGCAGCCGTTCTTTTCATACCATTCTGACGGGACGAGCGCCGGTTCATGCTCGGTCCAGTGCACCAGATCTTTCGATGTCCAGTGTCCCCAGAATTTTTGACTGTGATCCGGCTGAAACGGGTTCCACTGAAAAAACAGATGGTACGTCCCTTTCCACTGCACCCAGCCGTTCGGGTCGTTCAGCAGGCCTGCTGTCGGCATTTGATGATAACGCTGCCGGTGCGGGTCGGATGCGGCAAGGTCTTTCTTCTCAGCTGTACTTTCCGCTGCAAGCCTGCGCAGCTCTTGTTCTCTATCCGTCATGAGAGTGCCTCCTTTACCTGATCGAGCGTCGGAAGTGCGGTCATGGCCCCTTTTGTCGAAGCGGCGAGAGCCCCGGACACAGCAGCAAATCGTGCCATGTCAGCCGCTTCCTCGGGAGAGAGTTCACGCAGGTCATGCTCCAGCCGGGCAAGCTGATACAGCATCCCCGAGACAAAGGCATCGCCGGCGCCTGTCGTATCGACCGCCTCCACCTTCACTGCGGGCACGTGGACCGGTTCTTCCCCCTGCAGGTACAGCCAGCTGCCGTCTGCTCCGAGCGTGACGACAAGCAGCGGAATAGCATACGGTTCCAGCCTCGCTGCGCCTCGGTCGAGATCTTCTTCCCCCGTCAAAAAAGTCAGCTCTTCCTCGGACACTTTCACGATATCCGCTTCTCCGAGCATCGACGAGATCTTTTCTTTTGCTGCCGCTTCCGACGGCCAGAGACCGAGACGCAGGTTCGGATCATACGACACGAGCATGCCCGCCGCTTTCGCCTGCTGCACTGCCTCAACGGTTGCCGAAGCCGCCGGCTCACTGATCATGCTGATCGAGCCGAAATGAAGCACCCGGTTTGCTGTAAACAGATCCTCCTGCCATTCTCCCGGTTCGAGAAAACGATCTGCACTCGGATCTATGTAAAATTCAAAGCTCCGCTCGCCGCCCTCGCCAAGCGTCACAAACACGACGCCTGTCCGCACTTCTCTGGTGAACGACATGTCCGCCGTATCCACGCCATATCCAGACAGCGTCTCTTCCAGAAACCGGCCGAGCACGTCGTCGCCGACTTTTCCGACAAATGACGCACGTTCCCCTAACCTCGCAAGGCCCACGGCCACATTCGCCGGTGCTCCACCCGGACTCTTCTGGAACGTTTCGTTGTGATCGTCGAGCGGGATAAAGTCAATCAGTGCCTCCCCGAGACAAACAATTCCCTTCGTCATGTATTCTCCTCCTGTCAGCAGTACGAATTCCGGCTCTGCCGGATGACTTCATTATAAGCGTCCCGCCCTTCGGCTACAAGGGGAGACCCCCGTCTGCATCAGGGGCTCCCCGATTGATTCAGCCTACGCAGATGGTATAATGGACACTGCATACAAATGAAAGGCGGGCTTCCCTTATGGAAAAAGTATATATTATTCATGAAAATGACACGTGGACCCAGCCACTGCTGGACGCACTGGATTCCCTGGGGGTGCCGTATGAGTCCTGGCACCTGCACGAAGGCTTCGTGCCGCTCGACGAAACCCCGCCGGAAGGAATCTTCTATAACCGCATGAGCGCCTCCTCCCACACAAGAGGCCACCGCTACGCACCGGAGCTTGCTTCTGCAGTGCTGAACTGGCTGGAGCGCCACGGCCGGACGGTGCTCAACGGATCGAACGCGCTTTACCTGGAAGTGAGCAAGGCCGCCCAGTACGAAGCGTTGAAAAAGCACGGCATCCCTGTTCCGAAGACGACAGCTGCCGTCGGCCGGGAACCGCTTCTGCAGGCTGCTGCCAGCATGCCCCTCCCATTCATCACAAAGCATAACCGGGCTGGTAAAGGCCTCGGTGTCCAGCGCTTTGACAGCATTGCAGAACTGGAGCAGGCGCTGGATGCCGGAAGCGTGGATCCGTCCATCGACGGCATCATGCTCCTGCAGGAATACATTCAGGCGCCGGAACCGGTCATCACGCGCTGCGAATTCATTGACGGCCGCTTTTACTATGCTGTGGACGTCGATACGTCCGACGGATTCGAGCTCTGCCCGGCAGACGCCTGCCGCGTGGGAGAAAGCACAGCTCCAAGGCCGAAATTCCTAATCAGGGACCAATTCGACAGTCCGCTGATTCCGCAGTACGAAGCGTTCCTTGCAGATCAGGGCATTGCCTTTGCAGGGATTGAACAGATTACCGCAGCTGACGGCACGGTCTATACGTACGATGTCAATACGAATACCAATTATAACGCCGAAGCGGAAGAAGCAGCCGGCCTGTCCGGGATGAAGAGTCTGGCTGAAGCCCTCGCTTCCCGCCTTGCACGCGTGAAAGGAGAATCCCTTGAAAAGCATTCAACCTGAAGCCGTACAGGAAGCCTTAAACGAACGCGCCGGAGAAACGCTCTACATCCATTTAGAGACGACCAACGGCGCCTATGCCAGCCACAATGATGCCTCCTTCTTCTCCGCCGGGGCCTTTATCCGCAATGTCGAACTCCGCTACATCCACGGCAGAATCGCCGGAGAAGGGCCGTACCGCATCGGTTTGGAGACGAGCCTCGGCTGGCTGTACGCAGAAGGACTGACAGACTGGGAAATTGATGATCAGGACCGGGTTCTTTTCGCCGGGCATGATCCAGAAGGACGCCTGGCTGCAGCACTCGAGCTGAGCAGAGAACCCTTCCGTAAATAATAGACCAACGCACCTGTTGGTCGGAACGGCGGACGCCGCCGTCTTCCTTCTACGGCATTTTTCTTAACGAACTTAAAAAAGGAGCAGTGAGCCATGGCAGACAATCCTGTATTAGTGATTTTCCCTCACCCGGACGATGAAGCGTTCGGTGTTTCCGGCACCATCCTGCACCATACACGAAGCGGCACGCCCGTTACCTATATTTGCCTTACCCTGGGAGAGATGGGCCGGAACATGGGCAGGCCGGTGATGTGCACGCGGGAGACCCTGCCGGAGATCCGGCTGCAGGAACTCGAAGAAGCCTGCCGCCTGCTCGGCATCCGGGACCTCCGCCGATTCGGGATGCGGGACAAAACCGTTGAATTCGCCGATCAGGAGGCACTCACCGAACGTGTTTCTGATGTGATCAATGAACTGGCCCCGGCGAAAATCATCACCTTTTATCCCGGCTATGCGGTTCATCCCGATCATAATGCTACAGGCGAAGCCGTCGCCCGCGCTGTTGCCAGACTGCCGGAGAACAACCAGCCGGTGATTCACGCCGTCGCCTTCTCCAATGATGCCTACGATGCGCTCGGACCGCCGGATGTCAACATCGATGTAGCCGACCTGCGCGAAGACAAGCTGGGCGTCATTGAAGCGCACGCGTCGCAGACAGCAGGCCTCATTGAACAGGTCAAACAGCGTCAGAACAGCGATTTCATCGAAGACATGCTCCACACTGAGCGTTTTTGGACGCTGGACCCTGCTCCTTACGCCGACAGCCGCTCGTAGCCGCCCTGCGGCATGCGCAGAGCCGGTCCTTGCTTTCAGGGCAGGCCAGCGCCTCGCTTCATCAGCATACCCCGTGCAGGCCACTGCACAGAAAAGAGCCGCCTCAACGGACGTTGGAGACGGCTCTTTTACTGCTGCCCGGCTTCGATGGAGCCGGCAGGCCCTTCAATCGGGCTTTCTTTTAACTGAAGCGCTGTTTTTTCAGGCGACGAGACGACGAACTGCAGGGAGCGCACGGTCTGCTGCTGCTTCACATACATATGAAGATGCGCGCCTTCCATCTCGTAGGAGACCATGTCTTTCCACGATGCGGCGGAGGTGATTTTATGAAAACACGGAACAAAGATGAAATACTGGTCCGTCGCCATCAAATAGCCCCGCCAGTCAGAACTCGTTTTGACTGCAGCGGCCGACCAGCGGAGGGGCTCTCCTGTGAAAGCCTCCGCTTTCTTTTTAGACCAGAGCCATCCTGCAGCATCGATACCGACCGTGATCACCGCCGCTGCCAGCACGCTCAGCAGCGATATCCAGAGCGAAGCAGTGAAAATCGGAACAAAGATTCCGAGCGCCAGCCACGCTGTCACATAGCGGAGGTACCGGCCGAGAAAGGGATTTCCGTATCGCAATCTCTCCACCTCCTTTCATTATGCCTGCGTGCGAAGAGATTGATAACGTATTCCCTTTTTAAACCATCGTCAAACATGGCCGGCTGCCTCAGTCGTGGAGAAACCGAAGCAGATCCCCGTAAATGATTTCGTCGGAATATTCCAGCTCCATCTCCCCCCGCTCCGCATCGTCAAGACAGGCGGACATTTCAAGCTCCTCGCCGGTCTCGGCATCGAAACAGAGCTCTCCATTGTAGACGATCTCATCCGTTACGACATTGCCGTTCCGCAAAACAGCAAAGTCATCCCGCTCTTCTGAGAACAAATCCCGTCCGAACATGACATGATCCTCCGGCGTACCGCCGATCAGGTTCTCGAGCGTCGGCATCATATCAATATGGCCGCCGACCGTGCTGATCGTCTCCGCCTCGTCTTCCATACCGGGAATATGCACGATGAAAGGAACCCGGTCCAGCTTGACGGTTTCATAAGGACCGATCGGCTCTCCAAGAAACGAAGCCAGCTCATCGTAGTGGCTTTCCGCGATGCCATAATGGTCCCCATAAAGCAGGAATATCGTATCTTCATATAGTCCGGCTTCTTCAAACTGCTGGAACAAGTGCCTGACCGCTTCGTCCGTATAGCGGACAGCCGGGAAGTACCGGTTGACGATATCACTTTCTGTATCCGCCGCCGGAATGAAGTAATCTTCCGGATAATCCAGTTCATACGGAAAATGGTTCGTCAGTGTCAAAAAGGTGGCATAGAAGGGTTCGTCGAGCTCTTCCACGTAGGGCATCGACTGCTCGAAAAACGGAATGTCTTTCAGCCCCCAGCCGACGCTGTTGTCGTCCGTGACGTCGTAGTAATCAACGTCATAATAGTAATCGTATCCTAAATGCGGGTAGACGTTATCCCGATTGTAAAACGTGTCGTCGTTCGCATGGAAAGCGGCATTGTAGTACCCCATGTCGCTCAGCGCGCGCGGGAGCGGTGTCAGATCGTTGTCCGGGTGGGTATGAAAAACGGCCCCCCGGCCGACCGGATACAGCGAGTTGTTCATCATGAACTCGGTGTCGGACGTTTTCCCCTGCCCGGCCTGGTCGTAAAATTCATCAAAGTAGAAGCTCTCTTCGATCAATTCATTTAAAAACGGCGTGACCGGTTCCCCGTCCACCGTCTGTTCGAGGGCAAACGATTCGACAGACTCGAGGGAAATAACGACGATGTTTTTATCCTCTGCTGCTCCGTGCATGTCCTCCGACGGCGTCACCGAATATTCTTCCAGGTGCGCTTCGGTGTCGTCGAGATCTTCCCTTTCCGCTGTGACCGGCTGTGCGCCTGTCGTCAGTTGGAGATAGGCATCATAAAAATAAAAATGATAAATACCAAGACTCTTAATCAAGTGCGAGCGGTCGAACGGTGGGTTCGGCGTCTCTTCTTCTGTCGTTTCCACCTGACCGAGAAGAATCACCAGCACCGTGAACCCGGCGACAGCTGCATAACTCCATTTATACCTTGGAAAACGAATCTGCTCTACTGTAAGAAACGCAGGCTTTTTCACCATCATCCAGCCGATGACAATCAGGTCCGCGAAGAAAATAATGTCCCACCAGTGGACGAGTTCAACAATACTGGTGCTCAGATCGCCCATGTTGCCGCTCATAACCAGCATTGGCAGCGTAATCATATCCGCAAACTCCCGGTAGTAGACCGTGTTGGCATAGAGCACCCCGGCAAGCACGGCACTGACCGCAAAGAAGTACGGACGCTGCCAGGAGGGGCGCAGCAGCAGCCCGACGCTGAACACGATCAGCAGAAAGGCAAGCGGGTTGATGCTGAATAACAACACTTCGAACCAGTTCTGGAAGAGGAGATCAAAGGTGAGGAAGGACACGGTGACGGTCTTCACCCAGAGCAGGAGAAGACAAAGAATCATAAATCGGTGTTTGCTTACCAGCTCCTTCATAGACTGCCCCCTTCCTTCGTCATCTTCCATCGGTCCTTTTCAGGCTTTTACAGCCATTATACGGATACAGCTGGCACAGAGCCAAATGTGCCGGCAGAATTACATGTTTTTTGACAAAAGCAGGGCTTTCCCAAACCGCTGCATATCCTATATCCTTTTCCCTCTTCTGCTCTCTTTTAATCTTCGTTTTCCGAATTACCAAGAGGGGCTCAAACCTGTTAAAATGAAAGATGGAAACCGAGACTGATAACAAAAGGAGCTGCTTATACGATGAAGGGATTTGAAGAAAAACTCGACCAATATGCAGAACTGGCGGTGAAAGTCGGCGTCAACATCCAAGAAGGACAGACGCTCGTCCTCAATGCACCGATCGACGCCGTTGACTTCGTCCGCCGCACAGCCCGGAAAGCATACGAAGCCGGCGCACACAATGTCCATGTGGAATGGAACGATGATGTGCTCGCACGGATGAAATACGATGAAGCACCGCTGGAGACGTTCAAGAAGTTTCCCGAGTGGAAAGCGCGCGGATTTGAACAGCTGGCCGAGGAAGGCGCTGCGTTTATGACGATCAAGTCGACCGACCCGGACCTGCTCCAAGGCGTGGATGGAGAGAAGATCTCCGAAGCGAACAAAGCATCCGGTCAGGCGATGAACACGTTCCGCAGCTACATTCAGTCGGACAAAGTCAGCTGGCTTGTCATCTCTGCGCCATCCGATGCCTGGGCAGCGAAAGTGTTCCCGGATGAGCCTGCTGAGAAACAAGTGGAGAAGCTGTGGGAGGCCATTTTTGAAGCCGTCCGCATCAACGAAGCAGATCCGGTGCAGGCGTGGAAAGAGCACGACGAGCTGCTGCAGTCCAAAGCCCGTGAGCTGACAGACAAAGGCTACAAGAAGCTGCACTACCGGGCTCCGGGAACAGATTTGACGATTGAACTGCCGGACCAGCATGTCTGGATGGGCGGAGGCGGACCGAGCAAAGACGGCGTGCACTTCGTCGCCAACATGCCGACCGAGGAAGTCTTTACTGCTCCACAGGCAGACGGTGTCCACGGTACCGTCACCAACACGAAGCCGCTCAACTACGGCGGCAACATCATTGACGACTTCCAGCTGACGTTTGAAAACGGCAGCGTCGTTGATTTCTCCGCAGGGCAGGGAGAAGAAACGCTGAAAAACCTGCTTGATACCGATAACGGTGCCCGTCGTCTTGGAGAAGTGGCACTCGTCCCGCACAGCTCGCCTATTTCCCAGAGCGGCACTCTGTTTTACAACACGCTCTACGACGAGAACGCTTCCAACCATATCGCCCTCGGCTCTGCCTATGCTACGTGTGTAAAAGGCGGCGCGGACATGACAAGCGAAGAACTGAAGGAAGCCGGGCTGAACATCAGCATCACGCACGTGGATTTCATGATAGGTTCTGAAAACATGGACATCGACGGCGTTTACGAAGACGGCACGTCCGAGCCGGTCTTCCGAAACGGGGAGTGGGCCTAACGCCCGCCGCCTCACCGGCTCTATTCGTACGGCAGCCTGTCGGCGGAGTGGACGACGGCAGAGCTTCTGCAGACCGGTCTCGAGCAGAGGAGGCAAATACTGCAGTCATAAGATAGAGTCCTGCAGCGAAAAGGCTGCCTCCATCCGATGGGGGCAGCCTTTTTTAGTAATCAAGCATCCAAGCGGCGCAGGAATCCGCCTTCCACCCGGCAGGACATTTTATGCTTTCTTACGAAGCGAAGAAAAAGTGGCTTGTCTGCCGCTTCTTTTGAGTCTCGCATCTCTCTTTGAGCCAGATAATGACTCCTTTGAGCTGCTTTCTCCTTGCATCCAGGACGCTTTCCTTCTGTCATGGAGCCACGACCGCTCCCTCTGGCCATCGAGCACCGTTCCACTGCTGCTCGAAAGGGGGAAAGGCGGCGGCCGTTCATCCTCATTTTCGCCCCGCAGGTAGACATTGCCTCCCTCATCCCCCGCTTATTTATAAAGCTCAATTAAAGGCTGGTGTTGATATAAAAAGGACGCCTGCGGCTCCTTTTTCTTCGCTTGCCGCGGAGAAATCCTTCCGCTGTCCCTTCCTTTCGTCCGGGATGATCGTCACGCTTTCTTTATCCGCAGGCGTCTCGAAAAAGAGCCTGGGCCTGCTTCGTTTAATAGAAGTTTCTTTTCTTTCAAAAAGACGCAGCGAAGACCGGCGGACGCCTGTGGAAGAAGGAGATCGGAAGATCCCGCAGGGCGTGAGACCGAGGAAGCTGGAGATTTCCTCCACGGCAAGCCTGCCGAGTTGCAGCGGCGTTTTCTGTCATTATCAACAATAAACAAGAACAGAGCTTTATTTAAAGCTGCCTTGAAAATAGAACATAGGAGTGTTCATCTATCATGGTGCAGTGAGGTTGCGTGAGTGTCTCTGTTCAAGCTTGATGTTGTTATTTGATGAAAGCAGCGATAGGCGGCGACGCTCAAGGGATACGCGCCGTCCGCACATCCTCCTTCGCTTCGCGAAAGATTGTGGAGGACAAGCCCCTGAGCAAGCGTCCGCCGAAAGCGGATGAAATCAACAACGCACGATAACATAGCCATTTATAAAGAAATATCTGTATCCTCTCATCCCCGTCATCAGCCTTTTTTCTTTGGGGGTCGTTGAAATTTGTGACGAAAATTTGAAATTTTTTCTTTCTATTTTTTGTTTTCTGAATATAATGAAAGAGTAGGCACATACAAAATATAGAAAGAAAGAGGGGGAACAAACATGCAGGAACAGCTCATGAACATCATTGGTGCCATCAGTGACGTCGTCTGGGGGATACCGACGCTCGTACTGATTCTCGGTACCGGCTTATACTTAACCGTCCGACTAGGGTTTCTTCAATTCCGGTCCCTCTTTTACGGACTCAAGCTGGCGTTCAGCCCCAGCAGACAGGACAAAAAATCAGAAGGAGACATCAGTCACTTTGAAGCACTGACGACCGCGCTGGCGGCGACCATTGGTACCGGTAACATTGCCGGTGTGGCAACAGCCGTCGTGCTCGGGGGTCCAGGTGCGGTATTCTGGATGTGGATCAGTGCGCTTTTTGGCATGGCCACAAAATATGCCGAGGCGATTCTCGCGGTCAAATACCGTGAGAAAAACAGCAAAGGCCAGTTCTCCGGCGGCCCGATGTATTATATTGAAAAAGGCCTCGGGCTGAAATGGCTGGCGGTGCTGTTTGCTTTTTTCGGTGCATTCGCCGCGTTCGGTATCGGCAACATGGTGCAGTCCAACTCCGTCTCCCTTGCGCTCGATGAAGCTTTCGACGTGCCGCTCTGGATCACCGGACTCATCCTGACGTTTGCAGCCGGACTCGTCATCATCGGCGGCATCCGGGCGATCGGCCGGGTGACGGCCTTCATCGTTCCGTTCATGGCTTTGTTCTACGTGGCCGCAGGGATCCTGATCATGATCCTTAACTGGGAACTCGTTCCTGGTGCAGTCGCTTTCATCTTTACTGATGCCTTTACTGGTCAGGCCGTCGCCGGTGGTGCTGTCGGTGCCGTGATCCGCTGGGGTGTAGCACGCGGGGTCTTCTCGAACGAAGCCGGCCTCGGTTCTGCCCCGATTGCAGCTGCTGCTGC
This sequence comes from Alkalicoccus chagannorensis DSM 18086, assembly GCF_000429725.1. Lineage (GTDB taxonomy): Bacteria > Bacillota > Bacilli > Bacillales > Salisediminibacteriaceae > Alkalicoccus > Alkalicoccus chagannorensis. The sequence goes on along the minus strand of NZ_KE386944.1, from coordinate 217,564 downwards.
CCGGACGGACTATCCGGGACGTCAGGCACTCGTATCCATGACACAGGTGTTTATCGATACCATCATCGTCTGTTCAATCACCGGTATCGTCATCGTTATGGGTGACATGTACATCGGCGGCGAAGACGGTTCTGCCCTCACCTCCGCCACGTTTGAGTTCTTCTTGAGCGGGTTCGGAGGAATGATCGTCTCGATCGGGATCGTCTTCTTTGCTTTCTCGACGATCCTCGGCTGGTCCTATTACGGGGAGAAATGTTTCGGCTATATTTTCAGTGAGAAGGCCATTCCGTTCTACCGTGTTGCCTTCGTCGCTGCGATCTTTGTCGGTGCCGTTGTTGAACTCGACCTCGTATGGGGAATCGCAGACGTGATGAACGGCCTCATGGCGATTCCGAACCTGATCGGCCTTCTCGGTCTGACCGGTGTCGTCGTTGCCGAAACGAACCGTTTCGTCAAAGTCATGCGGGAGGAAAAAGAACGCGACCTCCGCAGCTGATGCGCTATTGATTTTCTTCTGCCTCTCGATTAAAATTAACGCTTGTGAATAAATATAATTCGTTCTCGGGGGTGCCAGGCATGTCCAACCGTTCACCACTTGCCTTTATCGTCTTCTCCCTGATCGGTGTCGCGCTTTTCATGACACCGATTCCAGTGGAAGACGGCTTTACCATACCAGTAGCTGTTCTCTCTGATTTGATGCAGGATGTACTCGGTGCGGCGATTCAGCCGATCATCGTGATTCTCATCTGGATCAGCTTTCTCGGTACATTGATTCAGAAGGGATTCCGTCCGCACGCGCTGGATCAATATGAATTTGCCAGAAGCCTGTTCGATGTATCTTTATTCTGGTTTGTCGTCCGTCTCGTCGCTGCTGTCCTGACCGTTCTCGTCTACTTTGAACTCGGTCCTGCGTTTCTCTGGGATCCGTTTGTCGGCGGCCTGCTGCTCGACGACCTGCTGCCGACCTTGTTTACCATCTTTTTCTTTGCCGGCTTTTTCCTGCCGCTGCTGCTGAATTTCGGCCTGCTCGAGTTCTTCAGCGGTCTGCTGACAAAAGTGATGCGCCCGCTGTTCACCCTGCCGGGACGTTCTTCGATCGACTCGCTGACGTCGTGGCTCGGGGATGGGACCGTCGGGGTTATCCTGACGAACAAGCAGTACGAAGACGGCCACTATACGCAGCGCGAAGCGGCCGTCATCGGGACGACCTTCTCGGTTGTCTCCATCACCTTCGCCCTTGTCGTGATAGCGCAGGTCGAGCTGGAGCACATGTTCCTGCAGTTCTACGGCACGGTTATTATCGCTGGTTTTATCACGGCGCTGATCATGCCGCGGATTCCGCCGCTGTCTTGGAAAAAGGACATCTATTACGATGGGACAGCTCAACTGAAAGATGAGTCTGTTCCGGAAGCATACCGCGGGAAATCGTTCGCCGTGGTCCGGTACGGCTTTGATGAAGCAGCGAAACGCGCCGCGCAGAACAGCAGTGTGAAGGCGTTCTTCACGCAAGGAGCGAAAACGGTCGGTGACTTGTGGCTCGCGGTTACCCCCGTCGTGATGGCCTTCGGTACGATTGCCGTCATTATCGCGGAAGAGACAGCGTTTTTCACGTGGCTCGGAGCTCCGTTTGTGCCGCTGCTGCAGCTCATGGCGGTGCCGGAAGCAGCCGAAGCTTCGGCGACGCTGCTCGTCGGCTTTGCTGATATGTTCCTGCCTGCTATTTTTGCAGCTGGCATTGAAAGTGAGATGACCCGTTTCATCATCGCCAGCGTCTCCGTGACGCAGCTCATTTTCCTATCAGAAGTCGGCGGGGTGCTGCTCGCATCGAAAATTCCGGTCTCGTTCGGAGCGATGTTCGTTATCTTCCTCCAGCGTACCCTGATTTCTCTGCCGATCATTGTCGGTATTGCCCATCTCCTCTTTTAATCGATTGTTCGTTTCCCATTGATTGGGTGATCGTCCCCCGCGCCAGCATCAGCTCCGGCGCGGGGGTTTTTCTGTCTTCGGCTGCTTCTCCCCGAAGGCCCCTGATCCAGGTCCGGGATAAACCGTGACGACTCGACAGGCAAAGCATGTCGACAGGTCCCTACAACCTCGACGCCCCAAGCCAAAAGCCCGTCGCCCCGGAGAAAAAGCGCGCCAAACGGCTTCTACCCCGCCATACGAGGCGAGAGGTACGTCGAGGTATGCCGTGAACCCTGTCGACTCACGCCGAAACTTCGCCACGACGCCGCAGGCACCTTCTCCCTTCCCTTCTGCTCGAAAGGAGCACATACCAGCGCCGGCCCGAGGCGGCGCTGCATAAGATACCACCACACTCAGTATTGTTAACGAAGACAACGATGCATTGACGCTCCCGGGACACCCTCATCAACGTTTCTACTTCTTTTAAGCCAAAAAGAAAAAGCTCCATCGATGAACGATAGAGCTTTCTCCAATGTATTCGTTATGTTGCTGCGACAACCTCTACCTCGACGAGTGCCCCTTTCGGCATTTTCGAAATCTCGATGGCACTGCGTGCCGGATACGGTTCCTGCAGATACGAAGCATAGATGTCGTTGACGAGTGCAAAGTCATCCATTTCTTTTAAGAAGATGAGTGCTTTGACGATGCCGTCCATGTCCGTTCCTGCTGCTTCGAGGATCGACTGGACATTTTTCATGACTTGGTGTGCCTGGGCTTCCACGCCGCCTTCCACCAGATGGCCGGTGGCCGGATCGAGGCCGATCTGACCGGACGTATAGACGAACCCGTTCACCTCTACTGCCTGGGAATAAGGCCCGATGGCTTCCGGTGCCTGATTGGTATGAATGATTTTTTTCGTCATAGTATCCCTCCTGCGCTATATTTTACGCATTTTGATCTGGTTGACCAAGTGATGGGGCCCTTTGCGCAGAATTAAATCAGCCCGATTTTTCGTCGGACGGATGTTGTAGATGAGGTTCGGATGGTTGATCCGGTTCCAGATCCCTTCCGCAAACGATTCCGCCTCCTCATCCGAGAGATCCGCATACTTATTAAAGTACGAGGCAGGGTTTCGGAACGCTGTACTACGGAGTGTTTTGAACCGCTCGACGTACCAGCGGAACACATCGGCCTCATCGGCATCCACGTAGATCGAGAAATCGAAGTAATCCGAAACCGATACCTCTTCCTCCTCCTGGTCGTGGGCGTGCCTCGGCGGCTGCAGCACGTTGATGCCTTCGATAATGACAATGTCCGGCTGTTCCACGACCTGCGTCTCTTCGAGTACATCGTACGTGATGTGCGAATAGAGCGGTGCTTCGACCTGCGGCTTGCCGGATTTCACATCCGCAAGGAAGCGGAGCAGTTTCTGCACGTTATAGCTTTCCGGGAAGCCTTTTTTGTTCATGATGCCCCGCTCTTCCAGCTCCTCGTTGCTGTATAGAAAGCCGTCGGTCGTGACGAGATCCACGTTCGGATGCTCCTCCCACCGGGACAGCAGGGTCCGCAGCACACGAGCAAGCGTACTTTTGCCGACAGCGACACTGCCGGCAATACCGATAATATAGGGCACTTTCTTTTCCTGTTTCTGCAGGAAAATCGAGCGGCTCCGGTAAAGCTCCTGGGAAGCCATCGTATGAAGATGGATCAGCCTCGTGAGCGGGAGGTAGATGTCGGCAATCTCATCCATGTTGAGCACATCGTTGAGTCCTTTCAGCTGCTCAATCTCCTCCTGCGTTACTTTCATCGAATAAGATTCGCGGAGCGCGGCCCATTCTTTTCTTGAAAAAGTCATAAATGGCGTGACGTTATCAATAACACCCATAGTCATGTCTCATCCCTCGTTCAATGATCATCATTCTGCCTATTTTCTCATAGACAGTATCCATTTTCGAGGTTTCTGTCTGAAGAAACCGCTTTCCCGATTATATCTTTTGATCATCGAAATAGCTAGTCCCTGAGAGACATTTCCGGATATTCATGATGCTCCAAAAGCTGCACGCTCACTTTCACTTCCAGCCGCTGACTGCCGCCGCGGTAGACGCCCTGCACCGGACTCGTGTCGTTATAGTCCCGGCCTACGCCGACGCGGATGTGCTGCTCGAGCGCTTCCACGTTGTTGGTCGGATCCAGGCCGACCCAGCCGATGCCCGGGATCATGACTTCCACCCAGGCGTGTGTTGCTGCATCCCCGATCAGCGCGGAGTCTTCTCCTACGTAGAGATAGCCGCTCACGTAGCGGGACGGGATTCCTTTTGCCCGCAGAATGGCAATCATCACATTGGCGTAATCCTGACAGACTCCCCGCTCCAGATCGAACGATTCCGTTCCCCCGGTGTGCACACCGGTTGCTTCGGGATCGTACGTGAAGCGGTTATAGACGAAATCCATCACGCGGAGCACACAGTCCACCGGATTCGACAGGTCCCCCAGCTCCCGGAGCACGTAGTCCACCTGGTCCTGCCGCAGATGCGTCGGCGGGGTTTCCGACAGGAAGGAGAGATAATGGGATCGGAACAGTTCGGAACGGAAAATCGTATCCATTTCCGGCGTAAAGGCAACCATCCGGATAAACGGACTCTTCTGGATGCTGACATAGGAGGTCGTTTTGACCTGCAGCCGGCTGTGCGGTTCCGCGATAAAGAAACTCTCCACGGTGTTCCCCCAGATATCGGTGTGTTCCTTCGTCAGTGTCACCGGCGTAATCTCCGGGCTGTAGGAGAGCAGCCGCTGGCATTCATCGGTCCGCGGCTTCAGTCTGATATGGTTCAGGCTCTGATCGACGCAGGTGTCATACGTAAAGTCGTTGATGTGTTCAATTCTGTATTTCATGATGCAGACTCCTCCTTAGTACAAATAATACGTCGAAGCAAATACGGAGCCGATTCTGCCGCAGCTGTTCTGGAAGTCATCCAGGAACGGGCCGATTTCCCGCGCGGTCCGCTTGCGGAACTTGATTTTCACGAAGTCGTCCATCACCCGGTCCAGCGCGAAAAACAAATCCTCGGAATAATGGGAGACCTGGCCGTGCTCCAGCTTCAGTACCGCTTCTCTGACGTGTTCCATGCAGTATTCAATCGAACGTGGGAATTGCTCATAAGAAAGAAGGAACGGGAGCACGTACTGCGGCTCCATCGTCGGCGGGAAGCGCTTCAGGTAGGCATCGTAGCCGTTCAAAAACTGCAGGGCACTCAGCCAGTAATAATAGTCGGCGTGCAGTTCATCTTCCGACTCCATCGTCTTCTCACAGACCACGTTGAGCACGCGGGCTGTTTTCTCCGCCCGTTCGAGCCACTTCCCGATTTTGATAAAATGATACGATTCCTCCCGAAGCATGGAGGACTCAATGATTCCTTGAATCGTATACGACAGCTGTTTTACTTCCCGCAGGAACCGATGCACTTCCTGCACCGTCCACGTGCCGTTGAATTCCTGTATCGCGAGGTAGCGCTCATTGAGGAGCTGCCACAATTCTTCCGGCAGCACGTCCCGTGTCGCTCTCGCATTCTGCCGGGCATAGCCGAGGCAGTTGGTGATCGAATTAATGTTGCGGTCATCAAACGTGATATAGGAGGCGACCGATTCCGCTGTACAATCCTCGTAGAAAGCACGGTACTCCGTCACTCCTGCACATATTTCCAGGACGGCTTCCCAGTCCCGGACAGCACCCGTACTGTACTCCGGGGACTCCAGTGCATTGATCAGCCTTGATTCCAGCGTCCGGGCGTTGCTCTCCGCCCGTTCGATGTTCCTCGACATCCAGAAAAGCCCTGCGGCCGTTCTACTCAGCATGCTGCGGTCCCCCCCTTCTCATGACCCAGGTGTCTTTGCCCCCGCCGCCCTGCGACGAGTTGACGACCAGGGACCCTTCCTTCAGCGCTACGCGGGACAGTCCTCCCGGAAGAACGTGAATATCGTCTGATCCGACCGCATATACGCGCAGGTCCACGTGGCACGGATAAAACCGCTGCTGCTGAAAGGCAGGCGCCCGGGAGAGCTGGATGGTCGGCTGGGCAATATACTGTTCCGGCTTCGCTTCAATCTGGCGCCGGAACTGCTCCCGCTGCTCGGCCGTCGACTGGGGTCCGATCAGCATGTCATAACCGCCGGAAGCACCGACGTTTTTAATGACGAGCTCATCAAGCCGCTGCAGCACATCGTCTCTCGTCTCTTTATCCCGGAGGAAGTACGTATCCACATTCGGGATGAGCGGATCCTCGCCGAGGTAATAGCGGATCATTTCCGGCACGTAGGCATAAATCTCTTTGTCATCCGCGACGCCGTTTCCGACGGCATTGAGTACCGCGGCATTGCCTTTCTCCACCGCCCGCATAAGGCCGGCGACGCCGATTTCGGAATCGGGACTGAAAACTTCCGGATCAAGAAAATCATCGTCAATGCGCCGGTAGATGATGTCTACCCGCTTCAGGCCGCGGACCGTTTTCATGAAGACAACATCGTCTTTCACCAGCAGATCCTGCCCTTCAACAAGTTCGATTCCCATCTGCTGGGCCAGAAACACATGATCGTAGTAGGCAGAATTATACATCCCTGCCGTCAGCAGCACGGCAGTCGGGTTGTCCGGGTTCGGTGCATGTACCGGCACGTGGCTTAACAGCGCCTGATGTAAACGGCTCATCTGATGTTCGAGGGTCCAGATATCGTGTTCAAAAAACAGTTCCGGGAATACTTTCCGCATCACAAAACGGTTCTGAAACACGTAGGAGAGACCGGATGGATTCCGTAGATTGTCTTCCAGCACCCGGTAGGTCCCTTCGTTATCCCGAATCAGGTCGATCCCGGCAAGAAAAATATGGTTATTGTGCGGCAGCTTCAGGCCGGAAGCCTGCTGCTCGTAAAAGTACTGGTTGTTTTCCACTACCTCCCGCGGAACGATGCGGTCATGGATGATTTCTCTCTCCTGGTATACATCCTCCAGGAAGTGGTTCAGGGCGCGGACACGCTGCTTAATGCCAGCCTCAATCCGTTCCCAGTCTTCGTCAGGAATAATGATCGGTACAAAGTCAAACGGCATCGTCCGTTCCGTACCGCCTTCTTCATGGTAGACCGTGAACGTGATTCCCTGCCGCAGGAAGCTCAGCTGGGCTGTTTCATGTTTCTCGTGGAGCTCTTTCATCTCCATGGAATGGAGCAGCCGGTGGAATTTCTCATAGTGGGGTCTCGCTTGACCGGCTTCCTTCATCATTTCATCATAAAATGAAGAAACAGGATAATTTTTCAGCATGTACACCGCCTCCGATGCAGTAAAATTCGGATTTTTCTTACTTTTATTATTATACCATTATCTGCAGAAAATTACCCCGATTCTTTCCATATGGGCAGACTTCCCTTGTTGCTCCCATCTGCCTGCGGTAAAGTAGAAACCAGCAGGAACTGCCGGCACCGCCGGAGAAAGAGGGAGGATATCGTCATGTATGAAAAACAGATTCAGGAAGTAACAGAGGAACTTGAACCACGCCTGTACGAGGTGAGTCAGTATATTGGAGCAAATCCCGAGCTCGGCGGCGAGGAGTTTCTCGCTCAGGAAGCTCTCGTCTCTCTGCTCCGCGACCATGGCTTTTCGGTGCACACCGAGGTCGAAGGGCAGCCGGAGACCGCTTTTACCGCTGTAAAAGATTCCGGCCGGCCGGGCGCTGCCGTCGGATTCATGTGCGAATACGATGCGCTTCCAGAGATCGGCCATGCCTGCGGCCACCACTTGATCGGCACCCAGGGAGCAGCGGCAGCCATTGCTGCTTCGTCCCTGCTGGAGGAGACCGGCGGCGCCGTGTATGTATACGGAACACCGGCAGAAGAAACGAACGGGGCCAAAGTAACGATGGCAGAGGATGGCATGTTCGATCATCTCGATGCTGCCATGATGGCCCATCCATCTTCTGCTTTTGTCCAAAGTGGTTCCTCCCTCGCGATGGATGCCGTCGAATTTTCGTTTCACGGGAGGACCTCGCACGCTGCTGCCGCTCCAGAAGAAGGCATCAATGCCCTCGATGCCGTCATCCAGACGTTCAACGCGGTCAACGCGCTGCGTCAGCATGTGACGCCGGACGTGCGCATGCACGGCGTCATTCCAAACGGAGGCTCGGCCGCCAACGTCGTACCCGCCTTCGCGTCAGCCCAGTTCTACGTGCGTGCAGCAACGAGAGACGGGCTGAATCCAGTAACGGAAAAAGTGAAAAACTGTGCCCGGGCAGCAGCAACGGCCACCGGAGCAGAACTCGAGATCCGCAACTATGAATATTCCTACGATGACATGCAGACGAACCGGACGCTCTCCACTCTCTTTACGAAGCATCTGCAGCAGCAGGGAGTCAGACCGGAGGAAATCCATGAACAGGACGGCGGATCGGGCTCGATTGATATGGGGAACGTCAGCCAGCGCTGTCCAGCCATTCACCCATACATCCGCATTTCACGCATGCCGATCACGGCCCACACGACCGGCTTCCGCGATGCAGCATTGAGCCGCGAAGGCTTTGACGGCATGCTGCTCGGTGTCCGCACGCTGGCCGGCACCGCTGCTGATATTCTGGCAAACGACGATATTCGGCAGGAAATCCGGAACGAATTCGACACTGCCACGCATACTACTGTCTAGTTTCAGCATGGAAAGGAGACGAACCGATGAGCTCACGACGACGTAAGGAACCTCTCCGCTACACGTTCGGCCTTCCGATTGATACGACGTTCTATATCAGCCGGGTGCAGGGCGAATCCCGCGAGTCCAAAAAAGGAAAAGGGGTATTAGAAGACCTCAGCCCGGGCGGCATGCGGATGCGGACCGGACTGAACCTGCCTGACTCTGATTACCACCTCACCTTTTCCTTTGAACTGGCCGGCATGGTGATCGAGCCTGTAGGCAGAATCGTCTGGAAAGCCGTCAAAGGGGAGCAGTTCCAGTACGGCATCGACTTTGTCAGCGAAGCCTACGAGCAGGATATCATCCGCGCACTCAAGTCTTACGCCCGGGAACAGCAGTGAGGCGGCTCGGACTCGTCGGCGGCATGAGCTGGGAGACAACCCTGATCTACTACCGGCGCCTTCATGAAGAAGCAGCCGCGGCGCATGGCCCGCTCACCCCGGCACCACTCCTGCTCGATACCGTCGATTTCCCGGCGCTGATCGGTCTTCAAGATCAGGCAGACTGGACGGGGGCTGCCGACCTTCTCGGCGGTTGTGCCCGGAGGCTGGAGGCGGCAGGCGCTGAGGCGGTCGCGCTCTGTTCCAACACCGCCCATCTCGCAGCAGACGGGGTGCAGGAGCAGCTCGACGTCCCGCTCCTCTCCATTGTCGATGCCGTGCTGGAGGCACTGCCGGCCGGAACCAGGAAGCCGCTCCTTCTCGGCACGGCCTATACGATGCAGTCCCCGCTCTTCACCCGCCCGCTGGAGCAGAGGGGAATGATGCCGCTGCTTCCTACTGAGAACGACCAGCAGTGGCTCCAGGACACCATTTTCGAGGAACTCGCAGCCGGCATCGTTCGTCCGCAGGCACAGGATCACCTTCACCGGATGGTGGCTGCGTCTGACGCGGACTGCCTTCTCCTCGCGTGCACCGAACTTACTCTGTTCGACTACCCCGCAGGCCGGCCAAAAGTAGATTCGCTCGAAGCTCATGTCGGGCAGCTGAGCCGCTGGATGCTCGCGGATGTTTAGCCGGCGGACAATCCGGGAAACTTACTTTCTGTAACCGTAACGAACGATTAGAGGAGGAATCATGATGAGTAAAAACGTACTGATTGTCGTAACAAGCGCAGATAAAATCGCAGAAAATGATACAGGCCTGTGGCTCGAAGAATTCGCCGCACCTTACGTCACATTCGTCCAGCAGGGCTATGATGTCACGGTGCGCAGCATGGAAGGCGGTCAAGTGCCGCTCGACCCGAACAGCCTGCCTGAAGAAGAAAAAGTAGAATGGCAGGAAGCGCAGGCAAAGCTTGCGAATACCGAAAAACTGTCGGAAGACGATGTAAAAGCCGGCTACGATGCCGTATTTCTGCCGGGTGGACACGGAACGGTCTTCGACTTCCCGGACAGCCTGATGCTGCAGAAGCTGATTAAAGATCACTATGAAAACGGTGCTGTCGTCGGCTCTGTCTGCCACGGTCCGACGTCCCTCGTTCATGTTACTCTGTCGGACGGGACACCGCTCGTGAAAGATAAGAAGGTCAATGCCTTTACCGATGAGGAAGAAAAAGACATGGGACTGGAAAGCGCGGTGCCATTCCTGCTCGAATCCACGCTCCGTGAAAAAGGAGCCGAATTCGTCCGCGGGGATAACTGGACAGACTTCTCCGTCCGCGACGGCCGCCTTGTCACAGGACAGAACCCAATGTCCAGCCAGAGCACGGCGGATAAAATCGTCGAAGCACTGAACAGCAACTAATCCATTCCATTGGAAGCCCGGCAGCCAAAGCACACAATGCTTTGGCTGCCGGCTTTTTTATTGTTTTTTTCTACAGCCGCGGGAGGCGGCAGGAGATACAGTCAAGGCAGCTGTCGGGAGGAGCCGTATTCTATGGACAAAAGCTTAGAGCGCCTAATGGTCAGAACGGGGATGCAGCGTCGCTGCTGGTTTTTGAAGGGAAGAAAGCGGTTTTCCTTCTTCCCGCGCAGCCGACAAAGCCGCGTCCCCCTGTATAAGAACGTATACTGCCCGTGTGAAAAAATGTCTGCACGTCGCCTGTATGAACCAACCTCGAACAAAAGCGCAAAGCGCCTTTTGGTCGGAACGGCGTGCGGAAGCGCTGCAAGCTTTTTGAGGGAAGAAAACGTTCTTTGTTTCTTCCCGAGCAGCGCATGGAGCCGCCGTCACACTGTATGAAAACTTATACATTTTTATCATGCGAAAAGCGCGTCGCTTTCGGTGAAAAAGGCGACGCTTCCGCTTCGAAAGCGAGCGGGTCGAGGTCCTCTATCGGGTCGCTCGGCCGATGTTTTGAGCCACTCCCCTCTTTTTGAGCCACTCTCTTCCCGATTAGAGACGCTCCCCCTGCCGCTTCGGGACGCTTCTGTTCTGCATTTGAGCCAATAGCCGGCCCTTTCCTTTCTCCTTACGCCTCTCGAGCTGCCATCTCGGGCCTCCCCTTCTCTGCTCTGCAGCCATGTAGTGCAGTGACTGACCTGAAACTATGTTTCTCTACATATGAAAGGCTTCCGACGATCCATTTCGGATCATCGGAAGCCTGGTTCCTTCGTTGGAATTTCTTCTCCAGCCTCGTCTCTAAGGGACTCTCACCGTGCCGCCCGCGTCGATGTTCGCTTTCCCGAGGCAGCTTGTCCGCTGCCGGCAGGTCATCCGCGTGCCTTATGACCGGTACTGTGCCGATGGCTCCGCTGCTTCTCCGTCCCGGAGCAGCCGGCCTTTCCCTGCCGTTTTTGCTTGATACAGCAGTTCATCTGCACGGGAAACAGCTCGATCGAAGGAAGCTCCGACATCGGCCGCCCCTGCGGTGAAGCTGAACTGGATACCCGGACAGTTCTGGTAGGAGGCCTCCATTTCCTGGAACCCTTCGAGCAGAGAGTCGAACCACGCTGTCGTTTCCGCCCTGGTTTGTCCGGGAAGAATCAGAAGGAATTCTTCTCCGCCCCAGCGGGCAGCCTGGATATCATCCGGAAGCTGTTGAAGCAGACGACCGAAATCCTTCAGCACCATATCCCCCGTACTGTGCCCGAAACGGTCGTTGATCCGTTTGAAATTGTCCAGATCCACCAGCATCACGTGCGCTTCCTCCGTGAGCAGAGCCACCTGATCGAGCAGTGCTCTTCGGTTCAGCAGACCGGTCAGGGAATCGATGTCCGCCTGGTTTTGGATCGTCCCCATCCTATCTTGGTTCACTCTGGTAGACAGCATAATCACACGAACGATGGCCGACACCACCATGCCTGCATTGAAGAGGTAGAAGAAGCCATGGACCGGTGCAGGAAGCGGCGATGGCTGACCTGCCGTGAACAGGTAAAGCAGGATAAAAGAGAAGGCACTCGTCGCGAGCATCCAGATTAACTGGCGCGGCTGCAGCAGCAGAAAACCGACAATCGGAAAAAGGATGAGAAAAAAATACAGGCCAATTTCCCAACCGAGGATCACAGAGCCAATCCCCACGTGAACGAGCGTCGATCCGTAAAGAATAAGAAAGGAAGCAGCCGGCCTGTACACCAGTCCAGTCATTCGCACTCCCAGCAGGACGAGCGCACTTAGCAAATTGATGGCGGCGAGCACAGCGAAGTCAAAGAAAAGAAAAGCAGTGACTACGGCGGCATGGGCCGTGGCCGCCAGGCTCATCATATGCACGGTGTCCTTCTCCGTAAACAGCTGTATAAACGGGGCACGATAGTTCTCCATAAGCCATCTCCTCCGACTTCCGGTCCTGATCCTGTCCAACAGAGTATTGAACGGATGAAAATGTCCCAACATCCTGGTTTGTGATGTTATCCTTTTCCCTAAAAACACAGAAAATACTACTGCATTTCAGCATATATAAAACTTTTTTCCTGCATGAAAAGGCAACTGTTTTCCACAAAACGCGCTTCTTTTCTATCTTTCATCTTACCAAAGCAGCAGCGCTCTGCGTGAGAACGCCGAGCACGCCAAAAACCGCCTCCAAACGGGAGACGGTCAGGCTGATATCGAGCAGACGACACGCGCGCCTGCGTCCTTCGTCCCGGACAGCGTTGTATTACAGGCGGCCCGATCCGACCGTGAGGGCATAGAGAAAGATGACGGTGAGCACGACCGCTACAAGGACCGCCGTCAGTACGACGGTCGTGGAAGCAGCCCGGTACAGCTGGTCGTTGATGGTCTTTTTGCTGCGGAAATACAGCAGCGTGCCTGCGGAGAGAATCGTCAGGCCGGCCACGAAGGACACGGCACTTACGAGCTGCGCTGCTGTGGAGACAGATTGCCCCGAGATCATCAGCTCGAGACTGAAGACGAGAAAGCCGATCCCCTTCATCGTCAGCGCCGTCCGCACCCAGGCGAGAAACGTCCGCTCATTCGCCAGGTGCTGCTGAATATAGCTGGAATCGGTCGTACGCTGTTCTTCCTTCATCCGGCCGGCCTTTACTTCAGCTTAAACGAGCTTTTCAGCTCGACCACCCGGTTGAACACCGGCGCACCTGGGCTGCTGTCTTTCGGGTCGACGCTGAAGTAGCCGTGGCGGAAGAACTGGAACTTGTCGTAGGCAGTGACATCTGCCATGTTCGGCTCCACAAAGCCGTGCTTGACCGTCAGCGACTCGCTGTTGACGAAGTCCAGGAAGTTATCCCCTTCGGCTTCATCATCAATCAGCCGCTCGTACAGACGGAATTCCGCCGGCACCGCATGTCCGGCTTCTACATAGTGAAGCGTGCCCTTCACCTTCCGTGCATCAAAACCGGATCCGGACTTCGTCTCCGGATCATAGGTGCAGTACAGCTCAGTCACCCGTCCGTTCTCATCTTTTTTGAAATCGTGGCAGTGGATAAAGTATGCGTGCTTGATGCGCACCTCATTGTTCGGGAACAGCCGGAAATATTTTTTCGGCGGGTCTTCCATAAAATCTTCCCGCTCGATGTAAATCTCACGGGAAAATGGAATCTGCCGGGTACCCATCTCCTCATTCTCCGGATTTACTTCTGCCGGAAGCCACTCGGTTTCTCCTTCCGGATAGTTCGTAATAATGACTTTCACCGGATCCAGCACCGCCATCGTCCGTGGTGCCTTCAGTTTCAAGTCCTCCCGCAGGAAGTGCTCCAGCATCCGGACATCGACGAGGTTATCGGCTTTCGAAACCCCGATCTCCCGGCAGAACTGCTTGATCGATTCCGGCGTAAAGCCGCGGCGGCGCAGGCCGGAAATCGTCGGCATCCGCGGGTCGTCCCAGCCGTCGACGAACGCTTCGTCGACGAGCTGCTTCAGCTTCCGCTTGCTCATGACGGTGTTCGTCAAGTTCAGCCGCGCGAATTCAATCTGTTTCGGCTCGGAGGCAAGATCCGCTTTGGCGATCACCCAGTCGTACAGGGGACGCTGATCCTCGAACTCCAGCGTACAGAGCGAATGGGTGACGCCTTCGATCGCATCTTCCAACGGATGGGCAAACGAGTACATCGGATAAATGCACCAGTCGCTTCCCGTATTATGATGATCCGTGTGGGAAATCCGGTACAGCACCGGGTCCCGCAGATTGATGTTCGGCGAGCTCATATCAATCTTGGCCCGCAGCGTTTTTTCTCCGTCAGCAAAGGCGCCGCTGCGCATCTGTTCGAACAGCTCGAGGTTCTCCTCTACACTCCGGTTCCGCGCCGGGCTTTCCTTTCCGGGTTCGGTCAGTGTCCCCCGCAGCTCCCGTACTTCGTCCTGCGACAAGTCTTCCACGTAGGCAAGCCCGCGCTTGATCAGACTGACGGCCTGGTTGTACATCTCTTCAAAATAATTGGAAGCAAAACGGAGGTTCTCCGGCTCATAGCCAAGCCACTCGATGTCTTCTTTGATCGCATCGACATACTCTTTATCCTCTTTCAACGGATTCGTATCGTCAAAACGGAGGTTTGTCGTGCCGCCGAATTCATCCGCCAGCTCGAAGTTGAGCACGATCGACTTCGCATGGCCAATGTGCAAGTAGCCGTTCGGCTCGGGCGGAAAACGGGTCGTGATGCTGTCGTAAGCGCCGCTCTCCATGTCCTCTGTGACGATATGTTTAATAAAGTGGGTGTGGTGTTCACTCATGTGAAGCTCCTCCTTCGGCTATCTTTTTGATGAGATACACTTTCAAGTAGCTGCCTTCCGGGTACTTGTCGTCCTGGACGACATCCTCCGGCACCGACCAGACCGATTCCACCTTGAACGTGCAGTCGGCTTCGGCTGCCGCCTGTTTGATGAATTTCCGGAACCGCCCGTGCGTCATGCCGCCGTGGTTCGTCGAGGCCAGAATATAGCCGCCGGTTTCGGTGACGGCTGCTGCAGATACAAGCAGGGATGGATAGTCCTTGGATGCTTTAAACGTCGTCTGCTTCGTTCTCGCGAAGCTGGGTGGATCGAGGATGACGAGATCCCAGCGCTTCTCCCGCTTCGCTGACCTTTTCAAGTATTGGAAGACGTCATCGACAATAATGTCGTGCGCAGCCGGATCAACGCCGTTCATGCGGAACTGCTCGATCGTCTTTTCCCTGCTCCGGTTCGCCGCGTCAATGTTGGTCGTCGCCGCACCGCCGAGCGCTGCTGCGACAGAGAACGCCCCCGTATACGAAAATGTGTTCAGGACGTTTCTGCCGTCTGCAAGCTCATCCCGGACTTTTCTCCGGACGTCCCGCTGGTCGAGAAAGATGCCCGTCATCGCGCCGTCGTTCAAATACGAGGCGAACGTCATGCCGTTTTCTTTCACCGGAAGCGGCTCCGGTGCCGGGGTGCCCGTCACGAAATCATCATCGGCGACGTATGCGCCACCGTCGCTGAATCGTTTCTTCTCATACACCCCGATGGCATCGGTGTTCTGCAGGATCGCCTCGACAAATACATCTTTGAACGCATACGCGCCGCGGCTGTAAAACTGGATGACATACCAGCGGTCGTAGTAGTCGATGAGGACACCACCGAAGCCGTCCCCTTCCCCGTTGAACAGGCGGAACAGGTTCGTCTCTTCCTGGCCGAAGAAATGTCCCCGCCGGCCGAGCGCGACGATCAGCCGCTTCTGAATCAGCCGTTCGTCGATCGTTTCCGTTTCTTTCGTCGTCACGATCCAGCCGAGCCCTTTGTTCTGACGTCCGTGATACCCGCGGCCAAGAAAATCGCCGCCCTTCGTTTCCAGACGGAATACTTCCCCTTCCTCTTTCAGGGCGCCTGGGTTCGTGAGCGCCTCCTCCATGACAAGCGGATAGCCGTCCCGGTACTGTGCTTCATACGACGGGCTGACCCGCAGAATCTTTTCTTCCATATTGCAGCCTTCTTTCTATTAGTTGAATTTGAACAGAACCAAAGCGCAAAGCGCCTTTTGGTCGGAACGGCGTGCGGCGACGCTGCAGGCTTCTCCAGGGAAGAACAGTTCTTCATTCTTCCCGCGCAGCGTACGAGGCGCCGTCTTCCTGCCAGGACATTCTCTACTATCTTAAGAACACAAAAAAACCGCACCGGTCCCCGTAGAGCCAATACTGCGGTATGCGTGAAGACGCTCTGTTCTTTTCCGGGAGCCTCTGATTACTGCTCGGCACGCGGAAAAAAACAGAGCTTATGCTGTTGCTGCGCGCGATACAGAATCATGCTTTCGTCCCCCGTTTCTCATTTGTATCAACGTACCATACCCGACGCCGGATTGCAACGGGCGCCCTGGCCGCACACCGACGGCTCGTCAGGAACAGAAGAGCGGGCAGAGAGGGCTCCGGCTCACGCGAAAATGCCCTCCCCCCTCCGGGATGCCTACGGGAGGTCCGATAGACCTTCATAAAGTTCGTGCAACAGCTGCTGGTAAGGTGCCCACGCCTGCCGATACAGCGACAGATACCACTGTGCCTCTTCATAGGAGCCTGCCTGATGATACGTCGGCGCCTGCTGGTCGATATCACCAGATGCGAGCATTTTCGCGATGTGCGGATTGCTTTCCACCGCATCCATCATGCTGAATTGTATCATCATCTTCTCTTCCTGGCCGGGAGATTTCGTCGATGTCATCACCTGGTGCAGCAGGAGCGTATAGTCAAACCAGGTATCGTCTGATCCGGATGTTTCAAAACTTTCCAGCAGATGGTCGAGATCCTCCGCTCGCCCCAGTCTGGCATAGCAGGCTCCGAGCAGATACCTCGCTCCCTGGATGTCTTCCGGGGTATGCTGGAGCAGTTCTTCCAGCTCTTTCGCCGCTTGTTCGACGTCTCCAAGCGCGGCATACGTCTCAGCCAGCAGATATTCTGCCCTCAAGTACGGCCGGCTGATGGGATCATGCCATGCTTCTTCTACCTCCTCTACCCGCAGTAGAATGCCGCTGCGAAGATGCATGTTCACCGCTTTCAGCAGGTCGTTGAGCTTCGTCTCGCCCGGTTCGTACGCGGTTGCGCGAAGTGTATAGGCGTCCCCGCAGGAGGGGTCGATCTTCATGGCGTTCTCCGCTGTCCGAATCCGCTCCTCGGGATTATCTTGTTCGTATCCATCGTAGACCATCATCTGTGCCTTTTCCGCAGCTGTTTTTGCTTCGAACAACGCATCCAATCGATGATACAAATCGTTGAAGGTTGCATCTGTATCCGGAAGTCCCTCTCTCGTCATCAGAACGACGATTTGGTACAGACGTTTCTCCATCTCTATCTCGACGGAGGAATTGGTCCAGCGTAACAAGTTGTCCGACTCACGGAGGGCTGGCTCTCCCATTTGATCTTCTGTCTCCCACGCATCAAAGAAAATAGAGAAAAGCTGGCTTTCCAATGCCATGGCCCGGTTTGACACGCTGCCGGGACTTACTCCGTACTTTTGCGCAGCTTCTTTCTGTGTCATCGGCCTGCCGTTCCACCCGAACGCATCATGATGACGGAAGAAGTACTCCAGCGCAGCTGCGGGAACTTCGGGTTTCGGAATCCTCGGTTTCTGCTCCAGCAGATATCGTTCCCAGAGGAATTTCAAGTTCGCCAGGACCTCGCTGCCAGCTCCTTCCTGCAGCAGGGATGTTTCCACCATGTCCCATACGCCTTTATCCTCAGGGGGAAGGGGGATCGGGTCGAAGTATTCCTCCTGCTCCAGTGTGTCTCCCTCTAAAAACAAACGTTCATATACATTGATCCACGAAAAAAAATCTTCGTGGAACGTGACGTCCGCAGGGACCTTTCTCTCGTCCACTTTCTGGATGAAGTGATCTCTCCCTCTTTCTGTCAATGCCAGATCCGGAGGATGAATCATGTAACTCGTTCCATAGGACAGCGGAAAGCCGAATTGATAGAACGTCATGTCTTCCCACTCTCCTGCCTGGTCCTCTTCCGCTGCTCTCACGGGGAAGGTTTCCCCGGTGTACAGATTCCTCGCTTCCCAGGGAAAGCCGGTCTCTATCGAAGGCTTTGTGATTTCAAACAGTCCCGGCTCCGTGTTCGTCCACTGTTCCAGTGCTGCTTTCACCTGAGGCCGGATCTGCTGTTTTTTCTCCCTGGAAACAAAATCCTTCATTTCTGCATTTCCCTTTACCGGATCCAGCAGCATCGAGCCGATGACTTCCAGCTCCAGCCTTACCATCGTTTTATCGCTGTCTCCCTCCTGCGCGATCAGCCGCTTCACCTTCTGGTTGTTCGATATCCCTTCGTCCATCAAACGGCCAAACGCCTGATCCACCTCCTGCTTTACTACGTTCTGGCTAAAGGCCGTCACATTGGACTGCCCACAGCACTTTTTATATTTTTTACCGCTTCCGCACGGACACTTGTCATTCCGACCGACATTCATTTGTTTTCCTCCCTGTCTTGGTTTGTTCCTTCCACTTTACTATACTTTCTGCGCTGAAAAAATATCCGCAGCTCTCGCGGAGGGCATCCCATTGCTCTCCCCTGCTGGGATTGTGTATGATAAAGGCATCCTGAAAAGAAGAAAGGAACGACTGTCAATGGCCCATAACCGTGAAGAAGAAGTAGACCTGCTCGGAAACATGAACGTGGAATATAAAATGGAATACGACCCTTCCATCCTCGAATCCTTTGAGAACCGCCACACCTACCGGGATTATTTTGTAAAATTCAACTGCCCGGAGTTCACCAGCCTCTGCCCGAAAACCGGCCAGCCGGATTTTGCCACAATCTACATCAGCTACATTCCGGATGTGAAGATGGTGGAGAGCAAATCGCTGAAGCTGTATCTGTTCAGCTTCCGCAACCACGGCGACTTTCATGAGGACTGCATGAATACGATCATGAACGACCTCATCGAACTGATGGATCCGCGCTATATCGAAGTGCTCGGCAAATTCACCCCGCGCGGCGGCATCTCCATCGATCCCTACACGAACTACGGCCGTCCCGGCACGAAGTACGAGAAGATGGCCGAGCAGCGGCTCCTGCAGCACGACCTCTACCCGGAAAAAATCGATCACCGCTGACGTTCAGCTTGATAAGAAAAGAAGAATGAACCGCCGGCAGTCCGCCGGCGGTTCTTTTCCGTGGATGAAAAATGAGCAGCGCCTGTTCGTGGGAAAGCGGTCGTTTTCAGGCAAGAACAAGCCCACCTTCCCAAGCAGCAGCTAAAGCCACGTCCTTCCGCGATGAGCCTTGATCCATTCCTATTCATCATCAAAAATCAGCCCCATGTTTAACTTTTGTAAAAATCGTGTATACCTATGACAAAAGGGAAACCAATCAAGGAGGCTGAAGGAACATGGAAAATTTCGAAGGAAAAGTGGTTATTGTGAACGGCGGTACGTCCGGGATCGGAGCTGCCGTCGTGAAGCAGTTTGCAGCTAGAGGAGCCCGCGTTCATTTTACGGGACGCGATGAAGATAAAGGAAAAAACGTCGAATCAGAAGCGGATGGATATGCGCACTTCCATCAAGTCGATAACCTGGAGCGGGAGCAGATTGCCGGTTTCTTCGAAGAATTGGAAAAGGAAGAAGACCAAATCGACATCCTCTTCAACAATGCCGGGGTCATTTCCATCGGCGGCGGACCTCTCGCCCGCGTGAGTGAAGAAGACTGGGATAAATTGATCGGCACGAACCAGACAGCAATCTACCTGTACATGAAGTATGCGCTGCAGTGGATGCAGAAGCAGAAATCCGGAAACATCGTCAATAACGCTGCTATTCTCGGGAACGACAAAGTAAATCCGATGCTTCCTGCCTACAGCGGAACGAAAGCAGCGGTCGTTGCCATGACCCAGAGCACGTCGCTCCGTTTTGCGAGACAGGGCGTCCGCGTCAACTGCATCTCGCCGGGCCCTACCGTTACGGATCTTTCCAAGAAAGCGTACGGCAGCGAAGAAGCACTGGAGAAAGCATCGAAAGAATCTCCACGCGGCTCCTACGCCGACCCGGACGAAATTGCCAACGCCGTCCGCTTCCTCGCCTCCGACGTCTCGTCGTACATGATCGGTGCCGAACTCGTCATCGACGGCGGCTACTCGCTGAAATAAGTCCATCCACACGTAAAGGCCGCCTCCTCCAGGAGACGGCCTGTTTATGTTTGCAGAAAGCACACATGTGGCCATAACCAAAATGTAGGCTTCGTGTCTCTTCACGAGAGGAACCTCTACCCAAACCTGCAGGGACACCGCGCGCCGATTCCATCCGAAGGTGTTCCCCTGTATCAACCCCGGATGCTGTAATGAATGGCCATGTCCTCTCCCGCATCGTTCTGCTGCGGCTGTTCCGGTACGGTCCGCCGCTCCAGCGCCGGATCAGAGGCAGCCACGGCCAACAGCGCAGCATCGATCCAGTCATCTGCTGCCGCACGGCCTCCAAACTCCTGTTTCCACGCCTTCAGCTGCTCCGGACCGAAATCGGATCCCTTCAGAAGTTCGATCCGTTCCGCCTGCCCCGCTTCCGTTTTCTTGTTCGCCTTCATCGGCTCCCCGCCCAGTCCTGCAGCCACCAGCTCCGGATGCGCCTCATACACCGGCACATCCGGATGCCACGCCGCCAGTTCCCGGATTTTCGGTACGAGGTTCCACGTCTGCTTCGAGATCCCCTTGCCCGTCAGCCGGCGGTGCTCGGCGGAGGCCGTTTCATAATCGGCTGCCTCCAGCACCTCCCTGCACGGCGCTGAAAAAATACTGGCCCTGCGCGGTCCGAGCAGGCGCCTCGCTCCGGCATCCGCTTCCCTCGGGAACTGTCGAGCAGACGGCATTCCGATCGGCATATCGATCCAGATTCGATCCACGCCGGCCGTCTCAATAGCAGCGAGCGATGCAGCTATTTCTGCCTGTACCAGCCGGCCCTGCTCGGCGGTCACGACCGCCCATCCTCCGCGGCAGCCGTCGACGCCGAGGCAGCGCGCCATTACAGCTCTCCTTTCTTCAGTCGGTCAAAGACGAGATCCACCGTCTCTTTCTGCTGCTGGACCTGCTCCTCCGATCGATTATCCAGGTGTTTGAACATCACTTTCATGCGTGGATTCTCTTCAAACCGGCTTCGCTGTCGTTCTAAGAAATCCCAGTACAGCGAGTGGAACGGACAGGCGGTCTCGCCGTATTTGTCTTTGACGCTGTATTCGCAGTCCCCGCAGTAGCGGCTCATTTTATGGATGTAGTTGCCGCTGGAGACATACGGCTTCGTCGACATCAGCCCCCCGTCAGCATAGAGCGCCATGCCGAGCACATTCGGCAGCACAACCCAGTCGAGTGCATCGATGTACATTTCGTTAAACCAGTCGGACACCTGCTGCGGAGAAAAGCCGGCGAGCACCGAAAAGTTGCCGATCACCATCAGCCGCTGGATGTGATGGCTGTAGCCATGTTCGATCACCGAGCCGATGCTGTCCTGCATGCAGTGCATCTTTGTTTCTCCCGTCCAGAAAAAGTCCGGAAGATCCCGGTGATGATCGAGTTCATTCACGTTCCGGTACTCGGGCATTTTCCGAAGATAAATACCACGGATATACTCCCGCCAGCCGAGAATCTGCCGGATAAAACCTTCGACGGCGTTCAGCGGAGCATGGCCGTCTTCATATGCTTCTTCCGCCCTCCGGATGACATCCAGCGGGTCGAGCAGGTTCATGTTGATGGAAGCTGACAGCATCGAATGGGACATGAACGGATCTTTCGGAATCATCGCGTCCTGATAGTCCCCGAACGTCGGCAGCCGATGCTTGATGAAGTCCTCTAGAAATGCTTCCGCCTGGTCCGCAGTAACCGGATAGCGGAACGAGTCGATGCTGCCGTAATTCTCCGTGTAATGCTGCTCCACGTCCGCGATCACCTCTTTCGTGATCGTCGTCTGGTCCGGCCAGGCGGGTGCCGGGAAATCGAGCCCTTTTTTCGGCGGCTTGCGGTTCTCCGCATCGAGACTCCACTTGCCGCCGAGCGGTTTTCCTTCGTTCGTCAAAAGCACATCAAAGCGGGTCCGGAACTTCCGGTACAGCTTATCCATCTGCCATTTCTGGTTATCCGGCAACAGGTCCTCCCACTCCGGGCGGCCGATTAAAAAACCGCCTTCCTCCTGCATGCGAATGTCGACGTCCTTTTGTTTGTTCTTCCAGGAATGGATCTGCCTCTCCATCCGATGGTCGGAAGGTTGATGAATGAGAATTTCTTTCGCTTTGTACTGATTAATATGTTTCTGCAGCTCTTCCTCGAACGAATCTCCCTGCCGGTAGTCCACGCTGAATCCTGCTTCCTCCAGTTCCGCTTTAAAATGACGCATGATGGAAAACACGAGCACGAGCTTCTGCTTATGATACTGCTGCCACGTGGAGCGCGAACGCGCTTCGATCAGCAGAATATGATCCTTCTTTTTATCGATCTCTTCAAACCACGGCTGCCGGAAGGAACATTGGCTGCCGAGGAGCCACAGCGTTGCCATCCTCGATCACCTCTTTTTGTGTGTTCTTACCTTTAGCCGTTTTCCCTCCGCCCTACTCCTGAAATGTCCCACCAAGGGAAAGTCAGGACCATCGATGGTTTTACCTGAACGACAGTATCCCCTTTAGAGAGAGTGCGGGCATGATTTTCTACCGGATAAAGAGGGAGAGGGCCTTCCGCGTCGGTGATCTGGGCGCGGCTCGGACGTTCGCAGCGCCGGAGCGGTCACTCAGCGGCTGTTCTCGGTCGCTGCAGCTTCGTCCGCAGACGCTGCGATGCTCCCAACGGCCGTTCCGATGTTGGGCGGTCACTCAAAGGAGCGCAGCGGACGTTCAGCGGTGCCCGGCGGACGCTCCGACTCAGGAAACGGCGCTTCGGCCAAGTACTCGACCTGCTTCCTTCCCCAGGGCTCAAACCGCCAGAAAACCTGCTCCGTCCGCCGCGGAATAGAAGGAACCAGCGTGCTTTCCGGCTGCGCGCTCGTAACAGAAACAAGGTTTGTCCGCTGCCCCTTCCCTCTCTTAAAAAAGCTGAGTACAAAGCCGAGGTACTCCTGGAATAAAAGCGCAAAGCACCTTTTGTTCGGGAACGGCGTGCGGCGTCGCTGCATGCTCTTCGAGGGAAGAAAAGGTTTTTTTCTTCCCGTGCAGCCGGTTACGCCGTCACCCTAAATGGAAACTTATACATTCCGATCATGCCATGAGAACAGCAAAGCCGTCGTGCCTGCCTATCGTGACGTCTTTCTCCAATAAGCAGACCCGCTTCACTGACGTGTCCGGCGGGGACGCCTGTGGTATCAGCGCAGCCTGAAGCTCCTTTCTCAGGGGTCTTTCCTGAGAAATAGCGAAAGGCAAGCTTCCGCCGGGAAGCAGAGGGGAAATACAACGAAACAAATAAACAGGCAAACAGATAAACGTTATCAACAGCCAAAGAACACCTGCCGCACGCTGCGGCAGGTGTTTTCTCTCTTCTTATTGGTGATCCGGGAATAATATGGCTCCTTTTTCCGTGCCGCGGCTTTCCTGAATGGACTTCAGCAGCGCTGCTGATAAGTCCTGCGGAGGATAAGGCTTCGTTAAATACTGCTCAATCCCGTATTTCTGTACTTTTTCATCGGAACGATCGAGCGCAGACGAGATGATAATCGGGATATCGTTCGTCGTCTGCTCTTCTTTCAGACGCTGAATCAAGTCCCAGCCGTCTGTTGCTTCTCCGAGCATGAGATCGACGACGACGGCTGCCGGAACCGTGCGGACGATATCACGGTACGCATGCTCCGGGTTCAGGTGATGAATCACCCGGAATCCGTGGGAGCGCAGTTCCTCGGACAGCAGCAGAGCAAGGCTCGTGTCATCTTCCACGATGACGACGGAGGCCCCTTTCGGGTAGCCTTCCGGCGTCGTCACGGTCCGCGCCTGCTGCTGGTGTTTCAACGGGAGACGGAAGAAAAACGTGGATCCCTGGCCCGTTTCTGATTCCACCCATATTCTTCCCCCGTGCCGCTCCACAATTTCTCTGCAGATAGCGAGGCCGAGTCCCGTCCCGCCGATATTCCGGCGGTCGCTGTTATCAATCCGCTGGAACTTGTTAAACAGAGAATCTTTCGCTTCCGGTGGAATGCCGAGCCCTTCGTCTTCAACGGCAACGAGCAGGTCGCTTCCGCTGTTCGAGAAGTGGATCGTTACTTCTCCGCCTTCCGGTGAAAACTTCACCGCGTTACTGACGAGGTTGGTCAGCACTTGATACAGCCGCTCGCGGTCCCCTTCCACTTTCGCCGCGTAAGACTGATCGACGAAGGAGAGGCGGTGCTTCTGCTCGTTTTTAAACTGATAAATGACATCCATCGCGACCGCATCCATCGACAGGTCTTCCATCTGATACGGCTGACTGCCGGCTTCCATCCGCTGTAGATCGAGGAAATCATTGATCAAGTTCGTCAGCCGCTTGGCTTCTTTATGAATCGTACTGAGGTAGCGTTTCTGCCGCTCCGGCTTCAATTCCTTCGTCAGCAGCAGCTCGGTGAAGCCGAGCACACTCGACAGCGGGGTTCTCAGCTCGTGGCTGACCGTGCTGACCAGTTCAGACTTCATCTTGTCGAGCTCATGCTCGCGGGTCATGTCGCGGTACACGAACACGGTTCCGACGCGTTCGTCGTCGTTATAGACAGCTGTACCGTACACGGTGATCACCCGGCTCCCGTCTTTAAGCTCAAACTGCTGGGAGAGCGTTTCTTTCGTCTCCTGTTCGAGCATTGCCCGGTAAAAGGCTTCGAGCGCCTGCTCCTCCTCTGCACGGTGGAGCATTTCCCCCATCCATTCCTCTGCAGGTACAGCTTCTGCCGTATTTTCGTAGGTGAGGAGCTCCTCCATCGCATCGTTGTTCTGCAGCATTGCGCCATCGTCATCCACAAACTGTATCGCTTCATTAACGTTATCGAGAATATCCTGACTCAGCTTCCGCGCACGCGTGATTTCTTCATAAACAACCGAACGTTCCAGTCCGAGCGCGATATGACTCATCAAGGACTCGATCTCTTCCATGTCCTCTTCGGTGTACGGGTAGCCGAAGCGGGTACAGGCAAACAGCGCGAAAATGGTTCCGTTCGCATCTTTTACCGCCGTATAATAATCATGGGCCTGTACCGCTCCATCTGCAATGCCTTTCTCCTCCGGCGTCGCTTCTCTCGTTACGTGGATGTGCGCTTCTTCCTTCAGGCGCGTGATCCAGCTGGACTTGTCAGCTTCCTTCCACTGCGCAATGCCCTGCTTCGTCAATCCCATGGCCCGGTAGTCGTTCTCCTCGAGCAGATACAGAATACTGCGGTCATTCGGATACAGTTCATTGACATACCGGAAGATAGAGGTAAGAAACGCCTCTTTATCCAGTTTCGTCGACATCGTCTGGTTGAGCTGGCTGTATCGATCAATTTTATTTTTTTCTTTTTCTGTCTGATCGAGCGCATCTTCGAGCATTTCCTGCTGCGCCTGAAGTTCTTCATTCTGGGCCTGCAGCTCCTCTTCGTTTTCGCGCATCGTCGTCGACATGGTCTCGAACGAGCGGGCAAGCGCGCCAATTTCATCATCCCTGGAGGCGGCAGCTACTTTCACCGCATTGCCTTTCGTCAGTTCATCCGATGCCGCCGTCAACTCTTCGATCGGAACGACGAGCCGGCTTAAGAGACGCTGGGATCCTAACAGCATCGTAAGAAAGACGAGCAGGCCGAGCCCCATGGCCAGCACGATATTCCGATTGCTTTCGGACATAGCGGTATCATACTCTTCCTGCAGATTCGTAAAGACGGCCTCCCGCAGGTCGGAAGCCTCTTCAATCAACGAGTCAATCTGCTGATTGGTCCCTTGATTCGCATAGGTCCGGAGCCCTTCGTAATCATCTGCTTCCACGAAAGCAATGGCCTCTGGGAGGTTCGTGTTCTCGTATGTGTCCATAAAGGTATCGAGACTCTCGGCGAAGCTCTCCTCTTCGGGGGCCAGATCCAGATCCTGGTATGTATTAAGCGCCGTTTCGAGCTCCCGGATATCCTGATTAATGTTTTGAAGATCCGTTTGATTCTGGAAGCTGTAGTAGGCCCGGACATGATAGAACAGCTGCTGCAGCGACTGTTCGACGTCTTCCGCGGCTTCGGCTTTTTCCAGCAGATAATCTTGATTTTCTGCATGATCCTGCTGATTGTTCAGGATAAACAGCGTCACGAGGGTACCAAGGATGATGATACCCAGGACGTAGACGGCAGACTTCCATAGAAATTCCGAACGGATGCTTTTCGTTTGTGGACGGAAACGCATTTACAGCACGTCCTTTACGAGGGTTTCCAGCTCGCCGGGGCTGAACGGTTTTGCCACGAAATAACGGGCTCCTGCCTGCAATGCAGCCTCCCGGTCTGCATCCTGCGCCTTGGCAGTCAGCATGATGATCAACGTATCTTCTTTGATTTGATCGGGCAGGGACTGGAGTACTTCCAGCCCTGTGCGTTCCGGCATCATGTAATCGAGCACGACCAGATCGAACGACTGCTCCTGCAGCTTCTGCAGGGCTTCGCCGCCGTCTTCAGCCTCTTCTATGTCATGCCCAAGGTCTTCGAGGGTGTCGACAATCAGCATGCGGAGAATCTCTTCATCATCTGCTACTAAAATATGACTCATGTTCATTCCTCCTCGTCATTACTGCTCTGGGCTGCTGATTCCGCGGCGCTGCATGTGGCCCCAGGAATGTCCACCTTTAAAGAAGGCGATGATTCCCATGACCCGGCACCAGACCATAAACGGGCGGTACCAGAATGTTTCTGTGAGCGACCAGAGGTACAGCTTCAGCACACTGAGCGTATCCGGATATTTGTGGTACGTCCATTCTTCCAAAAGAACCGCCAAGGATGAGAGCAGCGATCCGTATAAAATCGTGACAATAATCATCGTCATGGTAATCGTTGGGTCAACCAGTCCGAAGAGAAGCGCGAGAATAATAACGGCATAGCCGATCAGCTCAAACACGGAACTGAGCAGTTCCACCAGCAGGAAGTACGGCATGGAAAACAAGCCGACGCCTTTGTATTTCGGGTTCAGCATCATGTATTTATGGCGCCAGAGCGTCTGAAACAGCCCTTTCTGCCAGCGGATGCGCTGCGATTTCAGCGAGCGCATATCCGACGGCGCCTCGGTCCAGCAGACTGGATCCTGAATGTATTCAATCCGCTGCTTCGACTTCTCTTCCTTCAGCATGGCATGAAGCCGGACGATCAACTCCATATCCTCTCCGACCGTCTTCGTTTCGTAGCCCCCGGCGCGGACGACACGTTCTTTTTCAAACACGCCGAATGCCCCGGAGATGATAAGAAGAACGTTCAAACGGCTCAAGCCGAGCCGGCCGATGAGAAAGGCACGGAAATACTCAATGATCTGCATGATGGCCGGGGCCTGCTTCGGCAGACGGATCTGCTCGACCACGCTGTCGCGGATCGTCGACCCGTTGGCAATCCGTACCGTCCCTCCGGTACACGTTACCAGTCCGTTGGAATCGATAATCGGCTTCATCGTTTTCATCAGGGCATCCCGCTCCAGAATCGAATCACCGTCGATTGCCGCAAAATACGGGTAGCGGGAGACGTTGATACCTGCATTCAGGGCATCCGCCTTGCCGCCGTTTGCTTTTTCCACCAGCACCACGTGCGGGAAGACGTTCGAACGGTACACAGCCTGCATCTCAGCGGTTTCAAAATGCTGCCGGACGGCCATGGAAACTTGTTTCATCTGAAACGCGTCAATCATTTTTTCGCTCGTCGCATCCTTCGATCCGTCGTTAATCACGATGACTTCAAACTCCGGATACTCCAGAGACAAAAGAGAGCGCACCGTGGATACGACGCCGAGTTCTTCGTTGTAGGCCGGTACCAGTACCGAGACCGGATACGTATCACTGCTCTCGAGCATGTCTTCAATAGGCTCATTCCTGTCGAGTTTTCGTTCACGGAAAACACGCGGGACCGCCAGGAAGAACAGAATCAGGTAGACACCACCGACAGCCAGCATATAAACAATAATGGCAACAGCGGCGATGGTCATCAGCATGGAAAGGATGTCCATCCGCTATACCTCCTTTTCCATCGACAGCAGTTGTTCTGCCATATCTCTGGCGAATTTATCCTCATGCGAGGTGCGTGCATATTCAAGCATAATATCTCCGTCTGAAAAGGAGCGGATGGTTTCTGCAGCAGCAGACCGGACCCACCACACCTGATCCCCGAGGCAGCGCATCAAATCCTGGCGCCAGGATTCCTGATTCAGTGCCGAAGCCACCTTGCAGGCATACATTCTCTCTTCCCAGTGCGGCGACTGAAAAAAGGCACGGACCTTCTCTGGACTGCTTACATACTGAAAAGAGAGAAGGGCACGCATCGCTTTCAGCCGCACTTCTTTGTCCTCCTCTTCCAGTGCAGCCTCTACTTCCGGAAGCAGGTCGGTCCAGCTGATTTCTCCCGCATGCACGTAGAGCGCCTGCCGCAGCAGATCATGCTGTGGGTGCTGCTTCTCCAGCTGCAGGGAGAGATCCCGGAGTTTCTCCATGGACATCCGCCGGTAGACTTCTTTAACAAACGGAATATTCACCTGCCTTAGTTCTGTCAGCATCGGTATCAGACGGTCTGAATCAAGCACCGCGAGCGTCCGCAGGGCCTGGTGGTACTCTTCCTCCTCCTGCGACAGCTGTTTCGAGTGGGCTTCTACCTGTGCCGCCATCGCGTTCATCCGGAAATCTTCAATATAAAAGAGAGCATTCATTCTGTCCGCCCACGTGCCGCGCTGGAGCTTCCGTTCATAAACCGGCTGCAGCTTTTCTTCTGCGTACACCCTTGCCTGTTCCTGTTCCGTAGAGTCCTGGGTAACGCTCGTCACCCCGCTCAGCACCTGCTGCAGCAGTTCCTGATACAACCGCTTTTCCGTCGGCAGACGGGGAGGCGTCGTAGAGGCGCCGCTGAAATACGCCGTGAATTCCGGCAGTTTTTCTTTATACAGGCTATCAAGACGGTGCTGGAAGCGGAGTTCCATCGATTTTGACAGCAGTAGATACATGAGCAGCACGAGCTGCAGCACGAAAAAAATACCCGCGAGCCAGAACGCCCATATCATCGTTAAAACACCCTCTTCACCAGACGTTCCATACGCGCAAAGACTTCGCGGACGCGGAATGGTTTCGCCATGTAATCATCTGCGCCAAGCTGAAGCGCCCGCGCGATGTCTTTTTCTCCTTTTCTTGCTGTCAGCATCGAGACCAGGATCCGGTCGGTGCTGTAGTGGAGCCGGAGATGCTGAAGCACTTCCAGCCCGTCCATCCTCGGCATCATGCCGTCCAGGAGCAGGAAGTAATAGTCGCCTTCCCGGTACCAGTCGTCCTCCACGAACGCCCGTCCATCAGGGTAGCTGTGGAACCGCACTGGATGACCCCCGATCTCCTGCCTCCGCTTCATGTACTGCTCCATCATTTCCCGGACTACGTCATCGTCGTCGACAATAATCACATGCAGCAGCGCTGTTTCTTTCACGGCGCTCAGCCCTTCGTGGAAAAGAACTGCCCGGTCCCTTCCTTGATGCTTGGCTGCGTACATGGCCCGGTCTGCTTCTTCCAGAAGCCTCTCCGCGGACGTGCCGCTCTCGGTGACAGCACGGATGCCCGCTGAAAAACGAAGCTCCACTTCCGGGTAATCCGGTACAGGGTGATCTTTTAGTGCCTGCTGAATCCGCTCGATGACCTGGAGCGCATTCTCCTCACTCGATTCCGGCAGGACGAGGGCGAATTCCTCCCCGCCGTAGCGGGCAGTAGTGTCCCCCGGCCGGATAAACGACATCACCGTTTTGACGAAATGCCGCAGTGCACGATCCCCTGCCGTGTGGCCGAAGTTGTCGTTGATCTTTTTAAAATGATCCAGGTCGCAGAGAATCAAGGTGAACCCACCTCCATCTCCACGGCCCAGCTTATAGTTAAGTGCTTCCAGCTCGCCGTCGAGGAACTTGCGGTTTTTCGCACCGGTCAGTTCGTCCTGCAGGGAGGACTGCCAGATGCGTTCCTGTGTATCCAGACGGTTCTGGATAAAGGGGAAGAACAGGCGGTGGTTGATCGGTTTGCTGATGAAATCGGACGCCCCGAGTTCATAGGAGCGAATCTTGGCTTCTGTTCCTGCCTCTCCGCTCAGCATCACAACCGGTGTGAAATCCTGCTTCGCCTTATCCATGATCTGCTGCAGAATTTTCAGCCCGTCGGTGTCCGGGAGATTGTAGTCCAGGATGAGCATCCGCGGGTTCAATTCGTAGTAGAGCTCGACTCCTTTTTCGCCGTTCATCGCGACGAGCGCCTGGTACCCGCTTCCTTCCACGAGGTCTTTTAAGTACGTAACAAACTCCACGTCGTCGTCGATGATCAGGAGCAACGGCGTATCCTCGGATGGTTCCTGCACACTGCCGACTTCCTCCATCAATGTCTCTTCCTGCTCGGGATCGTCTACATATGGAAGCAGCGGCACCATCGCCCGGCGCCACTCTTCCCTGCTCCAGTACGACTCGCTGCCTTCTTCCAGGCTGTCCAGCTGCACAGCCGCAATGTCATGAACTTCCTGCATGCCGATGGTACCGGCAGTGCCTTTGATGTTATGAAAAAAACGGTAGAGCTCATTTTCTCTGATTTCTTCTTCTTCATTCCACTGCCGCATCGTTTTACGAATGCGGTCGTAAATCATCTTCTGATACTTTTCCATCTAACGTCACGCCCCTTGCATCCTCTCTTCCTTCTTTCCCTATTCCTTAACGACGTTTTTCCTAATCTTCATGTTACCCTATTTTTTATGTAAGCAAAAAGAACTTTGCAAGCCCGTAGAGAAAAAAGTTATTTTTACACATTCTCGTCGGAAAGAAGCCTCTTTGGTTAGGTGAAAAGTACCATAATCTTTCATACTGAACGACGTGCATCCGAGGGAACACCGGATCGGGAGCGAAGTGCGCCTTATAGGCCGAACAGCATGCTCCGCACGATTTTCAAAGGAAACCTTGTGCTCCGCTGCATTTCCGTCGGGGTGTTGGTCCCGGCGGCCCCACTGTTTCGATTGTTCTCCGAAACAAGCACACGCTTCGGTTATTTATGCTGGAGCACGTCAGCGCACCAAGGAGGCAGGAAGGTCCTCCCGGATGCTCCGGAAGGAATCGGTGGACGCAGCAAAAGGAGCTGCAGATGCAGCTCCTTCAACCACCTTGTCCCTTATCAAGCTGACAACGCACACGGGACCATCCGGTTATTTGAAGATATCCAAGGGCAGATACGCGCTGACGAGGTGGTTCGGCATATCGACGACTTCGCTGATTTTCAAGTCGACAGCGACGCTGCAGAGAGCATAGGCTTCGACATCCGATAGTCTGTAGGTGGTCGTGATATGCTCAATCATATACTCGATCGCTTTTTTTACGGCGGTCAGCAGGTCTTCTGCGTGTCCGGTCGTCACATAGAACCCTTTCCCTGAGGAGGTGTGATGCAGCGGTCCCGGCGTTTCAAACTGCGGTTCGGCGATCTGTTTGCCTTTATGCAGCTTGAACGACAGATCGATGTCCATCGGAGCTTCGATTGCCGTGCCGCACACTTCCCCATCCCCTTGAGCCGCGTGGGTATCTCCGACAGAAAACAGAGCGCCTTCTGTCCATACAGGCAGATACAGCTTCGTCCCCCGCGTCAGGTGGCGGATGTCCATGTTGCCGCCGTTTTTCCGCGGCGGTACGATGCTGTGCGCCCCGGGCTCCGGCAGCGCGGTGCCGATTGTGCCGGGGAACGGAGCGATCGGAATCTCGATCCCATCAGTGAACTGAGCCCTGCCGCCGGAGAGGTCCCACGTTTTCAAATAAGGATCAGGGAACGCTTCATGCAGCAGCCCGAATCCAGGAATCACCGCCGTCCAGCCCCAGCTCTGCGGACCGAAGTTCTCGATGTGGACCTCCAGCGTATCTCCGGGCTGTGCTCCTTTTACATAGACCGGCCCATTCACTGGGTTCACCTGGCCAAAATCGAGTGCCGCTACATCGGCTGCCGTGGACCGGTAAGACAATTGACCGTTCGAAGCGTCCTGCACCTCGAAACGCAGCTTCTCTCCCGGATCGATCTCGTGTACGGGTGGAATCGCGTTATCCCACGTGACATGGTTCTGGTGTGAATGAATTGTATGTTTCATCGTTTACCCCTCCTGAAATCTTCGTGTGAATCCCCCTGCATTTTACCATAATCGGCGCACTTTTCTGAAAGAAAGCGTATACATGAATTTTCTGCTTCTTTTTCCTCGATGATGGTTGTGTTTACGGAAAAAGCCCTCTATAATGTCCTTTATACAAACACATTTGTTCTTTAAACGTAGACAGGCAGGAGAGGATTTTGACATGGTAAAGGAAGTTATGAACGTAGGACTGCTCGGATTCGGTACAGTAGGTACAGGGGTACTCGAAATCATCGAGCAGCATCAGGATAAATTAGCGCATCAGATCGGTGCTGCAGTCAAAGTGAAAAAGGTGCTGGTCAGTGATCTCGACAAAGACCGTGGAAACGTTCTCCACGCAGAGAAGCTGACCGACCGGATTGACGACATTCTGCAGGACGACGAGATCGATGCTGTCGTCGAAGTGATGGGCGGTATGGAACTGGCCCGCGACTACATGAAGCAGGCGCTGGAGAACGGTAAACATGTCGTCACTGCCAACAAAGATGTTATGGCGGTCTACGGCAGTGAGCTGCTGGAGACGGCCAACAAGCACAGCGCTGACCTTTTTTATGAAGCAAGCGTTGCCGGCGGTATCCCGATTCTGCGGACGATTGTCGAAGGGCTTGCCTCTGACCGGATTACCAAAATGATGGGGATCGTCAACGGCACGACCAACTATATCCTCACGAAGATGAGCAAGGAAGGCCGTCTTTATGAAGAGGTGCTGAAAGAAGCACAGGCACTCGGCTATGCCGAAGCAGACCCGACTTCCGATGTGGAAGGGCTCGATGCAGCCCGTAAAATTGCGATTCTCGGTACCCTCGGTTTTTCCATGAACCTGGACCTCGATGATGTATCCGTCGAAGGGATCACGAAAATTACGAGCGAAGACCTTGCCTACAGCAAGCAGCTCGGCTATACGATGAAGCTTGTCGGGATTGCGAACCGCGTCGACAACAAAGTGGAAGTCAGCGTCCAGCCGACGCTCGTGCCTCACTCCCATCCGCTCGCCTCCGTCGATGACGAGTTCAACGCGGTGTACGTGTACGGAGAAGCCGTGGGTGAAACGATGTTCTACGGACCGGGGGCCGGCAAGCTGCCGACAGCAACGGCGGTTGTCTCCGACCTCGTCGAAGTGCTGAAAAACAAGCGTTTAGGCGTAAGCGGCAATTCTGTGGTACTCCCGCAGCACAAGAAGCAGTTGAAAAACAAGGACGAGATCCGCTCAAAGTACTTCCTGCGCATTCATGCAAAGGATATCCCGGGCACGTTCGCCAACCTGACGGCGATGTTCCACGAAAACAACATCAGCCTGGAGAAAATTCTGCAGGTGCCGTTGAATGAAGGAAAGCTGGCGGAGATCATCATCGTAACCCACGAGGTATCCCGCACCGATTATGACAATGTCCTCGAGCGGCTCCAAAACGAAGACGTAGTAGCAGAAGTGAAAAGCAGTTACCGGACGGAAGGGGAAATGAACTAATGCTGTGGCGTGGACTACTGGAAAAATACAAAGAATACCTGCCGGTGACAGAGGAAACGCCGATGCTGTCTCTCCACGAAGGCAATACACCCCTTCTGCCGATGAGGCACCTATCCGAAAAATTCGGCATCGAACATTACGTAAAATACGATGGTGCCAACCCGACAGGTTCCTTTAAAGACCGCGGCATGGTGATGGCAGTAGCCAAGGCGAAAGAAGCCGGAAGCGAAGCGATCATGTGTGCCTCCACCGGAAACACATCCGCCGCTGCAGCCGCCTACGCAGCACAGGCGAAAATGCGCTGCCTCGTCGTCATTCCTGACGGGAAGATTGCCATGGGCAAACTCGCGCAGGCCGTCGTCTATGGCGCTGAGATCGTCAGTATCGAAGGCAACTTCGACAACGCGCTGCAGATGGTGAGAAACCTGGAAAAGCAGTCCCCGATCTCGCTCGTCAATTCCGTTAATCCGCACCGGATCGAAGGCCAGAAAACCGCAGCATTTGAAATTGTTGACGCACTCGGGACGGCGCCCGATGTCCTGACGATTCCGGTAGGCAACGCCGGGAACATCACGGCGTACTGGCAGGGATTCAAGGAGTACCATGACGCCAAGCAGAGCGGCCTTCCGCAGATGCGCGGCTTTGAAGCCGAAGGGTCCGCGGCCATCGTCAAAGATAAAATCATTGATGCGCCGGAGACGTTGGCCACAGCAATCCGCATCGGCAACCCGGCCAGCTGGGACAAAGCCGTCAGCGCCGCCCGCGAATCCGGCGGAGCGATTGACTACGTGACGGACGATCAGATCATCGAAGCGTATAAACTGCTCGCTTCCGAAGAAGGCGTCTTTGCCGAACCGGCTTCCGCGGCTTCCGTGGCCGGTTTGATCAAGCAGCTCGAAACAGGGGAGATTGCCAAAGGATCCCGCGTCGTGTCGGTTCTGACGGGTAACGGCTTAAAAGATCCCGACACAGCGATTAACACGGCGACCCTCAAGCCAGTGAAGCTTCCGAACGATGAGCAGGTCGTATTCGATCATATGTTAGGGCGGGTGAAATCGACATGAGCAGACAATGGAAAATCAAAGTACCGGCAAGCACAGCGAACCTGGGACCCGGTTTTGACTCCGTCGGAATGGCGCTGAACCGCTACTTGACGCTGTATGCTGAACCTGCAGACGAATGGCTTTTTTCCGGCGAACCTGGACATCTCGACGGCATTCCAACCGGGAAAGAAAACTTAATCTACATTATTGCAGAATGGGTCGCCGAGAAATACGACGTTGCTCTTCCTGCAGCCCGCGTACACATGGAAAGTGACATTCCGCTCTCCCGGGGCTTCGGTTCCAGTGCTACGGCTATTGTCGCCGGTATCGAGCTGGTTGACCGTCTCTGTGATCTGGAGATGACGTTGGAAGACAAAGCCCACTGGGCGAGCCTGTACGAAGGCCATCCGGATAACGTCGTTCCTTCCATTTACGGCGGCCTCGTCATCGGCAGTCAGTTTGAAGAGGACACGTACCTGGTGCATGCCGGCGTTCCGAACGTGGACCTTGTCGCCGTCATTCCGGATTACGAACTGAGCACGAAGGAATCACGGGACACGCTGCCGGAAGGATTCTCCTACAAATCCGCGGTTGCCGCCAGCAGTGTCTCCAATGTGCTCGTTGCCGCGATCATGCAGGACAACTGGAAACTCGCCGGCGAAGTCATGAAAAAAGACCTCTTCCACCGACCGTACCGTCAGCCTTCGATTCCTGAATGGCAGCGTGCCGAACTGCTGATGGACGAACTGCCGGTCTACGGCGCCACGCTGAGCGGCGCAGGGCCGATCATTCTGTTCTTCGTCCCGCAAGGAAAAGGAAAAGAAGTGAAACTGCAGCTGCGCTCCCATTATCAGGAACAGGCGGTAGAACAGGTTCACGTAGATGCAGCCGGTTCACAGGTGGAGGTGCTGGAAGCTGCGGCTTCCTTTCCCCTGGCTGCCCGCCGATAGAGGCCGAAGATCGGATCAGGAAGAATAACGATAGAAAAGGACGTCTCCAGAGCTGGAGGCGTCCCTTTTTGTCTTTGTGTATGCTGGTTTTTCAATGAATACCGGAACGTGGAGACAGCGTTCGTGTTCGCTGCATCGAACGAAGCCCGCTTTTCCGAGAGTGGCTGGTGACTGAACCCGATTCAAAAGGGTCTGCGAGATGGGGAGGGGGCGCCGGAACGGACGGATCGTAGGCGCCCGCGGTCACTCCGAGAGCACGGGCAGACGCTGCGCTCTCAGGAGCGGTCGCTCAGACGAGAAAAGCCGACACTCCGAGGCTGGGCGGACGTTCAGGAAAGCAGAGCGGTCACTCGGCGGGCACCAGCGGACGTACCGACCGTCCGGGCGGACACTCGAATCTGTACCAGGACAAACGTGCGAAGCACCTTTTGATCTGAACGGCGCGTACGATAGGTTGTTGACGGAAGCATGAGACTTCTTGTTTCCCTCAATGATCTATTTTCCCATTTATTCAGCCTCCTCGGCCTGGTCCAGGCAGTTTTTTGACCGGAAAGGAAGGTGAGGAACTTCAACGTCCGTGTTCTAGGTGCAGCTCGGACGCTCGCAGCGCCGGAGCGGTCACTCCGAGGCTGCTCTCGGACGCTGGGATTTCGTCCGCCGACGCTGCGATGCGCACAGCGGCCGCTGCGGCCCGGGCGGTCACTCAAAGGAGCGCAGCGGACGTTAAACGAAGCCCGACGGACGCTGTGACTCAGAAAACGGCGCTTTGACCGAACCCGCCACCCGCTCCCTCCCCCCTGAACTCGAACCGCCAGTGACCAAAGCTCTGTCGGTCCCCGGCTGCGCCGTCACTCTGTATGGAAACTTATACATTCCTATCATGTAAAAAGAGGCGGGGGAACTCCCCGCCTCTTACCTATGACAGTCTAAATCAGTCCATTACACCAAACACGACTTTCGCTGCTTCTGCTCTAGTCATCGCTTCTGTTGGTTCGAATCTGTTCTGTCCTCGTCCTTCCAGCAGTCCTGCTTCGGTTGCTGCTGTTACGGAAGGCACTGCACTTGGATGGACCGCATTGGTATCAGCATAGTGTAGCGAAGCGTCCTCTGAGGTCTGCAGTCCGTGCGCGCGCACCAGCATGATCGCCATATCCTGACGCGTGATAGTCTCTTCTGTACCGAATGTGCCATCTGGACGACCCTGCACGAGTTCTGCTTCTGCTGCGGCTGCGATATAGTCCTCAAACTCCCCGTCCGCATCCGTGAAGCTGTGGCTGCCGGACGCTGTATCCAGCTCCATCGCGCGAACGAGCATTGCTGCAAACTGGCCACGGTTGACGCTGTCTTCCGGACCGAAAAGATCATTTCCATATCCTTCAATAATCATTCCGTCAGCCAGCTGCGCGATGTAGCCCGCTGCCCAGTGGTTCTCTGGGACATCTGTAAAGGTCTGCTCCGCTGGATCAGTCGGTTCAGAAGGTTCCTCCTCCTCTTCTTCTGCCGGCTGCATCGGTGTCAGGCTGATGTTGTTCAGCGTAACGGTATAAGGCACCTCGCGCTCGTCCTCCTCTTCCTCTCTGCCAAGGCCAAACATGAGATCGAAGTTTCCGCTCTCGTCGACCTCAACCAAGGCCTCATATATCGACGTGTCTTCGTCAATATCGAATTCGATGATATCGGCGCCGGAGTTGACCAATTCCGCTCGAATCACCCGTGCTTCTTCTGAAGAAGCATCAAAAGACAGTTCGTACACGCCAGCTTCTGGATCGACTTCCTGCAGCAGCTGAATGTGCCACCATGCCCAGCCTTCCTGCAGCACTTCCATGGCCACGCCGTTTTCTGTCACAGACGCTTCGGCCAGACCAGCTCCGTCCTCATACTCTCCAAGACCGAACACGTTCCACGTAGAACGGTCATCCGGGTGACCGAAGTTCTCGGTCTCCGAGAAACTGCCGTCGGTGATGATACTGCTGCCGGCAGGTACCCACTCCTCGGCATCATCGAGTACCGGTGCGGATCCAGTATCTTCTTCCGGTTCCCCGGCTTCATGCCCTTCTGCTTCCACTCGGGTGAAGCTGATGTTGTCGAGATAGACAAGGTAAGGAACATCCAGCTCTTCGTCCCCTTCTTCGTCATCCCGGCCGAGACCGAACATCAAATCGAAGCTGCCGCTTTCCTCCACTTCCACGTAACCTTCATAGGTGTTTGTTTCTTCGTCCAGCTCGAAGGACATGATCTCAGCTCCGCTGTCGACGAGTTCCGCACGTATGGTTCGTGCTTCCTCGGAAGAAGCGTCAAAGGAAAGGCGATAGACGCCTGCCTCGTCCACCTCGAGTTCCTGCATCAGCTGCATGTGCCACCACGCCCAGCCTACCTGGGTGATTTCAGCCTGAATGCCCGGCTCGGTGCGTGTGAATTCTGCAATACCACCGCTGGAATCATGCTCCCCCATACTGAAGGTGCTCCAAAGCTCGCGGTTGTCCGGATCACCGAAGCTGTCCGTCGACGTGAACGAGCCGTCTTCTACAAGGTTGCTACCGACTTCTTCCCAATCGAGATCCGGATCGATACCCGGCCCAGCTTCTTCGGATTCGTCTGGTTCGTCCGCCTCTTCTTCATCGGTTTCTTCCGGCGGTGTACCCGTTTCATACTCAGCATTTGCATCTTCATACACTTTGACATAGTCTACTTCCATCTGCGCCGGGAATTCCGTCGTCTCATCCGGCTCACCGCCGTACCAGCCGCCGACCGCCAGATTGAGGATCAGGTGGAACTCCTGATCAAACGGGGCAGGGAAATCAACGCCTTCGGTGTGCCACTCGTCTTTTACGGAATAAATCTCATCATTGACGTACCACCTGATTTCACCAGGCTCCCATTCAATACCGTATGTATTGAACTCCGTTGTCGAACCGTCTTCCGGAAACTGATACGGCTGCTCGGAATACGTATTGTGCGGCCAGACATCGCCGTAGTGAATTGCTGCACCGACCTCGTCTGTTTCCGATCCGCGGTTTTCCATGATATCAATTTCACCGGAGGCTGCCCATCCACCATAGATATCTTCTTCCGGCATCATCCAGAATGCCGGCCAGAAACCCTGCCCTTCCGGCAGCTTGATGGAAGCTTCGAACTTACCGTATGCTTGACTGAAAAGTCCTTCGGTATGAATTTTTCCGGACGTGTAGTCATACTCCCCGTATTCGTCGCTGACCTGTTCTTCTCTCGCTTCAATGACGAGTTTTCCGTCCTCTACGGTAACATTATCCTGCTGATAAGACTGGGATTCATTGTTTCCCCACCCGTCAATCCACTCGTCGCCGTCGTAGAAACCGTTGCCGATGTCATAGTTCCACTTCGATTCGTTCAGGCTGTCCCCCTCAAACTGATCCTCCCAGATCAGCTCCCACTCTTCCTCTGCTGCTGCGCCCTGCATCTGCATTAACAAAGCGGCTGCTGTCACTGCCGTAATTCCCGCTGCTTTTTTCATCCTACCCCTCCTGAATATGAAATCGAAACCGGTTTCGTTTCGATCGAAAAAGAAAAGGTTTTCATGTTTTGAAACCGGTTTCGTAAAGTGTAAGATGATTTAACTGAAAAGTCAAATGCTTTTCTGAGAAAATAGAAAAGCACCTGATAACTTCATGTGATCAGGTACTTTCGATTCGTTTAATCTGGTAATAATCAGGCA
The DNA here is from genome assembly GCF_000429725.1 of Alkalicoccus chagannorensis DSM 18086. Classification (GTDB taxonomy): domain Bacteria; phylum Bacillota; class Bacilli; order Bacillales; family Salisediminibacteriaceae; genus Alkalicoccus; species Alkalicoccus chagannorensis. The sequence goes on along the minus strand of NZ_KE386944.1, from coordinate 178,242 downwards.
GCCCGCTGCTCCCTTCTCTTCGGTATCCGCTTCTGGATGAAGTCGCGTCCGAGCACGTTCGTGCGAAGGTACGGGATGACCCAGCGGTCACCGCCGAAGCGTCCGGCGTTGGCACCGGCTGCGACGATGAAGATGGTCAGGAGCACCATCCACGGGTTGCTAGAGATCGTGCCGGCGAACAGGAAGGCGAAGTTCATGACGAGGCCGAAAAACGCAGCGGCGGTCGTGAAGACACCGAGGATCAGGCCGAGTCCGACGAGCACTTCCCCCCAGGCGACCATAAAGCTGAACGGCTCCGCCATCGGGACAGCGATGTTTTCAATGAACGCGTGGTACGTCGGATACTGGGCAGCGACTTCTTCATTGCCGACGACGCCCTGCAGGTAGCCATCCGCACTAAATCCACCAGCGACCTTTTCCCAACCGGCCGTCAGCCAGAGCCAGCCGACGTAGAGACGTAAAAACGTGAGAATACCAGCAGCCCAACGATTGTTTCGCAGAAAATCCATAAACATGATCAGTTCCTCCTTTAAGGAATGTAAGTAAGTTTAGGAAAAGCTGCTCTGTCGTTCGTGCCGGCAATCTTTCTTGTGAATTACTGAGCAACCTTTCTATAGTCTTACTATACCACACATTGTGAAGTAGTGAACATGAATGACTGTGACCACTTTGTGAAAAATATCACAATTTTGTCGCAAGACCATTTTGCCAACATTGCTTTCTCATACAGCTTTCTCATTTTTTATGTAGAAAGCCCGGAGCATTAGGCTCCGGGCCGTTCCCTCTTATCCTTTTCTGCGCAACTTTTTCGACGGATCATCGAACGCAATTTCGATCCGCTTCAAATCCTTGTACTTCCGATGGACTTCGTCTCCGTCACTCGTCTGCAGCGAGAGACGGCGGTTTTCTTTCTGCCCGTTCATGACGGCATCTACCAATTCCGTATCTCCACGGACTTCTTCATAATCATCGTCGACAGTCTCGATGAATTTTGTCCCATCATTGAATTGAAAAATCAGCTTCATATTCTTCACCTCTTAGGAATAGTCGTCAGAACAGTAGAGTAGTCAATTACGATGCTTGTTGAACAACACTGTTCTGTCAGTTCTATCTTCATACTACCCTATTTCTGAGACGAGATAAACGGTAATTTCGTCGAACGCCAAATATGACCTTTTTATGAGTCTACTTACGAAAGTCCCCTATTCTTAAGAATATTAATAAGTACTTTATTTGCCGCCATACCAGTATTATGGGATATAAATTGAAATAAAGCGTTTGAATATCGAAAATATAGGCAATCCGTCCACTAATGTGGTTGAGAGTGTCCTAAGGGATACATAGAAGAACCGCAATTCTACGGAGGTGAACGTAATTGAATCATTACAAAGGAAAGATGGAAGACAAGCGTAGACAGAAGAAGTCGAAGAGAGCAGCCATGATCGCAGCATCCGCCGTTATACTTACTGGAGCAGGTGCCGGAGCAAGTGCATCTGCCGAAGAGAAGAATAATGAGAACAACATGCAGAACAACGTAGACAGCGATTTCGACAACAACAGCCATAATATCGATTTTAATTTTGACGTAGAAAATCATGATGCCGATGCCGATGCCGATGCAGACTCGGATGCCGATGCCGACGCCGATACGGACGCTGACACCGATACGGATGCTGACGCCGATACCGATGCTGACGCCGATACCGATACGGATGCCGATGCCGATGCCGATACGGATACCGATACCGACACGGATGCCGACACGGATGCCGACACGGATGCCGACGCCGATGCCGATGCCGATGCAGACTCTGACGCTGACGCTGGCCCAGAGCCTGAGATAGGCACAGAAGAAGATGAGAGCGACACAGAAGTTGATATCGATGATGGAGAAACTGGGGATGTCGACATCGAAGACAGCGAAAGCGATGTTGCTGCAGCTGAAAGTGAAAATAACACATCAGATTATAACGATGCCACTACTGCGGACGACGATGTCGCTGGAGAAACTTCTGATCAAGGGGTTGAAACACAAAATTCTGATGATCAAACTGGTACGAATAATACAACTCAAGAGACAGATACAGATACTTCCAGCCAATTCAGCGGTGACAGCGGTGGGCTCAGCACCGAAAATTACGATGCTTCCACTGACAATAGTACAACCACTGGCGAAAACATCAATGAGAACACAACTGAAGTGATTAACAACGTGAACAACCAAGGTCACAACATCGACTTTTTCTTTGAAGTTGAAAACGCGGATGCGGATGCTGATGCCGATGGTGATGCTGATGCCGATGGTGATGCTGATGCCGATGCTGATGCCGATGCCGACGGTGATGCCGATGCCGATGGTGACGCCGACGCCGATGCCGATGCCGACGGTGATGCTGATGCTGATGCTGATGCTGATGCCGATGCTGATGGCGACGCTGATGCCGATGCCGATGGCAGTGGTGATGCCGATGCCGATGCGGACTCTGGCAGCGGAGGAAACATTGCTAATGGTGACATTGATTCTTCCGTAGGGACGAATGGTGATAACGGAAGCACTGACAGCAATGGATCGAATAATGGGTCTAACGGTAGCAATGGATCTACCACTACTTCCGAATCCGGAGGAACTTCAAACGGGAGCACCACCTACGCTGGCAGCGGTTCGGTTGACAATATCGGATCTTCGAACGGAACCACAACACTAGCTGGGAGCGGAACGACAGCTGCAACCGCTTCAGGTGATAGTAACGGCGGTTCAGGCAATGGAAGCAGCGGTGCTGGATCCAGCGGTACGGTGAATGTGTCCAATGCAGATGGCGAGAGTCAGGTACAAAGCGAGTCCAATGCTGAAAACGGAGAAGAAGGAACAAAACTCCCTGATACAGCAACGGGTGTATGGTCCCTCGGCCTCAGCGGTATTGGTGCACTCTTTGCCGGTCTTGCAGCTCGCTTCGGACTTAGGTTCCGTAGAAACTAATTCGATACGTCAACCATGAGAGGGGGAAGGAATGAAGACATTCAGTAATGTGCTAATACTCGCCGGGGTCGTCATGCTCGCCGTATTCGGCTTTACGATTTACCAGCAGTCCAATACACAAAATCACTCATTAGAAGAAGCAGAAAGTATGTTAGAAGAACAAGCAGAAGCCGAAGAAGCAGGTCGATCCGGCCTAGAGTCCAACACCACAAGTGAGCAGGAGGAGTCTTCTCCTCCTTCTCCCCCTTCTATGGATGCTACGTTTTCTATCAGCAGTCTGTTCAGTGGACTGACCGTCCCAGAATCTGTTGCAGCTTCTGAACATGATGATGTGTCAGAAGAAAAAAAGCTCAAAGAAAAAAAACTCGACAAAGAGATTGAGCAAGATCAACGTACTGAGCCTACATATGATTCAACCGGGGTTGAACGCTTCCATCATTACGAAAATCAGGATGAAATCCTGGAGGAAGTTTTCCATAACTGGAGAGAAGATTATGATGACTGGTCCACCGAAGAACAGGAAAACGCAAGCAGCGATCAAGCTTCACCTAGTCCATCGAATGACGACTTGAATGTCCAGGAAGAAGATGGCGGATTTACTATGGAGTTGGAAGAAAACGATCCGTATGCGGTGCTGAATATCCCGAAACTCGATGCAGACCTACCTGTCCTTTATGGTGCTGATGAAGACACTTTGGATCGAGGCGTCGGCCATATGCCAGAGACTGCCTTCCCCGGCGAAGGGGAACAGATCGCCTATGCCGGCCACCGTGATACCGTCTTCCGCGATTTCGGAGAGATGGAAATTGGAGATCGCATGTCTATCGCCACTCCATATGGCGAGTATGAGTATGAAATCCGCGAATTTGATATCGTCGACGCAGATGACCGAAGCGTGATTCGGGACATGGATGAAGAAGTACTCGTGCTGATCACCTGCTATCCGTTTGAATATTGGGCCAGCGCCCCAGAGCGTTTCATTGTCTATGCGTACCCTGTAGAAGAGTAAGGGACGTCAGCCCGCATTCTCCAGCAGCAGAAGAAAGGCCTGAAGGACAGAACAAAAGTGCTAAACTGCGTGTGCCGCAGGTTTCTGAAGGGAAGAAAGGTGGCTTCTTTTTTTCCCCGCAGCGTGCAACGCCGTCTCCCTCGATGAACACGTATCATTCTTATCACATGAAGAAGGGCATCTCCATTGAATGGGAGATGCCCTCTTCTTGCTGTCGTCATTCTTCACAGCGTAACGTACCATCTACGGTATCAAATCGATGCCAACGGGCCGGCGCTTAATAATCCATTTTCGCCAGGAAGCGTACGCTGAACTCGACATGATCCCCTTTATTTCTTGGCGTAATGACAATGTACCATTCTCCAGAACGGGGGACTTCAATTTCAGCTGGTGACTGCTTAGCCATGCCTCCATAAAACGTACACTCTTTGTTCTGCTTAAAACGATCAAAATTGTTTCTATCCATCAATCGGACCTGGGCTGTGCGGTTCAACTCGACACTGACCGTATCTCCTCTTGTCAAATATTGGCGGACATACTTCGACTTCATCGTTAATCACCTCCCCTTCTGATAGGATGGTGCTGCAATGAAACTGAGCGTGGTTCCGCTATACCCTGTTTCCCTTCTCTTCACCCATTTTATCCCTGGTTCTTTGGGACCTTTTTTATTTAAATTCCACATCAAAAGAAGGAGGAAAGACTTGCATGTTGTATAGTGAGATAATTATTAAAAACAAAATAAGTCCTAAATCAGCTTTTTGTGGTAACAATCTGTTGCTATATTTAAATTAGAATCACATTTTGAAAACAAAGGGGTTGTTTTCATGGAAGAGATTGCAAAGAAGCCATTTTACAAACGCTGGTGGTTCCTTGTTCTCGGTGTGATTATCGTTGCAGCTGCTGCTTTGGCAAGCGATGAGGACGATTTGGTACAAGGAGATGAGGGCGATGAGACAGAAGAAGTCCATTCCATCGATTTTCAAGCTGATGTCGCTTTTGAAGGAGAAGAAGTCCATGTATCTGGAAGCACTACTCTTGCTGACAGTTCGTTGATCACTTTAGAAGTTGAGCACATTGAAGATCATGATTATTTCAAAGTGAAAGATGCTGAAGTACAAGAAGGCAAATTTGAATCGGTATTTGATATAAACGATTATCCTGATGGCGAAATAGCCGTTTATTATGAATTCAACCCCTCCTATCAACCCGATGAAATTCAAGAACTTTATGGCAGCGATGGCGAGTTCATCGAAGGTGACGCTGTAAAAAAGGCAGAAACCTCGAATATTCATTATATTGCTTTCGTCGAGTTTGTTGAAAAAGACACATCTAATATCATTCCTATCGACTTTGCAGCGGATATTCATTTTCAAGAAGAGGAAATCGTATTTTCGGGAAATACTAATCTTGTTGACGGTGCGCTGATCACCATAGATATAAATCATACGGAATACCCTGGCTACTTCCAAGCAGATGAAGTTGAAATCCAAGGTGAGCAGTTTGAATCAAAATTTGATATTGGAGGGTACCCTCAGGGAGAGATTACCGTGGAGTATGAATTCCTCCCCGGAAATCAATTGGAAGAAATTGTTGAACTATATGGAGAAGCGGGAGAATTTATGGAAGGAGATGCTGTCAAACCTCAAGGCAGCTTGTCTTCTCAGCGTATTACTTCTAAAGAAACCTTTATGAAGAAAACGGCAGATACCCATTCCATTGAATTTCAGACAGAGGTTCATTCCGAAGATGATGAGGTATCTGTGTCGGGTGATACCAATTTTGAAAATGGCACATTAATCAACGTAGAAGTCATTCATCTTGATGAATCCGATTTGATGGAGATCGATGAAGTGGAAGTTCAGAATGGCCAATTTGAATCTATCATTTCGATACCTGACTTTCCTGAAGGGTTAATCGCCGTATATTCTGAATTTCACCCTGACAAACAAACAGAAGAAATTCAGCAATTGTATGGAAGTTCGGGAGAATTTATTGAAGGGGAAGCAGTACTTCATTACAACTTCAAAAATATGCAGTATATCACCACTCAAGAAGTAATCATGATATCTAACCCGATTCGCTTAACTGGGAGTGGCGACACTGTAACAGAAATGTTCGAATTAACCGACGGATTTGCAGTTGTAGATTTCTCACATAGTGGTGAAAGGAACTTCTCCGTAAAACTGATGGATGAATCAGGGACCTCTTCCCTCCTAGCAAATGAAATCGGAAACTACAGTGGAACCAGTTTTGAATTAACTGAGGACGGTGAATACCTGCTCGAGATCAATGCGGATGGAGAGTGGTCTGTATCAATGGACCAATCCTTTCCCGCTCCATCGAATATTGAAGAAGGGGAACCGCATTCTCTTTCAGGTATCGTAGACAGCGTTATCTTCCTCTCTCTTGAACCAGGGTTGAAACGTATTGATTTAACGCATAGTGGAGGAAGGAATTTCATCGTAAAACTTAACGGCGTTTCTTTATGGGCGAATGAAATCGGCAGCTACTCAGGAGCCACTACAGAGATGATAAATGAAGAGAGTGTTTATGCAGTCTCAGTTATTGCTGACGGCGAATGGACAATCGATATTGAATAGGTAACAGGCTCCATCCTATCCCAAATGAAGAAGACATCAATATATATTTTGCGCAACGTCGATTCAAGCACTCCTCCCTTGACCTGGATTTCAAGTTAATAGATCAATAACTATCTGTTCCCTTCAAAACATTCACACCCCTTAAATACCATGACTAAAGGTTCTATATTTGTAAAATGAAATACGTGTTAGAAATACTTTGCGCACAATGAAGTCACTTGCTCTCTATGAAAAGACAATTTGAATAATGATAGTTATGCTCATTCCACTAACTTTCTTTAATTACCTGCATAAGGAGGCTTATCATGAGACAACCCCGTTTTGTTCTCAACGGCATAATCATGGTATTCACGGTAGTTTTGGCAGCGTGTGGCGCTGAAAACATGGAAGAAGATGAACTTTCCGCAGAAAACAACTCGAACTATGTAGAAAATAGTAATGTTTCCAGCAACAATGAGAATATCTCCAGTAACAATTTAGTAGATGATGAAGACATTGCGCCTCAAAATTGCAGCGATTTTAGTGATGGAAGAGAAGTATTTAATTTTTGGTCGGATAATGGCTACCACTCTAGTAATGACCCGCTTAACCTTGATGGAAATAGCAGCGGAGTACCTTGCGAAGTTTTGACTTCAGACTTGGAAGAGGATTTCAAAGAGTATGAGAATTCAATAACTGCTTCCAATCAGTCTGCCGATGAAGAGACTGCTACGATGGATTTAAACGATTATATAGAAATGTTAGTTGAGGACATTAGCGGTTTGGAAACAGGGCATGAAGATTATCCATTTACTCTAAATGACATTGAATCACTAGAACAAACAGACGATATGCAAATACTTGAAATAACCTTAGTCTCCCACTATGGATGGAGTCCCGATTCAATAAAAAACACCTCGCTCGATGAGAGTGTTGATTATTTTAAAAGGATTTTTGCAGACCGTGAAGAATTTCAAAGAGTCGAAATTTATTGGCTTGCACCATTTACTGATCAATATGGAAATACAGAACTTGGAGAAATGGTAAATGTAGATCTCACGAAAGATACGAGCGAAAGAATCAATTGGGATCAATTTGATGCTAAAAATCTCCCTGAAGTAGCTGATTACTATCATCAGCATCAGAGTTTTGATTAATAAATGCAGCCAATAAAAATAAAGGATAATCGCAGCTTTTCCTACATGAAGTCCTATTGGAAGAATTCAAATTACAATAAAAAGAAACTTCCATATGAAGGAAGTTTAAACAAGTATAAAATGGCGACCCTGAGAGGATTCGAACCTCCGACCTGCTGCTTAGGAGGCCGTTGACTGCCTTAGGATGATGTAAGGTGAAGTGTAAAATATATTGATGCAACGGACTATATATGTGTTTTAACCTAACGTGATTTGATTTGGTTGGGGCACAAATGATGAAATTGTTCCCCAAAAGTTCCCCATATGATACAAAGCAGGGCTGCGGCTCTGCTTCTTTTTTTATAAAAAGATTTTAGGTTATGGTTTACACCAGCCGAATCTGCCATCATCGAGTTGTTTGAATTTGAAGATGTGGTGAAGCAGATTTACTCAAATAAAAAAAGGAACTGCGCCAACAGTTCCTTGAGATAGGTCCGAAACCTATCGGTGAAGGACCGGCAAGTCCTTCAAAATCTTATGACAGAGTAAAGCAAATCCGAAATGTACCACGAATCGTCCGGCGCTTTTAATATGCGCAAATTTGCGATGAACAACGAACTCAATATCAATAATGTCCGTCATACTTTCACTAGATTGCGCTCAAAATGCCAGCATCTTTGCGATTGAAATTACAACTAACTTAAATTTATTTTAACTTTAACTTTCTTGTAAGTCAATAAAAAACAAAGACAAGGACAGGGGCCAGTAGCCCCTGTTTTTTTATTTGCTTAAAACAGCCTGCCGTTTTTCTTGGTTCCAATCTACGTTGAGATCAAGCTTCTCGCCCAGCTCGCGCACGGGCAGGAAGGTCCGACCCTCGACGATCGTACCGTCTACCTCATTACCATTTAGCTTGGCGACATGCTTATCTTGATCCCAGTCCACTGATGCCCCGACCAGATCCGCTAGCGTCCGCATCTGTGCAAAGCTGCGCCCATCCTCGATAAAAGCAGGGATCTCCTCGCCGTTGTAAGTAACAGACGGCTCTGGTTTGCTCTCTGTTTTGTTGGCCTCCTCGATCACTCTGGAGAGCGGGAAGTTACGTCCCGGACAAGCGGTATTGCTGACGCCGTTATGCCCGATGATCTCCGCATTCGGATAATCCTTTTTGAGCTTGCGGACCAGCCAGATACAAGCCTCGATCTGCTCCTCGGAAGGAGTCTGAGAGTCAAAATTACCGGCCACACAGACGCCGATGCTGCGGTTGTTATAGCTGCCACCGGCATGAGCGCCCTGTTTTTTGCCTCGTCCCTTATAGATGATAGCCTGTCGGTGGATAAAGTAGTTATAGCCAATTCCGGCCCACCCCAGATCGTCACGATGATACATGTGCGTGTCCATTAGACCCCAGGACGGATGAGCCGTGTGATGGATGATGATATACTCCACGTTGTTTAGGTTACGGAGGCTGCCGTTAAAACGGAGATTCGGCTCTACAATTTGCATTATGCTTTCCCCTTCCTTTTTCTTGCTTCCTCTGTCACATCGTTATCGCGCCACCACGCCCAGATAGCAGCAGCAGTCGTTACAACTGCAGATACACCTTGCTCCATCTCCTCTTGTGTAAACGGCAGCGGTGACATGCCAAACGACGCCAGCAGTTGATTGATCAGTGCCAGCGCCAGTACAGTCGTGCGGATGATCGTTCCCTTATCCATTGTTAGCCTCCTACATAAAATTGAGAATAAAGAATAAATGCGACAAATCAGCGTTAACGAGCACGCCGATCACAAGCACAAATGCCAGTATCGTCATAAAAAACCACTTAAACGTTCGGCTGACAATACCCTTTAAAAAATCTGTAAATCCATCCTGCTTGTCCAATACGGCCTGCATGCCTTGCTTTATATCCCTTGTATCTGTCTTGAGAGAGTCTATACTACGTTTGAGCTCATCCATACGTTGATGCGCTTGAGTGTCGCGCATCTGCACCTCCTCTTTTAGATTGGTGAGCTCCCCCTCGATCTCTTTGATTTTTTGCTCTACATCTTTGATGTCCGCTAACTGCTGACCTGATGACATTCTTAGCCCCCTCTGACTACATAATAAAAGGCACGACCTATCGCCGCACCTCTGCTGATGATTGCTTCATATCCTGTTTAATTTTCTTGATTAAGGTCGGCCGGTCATCGCCAAATACCGCCTCCAGGCTAAAGCCATCCGGCTCGTAGACCTCTCGTATCATCGTGATGCGGGCATCGATGGTGACGCCCCAATCCTTGTTTTGCAGGGTAACGATGTCGCCGAGGTCATAGTCTGTCTCGTACGTAAACGGAGACTGCTGCAGGATGTCGCCCTCTAAAAAGACTTCCTGCTCCCGATCCCGGAGCTCTCGTTCTCCTCGGTTCTCCAGTTCTTCAATGATATCCTCTTCCGGACGTGGCTGGTCCTCGCCTTCTTCATCCTCTTCCTCTTCATCCACGTCTCGGGCATCTACAAAGGTCTCGTAGCGCTCCAGGCCCTCGCCACCGCCAACCTCGACAAAGCGGCGTTCGGTTCCCTCACCTTGGCCACCCACATAAGCAGCGTTTCGGTAGTCTGTATCATCCTCGTAAAAGTTCATGCTCTTGAGAGAGTCAAACTGCGGCGAAAAGATAACAGGTGGATTGTCTGATTGCGATGTAGTTAGGTCTTTGCCTTCCAATACAACAAAATCCCACCGCTGTTCGGCGATGTTGAGCACGACATTCCAGCCCATGCCGGATGCTTTCGACTGGTCCTCTAATTCCTCGGCAAGGTTCTTATAGCGACTTCTCCACTGCAGCGTCTCGCCTTTTTCTTCGTTGTCGGTGACATGGATTTTCTCGATCTGACGCTCCGAATCGTCGGGATCTACCACGTTCCGCTCCACATAATGCTTCATCACGGTTTCGGCTGGTCCTTGCCGGTTATCATAGGACGTGTGCGACGGCGGTAGGGTGAGACGCTGCGACAGGATAGACTTAAGCGCGGGCGCACGTATGTTCCAAACCTCCGACGCTTTGCCGTCCTGATCCAGCTCAATCTCTCGCCTACGGATGATAAACACTTTGCTGGTGTCGCCGCCTACCATTAAAACGACGCCCTTCTGTAGTAGATGGGCGTCTCTGGTGTGGCGGTTTATTCGTAGTTCTAACTCTCCAACACCGCGCCAGTCTCTCTCGACAATAGCGGACGTGTATCGGTCTAACTCCGTCAGTAGCTCAAAATCTTGTGTGACTACTCTGATGGGTTTCATGCGTCACCTCCAACCTGTATAGTAATGATTTAAAGGGGTGTTAATTTATGAAAAGTGCTGTTGAACAAGTAAGAGAAAACCTAATCCTGAACGATAAACTTGTGGAAGCTGCGAACATTCAACCTGCTACGGATATAATGAACAGTGTGGATTTTTTTAATCCTTGGACAGAGGATATTTCTGCAGTCCAAAAAATGAACGCTGAATTACAAGAAATGCGTGAGAACTTCCGTCCACTTGAAGCATTTAACGAAGGTGTAAACAGCATTGTTGATTCAATGCAAAACATATACACTTTTCAAGATTACATTAACGAATTAGAATTAACGCCAACCCTCAATTCGTCATTGCAAGAGATTATAGACATTTATGCCAACTATGACCTTGAAGAGAAGACTGCGGACAACGAAGAGTTTGCAAAAGAAGTGAAAGAAAAAATTAAAAAAGCCTCGAAAGTCACTTTTAAAGGTATTGTTATATTAATAAGGGCGTTCCCCCGACTTTTAAAAATTCTTTATGAAGAAGGTTCAGTAAGCCAAGAGGAAATCCAAGAAATAATAGAAAAGTGTAATAGAGAATTTAGTGAAATTGTAATAGAACTAGAAAAGCAGAAGGACGAGTAACCTTCTGCTTTTAGTAATTCAACTATTGCGCATCATCGGTCTGCTATTCCGTAATCAGCTTTTCAAGGCCCAGCGCCCGCAGTTCGTCCGCTACTTCCTCTTTTAAAACGTTCGGCACCTCGTCGTATGTCTTTGCCTCTCGTACAATGAGTGTTGTATAAATCGTCGCCATCGTATATCGCTCCTTTAGTAGTATTTGAAACGCTGCCCACGCCGTCTTAATTATCCGCAGCATCTAAAATCGCCTGTACTTCTTCCTGCAGGTGCGCCGGAACATCATCGATCGTTTTTTCCCCGCGCTCGATCAGTCGTGCGTATATCGTCGCCATCTATTCCGCCTCCTTGTTCATTTCTTCGTAAAGCTCGGTTACCGCCAGCATCACATTTGTATTTTCCGATTCCAGCGACAGGTTCTTTTCGTACACTTCCGTCATTGCGTCCATTGCGGATAAAATATCAACAGCATTTTCGCCGCTTTGGTTGTACGCTATGATGAGGTTAAACGGATGGTTTTTCGGGATGCTCACTTCTTCGCCATCGGGCAGTGTTCCGTCTTTTACGTAGTCGATGTACATCGAGGTAAAATCCTCCGGCATCCGTTTGATTTCCTCATAACGCTCCTGCATCGCTTCTGTGACTTCAATTTCTTTTGTTCCTACGATCTTGATATGATCGTGTTTTTCGGCTACTTTTTCCCACCAATCAACGGACGGGAGTGCATAAGTAGTGCGCTCATTTCCGTTTTCGTTGATTGTGATTTCGTGGGGATGTAATGTGTATTGATTGCCTTTGCGTTGTAGCATGTTAACACCCCTTTCTTACTCGCTAAATTCAAGGACGAAACGGACGCCGAAAACCGAGGCAGAATTAACCGACGAATTCTGTCCTGCGTTAGAAACTCCGGAAGAACCTCCGCGAACGACGCGAGAATTTGTGCTATCCTCGACCGTTTCCTGACACCGAGAAGAAGCCCCGTCTCCAAAGTCACTGTCAGTATGCAAGTCCTCATCTGTAAAACCCACTCCCCAATCCGGCACATCGCTTTCTACGTAATCAGGATTTACCCAATCGCCGGTAGCCGCTCGTTCGTGTATCGGCAACATAAGTCTGTTCCACTCGCTACCGGGAGCGTCTCGATCACCGTCATGATTGCTATCCAAAGGGTCGTTGGCGGATCCTCTCATTAATCTCACTCTGTACGTCAACCCATCGATGGTCACTTGCGCGTCTTGAGCAACGCGGTCACTCGGACTAAAATTACTGTCATTGTCGAGCATCCACTGTTCGCCGCTAGATATGTCGTCCCCAGTGCCGTATACCGCGCCTAAGTTATAAATACTGTTCCAGTTTACGCCATACACAATCGGCTTTTTATTCACAAACTGGACGTTCCCCTCGTACGAAAACTTCAGCCACCCTTCATCGGAAAATTGACTGGTTCCTGTTGACAATCCTAATTCGCTTAGCAAGTCTTCTCCAGTTATGAGTTGCGATGCAGCCACCTGGCCATAGTACCCCGCGTCCATATCGCCTCCGACCAGCTGTGATGGCCCGGGCGCGGGGGAGTTATTGTTAAAAGCGAAACTCTCCCATATCGCCTCCCCCTCCGCCTCACCTAAACAAACAAAAGCCTCGCGAATGTATTCGCCGTCGTCGTATATCCATACGCTCCCTGCCAAAAATCCCCCATCGCTGTTGTCGGTAGATTCCGGCTTCCTTTCTGCGTCAAACTTAGAGGGTCGTGTGTTGCTTTTTAATTCATTTATTAGATCCATGACGTCTTGCCCGTCAATCTGAGTGCCTTCCTTTAACCTCGCCATCCTACCACTCCTTTCAATTAAAAAAGCAGCCCGGATGGACTGCCCTTACGTTATTCCGATGCCGATACAGCCTTAATCCTAGATGGATCATGCCCGGTCTCTTCCGCGATTCTTCTGGACAAATAAAATGCCTCATCCACCCTGTCCATATCCACGTCTATTCGGATGATTTCGTCCGAAGAAGCCATTCCGTTTCCTTCTGTCGAAAATAGCTTGTAGTCTACCCATGCCATCATATTCATCAACCCCTATCGAGTAGTAGCCTTTATGGCCCTACTCTACATACTCCTAGAGGTCGAAAAATGTGTCAGTTTTTCCGATATTTTTTTTGAAAAACTACTCACATTACTGAGGCGCAGTTAGTTGTTTAAAAACATCGCTAGCGCTCTCCGTTAGTTGAGGAATGGTTCTAAATCTTTGTACGAAAATGAACTGTAATTAATATTGTTATCGTTAAAATACTTCCTAACTAAATCAACTAAACTGTGGTTTGTTCCATTGTATTCTTCATTACTTTTAGCAAATTCGATAGCTTTTTTAGTCTGTTCTGGCATCATTTAACCCCCAATATTTTTATTGTTAACGAACCCGATGTAGGCTCGGTATTTGCGCCATATCTAAACCTCAAACCAGCGAAAAAAGCGTTAGGATTACCTCCGAAAATTTTATCAAAACCATCTTCTGCGTTAAAACTAGCAATCAAGTAACGAACCCCACTATTTTCAGGTGTACTAATAGTCGGTATTGACCAAGTTTCTCCGTCAAAATAACGATATGCCCCTGATGTTCCAGCTGATGTTGGTGTCCAAGCTCTTATTTCTACACTAGCATCAAGAGTATCAATAACAACAACGTTTATATATCTGTATTGCTTTAATGTTTCGAGATCAACACTCTCCGTGAAACTATTTCCACTACCTGTAACTGCTTCTGCGTCTAAGAGTATGTGCTCATCAACTATACTCCCAGTAAGTTGAGCAGTGGTCTGCATGGCATAGCTGCCGTCATCCTTCTGTTTGATCAAATCTCCGACTGTAAAACTAGGCATCCAAATCTACCCCTTCCTCAATTCCCTCAATCTCGATTTCCTTGCCATCTGTAAACTTGACGCTCAACCCTTCCAGCAGCTCGTTGACAAATAGGTTGCCTTTTTGGTCAAAATACATGCCTTCAGGTGAGACGAGGTTTTCTTTTATGCCCAACAGGATCTCGACAAAGCGCTCAAAATCGATACCCTCGTCTATCTCTGTGTCCTCGTCGATGGTGTACGTGTCGTCAATCTCCTGCGCCTCGTCCCAGCTGGCGATTAGTTCAAAAACCTCTCCACGGAGCAAGAGGCTGCCGTCAGCGTTGATTCTGGCAATCGTCCGCATTAGTCATCCACCACCAGATCAAGCGTGCCTGTGCTGCTGTTGTAGCGCCACGCAAAGGGGCCATATTGGTGAGGTTCGTCGTCCGTTTTGTGGTCTCGAAACTCCGGGTATGGCGTAAAACCTTCATCTTTAACGCCGTCAATAAATTCTTCCCATTCCTCCAAAAACTGCGATGTGGGAATGCTGATCAGCGAGTGCACAAGGCCGCAAAGGTCCTCGTCCAGTCGTTCATCGGTAACATCCTCTTGCTGCAGACTCGCCGTGTCCTGATTGACGTAGATTTGTGCGAGTGAGACCTCGTAGATAAAGTTGTCTCGCTGTAGTTCCGGTGGCTCCGGATCTTCCGCTGAGTCTCCCTCCAAGACAAACAACTTGATAAATCGGCTCTGGTTTCTGCTATCCCAGCGGAGCACCACTCGATCAATGCGGTCCAAATCCGACTCCGGGACGGCGTGCTCCAGCGTCAGATCGGATGTGTTCTCATAAAAATAACCGCGCATAATAGCACGGCCCGAACTGACAACTGTATTGAGTGTGCCCGCCTCTACGTTGACCTCCATGCCCGGATTCTCGTCTGTGTGCAACAGGCCGGTGCTGAGAACACTATTAAAATACTCAGCAAAGTCGGCTGCTTGATACTTTCGTTGATCGTCCGTAGTGCTGTTAAAAAACTTATAGATTTCCGCCATAAAACTTCATCCTCTCTATACTCCGACGTATTTCTTTTGCCAAAACATGTCCACGCGCGCGCCTTGGATGTCGTTGTCGGCGCTGTATTCAAGCTCATTCTCACCAATGGCAAGCTGGAAAAACGTGCTCTCCAGGTCGATCCAGTTAAATACGTTTCTCTCGGACCCGTCAGCAGATACAAAAACCACGCTCTTTTGTCCGGGCGTGGTGTCGATCCTCATATATTCGTCTTCATCAAGAGTTTGGTTAACCTTAATAAACTCATCCGTCGTCATGTTATCAATACGCGGATTCTCGGCAGGTCCGTAAAACTCAATCTGCAGCGGGGACGGAGCATCTCCATCATTGTCGATCACCCTCGCATCACGCTGCAGGCCCATCTCAAACTCTCCTTCAAAGGCAAATTCAAAGAGTGGCTCGAACGTGGGTTCTTCTTCGATGTTGGGTGATCGCCAATATGGGTTTGGGGCCATCAAATCAATGGTAGTTTTTAGATAAATATTCCCCTGCTCAGCATCCTCAGAAAATTTAGGTGCACCATCACTCACAGCATCAATCAAATATTCATCTCCGTTGGGCTCAACTACCTTTAAAACACCTAACCCGTATTTTGGATTAAACGATGCAGCAAACATCCGCCTCAGTTCATAAAGCGTTTCTGTATTACCTAATAAAAACACTTCCAATGTCATCTCTCTAGGGTCAAACAGCTGGTCGATCAATGATTCTCCGTCCTGGAAGGGTGCTTTTTCCATTTGCAACTCTACATCTGAGCCGCCGATGCCTTTTATTTTTTTTAGTCGGTACTGATCACGAGTGTGCTGATGAAAATCGACTGATGGCCCTCTAGCTGGTTCCCATGATACTTGCATTAGCTAGACCCCCATTCCTCGGCTGCTTGCCTCAGCATTTTTCGTTGTTTTCTTCGTTCTTCGGATGGATCTCTGGAGTCGTTAAAGGTCTGCTGTATAACAATCTCTTGAGCAGCTTCCGCTCCCGCCCCAACCGTCGCCAGATCAAAGTCTCCACCTGTAATATCCGGGAGACTGAGTAAGTCAGCCATCATGCTTTGGATGCTAGACTGACTTTGGTTTAAAGAATCCATTATTGGATTGCCGAAATCCAGCTTGTGAATGTCTCGTAAAGGACCTTCTTTGGCAGGAGAAAATGGTAAAAAGTCTCTCGCTGAACTAGCCACATCGCCGATGGCTCCTGTAACTTCTCCAATGGCTCCTTTAATTCCATCGGCAATTGATCCGACAATGTTGGCACCAGCATCATAAAAGTCCGTAACCCATCCAATGACTGTATCGTAAGCCTCGCTCATTCCGTCCGATACTGCAGATACAACATCCGAAAAGGCTGTGGCCGCACCATCATACAAGTCTGTAAAAGTAGAGATTACGCCCTCGTATATATCTGATGCAATCCGTGTGGCCGTACTGAGCATTTCTTCGAAGTTTTGCCTAATCGAAGAAAGCATATCGCCAAGGAACCCCGTCACAGAGCTGTAGATTTCGGACCAAGTTTTAGTGATAAACGATAATACTTCAGACATGGTTGAGCTGGCTGTGCTAAGCATTTCCGCAAAATTTTGAGTGATGGAGGAAAGTATATTCCCTAGAAAATCCGCAACAGCCGTATAAATATCGGACCAAGTTTGTCTTATGAAGGATAAAACATCAGACATGATCGTGGTCGTGGTGCTGAGTACATTAGAAAAGATAGAGGACACTCGTTCAAAAATGGACGATAGCATTTCTGATGTCACAGAAAACGCATTGCTCCAGGCCTCCGAAATCGCAGAATAAATATCATTAAAGATATCAACGGCGCTCGATAACAAATCCGTGAAAAATCCGACAACAGTGCTTACTATCTCCGACACAATTTCGGTTCCTGAAGAAAGCAAATCTTGAAACCAGTCAATAATGGCATTGACCATATCCGGTATGATCGAGTTACCAACAAGCGTGTCGTACAAACCTTGGAAAAAGCCGACGATCGTATCTACAAACGTCGATATAAACGAGACGACCCCCTCCCAGAGGCTTTGCACGAAGTTGATGGCTGATTCTGTGGCTCGCTCCCACTGCTCGGTGGCTGCTGTTAGATCTCCCGCCAGCAGACTGCCCACAGCCATTGCGACGTTAGCAACAGTACTGACGAGGCTCACAAAAGCACTTAGCAATGGGCCGACCGCTGCAACTACTGCATTAATTGTCGACATAGCCACAGCAAAAGCTGCTACCAATGCGCCGCCGACAATAGCGGCAAGCAATTCTAATTTCGGCCGCAATGTATCAAACAATTCCACGAGTTGTTCCCATGTTGGCTGCAAAGAGTCTCGGAAATTCTCGAAGTTTTCAAGTAACGAGTCGATAAACTCACGAGCCGCCTCTACAATATCCTGTCCATGTGTCTGCCAAAATTCCTGCACTTGGGTCAGCACATCGCCGATAAACTCCGCGATATTGAGCATGACCTCGGAGATACGCTCAAATATCTGAGTAAAGATTTCTCTTGTTCGTTCCAGTATGGCCGATCCATTCTCATCCCAGAATGATCGGATGGCTGATACCGCATCCATAAAGACCTCACGGACGCTTTGCATGGCTGAGTTGATGATCTCGCGGAACTCCTCCGAGGTTTGATAGGCGATGATAAAACCAGCGACTAACCCAGCGATAGCGCCGACAATCAAGCCGATTGGCGATAGAAAAGCCGCAAAGATTTTGACTAATGCACCTGTAGCCACCATCATTTTCCCAAAGATAAACAAAGCTGGACCTAATGCGGCAACTAACCCTGTAACTACACCGATAAGCGCCTGCGTCCGTCCAGATAGATTGACAAAGTATGTGGCAACATCAGAAATGCGCTGCCCGAATTCCTGCAGAACTGGTAAAATTCTGTCTTGTATGATCGGGAATACAACATCCATCAAAAAACCCATGACCTCGGCGGCCACGGGCATAAAAACAGATTTAAGCATGCGCGTCATATCATCCCAAGCGTCGTTAAACTCCTCGGAGGCTTCCACCATGTCATCAGACATAATAATGCCCATGTCCTCAGCGTGCTCCATGAGCTCTTCCATCGACATGTTTCCTTCTTCGATTGCTGTAGCAAGCTCAGGGCCTACCTTGGAGCCGAATAAGTCCATGGCCTTCTCTGTTCTGACGCTGCTGTCCTCAATCCCGTGCAGACCCTCAATCGATTGCATCATCGCATCGTTGGTCGAGAGCGTTCCGTTGTCGAGATCCTCCATACTAACGCCCAATTCAGAAAGTTGATCACGGGCATCGTCAGAACCTTGTGCTGCTTCGCCCATGGTTTGATTGAGGTTGCGCAGGCCGCGCTCCATCGTGGATTGCTCCACGCCCATCTGCCCCATGGCATATTCCATCTTTTGATACTCTTCGTAGGATAAACCAACGGCGCGGCTGTTTTTGGCAATCTCATCGCCACTATTGGCAAACCCTTTCGTGACACCAACAAGACCAGCAGCAAGGCCAGCAATAGGGCCGGTGATCATCGCTGTCATCCCTGCGCCGACGCTGCTTACTTGCTGGCCAGCATCCTGCATGGATTGACCCATGCCTTGAACGCCGGATTTTGCCTCATTTAGTCCGTTTTTGAGGTCTGATACTTGCGACCGTAACGTAACTACAACATCTCCAATGCTCATGATCGTTTCACCGTCCCTCCGAGCGCCTTAGCCCAGTTCATCGCCGCTACTTTCTGCTGGTCCACAGTGTTGTTGTGGGCTCTAGATTTCTTTTCGCCAAACCACTCCAGCGGCTCTTTCCGTTTGTTCTGCTTCTTTTTCGGTAGCTTGCTATTGTAGATCACGGATGCAATCAACCCGGCTCGAAAGTCCTCCCGTCGTTGCACAGCAGCCTCATATCGCTTTTTCTCATTCATGCGGTCGATAAGTGCCGCGAAGTGCGCGGGCGTAGTCTCCCACCAGATCTGATGATCCGTCATGCCAAATTCAAAGCGCCCGATCGACCATAACTCTAGCCAATCGAGCGCTTTTTGTTTTTTGTTGTGCCACCGCCGGATTTTTCCGTGTTGTCATCCGCTTTTTTGACGTTCATCTGCTGCATGGCATCTTTAATTTTGTCAAAAACATCTTCCATGTTGCCTGGGTGAATGGCGTGGCCGACCTGCTCATAAGTGAGATCTGGATCCTCGTGCAGCATGGATACCCAGACAAACGTAAGCACATCAATCAGGCTTTCCTCGTCCATTTTGTCTATGCTTTTGCCGCGATGTTCTTCAAACTTCGCCATGGCACCGAGTGTGATGTACATTGTTCGTGGTTTGTCTAGTTCTACTTCAATTGGCTTTGGCATATTCGACATGTTTATTCTGCTCCCCCTTCAGATCCAGCCTCAAATGTCGGCTTTCCAGATACCTTCCACGATACGCTGGCTTTGATTGCTTCTTCCATTTCCGCCTCAATCTCAAATCCGTTGACAAAGGCTTCGAACTCAAAATAAGAGCGATCCTCTTCTTCGTCTGCATCCGGGAAAATCATGCGGTACATCTCATTGTCGCCTGCATTAAAATCATCGAGCGCCTTCATGTGAGAGGGCTCGTCCTTAAGAAAGAACAGTTCTGCCTCAATTTCACCGGCGTCTTTAAGTCCTTGCACATACTCCCGGTATCCACCTTCGGAGTCGTGTGATGTGACGTCAATTTCGTCAGCTTCCATGGACGGTCCTGTAATATCTGTGAGTTCCGCTACCCCCTCCCACGTATCCGTCTCCGTTTTCCTTTTAATCTGTGTACCAAAGGCTTTTTTTGCTTGTGAAGTCATATCAAATCTCTCCCTTTTCGTTAGTCAGAATAAGAGACGCTGAAATCAACGCTCTTTTGATAAACGCCTGTGTCAATATCGTGCTGGTCGGGTCCATAAGCATCTACAAAGATGGACTGAAACCCTGGTTTACTATACTCGCGGTAGCCGGATAGGCGGTCAATAATGTCATTAATTGTCGTGACGCATCGTCCATAATTTTTAGATGATACGGTAACTTGTATAGAGGTGGTGTATAAATTAGAGTCTCCGGAATGAGAGTAGTATCGGCTGCCTGCAATCTGCTGATATTTTGTGAAAACCTCATCCGATCCCCACTCTGATAGTTGCCTTGGGATCGTGAGGGGATACGTCGGCTCACCTGTGGCTTCAGAAACTATCTGCTGAAATCTACTGAGCATCATATCAACTACCCGCCAGATCGCTGATAGCACCGACAAAAGCTGCCCGTTGAGCACTGCGCGTGTTCATGAGCGCAGGTCTTAGATACGGCTGGGCGCTCGTTGAAAAGTTCCTTCCCAGAGCGTCCGCGCCTGTAAATCCAAACTCAATGCGTGCCGCATAAGGAACTTCCTCGGACGGGCCCACGCGCGCATCACCACCGCTCACTTCGTGCGTAATGGATCTTCGGAGGGTGCCTGTCTCCACTGGCGCCATAGATTTTGCCACGCTCTCTACTTCGAGGGAAGCTGTCTCCAAGGCTGTAGCCACAGCATCATCCACGCCTCCCTCCAACGCCTCCAACTTAGCTACAACAGCATCTAGTCCGGAAATGTCCATGGAAAACATATCTTTTCCCATTAGATTGCCCTCCTCTCTACCTGCAGGCGCGTGTGCGTGTCTTGTGAATTGATCTCGACCAAAAGGACCCTATACGTTTCCTCTTTGCCATTGCGCGAAGTGTGGACTTCCATTCCGGTCTTGATATCCGGATACACACCGATCAAAAGGATGGAGTGCGTGTGCAGTCCGTAGACGCTGCCATCATTTCGCACCTCATCTCCTCCAGCGCTGGATATCTGTGCTTTTAACCCTTCATAAAGCGTGGATTCTGACGGGATTGGCTGCCCGAAGTCATCCGTTTGATCCTCGTCCTCGGTGGTGATGTCCACTACATGCAAAAACCGGTTGCTGATCCAATCCATGCGGCGGTTGTCGATGATGGCTCTATTTTGCACGACGCATCATATCCTTCCAGACAAGCTCACGAGCGCTGAACATGTCGTTGGCCTGCTCCACGATGGCAAAGCCGCCTTCTTCTTCGTAATCTTTTCTAAGTTGTTGAGCGGCCTTCCGTAAGTCGGCGGCTACCTGTGGTCCGTTGGTTTGCGTATCTTGCGACGTGACCACCTTCAGGATGATCGTCTCAGAAGATGCCATTGTCTCTAGAGCACGAGCCGCTGCAAGCTTCCACTCACCATCCTCCATCGCAAGGAACGCCTCGATCTCATCATCATCAAAGTAGCGGTTGTCCTCGTTGGTGTCCGCAATAACAAGCCGTATACGGCCTTTCTTGGTTTTAGGGTCATAACTAAAACTCATACATCCTCACCTGCCGGATGTCGCTGAGGCTCTCGCAGATTATCCGGAGGATCCGAGCGTTTTTTGATGTCCTTCACGTCCTTGCTGATGGACTTAATCTCTTTCCCGATGTCTTCTAAGGCTTTTAAATGCGGATCTTTTGGCACGATCATCCCTCCTTGTCTAAATAAAAAGAGCGCAGCCTCAGCTACGCTCCTCTGTTTACTCTCCGGATCCGTTGGATGCTACTGCATAACGAGGGTCCATGAGGGTCCCGCCAAAGACGTGGCGGACCTTATACGTGATAGAGTCCGTATCAAAGTCGCCCCACATCGGATCACCAAGCTGCCCACCACCAGGGCGCATAGCATTCGGAGACTTCATCATGAGGGTTGGGTCTTCGTATCCTCGCAGACGCCCGAACTCCATGGCTCCTCGTCCCTCGGATGGGTCCGCAAACAAGAACCATGGTGGGTTGGCTGCATCTTTTGCTACCACAGGGATGTAGTCATTGACCACAATCTGCAGATCGTTGCGCATCCAGTTGGCTGTGATCATTTCCTGTTCGGACGTGCCGCCGCCAGTACCTTTCGAGCGGATTTCTGTCGCATTGATGATCTGTCGCGCCTGCACTTCGAGCTCAGGAGGGACAACGAGATAACGCGGACGGTTATAAATAGGCTCTCCGGTCGTTGGGTCCTTTTGAGACCGCATCTGTGTAAAGCCTTTCTGGATCCCCTCGACGTTAAGCTTTGGGTTGCCTTCGATCACGTTGTTGTTTCCAGAAGTAAAGAACGTCCCACGCGGACCGCTACCAGATAGGAAGAGGTTCGTGACAAACTTTTCTTCGGATCGTCGAGCACCGCGGCCCAGACGTTCTGGAGCGTCAGCAAAAGCGTCAAGGTCATCATTAATGAGTGTTTCCCAAGCAAACTGGAGCAGCTTACCGAACTTCTTGACCTGATACTGGTACTTGCCCTCATCCATCGTGTCGAGTTTGTATTCCTGCTGCTGCTTAACCTCGTCCAGTACGCCGTCAGCACCGTCGACATAATGACGGTTGACCGGACGGAAGTCTGGAACGGTCGTCACGCGCGTGTACGCCTGAAACGTCTGCGGACTGTGGCGGTAACCTGCCAGTAGTAGACGGTCGATGACATCACCGAATAGTAACGGGAAGTCCGATGTGGCCATGGCTTCTTGGAGCGCATGAGTCGGAAGCTTCCCCTGCATGACGCCTGCAAGTAGTTGTGCAGACTCCGCAAAACGACGCTGCCGCTCTGGGTCCTGTTTGGCCTGTTGTGCCATGGTCGACACGCTACGGGAGCTTGTCTCTAGAAAAGAGCTGTTCGCTTGAGAAGAGTCTACTACCTCATCCCGAATATCTTTGACAATGTTGATCATGTTAGATTGACTCATATTATTTCCCCACCTTTACTGTAATATCCTCATCTTCGCCAGCTTCAAGGGCATACCCGAAATGCGGCGATGCTCCCTCCGCATCATCTGCTGAAAGTGCACCATCAGCAAAATACAGGGCGTCGCCTTCTTCGACCGCACCTGTCACTGCCAACTTATAGGCGCCGGTAGTGTCCACGCTGACCTTGTCGTCCTCGTCTGCATCCGTTACGGCTACTGCAGGGAGGTCTCCTACAACAACCGGATCACCGGACTCTGTACCTTCTGGCACTGCTAGATATAGCTTCTCCGCTTGGATATATACTTTGTTCTTTGCCATGGTTTACTTCCTCCCTTTCGCGGCTACTTTGGCAGCCTCTTCATCTAGTCCCATACCTTTAAACGCCTCAACCAACGATGCCTCGCTCTGCTCCGCATCAAAACCAGCACCCTGTGCGGATTCAGCAAAGTTTTTGACGCCCGTACCACCGGATACCTGCTGGATATATGCCATCTCGTCTTTTACGGCTTTCTTGACCGATTCCTGCACCTTTTCATAGTCCAGTTCCAGCTTGTCGGTCAGTGGTAGATCCACGCTTGCCTCTTTGACAATACGAGTCACTGCCGGATCCGGAAGGGAGGCTTCTTTTGCTACGCTCTCCACCAGTTCTTTCAGCTGGGCTTGTGCTTTCGCTTCTTTGAGTTGCTTGTTCTCCGACGATAGCGTTTCAATGAGTGTGTTCTTCTCTTCTAGCTTGACGCTCTCCTTAAATTCTTTCTGTGCGCTCTCAAACAGGTCTTTCCGATTTTCTTTCAGACCTTCGAGCGTGATGTCGCTCCACTTCATATCCTCATCACCCTTCTTATTCCGTTTAGATTCGATCAGTTGGACGATCTCACCGCCCCGTCCAGCCAGCGTCACAAAATCCACTGATATAACATCATCGATGGACTCAATAATTGTTCCTTTTCGGCCTTCCGCTTCTCCGTAGGCAGATGTGCCTTTTGCGCGGTGACTCACGCCGATAAACTCACCCATTTCCTGCACAGCATCTTGAAACGGATCAAATACCTTGGCATCCGCATAGACACCAGGACCCGACGGCCCGCTATCGCTGTAGTAGCCGTCCGATTGGAGTACACCAGCAAGGTCTCGGAGGGATCGTTCAGGTCGTTCGTAATTTTCGCTGGCCTCTGGATGGTCCCAGTACATTTGTGTACCAGCTTTGTACTTTGGAGCGCCATCACGCAAAACGGATTCGGCATAATAACCACTGGATCCCCACCCTGGACTGATCACCAGAATTGGAACTGTGTTATCACTCCGAATCCGCGTTTCGATGAGTTGATTGCTTTCCTCGTACTCACCCTTTTCTTTCTTTTGCGCCTGCTGCTCCTCTTTGGCCTTTCGCTCGATCTCGTCAAGTGCATCCTTGTCGTACTCTTTGACTTTCGAGAGAACAGATTGGATTTTCTTCAAGGCATCGTCCAGATCTGCCTCGTTCTTCTTAGATAACGCACGGCCCGCCTCAGCGATGTCTTTATCCTTGTCTCCAGACTCTCCAAGGCTGACGCGGCAAATAGCATAAGCTGCCTGCTCGTCGTGGCCTTGAGCTTGTACTTGATCCACGCAAGATTTTAGATCATCGCTAAAGCTCTCTTTCATAAAAATTGGCGTTGTTGTTCGCTTCATCGCTTATCACCCCCTTTTTCTCCGACGTAGACAGGTGCATCTGCACCCAGGAAACCGTAACGGGTGCATGTGGCCGCTCTGAAAGTCTTGGTCATTCGGTATCCACCCCTGATTCTGATTGTCTAAGCATCCATCACTGACGCGGGCATCTTCGGATGTTTGCCACGCCTTTTCAAGATGGATGCCTTTCTCGGCTATTTTGTCTGCCGCTACCTCGGATCCTTCCTCAAAAGCTTCGCCAATTTCCGTAACGGCCACCAATTCGGCTCGGTCGCGGATATGTTCTTGTCCGCGCCTCCCGCTAAATCCGGAAAAGGACTGTTTGATATCTCGTGCCAGTGCTTGGTAGCTCTTTTTCTCAGCCATGCCTTTTTCTAAGGTTCTCCGGATCCGCTTTCGCGTCGTTTCCTTGACCCTTGTCACCTGTGTGGCCGATCGGCTGCTGATGTAGTCCTCGGCTCGGGTGTTTTGGATCGTGAATGGCTGGTCCTCGTCGATGTCTGCCAACAGGTGCTTACCGCCCTCTTCCAACGCTGCGCGTAATCCTGTATCGATAACCTCTTTTAACTCATCATCAATGACCCGCTCGCTTGCCCGGGATGCACTGTTGTGGATGTCGTCAGAATCTGCCTCAACAAAAAAAGCACCCTCTGAGAGTGCGTCAATGCGCGTTTGATTCTTTTCGAGTTCTTCCACATAGGCATCAGCCTGTTTACTCCACACCTGCTTAAGACCGCGCTGGAGTTTCTTCTCGATCTCTTCGAGTGTTCTCCACTTTTTGCGAGTTTGAGCGGCTTCCTGTAGCCGATCAAACGCCTGTATCGCCCTCTCGTCTGGATGCAAGGTGCTTCACCGCCTCTCTCCACTCTTTCAGAGCTTCATCGACAAGGCCGTCAGCGTTGTCTGCATTCATGCCTGCGTCTGTTCCCGTGCTCGGCATTTCGTTCCCCTCCGGAAACCACTCATCCAACTTCTCGTCGATGTTTTCCTCGCCGAGTTCCTGCAGCAGAAGCTTCGTAGCATACCGCATCGGCATCGTGGTAGCTTGCTGTCCTTCCAGCGTCACCGCCCGCACGATCGCCCCGATCATTTCGGATGTATCATGGTCGAGCAAGGATGGGAAGCTTACATCGATGGACTCCTCAAAATCTGGCTGATGCTGCTTAATCGCATAGCTGATAATGTTCTGGAAGACGGTTTTCCAAAGCTGCTGACGGTTCCGGAACTGAAGCTCCATCGGTCGTTCCATGCTTTTTGCGGTCGCTAGGTTGCCGGTGCTCGGATCGCCCACGAGATAGTGGTAAAAGATACCTGTGGCCGCGCTTACCATGTGCACCATGTGCTGACCGTCTGCCGCTGAGGGTTGAGCTCCTGCTGTTTTGACCGGCTTTAACTCGTTTCCTTCGCTGCCCACAAAAGTACTGGCCGTTACGGGAGGTGGGTTGCTCTCACGACCTCCCTGGGCCCCCATCGTGCTATTTAACTGCTGCTGGGCTTGATTAACACCTTTCCTGCCACCTTTCGTGGTCATCTGCCATGCGAAACGACTGTGGGCTTTGGTGATCGTCGCCCAATTTTCGAGGAACTCTTTATACGCCCGCGCCCAATCAAGCGCGGCATAGATCTCGGACACGCCAAACTTTTGATCTGAGAGTTTGTTCGTGTGCACATGATAAACGACGGCATCCTGCCTTACAGGATAACCGCCGATCTGTTGTCTGTTATTATGTTGTCGGTCATCCACCCGCCAGTCTTTGTAGTACTCCACTTCCTGCTTGGCTTGGTAGTTACCAGTATCAAAATTCATGCGCTGCACCGTGCGTTCCCGCTTATAAAATAGCGGCCGCTTGGCATCGTCTGGATCCATGATAATGTCGGTGATTTCGTCAATCGGTATCGTGCGGACGGTCGTTTTCTTGGTGCTCCGATCCACAAACAAGACGAAAAAGAGATTGGCAAATAAGTTGAGTTCGTTTTCTTTCATCATCATGGCTTCGTGGCTGGTGAGCTCTCGTCGGTTTTCCTCGTCATAGATAAAATCATCGAGAATATCTTGCGTGGGGCTCTCCGGATCCGAACTCGTAAACTCGACCCCTTGGCCGAACACATAGTTAGACTGTGTGAGCACCGCACGCCTGATGAGAGGGTTCTTCAAAAAGAAATACCGAGATAGCTGATTGATGCGCTGTAATCCTTCACGACTAAACTCTTTTTCAGACTCATAGCTTAGCTTCTTCCAACCAGCATCCTCCATGGCAAACTCAAGTTCGGCCATACGCTCTTGCATCAGATTGATGGAGTCGTCTGCTCCTGCCGCATAGTTCCGGAGTTCGGCCTCGCTCATACTTTCGTATTTTGATGTCATTCACTCACCACCTTTCTGCAAACCGCTGTATATCGGCACAGCGTCCGAGATGTGGACCACCTCCTCAGTATGGGCTGATCTCTACGTCATCGTCATAGACAATCATGTCGTCTTGCTGAGTCATGAGCATTTCCTCGATTCTCGCTTGGACAACAGCAGCATAGCTTGTAACGTCCACCTGGTCATCATTTTTGCCATTAGGAAAGCCGAGAAGTTCTTTTTCAAAAGCCTCCACAAACTCTGCTGCATAGGGATGATACACCTGCCCCGCCTCGTACTTCGCGGCCATTGGCAGAGCCCTTGTAACCTTATCTTTATCCGGCTTGAGCTCTACCACCGGCAGTCCCGTGCGTTGGAGCGTCTGGTAGAGCGTCAGCCCCATATTCGCTGGCTCTACCCCTTGCAGGACCGGATACCATCGCTGGTAGGATTGCCTAAACAGTTCCGGTTGATCTGGCCCCTCCAACTTGTCTCGGTAAACATCAAGCAGCAGGAGCTCATGGTGAGGTGTCATCGCCCATGTCGCCATAACAAAGTAGTCTGCTGTTGTCTTGGTACTACCCGCAGGATCGCAAGTCTGGAAAATGTAGCAGTCATCTCGTGCAACCTTCCTATCTGTCGATCCAGGACGCTCCAAATAAAACAATCCGTCTCTCGCTGTGAAATAGCGAAAGTACGGACGCTTAAACAGATTGCCGTCGGCTGCTGCTGGACGCTGCTGATGCATGGCATTCCACTCATACGATCCGACAGTAGCTTTGATTTTAAGGAGCTCCTCTTTCGGGTATTTTTCGGGCCATAACGCCTCCCCTTCCTTCCGTGGATCTTCTGGATGGATCGGTTCTTCGGCGATAGCCGGTAAGTTGAGCACAGTCCACTGGTCAGCCTTCGGGTCTTTATCTTGCTTTTCGAGCAGCCTTCCTGCCAAGTCGTCCTCGTGCCAGCGCGTTAGTGTGATCAGGATTTTCCCGCCTTTTTCAAGTCTGGTATAAAACGTGGAAATGTACCAATCCCATATTCCCTCTCGAATCGTAGGCGACTCAGCATCCTGCCTGTTCTTAATCGGGTCATCAATAATACCGTATGTCATGCCCATACCGGTGATAGCTCCACCTACACCCGAACTCTTGTACGTACCTCGATGTCCTACAATCTCGAATATATCACTATTTCTTAAATAACTACCATTGGCCACCGAACGCACATTGGAGTCGTTCAACGTGGTCTGAGGAAACAAATCATGGTAAGTAGGAGAATCAACAATACGCTGCACATCCCGATTCATCCGGCTGGCTAAGTCCGATCCGTAACTTGCTGATATGATCTGAGCCTCCGGATCGTTGCCAAATATGAAAGATGGGAGCCTCCTACTGACGAGCTCAGACTTGCCGTATCGCGGTGGCATGAACACCATAAGCCGGTCGATATCCCCGAACACAAACTCATCCAAGTATGAAGCCAGTAGGTGGTGGTGCCAACTCGGGGCGTAGTCCGGAAATGTATACCTCGTGAACGGCATAATGTTTCGCCTCGCTATCTCTTGTCGTGCCTGCTCAGCGATCGTCTTCTTCTGTGCTGTGGTCAAGGTTGGCAAGGCGTTTCAACTCCTCTGTGCTGATGCTGGACATGTCGATGTTCTGGTTCGTGACTGTGCCGGAGTGTTCGACGTTCTGCTTGTCACTGTATTTCTCTGGCAGCCTGTTCTTCAGCGCAAAGATCAAGGAGGTGGGGTTTGGGTGTTCGTACTTTTCTACGGTGACGACATCTCCTTTGTTGGTGACCGTCTCCTCTGTGTAGTAATAGCCGGTCGCTCGACGGTGTAGTACATTCTCTAATTCATAGTCCGATACCTCTTTGCCCTTTTTTATGGCGGCTAAGAAAGCTGGATACTTCTTTTTCCACTCTTTCAGCGTTTGGTACGACACGCCAAGGTTTTTGCTTATTTGTTCGTCCGATAAGCCGTCTCGCTTCCACCCTTCGACCAGGTCCAACCGATCCGCTATATCCAACTCATCGTATTTGTTCTTTCGCCCCATTCCCTCACCTCCTTTAATCATAAAAAAAGAGCCTTAAAAGGCCCTGTAAGGAATGAAAATTTGATTTTTTTGAAACTCCAACAAAGTGATTGGTAAGTCATTACCTTCAAAAGCCATAAATGTTCTTAAGTGAATCTTGTTGTCTGCAAGAACCAACCTCGGCTTAGTGCTCGTTTTGTGCTGAAATACATTTTGATAGAGAAGTAATTGACCTA
The DNA here is from genome assembly GCF_000429725.1 of Alkalicoccus chagannorensis DSM 18086. Taxonomy (GTDB): domain Bacteria; phylum Bacillota; class Bacilli; order Bacillales; family Salisediminibacteriaceae; genus Alkalicoccus; species Alkalicoccus chagannorensis. The sequence goes on along the minus strand of NZ_KE386944.1, from coordinate 148,702 downwards.
TTGCGCTCATTTGAGCAAAAGGAGATGTATGAGCATTTTTAGAGTTAGGTTTTTTCACCTCATAAATAGTGGCACTTCCATCTTCGTGACGAGTAAGAATGTCCATAATGATTTGAGAACCCTGGAACCGTATTTGCTTTTGCTGTCCGATTGCAGTTATTTTACTAAGGTTTAACATATCGTTTATCTCTTCAAGATGTTCAACCAAATGAGCTTCAAAAGCTTTTTCGTTCCCTAAAAAATCTGATTGTATGGGCTGCTTTAGAATTTCATAAGTTTGTTCTCGAGACAAGTTCACATTACCCACCTACCACAGTAGACCCATTTATAAATTATGGAGAAGGGAAGTGGGTGCTTCCTTTTCGGCTGTACAGGCCTATCTCCATACCTATATTATACCATTTTGCAAGATGCGAGTGTTGATATAACGGCATTTTCTATTGGCTCTTTCCAGGGCTGAGCGCGCGGCTCTGTCATTTGTGCCCTGGAAGCAGACAATAAAAAGACGCGGCCAGGAAATCCTAGTCGCGCCTTGAACATGTGCGGGTGCGCTATACACGCATGCGGCAGCAATCATTCAGGAGGAATGGGGTTGCGCACCCGCGATATGTTGATTGCTAATGCACAAGCGCTCAACCAGACGCTCGGCACTAGGGTGCGGCTAAGCATGAGGAGTAGACCTCCCCGTTCCAGCCTTCCATACTAGCATTTTATAACCTAAAAAAGAGGGAAAACGGACATTTTCAAATTTTCTCGAAAGAATTTTGAATCTCTTCATGAGTCGCCTGCATGATCTGGTCTCTCCATCTCCTTGCCTGCCTTTCGCATATGCCGAGATGGTAGGCGATGCCCTCCCATGTTCGCTTGTTGTACGTGGTCCAGTATCGCATCATGGCCAGTCTCCTATACGCAGGCGGCAGCATGTTATACACTCGTTCTATGGCGGTGAGGGTAGCTTCTTTTTTGTGGAGCTCAGTGTCTGTGACGAGTCTGGTCGCAATAGCTTCTGTTGGCGCAGAGATGCGTCCAGACTTCCCGCCGTCCGTATTCTCGTCTACCACTTCCTGGTGTGGACTAATCAGGTCCATACGCATGTTGTGTACGTCCTTAGCTAACTGCTCATAGTTAAACCATAGTTCCTCCATTTGTTTGTAGGTGCTCCTCTCGATCGTTGTCATCCTACCCCTCCCAGAGTGTGATATACTAGCAGTAGGCGCTGCCGTCCTGAGAGGGGCGGCTTTTTTGTTATCTACTCCACTTCCAATTTTGCATTTTCGACTGGTTGTAGTGGATTTCTTCATCCAAGAGCGACCGTTCCACTGGCGGGCAGCGTTCCTCTATTTCCTCTTGAGTCCAATGCGTCACCTTGACTCCTGATCCCTCTGCTGGTTGTGTGTACTTGCGGTAGTCAAACATCGTCACACCCCTTCCTTGCCTCTTTTATCTCTATAACAACGTGGTCCTCATCCTTATCACAGCTTTTAATCTCGGCAACCGCTTGAGTAATCTGTTTGTCATCTTTGTATATAATCTTATTGAGTCCGTCTGTAACGCTTTTAAAGAGGTTGTCGATGTCGCCACGAACCTTCCCATGAATGTAAAAAGTGACATTAACAGCGACGTTTGCTGTCATCGGAGGCTGCTTATATTGACTCTTTGCCAGCCACCCTACACTGCTTTTGTAGTCTAAATATCTTTTGGCATTCGGTTTTACATGCGCCCCTCTACCGGTCATACGCACAGCAGGAACCGGCTTCCCTGGAATGGTGAGAGTAATCAATACCCATTCACCTGCCGCTCATGGTTCGTCTTGTTCTTGTCCATATATGCCTCTGTGATATCCTCCCAAGAAAAGCCGAGCATCTCGCCTAAACCTAAGAAATAACTGAAGGCCATTTTTAGAACAAAATACTCTCTCTCCTCATCTCCTTTTACACCTCTTAGCTCTGCAGCAACTTGCGAAACAAGGGTAAATTGCTCTGTGATATCATCAATCATGAAGCTGTGAAACTCCGATAAATCCCAATCTCCTATCTCGTCATCAATCTCCAACCCGATAGATAGCAGAAAATGCAGACAATCCACGTATTCTTCTAGCAGCTTATTTTCATATCCATCACCTATCACTCCGTCGCCTTCACACACCGCGCACGATTCTTGTATGACGGGGTCGATACTAGTCCCGTCGCAGTTATCGCATGCGATAATCTTCACAACTTCATTTCTTGGCTCCTGATCCTCGCTCCAGAATTTAAATCCACGCCACTCATTGGCGCACTCGCCCAGCTCTACGATCAGAGCCAGCACCTTGTCCGGAAGCGTATCAACGCCCTCCAGTCCCTTGTTGGCTACGATGTCCTCGTCAAGATTCCGCTGCATATCAAACAGTTGTTTTAGATCCATGCTCTGACCTCCAATACCTATGATGAAATCTGATAAACTCCTTGGTCTCCTTGTTAATCCACCGGTCTGCTATAAAGTTGCCGTCGATCGCCCCTGCCTGGTCTAAGGTGGGATTATCACCTACCGGCTCAGCCCGCAGATACTGGATATCCGCTTTTGTGCCGGATCGGTTGTAATCGTGTTTGCCGTTTAAAATCAATTCCTCTCCTACTTGAGGCTGCCTTTTAAAAAACGTCACCGACAGATCCTCGCCGTACTCCCCGATCGCCAGGCACTGCCAGATATAGTTACTCGTTTGCCTCGCCTCTTTGATCGTCACTCTCCATGTCGGCATCACTTTGCCCTCCTCTTTCAATAAACAAAAGTTATAGTCAAAGCCACCACGGTTACTGCGGACGACATCGCCATCATCTGCTGGATGTCCTTTTCTTTGCTGCTGATAGCCCCAATAAAACTGATAAGCATCATCAGGATCAGCAGCGTCTGGAATACGTATATCATCACTGCGCCCTCCTCTGGATCTCCTGATTACCCCTTGTATGACTCGGGTGCGTCAGCGTATAACGCTGCCCCAGCCATTCGATGACCGTCGGTGTGCCGTTTTTGGTTTTGATGACTTTGGGTGTCTCGCCGTGCATTCACTCGTCCTCCGTTTCAGGATCCTCAAATAGAATGTGCTCAACGAAATCATAATCTACGATTTTTATATTGCTGTTGTCTTTTAGCGTCAAATCCTCGTTATAAGCTTGTTCGTAGTATTCTAGTTTTGTTTTAAAGTTTGCTTTCGGGTTAATTATCCATTCAACTTCATTGCCATAGGCTTGCACTCCAATGATCATCCATTTTGCTTCATGCTCTGTAAAATAAGAGCGACCAACCCGTAACAATCCTTTCAGTGTCATTTCATGCATTTATTAACCCTCCCTCTCATCTCTGTCACACAAGGCACATAGTTTCTGGTTTAATAACGTCGGATGCCCGCATTTTGCGCAGTGGTTGATTTTATTCATCGTTTATTCCTCCCTTTTATTTCGCATCATCGGCGGATTTAGAAATATTCCTCATCATCTTCATCCAATCCCATCATCTCTATCTCTTCAGCCCACATTTTTATCTCATCCATAGGGACAAACACCATAACTTCCTGAAATCCATCCTCGCTAACATCCGGTGCCATTGATTTTTGAATAACCACTTTCTCTGTACCTTTGATTAGATACGCTCTCTGCATCTTCATTCTACTAATTCCTCCCTTTTCGCGTTTCACTTCGCATCATCGGCGTTTTACGCGTTACCCTTTCGGATTTCAGACAGCGCATGAAACGTATCTTTTTCTATTTCATCAAGTAACATAAAAACCTCTCTTGGTGTGTAGCCTTCATCTTTGACTAATCCAGTCATACCAGTGATAATTAGCTGCTGGTTCCAATTATCTAAATCTACTTTCGGTTTTTCTCCCATTACAATCACTCCTTTCACATTTTCGTTCTAATGCGCCACACGCCCAGCTAAAATCTGCTTACAAAGCTCCTGATCCTTGACTGGATGACCGGCAGCGTCTCTGTTTTTCTTGATCGTGGTGGCGTTGGTCTTTAGAATCTCGGATATTTGCGTGACCGTGTACCCGTTTGCTCTGTAATACACGTAAGCATCATAGTCAAAATTGCCTTTGTTGATTTGCTTAAAATCTTCGCCCAGCAACCTTGCGCCTATTTCCTGCAAACGTTGACCGGTGGGACAGTCCGATAAGCAGTTGTCTCTCATAAACGCCGTATAGACCTTGTGCGCCGCGTCAGATGGTTTGCCGCGCGGACAGTTATAGCAGATGGTATTCTCAATCTCTTTTTGCTTGTTCAGCAGCCTGATACGTTCCTCGGTGACTTGCATGCTTGTCCTCCTCCGCTTTTTGTAGTCGATTGAGCAGGTAGGCTTCCTGTGCCAAGAGCTGCCGGATCTTGACCTGCTGATGCTCCAGCAGTTGATCCTTTTCCTCCATTTCGAAGTCCTGTTCTCGTATTTTTTGCTTAAGTTGTATATTGCGCTTCACGATGCTCTCCTGTAGCGTGGCTTTCCTTAGCTGCATTGTTTGCCTCCTGTCTATCCAACCAGCGGCTGAACATTTGTATTCCATAACTAATGTCATCAGCGTTGTAGTCCTTAACACACTCTAAAAATCGTTTGTGCTCCAATATTTCTCCTGTTGTTTCGTAATGCATCCGCAAAAGGGTAAAAACAACTTTGTGCATCATACCGGCACCTCCTCTAGGTTGCTTTCGAGATTCAAAAACTTGTTGTGCTCTTTAACAAAAGCGAGTTCCGCCGTCCCGATTGGTCCGTTCCGCTGCTTAGCGATGATCACCTCGATAATGTCTTTGAGCTCAGACTCCTGGTTGTAGTAGTCATCGCGGTAGAGGAAAGCAATCACATCCGCATCCTGCTCTACGTTGCCGGACTCTCGAATATCCGACATCATCGGACGTTTATCTTGCCTCTGCTCCACCCCTCGCGAGAGTTGAGAGAGTAAAACAATCGGGATCTCCATCTCCTTTGCCAGCAGTTTGAGCTCTCGTGTGATATAACCGACTTCCTGGACACGGTTCTCAAATCTTCCGCCGCCGGTGATAAGCTGCAGGTAATCGATGATGACAATGTGATCCCCGTCCGGTTCTTTGTTTACCGCCTGCCGGATCTTGGCTCGGATGTCAGCGACCGTCCGATCGTTCTCATGGATGCGGAAATCCCACTTGCTAAGCTCATCCATGGCATAGATCGCTTTTTGGTAGTCCTGCTCTGCAAACAATCGTTCTGGGTCTCTCCACTTAGCCCCGTCGATATTCCCCTGTGCGCTAATCAATCGCTTGACCAATTGTTTTGCCCCCATCTCTAAGCTGAAGAAATGGCTTGTCTTGCCGTTTTTGGTCTGGGAGGAGGCTAACTCCAGCGAGAAGGCTGTTTTGCCCATAGAGGGGCGTGCAGCCACGATGATGAGGTCTGTCTGTTGTAACCCTCCGGTCATGCGGTCAAAATCGTATAATCCGGTCAGGTGTCCGGTGGTAACGCCGATACCGTGCATGTCGTCCGCCACCTCTAACACGACATCACGGAAGCTCTTGGAGTCTGCCGTGGATCGGATCTCCTCAACCTGATCCAATCGCTGTTTTAATGCATGCAGATTGTCCTCGGATACATCGTTGATATACTGGGTCGCCGCCCGCCGTGCTTCTTCCAACTTGTAATGCTCAATGATGCGCTGTTCATAATGCTTAAAGTGGGAGGTAGTCGGTACAGATGCGGCTATCTGGGCCAGATACTCTATTCCGCCACTTTGATCGAGTACCTCTGGATTCACACGGTCGATCAGCGTCATGACATCAATGCCAGTGCCTTCTTCTCTCAGTCGGACCATGCCCTCGTAAATAGTTTTGGTCGCAACGTGCTGCATCATGTCTGGTTCGATTCTGGATTCTTGTATGAGCGATGGCTCAAGGAAGAACGATCCTAACAGCGACTCTTCTAATTCTCTGCGGTCAGCCATGAGTATTCACCTGCCGAATCGCCTGCTTCATTTTGCGGCGGAACTCCTCTTTCTTTTCCTGTGGCACTTTGGCTGCCTCACGTTCCCACTCCTGCTGTTTTTTGAAATGCTCGTTGGGTTCAGGTGGGTAGGATGCTATTTCTGCCACAGTAGGCGGATATGGCTTTTCAGCAACGTATGCCTCCAGGTTCTTCATGACGCCCTTATAGTCCATCTTTTGGAGAGCGGCTATCAGGATTTCTATCTTCTTTTCTGTAAATTCTGCTCTTGGATAAAGCTGCATAATTGTGTCGATAACTGCAACTGCTTGCTTTCGCTCCATCGTTGCACCTCTATTCCTCTCTAAATTTAGCTAAAGGATCGTAATTGCTATTCTTGCCGCCATTTACAAGCTTGAGAGTTTTGTTATTCTCATACTCCCTTTGCATTTTTAAGGTGGAATACTTCTCCCTTAGCTTGCTTGCGGACAGGATGTTCGACTTCCAAAAGTCATTGTCCTGCGACCACATGATTAACTCTTGTATCTCCTTGCCTGGTCGATCGTCTCTCTCCATCATCAGCCGGAAGGTGTGCGCCCATTTTTCTAAGTTCGGCTCTTTCGCTCCCGGATCGTTTTCTTTTATTTTTTTAAACAGCAATTCCGCCAGCTTTAAATGGTGCGTCTCAAATTTCAATTTGGGACTCTCTTTCTTTTCCTCATTCTTTTCATTCTTCTCATTCTTGTTTCTCTCCATCAGCTGTGTACTAGCTGTGTACTCACTGTTACCTTCTCTATCTTTCGACTGGTAAGATTCCCATTGCGTAAGGGTTATTAGTGTGTACTTGCTGTTACCATGTCCGGTACTTATAGAGATCATGTCTTTTTTCTTTAACCAGTCGAGTATTCTTTGGATTGTTTTCGGGTTGGGCTCTTTCCATGCGCCTTGCTCGTAGTAGCCTATGCCTTTCGCTATCTTTCGGACGGACGTTAGATGCTGCCCCTCTTGAATCGTCAGTGTTGAACCGTCGCTCATTGGCACCACGTTTTCCTTGTGATTGACTTTGTACTTCAGAAACTGCCAAACACGATGATAGAGAGGCGGCATAAGCCATATCTCGCTTTCCAGTTCTTTGCGATAATCTTTGATATACCCCTTCAATAACCGCCTCTCCCTTCATGTTGTTTAATGCCACACTCTCCAGCCTTGCCGCTTTCTAGCATTGATCTCATCTTTTCTGAGCGGCTCGTACCGCCAGACCTTGTAGCCTTCCTCCCGTCGAAACAGCAGCAGCCACTTCCGGCGGCGTTTGCGTTTAGGCATGGTTAGTCCTCCTCACAATCTTCACAAGTCTGTGGGTGTCCAGGTTCTTGTTCGTTCTCTGTAATAGCCAGACCGCCGCAAACGTCGCACAAGATACCTTCCATAATCATTTCTGTAATATCTCCCATTTAGTTGTCCTCCTTGGTTTTACAAAGCGCATCCGGTCCATCCAATTCCATAAAGCGTAGACGCGGATGCACTTTGCTCAGATAAGCTTTTGCGTAGTCTTCGTATCTCCGGCGTGTCCAGCCCTGCTGCTTGGCGAGGGACTGGATCGCGTCCGGGATGCTTACTTTCACTTGCATCAAAACGGCAGGTCGTCATCATTGATGTCTACAGGTTGTCCCTGCTCTGTTTGAGGTGGCGATGACTGTCCTGATCCGCTGCCTTTGGGCTCGAGAAATGCCACCTGGTCTGCGACAACCTCTGTCACAAAGATGCGTTTGCCCTCGTTGTTGTCATAGCTCCTCGTCTGGATACGGCCGGTCACTCCCGCCTGGCTACCTTTACTCAGATAGTTAGCGGCGTTCTCGGCTTGTTTGCGCCATACTTGGCAGTTAATAAAATCGGCTTCCTGCTCGCCCGACTTGGTTTTAAAGGGTCGGTTGACCGCCAGGGTAAAATTAGCGACGGCCGTACCGTTTCCGGTGTATCGGAGTTCAATATCTTTGGTAAGCCTCCCCACCAGTGTCACTGCGTTGATCATGCTTCTGCCTCCTCGGTTTGCTTCTGTTTTGCGGACTCTTTCCAGCGGTGTAGTTTGTTCATGATTTGCTTAAAGTCGTTTTCTGTCAGGTTTTGCATGTTCGATACATTGAGATGCTGATACACATCGTTGGTGTCCACGCCCCTCAATTCCGCCAATTCTTGCGCTGACTCCTTAAGCTGGTCTGCCTGCTTTGCGGTCACCTTTTTAGGCTGCTGGTTGTTTTGTGGTGGCTGACTGGCACTGTTGCCGTCATCATCGTCTCCGGTATTAAGTGATAGGAAAGCACAGAGGTCATAACGACGAGCGTATGTGACGCCCGCCCCCGCCCCCTGTGGATCGTTTTTTGCCAGCCGTAGGGTAATGCCCTCGGACTCCATAAACTCCCCAGATTCGTGTAGCAGCATCGTTTTGACGGTCATCGTGCCATCGTCATTGGTGCTCGGGATCTGGAGTACTGACAAGCCCTGCTCGTGCAGGACCGGTCTCACCTCCTGGATGATCTGATCTAACGTGGCATAATTGGATTTGTGAAAAGGATTCTGGGCGTCCTTGGCTACTTTGCTGACGTTTTTGTTAAACTTGACCAACGCCGGAGCAATGTTTTCGATTGATTCGGATTTATTCATGGTCTGCCTCCTTAAAAGGGTCATCATCATGGTCTCGCAGGATTGCCTCATATCCTTTGAGGACATCGCGGGCGTCGTTTATGTCGTAAGGCAGCGCCTTTAATTCCGCTTCCAACTTTTCGTATTTGCGGTAGTGATCCTCCAGCACCCGCTTTTGTGCGCGATGCTGCCGGTAGATATCTTTCATAAATGATTCGTTCATAGTCTCACCTCATCAAAACGGGATAGGTTCCGGACGATTGCGGCAGATAATCACATAATCGCCGTTTTCGTAATCGCGGATTTGTTGTCTTGTTTTCTCTTCCAGTTCTCTTGTATAATGAGGGGAGTAGGTACTAACTAACTCCCCGTTGAAGGTCGGCCCCGCCAGGTCGTCCTTCTTTTTTTGTGTCTGATTCTTCATCAGATGATTTCCTCCTCATATTCGATATTTTCGAGAACGTTATCCTGCAGGCAGTGCATGTCGCAAAAGTGGATATCGTCCATCACAAGCGTTTCTGTGCCTTCTGTGAGCGTCTTGCCACACTGCGCGCACTGCTCAACTCGTGGCCGGTCCATCGGATCCAAAACCGGATGCTGGTCGCTGATAATCGGGTTCTCTACATGCTCCATGCTAGCTCCTCCTCTTCGATAAATAACTGGTTCAGGTCGGGCCAGTGATTTAGTGTGTAAGAATCTGGCTCGTCGTAATGCGTAGGACCTCGGAAAATGGCTATGCCTTCTTGTGTGTCCGTAGCTTCTGTCACGATGACATCAAGTTCGCCGTATAAAAACTTCATGCTCAACACCGGTCTCTCTTCGCCTTTATAAAAAATCTTAGGCTGCTTCATCTTTGATAACCTCCTCATAAAATAGTCCGGCAAACGCTGCTACAATAACGCCGCTTAAAAATATGGTCATGCTATCCCTCCTAAAATGGCGAATCCGATATATTGCGACAACTGCGATATGAACTCAGTGATCTGCTGCACGTTAGCCACATCAGCGCCGATCATGGCGGCGATCAGTAAATCATTGGCGTTGGTCTGCTTAGCCCAGTTAACGGCGTCATCCCAAGTGACCCTCCTACTCCCGTTCTCCAGTCTTGATATGTGAGTCTGGGTATAGTCCATACGGATCGACAGCTCTTCTTGTGATATGCCTGCACGTTTTCGGGCTTTTCTTAGCGTCTTTGTTATCTCCAAGTTCCTCACCTCCTCTCATGACGTCCTGTCATATATGACGAGGTGTCATCACATAACCGGGCATTGGTTGTTATACTACATATAGTTAGTCAAACCGACTGACGCTTTTTCCTCTCCTCCTCCAGAATTCGAGGCACGGTTGTCTTAAGAAAAAACCTCGCTACACTCCTCCACGTTGCATCGCTCACCTTGTTGCTCTCCATTATTACCCCTCCTAGGGCGTCGTTGGCGCGGCGCCTGGGCTTCTCTTTTATTTATTGACTGCAAACTCTTCCAGCAATATATTTGTAAATTTGACCTGTCCTTTGCCGCTGATCAGTGTGGTAAAGCTCTCTACATCACCATGAGAACGACTGATGACCGTTGGTGATACGCTGAACAACCCCTGTTCAATATATTTCTGTTTTGGATTGTTTTTCTCTCTCCCGTGCTTAATGAAGTATCCATTTTCTCGGAACCACTGAAACAGCTTGTTCCGTCCGATACTGACGCCGTGCTTGTCGTAGATCATCTTGGCGAAAGCACCGATGTTGATAGATGCGTCTGAATTAGAAACTTGCTGACCGAATCGCGTATAAGGAAGGTTCTGCTGCTTCTCCGATTCCAATGCCTCGATTTTCTGCTGCTGATACTGCAAAGCTCGTTGGATGACCATTTCAGGATTGTTCCATCGCTTTTCGACTTCGATAAAATACTGTCGGGCTTGCTTTCCTTTTTCGGTGCGTTGGAGCATGGCGATTTCTTTTCCCATATCTAGCTTTAGATGATGGTCTGTTGATGTCGTTTCGTTACCTTGAGCTGTCGTCCATTTTTGAACAACAGGTATAAAATCAACATTTTCCTCAAAACCATAATCCGCCATGCGCTTAAACCAGTTGTCGTATCTTGTCCCAACCTCCATAAATTCATGAAGCTCGCGACCACTTACTAAAATGTCCTCTTTGTTATCCCCGCTGAAAGTGTTAATTAGTTCCGTCATTTATTGGCCTCCTTTGTTTTAGTCCAGATGTTTACGACATTTGCGTCATAGCTTTTATGCAGTGGGTAGGAACATATCCTGCAGAGTTTGTGCCAATCCTCGGACTTCCAGGAGCAGCGCGGGCAGTTCATTAGCTCACCCCCTCTCGTTCACCTCTAGTTAACTCAGTAGTCAAAAAAATTTCATCTGGTTTTTTGTTGAAAACGATAGCGATCCTAACGGCCATATCATAGTTAAGTCGTCGTTTACCGTTTTCAATCATCCAGTAATGCTCTTTAGATACTCCGATTTTCTCCGCCACCTGTTTATAAGTGAGTTTGCTTTCCAACCTCAACTCTCTTAGTTTTTCGAGTTTCATGTGATCACCTTCTTTCTTGTTAACTTGAGGTTAACTACATCATAATTCACTAATAGTTAACTGTCAATGCATTTGAGCAAAAAAGTTCCGAATTAGTTAACTTTATTTCAATTAACAAATAGTTAACCTATAATGGGGTGTAAGAATTGATTAAGGAGAAAACTTTTATGGATGGTCAGAGACTAAAGAGATTAAGAAAAGAAAGGAATCTAACTCAACAACAGTTGGGAGAGAAGATTTTTGTTTCTAAAGTTTCTATATCTGGTTACGAAAGTGGAGAAAGAACTCCGGACACAGATAACCTTGGTAAGCTTGCTGATTTTTTCGAGGTCACGACAGACTACCTTATGGGACGCACGGACGACCCTCAAGGAAACCTGAACATAAGTTTTAGCCGTGGTAAGGATCAAGACATGTCTGAGGAAGAGCTGCAGGAAGCTATCGATATCTGGAAAGCTATCAAGCGGCAGCGCAAGGATAGAGAGGGTCAGTAGTACCCTTTTTATTTTTACCGCATGCTGGTAGATTATAGATAAGAAAGATATTTTAAACATTAACGGGGGTTGTTAATCATGGAAGAGGTAGTATGGGAAGGAAGCGCGTCGCCGTGGTCCGCAGTCACAGGGGTGGACATATTTCTTACTTTGTTAACTTTAGGTATTTGGATCCCGATTCCACTTATAAAAATGTATTTAGTGAAAAACAAAGAATATAAAATAACGAACGAGCGGATCGTCATTAAAGAAGGTATGGGAAGCAGCAGCGAAAAAGAGGTTGAGTTATATCGGATTCGTGATTTCAACGTAAATCAATCATTTATGCAAAAAAAGTTCGGAATTGGCGATCTGAAAATATCCAGCACCGACGTATCTATGGGGTCACTTTACATGAAAGGTGTGCCGAATCCACAGGAGATGAAAGAAAGCATACGCGAAAACGTAAAGCAGGCGAGAAAAGAAAACAATGTATCTGTATCGGAGAATACACGCATCTAAGAATAGCCCTACCTGGGCTTTTCTTTTCACCATATAACCGAACATACGTTTGATAAGGAGGATACTATGTACTACTCAACCAATGCTGAATCATGGCTTATCCAGGAATACGAGAAACGAGGCATTACCAGCGCCAGTACGCTTGCCAGTCAGAGGCTTTCAAAAGCATTTAACATCCAACTGTTTTCCGCTCCACAGACGCCGTACAGCTTTTATGATGAGGAGGACGGCATGATCATGCTGGACATTACGACTGATGCCATGCAGCAGCGTAAGGACTTTTTCCACGAGTTCTCGCACGTACTCCTGCATGCGGGCGATCAGCGATCATTGCCGGAGTCTCTGATTGACTATCAAGAGTCACAGGCCCGCTGGTTTAGCCTGTATGCCGCGATGCCGTATCACATCCTGCAAGGCTATCTGGATCAGGAGCCTGCTGTTATCGCGCGTGCCTTTGGTGTGCCGCTGAGCATGGTCAAGGAGCGCCTGCAGCAGATACAAAACCGACAACTCGTAAATAAAGTAGACAAAATCGGCAGCCAGCTACCGGAAAAGTCGGCGGGGTATAATCCTCGGGAGTGGTCGGCGGATACGCGGCGGGTTATGGCTCAGCTACAAAAGCAGACTGGGAAAGGGGTATACAACCATGTGGGCTTACAACACAAATATTGACGGTGTGGACGTGACGTCTTATGTCGTCGTGATACCGGATCTGGAAGAGGACCTGGTAACGTATAAATTAGATGAGGATATGTATGCTATTGACGAGGAAGAGATGCTGGATCGGGTGTCTCTGCGAATTGATAAGCAGTTTTTGCTGACAAATCCGTATGATGAGAGCGGAAGGGAGTTTTGCATATACGTCAAACAGATCCGTGAGCAGATTCCCACCGAACATATGCACGGGTTTATGCAAATCGACTCGTTTATTATCGCGGTCGAGGATCTGGAAGAGGTATGCAGCCTGACGCCCAACCTGCGAAAGTGTTCGAGTTACGAACAGTAGCCAAGAGAGACAGCACTACTGCTGGTCAGATATTACACTAATAATGAGGTGATCGTATGGCCAACATCGAAAAACGCGGAGAAGGACGCTATCGGCTAACCGTCTTTGTTCGTTATGACGAAAATGGCAAGCAAGTGCGCGAACGGAAAACCGTATCTGCTAAAAACGTGACAGAAGCAAAGAAGATGCTGACGCAGTTTGAAGCCGACATTCTGGGTGGAACGTATGTGAGGCCGGAAAAAATGACGCTATCAAAGTTTTATGACGATTGGCTGCACAAGTATGCTGAGGATGTTTACGCTTACGATACGATCCGAAGCCATAAGCTTCACCTCATCAATCGTATACTGCCTGCGTTTGGACATAAAAAACTATCAGACATAAAAACGATCCATGTCGTTAATCTCATCGAAACCATGAAAAAGCCAGGATCGCGAATGGACGGAGGAGAAGGACCGTGCTCTACAAGCTCCATCCGAAACATGCATAAAGCCTTTACCAGCGTGATGGGCTTAGCTAAACAATGGGGATTAGTACGAGAAAATCCTTGTGACGGTGCTAAGCCACCTCCAATGAAAAGAACAAGAACAGAAGTGAATTACGATGTCGAGACCATCAACCGTATTGCTGAGTGCATCAAGAGAGAATCCTTGGAAAAGCAGGTGTTGTTCTGGGTAGCATTTATTACATCTGCACGGCAAGGAGAGATATGTGCATTAGAAGAAAAGCATGTACTTAAAGAGCAGCAGGCTATCTATTTTGAGCAGTCGTTGACAGAGGTTGTGGGAGAAGGGATCAAAATTAAATCGATCAAAAACAATCTAGAAGGAGCAGCGGCAATTCCCACCGGATTGATGGACATGATTGATGATCTCCTCAGACAAAGAAGAAAAGAAAAAATGGTTATGAGGGACAAGTGGCTATATCCTGAAACCATCTTTGTTTTTGCTGATGAAACAGGCAAGCCGCGAAGACCGGACTCTATCAGCCAATGGTGGAATCGATTTTTGAAAAGGTACAACCTTCCTTATATGAGGTTTCATGATCTGCGGCATTTCTCGATCACCTATCTTATAGAGAAGAACGTACCGATGAAGTCGATAAGTGATCGCGCAAGGCATGCTCGAATCGATACGACCATGAATCTGTACGGGCATAAAATCATCGATGTAGATCGCTTGGCTGCATCCCATTTTGATTCGTTTTTACCCCCAAAATCTGTGGATAAATAAAATAGTTCCCCAATAGTTCCCCAAAATCGGAAAACCCAGCTTTTTAAGATCATATGTTCTGCCCTTAAAACAAACAAAAAACCCTTACACAGCAAGGGTTTGAATGGTTAAGGATATGGCGACCCTGAGAGGATTCGAACCTCCGACCTGCTGCTTAGGAGGCAGCTGCTCTATCCTGCTGAGCTACAGGGTCGTGTCAGCCGCTGCGGTATGTCGCAGCGGTATTTTGTCTGTTTTTTCTGAAGGAGAGGATACTCTCCATGGTAGAAACCTGTTTGTATCTTACTTGATCAACCCGAACTGTTTCAACGCTTTTTCGATACCTCGGTCGTTGACGTGGGCTGTTTTCATTGCTGCAGCTTCCAGTGCTTCCGGCACGGAATTTCCCATCGCGACACTGTTTTTCGTAAACGAGAGCATCTCCACATCATTCGGGCCGTCTCCGAAGACGTAGACGTCGTCCTTTGTCATGCCAAGCTCGTTCATGACGGCTTCAATGCCGACCGCCTTCGATCCGCCTGTCGGCAGCACATCGGTCGACACGTCATGCCAGCGGATGAAATCGAATTGCCCGAACTTCTCCTTGTACGGCTCTTCTTCCCCGTCCACGCAGAAAAGCAGCGACTGGAAAATATCACGGCCGTGCAGGTATGATTCATCCTGTTCCGGATGATCGAACTTCAGCGAGTTCAAGCTCTCCTCGATATGTGGATGGTGCGGCACGTTCGCCTTCATGTCCATGTGGTCCAGGTACACGACTGGATGGTCATTGGCTTCTGCCGTCTGCGTCAGTTCGCGCAGCGCTTCCGGATTCAGCGCCCGTTTGTAAACAGCTTTCCCTTCAAATTCGACATAGGAACCGTTGAAGCTCACAAACGTATGGATGCCGAGCTCCCCACGGAGGTGGCTGAACATGAACGGCGCCCGTCCCGTTGCGATGGCCACGTAGTGACCGGCTTCCTGCAGCTCAGCAACAGCGGCTTTCGTCGAGGCTGGCAGCTGCTTCTCTTCATCCAGGAGCGTGCCGTCTATATCAAAAAATAACAATTTTCGGTCCATGTCTGTTTCATCCTTTCCAGCGTTGCTTCTCCGACTCATTATAAGCGAACTTTTCCGCCGCGTACAGCCTGATCCCGGGCCTTTTTTATGACAGCGCTTACGTGAACGGAAAAGCTTTGTAGATTTTCTGCCAGTTGTTATAATGGTAGTTATCAGAATTGAGAGACAGAGAGGAGGAGCAGACTTTGCCCATTAACGTACCTAGAAACCTGCCGGCAAAAGATGTACTGGAGACAGAGAATATTTTCGTCATGGAGGATGAACGGGCGACGATGCAGGACATCCGTCCGCTGAATATCGTCATCCTCAATTTAATGCCGGAAAAAGAAAAAACCGAGGCCCATCTGCTCCGCCTGCTCGGGAATTCCCCGCTGCAGGTAAACATTACATTCCTGCGTACGGTATCCTATGAGCCGAAAAACGTCAGCCGCTCCCATCTGGAAGCGTTCTATACCGATTTCGACTCCATTCGCCACCAGCGCTTTGACGGCATGATCATTACAGGCGCCCCGATTGAACTCTTGACGTTTGAAGACGTGCTCTACTGGAAAGAAATCACTACGATCATGGACTGGGCGGAAACGAACGTCACCTCTTCCCTGCACATCTGCTGGGGCGCGCAGGCGGCTCTCTACCACCTTTACGGCATTCAGAAAGTACCATTGGAACAGAAGTGCTCCGGCATTTTCCGCCACCGGATCGATCCTGCTATGAGAAACGTGGAGCTGCTGCGCGGCTTTGACGATGAATTCATTGCCCCGCACTCCCGGTATACGAATATTAACATTCAGGAACCGGAAGGCAACGACGACCTCCTGCTGCTCGCTTCCTCGAAGGAAGCAGGACCTTTTTTACTCATGTCGAAGGATGGACGTCATGTGATGGCCACCGGACACCTCGAGTACGACACAGCTACGCTGAAAGAAGAATATGAGCGTGACCTCGACCGCGGACTCAGTGTACAGATCCCGGCGCATTATTTTCCGAATAATGACCCTTCAGAGGAGCCGATGAACCGCTGGCGCTCGCACGCGCACCTGCTTTTCTCGAACTGGCTCAACTACTACGTCTACCAGCAGACTCCGTTCGAATGGAGATAATAGTTCTGTTTTGTTTTTCACAAAGGCGGGAATAGACTGTCATACCAGAGGAGGAGGACTTACGATGACAGATATTCCACGCAATCATACGATGATGCAGTTTTTTGAGTGGCATCTCGCAAACGACGGAGAACATTGGAACCGTCTGAAGGAAATGGCTCCGGAGATACGCAGCCACGGCATCACCTCTCTCTGGATTCCGCCGGCTTCCAAGGCGATTTCGCAGGATGATAACGGGTACGGCCTGTATGACGGATATGACCTCGGTGAGTTCGATCAGAAGGGAACCACCCGCACGAAATTTGGAACAAAAAAAGAACTGCTGGACGCGATCGATACGTGCCGGGATCTCGGCATCCGGGTCTACGCCGATGTGGTCATGAATCATAAAGCCGGAGCCGATGACACCGAGCAGTTCGAGGTGGTGGAAGTCGATCCGGATGACCGCACGAGTGTCATCAGCGAACCATTTGAGATCGAAGGCTGGACGTATTTTGACTTCCCCGGCCGCGAGGGCAAGTATTCGGACTTCGTCTGGCACCATCATCATTTTAACGGCACCGATTATGATCATTCCGAAGGGAAAGACGGCATTTTTCGTATCCTTGGAGAAGATAAAGACTGGAACGAGCAGGTGGACGATGAATTCGGCAACTACGACTACCTCATGTTCGCCAACATTGACTACAACCATCCAGAGGCCCGCGAAGAAACGGTGAAATGGGGAACGTGGTTCGCCGAAGAGACCCGTGTAGACGGCTACCGGCTTGATGCCATCAAACATATCAACCATGACTTTATCGCTGACTTCCTATGGAAAATGCGGGAAACGTTCGGCGATGATTTTTATTTTGTCGGGGAGTTCTGGAACCCGGATGTCGATGCAAAAGAAGCCTTCCTGGAGGAGGTGCATTACAGCATCGATCTGTTTGATGTCGGGCTCCACTACAGCTTCCACGAAGCCTCCCAGACCGGAGAGGACTTCGACATGCGTACGATCTTTGATAACAGCCTCGTGCAGCGCCATCCCGTCAATGCCGTCACCTTTGTGGACAACCACGACTCCCAGCCCGGAGAGTCACTGGAATCCTGGGTCGAGGACTGGTTCAAGCAGCACGCCTATGCGCTGATTCTCCTCCGGGAGGATGGGTATCCGTGCGTCTTCTTCGGTGATTATTACGGCATCAATGGCAACTACGAAATGCCCGGAAAGAAAGAACAGATCAATCCGCTGCTGGATGCACGCCACCACGCAGCCTACGGGGCACAGCAAGACTATTTCGACCACCCGAACACAATCGGCTGGGTCCGTCTCGGCGACGAGGACGTGCCGGGGTCCGGGTGTGCGGTCGTGATGACGAACGGCGAAGAAGGCTGGAAAGAGATGTACGTCGGGGAACTTCACAGCGGCGAAACGTGGATTGATGTCACCGGCAACTGCGGCAGCAGCGTCGAGATCGGCGAAGACGGAAAAGCGTCCTTTTTTGCGCCGGACGGCTCTGTTTCCGTCTACATTCCAGAGCCGACGTGGCAGGACATTCAGGACAAAGACAATGGATGATAGAGAAACACAGCTGCAAAGCGACCAACAGCGCGGAACGCCTTTTGGTCGGAACGGCGTGTATCGCAGGTTCTTTGAGGGAAGCATGGGTTCTTCCTGCTTCTCGACCAGCTGGCTACGCCGTCACCCCAACATGTGAATGAGAACCATATTTTAGAGCCTCTAAGAAGGACCGAAAGCCGCCAGGGCTCCCGGTCCTTCTTTTCATTCTCCTTTTAATAACAGAGGCCGCGCTCTACAGCGCACGTTCCTTTTCGAAGCAGGCGTGATAGAGGCTTTTCACTGCCTGATCCGCGTGGGCAGCATCCACACCGAACATCATGCTCACTTCCGATGAGCCCTGGTTAATCATCTTGATGTTCACGCCAGCAGCAGCCAAAGCACTGGTCGCTTTTGCCGCGACACCGACGGTACTCGCCATGCCTTCACCGACGACCATCACCATGGCAAGATTCCGTTCGACATGCACTTCCTCGACATCGAGTTCTTCCTGAATCCGGGTCAGAATCCGCTTTTCGGTCTCCTCATCCAGGTATTCTTCCCGTACGATCACCGACATGTTGTCGATCCCGGAAGGCGTGTGTTCAAAGGAAATGCCTTCTTCAGCGAGAATGTTTAAAAGGCGCTGGCCGAAGCCGACTTCCCGGTTCATTAAATACTTGGTCAGGTTGATCGTCACAAACCCTTCATCGCTTGCGATACCGATGACAGGCAGCCCCACAATTTCACGGGTAGCCACAATCCTCGTCCCTTCCCCTTCCGGATGATTCGTGTTTTTGATGCAGACGGGTACTTTCTTTTTCACAACCGGCAGCAGGGCCTCGTCGTGAAAAACGGAAAAGCCGGAATACGCAAGCTCCCGCATTTCCCGGTACGTCAGCTCTTTCATTTCATGTGGACTTTTCACCAGAGAAGGATTCACCGAATAAATGGAATCCACGTCGGTGAAGTTTTCGTATAAGGAGGCCTCCACTCCCGCAGCAATGATGGAGCCGGAGATATCCGATCCACCCCGCGGGAATGTAACGATATGATTGTTCTTTGAAACACCGAAAAAGCCGGGAATCACATGAATCCCGCTGCGATCGCGCAGCTTTCCGATGCTGGCATCGGCTTCCGGCAGAATACGGGCATTGCCAGGTTCGTCTGTGACAAGCATCCCTGCTTCTCCAGGCGAGACGTAGTGGGCTTCCTCGCCGAGCTGCTGCAGGTAGGCTGCCATCAGCTTCGCGTTTTCATTCTCCCCACTTGCTTTCAGCGCGTCATACAATCGATGTTCATCCTGCTCGTACGTGTCGATCAAATACTGCAGCCGTTCACGAATTTGTGTGAGAAGACTCTCCTCCAGCTGCAGTCCGTGCACGATATCGGCAAAGCGCAGCACGACGGCTTCCAGTGCTTCCGATGCGTCATCCCCTGCGGCAACAGCATCCGCCAGTGCAATGAGCAGGTCTGTCGTTTTCGTATCATCCTCATGTCTCTTTCCAGGAGCTGATACGACGACAAAGCGGCGGTCCTCGTCCGCCCGGATAATCGATGCCACTTTTTCAAACTGGCCGGCATCCGCCAGAGAACTTCCTCCAAATTTCACTACCTTGGACATGTCAGTGCAGCTCCTTTTTGTTTTTCTCAAAAGTACAAATGCTCTCTCTATAAAAACACAGAATAAGTATACTAAACAGAAGCCTGATATTCAAGGAGCATCTCGTCTATCGCCGGCAGGGACCTCCAGACCGACAAGAACACACCCTCTCCGGATGAGCGAGCCGGTGCGGGCAGGTTGCCTGCCGGATATGTTGAGCCACATGACTTTTTTTGAGCCGCTCCGGTCGGCATTGTCGACGCTTCGCCCGGGTTTTGCGCCACCTGCTTCCTTTCCTTCAACTGGTGCCGCAACGAGACAAAAGCGCCGCACGCCTTCTGACCGGGAGGGCGTATGGCGTCGCTGCAATCGTTCTTCCCACGCAGCCGGCTATGCCGTCACCCTATATGGAAGCTTATATATTCTTATCATCCGAGAAAAAAGCACGCCAGAAGCAATCCGCTTCTGACGTGCTTGGTTGACGAGCTGTGCCGTCTTATTCTTCTTCGATTGTTACTTCATGCAGCTGGTACAGACCGTTCGGATGCTTCCAGAAGTTCTGTACTTCATCACGAACACCTACGAGGTAGTCCTGATGGTAAAGATACATCATCGGCGCTTCTTCTACAAGGATTTCCATCGCCTCTTCATAGAGATCCGCACGAGCATCTTCATCTACTTCTTCGCGGGCATCTTCTAGAAGCTGGTCGAGCTCGTCATTAGACATGAAAGAGCGGTTACCAGGGTCGCCGTGCTGGGAGGAGTGGAACAGTGCATACATGCCGTAGTCCGCATCCCCTGTTACTGTGGACCAGCCGAGGATGAACATGTCATGCTCGCCTTCTGCGGTTGCATCCAGGTAGGAGCCAAACTCAAGCACTTCGATTTCCGCATTGACGCCGATAACAGACAGCTGTGCCTGCACGAGTTCAGCAATGTCCATACGCTCTCGGGAGTCGTTCGTCCAGATCGTCGTATCGAAACCGTCGCCGTAGCCTGCTTCTTCAAGGAGCTCCTGCGCACGCTCCGGGTCGTACTCGAGCTCGTCGACTTCATCAGAGAAGCCGAAAACGTTCTCTCCGATTGGGCCTACTGCTTCGGTTGCGAAGCCTTCCCATACACCCTCAATGAGTTCTTCTTTGTTGACCGCTTTCGTCAGTGCTTGACGTACAAGCTGATCGTCGAGCGTCTCTGCTTCCATATTGAAGCCGAGATAAGAGAGACTCAGGCTTTCCTGTGTATAAAGGTTAATACCTTCTGTATCCTCTACACGATCCGCATCGGATGGGCTGACAGGGAAGATGATATCGGCATCGCCTGTTTCCAGTTCACCAAGACGAGTAAGGTCCTCTGGAGATACGCGGAAGGTAACCTGTTCCATGCCGGCAGGCTCTCCCCAATAGTCGTCGTTTCTCATCAGAACGACTTCAGAACCTGGCGTCCATTCTTCAAATTCAAAGAAACCTGTGCCAATCGGATTCTCATTTAAGTAATCGCCGGGCTGTCCACCATTTTCCATTTCTTCATAGTCTGCTTCAATGGCATCCGGGCTGATGATACCGCCGCCGGAATGGGCCAGGTGGGCAGGCAGTGCTGCAAATGGGAATTCAGTATGGAATTCAATCGTGTAATCGTCTACGACTACAATGTCTTCGACCATTTCATAGAGAAATGCCCGCTGAGAACCGATATCCGGATCCAGCAATCGATCAAAGTTTGTCTGAACAGCTTCGGCATTGAATTCTGCTCCATCGTGGAATGTCACGTCTTCACGCAGTTCAAACTGCCATACGTCCTCTTCTACAGCATCCCAGCTCTCAGCAAGCAGTGGCTGGAGCTCCATATCTTCGTCCTGATAAAGGAGGGATTCGAAAATATTTGTCTGAACGGCACTGGATGGCACGTCATTAGAACCATGCGGGTCCATTTCAGATACATCAGACAGGGTAGCAATGACAAGGTTATCCGGGTCTACTTCTACATCTTCCGGATCGACATCTTCTCCTGCTTCTTCCCCGTCGTTGTTATCAGCATCATTGTCAGCATTGTCGTTGTCATTAACCTCAGCGTTGTTGTTCCCCGCCCCGTTATCCGGAGCATTGTCTGTACCGTTGTTATCCGGCTCACTCGCACATGCAGCGAGTGCCGTAACAGCAGCTGCAGACATGAGCGCCGTCTTCAGCACGTTGCTTTTGAACATGATACATCCCCCTTAAAATCTCATATTTTTACAAAGTTGTTCAAGTACAATTTACAATAATTCGCATAAAAAAACAAGCATGAATTTTCATTAATTTATTATTCTTGTCAATTAATTTGACGTTCCTTTTATCAGTAAATTCAGATAAATAGAAGCTGCATGTTCACCGTATCACAGAATTGTAAGCGTTTTCTATTCTTGTTTTTACATCATTTACCTCTGTACCCAGTTATTCATTTATTATATCGTGAAAATATCATTTATTTTGGCGTTAGCCCTTGTGTTCATTTACCACAGTGATATAATTTTTTTCATATCGTCTGTTTATTTTATGATGTTCTATGTATGACATGCATGCTGAATGGATGATGCAGAGACGTTCCTCTCCGTACACACGATATTTGATAAAAGAAAGTGAGGGAAACCTATTATGGAAGAAACGGTGAATGTCTCCACCCAGGAAAAAAAGCGGGTGAGTCCGCAGCTGGAAAACTTAAAAAATGTCTGGCGGAAACTCCGCTCCAACTACCTGGCGATGGCAGGCGGAATTCTGATTATCTTTTTCATCATCACATCGTTTGCCGGACCGTGGATTGTACAGAATGATCCACTTGCGCCGAACGTGGCAGATAGGCTTCAAGGTCCTTCTGCGGAATACTGGTTCGGAACGGACCATCACGGCCGTGACATTTTCGCCCGGATCATTCACGGAATGTCCATTACACTCTACATAGGGTTCACATCCGTTTTTATCGGGATGATTTTCGGGGTATTTTTCGGCGTCATCTCCGGTTATTACGGAAAGAAAATCGACGCCGTGATCATGAGAGTCATGGACGTCCTGCTTGCGTTCCCTGGTATCCTGCTGGCGCTTGGTATCGTTGCTGTTCTCGGTGGAAGCATCAACAACGTCATCATTGCGATTTCTATTTTTTCCATTCCTGTTTTCGCAAGGATTGTACGTGGTTCTACACTCGGTGTCAGACAGCTTGAATACATTGATGCCGTCCGTGCACTTGGTGCGTCCGATACAAGGATCATCTTCCTGCATATCCTGCCTAATATCATGTCGCCGATCATTGTGCAGGCGACGCTGCGAATCGCCACGGCTGTCCTCACAGCTGCAGGACTCTCCTTCCTTGGACTTGGAGCACAGCCCCCGGATCCTGAGTGGGGAGCGATGCTTGCTGCAGGACGGGATTACATGTGGGAATATCCGCACATCACTCTCTTCCCTGGACTTGCTATTGTTGCTGTCGTTCTTGCCTTC
The DNA here is from genome assembly GCF_000429725.1 of Alkalicoccus chagannorensis DSM 18086. GTDB lineage: Bacteria > Bacillota > Bacilli > Bacillales > Salisediminibacteriaceae > Alkalicoccus > Alkalicoccus chagannorensis. Next base: position 125,602 of record NZ_KE386944.1, on the reverse strand, counting down.
AATCTGTTTGGTGACGGCGTACGCGATGCACTCGATCCGAAGTTAAAAACTTAATGTAAGAGAGGTGAACCAGCCATGTTTGTTTACACAATAAGACGCATTATACAGACCATACCGGTCATGATCGGGGTCTCCCTCGTCGTCTTCCTGATGATGCATCTGATTCCTGGTGATCCGGCACAGATCATTGCCGGAGAAGCCGCACAGGAAGAACAGGTGGAGCAGACTCGTGAACGCCTCGGACTGAATGAACCGCTGCCGGTCCAGTATGCTACCTTTGTCGGAAACGCGGTGCAGGGGGACCTTGGTAACTCGATCCGGAGTGGACGCTCCGTTACATCGCTGATTGGAGACCGTTTCTGGATCACGGTAGAACTTGCCTTCTACAGTACACTGCTTAGTATTTTCATCGGTTTGATTGCAGGTATCATCTCTGCAACCCGCCGTAACTCGTTTTTAGATATGTCCTTAATGATTATTGCCTTGTTCGGACTGTCGATGCCGAACTTCTGGCTTGGTTTAATTTTGATACAGTACCTTGCTTTAAATATCGGTTGGCTGCCTGTTTCCGGCTGGGGGACACCGCAGCAGATTCTCCTCCCGGTTATCACGCTCGGCACTGCAGGGGCAGCGATCATTGCACGGATGACACGATCCAGCATGCTCGAAGTCATCCATCAGGACTATATCCGCACCGCCCGGGCCAAAGGGGTCAAAGAACGATATGTCGTTTATAAACACGCGCTCCGAAATGCGCTGATTCCAGTTGTTACGGTTGTTGGTCTTCAGTTCGGCGTTCTGCTCGGCGGAGCCGTCCTGACAGAAACGGTGTTTGCGATCAACGGCCTCGGCCGCTTGGTTGTGGAAGCCATCAACCAGCGTGATTTCCCGGTTGTTCAGGGATCTGTCCTTGTTCTATCCCTCCTGTTCGTACTGGTAAATTTCCTGGTCGATATTTCCTACCGTATTCTGAACAAGCGTATTGAGCTTGATTGATGATTTTATTCCAACTGCAGAAAGGTGGGAACCACGTTGGAAAATGAAAACATGGAATCCAATGAGTCAATTATCAAAGTCGATAACCTGCAGACTTCTTTCTTTACCCATAAAGGGGAAATTAAAGCAGTAGACGGCGTTCATTTCGACGTGCCTGCAGGAAAGACACTCGGCATCGTCGGTGAATCCGGCTCCGGAAAAAGTATTACGTCCCTCTCCATCATGCGTCTGATTGACGATCCCGGCCGGATTAAAGGCGGCGAGATCATCTTTAAAGGCGAGAACCTGCTGGAGAAAAGTGAAGCAGAGATGCGGTCGATCCGCGGAAACAAAATCTCGATGATTTTCCAGGAACCGATGACGTCGCTGAACCCGGTCTATACGATCGGCGACCAGATTGCCGAAGCGTACCAGATTCATGAAGGAACGTCGAAAAAAGAAGGACTCCGCAAGGCTGTAGATATGCTGAAACTGGTCGGTATTCCTTCTCCGGAAAGACGCGTCAAAGCCTATCCCCACGAATTGTCCGGCGGCATGCGGCAGCGGGCGATGATTGCTATTGCCCTTGCCTGTGACCCGGAGCTGCTCGTGGCAGATGAACCGACGACGGCACTGGACGTGACCATTCAGGCGCAGATTCTCCGTCTGATCAGCCGGCTTCAGGATGAGCTCGGCATGTCGATGATGCTGATCACCCACGACCTCGGTGTCGTAGCCGAAACGTGTGATTACGTTGCCGTGATGTACGCAGGCAAAATCGTGGAATATGCCGATGTCTACACCCTGTTCAGCAACCCGAAGCATCCGTACACAGTGGGGCTGCTGAAATCGCTGCCGCGTCATGACATCGATCAGGATGAACTCGAAGTCATCCAGGGCATGGTGCCCCGGCCGGATAACCTTCCGGAAGGCTGCCGTTTTGCCCCCCGCTGCCCTTTTGCCCGTGATATGTGTCATGAACGTCTGCCGGATCTGGAAGATCTCGAAGGCGGAAATCAAGTCCGATGCTGGATTCATACCGACCAGTGGGACGGCCCGGAGGTGAACGTGAAAGATGACTACGGATCTGCTCAAAGTTCAACATCTTAAACAATATTTCCCGATCAAAGGCGGCATTCTCGGCCGTAAAGTGAATGACGTCAAAGCCGTCGATGATATTTCATTCGAAGTAAAAGCCGGTGAAACTCTCAGTATCGTCGGCGAATCCGGGTGCGGAAAATCTACCACAGGCCGTGCGATTCTGCGCCTGGATGAACCGACGTCCGGAGAGGTCGAATTCGGCGGCAAAGACCTGCTCTCTCTTTCCAAAGCGGAGATGCGTAAAATGCGCAAAGACCTGCAGATCATTTTTCAGGATCCTTACGCGTCCATCAACCCGCGCCAGACCGTACGGCAGATTTTAGGCGAGGCAATGGCCATCCAGAACGTGCTCCCGAAAAAGGAGCGCGAAGCGAGAATTAAAGAACTGATGACTACCGTCGGCCTCGGCGAACACCAAATCGACCGTTTCCCGCATGAATTCTCCGGCGGACAGCGGCAGCGGATCGGGATTGCCCGTGCCCTCGCCGTGGATCCAAAGATGATCATCTGTGATGAGTCGGTTTCTGCCTTGGACGTTTCGATCCAGGCACAGGTGCTGAACCTTCTCCGTAAGCTGCAGAAGGAACTCGATTTGACGTATCTCTTTATCTCCCACGACCTTGGGGTGGTGCGGCACATCTCGGACCGCGTGCTGGTCATGTACCTTGGTAAAATCGTCGAAATCGCAGATAAGAAGTCCCTCTTCGATAACCCGAAGCATCCGTACACGAAGACGCTGCTCTCAGCGATTCCAGTACCGGATCCGTCGATTGAAAAAGATCAGATCATTCTCAAAGGGGACGTTCCATCCCCGATCGATCCACCAACCGGCTGCCGTTTCCACACACGCTGTCCTTTTGCGACAGACAAATGTAAAGACGAAGACCCGGAGCTCCGAACCAACGATGATCTTATGCAGGACGGCCACCGCGCAGCCTGCCACTACATCGAGGAAATCGAGTCCGGTGAAATGCAGCCGAATTACTGATAAAAGGGTCCATGCCTCCGGGTATGGGCTTCTTTTTTTGTACTATCATAAATGTTGAGGCAGCGGTTCATGTCCGTGGCATCTTTTCTTCCGTTTCAGGCGGACGCTTCCCCTCTACAATCCTCGCGCTGCGGGGAGGAGGTTCGGACGGCGCTTGATCCCTCCGGCGTCGCCGCTCTTCACTCCTGAAAAGATGTTATTTTTTCTTTTCAAAGAGCATCCTGGGTACCATTGGAAAAGCCTCTGAGCATGCCTGAGCCTGTTCAACATGTGAAGGAGATCGCTTTTTAACGATTGAAGCAATCACAGTCTCCGATGTTACTCCGTGGGAAAACGAGCTCGATTCATGCGTGCTGCACAGATGACCGGTAGACATATGGTAGATGCAGACCTCTTCCTTAAGATGCAGACATGCTGCCTGAAAACCATGTTGTTAAACTTTTTTACTACATATATCATCAAGTTGTACAGAAAGAAGTCCCTTTGTTCTTGTATACTTTTCATTTTCATTTTATAATGTGTCTACTAATACTTTGTGACTAGTCAATCGGGGAAGGGAGCCGTACAGATGACGATCCATCCATACATTTTTTATATGCTGTTGATGGCAATGCTGGCACTGCTTCTGACCATTCAGATTTTCCGTCACTCCGCCACACATGCACGAACGTACTTGGCGGCTTTATTAACGTCCGGGGGAGCCTTTATGATTCTCACGGCTGCCGAGCTTTCAGCCTCTAGTGAAACACTGATGCTGTGGCTGCGAAACCTGCAGCAGCTTCCTTTATTTATCACCCCTGTGCTGCTGTTCGGTCTTGCCAGGGAGTATGCTGGTTACGGTGCAGCGAGGACGAGACGCTGGCTGCTGTTTCTTACGGCACCTGTGCTGCTGCAGTTTTTGCTGATTCTGTTCGATCAACAGCTCGGACTTCTCCGCGTATCTACGGAAGTCGTCCAGTTCGGCACCTTATCGGAAATCTCTGTCACACAGACGTTTTTAGGAGCGATTACGATTGTATACCCTTCCTCTGTTGCGTTACTGGCTGCCTCTATCCTTTTCATTCAGCTGCTCCGCAGCAACCACTCGGAACGGGTGATGAACACCCTTTTCTTTATTGCATTCATCCTTCCGGTTGCTTATATGCTGAGCGTTCCTGCCCTGCCATGGAATTTTCCCGGTCAAATTGCTGTCGGATTCACCGTTACGTCTGGCATTCTCCTCGTGCTTTATTATAAATATGATCTTCTAGCGGTCTGGCCGGTTGCTGGTGAACGCATTTTCGAAACGATGACGGAAGGTATCCTTATCATCAGCAGCGGAGGTCGGATCAAGGAGTGGAACAGTGCAGCAGAACAGATGCTGATGCAGCTGACCCCGGGGCTCCCCGCCCAGTGGCGCGGACTGCCCTGTACGGACATTCTGCCGGAGGTGTCCAATTTCGATAAACACACTGTTCAGGATATGCAGGAGGAATCATGGACGGATGAGAACCTTCCGCTCCGCGTCCGCGCCCGCCTCTATCCGATGAAAAGCCTGCGCTCCGGAGAAGAGGCTTCGCTCCTCATGTTAACCAACGTGACAAAGGACTATCTGTATCAAGAAGCTCTCTATCGCCGTGCTACCATCGACTATTTGACCGGCACGGCCAACCGCAGTTATTTTATTGAACAACTCGAAGAAGTGATCAGCATGGGTCGATCCTTTACGTTCGTCCTTCTGGACCTGGACTACTTCAAGCAGTTCAACGACCGCTACGGTCATCAGGCCGGCGATGAAGTCCTTCAGTTTTTTGCAAGTCTTCTTATGAGTCATGCGGAGGGTCATGGCTTTTCAGGCCGGATCGGCGGCGAAGAATTTGCGGCGGTCTGCTGGATGGAGGAAGAAGAAGCGGCGCGGAACGTGCAGCAGCTGCAGCTGCAGCTCATGAACAACCCGCTCACCTTCGATGGGGAGCCGGAATCCGTACAGTTCAGTGCAGGCACTGCCGTTTTCGACCCAGCACTCGGCGGCAGTTTTTCAGATTTATACGCCACTGCGGACAACGCTCTGTATATAGCCAAACGAGCCGGAAGAAATCAAATCGTGACTTCCAGAGGCCATAGCGTTCAGGGCCGTGAGAAGGATCGTGACGATTCGCCGGCAAGTTCAGCCGGCCGTACTGTTTAGAGCTAGATGGATATACCGGTAGAAGCAATGTTTCACCCAGTCCTTCTCTTGTTCCTGGAGGAGACACCTTCTTCCTCCTGTCTGCATAGTAAGAAGGCCGCACGTGACGCTTAAAACAACAGCGCAGTGCGCCTGTATTGGTCGAAACCGCGTGCGCTGCCGTCTATCTGACTCGACATTCTATACTGGACCAAAAGCGCGCAGCGCCTTTTGGTCGGAACGACCTGCGGCGTCGCTGCAGGTTCTTTATGCTTCCCGTGCAGCGCAGGAAGCCGTCGTCTTCCTGCTATGACATTTTCCTGCAAAGAGAAAAAAACGGCTGCTCCATCAACCATCAGCGGAGCAGCTCGTTTCGGTCTCTATAGCGGGTGATCAGCTCCGCGTTATGTGCATCCGCACCGTCCACATTGCCGCTTTGAAGAAGAGGCAGCCTGTGTCCTGTTTCCGCAAGCTGGTCGATGGTTTCTGCGATCACGCTGTGCAGGAGTGCTGCCCCGATGATCGTAGACGTCGGACCGAACCCAGTATCGAGCGCCCGGTGGGTCAGCGCCGCATCCCCTGGGGCACTCTCGTTATCCAGCGCGGTATCGGCCGTCTCTTTCAGGAATAGTCCGGATTCGTGCCGGGAATGCATCGTGTCTGCATACTGATGCGAAGAAACGGACAGTACGACCGCTCCCGCTTCCCGGCTCAGGAGCGCCACATCAATCGGCACCGGGTTCCGCCCCGATGTCGAGACAACGATCACCATATCGCCTTCCTTCAGCGGCTGCTCTTTCATAAAAGAAGCTGCCGTATCAGGCTCTCTCTCCAGTCTCGAGGCCTCCGTGGCACTTTCATGCAGCATGAGTGATTCAATCAGAATCGGCCGGATACAGGCAAGGCCGCCCGCGCGGTAAAACAGTTCTTCTGCGAGCAGGTGGGAATGGCCCGTACCGAACACGTGGATCATGCCGTCACGACGGAGCACTTCTTTCATCTGCCTTACCGCCTGTTCCAGCGGCCTGCGCTGCCTTTCTTTGATTCCTTCCAGTTTATGCTGTACCACGTCCAAGTATCGGAATTCCATCATGGTCCTCCTTCATCGTTCCAGATCGGCAATAAATTTATACCGGTCCCCCCGGTAGATCGATTTCACGTATTCAATCGGGGCTCCGCTCTCCAGCCTGGATACCCGCTCCAGCAGAAGGACGGGCGCTCCAGCTTCGATCGTTAACAAAGAAGCTTCTTCTTCCGTGGCGAACGACGGCTCGATCGTCTGCCGGGCACCAGCCATCTTCATGCCGAGCTGCGTTTCCACGGCTTCATACAAAGATCCCTGCAGTTCTTCTTCCGTCAGTCTCAATCCCTCTTTTCTCAAGTAAGAAAGTTCATGAGCCATCGGCGCCCCGTCGCCGAGACGAAGCCTGCTGATGCGGTAGATGTCTGTCCCCGGTTCGATCTCAAGGTGCTTCGAGGCATCCGCCGATGCTTCCACGATGTCGAACTGCAGCAGATTCGACCCCGGCTCGATCCCGCGGCGGCGCATATCCTCGGAAAAGCCGGTCAGCTTCATCAGAGGCTGCTCGATTTTCGGTTCAGCCACAAACGTGCCGCGCCCTTTCACTCTCGTGAGCAGTCCTTCATTCACTAAATTCGTCATCGCCTGCCGTATGGTCATGCGGCTGATTTCATGCTGCTCCGACAAGTCTCTCTCGGAGGGGACAGGCTCTCCCGGCTTCCATACTCCTGTATCAATCATCTGCCGCATATGTTCCTGCAGCTGGTAGTAAATCGGTATCGGCGACGCTTTGTCAATCATGGGAACCCTCCTTCTCTTCTTCCAACAGAGATGCCGCAGCCGCATCGGCAATCACGGTCACGTCGGCATGCCGGCGCAGGGCGGTAATCGGCCAGGCTTCGTCTTCGGTTCCGTACATCAGCTGCGCTACCGCTTCTGCTTTGGCCTTTCCGCTTGCGATGAGCACAATGCGCCCGGCTTTTAAAATAGAGCCGATGCCCATCGTAATGGCATGGGTCGGCACTTCGTCCATCGAGGAGAAGAATCGTGCATTCGCCTCCCGTGTGGACGTTTTCAGCTTCACGATATGCGTGACGGAATCGAACGAGGTACCGGGTTCATTGAAGCCGATGTGCCCATTTTCTCCGACGCCGAGCAGCTGCAGATCGACGCCGTAGTCCTCGAGCAATGACTCATAGCGGCGGCACTCCCCTTCCAGGTCCCCCGCAGTTCCGTCAGGGAGAAAGCTCTGGTTCCGGCTCAGCTGCAGCGGCTCGTAAAAATGATGCTTCATGAACGAGAAAAAACTGTTCGGGTCTTCTTCGTCCAGACCCGTGTATTCATCCAGGTTAAACGTGTAGATCCCATTCAAATCGAGCGGTTCCTCCTTCAGTTTTCGGATGAGCGCCTCGTACATACCGACCGGCGTACCTCCTGTCGCGAGACCAAGGCAGATGTCCGGCCGGCTCTGGATCGCTTCGTAAAAAAGAGACGCCCCTTCCCGGCTCATGGCCTCATAGTCAGGCACTCGTATCAGGTTGATCGTCATACGCTTCTCCCTCCCCGGCAGATAACGGCTTTTACGGAGCCGTCCGGTTTCATCACCGCTATATCCGCTCTATACCCTTTTTTCACCGCGCCGAGCTGGTCCATCAGCCCGAGGGAAGCCACCTGATTTGCTGATGTCATTTTCACGATATCATGCCATGAAATACCAGGAAACGTCAGCGCATGACGGACGGCTTCATCCATCGTCAGAACGCTTCCAGCGAGCGTTCCGTCTTCAAGCCGCGCTTCTTTCCCGTGAATGTAGACCGGCTGCCCTCCGAGATCAAACGTGCCGTCACCGAGTCCTTTGCCGCGCATCGCATCGGTGATCAGCATCAATCTGTCCGCACCGAGCACCTTCCATGAGAGAGCCGCAGCTTCGGGGCCGACGTGGATGTGGTCGAGGATCAGTTCGGCTTTTAATGTACTGCTCAAATAGACGGACCCAACGACTCCGGGCTCACGGTGGTGCAGGCCGCGCATGCCGTTGAATAAGTGCGTGGCATGCTTGAGCCCCCGTTTCTCCCCCTCCTGAATCACGTCGTATCCGGCATCGGAGTGACCGATGGAAGCTGTTACTCCTGTAGCGGCCAGGTAATCAAGCAGCTCCAGGCCGCCGGGCTGTTCCGGCGCAAATGTTACGACACGGATCTGTCCATCGGCTGCTTCCTGCCACTTTTGAAATAACCCCACGTCCGGCTCATGAATCGCCTCCAGCGGCTGTGCACCTGCCTGCACCGGATTGATAAAGGGGCCTTCCAGATGAATGCCGAGAAGAGATGCCCCCTCCCCGGTTTCAAATGCGCCGAGCGTGCGCAGTGCCTGCACGGTCGCTTCTTCTTCCGATGTGATAGTAGTGCCGAGGAACGAGGTGACCCCTTCCTGCAGCAGCTTCCGGCTCATTGCTTCCAGCGATGCTGCTTCTCCATCCATCACGTCATGGCCGTAGGCTCCGTGGATATGAATATCGATAAAACCCGGCAGGATCACGTCGTCGTCCTCCAGCTGCAGGACGTCTGCCTGCTCCGGCGGGCCGGCTGCTTCCTGCACGGAAACTATCCGGTCTCCTTTGATGTGAATAAGCGGCTGCACCTCCTTTTCCCCATCGGCATGATAAACCGTTCCACCGCGGATATACCACTCTCTTTCCATGACCCGTCACCCTCTCCATTGGTTATTCATATCTTCAGTATACAAAAGAAAAGTGGTATAGACAACCATATGACCTTGTGTTATATTCGTTTGTAAGAAAGGGCTTTCCTAATTATTTTGATCGAAAGGGGTTTATCTACATGTTAGCTTTTATCCAGCGGATCGGTAAGGCGCTCATGCTGCCGGTAGCCGTTCTCCCGGCTGCGGCCATCCTTCTCCGGCTCGGTCAGGACGATCTTTTAGACATTCCGTTCATGGCAGCTGCAGGTGATGCTATTTTTGCCAACTTGCCTCTCATTTTCGCCATCGGGGTCGCCGTCGGTTTATCGAGGGACGGCAACGGGGCCTCCGCCTTAGCCGGGGCTGTCGGTTATCTCGTCTTAACGAACGGCACCGAAGCCATCAACAGTGATATTGACATGGATGTGCTCGGGGGAATCATTTCCGGTCTTACAGCGGGCCTGCTGTATAACCGGTATTACAACATCAAGCTCCCTCAGTGGCTCGCTTTCTTTGGAGGAAGGCGGTTCGTTCCGATCGTCACTGGTGCTACGATGGTCGTTTTCGCCCTCTTGTTCGGCGTCATCTGGCCGCCGATCCAGGAAGCAATTCACAGCTTCGGCGAGTGGATGCTCGGAGCAGGTGCTGCCGGCGCCGGCGTGTATGGTGTAATGAACCGGCTTCTCATTCCCGTCGGCCTGCACCACATCATCAACTCCCTCATCTGGTTTGTCTTTGGTGAATACGAAGGTGCTTCCGGTGAAATAGCTAGATTCTTTGCGGGCGATCCAAACGCAGGTTACTTCCTTGCCGGCTTTTTCCCGATCATGATGTTCGGTCTGCCGGCAGCAGCAATCGCGATGATTTTTGCTGCGAAAAAAGAATACCGCAAAGCCATTTCCGGCGGTATGATCAGTATTGCTATCACCAGCTTTATCACAGGGGTGACGGAGCCGATTGAGTTTTCGTTCATGTTCCTTTCGCCACTGCTCTATGTCGTCCATGCGCTCTTAACAGGACTGTCGATGATGATTGCCGTCTGGCTCGATATCCGGCACGGCTTCGGCTTCTCTGCCGGTATGTTCGACTACCTGCTGAACTTCGGGATCGCGCAGAACCCTGCGCTGCTCCTCCTGCAGGGACTTGCCTTCGGCGCACTCTACTTCGTCATCTTTTACTTCTTGATTATTAAACTGGATCTCAAAACACCAGGACGTGAAGATGATGGCATCGTGATTGACAGCGAAGGTCAAACGGCTGCCGAGCCTTCTTCCGAAGAAGCGTCAGAGAAAGCGTCTGAAGATAAGTACAGCATCATGGCAGATGCCTTCATGACGGCGCTTGGCGGAGCAGACAACATCACCTCCATCGACAACTGCGCCACCCGTCTCCGCCTGCAGGTAAAGAACAGCGAAGAGGTTGATGAGAAAGCGCTGAAGAAGCATGGCGCTCAGGGCGTGATGAAGATGGGCAGAGAAAACGTACAGGTCGTTGTCGGTACCGATGTGGAGTTCGTAGCAGATGCCATGAAGGAGAAGAAGCAATGAAGCGATTATTAAGCAGTACTTCCTCCGAATTACTCGCGATGACAGGCCAGGAATTGAAGCAGGCCGTTCGTGCGTCTGAAGGGCGCACGATCCTCGCGGAGGTCCTTGCTTCGACACCTCCCGTCTATCCGGAAATGACAAACGGGGAGCTCGCGGCTGCCTTCGGGGCCGACCTCCTGCTCCTGAACGGCTACGACGTGCTGCAGCCGGATATTCACGGACTGCACGCCGGCGACCATCCGCCCATGCAGCGGTTTCGGGAATGGACGGGACGACCTACCGGCATCAATCTGGAGCCGGTGGACCCGGACGCTGCAGCTGCCGAAACGCTCCAGACGCTTCCGGAGGGGCGCACCGTTTCAGAACGAACGCTGCGGGAGGCCGCTTCGCAGGGAATCGACTTTCTCTGCCTGACCGGCAACCCGCAGACAGGAGTGACGAACCGGCAGATCACCGATGCCGTAAAAAAGGCGCGGCGGCTGCTCGGCGAGGAGGCCCTTCTCATCGCTGGTAAAATGCACGGCGCTGGTGTGCAGGGAGACGTGGTATCCCCGGAACAAATCGCAGCAACTGCCGCAGCCGGGGCCGACGTGATTCTCCTGCCTGCGCCCGGGACGGTTCCGGGGGTCACCGTCGAAAAAGCCGCTGCCTGGGCGGCAGCAGCTGCGGAACAGGAGGCACTCGTCATGATGACCATCGGCACGAGCCAGGAAGGCGCCGATCCCGCAGCCATCAGGCAGATCGGCCTCTGGAACAAAATGGCCGGTGCTGACATCCACCACATCGGCGATGCCGGGCTGATGGGCATCGCGGAGCCGGAGAACATCCTGCATTATTCCACGACCATCCGCGGCAGACGCCATACGATGCTGCGGATGGGACGCTCCATCCGGCGCTGATTCTCCTCGTGGAACCGGGAAGCAGGCCGCTCGCTTTTCTGAAGCCTCGTTTAGTATAAGAACGAGAACGCGGAGCTCTTTGTGGTCGGAACAGCGGGTGTCTTCCGATCACATCGTATACTCCCTCTTTCTTACGAACGAAAAACAGACCGGCAGCAGGATCATACGTATCCTGCTGCCGGTCTGTTTTTTTAACGTGACGATGAACAACCCGCTCCAAATGAAGAATGGAAACCCCGCCGAACCGGCCATGTTCTGAAGGCGAACGTGCCAAGGACTTCGGCGCGGCAGGAGTAGCACTTTCTCTCTGTTGGTATTTGTTGCTGCTTACGGAAGGTCAGCCCGTGCTATCCCCAGATTTTGATGCGGTTCTTTCCTGCCTTCAGCTGGGCCAGCGGTCCTGCGACGGCTTCCCCTTCTTTCTTCTTTCCGACTAGGTCTTCGTCCAGGAACAAGGCACTGCCATCCGGCTGCTCAAATTCGACGTCCACCATGCGGACACGCGGCAGCGTATGAGTGGATTGGACATGGACTGACAGATTGGCCGCTTCTTCCGGAAGATCCATGTCCATGAAAACTGCTTCTCCCTCTTCGACAATGCGGAAAGACGGATCCTGCTCCACCTGCACGTGCTTTTCTTCCCGCTCAAACGGGACAGCTCCGTGCAGGTAGGCATTGCTGTGGATGCAGACCGGCTCATCGACCATGGTAAACGCTTCATGGTCGCTGCCCGTCCTCTCCCGAATCTCCTGCACGGCGTCGATATATTCTTCCAGCGAAGCTGTATAGCCGTTGTAGTGGGCTGTTCCGACGTCTTCCATCCTGCCGTCTCCGATGAAAAGATTGTTGATCCAGCGGTCATCGCCGCCGTAAACGACCGCGACGCCTTTCACATCGGTGCTGTGCGGCTCGTGATACGGTGTCGCGCGGTCGAGCAGCTTCCGGTGTTTCATCGCCCCGCGGATCAGGTTATTCACGTAGGCACCGCCCTGAGCCCGGTTGTCGATCGCGTAATCCGCCGTGAAGATATTATGATCCACGAGACACGGCCCGCTGCTGACTTCGACGAAAAGATCACGGTTATTCCGGTAACTGATGTTGCGGCTGACCCGCGTACCCTGCAGCTGCCAGTCCAGCCAGATCCCAAGCGAACAGTCATGAATCCGGTTATGAAGGACCTGGGTATCAATCGGCGCATGCAGCTTAATGCCGGCAATTTCGTGTCCATAAAACTCCCGCTTTACAGCAATATTGTAAATGTGGTTATCGGCTATCTCGCTGAAAATGCAGCCAAGATGCCCGACGATGCCATTCTGTCCACAGTCATAAATCGTGTTGCCGCGGACGACGTGAGACCCAACATGCTCCCTGCTCCATCCGATTTTCTCTGCGGCAAAGACCGTCTCCAGCTGATAGTGATAGCCGGGCTTATCTTTCCGCTTCGTCGCATGGTTATCTCCCGTAGAGATTTCTTTCCCGAGGCTGATGCCGCTGCATTTGGAGTCATGAATCACATTGTCTTCAATGATCCACCCTTTACTCCAATGCGGTCCGATCAGCCCTGGCTGGTCGGCAGTCGGCGGCGTCCATGGGGTTGCAGCCTGCGCCATCTCAAAACCCCGGACCGTGATGTAATCGATGCCCGTTGTCTCCGGAAAAAAACAGCACTTCCGCACATGGATTTCCGTGACTTCGGCATTCGGATCAGCTTCATGAAAATTTGCATAGATCGTTGTATGCTGTTCCTCCACTTCTGCATACCAGGTATACTGCTGCTGCTCGGGATCATGCGCTGGAACGGTGGTCTCCGTCCAGCGGTCCAGCACTTCCGTTTCGACAACAGGCGCTGCGACCTGCTGATACGTTTCAGCTTCATAAAAAGACCGGCCGTTCATGTACACTTCGCCGAGGTGGCGTCCTGGATTGTACAGCAGCCAGTCTCCAAACAGCGCTTCGTCAAACGGATTCTCTTCTGGAAACAGGGCGTTTGGCACGACCACTTTCCATACGGTCCCCTCGACGTTCTCCCAGCCGCTGACTTCTTCCGACCCTTTGATGACGACCTTTTCCCCTTCTGCCGCCTGGTAAGTAATCCTTCTCCAGTGACTCCGCCCGGGATACTTCGGCTTCACCCATTCCCGGTACACCCCTTCATGAACCGTGACGGTGTCTCCTGCTTCTGCGGCGGCTGCGGCCCGGTTGATCGTCAAAAACGGATCCTGTTTCGTCCCCAGTCCAGCGTCGGAGCCATGTTTGGCTACGTGATATTCCATTCCCATTGCCCATTCCTCCTTCTGTCCATTCCTTCTCGTGTCACGATGTGCTTCTTCCTTATTTTAGAATAGAGAGCGCAGGCAGGACGACTGAAATTCTAGTACAATAGGAGACAATATTCGTGTTTTTTCAAAGGAGGGCTGCGTCATGATTTTTTTCGAACATCACGGAATGGAGGAGAGCGAGTATTTTCAAGTATTTCCGCTCCGCTACACCCATTTTCCGCTGCACCTGCACCGGGCGTACGAGATCATCTTCGTCCGGGAAGGAACGGCGGACGTCCTCGTGGATCAGAAAGAATACGAGGTATCGCCGGGAGAAGCAGTGTTTGTCTTTCCCCATCAGCTGCACGCGATCACCACGTCTCCGGAGGCTGCTGTGACCATCGTGTTGTTTTCTCCAGAATTGATCGGACATTTTTACATGAATTACAAAGGCGTTGTCCCGGAACAGAACAAAGTGTCCTTCCGGCGGCTGCCTGGACCTGACGAGCAGGACGCTGTCTATGCGCAGAAAGCGTTTCTGTATGACTTGTGCAGCACGCTGGTCCAGGAGACCGGCTTCACCGAGGTGAAATATTCTCCGAAAACGAGAACCATCCACCGCATGCTGCTGTTTGTCGATGCCCACTTCCATGAAACGTGCACGCTGCAGGCGGCTGCGGAGGAGCTGCAGTATGACTATGCCTACCTCTCCAAACTGTTTCTGCAGATGACAAACATGACGTTCACGCAGTACTTGAATCATTACCGCATCTCGCAGGCCTGCTACCAGCTGAAAAACACGGAGCAGCCGGTGGGGGATATTGCCGCTGCCTGCGGCTATCAGAACCTCCGCTCGTTTCACCGCAATTTCCACCGCATGATGCATGTCCCTCCCGGGAAGTACCGGGATCTGCCTTGATCGAGATCGAGGGAAGACCGGGGGACCCTTCCCACCAAGAGGGGAACGCCAGCCGGCGGAAACCAACTCATCGAGCTTTTTTCCGTGCTTGGTTCAAAAGCGGGTCGCTTCGGCCAACGTTTGAGTCGCCTCGGCCAGCCGAGCGGGCGGCCTGACGCCGCATGCGGGTCGCCTCCCGACATTTTTGAGCCACGTCGCTGGTTTTGAGCCACCTTGCGACGGCTTTGGGACGCTTTGCGCCTCAATGCCGACGCTTCGCCCGGGTTTTGAACCACACGGAACACCAGCCCTTCATCCACCTCACTACTTCCAGCCCCCGGCTGCCACGCCAGCCGGCGGAAACCAACTCATCGAGCTTTTTTCCGTGCTTGGTTCAAAAGCGGGTCGCTTCGGCCAACGTTTGAGTCGCCTCGGCCTGCCGAGCGGGCGGCCTGACGATGCATGCGGGTCGCCTCCCGACATTTTTGAGCCACGCCGCTGTTTTTGAGCCACCTCGCGACGGCTTTGGGACGCTTTGCGCCTCAATGCCGACGCTTCGCCCGGATTTTGAGCCGCGATGTCCGGCCCTGCAGGAGGACCGCAGAAGTTCAACCGCACGGAACACGTCCGCCTTCCCGTGGTCGGACACAGCGCCCTCTCGAAGGAAAAAACTGATAACAAAAAAGCCCGGAGCAGGGCCGTCTTCCGGCTGCTTCGGGCTGTCCTTCGTTATCCATTCTCTGCTTTCCACGAGGCGACGAGTGCGCGGATCTCTTTTTCAGCCGCCGCCAGTCGCGTGTCGACTTCATCGGGATACGTGCTTGTCCCTTCCACGACGATGTGGTGATAGTCCTGAACGCCTGTCAGCGACCAGATCGTCCGCATGTAGCTCTCTCCGTGTTCAAAAGCAGCCAGCTTTCCTTCCGAATAGATGCCGCCGCGCGACTGGAGATGGACGACGGTCAGCTTCTGCATCAAGCCTTCAATCCCCTTATCGCCGAATGTAAACGTCTTCTCCGGCAGAATGAGCCGATCTATATACGCTTTGGCTGCCGCAGGGATTCCCATGTTCCAGAGGGGAGTGACCAGCACGAGCACGTCCTGCTCCAGCAGCTGCTCCACTTCCTCGGTCGTCACCGGCTTATCCGTCTCCCGCTCCCAAGCATCCAGAACGTCGCCCCCCAAGAAAGGGCTCGGTTCTTCATACAAGTCCCTTATTGTCAGTACCGTTTCCGGCAGTTCCCGTGCCACTTCTTCCTGAAAGAACTGAGCGAGCCGCAACCCACAGGAGCGCTGCTCTTCTTTCGGGTTGGCTGAAGCCAGCAGTATTCGCATCAACATCCTCCTCTTCTAATCGAGCATCCGGCGCGCCAGATAGAGGCGCTGCACCGCTGTGATGAGCTGAACGGCAATAAACAACAGCGCCATGTACAGCAGATAATCCGTGAACAGAATCATGAGCGACAAAAGAATGAACCCTTCCGTCCGTTCGGCAAGCGCCGGCTGATAGTAGAACGATTTTTCCGCCTCCTCATCCGCCACCGCCCCGACACTGATAAATATCGAGAACGTGTACAGGATCGTCCCCGTCAGCAGCAGCAGCGCCCACATCACATCCGGAAACCGGAGTGCGAGCGCAAAAATGATGCCGAACTCGACCAGCCGGTCAAAGCTGATATCCAGCACCGTTCCAAACTTGGAGCTCTTCGTCTGCCTTGCCATCGTACCATCGACCGCGTCCACAAAGCCAGACACCCAGAGCAGCACCAGTCCAAGCCAGTAGACACCTGCATAGACGCTGACCGCCGCTCCGATACCGACGAGAAAACCAGCCACCGTCACTTGATTCGGCGTCAGCCCGAGCCGCAAGGCACCTCCAGCTGTCGTTTCGATTACCGGCTGCACGTAGCGGCGCGCCTTCGTATCAATCATGCTCCGGCACCTCCTTTACCGACAGCTTTACAGAAGTCCCCTCGGTCAGCTCCTCCTCTGTATGCACAACCACGGTCTGGGAAAGGGTGTGCACCGTCAGCCGGTAAAAGCGCCATCCATACGCATACAGCGCGTGCTCCACGACAGCCTCCAGCTCTCCTTCCGGATCTACCTGCAGACGATCTGCCCCGATAAAGCCCTCTTCGCAGTAGAGCCCATCGCTGATGACGTCTGCGACGGCTTCGTTGACAGGAGCTGTATAGACGTCCTCCGGCGCGCCTTCCTGCTGCAGGAGGCCGTCTTTCATGACGAGAAGGTGGTCCCCCATCATGACCGCTTCTTCTCTGTCGTGCGTGACGAAGAGAGCGGTCACGCCCTCCTGCTTCAAAAACCGGCGGACCCAGAGGCGCAGCTGCTGGCGCAGGTGGGCATCGAGGCTCGAAAATGGTTCGTCGAGAAGCAGCAGTTCCGGCTGCAGCAGCAGCGCTCTCGCAAGCGAAACCCGCTGCTGCTGGCCGCCGGAGAGCTGGGCTGGATAATGGTCTTTCCAGCCGGTCATCTCTACTTTAGCCAGCATCGTCTCAGCTTCTTCGTTTCTTTTTTTCCGGCTGAGCCGGCGTTTGCCGTACTTCAGTCCGTAGAGGACGTTCTCCAGCACCGTCAAATGGGGGAAGAGAAGCGCATCCTGAAAGAGCAGGACGACGGGCCTCTTCTCCGGCGGTACGGACGTCATGTCCCTGCCGTGCAGCTGCATCGTCCCGCTGCTCAGCCGTTCCAGTCCGGCGATCGTCCGGAGCAGGGTCGTCTTCCCGCACCCCGAAGGACCGACAAGACTCGCTGTCTCCCCCGCCTTCACCGTGAAGGAGACGCCGCGGAACACGGGGAGCTGATCAAATTGTTTTTCTGCCTGATGAATGGTAAGCATGGGCGGTCTCCTTTCTATGTGCGCCTGAGCAGGTAGGTGAAGCCGGCCATGAGGCTTTCCCACAGCAGGAGAAAGACGGCCGGCAGTGCTGCAAAGACGACGGAAAATCCGGCGATGACAGCCTGATCGGCACTGTCAAAGAACGGGTAGTATAAAAGCGGGAGCGTGGTGACCTGACCGCCGCCGATGATCGCGGTGAGGACGTACTGACTCAAGGAAATGACGAAGGCGAGCACAGCCGCGCTGCGGAGGCTCGGGCGCATCATCGGGAGCAGGCCGGTGACAAACAGCGTTATCCGCGGCGCTCCGAGGGTGTCCCCGAGCCGGCGCCAGCCGGGGGCAATCCGGTCGAATCCGGAGCGGAGCACCCGGATGGTGTACGGCAGCGTCGGCAGCAGATGAATCAGGATGACCCCGCTGATGTGATCCGCCAGGCCTAAACGGATCATCGTGATGTGCAGCCCCATGGCGATCGCGAGGACGGGCACCAGAATCGGCAGAAACAGAATCGTCTCCAGCCAGACGACGCCTTTCAGCCGGCCGTGGCTGAGCGCATAGGCTGCCGGGATGCCGAGCAGCAGGTTCAAGGCAACGACGGTGATGCCGACGAGCATCGTTGTCAGCAGTGCCTGCAGGATCTGGGGATCTCCCGCGATGACATGCCAGGCCCGCATGCTCCAGTCGGAAGGAAAGAGGTCCGGATAGCGCCAGCCGAAGGTGATGCTGCGGAGAAAAAGGAACAGGACCGGCACCACGAACACGAGCAGGAGCATGCTCCAGCCGAGGATGCTACGCATGCGACCGCCCCCTTTCCCGCCAGCGGTAGGCGGTGGTGAGCAGCAGCAGCGCAAGCAGGATCGACCCGAGCATGAGCAGCACCATCATCGCCTGGGCGAGCGGCCGGGTGCTCCATCCGGACTGATAGAACCAGTCAAACGCGAGCACCGGCACCATGGATGGGTACGTGACACCGAGCAGAGCCGGTACTTCAAAGGCTCCGATGACGAACACGAACAAAATCAGCCCGGTTTCCAGCAGTACCGGCCGCACCCACGGCCATTCGGTGAAGCGGAAGCCGGTCCACCTGCCTGCCCCGAGGCTTCTGCTGACTTCCTGCATGCGGCCGTCCATCTCCTGGTACACCGGCAGCAGCATCAGCACAACGAACGGGATTTCCTTCCAGACGTACGTCAGGATGACGCCGATATAGGCCGTATCCTGGACCATCACGGGAAAGCCAAGACCGGCAGAAGCTGCTGCAGACGCAAACCATCCGGTCGGCGCGAAAAACAGCAGGATGAGGTAGGCTCCCACGAAATGGGGGATGAGCATCGGAAACCAGGCGCCGAGCTTCCATGTATCGCTCTTCATCCAGGAAGTGAGCGTTCTCGTCACGAGCAGGCCGAGCAGCAGGGACAGCATCGTCGAGACGAAAGCGACATACACACTGACGCCGAGCGCGGCATGGAATGTGCCATCCGCGGCAAGCGCCTCGTAATTGGCGAAGATGCCGCTGCTGCCGCCGACATCGAGACTCTCCTGAAAGGCACGGAACATGCCCTGCCCGACAAAGAGAATCATGAACACGAGCAGCGGCAGGAGCAGCAGCCACGACTTAACGCTGCTGGACAACTTCCTGCTCCCAGTTATCCTGAATCCAGTCGACATAGCGGGCATCCAGCTCCGGCAGGGCGTCCTCCTGCGGCACGACTTCTTCCCCTACCATCGCCTCGATCTCGTCACGCTCTCCGCTGCTCACTGCATCCAGGTCAAGAATATGACCTTCCCCCCAGCGGGAAGGCTCCAGCTTCGCAATCTGTGCTTCCGGTGAGAGCATGTAGTTGATCGCTACCAGCGCTGCCTCCGGTTCTGTCGTATTAAAGGGCATGCTCAAATAATGGACGCTGCTGATCGAGCCGGAGGTAAGGCCGATTGTCTCGGTGTCCTCCGGAAAAGTCCCCTGTTCAATCAGGCTCTCGGCACGGTGCTCGTTAAAGCCGAGCGTCATAGACACTTCCCCGTCTGCAAACAGCTGATCCTGCTGGGAGAGAGAATCCGGGTACGTCTCTCCTTCCCGCCACAAGTGAGGCGCCAGCTCCCGCAGCGTCTCCCACACGTCATCTCCGTTCTCTTCAAGCCAGGCTTCATCGTATTCTGCGAGGTCCTCCGGGCTCTCCGCCACATGGTGGAGAATATGCCTCACGAAGCCGTTTCCTGTGTCGTTGGAAACATCCGGGTACGTCATACTGCCGGGATTTTCTTCTGCCCAGTCGAGCAGCTCTTCCATCGTCTCCGGCGGGTCCTCCGCCCCTTGGAACTGGAAGGCATACTGGACGTTCCCCCATGGCACCTGCATGCCTTCCACTGCTGTCCCCATGTCGTTTTCAACATACGGTGCTTCCTCGTTGATGTAGTCCATGTTCGGCAGCATATCCGCAAATGAGCCGTAGAGGAGCTCGTTTTCTTTCGCCGTCCGGAAGTTTTCCCCGTTGATCCAGAGGATATCTCCGGATCCGTCCATGCTGTCTGCTTCCCGCTCGGTCATCAGACGGGACAGAAACTCCGGTGCATCCATCGGCTGCCGGCTGAACGTGATGTCATATTCTTCTTCCAGGTGCGGGGCGACCACCTCATCCATGTAGGCGTTAATGCCTTCGTCCCCGCCCCACATGTACATGCTGATCTCCGCTCCGGAAGCGGCTTCTTCGATTTCCTCCCAAGGTGCTTCCGAGAGGGTGTCTGCGTCTTCGGCTCCGCCTTCGCCATCCGCACAGGCGGCAGCAGCCAGGAGCAGAGGCAGGGGTACGTATCGTTTCATTTAAGATTCCTCCATTTCAAAATACAGGTGGTAGTGGGCTGCACAGCCGGGGTTAAAACCGGCACGGCAGGATGGACAGGCGTTTCCGGCGTTCAAATAGGCAGCAGCGCTCATTTCCTCTCCGCACACCCCGCACAGCACGGCCGGGGAGGGATCGGAGAGACGGCGCCGCTGAAAAGGCCTGCCGGTCCTCTCCAGATGGCACGAAACACACGGATAATACACGCTGCAGCAACCGCACTTTAAGGCGATCACATCGGTCGGCCCGTGGTAATGGCGGCAGCGCGTTTGTTGATCGACCGCTCCCGGGATGTCCATCGTTTCCCCCTCTTTCTTCTGAAAATGATATAATACGGCTATGGACCGGTCGGCTCCGTCCGACGGAACTCCATGATGATGCAGATGAAGGAGCGTTTTTATGCAGACGAAAACATGCCGCGATTCCAAAGTGATCAAAACGGGAAGAGTCTTCCCTCAGGATACCAATAATCATAACACGCTGTTCGGCGGAAAGCTGATGCGCGACATTGATGATGTGGCGTCAATTTCCGCCGCCCGTCACTGCCGCACCGAGTGCGTAACAGCCTCGACGGACTCCGTCGATTTCCTGCATGCCATCCGACAGACAGACTCGGTCTGCCTCGAATCACACGTCACTTCCACCGGCAAGAGCTCGATGGAAGTCTTCGTCAAAGTGATTGCAGAAGATCTGCTGACCGGCGACCGCCGTCTGGCTGCAACCAGCTTTTTGACGTTTGTTGCGCTCGGAGATGACGGAAAGCCTGCTCCTGTCCCACAAGTGCAGCCGGAGACCCCGGAAGAGAAATACTTATTTGATACGGCACCGGGGCGCGTCGCCGCCCGGAAAGAACGCCGCCGTCACAGCAAAGATCTAGCCGAGATTTTATCCGATCTGAAACCGTGGGATGAGAACAGCCCATCCTGAAGTTTACTATAATCCCGCGTCGGTTTCCTCTATCCAGGGCTCGATCTCCTCTCTGGACCACTTCCGGTCTCCGCGAACGAGCAGGGGAAGCATCCCATCTTCCGCAAGATGCTTCCATTCCTCCCAATAGGCTGAAGAGGCATAGACATTTTTAATGACAAAAGCTGCCCGATGCTGTTGAAGCAGAGTTTCCGCATACCGGCAGTGCATACACCCCGGCATCACGTACAATTCATACATATCGCTGCTCCTTTTGATATGACCTGATTTTATCTTACCGGCTGTGAGCTTCGTTCAGCAGTAATCTTTCTTACAAAGGAGAGAATCGGATGGACAAATTAACACTCCTCTCGCAGATCAATATCTTTGAGGAGCTCCCTATGCAGGAGCTGGAGTTGATCGACGCCATGAGTGACATGCAGCCGTTTCCGAGAGGACAGACCATCTTCTCCCCCGAAAAGCCGATCCCGGCGCTGTTTCTCCTGAAGCAGGGGCAGGTACGCCTCTACCGGCTGAACAGCCAGGGCCGGGAGTTCACCGTCGATATTCTGACGGACGGAAACATTTTCGGGGAGACGAGCTCGGTCGTGCTCACCGATGATACCGTAACAGCAGAAACGATGACGGATACGTATGTATGTATCATCAGCCGGGAGCAGTTTGAAAAACTCATCGAGCAGAACCCATCGATTGCGATGAAGCTGATCGACGTGCTGTCCGCCCGGCTCTCGGATGTGTACAAGCTCGGGGAGACGCTGGCGCTGCAGGATGTCCGGCACCGCCTGCTTTATCTGCTCTACCACCTGAGCTGCAAGAACGGCCGCCGGGTGAATGAATGGCAGACCATCGACTTCAAGCTGACCCATCAGGACCTCGCCAACATGATCGGCTCCACGAGAGAAACGACCAGCGCGGCGATGAGCCGTCTGACCAAAGAAGGCCTCGTGAAAAAAGAGCGGAACTTGTTCGGCCGCGAAAAAGCACTGCTGATCGACGCAGATCAAATCAAAGAACAGCTCGACTCCTGCTGAGGCAGGAGTTTTTTCTTGAGGCATCTTCCGCCTTTCTTTCGAGATTCCCACAGCATGGCATGCCGATGAACAAAGCTGAGGCTGGAACGAAAACAAAAGTGAAAGACGCCTCCGCCTTTTTTGTTGAAGGTCTCCCGGATCAAGCGGGTGCATGAATCCACTAGACAATCGCTTGCCGCGTGAAAGGCTTCAGCTGATCGTGGGACGAACCTCGACGGTGGATCTTCCGCTCTTGCTTTACCCGCAGGCGTCTCTTCTCGTTCACCCAACAACCAGCTTTGGAGCTGGTAGAACAGAAGCGCGGTGCATCTTTTGTTTAGAACGGCGCGTGCCGCAGGCTTTTCTTCGGAAGCAAAGGGCCTTCGTTTCTCCAGCGCAGCCGTCAAAGCCACCATCTGCCTCTATGAAAACTGATACATTCTTATCATGATGCACAAAAAGCCTTGTTCTCCCCAGTGGAAGAGCAAGGCTTTTTTTCAGTACCAACAGCACCCGCAGGCCCTGCCGGCCGTTTTTATTCTTCTTCGTTGTTGGAAGGATCGAGGTCGTCGCCATCCACATCGATTTCGATGTCAGCATCGTTATTGCCGCCGTCGTCCTCGTCGCCTCCACCGCCGAACGGAAGGAAATTCATGAGGAAGAATAGAATAATAATCACAATAATGGTAATAAACGCGTACTTAATAAAAACAGGTCCAGATTGGTTAGGTTCGTCTGCTGCCATGATTCATGCCTCCTCTATCGATCATCCGTCTTTTGCCTATTCTTCTATTTCCTTCATACATCCCGCTTAAACTCCAAAAACAGAGCTGCTTCCAACATAGCGAAAGGGCACCTCCACTGCTGTGAGGTGCCCCCGGCGATATTCTTGTCGTGCTGTTTTTCCTTACGGCAGCTGCGTGTGGCCCATCAAGAAGCGGTCACATTCACGCGCTGCACCGCGCCCTTCGTTGATCGCCCAGACGATCAGGCTTTGTCCGCGGCGCATGTCACCAGCTGCAAAGACACCTTCCACGTTCGTCTGGTAATCGTCGTAGGCTGCCCGTACCGTCGAGTTCGTTTTCGTCTCCACGTTCAGCTGCTCCAGCAGCCCCTGGTCGGGACCTTTAAAACCGATCGCAACCAGTACGAGATCGACCGGCCATACTTTTTCGGATCCTGGAATCTCTTCCCGGATTTTATTACCCTTTTCGTCGTATCGAAGTGACACGTTGACGGTGTGGACTTCCTTCACGTGATTGTTCTCGTCTCCGACGAATTTTTTCGTCATGACGGCATAGGCACGAGGATCGTCACCGAAGACCGCGCCCGCTTCCTTCTGCCCGTATTCAATACGATGGATGGTCGGGAACTGCGGCCACGGGTTTGTCATCATGTCACGCGTGTCGCCTTTTTTATCGTAAATGTCAAACTGGACCAGGCTCTTGCAGTTATGCCGGACGGAGGTTGCCAGGCAGTCCGTACCGGTATCCCCACCGCCGATGACGAGGACGTTTTTGTCTTCTGCAGAAATGTAGCTGCCGTCTTCGAGATTCGAGTCCAGCAGGCTCTTTGTGTTGGCATGGAGGAAGTCCATTGCATAATGGATTCCTTCCAGGTCCGTGTTTTCTGCCGGCACATCGCGGTGGACGGTAGCGCCTCCGCAGAGGATCGTCGCATCGAAATCCGCCTGCAGCTGATCAGAAGAAATATCCTTCCCAACTTCCGTGTTCGTAATGAACTCAATGCCTTCCTGCTCGAGAATATCCGTACGTCGCGTGACGATATGGTAAGGAAGCTTCATCTCCGGAATGCCGTAGGTCAGCAGCCCGCCGAGGCGGTCCGCCCGTTCAAAGACGGTGACCTGGTGGCCGGCTTTATTCAGCTGATCGGCAGCCGCGAGACCCGCAGGACCCGATCCGACGACAGCGACCCGTTTGCCGGTGCGCTGCTTCGGTGGTTCCGGCTTGACCCAGCCTTCTGCGAAGCCTTTCTCAATGATGGATTTCTCTACCGAACGGATAGCAACCGGCGGCTCGTTGATGCCGAGCACGCAGGCGCCCTCACACGGAGCCGGACAGGCAAAACCGGTGAATTCCGGGAAGTTATTCATTTCGTGCTCTTTTTGCAGCGCTTCATGCCACTGGCCGCGGTAAACCATGTCATTCCATTCCGGAATCATATGATAGACCGGGCACCCGGTTGTCACACCGCCGATTTCCATTCCTGTGTGGCAGGTTGGCACGCCGCAGTCCATACAGCGGGCACCCTGGCGCTGGGCTTCTTCATCTGACATCGGCAGGGTATATTCATCCCAGTCCTTCGTCCGTTCCGAAGGGTCACGCTCGGGTATTGTCTGGCGGCTGTATTCCATAAATCCTGTCGCTTTTCCCATCGTTTTCCCTCCTTGTTCTGTTCTGCTCAGGCAGAACGGCAGCCCGCAGGCGTCGGGCAAAAAGGCGGTCTTTCCGCTCCGAACCTGCTTATGGCTGCACGATTACTTCGCTGCAATCTTCGGCTTTTTGCTGTCTTCAAAGGCTGCCATTTCCGCATCATACTGGCTGAGTCCGCGGTTGAGGTGATGCTCGATGCGCTCCTGCATTTCCATGAAGCTGCCCGGAATCACTTTCACGAACTGGCCGACGTATTTGCTCCAGTTGTCGAGGATGCGCTGGCCTTTACGGCTGAGCGTGTTCTCAACGTGCTTTTCAATCATCCGCTTTACCTGCTCGATTTCTTTTTGATCCCCGAGCGACTGAAGATGAACAAGCTCCTGGTTGCACTTATCTTCGAATTCGTTCTTTTCATCGAGTACGTAGGCGATTCCGCCGGACATACCTGCTGCGAAGTTGCGTCCAGTGCCGCCAAGGATGACGACGCGTCCACCGGTCATGTATTCACAACCGTGGTCTCCGATTCCTTCTACGACGACATTGACGCCGCTGTTACGCACGCAGAATCGTTCTCCGGCATGGCCGCTGATATACGCTTCGCCGCCGGATGCTCCATAGAAAGCCACGTTTCCGATGATGATATTGTCTTCCCATTTAAACGGAGACTTGCGGGACGGACGGGCGATGATCTTTCCGCCGGAGAGTCCTTTCCCGATAAAGTCGTTCGCATCCCCGATGAGTTTCAGTGTAATGCCGTTCGGTACAAAGGCACCGAAGCTCTGTCCCGCAGATCCTTTGAACGTCAGACGGATGGTATCTTCCGGCAGACCGTCCAGTCCGTACCGGCGGCTGACTTCGCTTCCGAGAATCGTGCCGACCACCCGGTGGATGTTGCGGATCGACGACGTCCCTTTCACTGGTGTCCCGTTTTCCAACGCATCTTCACAGAACGGAAGAAGTTCCTGGTGATCCAGTGATTTCTCGAGCGCATGATCCTGTTTCCGGCTCGCGTATGCTGTCTGTCCCGGCTTAAGCTCCGGTTGATACAGCAGCTGACCAAGATTCAGATGCTTCCCTTTCCAGTGGTCGAGCTCTTCGTTCACTTCCAGCATGTCCGTACGTCCTACCATTTCGTTGACGGTACGGAAGCCGAGATCGGCCATCAGTTCACGGGTTTCCTGCGCCACAAAGCGCATGAAGTTCTCAACCGCATCGGCTGTACCCATAAACTTCTTCCGGAGTTCCGGGTTCTGTGTAGCGACACCGACTGGACACGTATCCAGGTGGCAGACGCGCATCATAATACAGCCGAGCACCGCCAGCGGTGCTGTAGAGAAACCGTATTCTTCTGCGCCGAGCAGGGTCGCGACAACCACGTCCCGTCCGGTCATCATTTTGCCGTCGGTTTCGACGACGATGCGGTCACGGAGCCCGTTGAGGAGCAGCGTCTGATGGGTTTCCGCCAGGCCGATTTCCCACGGAAGTCCCGCATGCTTCAAGCTTGTACGCGGTGCAGCACCGGTACCGCCGTCATAGCCGCTGATGAGAACAAGGTCCGCACGGCCTTTGGCCACACCCGCTGCGATCGTACCGACGCCGCCGGAAGAGACCAGCTTGACGGAAATACGGGCACGCGGATTGGCGTTTTTCAAGTTATGGATCAGCTCTGCCAGATCCTCGATCGAATAAATATCATGGTGCGGCGGAGGTGAAATGAGCTCGACACCTGGCGTCGATCCGCGCACTTCGGCAATCCAAGGGTAGACTTTCTTGCCTGGAAGGTGTCCACCTTCGCCCGGCTTCGCTCCCTGAGCCACCTTAATCTGAATTTCATCAGAATTGACGAGGTAATGGCTCTTCACGCCGAAACGGCCGGATGCCACCTGTTTGATCGAGCTTCGGCGCGAATCGCCGTTCTCGTCCGGTGTGAAGCGCTCCGGATACTCGCCGCCCTCGCCGCTGTTGCTGCTGCCGCCAATGCGGTTCATGGCAATAGCCAGCGCCTCGTGTGCTTCCTGGCTGATCGCACCAAGCGACATCGCCCCCGTCTTGAATCGTTTACAGATCGATTCCACCGACTCGACTTCTTCGATCGGCACCGGGTCGTTCTTCTTGAACTTAATCAAGCCGCGCAGCGACTGCAGGTTGCTCTTCTCGTCTGTGAGCAGACGGGAATATTCTTTGAACGACTCGTAGTCGTTGGTTCGTGTCGAGTGCTGCAGCAGATGAATGGTCTGCGGATTATACTGATGGTCCTCCCCGTTCTGACGGTACTGAAACTCATCGCCTGCCTCCAGACGCTTCGGCTTGCCTCGGTCTTCTTCATAAGCAGGCCCATGACGAAGAAGCACTTCTTCTGCCATCGTCTCCAGGCCGATGCCGTCGAGTTTGGAGGAGGTACGGGTAAAGTGACGGTCAATGACGTCCGTCGCAATGCCGACAGCTTCAAAGATCTGCGCTCCACGGTAACTTTGAATCGTCGAGATCCCCATCTTCGACATCACCTTGACGATGCCGTCTGTGACAGAATCAATGTATTGATAGACAAGGTCATGCATCGTGTAGGCTTTATCGATTTCGCCGCGGTCCCGCAGTTCTCCCAGAGAAGCGAAAGCGAGATACGGATTGATCGCTTCTGCACCGTACCCGAGCAGGACAGCGAAATGATGCACTTCACGGGCTTCACCTGTTTCCACAAGGAGGCTCACTTTCGTTCTTGTCCCTTGACGGATCAGGTGGTGGTGAAGTGCGGATACCGCCAGCAGGGCCGGCATCGCTGCGTGATCTTTGTCTACACCCCTATCCGAAAGGATGATCAGCTGTCTGCCTTCCTCGACGACGCGGTCTGCTTCTGCAAACAGATGCTCCAGCGCCGGCTCAAGGGCTTCTTTCCCATCCGCTGCAGGGAAAAGGATCGAGAGCGTTTCAGCGGTGAAGCCATCCATCTCCGACTGACGCAGGGTTTCCAGCTGTTCGTTGCTGAGCACCGGCTTGTTCAGACGAATATGCTTACAGCTGTCCGGCTTCGGATTCACAAGGCTGCCTTCCGCTCCTATCGTCGTGCTGATCTGGGTGACGATTTCCTCCCGGATTGCATCGATCGCCGGGTTCGTCACCTGAGCGAACAGCTGCTTAAAGTAGTTGTAGAGCAGCTGCGGTTTTTTGGAGAGCACCGCGAGCGGCGAATCGTAGCCCATGGAGCCGACCGGATCCTTTTTATCCGCCACGAGCGGCTTCAGGATCTTGTTCATTTCTTCGTTTGTATAACCGAACGCCATCTGCTTTTCTACGAGCTCTTCGCGGTCATCCGGAAGCTTGTTCCCTTTCACTTTCGGCACTTCATCGAGGTCGATCATGTTCTCATCGATCCACTCCCGGTACGGATGCTCTTTGGCAATCGCTGTCTTGATCTCTTCATCCGGGATGATTTTCCCTTCCTCCAGGTCAACAAGCAGCATTTTACCCGGGTGCAGACGTTCCTTGTAGGCAATGTCATCAGCAAAAATATCCAGGGCACCAACTTCGGAACCAAGTACAATCATGCCGCTGTTTGTCACGTAATAGCGCGCCGGACGCAGGCCGTTCCGGTCCAGTGTCGCTCCGACATGACGACCGTCTGTGAAACCGACCGCTGCTGGTCCGTCCCACGGCTCGATCAGCGTGCTGTGATATTCATAGAAATCCCGTTTTTCAGGTGCAATGGAATCGTCGTTGGCCCATGGTTCAGGAATCATCATCATCGCTGTATGTGCGAGGGATCGACCGGAGAGGTGCAGGAATTCAAACGCGTTGTCGAACATGGAGGAGTCACTGCCGTTTTTATCAATAACCGGCAGGAGTTTATCCAGGTCTTCTGCTTCGAAATGCTCGGACTGACAGAGCTTTTCGCGCGCTTTCATCCAGTTTACGTTCCCGCGGATCGTGTTGAATTCCCCGTTATGGATAGTGTAGCGGTTCGGGTGCGCCCGCTTCCAGCTTGGGAAGGTATTCGTACTGAATCTGGAATGCACGAATGCGACCGCTGTTTTGAAGTCCGGGTGATTCAGGTCGATAAAGAACGAATCGAGCTGTTCCGGAATGAGCATGCCTTTATAAATGATCGTACGCGTGGAGAGACTGCAGATGTAGAAATCCTGATTCTGCATCGTTTTGGCAATTTCAATCTCGGTACGCTTACGGATAATGTAGAGACGGCGCTCGAATTCATCCTGATCAGCCATTTGATCGGACGGGCCGATAACGACTTGGCGGATGAACGGCTCTGTCTTTTTCGCTTCGTCCCCGACGAAGGAATCGTTTACAGGAACCGTACGCCACCCGAGAATACGCTGGCCTTCTTCTTCTATAATCTTCTCAAAGATTTGACGGGATTCTTTTCTTTCTTTCTGCTCCTGCGGAAAGAAAATCATTCCGATCCCGTAGCGGCCTTCTTCCGGCAGCGCAATATCTTCTTTATGAAACTGCTTTTCAAAAAAACGGTGCGGAATCTGGGTCAAAATGCCGGCTCCATCACCGGAACTGACGTCGGCGGACTGTCCACCCCGATGCTCGAGGTTACATAGGATTGTCACCGCATTTTGAACGATATCATGGGATTTCGTTCCGTTGATATTCGCAATCATCCCTATTCCGCAGGCTTCATGCTCTTCTCTTGGGTCATAGAGGCCCTGCGCCTCAGGATATCCGTGTTTCATCATGATAACGTCCCTCCTTGAAAATTCAAAATATGCGCAAATGAGAAAATATTAGCTGCACCAGCGAATATATAATCATTTACACACATTTTTATGCAGACTTGTTTGCAGTCTTCGTTAGAAATGCTGCACAAGCCCCCACAAAGAAAAATTCAGAATTCGAGTAATTTTTCCTTCATATCATTGAATAATACCATCTTTTTTCGAATTTACAAAGGCATTATTTAACACTTTGTCGCTATTTTCAGACAACAAACGTTTGCAAAGCCTTGCTGCATCAGCATTTTTCGATCATTCGCCCTCCGTAGATTTTCTACGCAGGGCAGCCGTTAAAGCCATTTCAGCCGTGTTTCTTCATATTTAAAACCAGTGAAAATTTGAATACTTTTTGAACACGCATGGCATATAAAAGTATTATTACAAATAATTTCCTTACTAAACATTTTCCATACACTTTGTTGTACGTTTTTATGTATGCGTTTACAACGAAGTGTTTATGCATGCACGGGCATCGCCTCACTGAAGCAGCCGATCGTCCTTGAGAACGAACGTCAGACCAGAAGCGCGGAGCTTTCTGGTCTGGTCGAGGAGCACAGCCTCTCCGACAGACGCGGAAGAAGCTAGCAGCTATTCTTTTAAAAACCAGATCTTCACTGCTTCTCCCCGGTTCCTTACACCGAGCTTGTCGTAAATGTGATGACTGTAGCTCTTCACGGTACCGACGGCCACCTGAAGAACATCTGCGATCTGCTTGTTCGTCAGCCCTTTCGCCATATGGAACAGCACCTGCTGTTCCCGGTAGGAAAGCTGACCCGACACCGTCGTCGGCGGTGCCATCGCTTCTTCCGTGACGTCGGCGGTTCTGCCAGCCGCCTGAGCAGCGACCGCCTGCTCCGGCTGTATGCCGGCAGCGGTGCGGAGCATCTGAATGTACGAAGGAGAGATGTACGCTCTGTCCTGATCTGATAAGGTCCGGAGCAGCGGTTCCAGCGGCGCGGCATCCAGAATCGTACGCGTATAGCCGTACTCCATTCCCTGCTTCAGCGCCCGCCGGAAGTGAAGAGAGGCTTCAGCCGGTTCATTCAGCCGGACCCTCGCCGATGCAAGCAGCATCTCCAGCTCAATGACAGAAGCGTAGCGCCTTTCTCTATAGGCACCGGCAAGCAGTTTGCCAATCCATTCGACCGCTTCCCGGTACCTTCCCATATGAAGGAGGACGCGCACTCCCGTAATTTGTTCAAACTCTTTCGCTGCCACATAGGACTGGACGAATACTTTCTGCTCGTACCACGTTTCCAGCATCGTGTCGTCGCCGCTGTGCTCTGCAACCCGGATGCGGATGCAGGCGCAGAGATCACGCCAATGTGCAGATACTTCCTCGCTGTTTTCCATCGTATCCTCAAGCAGATCCACAATGCCGTAAGCTTCCTCAAGATTATTGACGGCGAGCGCCTGCCGGACGCCGAGCCAGCAGGTCGGGAAGAGCACGCCGAGGTGGTAGTGCCTCACGCCGAGATCGATGCCGCGGTGAACGTAATAGTTTACCAGATGGCGCTGGTTCCACTCATACATGATTTCGCCGAGCATGGCAGAGCCATAGCCGAGCAGGATCATCTGCCGCGAAGTAAACATCCATCGGAGCTGCGTAAAAATATCATAGGTTAAGAACAAATTCCCCCGGCACCCGAGTCTGCTGCGGAGCAGACACGTTTCGCCGAAATTCAGCACGACACTCTCCTGCAGATAGCTGGTTTCTTCAATACCTTCTTCCACGGCCTGGCGGAAGCGGTCGAGCGAATGCCTCGGCTCGTTATCCAGAAAAGCCATATAAATACGAATGACGTGGACCTCCGCCATCGTTTCAATATCATCTGAAAAGGAAGCCTCGATGGCGGCAAGAATTTCTCTGGCGCGCCGGTTCATATGATGAAGAGCAGCAGACCAGGCCTGGATCAGCAGGACCGGAGCGCTGTTTTTTTGATAGGAGAGCGGAAACGCTTTGGTCCAGCGGAGTAGGGTTTCCACCTCCCCACTTTTCAGCAGCAAAAGCGACACTTTCTGCATGTATGCTTCCGCAGCGTCCCACCACTGCCCCTGCAGCAGGTGTTCGACCGCTTCTCCCATCATGTCCCGGCTTTCATACCATTCAAAAGCTCTGTAGTGAAATGCGCGTTCCGTCTCTTCAGAAACCGAGCAGCGGCTCGTTACGGCTGCTTTCATGAGCTGATGATACCGGTACCATCCGTGCTCCTCGGGGATGCGGTGCAGAAACGCATTGATCTCACGCAGGTAGCGGATCATATAATAGCTGTCCTCACGTTCAAGCACATAATCACAAAGCTCCGCGTTCATTTTCGGGAACAGCCGGGCGGTGTAAATCATAAACTTCTGCACATCAATGCTCTGGCTCATCACGACTTCTTCCACAAGATAGTAGGACACATCGGTCGTATCATCCTGCAGAAAAGAGGCTGCTGTGGCCTCCGGTTCATGCTGAAAATACAGCGAAGACAGCTTGACGCCCGCCGGCCAGCCTTCCAGAAAGTGATGAACCCTCTCCAGGTCTTCTTCCGACAGCCCTGCTCCTTCCTGAAGCAGAAACTGTTTCGTTTCTTCCAGGGAAAATTGGAAATCCTGCCGTGACCAGTGCTTCACCCCTCCATGCAATTTCAAACGGTGCAGTTTCAGCGGGAGGGCGGCTCTGGAGATCAAGCATAGTTTTAACTGATGGTTTCGTTCCAGCAGAAGCTGTTCCAGCCAGCTGACGAGCACCGGATGGCTTAGATGGTCCGCTTCATCGACGAGAAGGACGACAGGTTCTTTCATCAGCTGGAGTACTTCCATCAGCGGAGTGACGGGCACCGTATGCCGTCGCTGATAGGACATGACCAAGGCATCCTCGACGCTCTCCGTTACATTGACTCCCGCTTCTTTCAGCGTCTGAAAAAAACGACGGAGAAACGAGACCGGATCCTGGTCCCTGTCGCTCAGCGTCAGCCAGACCGTTTTCCATTCTACGGCTTCTTCACTCCACTGGCGGAGCATCGTTGTTTTTCCGTAGCCTGTCGGGGCCGTGACAATGCTGACACTGTTCTCTCCTACTGCATCAAAGCTCCTCCGCAGTTCTTCCCGTTCCAGAAGTCCATGATGCACCGTATAGCCGGCATGTATCCTCTCCATAAGTATTTCCCCCTGGCTTGAGTTGATGATCAGCTCCGGCTCCTTCCACCACGTCCCTGTCACTGGATTTTGATTAATTCGTCCGATTGTCTAATTACTATTATAACCGAATATTTAAAGAAGGAAAGGTACTTTTGTCAACAAATTCGCATGATTCAGAATAAGTAATTAGAAAAATATTTTATATATGGATATAAAAGGAATAATAATAGAATTAAAGATGGGATGATGGAAAGCGTTCTTCTGCATATCGCGGGAATAATCCGAATCTTGTGTATCACTTTTCTGCAGGAAACCACATTTTCCCGTTTTTTTACACAAACCACCCTCTGCGACGCCAAGCCTTTTGCAGAAAGACGAAAACGTTCAAGCATACGAAAGAGGATCAGGCTCTTGGCCTGCCGCTATGTTGTCTCTACCTCTCGGCCGGAAGAAACCGTGTCGACTCGACAGGGAAAGTCCGCCGCCCGGCCCCTAAACATCGTCGCCCCACGGCAAAAGCCCGTCGCCCCGGAGGAAAAGCGCGCCAAACGGTTTCAACCCCGCCATACGAGGCGAAAGGTACGTCGAGGTATGCACGCAGCCCTGTCGACTCACGCCGAAACCCCGTCACCTCACAGCTCCTTCCGCCTCCGTCCCTGCCCTTAGGAAAATGCTCCTCTACAGCCAAAAACCGCTCCCCTCCGAATAACGGAAGAGAGCGGTCTGCTGTTTAACGCAGCAGGTGGTTGACTGCTTTACTGTACCTGTCCCGTGCGTCGGCGGACAAACATCATCGCTCCGCCGGCCATAGCAGCAAGCATACCGAGCATCGTGTAAAGAGGCCCGTTGGAAGCCGTGGCCGCCATTTCGTTTCCTTCTTCGTCATGGTTGTTGTCAGCATTGTTATGATTATTCATTTCGTTGTTGTAGTTGTCCTCATCATGATTGTTATTCATCTCGTTATTGTAGTTATTGTCATCATGATTGTTGTTCATCTCGTTATTGTAGTCATCTTCACCTTCATGATCTGCTGCTGCCATGATCTGTCCACGAATTTCCCCATCCGGGTATTCTTCTGTGTGTACGTTTACATACAGCATATCGTCTGTCATCGCTTCAAGCAGCTCATCCCAGCTCATGTCACCGGCCAGGTCATCTTCTCCAAATGTGCCGGATGCCAACTCTCCATCTACATCCTGTACTTCATAATCTTCTCCGAGGAAATCCACTTCGACCGGACCATCTTCCCCTTCAGCACCGCTGTGAATGTGGGCCATCGTGACATCTGTCAAATCGTGCACTTCCAGCGTGTAGCTTACTTCATCCTGATCGTCATTTAACGTGAAGGAGGCTTCGCCATGGGCATCACTGTCGACATCATGTACTTCCTGATCCGGCGTCATCTCGGCTTCAAACATTGTACCATCGTCGTGGTCATGTGAGTCTGCTGCGACTGTACCTGCTGCACCAGCGAAACCAACTGCGCCTGCAAGTGACAATACCATTGCTTTTTTCATAACCTCTACCCCTTTTGGAGAAATTTTGTGCGGCTGCACCGCTGGTTCGTCTATTGCCCTTTTCGTCTTTTGTTAAACCTATGTACAATAATTATACAAATGATTCACGGTTTTACCATGCGGTACCTGCCCATCTGCAGCCTCTCTTTCCTGTTTTATCCTTCCGTTATTCCTCCAGGCGGGTTTGAACCCGGGCGGATTCAGGTAACTCGTGATATAGGAGGGATATGTATGAAAACAGAACTTTATATCAACGGAGAATGGACCGGATCGGACCTGGAGCAGATAGACGTAACGGACCCAGGCTCCGGTGAGGTGATTGCCACCATTCCAAAAGGCGGTTCTAACGAGACGAGCCGGGCTGTCGATGCAGCAGAAGCCGCTTTTGCAGACTGGAAAAGAACGACTGCTGCGGAACGCGCCGGCATGCTCCGCAAAGCTTTCCACCTGATGCAGGAGGATGCGGACAACCTCGCTGAACTGATGACAAAGGAAAACGGGAAAACACTCACCGACTCCAAGCAGGAGGTTGCGTACGCCGCTTCCTTCTTCGACTGGTTTGCCGATGAAGCGAAACGTATTTACGGCCGGAATGTTCCCGGTAAACATGCCGACCACCGCATTGATGTCATTCATGACCCTGTCGGTATTTCTGCTGCCATCACCCCGTGGAACTTCCCAGCGGCGATGATTACACGAAAAATTGCCCCGGCCCTGGCAGCGGGGTGCCCTGTTATTGTCAAACCGGCGACCGCCACCCCACTGACAGCCATGAAAATCATGGAATACTGCGAACAGGCCGGCATTCCGAAAGGGGTCGTCAACCTGATTACGGGGAGTGCCTCGGATATCACGAAAGTCTTCATGGAAGACCGCCGTGTGAAGAAAGTGTCTTTCACAGGCTCTACCGAAGTCGGAAAAATGCTGATTGAACAGAGCGCTGCACAAGTCAAAAACCTCTCGCTCGAACTCGGCGGCCACGGCCCGCTCATCGTCATGAACGACGCGGACATCGATACAGCGGTCCGGGAATCCCTGCGTGCCAAATTCCGAAACGGCGGCCAGTCCTGTATCGCCGCCAACCGCTTTTACATTCAGCGGGACGTTTACGATGCGTTCACAAAGCGGTTTACGGAAGAAGTCCAGAAGATGTCTGCAGGCTACGGCCTTGAAGAAGGCCATGACATTGGAGCCGTGATTGATGAAGACGGCTGGGACAAAATCGACCGCCACGTGAAGAATGCTTCTGACAACGGAGCTGTAATCGCAGCCGGTGGAAAAGGGACGAAGGATAACGGTGCCTTCTTCTATGAGCCGACGGTGCTTACCGGCGTGACGCAGGACATGGTGATCATGCAGGAGGAAACATTCGGACCGGTTGCTCCGATGGCCGTTTTCGATACGGAAGAAGAAGCCATTGAACTGGCCAACGATACCCCATTCGGACTTGCTGCCTATGTCTTCACGGACAGCATGCGTACCGGCACCCGGATCACGGAAGCACTTGATTTTGGTGTCATCGGCTGGAACGATGGCGTTCCGTCCGCGGCCCAGGCGCCGTTCGGAGGAATGAAAGAATCCGGATTCGGACGTGAAGGCGGCATCGAAGGCATCGAAGATTATCTGGAGAAAAAGTACGTCGCTAAAAATATCGGGGGCTGATCCCCATAGAAAAAAGCCCGTCTGCTGCTTTACGGAGGCGGGCTCTTTTTTCGTGCAGCATCCCCGCACGACGTTTTCAGACGTACGGTCTGTTGTCTTATCCTGGGCAGAAACCCGCCAGTGCCGCCCGCGTCTCTCTCTATGTCCACCGGGAGACAACACTCCCTTTTTCCTCAGGACGAGCCGCTGCGCCGCTTATGCACCTGCACCCATGGGCGGCCGTCACGCCAAGAGATATCCATCGGAACCTGGAAGACGTCACGCAGATGTGGTGTCTGCAGGACGTCCTCTTTTTTTCCCGCATCATAACGCCGGCCATTTTTCATAAGCAGCGCGTGGGTGATCGATGGGATCACCTCTTCCAGATGATGCGTGACGTACAAGAGGGTCGGGCCTCCAGGGCTCGTCACTTCTTCGAGTGTATCCAGCAGCTCTTCCCGGGCATAGACATCGAGACCGGCGCAGGGCTCGTCGAGAATCAGCAGCTTCAAGTCTGCCATCCACGCGCGGGCGAGCAGTGTTTTTTTACGCTCTCCCTGCGAGAACTGGGCGAATGGTGCCTCCTCCAGATGACGGATGCGGAAACGATCCAGCAGCTCCCGGGCACGTTCTACATCGTCTTCTGTGACCGGTTCATATAAGCCGACCGAGGCGTGCCTGCCGCTCAGCACGATATCGAGCGCATCGGCCTGTGCATGGGCCTGATACTGCTGGTCCAGTGCCTGGCTCACCCAGCCAATCGACTTTTTCAGCTCGGGCATATACGTTTTCCCATACCGATGACCGAGCACATCGACCGGCCCGCTTCCGGCTTTCGGCCAGAGAATGCCGGCTGCCACCTTCAGCAGCGTCGTTTTTCCCGATCCATTTAACCCGAGCACCGCCCAGTGTTCGCCTTGGTTTACCTGCCAGTCAATATGTTCGATCAGCTTCCGGCCGTTTTTCTGCACCGTCGCATCTTGAATATCAATGACCTTCTCCATGTTCAGGCCTCCTTCGTTTCTGACGATGGGCAGCATGTCTCACGCTCTGCCTGCACCGCGGGTCACGCCAACGCTTTTTCCCAGCGGATGGGCGTCCTTTTATCATACAAAAAGAAAGAGGCGCCGCCAAGCACGCCTCTTCACAATCCTGCTCTGCTTATTGGTTATGCTGCACATGCTGGTCGCGCCGGA
The DNA here is from genome assembly GCF_000429725.1 of Alkalicoccus chagannorensis DSM 18086. Classification (GTDB taxonomy): domain Bacteria; phylum Bacillota; class Bacilli; order Bacillales; family Salisediminibacteriaceae; genus Alkalicoccus; species Alkalicoccus chagannorensis. Next base: position 88,835 of record NZ_KE386944.1, on the reverse strand, counting down.
CGTCAGCAACACGCACTTCCAAGTCTTCTGCCAGCGCGGTCAAGGTATCCGCTGCGCGCTGCAGCTGGGTGAATGCGGCCCGCTGCTCCTCTGTACCGGCAGCAGCCCGCGCTGCCTGTTCCTGGCTGGCTTCCGCGGTTGCCGTCACTTCTTTGGTAGCGGCCTGCATGTCGGTCATCTGCTGATCCAGCGAAGCTGCAATCGCGGCAGCCTGCTTCGTTTCTTCCCGGACCTCCTGGGCATAAGCCTGAATGCCTCGGAACAGCTCCCCGGCGTCGGTTACTTCCCTGCTGCCTTCCTCGACGGCACGTCGGCTCTGATGCATCACCTGATCCATGTTTTCCGAGTCCTTCGTCAACTCTTCCAGCGTGGCCGCAATCTGCTCTGCATAGCCATGGGAGGCATCCGCCAGTTTTCTCACTTCATCGGCGACCACGGCAAACCCTCTGCCTGCTTCTCCTGCTCTCGCCGCTTCAATGGCAGCGTTTAAGGCGAGCAGGTTCGTCTGCTCCGAGATGCTGGAGATCATGCCGAGTGTTTTCTTCATTTCCGCAGCGCGGTATTCCAGCTGCTTGGATGCCGTATCCATGGCGGCTGTGCTCGTTTCAATCGAGGTCATCGCAGCACCGGCGCGTTCCATGCTTCGGAGTCCTTCCGTCACTTTTCCTTCCGTTTCGGCCGCCGCTTCGCTGCTCGCGTTGATCTGCGAGCTGAGCTGCCGGCTTTCTTTTTTCACTTCTTCAATAATCGACGCCGACTCTTCCATCGACGCCAGCTGCTCCTCCGCTCCCGCTGACGTATCCATGACCGCGGTGGAAATCTGATCGCTCTTCGCCGCGGCATCCGTCATCCCATCTTTCATTTCCCGCACGCTCGTCGTCAGCTGTTCTGCACTCTCCTGCAGGCGGGTGCTCAGGCCGGCGATCGTCTGCCGGCTTGTTTCCTGATTCCGGTCTACGATGGCGTAGTACCGATGTCTGGCAGAAATCTGTATAATGATAACTGCGGCTGTAAATAGAAGAAACACCGCATGTATCATCAACAGCGCAAACGGATAATCCGCCGTACCGCAGATCAGTTCCGGCACGGTGAAATAGCCGGCGAGGTGCTGGACAGCAAAGATCGCTGTACTGATCGTGACAAGCCGGATGCTCTCATAGTAGGCGAGCCCTGCCAGCACCATAAAGATGGAAAAGTGGTATTCCACCATGCCGTCTCCGCCTGCAATGATCGAGATGCTGCCGAACGTGAGCGTCAGCATCACCAGCGCAGGTACCGCAGCGTGATCCCGCTGCTTCCAGTAGAAAAAAACAGCGGCAGCAAACAACAGAAATGGTACAAACAGCAGCACATTCAGAATCGGGGCGAAATGGGCGGGCTGCGAAGCCTGGGTCTGTGACAGCAGCAGGTATGTATCCAGCCATCCAATCTCCCGGTGAAGAAAGTGAATAAGAAACGACAGGGCAAGAACAAAAAAGGCAAAACCGAGCATGATCGCGTTTTTCCGTTGTGTCATGATGTGCATCCTCTCCTACGTTCGTTGTACATACATTGTAATGCGAAATGAATATCTAATCAAATATACCCTGATACCTATATTAGAAAACCATCTTCATCCTACCCAGGTCGGAGCAAGCATCCTTTCTTTCTGCCTGTTCAGTTGGGTAAAACAGGAGGCCTTATCTATATGACGATTTTTGTCGACGTAGTGTTACCAGTTTTATGCGTATTTGCGGCCGGCTATGCGGTTCAGAAATGGAAAAAACTCGATGTGAAGCCGGTCTCGGTCGTAGCATTGTACGTCGCGACACCGGCGCTTGTGTTTCAGACGTTTTATGAGGCAGACATCGACGCCCAGTATATGTACATGCTGATTTTTGCTGCGGCGCTCCTGTTTGTGCTGATCCTCTTTAATAAAGCGGCTGCTTTTCTTGCCCGGCAGCCGGAAGAACGGGAGAGCGGCTGGATTCTCGCGACGGCATTCATGAACGCCGGAAACTACGGCGCCCCGATTATTTTGTTTGCCTACGGACAGGACGGGTTTGCCTATGCCGTCTCCTTTATGGTCATTCAGGCGATTATCATGAATATTTTCGGCGTCTACTATGCCGCGAAAGGCCATGCCGGCGCCCGGTATGCTGTCAAAAGCGTGCTGTCTATGCCGGTGACGTATGCACTGCTGCTCGCTGTCATGATGCAGAGTACGCCGCTTACCATGCCGGAAAATCTGATGGGCGGGGTGGATATCGTAGCCGCTGCAGCGATTCCGCTCGTCATGATTATTCTCGGGATGCAGCTCGCCAACATGGACGTGGAAAGCTTTGAATGGGGCCATGTCACCTACGGCGTTCTCGTCCGGCTGTTCGTTTCTCCTGCGCTTGCGTACGGACTGACCCTGCTGATGCCGATGGATCCCCTCCTCGCTCAAGTGCTGATTGTCTCTGCAGCCATGCCGTCTGCCGCGACGATTGTCATGTTCGCTGTCCAGTTTGACAGCCAGCCGCGCTACGTCTCCGCCGTGACGCTCGTCTCCACGCTGCTCAGCATTTTCACGATCACATTCCTCCTGTCGATCGTGTAACCTTTTGGACTGAACGCCCGAAGCGGACGACACCAGCTTTGGTTTTCTGTTGGAAGACGATCAACCTCCATAGAAAAAAAGCCGGCGGGAGGCATCACTGCTTCCCGCCGGCTTTGTATTTCACGCTTTTCTATCAGGCTTTGACAAACATCGGCAGCTCGGTGTGGCCGAGCTCGCGGATATAGACGAACAGATTACCTTTGTGGTTGATCTCATGATCGATCATCATTTCAACCACTTTCCAGGCTGGTGCTTTTACGCCGAGGGTGCTGCTCAGATCAATTTCCTTCTCGAGGTGCTCGGTATCCATCGTTTCAATGAGCCGGACGGTTTCTGACGTGTACCGTTCCGCCATAGCCTCCAGAGACAGCTGCTCCCTTTCCTCGTGCAGCGGCGCCGGATCCTTTTCCGCGGCCATTGCGGCGAACTGATAAGCTGTCGTCAGCATATGCTCCACAAGTTCCGCGGCCGTCATCGACGTTTCCGTCGGCCGGTAGCTGTACGACCCTTCGTTGATGTAGCTGATCAGATCTCTAGTCACGAGGCGGTGCGAGAGAAAATAATTTTTCAGATAAACTTCGTTTTTATACATGGTCATCCTCCTCTTAATACGTGTGGAAAGCAGTCGAGATACGGTCTGCTTCCGGATGGTCTTCATAGCCGGTCAGCACGATTTCTCCGTTCACTTCCGCTTCCTGTTCTCCGTCTTCGGTGTCGATCATACCGCTGTCTTCCACGTCTGAAAGCGTGTCATGGTCCGGCTCAAACAAGTAGAGATCGATCTCTTCTCCATCCAGTTCCAGGCCATAGCCTTGTTCTGCTCCGATCGATTCGTAGTCCCGGTCGGACGTCTCCCCGATATCAAAGCCTTCCTCCCCTTCCAGATGGGCTTCCATGGCTGCCAGAGGATCATCTGAATCCGCGGCCTGTTCATTCTCTTCACTCTCATTCTCAGGCTCGACGTTGTTGATGTTGTTCTCTTCTCCATCATGGTTGTTCACGTTGTTTTCGTCACCGCAGGCGGCAAGCAGCAGCAGCGGCGCAGCATAGAGCAGGGTCTTCTTCACGTTTATCCTCCTGACGTCCCGTGTTTACCATCCTCTACCCGCCGAATCCGCTTTTAAAACTGCTGCAGGAAGGGGCGGTCGCCCCCTCTCTGACGGACACATGGTTGAAGCAGGTCGGGTCCGCTGAATGTTTGAGCTGCTTTCCTGCAACAGGCGGGTCGTTCGTAAGCGTTAAAGAATACCTACGGAAATCAGGCACGGCGTGCCTGCCGCTCCAGGCGAACGCTTTCCGCAGGGCTTGTCTTCAACTACTTCTTCCCCTCTCCGGGGAAGAAGGGATTTTCAGACGGCGCTCATCCTGTCGGAGTCGTCGCCTTCTGCTCGGGCACGCCAAAAATCCGTATCCCTTTCTCTTTTTGAAGAACGGCATACGGCCCATCGGCCGCTGGTAACGCTTATTCCGGCCTGAACACAAAGGCTTCCTGCATGGCCGGCGCCCACGGCAGGTACTCCTTTAGAACATCGGGCTCCAGGGAGGGCAGGTTCGGCAGGGTTTCCAACAGATAGCGCAGGTACGCATGATGAAGATCGTAGATCTTCCCAATCCAAGCAACGCCATCATGACTGATCCCCGAACCGCTATTTCCGTGTGTGGCCTCCACAAACTTTCGGCGGGCGTGCGCCCAGCAGCCGGCAAGGGAGATCCCCGGCTGCTTCTCCGCCACCTTTCGATAAGTGACATGGGCATCAGCGAACAGGGTTCCCTCGAACCCTTCTAAAAAGGCGAGCGGCGCCTCGTGTTTTCGGGAAGCGTGGCAGGTAGTCAAAGACGACGCATGGCACCTCTTCCACTGCCGAAGCATAGGCCTACATATAGGAATGGGATGTCGGTTTCCGGTCCTCCTGCCCATAAGTAACGTTACTCATACATCATGCCACCTTATCTACTGGCTTGCTTTCAGTATAGATAAAGCGCACGTGTCTCGACAGGTACGTATTCTTTGACGCTTACGGTCGTTCGGCGTCGGAGGCAGGTCGCTCTCGGATTTTTTTGAGCCACCTCGCTTGTTTTGAGCCAGTACGCAGCTGCTTTGAGCAAGCTTCTCCTGCCATAGGGACGCTTGGTTCCGAAAATTGGGCCACGCGCCGCTGTTCTTCTTTTTCCCATGCACCAAAAGCGTCCGGCGCCGTCTCCTTCGATGAAAACATCTACCATTCTGATCACGGAACAAAAGCGCGGAGCGCCTTTTGTTCGGAACGGCGTGTACCACAGGTTCTTTGAGGGAAGCTGGGGGGCTTCCTGCTTCCCGAGCAGCCGGCTACGCCGTCACCCTGTATGAGAACGTATACAGTCTTATACTTTTAAAAAGCCCGTACAGAAGATGGCTGCTTCTGTACGGGCTTTTCTGCAGCGGCTCGTTTCCGGACCGCTGTTATAAAATTTTGCTGAGAAAGTCCTGCGCCCGCTCTGTTTTCGGATTTTCGAAAAATGTGACCGGAGAGGCTTCCTCCACCAGCTTTCCTTCATCCAAAAACAGCACCCGGTCGGCCACTTCACGGGCAAAGCCCATTTCATGAGTGACGATGATCATCGTCATACCGGAATCGGCGAGCGACTTCATGACGTCCAGCACCTCTTTGACCATTTCCGGGTCCAGTGCCGACGTCGGCTCGTCAAACAGCATGGCCGTCGGTTCCATCGCAAGTGCGCGTGCGATCGCCACACGCTGCTTCTGGCCGCCGGAAAGACGGCTCGGATATGCATCCGCTTTATCCGACAGACCTACCTGCTCGAGCAGACGATCTGCAATCTGATTGGCTTCCGCCTTCGATTTCCCTTTCACTTTCATCGGAGCATACGTAATGTTCTCACGGACCGTTAAATGCGGGAAGAGATGAAAGTGCTGGAAGACCATCCCGATGTTCTCGCGGACCTTCATGATATCAGACTTTGGATCCGTTACTTCCACATCGTCAATCCAGATCTTTCCCTTCGTCGGCGTTTCCAGCAGGTTCAGACAGCGGAGGTACGTCGATTTACCGGAACCGGACGGACCGATGACGGTCACGACCTCCCCGTCTTCGATCGTTGTCGTTATATCGGAGAGCACTTCGTTATCACCAAACGATTTGTGCAGGTGTTCAGCTTTAATCACTCTGACGCAGCCTCCTCTCAACAAGACGTCCGAGTACTGTCAGCACCATCACGAGGCAGTAGTAGATAAAGCCGGCAAACAAAAGTGGTTCGAAATAAGAGAATGTCTCTCCCCCGACAATGTAGGCGCGGCGCATGATATCCATAACCCCGATCGTGGTGACAATGGCGGATTCCTTCGTCAATGTAATAAATTCGTTCATCAACGCAGGCAGAATATTTTTCATCGCCTGCGGCAGAATAATGTCTTTCATCATTTCCCCGTAGGAAATGCCGAGAGCCTGGGCGGCTTCCTTCTGGCCCTGGTCGACGGCATTGATGCCGGCCCGGATAATTTCGGAAACGTAGGCGGCAGAGTTAAGGGCAAACGCCGAGAAAGCCGCGACGAACGGAGCAATCTCAATCCCGAGCACCTGCGGCAGACCGAAGTAAATGATCATCAGCTGCAGGACGAGCGGCGTTCCGCGGAAAACCGAAGTATAGGCATCCGCAATCCAGCGGAGAAAGGTGAATCGTCCGATTTTCATAAGACTCAGGATGACACCAAAAAGAAAGCCGAGCACGGCGGCTACGGCTACAATTTGGAGTGTCACCCAGATGCCCCGGAGTATAAATGGATAACTCGGGGCAAGGGCGGCAAAATCTAAACCCATAAACGGCAGTCATCCTCTCTTAGTCTTCGTTCGTGTTGTTGTTATCCTCATCTGCTTCTTCGTTGTTTTCGGCATCGTTGTCTTCTTCTGTCTCTTCCTCGTCTTCGCCTGCTCCTGCGGCATCTGCGACATCGCCGTCGAACCATTCGAGGATCAGCTCATCCAGCTCGCCACTCTCTTCCAGCTCAGCCAGGACACCGTTGAACTCTTCAGTCAGCTGGCTGTCCAGCTGGAATGCGATCGCGTTGCCGTCTTCTTCTGCTTCGTTCGGCAGGGTGAAGCTTGTCAGATCGTCGTTATCATCCGTGTAGTTATCCGCTACGGTATCCGCGAGAATCACCGCGTCGAAACGGTTCGTATGAATTTCCTGAATCATTTCCGGAATGCGGTCGCGTGTTTCTACTTCAATGCCCTCCACATCTTCCTGCAGCTCTTCTGCCTGGCCTTCCTGAATGGAACCAAGCTGGACACCGAGCGTCATGCCTTCCAGATCATCGACGTCTTCAATGCCGCTGTCCGCTGCTGTCACGATCGAGTGGGCGCTGCGGAAGTAGATATCGGAGAAGTCCGCATTCTCCCGGCGCTCTTCGGTCGGACGCATCCCTGCCATGACGAAATCGACACGGTCTGTATCCAGCGCAGGAATCAGGCTCCCGAAGTCCATGTCTTCTACTTCCAGCTCATAGCCGAGCTCTTCCGTGATGCGGTTGGCCAGATCGATATCAAATCCGACGATTTCTTCGCTCTCGCCGGTCTCAATGTATTCAAACGGCGGATAGTCAGCCGAGGTGCCCATGATCAGCGTGTCGCCTTCTTCATACGCGTCTTCCTCGTTTTCGGCGCCGTTTTCTTCGTTATTGTTCTCGTCCGTGTCTTCATTGTCTGCCGCTTCATTGGTGTCGGCGTTGTTTTCCACGTTGTTGTCTCCATTGTTTCCGCCTGTCTCATTCAGCTCCGGTGCATTCTCTTCCGCACCGCACGCAGCAGTAAACAGCATCGCACCTGCAATCAAAAATCCCGCTTTTTTCATGAATGTCTCTCCCTCTCTTTATGTTTATAATACACAATTAATTTTTATTCATGTTTTGTATTTTATCATGAAATCTGCATGATGCAAGTATAATAATAAAATATTCAATTTTCGCACACTTCACCGACAATAAAAGGAATTTACTGACACTACGATGAAGGTTTATTCTTTCCAGGGAAACATTTTATGAAAAAGAATGAATAGAAAGTGAATATTCATACAAAGCACTGGAACTGCTGCAGCCGCCGAAAAAAACGGCGGAGCATACCCTGTTTACCTGGTATGTCACTTGGAGTATCGGGTCGACGGGCTGCAGGAACAAAGGATCCTCCTTCTCGTCACCGCCACATGTGAGTAGTAGATGCTGATCCCGGTCACAGTATCGTTTTCAGCTTTTAATGAGCAGACGCCGCACATGGAGAAATCGCGCCGAAGAAACGTTCTCGACGCGATGTTCAAGCCTGCATCCGGTTAGCAGGAACTCTCTCCGGATAGGGATATAACAAAAACTCTCTCTCCATGAAGCTGTCACCGGATGAAAGCACGTTCGATTTACGGACGATCTTCCCATCCATCCAGGTTTTTTAATTCTTTGATGCTGTTTTTGTAAAAAACGGGATTGAGTCCACGGCGCCGCTGGTCCTGGAAATGACGCAGCACGCGAAACGCGATCGGTCCGAGGATAGCAATCGCAACCAGATTGACAATGGCCATCGATCCCATGAACAGATCAGCAAGAGCCCAGATGACCTCCAGGTCCATAGCTGAACCGATGACGACCATAGCAAGGAAAGCAATGCGGAACGCCATCAGCAGCTGCGGCTTCTCCGAAATGAACTCCACGTTGGCCTGTCCATAGTAATAGTTGCCGAGCAGGGAGCTGAACGCGAAGAAGAAGACAGCGATGGCGATGATCGGAGCGGCCCATTCTCCCATATGGACGGCAAGCGCATTCTGTGTAAGCTGAATGCCTTCCATGTCCCCACCCGTCTGATAAACATCGGTAAGAAGAATGATAAAGGCGGTCGCAGAACAGATGATGATCGTATCAATCAGCACTGCCAGTGACTGAATCAGTCCTTGTTTAGCCGGATGGTCTACATAAACCGTAGCAGCCGCGTTTGGTGCACTACCCATACCGGCCTCATTGGAAAACAGCCCCCGCTGTACACCCAGCATGATTGCTGCACCAATCGTTCCGCCAACGGCCTCTTCCAATCCAAAAGCACTCAGGAAAATGAGCGACATAACTGCGGGAACGGCTTCTATGTTCATCACCATAATCACCAACGCTGCGATAACGTAAGTAATAGCAAAAACCGGTACGATTACTTCGGCTACCACCGCAATTCGTCGGATGCCTCCAAAGATAATGAAAGACATCAACACGGCAATCACGATACCGACCATCCACGGTTCAATCGTGAATGCGCCGCTGAAGGCATCTGAAATCGTATTGGACTGAACACCGTTGAAAATCAACCCGAAGCAGAAAATCATGAGAAACGCGAATAACAGGCCCATCCCGCGTGAATTCATTCCACGCTGCATGTAATAGGCCGGTCCGCCGCGGAATCCATCCTTATCCCTCACTTTATACACCTGCGCGAGCGTACTCTCGACGAATCCTGTCGCAGCCCCGATCAATGCAACGATCCACATCCAGAAAATCGCTCCCGGGCCGCCAGCTGAAATCGCAATCGCAACGCCGGCGAGATTTCCTGTTCCTACCCTCGCAGCCGTGCTGATCGCGAACGCCTGGAAAGGAGAGGTTCCTTTTCTTTCTTTGAACCCATCTCGGTTCATACCGCGAATCAGCTCTTTAACCATCAGCGGGAACAAGCGGAACTGGACGAATTTCATTCTCAGCGTGAAATATAGTCCCAGACCGAGAAGAAAAGCAATCAATATGTAAGTCCAAATGAGATCACTCGCCGCTCCGACCAAATCAGCAAACATCGTATCTGCAGAAAACCATTGTTCCATTTTCTCCATCTCCTCCTTCCTCTTTGAGTTTCACTACCCGCTTAAAGGAAAGATAAACATTTATTTGAAATTTTGTTTTATCCAGGAGCGTGGACTGTTTCGGTGGTTTTTCAATGCAGGAACCATGTGCCTTCAGCATCGACAGCGACAATACTGCGTTCATAAAAGGAACAGCCTCTCTCCAACTAATGAGGGACTTCCCCGGACAACGGCTGCATTAAGTGCCCTATCGTTGCACGTGTCTTCAACCAAGACTACCCACCACACACGAATCTCTACATGTGCACCCCATCCAAAAACCCGCCTTCCTAAAGTGGAAGACGGGTTCATCAGCAGTCAAAACGGTGCAGGTGATTACACTCGCTGCATCAGCTCAACGGCGCGGCGGGCCGGTTGTACCAGGCAGTCACCATGGCTGCGAGAGGAAAGAAAAGCATCAGGATCAGCACTTCCGTATAGCCTCCGAACCAGTCAAAGGCCAGACCGAATGGCAGCGGACCGACAGCCGAGGCGAAGACGGTGGCCGTAACTCCCATGCTTTTGAGGGTGCCGAGGTGTGCGGTACCGAAAAACGTCGGAATCAGCATAGCCAGGCAGATCGTGCCTAATCCGGCTGCCACGCCGCGCAATAGTCCAAACAACAATCCGGCAGCATAGGAATCAAACAGCAGCAGTACCAGCACAGCCGCCGCCTCGACGAGAAACGAAGCCGCGAATACTTGATGCAGCGACAGCCGCTCTAACAGAAATCCCGCCAGAAACGAGACGGGAAAAGCGGTCATGGCTATCAGACTCAGCACAAAGGAAGACTCCGCCCGGGTTAAGCCGGCCTCACTCAGAATGGAAACAAGGTGGAACGTCAGTCCCGTATTCACCATGGCCGGGACGGCGATACAGAAGATCGCTCCCCAGAACAGAGGGGACCGCAGCGCTTCCCGGGGCGTCCAACCCCATTCGCTTCTGCTTTCGCTCCTCTCCCTCGCCGGGCGGCTCCCTCCATCCCGCTCCAGCCCGTATGTCCATGGACTGTTCCGGACAAACAGCACGACCAGCGGAACGTAGAAAAACAACAGCACGGCTGCCCAGAACTGCCAGGCCCCCTGCCAGCCTGCAGAAGCAATCAGCCACACATTCAACGGTGGCAGCGCAGCAGCGCTCAGGAAGCCGCCGACTTCCATGAAGGCAAAAGCCCGGCCCTGCTTCTGCTCGAACCAGCGCGGAACCAGCGTGTTCGGCACCATCTCCATCAGTCCCTGGCCGAACAGCCGAATCAGAAAGAAGCCGGCGAACAGCATCCACGGTCCGAGCAGCATGCTGTTAAAGAGACACGCTGCAGCGAGCATCACTCCGGCAAAAATAGACACCGACCGCTGACCTTTTCGATCAATCATTCGTCCGAACACGATCATGAGGCATGCGGAGAGCAGCGTCGCTGCCGAATACAGACTGGAGACGAGAGAGCGGCTCCAGCCGAAATCTTCTATGTATGCATCAATAAAAATCGAGACGGAGTAGGTCTGGCCCGGACCGGATAAAAATACCGCAAGCGCGGCCATCACAACAATCACCCATCCGTAGTAAAAAGGGATGCGGCGCATGACCGCATCCGGCTGTCGAGACAAACGGCATTCCCCCCTGCAGTTTCATGGCTTTTATGATGCACCCGGAGCCGCGGTGCACAAAGACGACCGCTCCTCTGCGTTATCCCTGCACGCCCCGGAGCTCCAACGCGTCCATCGCTCCCGCTTGTTCCGGCAGATGGATCAGGTACAGCTCATGCAGCGCCCTCGTCATCCCGGTATACAGCAGGCGGATATCCATTCCAGTCCGGGAAAAAGGAGTCTCGAGTGTCACAAGAAAGACTTGGTCAAACTCCAATCCTTTCGCCAGGTAGGCTGGGACAACCACTACGCCGTCCGGAAATGTTTCTACACTCTCATCAATCAAGGTCACCGGTGCATCCACTGCCTCTGCCAGCGCTTCGTACAGGCGGCGGCAGTCTTCCGGTGTCCGGCTGATCACGGCTGTCGTATCCCACTCCGCATGCAGAAGATCTGCTGTAGTCTGCACCGCCTCTGAGACCGAGGCCGCTTCCAGTCTCTCCGGATGAGATCCGGTTCTCACCACCGGTTCCGCCAGCTCCAGCGCTTCGGGCAGCTGGGATAGGACGGCATTGGCGGCATGGATGATTTCCCGTGTGGAACGATAGCTCTGTCGAAGCGGGACATAGTCCATTTTGGAGAAGATTTCCTCTGTGAGCGGCGTCCAGTCATGCAGCGACCGATAGCGGTAGATCCCTTGTGCCAGATCTCCGAGCACAGTGAAGGTGTTCGTATTCGCAGCCTGCCGCAGCGCGAGCATCTCCAGAGGAGAATAGTCTTGTGCCTCATCAACGAAGACATGCATGAACTGATGCTCCGGTTCAATGCCGAACAGCGCCTGTTTCAAGTACAGCATGGCTCCCGCATCTTCTGCATCCCATACTTTCTGCTTCTGGCAGCGCCGGTTCCAGCGCAGCAGGCGCTCGCGGTCTTTTTCCTCCAATACTTCCGAAGCATGGCGGTGGAACACTTCGGAAGTCGTCATCAGCTTTTTATACAGTTTCAGCGGCGTCGTTTTCGGCAGCTGCTTACGGAAAGCCGGCAGCAGTGTTTTCGCCTCTGCCTCCAGCTGCTTCGTATACGCTTCCTGCTGGTCCATTACTTGAACAATGCGGGATCTGCGCTCTTCTTCCCCGCGGACGGAATGACGTATTTTTTCGATTTTGTTCTCATAGATCTCTTTCACTTGATCGAGGATTTCTTTCACCCTCGGCTTGACGTACCCTTTTACGACCTCGTATATTTTTTCGGCGCGCCGGTAGGGCGGGAGGTACGTATACTCTTGTTCATACAGCTCCTGCATCCGTTCCGCGGAAAAAATCAGAAAGCGGTCGAGTTGAACATCCGCCTGTGGCAGAAACGCAGCCTGCTGTGCTTTGATCCACGAATCCAGCACGCTCCGGAAATCGAACGATCCTTTCCACGCAGCGGCGAACGCCCGGTCTTCATTCCATTCGTCTTCTGTCAGAAGCTTTTTTAATTTGTCTTCCTTCTCATCAAAGGCCATCTGCTCGCCGAGAGCTCCCTGAACGTAGTCTGCGAACGTCGTCTGCTTCACTTCATCGACTCCCAGCTCCGGCAGCACATCGGAGATATAGTCGAGAAACAGCCGGTTCGGAGCGAGCACCATCATCTGAGCCGGATCGAAGTTCTCTCCATGGGTATAGATGACATACGCCATACGGTGCAGCGCGATGGTGGTTTTCCCACTCCCGGCAGCCCCCTGCACAAGCAGCGGCTGCTGCAGTTCCGCCCGAATAATGCGGTTTTGATCCTGTTGAATGGTCGCGACAATCTCTTTCAGGCGATTCCCGGACCCTTCTTCGAGCGAGGCCTGCAGCATATCATCCCTCGTGGTGATATCAATGTCCCGGATATCCTGCAGTCCGCCCTGGTCGATGCGGTACTGCCGCTTCACGTCTACTTCGCCCTGATACGTGCCTCCTTCTGCTTCATAAGAGACGCGTCCGGGCTGTTCTTCATAATAGACGTTCGCCATCGGAGAGCGCCAGTCGATCATGATCGGTTCGTTCGTGTCTTTTTTAAATAACGACGTTTTACCTATATAAAAGGATTCTTTCTGTTCTTCTCCGTCAGCCCGAAAATCCAGCCTGGCAAAATACGGGCGGTCCCGCACCGCCTTCAGTTGACGCAGATCCCTGTCCGCCGCGTCCATCAGGTTTGCGTTCGCAAGAATATTCACATAGCTGTTGGAGCTGTCAAGATGGTCAAGGTCGACCAGTGCCTGCTTGATATTCCCCTGAAATTCGCCGCGTTTGATTTCCGCCGCCTCGATCACCTGCTTCAAATACGTCTTCGTCCACTCCAGCCGGCGTTGTTCCTTTTCAAATTCTGGATGTTCGCCACTCACAGCAGCTGCCTCCTTCTACATGGTTGCTTTCTCGTGTCCGTACAGCAACCTCTACTGTACGAGATCCTTCTATTATTTCACCAGGAGAGAAGCTCTGTCCACTAACGGCACAGGATCAACGAAAAGCAGGAGCAGCAACCTCCTCAGGCATGCAGCGTATGACGCAATTGGCCGCCAAGGCCGAGCAGCACTTCTCTCACAGCATAACTGCCGGTATGTATTCCGTGTGCATCCCGACGGCTTCCAAGAGCCAGGAAGGGTTCGGACGGTTTAGCATCCAGCTGCACCGCCGCTGCCTCACCGATACGTCCCCGCTGCCACTGCAGCATAGGATAGGCAGGCCAGGACAGCCTCTCTCCGCCTTCGTCAAGAAACCGTGCATGCCTCCTTCCGAGAAGCAGAACAGCCGGAGGGTCCAGCCACGCAATCCGCTCGCGCAGCAGCTGCTCTGTCCGTGGATGCTGAAAAACAGCATCCCGGTCCGCTCGACGCAGCTTTCCCATCTGCTTGTTCAGCGCGAACGGAAACAGGTCCATGTGGAGGGCTGACCCTTCATAGAAGGAAGCGCCGAAGCCATTCACTACCGCTTCCAGGCCGGCCCCGCCCGGTTTCCCGAACCACCCGCTGTAGACCGTGTCCCGCTGGAAATAGGCATCAAGCAGCCGCGAGGCCTCGGTCGTCCGGTCTCCGTCCGCTGCCCACGACGACAGCGGCTGATCCGCCGGCAGCACAGCATAGCGACCCGGGTCCGGCCAGTGCTCTCCGGCAAAATCGCGCGGCGACGGGTTGGTCCCCACCGTCAGCAGACGCACGTCACGCCGGTCCCCGTTCCAGAGCACCGGTGAAGCGCAGGGCACATAGGGAAGATCCGGCAGCTCCTGCTGCAGTGAAGCAGCCAGCTGATATAGATGCTGGATCTGTCCCTCGTCTTTATTCATGACCACCGTCCTCTTTTTCCTGGGGCATACGCTGGGACGCCCCTTCCAAAAATGAACGAAGCCGCGTGGTTTCCGGCGGGCCGGTCAGCTCCGGCGGCATCGAAATACCAGATGAAATGCAGATATCGCGCCACTTCTGCTGGACTTCTGCCGTCCGTCCCTGATTCAGAAGCCGGGCGCTGTGAAAAATAATCCTGTTTTTCTCCCGATCCGACATCGACTGCGCAGCCCAGCGGCCGCGCTCCCGGATCTGGTGTTTGTCTTCTTCCATGTGAAACTCCTTTCAAAACAAAAACGCGCCGTGCCTGTTAGATAACGCAGTGTGCGCCGCTGCCGGACGGAAAGGAAAGAAGGAGCCTCTCCTCCTCCCCGCGCGGGAGGCGCCGGTTTTTCTATAGAAGCCCGCGTGCAGCGTGCCTTCAGGCGGATGAGATCCTTTTCTGGAAGGTAGAAAAAGAGGCTGCCGCTTCGAACCTCGGTTGAAGGGCAGCCTTCCCGTTTATGACGAAGGATCCACCTTCTGCTGCTGTCCTTCCAGCGTCAGCGGCTTATCCGTCCGGTCGTCAATTTTTATCGACGTCACGACACGTTTTGCGTTGTTTTTGATTTCGTTCAGATGAATCACCTGGGCCACATCGAAAAGCTTGTCGATTTCCCCTTCGATGATCGTCGATGTCGGGGTAACCTGATACTTGAGCTCATTCTGCTCAATGACGGCAACGGCCCGCTCAATATCCTTCTGGAAGCTTTCATCTCCTGTACCTACAGGCACCATACTAATTTCCATCAGTGGCATGATACATCCTCCTTTTATATTCGTTCTATCCATGCTTTTTCCACATTCCGCATCTGTTAAACATCCTCCCGCTTCTTCAACGGATGGACCGCGGGCCCTTCCAGTACACTGCCGTCTACGTCAAAACGGGATCCGTGGCAGGGGCAGTCCCACGAACGCTCCGCCTGATTCCAGCCGAGTTCACACCCGAGATGCGTGCAGCTGGAATCGACGGCGCTGATCTCGCCGTTCTCATCCTTGTACACCGCCGTACGGCTTCCGTTCACTTTCAGGACAGCACCTTCGTCAAAGTCGAGGTCGTCAACGGTGCCCTTCGTCCGATGGAATTTGCCACGGACAAACGCTCGTGCTGTATCCATGTTCTCCTTGACCATCTGCTTCATATCCGCACGGGGATGAAACCGGGACGGGGTGAAAAGAGAAGCATACGGATTGTACTTTCCTTCCAGACGGTCCGCGGTCACCTGTGCCGCTGCAACGCCGGCGCTCATGCCCCATTTGCCGAAGCCAGTCAGGACGTACACATCTTCGCTTCCCGGTGTCAACGGTCCGGCGTACGGCACCCCATCGGACGTATGAATGTCCTGCGAAGACCACCGGTACGGGATCGCTTTCACATCAAAATGGGACGTGACGAAATCGCGCAGCTTTTCATAATGGGATTCCGTGTTCCCGGCCTGGCCGCTCGTGTGACCGAAGCCGCCGCCGAGCAGCAGCGGGCGCCCGTCGATATCCTCTGCTTCGCGGAACGACTGCACCGGGCTTTCCGCATGCAGATACATCCCCTTCGGTACTTCCCCGTGAAGCCGGAAGGCTATCGCGTAGGATCGTTCGACGTGCAGCCTGGCTGCAAAAAGCGACTGCAGATCTTTGAATGGATAATGGGTGGCCATGACGACATGATCTGCTTTGATCTGCCGGCCGCCGTCGGTCGTGACGACTGGCTGCCGGCCCCGCTTCACATCCACTGCCCTCGTCTGTTCAAAAACAGGCATCTGTTCGACTTCCAGATACCGCAGCAGTTTCGCCAGAAAGCAGACCGGATGGAACTGCGCCTGTTCGTGCATTTTCAATGCCGCCGTGACGGCAAAAGGCAGTTCGTGCTTATCGGTCAGACTGCCGTCCAGGTGGAGACTCCGGTAGGCCTCGGCCTCACGCTCCAACCTCGTCTTCCCTTCTTCCGACGTTGCATACAGATAGGCAGGCCGCCGGGAAAAGCTGCAGTCGATAGCCAGCCGGCGGCACGTCCGCTCCACCCAGGAGATGGCGTCTTCGTTTGCCTCGTAGTACAGCTTCGTTTTCTCTGCACCGATCGACTGCCATAAATCCGCGTACTTCAGACCGTGCTGGGACGAAATTTTCGCCGTGGTGTGACCGGTGGTACCTGTACCGATTTCCCCCGCCTCTATGAGGACGGATGGAATACCTTTCCGGGCGAGCATGTAGGCCGTTGTCACCCCGGCGATGCCTCCACCGATTACACATACCTTCGTCGTCACGTCTTCCTGAAGCTGTGGAAAGCGCTGTGTGGGCCGTTTCTGCCAAAGCGAAGCAGATTGCGGCATATCCTGTGTCATCCTGCATCCCTCCCGGTTATCCGTGCTGTTTTTCCTATTCCCGCGAGTCAATCGCCCAAAACGAAATTACTTGAAAATTCTCACATACATGGTATGATGGAAACGCTTACATCAACAGTCAGCGAGAGCTCTTGTATCGTCACCAGACTACAAAGAAAAAGGAGTGTGCCGGTATTATGAAGTATGCTGTACCGAATTCGCCTGATAGTCTCGTCCAGTTCAAGAAGCGCTATGATAACTACATTGGGGGAGAGTACGTCCCACCCGTCGGAGGATCTTATTTCGAGAATACGACGTCCGTTACGGGCGAAGTTTTCACCGAGCTCGCCCGTTCCGGCAAGGAAGATATTGAGAAGGCACTCGATGCCGCTCAGAAAGCAAAGCACGATTGGGGAACGACCTCGGTCGCCGAGCGTGCCAATATCCTGAATAAGATTGCAGACCGGATGGAAGCAAATCTGGAAATGCTTGCAGTAGCAGAATCATGGGAGAATGGAAAAGCCGTGCGTGAAACGCTCATGGCCGATATCCCGCTCGCCATTGACCACTACCGTTACTTTGCCGGTGCCATCCGGGCTCAGGAGGGCGGCATCAGTCAGATCGACAACGATACTGTCGCCTACCATTTCCACGAGCCGATCGGCGTCGTCGGTCAGATCATTCCATGGAACTTCCCGCTGTTGATGGCCGCCTGGAAGCTCGCTCCGGCGCTCGCTGCCGGCAACTGTGTCGTGCTGAAACCGGCAGAGCAGACACCGTCTTCGATTTTCGTCTGGCTGGAACTAATTGAGGACCTGCTGCCACCCGGCGTCCTCAACATTGTCAGCGGGTTCGGCGTCGAAGCCGGAAAGCCGCTCGCTCAGAACCCGCGCGTGAACAAAGTCGCCTTCACCGGAGAGACCACGACCGGCCGGCTGATCATGCAGTACGCATCCGAGAACATCATCCCGGTTACGCTCGAGCTCGGCGGTAAATCCCCGAACCTTTTCTTCGCAGATGTGATGCAGCATGAAGACAGCTTTCTCGAAAAGGCACTGGAAGGCTTTGCGATGTTTGCCCTGAACCAGGGGGAAGTATGCACCTGCCCATCCCGTGCGCTCATTGAGGCTTCGATTTACGATGACTTTATGCAGAAGGCCGTGGACCGCGTCAATAAAATTGTCGTCGGGGATCCTCTCGACACCGATACGATGATGGGGGCTCAGGCATCCAAAGAACAGCTGGACAAAATCGTCTCCTACCTCGATATCGGCAAACAGGAAGGTGCCAACGTGCTCGCCGGCGGGGAGCGCGCCCAGCTGGACGGCCACCTGAAAGGCGGCTACTATGTGCAGCCGACCATCTTTGAAGGACATAATAAAATGCGGGTCTTCCAAGAAGAAATTTTCGGTCCGGTCGTCTCCGTCACGTCGTTTAAAGACCATAAGGAAGCACTGTCGATTGCCAATGACACGCTCTACGGCCTCGGCGCCGGCGTCTGGTCCCGGAACATCAATACCGCCTACCGGTTCGGCCGCGCGATTGAATCCGGACGAGTCTGGACGAACTGTTTCCACGACTATCCGGCCCACGCGGCCTTCGGCGGGTACAAGAAATCCGGCATCGGGCGCGAAAACCACCTCATGATGCTGAGTCATTACCAGCAGACGAAAAACATGCTCGTCAGCTACAGTGAAGAGCCGAAAGGATTTTTCTAAGCCGGCGGCAGGAACTTTCAGTACAAAAGCGGAACAGCTTGCGCGCGTCGCTGCAGGTTCTTGGAGGGAAGAACAAGTCCTTCGTTTTTCCCTTACAGCGGACAAAGCCGACGTCTTCCTCCGCTGCTACCTTTTGCTTTATTACGAACCAGGAAAGGAGCCATTACCGATGACAGAACGAGTGACAGCGACAGAAGAGGCCGAGGCACTGATCGAGAAGCTGCAGTCCATCCATGGTGACTTGATGTTCCATCAGTCCGGCGGCTGCTGCGATGGCAGCTCCCCGATGTGCTATCCGGCAGGAGAACTCCGCGTGGGAGAGCAGGACGTGCACCTCGGCGCGATCGGCGGCAGTCCCTTCTACATGTCACGCGACCAGTACGAATACTGGAAACACACGCAGCTGATCATCGATGTCGTTGATGGACGGGGCGGGATGTTTTCCCTGGAGGGACCGGAAGGAAAGCGGTTCTTCACCCGTTCCAGGGTCTTTAGTGACGAAGAAAAGCGCGAACTCCAGCTGTAGACTGGACAGCAGGAGCCAAAGAGCGTATACTCACGAACAACAGCATACATTTATCCTGAGTGGACGAGAGATCTGGCTTGATGACTCCACAGCAGCCTGCCCCCGGCAAGGTGCTTCCGCCAGCAGAGCGTTGTGCTCTGGACGATGAATGACGGCAGAAAGACAGCCCTTCGTTCATCATGAACGAAGGGCTTTTTCGTCATAATAGAGGAATGGACAACCTTCTCCTCCCTGGACTCAAGGGAAAACAACCGTGCGGATACGGTTGTTTCAGGAGATGTGTGCTGACAATCTATCCGAGGAGTGATGCACGATGTTCAGCGAAAACCAGCACCACCTTGAAACGACCGAGGTACGCAGGGCAGAGAAGCAGACGACCACCCTGCTGCAGCGATGGAGAAGACGGACGGATGCGTGCGGGTGGCACATCGATGCTGCCAGGCAGGACGATATCCTCCTGTTCTCGATCGAGACCCCCGAGCAGACCGTCCACCTTCGTACCACCCTCGCCGCAGCCTCTGCCCATCTCGAACAGCAGCTGCTGTATGCGCTCGACAGAGAAGGGATCGACATCCGCCTTCTCTCCTGACGTCCGCCGCGGATTTCCCTGTTTGCATCGAGGACCGTCCGGCTGCACGGACCACGCTAGGAGCCGGCGCCTTCTCTCGTAAATGAGACGAGCCGAGTTCCCTGCAGAACGGCGGTGCCTGTGTCCTCTTCCGCCATCTCCGCGTATTGATGTCCTTTGATCCTGAATTCCTGCCTGCGTCCATCTTCCAGTTCCAGCGTGACATAATACGTTTCTGACGTATGACTTCTGCCGATTGAGATGCCCCCGCCCGGTCTGCCCGGACTTCTCCGGCGGGTGGTTTCTTTCCGCTTGGACGTGACGCGAACTTCATGCGGCTCTTCGGGCTGCTTGTTGTTGTCCAGCCACTCCTTCAGCCTCCGCCCGCCGCGGATCAAGGCTACAGCCAGCACAATCACAACCAGCACAGCCACTAGAGTCTGTTCCACAGAAACTCCCTCCTTTGTATCTGTACGAAGAAAAGAAAATGAGGTTTCAGCTCGAACAACACGCTGCCTGCCGGCTCTCACATGAAAGCGCGCAGCGCGTGACGCCGTCTTCTTCCGAATACCATCCTGCTGGTTCTCATTCACCTTTTGAACAGGCTCAGGCATGCTCCGACGCTTTTCACATGGCACCTAGGATCCTCTTTGAAAAGAACAAACAACAACGAACCCTTTTCAGGAGGGAAGGACGGCAACGCTATGAGAATCAAGCGCCGTCCGAACATCCTTCCCGAAGCGCGAGGATCATGGAGGGCAGCGCCCCTTGGCAGGCGTCCGTCTGAAACGGAAGAAAAGATGCCACGGAAATGAAGCTCTACCCCAACATTTCTTTTAGAACCCGAAAAAAGAGACCGGCACCCTTTTCAGGCGCCGGTCTCTTCTCGAACCCGCTGGACAAAACGCTGGACCATCCGGCGCTCTGTGTCTTTTTCTACGAATTTATGCTTGATTCTTGCTACGAAGTTTACTGCTTCGTATTCTCCCTCATATATAAACATCGTTTCATTTTCGTTCAGTTTCCTCAGCTGAAAACGGAGCCGGATTTGATAGGCATCCTGCAGCTGAAAGGCAATTTCTTTTTCTTTATAGGAAGGTTCGTCGATATACTTGAATGTTTCCACGATATGCGTGGACACTTTTCTTCCGCAGCGATACGTCTGACGATGCCGGGCTCCTTCACTGTCCGGCTTCCCCTCCACCAGCTCATGCGTTTCCACACTGGGTAGTATGTCGGAGATGTTTGCATCCTGAAAGACATTCCAGAGAACTTCGATGTGCGTTGGGATCAATGTTTCTTCTCGCCATTCCATACACGACACCCCCTTCTGCTTGCCTGTTCTCCCTATTATCCACCCTGAACCCCTCTAATAGCAAGGTTTCCGGCTGTGGTATTTTGTGAGAAATCCACGGAAAGCGTGGCGCCCTCTTTGGCAGGGCTATATGACACTTACAACATTTGTAAAGAGGAGATAAAAGGAAAATGTAAGCATATATTCCTAATTCGATGGAATACGTTTTTAACCGCCCTGCACGTGGTACACCTTCTGTAATCCAGCAGTATGCTGCTGATATCATGTTTGAAAGGATGAGAGCGATGCAGCCGATTCATCAGGAATTTTCTAAAGATAAGGAAGTCGTGGAGGCCATTCAGGATCTGAGACGCAAAAACATCGACGAAGACAACATTTATGTTCTCACCCACGACGAGGACCGGACTGAGCGGATTGCGGATCATGCGGAAGCTGATACGATCGGCCTCGATGAAGAAACCCTCGGAACCGCCGCCCGTAATGTGTTCCGCAAAAAAGGCGAAGAACTCCGGGCGAAGCTGGAAGAACTGGGATTCGAGGAATACCACGCCGAAGAGCTGGAAGAAAAGCTCGATGAAGGAAAGGTGCTCGTCGTTGTCAAAGATGCCCCTGCCGGCATGGAGATTGATTGATCAAGACAAGTAAATACGGCAATGACCAAGCACCCGCGGCACGAGCTCCGGGTGCTTCTGCTTTGCAGCGGAGCGCCTTTTGATCGGAGCTGCGTGTACCGCAGGTTCTTTGAGGGCACGGGTTCTTCCTGCTTCCCGAGCAGCTTGCTGCGCCGTCACCCTGTATTAGAACGTATACATTCTTATCAAAACAAAAAGCCGGCCCGAGGGCCGGCTTTACTGCATGAAGAATCTTTAAGGGGGAGTCATCTTCATGAAGAGGGGGAACCATGTGCTGTTCCGTGTACAATTCTTACTATAGCAGACAGAGATTAAGTGCGTGTTTCAGAAAAGTGAAGAATCCTCTAAAAGATGTTAAAGAATCTCTCACTCCCCCCAGGTGGCCAGCAGGGAAGCGAGCATTCCGGGCGTTTCTTCGAATGCGCTGCGCCGGTGCAGCCGCTCGGTCCGCTGGTGCGGGTCTTTGCCGAACGGGCCGACGTTCAGTACAGGCGCATCCAGCTGCCGCATGGCTTCAAACGGAATCGTGTAGCTTCGTCCCCACACCGGCGTGTTCTTGCGGTAACTGTCGAGCTCTTCTGGCGGCTGGCTGTATCCAACGTAGCTCAGGTCACAAATGCCGTTAAAATAGTGCACATGCCGGACAGGCCTCCGGCTCGATTGCGCCGGATGCTCCAGCAGCTGCATCACCCGCTGGACCCGCTCATCTTCCGAGGCGTTTACCGGAGGATAATACGGCGGTGCAAAAAACAGGACGACGGCCGGTGCCAGTTCCGGACAGAGCAGCATCCATTCACCGACTATGCGGATCGACTGCTCCCGTTCATCCCAGTTTTCTTTCTCCATGACGGTTCGTATCTCTTCTTCGAGCTCCGCCGGTTCAAACTTCTCTCTCACATACGCCTCCAGTTCTTCATACCGAAGGACACGCATCGGCTGCACCCCGTCAGCCCCTTCGCGCCGGCAGATGGTGTCGTACTCCTGCTGGCAGCGCTGCATCGCCTTTTCCACGATGGAGGTGAAGGCAGTCATCACCTGGGAGGCGTCCTGCTTGAGGGTGAAAACGTTGTACAGAGCAGCGGCCCGGTACGGGGTCTGGGTCGAATACCCGGATTTCAGATCCCGGAGCTGCAGGGCGACAGGCAGCGGGGTTTGTTCGCCGAAGTGCTGTTCCCGGAACGCCGGATTCCATTCCATCGCCTGGGAAACGTAGGATGACATAAAGGCGGCGGTAATACCGCTGAGCGGTTCTCCTGCATGCGTTTCTTTGCCGAAGAAGAGCGCGCCGGGCATGATTTTGCCCATAGAGCCGGAGTAGATGTAGTGCGTGTTATCGCCGGGCTGCTGCGTAAACGAGGGCTCGCTGTTCAGAAAAAGGGTGTAGTGGAGGTCCTCTTCCTGCTCGAGTACCGGCAGCTCGGGAACGACGGCGCGCATGCCGGCCGAATCGACTTCTTCATCGGGGACAGTGACGAGCAGCAGGTTGAGCTTCCATTGTTCTGCGGCTGCCCGGGCGAGAAGCTGCATGTGGAGCGCGAGGCCCATCTTCATGTCCATCGTGCCGCGGCCGAACAAGTACTCTCCTGATAAAAGATCCTCGCGGGCGGCGGCCGGGAGAGTATCCGGCGCGTCGCGGAACTTCTGTGTCAAAGCCTCCGGATCGCAGGCAAAGGGCTCGAGCTGTCCATATTCTTCGGTCTGGACCGTGTCGAAATGGCTGAGCAGGACGACCGTCTCCCGGTCTGCTGCTTCGGGGCTCCGATACAGTGCGGTTAAGGCGCGCCTGCCGTGGTCCGCTTCGTGGAGGCGGATACGTGATTTATGCTGTTGAAAATAGGGGAGCTGCCGGATTTTTTCCTGCAGTTTCAGCGGAAATTCACGCTCTCCCTGCGTCAAGGTGCGGCTTTCCCACCTCGTTAGTTCCAGCAGCAGTTGTTCGAGTTCGTCAGTAGTCTGCCACATGGGCATCCTCCTCCTTTCTGTTTTTCGTAAATGGCAGCTGGACACGGGACCCGAACGCTGCTCCGAGCAGAGCGGTGCCCATGAGTACATACCAGGTGGTCATGCCGAGGGCGAGCAGCAGTACCAGGATGAGTGTGATGACAGAAGGGAAAAACGCCGCCGGATCGACCAGCTGCATCATGACAAGCATCGCTGTCAGAAGAGAAACTAACATCAGCTGCGTAATAAGCTGAAAGCGAACGGCGCTGCGCCAGGCAGCCTTTCCTTCCGGCATCGCAGGCGGTACCACCAGACTCCCTGCGTACACGAGCCCAAGCGACAGGAGCGGTACCGGAACAAGCATCGGGAGCAGCCAGGCGGCCGCTGCGGTCAGGCGCTCCGGGAGCGGACCTTTTTCCACATCGGCAAACAGCTGCAGCGACGGCGGCGTCCACGCGCTTCCACTGAGAGAAGCGATCAGCCCGATGAGCATGAATACGTACGCGATCAGCACGGCTGCGCCGCCCAATACCCAGAAACCAAATCCGGCGAACAGCGTCAAATAAGCCGACCAGGCCGGAATACCGAAGTCCGGCAGCGCAGGCCCCCACAATAAAAACGCATTGATACCGAGCAGCAGGAAGGTAAACAGCTGCAAGGTGAACTGAAAATTCAAATGCTCTCTCGTATGTTCGGCAGCGTAGGCAGATTCTTTTTGAATCACCCGCCAGTATATGTAGAGTACGAGAAGAATCAAGCCTGGAATAGGCATGATAATTGGAACGAGGTAACCGACGGCCGCCGTCCCCCTGTCTTTCCAAGGTATATCCAACGCTCACTCCCCCTTTCTTATGACATCATACCATGCGCAGTGCAGCGACAGGAAATTCCTTCAGTTTCCCAGTTCTGATGTTTATTGACGGATGTCCTAGGGAAACAGACTATTATCACTACAAAAGGAGGTTTTTTCATGACTCAATATCGTCTGAATGAACTTGAAATAGGAAAAAATTATTCTGCACGAGAGCTGGACAGCTTCGTTTCAACAACCGATGTCCTGCTGCTCTCCACGAACGAAGAACAACTTTTCACAGAGCCGGAGCGAGAGTACCTTGTGGCAAGTTCGTTTAATGGCTTTTTCGAGCATTCATCTGAAGACGGAGAAAAGTATTTCCGCGAAAAGCGCGCATACGTGATTGAAAAAGTATAAGGCACCGCGTGAAAAGAGGGTCGTCTCTACAGAAACTAGAGTCGGCCTTTTTTGTTTGTAAAGAGAGTTTGATATTTACGGCGTAATCCGCTCAGGTATGCCTGGAAGTGTGGCAATGCAATCGTGGTTGAAATCATGGAAGGTCCTTTGTATGGGCTCGTGGTTTGGGAGCGGAGCAGACGTTGAGCCCGGCGGTCACTCAACAACCGCCGGTGGCCCAGCCGTTTCAACCACCTAACGGCAGGTTACCCCAGCCCTTCCGAAAGAGCTTCTTATTTGGAATACGGAGAGACGCTCTGCTTCCGCCGGGCGCTTTCCGGAGGGGACTCTCTCAGCTAGTCTGCCTCCGGCAGCCGGATCTTCGAATCGTCCTGATCCTCCCGGAGTCGCCGGCTGCGCGCCGCTCTTTTTCTAAAAAAAGCTGCAATGCTTTTTCTCTGAACAAAAGCGCAAAGCGCCCTTTGGTCGGAACGGCGCGCAGCGTGCGATGCAGCCGTCTCCTTGTATGAAAACGTATGCTTTCCTAAAATCTTAGGAAAAACGAGCCTTTCTTTGTAAGGAAGGAGGGTGCTGCATCCTTTCTTCCTTATGATCAAACATGTCGCAGTGGCAAGGTGTTCTTTCGAGACGCCTGTGGAAAAAGAAAGCTGGAAGATCTCCCCGGCGTTCTTCGAGGGAAGATGAAAGCTTTCTCCACGGCAAGCAAAGAAATACTGCAGCCGCTGCACCCAATACATATTTCCCTAATAAATGGGTAATCAACAGACGTGGAGCATTTTATATTTCCCATGCAAAGAAAGAAAAAGAAAGCCCTGCGGCAGTATGCCGCAGGGCTGATCCAGTCAAACTTATTCGTCGTCGACGAGCTTGTAGGCGCCGTCTTCGTCGTGCACTTCCCGGCCGGTGATTGCCGGATTGAATACGCACACCATCCGCATGTCCACGCCTTTGTTGGCACGGAGATAGTGTTCGTCGTGCTCATCCAGCGCGTAGAGTTCATTGGCTTTAATCGGCCAGATTTTGCCGTCTTTCACCGTCTCTACTTCGCCTTCTCCTTCAATGCAGTAGACAGATTCCAAGTGGTTTTTGTACCAGATGTGTGTTTCCGTTCCTGCTTTGATGACCGTGTCGTGTACCGAGTAGCCCATACCGTCCTTCTTGAGGATAAGGCGGCGGCTTTCCCAGTTACCACCGTCGATATGCTGATCGGATCCAATGATATCGTCGAGTTTTACTACCTTCATGCTGTATTGTCCTCCTTGGCTGACTGCCGGATTGATTTATTGTGTGACTGCTTCTTTTTCTTTCAGGTTCATCGATACGAGCGCATCCTGGATACTCAGTTCAATGATATCCAGTCCCTGCTGGAGACCTTCTTCATCGATGTTCAGCGGTGGGAAAAGCTTGAATACTTCATCGTTCCCGCCTGCTGTTTCCATGATGAGCTGACGTTCAAAGGCATGCTCTGCTACCTTTTCGCTGAATCCTTCCACATCGGAATGAATTCCTTGCATCAGGCCGCGTCCTTTCAGCTTCGCCTTCATTTCCGGATACTCCTCGACCATGCGGCTGAGGAAGTCCGTTACTGTGGCAGCTTTATCCTGAATGCTCTTTTCGAATTCGTCATTCTCCCAGTAGGAGAGGGATTCTGTTGCCGTCACAAAAGCCATATTGTTTCCGCGGAACGTTCCGTTGTGCTCGCCCGGAATCCACTTGTCCAGCTCCGGTTTGATCAGCGTGATCGCAAGCGGAAGGCCATAGCCGCCGATGGATTTGGACAGGCAGATCACATCCGGCTTGATGCCGGCTGGTTCGAAGGAGAAGAACGTACCTGTACGTCCAACACCTGCCTGAACATCGTCGACGATCAGCAGGATACCCCATTCACGGCAGATACGTTCCAGACGCTGCATCCATTCCATGCTTGCAGCATTAATGCCGCCTTCGCCTTGAACAGTTTCAAAGATTACGGCAGCTGGAATCGCAACGCCGCTTCCGTTGTCCTGCAGAAAGCGCTCGAAATAGTCAAGTGTGTCGTAGCCGTCGTCCATAAACGTATCATACGGCATCGTCACCGTGTGGCTGAGTGGAATTCCAGCTCCTTTACGCTTCATGGAGTTGCCGGTAACAGCAAGGGAACCGATTGTCATACCGTGGAATCCGTTCGTGAAGCTCACGATATCGGTACGACCCGTCATTTTACGCGCAATCTTCAGCGCACTCTCCACCGTGTTTGTTCCGGTTGGCCCAGGGAACATGATTTTGTAGTCCATGTTTCTCGGCTTCATGATGACTTCATCAAATTTGCTGATAAAGTCGACTTTCGCATCCGTCGCTTTGTCCAGCGAGTGCGTAATGCCGTCATCAAGAATATATTCCACGAGCTTTTTCTTCATGCACGGTTCATTGTGTCCGTAGTTGAGTGCACCGGCGCCTGCAAAGAAGTCGATATATTCTTTTCCGTCTTCGTCCCAGATTTTATAGCCTCGTGCTTTCGTGAACACAGTCGGAAAGCTTCGTACGTAGCTTCGTACACTGGATTCAAGTTCCTCGATCAGCTGTAGTTTATTTTCCATGGATAAAAATCCTCCTGTAAAAGTTAATGGCCGCGTCCGGGTTACAGTGAGTGAATGTCAGCCGCTGACTGGAGAAATTACTTCCAGAAAGGTCCGATCCGGTACGTGTACTCCGCTGCGCCGTCCTCTGGAAAGCAGTCCGCCGGGAACGTTTCCCGTACCTCAAATGACGTATCTTCTTCACGCGCCAGCTTCTTAAAGAGAGACTGGGACGCTTTGTTATCTTTCGTAATGGTTGCTTCCAAGTATTTCACGCCGTTGACGCTCTCCCGGTCCATCAGCTCTTCCAGCATTTTAAAGGCGAGGCCTTTTCCGCGCTGGGAGCTGTCAACGCCAACCTGCCATACGAACACGACGTCCGGATTTTCAGGTTGAATGAAGCCGGTGATAAAACCAACGACTTGGTCGTCTTCCTTTGCGACGACACATGTTTCCGCAAAATATTCAGCCATCATAATATACTTGTAGGCCGAGTTCAGGTCTAATGATGTCTTCTTTGCTAGCTCCCACATCCCCTGGCCGTCTTCTTTCGTCGGTACTTCCAACGAGAACGTGTCAAGAACAGGTGCTGTCATCACAGTGCTACTCATCTGAATAAAACCACCTTTGTTTGTATTGGTAAGCTGCATGAAGAGATGTTCTTCAGCAAAGAAGCTTCCGTTTTTCCAACACTTTTAATGATAGGTACCTTTGGAAAAAAGGGCAACCAGCTTAAAGCGTCGTGAGTCATCATATATATAGGTGAATATAGCTTATCTCGTATCAGGTGATTCATTTAACAAATAACTCATGCATTGTAGCGAATACAGCGTATTTCTCCACTTCTAATGTCGGATTTGCTCACAAATGGAATAAAAAGACAAAACGCTTTACCACGCTAATCTTGTGCAATTTCACTGGATGAAAGAGGAAAATCTGGTGGTTTTGCGCTCGTTCGAGGCTGTATAAAAAAGTGTATATACATGTATTCCAAGTCTGTTTCATACACCTATGGGGAGGAAGGATAGGCAGATCGGGGCTCTGTTGAGAGGTTGGTCCTGTAAATTGAACATAAAAACCATGCCGCAAATTTCCAGCATGGTGAGAGGTACGATTATGATTTCTTCTTCAGTTCCTCATCGAGTGCTTCGATTTTCTTTTCCAGACGATCCAGCTGCTCCTGCCTCTTCTTCAGTGCGCGGATCATCGTGACCATGAGCAGAACAGCAATAATTACAAGGCCTGCTGCAAATACCTGCATGAGCGCGGGTCCTAGTTCGATTCCCTCCATGATCATTCTTCCTCCTCTTCTGCAGCGGCAATATACCCGCTCTCCTCTATTATATATTGTCCTTCTTCCGAGAGGATCCAATCAATCAAGGTTACTTCCTTCTCTCCATGGTCTGCTTTTCTGGTCACGGCGTAAAAATAGTCAGTAACCGGATAAGCGCCGCTGCGTATCGTCTCCTCATCCGGCTCGACACCATTCAGCTGGAGAAGCTCAATGTCTCCGCTCTCCGCCATCTCCTTCGTATAATAGCGGAACGAATATCCGAGCGCACTCTGGTGATTCCGGTAGTTGGACGTCTCCTGAATAACCCCGCCCATCCCCTGCTGAACATCGTCACTCGGCGGCTCCATTACCGGTGTGCCGTCCATGAGATCGATCAGCGCTGTCTGGCTGCCGCTCCCTTCCGGCCGTTGAAAGGCGCGGATCTCTGCGTCGTTCCCACCGACCTCTTCCCAGTTGGTTATTTCTCCTGCATATATCTGCTGGATCTCTTCCACCGTTAGATCGTCCACACTGTTATCGGAATGGGTGAAAAACACGAAGGCCTCTTTTCCTATTGGGGTTTTTTGCAATTCCACGCCGAATTCCTCCGCGTAGGCCTGCTGCTCTTCGGAAGGTCCTGCAGCGAAGATCATATCTGTCTGATTCGTAACGAGACGCTCATAGGCTTCATCCGTCTGCGTCGACACGACGTCCGACTGCAGCGTTTCATATGGATCATATTCCCCCTCTGGAAAAACGGCCTCTGTAAATGCCGCATAGATTGGATAGAGGGCCGTGGCTCCATCAAGCCGAATCGGTTCGTCCATCTCAAGAGACGCGTTGTCCTCGAGTTGTGCGATTGCGCCGTTTCCTGCAAACGGCTCATATGTATGTAGATCAACCCCGCGCCCTTCCGCCATTTCCGGATCGGGTGTGGCCCATTCCCATGCCGCCGATCCGCCTCCAGCCAGCAGGACCAGCAGCATCGAAGCGGTGTAGATTTTCTTTCGTCCCGGCTTGTCTATCTGCACAAAAAGCAGCAGTGCCACAACGGCTGTAAACACCACAGCAGCTGTCAGCAGCATCGTCATCCAGGCCGGATGCAGCTCGAACACGCTCAGCAGAAATGCGCCCACAAAAGCAGCAAAGGCCGCTACTCCCGCAGCTAGAATGAGTGCGGCCGTCTTTGTCACCATCGTCATTCCGTCGTCCCCCTCTAAAAAACATTGTAAGTGACCTCGATGCTGCCTACAAGGAGAAATACGCCGCAGCTAGTTGACTTTTCCAGAAAAGACGTGTAATTTATTAATTATAGATTGTTTAATTTGTATTGAAATAAATAAATTAAATGAACGGGAGGTCCAACATGTCGGAACAGGAAGATTTACAGCGCCTGGAAGAAGCAAGAGATGTCATGATCAGTGCCCTGGCACAGACGATGGTGATTTATGGTGTCACGCCATCCGTCGGCAGAATCTACGGCGTCCTCTACTTCTCAGAGGAACCGATGAACCTCGGTGATATCCAGGAAGCGGTCGCGATGAGCAAAGCGAGCGTCAGCAACGGACTTCGTGAACTGCTCGAGACCGAAATGGTCATTAAAGTATGGAAAAAAGGCGATCGGAAAGATTATTACATCGCAGAAAAAGACTTCATGAAGAACTTTATCAATTTCTTCGTCAAGCAGCTGCGCCAGGAACGAAGCCTGATCGTCAAAGGCAACCAGCAGGCCCTGCCGGTGCTCGAAGAAATCTCCGAGCATGGCGAAGGCGAAGCCAAAAAGCAGGCCGATCAGGACCTCGCCAATATTGAGCGCTCCATGTCCTACTTTGAGTGGACGATGCGGCTCGCCAATGCGATGGAATCCGGAGAAATTTTTGACTACCTCCCGCCAAATAAGGAAAAAAAGGATGGAAAACATGGATAAACAAAAAACAGCCCTCGTACTGATAGATATGCAGAAAGAAAGCCAGTTCGGCATCGACCGCCTGGAATCGGCGACGAACAACGCCGCCAGCCTGCTGCGCGCGTTTCGTCACGCAGGAATCCCGGTGTATTTCACCCGCCACATCAACCGCGGCGATGCTTCCGGCCTCTCAGACAAAGAACCACTGGATCATAACGGCGAGCCGGTCTTTTACTCCAGCTACAAAGACAACCATGAAGTGCTCGACGCCTTGAAGCCGGAGCCGGACGAACCCGTCGTCGATAAATTCCGCTGGAGCAGCTTTTTCCAGACGACGCTGCACGACCAGCTGCAGCGGGACGGCATCGAAAACCTCGTGATCGGCGGCTTTGTAACCGACGGCTGCCTCATGACCTCCGTTTTTGACGCGTATTTTTACGATTATAACATCAACCTCGTCGAAGATATGTGCGGGGCTTCCAACGAAGGAGCCCACATGTCCGCCGTGCTGACGATGTGCAACTGGATTTACAACATGTCCGTTTTCCGCACAGAGGAAGTACTCAACTGGGTCGAGGGACGGCCGTATGAAGCCTGGCACGCGGCAGGTCCGGATACCTGCCAGTTCACACCGGAGACACTCCGGGAAACTTACAACCGACTGATCGAGTCGACCAAGAGAGGGGCACTGAACAAGTGAAAAAGTTCACTGCAGTATCCATCACTGTGATGACAGCCATGACGCTTGCCGCCTGTGGAAATAACGATGCTGATGGAACCAACGAAACATCCGGTACGAACACGGATGGGAATGATACGAACCAGAACGTCGAAAACAACGCGGAAAACAATGATCAGAACAACAACGACATTGTGAATGAAGTCGACAACGAGGAGAATCAGGACGACGACAGCGGCGAAACAGTGGAAGACTCGGATGGAGAGACGATCGTCTTCGGGATGACCAGCTGGACGAGCACCGAGGTCCCGACAAACATTGCTGCGCAGATCCTCGAAGAAGCCGGCTACGAGACGGAATTCTCCATGCTGGACCAGCCGATCATTTTTGAAGGCATGGCCAACGAAGACATCGATTTCTTCATGGACGCCTGGCTTCCGTATACGGAAGAACAGCTCTGGTCCGAATATGAAGAGGACCTCGTCCAAGTCGCTACGAGCTATGAAGAAGTGCCGCTCGGCTGGGTCGTGCCGGAGTATGTCGATATCGACACGATTGGTGAACTCGAAGGCAATGCTGACATGTTCGACGGGGAAATCTATTCGATTGACCCCGGGGCGGGGATTGTCTCCCTTTCTGAAGAAGTTATGGATGTGTACGACTTCCACGAGGAATACACGCTGACGACCTCCAGTGAATTCGCGATGGTGGCCGAGCTGGAAGACAGCGTAAACAACGAAGAACCGGTCATCATTACCGGCTGGCGACCGCATTCGATGTTCGCGGAGTACGATTTGAAGTTCCTTGAAGACGAGGAAGGGATTTTCAACCTCGATAACGTGTACGTGCTGTCTTACGACGGAATTGCCGAGACCCATCCACGGGCCCATGAGATTCTGTCTGAATGGAGCATCGAGGTGGGAGATCTGGAAGAAATGATGCTTGAATACGAAGAAGAGGAAACGCCGTTTGACGAGCTTGCTGAAAACTGGATCGAAGAAAACCGCGATCAGGTGGATGCGATGCTCGGAGACGAGTAAATCGGGTGGCGGCGGACACTGCATCGAAGAAGGATCACCTTTTCCGCCTGACACACAACAGGGAACGCCCCAGACTAAACTGGCGGCGTTCCCTTTTTGTTTCTGTGCGGCACGAGCGGGAGGCGTTGACGGGAGAACGATGCTCCCATCCTCACAGCGTCTTCGCTTACGGCTTCAGGACAAACTTGATGCTCTCCTCTTCTTTTTGGTCAAACATCCGGTATGCTTTCGCCGCGTCCTCCAGAGACATGGAATGAGTAATGATATCTTTCGGGTTAATCTGGTTGTTTTCTACCATTTTATACAGACTCGGCATCATGTGAATCACCGGCGCCTGCCCCATCGTGAGTGCAATGTTCCTCGTGAAGAAATCACCGATCGGGAAGTTGTTCGCTTCCGTTCCGTACACGCCTGTCAGCTGGACGACACCGAATTTCCGGACAGCCTGAGAGGCGGTAATGATCGGGCTGATCGTACCAAACTGGTTGTCTCCTTCTGAACCGAACGTTTCGTTTGGAGGGACGGTGCCATCCATGCCCACGCAGTCAATAACGACGCGTGCTCCGCCCTTTGTGTTCTCATGCAGCAGTTTGCCGATGTCCGGATTTTTATCAAAATTGTACGTTTCTACATGATTCGTCCGGCGGGCGTGCTCCAGCCTATATTCATGGTGGTCAACGGCAATGACGCGTTCGGCCCCCTTCATCCAGGCAAACTTCTGCGTCATCAGCCCAATCGGCCCGCAGCCGAGAACGATCACAGTATCTCCATACGTCACGCCACTGTTCTGCACGCTCCAGAAGGCGGTTGGGATCACGTCCGATAAGAAAAGAACGCTCTCGTCGTCCAGCTCACTGTTCTCCGGCACTTTAAAAGAGGTAAAGTCCGCGTACGGGACACGGAGATAGTCCGCCTGTCCCCCCGGAAATCCTCCGAAGGCTTCGGTGAACCCAAACAATCCTCCCATTTCCGCGTGCGGATTCGAATTATCGCACTGGCTTTCCATCTGATGATTGCAGAACTGGCAGTCTCCACAGCCGATGTTGAATGGAATGACGACGCGGTCTCCTTTTTTCAATGTTTTAACGCCCGGTCCTGTTTCTTCCACAATGCCCATCGGTTCATGTCCGATAATGTAGTCGTCCGGTGCTGGAATACCGCCTTTGTAAATATGCAGGTCAGAGCCGCATATCCCGGAAGCAGTGATCCGCACAATCATGTCCGTATCATATTCAATCGAAGGTGCCTGCACATCTTTTACTTCCATGTTCTCTTTCCCTTGATAGGTTACCGCACGCATAAAGCACACGCCCTCTCTATATCCTCGTTCGTCATGTACTCCTATTGACGTTTTTATTAATAATAAAACATTTTATGGAAAAGTTGAGCATATGTCCCCACCAACTTATCCAATGCATGGCAAAGACCCGCAGCACAATGCACCTGTTCGTCTCCGCTGCGCGGAGCGTCTTTAGATGGAAATTGCGTCGGTGCAGGTTAATCGGCGCGCACGTCCGCGGTCATCTCCGGTAGATTCAGCACGGTTCCAGCAGGTGCGTCGTGCAGCTGTAAACATGAAGCTGGTTCGCTTTCGCCGTGATGATCAGCGAATGATGGAGCGCACTGACCTCCGATCCGCACCTAAACCATTAAAAAAGCGCGGAGTGCCTTTTGTTCGGAACGAGATATCCCTCAACGAAGATGGACATGCCTAAGCCCTGGGCAAACGGCCCCTGTGCCCCTTTTGCATGCTTTTCTATCAGAACAAAAATGCGCAGCGTCTTTTGGTCGGAACGGCGTGCATCGTCGCTGCAGGCTTTTCAAGGGAAGAACAGGTTCTACGTTCTTCCCGCGCAGCGTACGATGCCGCCGTCCCCTTGAATGAAAAGTTATACATTCCTATCCTGTGAAAAAAAGACCTGCTCCGATGTGGGTGACCACCAAATCGGAACAGGCCTATGAATTGTCAAGCACCTCCTGACGAAGGGCATGACTCCTTTTATCGCAACGCGTCTTCCTGCCAGAACTGGATGGCCCGGCGCACTCCCGCTTCACACCAGCGGCGGACGTGGTCTTCCCCGTAGTGAACGGCGTACCGGGCCAGTGCCGTGCTCACGAAAACGGCTTTAAATACGGCAAGCTGCTTCGTTTCTTCGTCAATAGCTCCGTACCGCTCAAAGAACCGGTCGTGCTCGGCTGCCGGCAGCGCCTGGAAGACGAGCGCGAGATCCGATGCCGGGTGACCGTAGTGGGCATCGCCCCAGTCGATGACGCCGCTCAGCCGTCCTTCTCTGGCAATCAGATTCTTCGGATGCAGATCCCCATGCACGAGCACAGAACTGGGAGGGTTCTCCCATTCCGGGATGTGATACAAATACATCTCCAGCAGCTCCCTTGTGCGTGGATCACAGACTTCCTTGAGTTCATCCAGATACTCCAGCAGCATCGGCCGGCGCTTCTTCGACGACAACCGCAGCAGCTCATCCTCCGGCAGCTGCCACGAGTCGTCCAGTTCGATTGTGTGCAGCTGCTTCATCATCTCGGCAAGGGCTTCGGTGTGGAAGCCGAGCAGATCGACATTCTTTTCTTCAGCCAGTTCGTGCCCCGGCACGTAGGAAAACCCGACGAACGGAAAAGCCCCGTCCTCCCCGGGAGCATAAAACTGCGGCTGCGGCACATCGAACGGAAGCTGGACCCCTTCTTCCCAGAGCCGGTGCAGGATCCGGTTCTCATTCTCCATCGCCCATTTCCCCTTTTCCTGCCTCGGGAATCGGAAGACGTACTGTTCATTCACTTGAAATACGAACGTATCGAACCCGGTACCGGCCGTCCGCACCTCGAGCGGACCCAGCTCCGGAAAAGCGCGGGCAATTCTCGTTTCCGCCTCTTTTTCTGTCATCGGTTTTCCTTCATCCCAGTCCTTCATGCTGCCTGCCCCTCTCCAGTAGTCTCTGGAGATTATACCGCATTTGATCGATTGGAGAAAAGCGTCAGCTTGAACAAAAGCGCAAAGCGCCTTTTGTTCGGAACGGCGTGCGGAAGCGCTGCAAGCCTTTTGAGGGAAGAAGACGTTTTTGTTTCTTCCCGTGCAGCGCATGAAGCCGCCGTCCCCCTGTATGAAAACTTATACTTGAACAAAAGCGCAGAGCGCCTTTTGTTCGGAACGGCGTGTACCGCAGGTTCTTTGAAGAAAGCATAGGTTGTTGATGCTTCCCGCGCAGCCAACAAAGCCGCCGTCGTCCTGCTTGAGAACGTCTACATTCCTATCACCTGAAAAAGCACGGATCAACGGCTGCCGGGTCCTGCCCTTCCGCCAGGCCCGGCACCGTCCCCGCTTTACGAGCGGTCCAGGTGTTCTCCGTTCGTCTCGATTACTTTTTGATACCAGTAGAAGCTGTCTTTTCGACGCCGTTCCAGCGATCCGTTTCCGTCATCATCCTGGTCAACATAAATGAAGCCGTACCGTTTGGACATCTCGGACGTGGAAAAGCTGATGAGATCGATCGGCCCCCAGGCGGTATACCCGATCAGGTCGACTCCGTCGGCAGCTGCCGCTTTCAGCTGCTGCAAATGCTCCCGCAGGTAGTCCACGCGGTAAGGGTCCTGAATCGTGCCGTCCTCTTCTACTTCGTCGAAAGCGCCGAGGCCGTTCTCTACAATAAACAGCGGCTTCTCGTAGCGGTCGTACATTTGATTCACGAGCGTGCGCAGGCCGGAAGGATCGATCTGCCATCCCCAGTCGGACGCCTCCAGATACGGATTCTTCAGTCCGCTCATCAAGTTTCCGGCGGCCTTTTCCCCTTCGGTTTCCGGCCGCGCCGACACCGCGGACATGTAATAGCTGAGCGCGATATAATCCACTGGATGCTCGGCCAGGAAGGCTTCATCCCCCGGCTCCATTTCCGGTGCAGCGCCGGCCTCTTCAAACCAGCGTCTGCTGTAGGCTGGATAGTGCCCCCGCGCCATCACGTCTGTGAAAAAGTAGGTGCGCCGCTGATCCTCCATCGCCTGACGCACATCTTCCGGATGCGGCGAAGAAGGGTAGTTGATCATCCCGATCACCATGCAGCCGATCTGCCCTTCCGGTATCAGTTCTTTTTTCGCTTTCACAGCAGCTGCATTCGCAAGAAATTGGTGATGCGCTGCCTGATAAATGTCCTGCTGGCGCGTTGCTTCCGGCGCATCATCCGGCGTCAGCGCCGCACCGATATACGGTGACATGAACATGCTGTTGATCTCATTGAACGTAATCCAGTAGGCGACGTGATCCTTGAACCGCGCCATTACCGTTCTCGAGTACCGTTCGAAAAAAGCGACCAGCTCCCGGTTTTTCCACCCGCCGTATTCGAGAACGAGATGAATCGGTGTTTCATAGTGGGACAACGTGACCACCGGCTCAATCCCCTGCTTGTGCATCTCCTCAAAAAGATCTTCATAAAACTGCAGTCCTGCCTCATTCGGTTCCATCTCGTCCCCCTGCGGGAAAATACGGGGCCAGCTGATGGAAATCCGCAGCACATCGAAGCCGAGTTCTTTAAACAAAGCGAGATCCTCTTTATACCGGTTGTAGAAATCAATGCCGCG
Organism: Alkalicoccus chagannorensis DSM 18086; assembly: GCF_000429725.1. Lineage (GTDB taxonomy): Bacteria > Bacillota > Bacilli > Bacillales > Salisediminibacteriaceae > Alkalicoccus > Alkalicoccus chagannorensis. The sequence goes on along the minus strand of NZ_KE386944.1, from coordinate 52,214 downwards.
CCGCTTCGGGTACTCGGCGTGATTGGTATCCAGAAGTGCCTCCTGGATTTCGTCATGCGAAGGAAACGGCAGCTTCATGCTCCTGCGGTCCTCGGGCCGGACTCTTTTGACCACATCACTGATCGACGGTCCTTTGCCGTCCTGATCGTGGCTTCCTTCTACTTGGTTGGCAGCAATCGCGCCGCCCCATTTAAACGCTTTTGGAAATTCACTCATGATGCGTTCCTCCTTTGATAATCGATAAAATGGTCTCGCCATGCTGGACGTTGGCGTCTTCTTCTGCCAGAACATCAAAATACGCGTCTGCGTTCGTCACCACAACCGGCGTGACAACATCAAAACCTTCTCCACTCACGTAATCAAGGTCAGCGGTCACAAGCAGGTCTCCTTTGTTGACCCGCTGTCCCTGGGAGACATGAAGCTCAAAGCCGCTGCCGTCCAGCTGGACCGTGTTCAATCCAATATGCATCAGCACCTCCGCGCCGTCATCGGTCGTCACTCCGACGGCATGCCGGCTCGGAAAAACGCTCGATACGATGCCGGATGCCGGAGCGTAAAGTCTTCCATCGGTCGGTACGACAGCTGTCCCTCGTCCTACAGCTCCCGATGCGAAGGCTTCATCATTCACTTCCGACAACGGGATGAGGGCTCCCGTCATCGGGCTTCCCAGCTGCACGCTCGAATTGGTTGAAGCGACATTCTCTGTCTCTTGGTCTTCTTCTGATTCCATTTCGGTTTCCATGCCATCATGAAAGCCGAAAAGATACGTCAGCAGCGCCGCAAGGAAAAAGGCCACAGCCAAGGCAATCAAGAACAGCACAAAACCATCGCCTGCGTAAACAGGCAGCGCCGGCAGCCCCGGCAGTGCGAAAGCAACACTGGAAGCGCCCGACAGTCCGGCAATACCGCCGCCGATGCCGCCGCCGATCACACCCATGGCAAACGGCTTTTTGTAGCGGAGCGTTACCCCGTAAATTGCCGGCTCCGTCACACCGAACAACCCGGAAATCGTTGACGGCGCAGCAACGGTTTTGATTTCTTTCCGTTTCGTCTTCAACAGCACGCCGAGCACCGCGCCGGCCTGTCCAAACACAGCAGGCGCAATCAGTGCTGCCATCGTATCTTCCCCGAATGCTGCCAGGTTATTCACGAAAATCGGTACGAATCCCCAATGAAGCCCGAAAATCACGAGCACCTGCCAGAGAGCGCCGGCAAACACACCGGCAATGATGGCACTCCCGTCATAAATCCATTCGTACCCTGCGGCGAGACCCGCGCTTACATAGGTGCCGAAAGGACCGAACACAATCAAGGTGACTGGTACCATCAAGCTGATCAGCACGAGCGGAACGAAAAAGAGCCTGATCGACGAATGTACCCGTTTCCGAAGCCAGATTTCAAGCTTGGACATTAAGAAAATGGCGAGCACGATCGGAATGACCGCCGATGCGAAGCTGGTCATGACGACCGGTATCCCGAAGAAAGAAAGTGTTTCTCCAGAAGCTGCCGCCTCCTCCATCGTCGGATATAAGAGTGAAGCAGCAATAATCACAGCGACGTACGGATCCCCGCCGAACTTTCTTGCGGTCGTGATGGCGAGCAGGATCGGAAGGAAGAAGAAGACACTATCCGACATGGCATCCAAAATGGTATGCGTACCCGTTCCTTCCTGCAGCCAGTTCATCGATTCTGCGAGAACGACGAGCCCCCGCAGAATACCCGCACCGACGAGCGCACCAAGGACGGGCGTGAAGATGGCGGCAATGATATCGATCAGCCGGTTGAACAAGTTCTGATTCGATCCTCCTCCACCCCCGCTCTCCCCGGAGGATGCTGCTTTGGACGTCTTTTGTTCCAGTTCCCGGAAGACATCGCTGACCTCATTGCCGATAACGACTTGATATTGACCACCGCTTTCCACGACTTGAATAACGCCTGGAATGTTGGAAATGCGTTTTTTATCTGCTTTCGCGTGATCGTTCAACTGAAACCGCAGCCGCGTTGCACAGTGAACGACGGACTGGACATTTTCCTCTCCGCCGACCCCCTGCAGAATATCGGCTGCTGCCTGCTCATGATTCATGATCGTCCCTCCTCTTCTGAATAAACATCTGTATACTTCAAGCGCGGAGCGCCTGCTGGTCCGTATGGCATGTCCCGCAGGTATGTTGAAGGAAGAAGAAACGCTTCGTTCTTCCCGCGCAGCACGCGACGCCGGCTTCCTTCCTAAAAAGCTTCTGCTTATCAAATAAAAAAACCTGAGCGATCGAAAGAGACACGACGCCCTCTTTCTTTCAGCTCAGGTTTTGCCTGCCGGACAGTCACAATCCTGTGGAATGATTTTTTTGTCTGCTTGTCACCCGTTCCAGATGGAGGGTGAGAAAGACGATCTCCTCTTTCGATACACTCCGTTGATACGTCTCTTCCATGTACGCTGCAATCTTGTTGGCGCAGCGGAACGCATCTTCATACTTCTTTCTCACCTGCTCGTATAAGAAATCGTCCGGATCGGCCGGCGGAGCCCGTTCCTGCCGAATAACACGGTAGGCAAAGAAACGCAGATGCGTCAGAAAGCGTTCGTAGTTCACGCTGGTCTCGTCCAGCTTCATACGGAAATGATACGTCACGATCGTCAGGATGTTCTGCACGATCTTGGTGACCTGTACCATGGAACTCATGTCTTCGCTTCCGATTTGACTGTTGAGCAGGTGGAGCGCAATGGAGGCTGCCTCATCTTCGCCGAGCCGGACGCCTGTTGCCCGTTCAATCCTGTCGAGCGCTTCCACTCCGGCTTCATATTCTTTCGGATAAAATTTTCTCACTTCCCATAAAATCGGGTTCTGCAGCTCGATCCCCTGCTTTTGCCGGGTCACCGCGTAGCTGATATGATCCGTCAGGGATACGTAAATATAATCGTCCAGCGAAGCATCCAATGTCTCTGCAGCAGCCGAAGCGATCTCTTCTGCCAGATGAAGGTACTGCTCCGGAACGTCGGTCAGCAGTTCCGCCAGCTTGGCCGCCATCCCTTCCCGCTGCAGAATAAACGTTTTGTCCACCTGCTCCGGATCGAGAACATCTCCTTTTTTCTTCTGAAAAGCGATCCCTTTTCCCATCACTACCAATTCCTGATTCTGCTGGTCATAGGTCAGTACGACATTGTTGTTGAAAACCTTCGCAATCTTCACAGCTCCACCTCCTCTCCTGCACCTTGGTTACATCCCTTTTGGAGCATCCACGTCCGGGCTGCTGACGCTTCCTAAAGCCTCCGGCCGCTTTTCAACGAAAAAAACCTACGCCGGCGGAAGGAGGGGGAAACACGTCCCCCTTTTTCGCCGTGCGTAGGTTTTGCCTGCCGAACAGTCACAATCCTGAGCATGTAATCGGTTTCTTTATGTTGTCTGTAAATATAGCAGATTCCGATCAACGTGTCAAAATCTTTTTGCCTCGTCCTTGTTTCAGTGAGGGTACTGCTCCGCAGAGGACAGCGGCATATCAGCGCTGATCCTGCTTCCATCTGGCTGATTCCACCTGGCTGTGCGACAATGAAGAAACAGAGAGCACATGATGACAAAGGAGCCGTGGCATGATTTTACATAAACAACGATTTACGTTTACACGAATCGGCGGCGAGCTGCCGCTCTGGGTGGAGAGTATCGGCCTGAATCCGCAGGAAGAGGCATTCGACCGACCGGAAGGCTATCCCTACTATCACTGGCTGCAGACGCTCGAAGGGAGCGGCACGTTTCAGATAGAAGGAAGGAACGTCCAGCTCCCGGCCGGCCGCGGCGTCATGATGACGCCGTACACCCCGCATGCCTACTATCCAGAGGGAGAATGGGCGACTGCTTATGTGACCTTCAGCGGCGCTGCTGCTCCTGCGGTATTGGAAGCGCTCCAGCTGAACGTCTCTACCGTCTATGCCACCTCAGAGGAGAGCAGCGTTTCCGATACGCTGCAGCAGATGATGCATACCGCGAGGAAAGACCTGGACTTTGCCCGTCCGGAGCTCTCCACGCAACTGTACCACTTCCTGATGGAGCTGCAGCAGTCGATTCAGCCGGCCGGCCGGCAGTCGCTATCGGCGGCAGCAAGGAGAATCCGTCCGATTGTGGACTGGCTGGAACTTTATTATGCCGAGGACCTCACCCTCGATGATATCGCTTCCTACGCCGGCGTCAGCAGTCAATATTTGAACCGGCAATTCAAGGAGGCATTCGGTATCAGCCCGTACCGATTCCTCATTCAACTGCGGATCCGTCGGGCCAAAGAACTGCTCCACGCGAATCCCGAGCTGACGATTGAAAAGGCGGCCTCGCTGACCGGCTTCCGCGATGTCAGCCACTTCATCGGGACATTTCGTCGAGTGGAGCGGGTCACCCCGAAAGCCTACCGGGATATGAACCGCCGCGGCTGACCTGGTTTCAGACAGCCGCATTTTCTGTTCAGACTCCTGCATATTCACCCTCTGCCGCATACGGTAGAATGAAAGAAAGACGAAGGAGTGAGGATCATGACAAAACCTTTTAACCCGCTGTTCGGAAACCGCATGCTGCACGGTGCAGACTATAACCCGGAGCAGTGGCTCGCCTATCCGGATGTATTTGAGAAAGATCTTGCCTACATGAAAGAAGCGGAAGTGAACGTGGTATCCGTCGGCATTTTCTCCTGGGTCAGCCTGGAGCCGGAGGAAGGGCATTTCACTTTTGAGTGGATGGACCACGTCCTGCACCGCCTTGCGGAGGAAGGCATCTCTGCTTTTCTCGCAACACCAACAGGAGCCCGGCCGGCCTGGATGTCCCAGGCGTATCCGGAAGTGCTCCGTACGACGCCGGAACGTTTCAAAAACCTGCATGGCGAACGGCACAACCACTGCCCTACGTCGCCTGTCTACCGGGAGAAAGCCGCCATCATGAATCAAAAGCTGTCTGAACGCTATGACGGGCATCCGGCTGTAATCGGCTGGCACATCTCCAATGAATACGGCGGCGAATGCCACTGTGCGCTCTGCCAGGAAGCGTTCCGCGAATGGCTCCAGGACCGCTACGGCACGCTGAAAGCCTTGAACCATGCGTGGTGGACCACGTTCTGGAGTCATACGTATACCGACTGGTCCCAGGTCGAATCGCCGTCTCCGCTCGGAGAACAGTCCGTGCACGGACTCGTTCTGGATTGGAAGCGGTTCGTCACCGACCAGACGATTGATTTCTATCTGAAGGAAGTCGACGCTGTTCAGAGCACCGGTTCCAGCCTCCCGATCACGGCCAATTTCATGGAGATGGAGCTGTTTGAAGGCCTCGACTACTGGAAATTCGCTGAACATGTCGATTTCGTCTCCTGGGACAGCTATCCGGACTGGCACACGCCGGGCAAAGAAGCTCCGACTGCTTCCTGGACGGCCCTGAACCATGATATGATGCGCTCGCTCCGCCACGGACAGCCGTTTCTCTTAATGGAGAGCACGCCGAGCATGACGAACTGGCAGCCGATGAGCAAGCTGAAAAAACCGGGAATGCACGAGCTCTCGTCCCTGCAGGCCGTGGCACACGGATCTGATTCGGTCCAGTATTTCCAGTGGCGCCAGAGCCGCGGTTCCAGCGAAAAATTTCACGGCGCTGTGATCGGCCATGACGGCACGAACCGGACACGGGTCTTCCAGGATGTGAAGCACCTCGGCACGACGCTGACAACTCTCGGTGATATCGCCGGAACAACGGTCCAGGCAGACGTCTGTATTCTTTACAGCTGGGCTAACCTCTGGGCCGTCAAAGAAACGCAGGGACCGCGGAATGACGGCATGCACTACGAGGACACCCTTCGCGAACATTACCACGAACTGTGGAAGCGCGGCATCAACATCGATTTCCGCAAACCGGGGGACGACCTGAGCCGCTATAAACTCGTGATCGCCCCGATGATGTACATGCTGACCGAAGCAGAAGCCGCCGTGCTCCGTGACTATGTCCACGCAGGCGGACAGCTCCTTGCCACTTACTGGAGCGGCGTTGTCGGTGAAAGTGACCTCGTCCACCTCGGCGGGCGCGTCCGACCGCTAGCCGAAGCGCTCGGCGTCGAACCGCTTGAAATCGACGGCCTGTATGACGGCGAGCAGAATACGGTCTCCTTCACCGGCGGCACGGGCAGCGTGTATGACCTGTGTGAAATTACAGAGACGAACGGCGCCGAGGTTCTCGGCACATACACGTCCGATTTCTATGCGGGGAGTCCTTTCCTCACGAAGCATGCCTACGGCGGGGGCCTCGGCTGGTACGTTGCTGCCCGGCCGGACGCGCACGCGCTGGACCGCCTATACTCCCTGCTGCTTGCCGAAGCAGACGTGCAGCCGCGGCTGCAGGTGCCTGAAGGCGTATCGGTATCGGTGCGGGAGGATGAGGAAGCGGAATACCTCTTTATCATGAACGTCACCGGAGAACCTGCCGTCGTAGATCTATCTTCCGAACAGCTCGACGATGTGCGCACAGGAGCGGCTCTTCCAGCCAGCCTCCACCTGGATGCCTACGATGTACGCGTCGCTCGAACGACAAACTAATCCTCGGCCGAAGAAGGCCCCGAAGCAGCCAGTGGCTCTCCTAAGCGAGAGCCGCTGGTTTTTTACGTTCGTAAGGTGTCCTGGCGGAAGACGTCGGTTTTCCGGTGGAGGGGGGTGCTTTTTTGTCTCCAGATGTCCCCAACGTTGCTGACGGCCCACGCCTCTTCCTCCCTCCTCTTTCGACTCCAGCTGGTTATGTGAATAATTTCACAAAAATGTCATCACCCTTGTCGTTTTCAGCTGCACGTTCATAGTAAAATGAAAGAAGAAGGGAACGAAAGGAACGTGATGAACGATGACCGAGCAGACGATTCCCGTAGAACAGTTCCAGCGTATCCGCCGGGAAATGACACGTTTTCTGATGACGTACCAGTTTGCCATGGACGAGCTGACGACGAAGATTGAGATTCTTCAGCAGGAATTCCACTACTTAAATGACTACAACCCGATCGAACATGTCGCCTCCCGGCTGAAAACACCGGAAAGCATCATCGAGAAACTGCACCGCAAGTCGCTGCCGGTATCTCTGTCGTCTATCCGGACAAACATTCAGGATATTGCCGGCATCCGTATCAACTGCTCCTTCCGCCAGGACATCTACGAGGTGAGCCGTATGCTGCTTCAGCAGCAGGACATCGCACTGATCGAAGAGAAAGATTACATCCGGAAGCCGAAAGAAAGCGGGTACCAGAGCCTGCACCTGATTGTGAGCATCCCGGTGTTCATGTCGGACAGAACGGAACGGGTCCCGGTCGAGCTGCAGATCCGCACGATCGCCATGGATTTCTGGGCCAGCCTCGAGCACAAAATTTTCTACAAATACGACCGGGACGTGCCGGAGCGGCTGCGGGCCGAGCTGCAGGAAGCCGCGGCTACAGCTGCCGTGCTTGATCAAAAGATGGAGCGGCTTCATCAGGAAATGCAGGAGCGCCGCGGGGAAGAGGAAGAAGAGAACGTCGTGGATCTGCTGCTGCGGGAGCGCGCTCTCCAGCTTCCAGCTTCGCTGCTCTCCGGGGAGGAGAGCCACCGCTGACGAACCACAGCGCACCGCGCACGAAGCCGCCTTCCCCCTGCAGAAAAAGCGTCTACATTCCTATCACAGAACGAAAACCACCCCGCCTGGACCTCGGTCCGGCGGGATGGTTCGGTTTCGTGATAATAAGGGGAGCAGCATCAGCGCTCGACGACGAGCTTGCCGATCATGCTGCCTTCTTCCACCCGCTGGTGCGCCGCCCGCATGACGTCAGCTTCAAGGGGCCTCTTCCGTTCTGTAAGGGTGGTTTTCAGCTCGCCGCTCTCAAACAGGGCAGCGGCTTCGGTGAGCAGATTATGCTGCTCGATCATGTCGTCTGTCTGATACAACGGCCGGGTAAACATGAATTCCCAGGCGAAATAGGCGCTTTTGTTTTTCAATATGTTCATGTCCAGCTCTTCCGGAGATTCAACGATCGAACAGAACCCTCCCTGGGGCTTCACGAGCTCTCCCGCTGCCGGAAAGTGAATGTGAGTCGAATTCAGGCAGAAGACATTGTCCACTTCGTTGAAACCGAGCGCGCGCACCTGTTCACCCATATCTTCATGGTGGTTGATGATGTAGTCGGCTCCAAGCGACTCTGCCCAGTTGGAAGTCTCTTCCCTGGAAGCTGTTCCAATTACCGTCAAACCGGCCCATTTAGCCAGCTGCACAGCAATCGAGCCGACACCGCCGGCTGCACCGATCACCAGGATGGTACGGTCTTTGTTCGTCTGTGGATCTTTAGGAATCCCAAGACGTTCAAACAAACCTTCCCAAGCTGTAATCGTCGTCAGCGGCATGGCAGCAGCTTCCGCGTAATCGAGCGACTCCGGCTTGCTGGCTGCAATCCGTTCATCCACGAGCTGAAAATCGGCGTTGCTTCCCTGTCTGTCGACAGACCCGGCATAGTAAACGTCATCCCCGGGCTTGAACAAAGTGACAGCCTCGCCCACTTCTGTAACGGTTCCTGCAGCATCCCAGCCGAGAATTCTCGGGCTCTCCTCTTTTCCTTCTTTCGGTGAGCGGATTTTCGTATCCACCGGATTGATCGATACCGCTTTGACTTCCACAAGGATATCGTGTCCGGCTGCAGAAGGACGATTCACCTCCACGTCCTGCAGGCTTTCCGGGTTTTCCGCCGGAAGGTATTCATACAGTCCAACAGCTTTCATGAGAACGGCCTCCTCTATTCGAAATATCTTTTTCCTATTCCCTTCCTGTGACGACGTTCAAACAAAAGATCATCCATTCGGGTGTTATCCTGCGTGCTGCTGCACGTTTCTTCCTTCTTTTTGTTCCGGCGGCGGTGAGAACGACGAGAAAGCCGACGGACGGATGATCCCGAAAAAAGGCTGCCGTTCTGCAGCGGCGTACGCTTTTTCCTCAGCCGACCACATGCATAAAGCCCGCGAAAAGGAAGCTTAAGGATCAAGGGAAAAAGGGTATAACATAGGTAGGTGAACATATCGTCCGCATGCGAGGGACGACCCGGCGGACGTGAAGAAAAACACCTGCGCCGTTTGCTTTTCGAACAGCGGGAGAGACGGTCCTCGTTTCTTCTGACATGCAGCCATCTTTCTCGCTGCCTATCATGGAGGCCTGACAGAAAGCTGGACAGCGCTCCTATCACTGCCAGGATCGATTTGAAGAAAGGGGGGAGTACGTTGCGCGTGACATCCCATGGCCGGCTCCATCAACTCGCATTTTTCCCTCGTATCTTCCCAGTTAATTGTTACCTTGTGGAGGAGGAAGACAACCTGACGCTCGTCGACACGGGGCTTTCCTACAGCTGCAGGTTTATTCTCGGGGCTGCGAAAAAAAGGAACAAACCGATCAAGCGGATTGTGATAACTCACGCCCACAGCGACCATGTTGCGAGTCTGGACCATCTCGCAAAAGCGCTCCCGAACGCCTCGATTTACCTTCCAAGAAGAGAGTTGAAGCTGCTGCACGGAGACCGGACGCTCCTCCCTACGGAACCACAGGCACCAGTCAAAGGAGGCTTTATTACGAAGATCCGGACCCGACCCGACTACCTTCTTAAAGAAGGGGACTACGTGGGCTCTCTCCGCGTCATTCCGCTTCCCGGACACACGCCCGGTATGATTGGTCTCTTTGATGAGCGGGACCGCACGCTGATTGCCTCTGATGCGTTCCAGACGCAGGGGGGCGTTTATGCTGCCGGTGATACATGCTGGCGTTTTCCCTTCCCTTCCTTTGCTACATGGCACCTGCCGACGTCGCTTGATTCTGCGAGAAAAGCAGCCGCCTTAGAGCCGGAACTGCTGGCGGTCGGACACGGCCGGCTGCTTCATCGGCCGGGAGAAGCAATGAAAAAAGCGGTACAGCGCCTTGAAAAAAAAGCGAGCCTGCGGCTGGAAGAATTTTGATTCATTCAGGGCGGCACCCTGTTGACAACGACAAATAGAACCCGTATGATAAGGGATACAGTAATTGAACAGACAATACTGTAAACCTAATACGCAGGTTCCATGTAACAGACTATTAGCGCTGATTATAGAGCCGAAAAGATTGCCTCTGCACGAGAGGTCTATTCTTTTCGGCTCTTTTTTATTTGGATGTTTTTCCTACCCTCTCAGGACCAGCAGCTGCAGATTTGGACATACTACGCAGGATAGAAAGGAAGGATCCATCGATGACCTATTTCGTCGATCATGCCGAACAGCGCGTGCACCTCAGCCTTTGCGCCGGAGACCGCTGCGGCTTTAACAGCACACCAGCCCATGCACGGGAGTTCACGAATTCAGAACAGTATGTGACTTCCCTGATTCAGCAGGGATTTCTACGATGTGAACAATGCGAATCCATGAACATCATGCAGAAGTAAATAAGATGATCGCCGGTCAACGTCATGACCGGTTTTTATATGTCTAAAATAAGTACGATATAGCCGATATCTTTCGACAAATCCCAGTCGACAAACGTTTCTTTAATTTGTTGATTCAACACCTTCTCCAAATCCACTTCCGCAAGTGCTTCTTTCTCCACCGGCCTTTTGGACAAGACGAGCTCCCTGTCATAGCCGTCTTTGACGAGCTGTTTCTCCACACGGGTCAATATTCCGTGCCGCTCAGCCAGCACTGTACGGTTATTCAACCAGTACACATTCGTTTCCTTCGGCGGCTTTTCCGCCAGGGCACTGGCACGGCAGAACTCGTCGATCAGTTTCTGGCGCTCAATATGAACCGGCCAATCCAGCGAATCGTGGATGGACTCTTCCAGAATACCGATGATCACGCCGGATTCACGGTCCAGATCCCAGTCGGACTGGAAGGTATTGACACGGAGACTCGTCATTTCGAACACTTCTTTACGCATGTCCTGCTCCAATTCGTCAATCATCAACCCTCTGGTCGAGAGGATGCGCTCATTCTCCTTCTGTTTCAGCAGAACTTTTTCCATAGGATGAAGAAATCCCTGCAGATAGGCAGTAAAAAACGGCCCTTTGACGGTCACATAGACAGATTCAGGGCCTCGTCCGAAATGTCTGCGCATTAATTTCGAGAACTTCGAACTGACATCTGATTCCACCGGCTTTTTCTGTACCATGGTATTCCCTCCTTTCCACATCCGCTTTTTTTATGTGGTTGTCGATGTTTTTCCCTGAAACCCCGGCACTGAAACCTCTTTCGTGTCTCCAATCATTGCAGATCAGCCGAGGCGCTGAAACGGCTCCTGCCCCTGCGGATCTGCGCCGTAACGGTTCTCCCCTTCCTGCCCATCCTGCAGCATGAAGTAGAAATAGACGAATACACCGACCAGCGGGATCAGCAGAATAAAGAACCAGAATCCGCTTCTCCCGGTATCATGCAGGCGCCGGATGGAGACCGAAATATTCGGCAGCAGCTGTGCCAGACTGTAGAGCCCGGAGATGCTGCCTGCAGCACCAAGCACGGAATCGGCAGCGATAAAAGCAGCAATAATCGTAAAGTTAATGACTTGAAAGGTCCAGTATTCCTGGCGTCTCGACCTTCCCTGAAAATTAAGCATAGATGCAAATACATGAATATACCAGCGCAAGTGTGTCCCTCCTTCTTTTCCTCCTCCATTATACGAGGCAGAACACACAGGTGCCACAAGAAAAGTGTGAGAAAGAAAATGGAAATCACCGAATATTTCCCGGGAAATATTCGGCTCCATGACGATGCATACGTCAGCCCCGCAGCTGGTTCACGATGACTGCGGGGCTCTTCTTCGTGCCTTTATTGTTCCGGTTTCAGCCGTTCGACATCTTCCTGCCACCGCTGCATGCCTTCGTCCAGCGTCCAGCTTCCTTCTCCTCGGTCAAAACGGGGCATCGTCTCCATCCGGATCAGCATGGACGCCGTATCTTCTGCTCCTGCTTCGAGCAGCTGCTGGACCTCCAGCAGCGATACCATCTTTTTCATCAATGGTTTCACGTACCTCGTCTGCTCTGCTGCCGGCAGTTCCAGGAGCCCCCGGCACGACTCTTCCAGTTCTTCTGCCATCGCTTTGACCACGGCGGCTTCCTCCAGTCCCGAAGCCTCGAAGGACGCAAGCAGCCGCGAGAAGAACTGTTCGTGGACGCCGGTTTTGTTCATCAGCCGCAGCACCTCGAGCCCGAGGATGTTACGTGTCCCTTCCCAGACTGTCAGCACCTGAGCATCCCGCAGCAGCCGCGGGGTGACAAAGTCTTCAATGTAGCCGTTCCCGCCCAGCATTTCGACAGCCTCATGAGCGAAATGAATCGCCTGATCGGCGCTCTCTTCTTTCACTAATGCTACAAGCAGGCGCAGGTAGGCATCCTCCTCCTGTCCGTTCGTCCAGGCTTCAAACCGGTCCGCTGTGTAAAAGACGGTGCGCACTTCAGCCTCCAGCTTCACCGCCAGCCGGGTGAAGGTATCCTGCACCATCGGGAAATCCGTCAGTCTGCTGCCGAAAGCTTCTCGGCCGGACGCATACTGCAGCGCTTCGCGGTACGCCCGCCGCATGATACCGGCAGATGCTGCTGCGTTGCAGACGCGGGAAAGATTCAGAGCTTCCATCATCATCGACAGCCCTCTAGTTTCTTCGCCGATCATCCACGCTTCAGCTCCGTCGAACTCCACCTCTCCAGAAGGGACGGCACGGACGCCGAGCTTGTCTTTGAGCCGGCGGATCGACAGCCGGTTTTTGTCCGCGCCTTCATACCAGGGTACCGCGAATAACGACAGACCTCTGCTCCCGCCCCCGCTTTCCGGAGTCCGCGCGAGCACCATCATGACCTCCGCCCGGCCGGCATTGCTGGCGAAATATTTTTCACCGTACAAGCGGTACACACCCGGGCGGTCCGGTTCCGGCAGCGCCTCTACTGCGTTGGCACCAACATCGGATCCACCCTGCCGCTCTGTCAGGAACGTCGCTCCCTCTTCCAATTTTTCCTCACCGAGCGCTGTCACACCGGGAAGAAACTTAGCACGTGCCTCTCCTTCAGCATAGCGGTCGAGCAGATAGGCCGAGGCCATCGTCAACGTCACGGGACAGTAGAAACCGGGTTCACTCTGGGATACCAGGTACCCTTGAAGGAAAGAAAAAACATACCCGGTCGGGGCGCCGAGTTCCGGCACATCCCGGAACACGCCACCGACGATCCCGGCACCGTAGATATCCGCCGCGGTCCGGGCATACCCTTCATCGACCCGAACGTAGGACTGTTCTCGCCCGTACGCATCGTATTTGAACAGCTTCGGCTCTCCTTCCCGGTCCGTAAACGCCGCACGGCGGTCCATCTCGTTGTACACATAGCTTCCGAGCCACTGCAGCTGCTTTTGCGCCCATGGCCGGTGCTCCTTCGGCACATACGTGTCCACGAGTTCCTGCAGCAGAGGTTCTTCTTGAAATATGGCAGTCATCTGTATCATCTCCTCCAGCGTATCATGGGATCTACGCTATGCTTCTCCATGCAGCGCTACCAATCCTCTTTTTTCTCGACATTATGCGTGACTTCTCCTTCGATTCGCAGCGAGCGGTAGATGGCTACCAAGAGGGCCAGCATGATGATCGTGAATGGAAACGCTGTAATCGTAGCTGCTGCCTGCATCCCATCCAGTCCGCCGCTCAAAAGTAGAACGGAAGCAATCGCGGAAATGAGTAACCCCCAAACCAACAGAATTTTCCGCTCCGGCTGCAGATCTCCGTTTGACGAAAAGACTCCCAGCACATAAGTAGCGGAGTTCGCGGAGGTTACGAAGAAGATTGTAATTAGGATCAACGCACCAATACTAAAGATAAAACTTCCGGGCAGTTGTTCCAACACAAGAAAAAAGCCAGCTTCCGGTTCCTGAAGCACTTGGTCCGAGATCGCTGCATTCCCCTGAAGCTCTGCATAAAGCCCGGTACCACCAAAAGCGGTAAACCACATCAACGTCAGCAGCGTAGGTACAAACAACACGCCGATGATAAACTCCTGCAGCGAGCGTCCCCGGGAAACACGGGCAATAAAGGTACCGACAAAGGGGCTCCAAGAAATAACCCAGGCCCAGTAGAAAAGTGTCCAGTCCCCTTTCCACTCGTTCTCCCCATATGGATTCATATCCAGGCTCATCTGTGGAAGACCGGAAATATACTGTCCCAAAGTAACGACACTGTGTTCAAGGATAAATAAGGTCGGTCCGAGAAGCACGACAGCAGCCAGCAGCACACCGGCCAGCGTCAGGTTGGATATACTAAGCCAACGCATTCCCCGGTTGATTCCAGATAGCACAGAGGTTAGAAAAATAATCGTAACAACGGCGATTATGACAAAATAGACGACGTTGCCAGCCTGGATATCAAACACTGCTTCCAGTCCGCTTCCGACCTGCAGGGTGCTCATGCCAAAGGAAGTCGCTATGCCAACCGTTGTAGCTGTAATCACGATGATATCAATCGCTTTGCCTGGCCACTGGTGTATTTTTTCTCCTAATACAGGATAGAACGCTGAACTTACAAGACCGGGCAGATACTTCCGGAATTTAGCAAACGCGAGACCAAGTGCAACAATCGCATAAATACTCCACGGGTGAAGGCCCCAGTGAAACAACCCCCACAGCAGCCCGTCCTCGGCTGCGGCCATTGTTCCAGGCTCTCCTCCTTCCGGTGGTGGTTCCTGAAAATGGGACAGGGGCTCCCCCACTCCCCAAAACACAAGACCAACCCCCATACCAGCAGCAAAAAGCATGCCGAGCCAAGTGAAATAACTGTATTCCGGCTGCTCCTCTTTATGTCCCAGCTTCATGTGTCGATATGGACCGAATCCGAGAAAGAGGCAGAAGCCGACGAAAACCGCTGTGGCCAGCACGTAGAACCAGCCGAACTGTTCGATCATCTCCAGCATGAAAAACTCCATCACCCCGGTCATACCAGATGGATCGACGGCTCCCCAGACAACCAAGGCGGCAATCAGCGCGGCCGACAAAAAGAAAATATGATGAGACTCCCAGTACGCTCGCAACCGTGACAATGACCTCTCTCCTCTCTCTTTTATCCCTCTTATTCCACACCGGACCTTAAGGCAAACGTTCCCTCTTTGAACGTGCCAGCAGCAGACTTCCTGATGGTGCGGGCGCGGCAGACAGAACCTCCGTTCAGGAAGCCTCGTTTTCGCCGTTCCTTCCAGGAAGAAGTATGGAAGGTGGGAAGCGGGTCGATCGGATGCCTGGTTGAGTCGCTCTGTACAGGGATGCGGGCGGCCTGCAGCGGCGGACGCGCCGCAGTCTCCCTGCTGTAACATGTTCCTGCAAAGAAAAAAATAACCGCTCCCGGATTGTGTTCTCCGGGAGCGGTCTCTTCGTGCAGGGATTCAGTTGCCTTTGTGGACCGGAAACAGGTCGTACAGGCTGCTTGGATGAATGACGAAGTTTTCCAGGTCGCTGCTCACTCCGGCGAGATGTTCCCGGTGATAGAGCGGCACCATCGGCACGTCGTTCATAATGATCTGCTGGGCATCGTGATAAAGCGCAAGCCGCTCCTCGTCCTCTTCTTCCTGTCTTGCTGCTTCCAGAAGCTCATCCACGTCTTCGTTATCGTAGAATGTGCGGTTCCCGGAGATACCGTGATTGCTGGAGTGGAACACCGGATACAGCCCGTAGTCCGCATCGCCTGTCACGGTGCCCCAGGAGCTGATGAACATCGGTGCTTCCCCATCGGAAATGTAGTCCCGGTGCACGCCGGCTTCGAGAGATTCAATCTCGAGGTCGATGCCGATGGGCGCCAGCTGCGCCTGCAGTATCTCCGCGATATCCCGGTCGACACGGGAATCATCGATCCAGATTTCCGTCTCCAAACCATCTTCATAGCCAGCCCCGGCCAGCAGCTCCTCCGCTGCTTCCAGGTCTTCTTCGATTACGTCCAGGTCGTCAGAAGAACCGAACACCGGCGGGGCGAGCGGGCCATCTGCCTGCAGAGCCGCTCCGCCGATCGCAGAGGAGATGATGTCTTCTTTGTTCACTGCTTTCGCAACAGCCCGACGAACGTCGGCATCATCGAACGGCGCGAGCTCCGTCTGGAAACCGAGGTAGGCGAGCGAGGCGCTGTCATAGCGGGCCACATCGGTATCTTCATTTTCCTCCAGCCGCTCGACATCGTTTGGATTCAAGTGTCCGATCACATCGGCTTCCCCGGTCTCCAGCTCACCGACGCGCGTCAAATCTTCAGGAACGACCTCGAACGTCAGATGCTCCGCTCCTGCTTCCCCGCGCCAGTAGTCTTCATTCTGCGTCAGTTCGTAGTAATCGCCCGGCTCCTGCTCTTCCAGTTCGTAAAAACCGGTGCCGACCGGGTTCTCCGTGACGACGCTGCCAGGGTCTTCTCCTTCGCCGACAGCGGCGTAATCGGCTTCGATCACGTCCGGGCTGATGATCTGTCCGGCCGGATGAGCAAAGTGGGTGCGCAGCGGGGCGAACGGATACTCCGTGTGCAGCTGCAGCGTATGATCGTCGACGATATCGACTTCTTCGATCATGTCGAACATAAAGGCGACCGGCGAACCGAGTTCCGGGTCCAGCATCCGCTCGATGTTGAGCTGCACCACTTCCGCATTCAGCTCTTCCCCGTCATGGAACACGATGTCTTCCTCGAGTTCGATTTCCCATGTCTCCGGCTCGATCTGCTCAAAGGAAGTAGCCAGCCCCATATGAAGATCCAGGTTTTCGTCTGTCATCACGAGCGTGTCATAGATCGCCCGTTTCACGTTCAGTGAATAGTGATCGTTCCCGAAGTGCGGATCGAGCGACTGCGCGTCCGCCTGCATGCTGATCGTCAGCCCGTCGGCCTCCTCTTCCTCATCAGCATCGTTCTCCTCGTTGTCATTTTGTTGATTTTCCGCAGCTTCTTCGGCCCCGCCGCTTTCTTCTTCGACCGGCTCTCCCTCGCCGGCGCAGGCAGCTAAAAAGAATACTCCTGCAAGTGCTGACACTTTTTTCATGATGAACTCCCCCTGTTATCTCGTAAGTATGTCCGTTATTTTATATGACAAAGCACATAAAGTAAATGAATTTACTCGGATTTAAATAAATCTGACAATGGAAAGCGCTTGCTTTCCGTTCAAACAAGAACAAAATCGCGAAGCGCCTATTTGTCGGAACGGCGTGCAGAATCGCTGCAAGCTTTTCAAGGGAAGAACAGGTTCTTCGTTCTTCCCGCGCAGCTTACGATGCCGCCGTCTCCTTTTATGAAAACTTCTACTTTTTAAACTACAAACAAAAAAGCGGAGGGCCATGGCAGCAGGCCTCTCCGCTTTTTCAATGCATGTGTTATTTCGTCCAATCAGGAACGGGTCACGGTCCCTCCCGCTGCTTCTACTGCTTCAAGAATGCGGCTGCGCTGCTGAGTGACGCCGCCGCCCATACTCAGTTCGTAGACCGTCCCTTCGTTCGTATGTATCTTCAATCCATCATACGACCTGCTGCCGCCTTCTTCTTCTGTCAGGAGTTCCACGACGTCGATGTCTTCCCAGGCATATGCGCGCTCTTCCAGCGTCCAGACGTCATTGTAGACAAACTGATCGTCATCCATGTAGAAATAATGCATCAGGCCCACGTAGGCCACCGGAAGAGAAAACACCATCAGGAACAGCGTCACTGCACCACCGAAAAGCGGGTGATGTCGATCCCACAGCGATTTGAATGCAAAGTAAAGGATCCCTGCAGCAGTCACGATAAGAAAGCCTGCGCCGACGATCAAATAGGCGGCGGATGGATGTTCAAACAAAAAGGCCCCCGGGTCATACATGAACAATTCCTGCGCAAAAATAACGAGGACCGCCGGAACAAGGATGGATGATATCCCTGCAATCACCACCAGAACAATCACCAGCTTATCGATATCGTCGTTGTCGATCCAGTCTATTAGCCGCTTCATCAACAGTCCTCCCTCTTCCTGTTCTACGAAAGAAGAGAGAGGGGGTTTCACATTTTTCTTTTTGAACAAGAATGGAGAGCGTCCGTTTCAAGCGGTCAGGTCTCGTGCCTTCTGGCTGAAATGTCGTTCATGACTTCAAGCGCGGAGCGTCCGTCAGTCACCTGAGCCCTTCTGGTTTCCGGCTGCCGGGGCAGCCGCCGAATGAGGAACATGATTGATGGTCTTCGATTTGCATCGGCACCTGGTTCTGGCGCAGAGCGGTCGTTCACGGCCCCGGCTCGGACGTTCAGCGTCTCCCGGCAGTCGCTTGGCAGCGCTCCGCGGTCGTAACGTCGTCAGCAGCGGTCACTCACGGGCTGGGCGGTCACTCCGACGCCCGCAGCGGTCACAGCACGGGCCGGCTCGGTCACTCCAGCGAAGCGGGCAGTCATTTGACGGCGGTGCCAGGGGTCCCCCGATCCACGTTCCGCCACTCATTCGCTGACGTCTGCCTGCGCCGGCAGGCTTTTATGTTCTGCATTTCACAAATATGCCTATCCTCCCTGCTTCTGCATGAAATAAACGGGGCTTTCGTATGTAAAATAACGAATATTCCGTGACTTATTGCAAGCGCTGTCATTTGCGGGTATGATGTAACCACTTACACGTCAAGTCATCAGATGACCTGCTCACCTGCTTGACAATCGATGGAAAAGCGTGAAGAATAGGAGGAAATACGATGTCAACAACGATGTTAACTTTGATTGCTTTAACTCCGATCATTTCCGTGCTGTTGTTTCTTGTGATTTTACGATGGCCGGCGAGCCGGGCGATGCCGCTCTCTCTTGTCATCACCGTCCTTGTTGCGATGACGATCTGGAACGTCCCCGCTGCTCAGATCGGCGGAGCCATGACGAACGGGGTCGTTTCTGCCCTGGAGATTCTCTTTATCGTGTTCGGGGCGATTCTGCTTTTAAACACGCTTCGAGAAGGGGGCGCGCTCGATACGATCCGGCAGGGGTTTACCGACATTTCTCCGGACCGGCGGGTGCAGGCGATTATTATCTGCTGGCTCTTCGGTTCCTTCATTGAAGGGGCGTCCGGGTTCGGGACGCCGGCTGCCATTGCTGCACCGCTGCTTGTCGCGATCGGATTCCCCGCGCTCGGTGCCGTTATGGTCGCCCTGATCATTCAATCCACCCCCGTTACATTCGGTGCGATCGGGACACCGATCCTTGTCGGCGTGAGCAGCGGGCTCGAAGGCATTACCGGCTATACGCCGGATCAGCTGACGGAAATTACCCAGCACGTCTCCATTCTTCATGCTATTATCGGTTCGTTTATTCCTTTATTCATGGTGGCGATGCTGACCAAATTTTTCGGAAAAAGCCGGTCGTTTACGGAAGGGCTTGCTGCCTGGAAGTTTGCGCTCTTTGCCGGCGTCGCCTTTACCCTTCCCTACGTGACGATTGCTGTCTTTCTCGGACCGGAATTCCCGTCGCTCTTCGGCGGCCTGATCGGGCTGGCGATTGTCATCCCGGCAGCCCGGCGCGGCTGGTTCCTGCCGCGGCAGGTGTTCACCTTTGAGAAAGAAGAAGACTGGGAGGAAGACTGGAAAGGCACGTTGAAAACCGAGCCGATCAGTACGACATCACGTGTGTCGATGGTCCGGGCCTGGGTGCCGTACATGCTGGTCGGCGTGCTGCTGATCCTGACGAGGCTGGAGGCGCTGCCGTTCCAGGCGATGCTGCAGCAGTTCGTCATTGATCTCGGCGAGCCGTTCGGCGGCGGGGTCGGGGTGGATTCCACACCGCTGTACCTGCCCGCCACGATTCTTGTTGCCGTGTCCCTGATCTCGATTGCTATCTATAGGATGCCATTGAAGCATTACGCCGTCGCCGTGACTTCCGCGTTCAAAACGGTCGTCGCGGCCGCCGCCGCACTCATTTTCGCCGTGCCGATGGTACAGGTGTTCATCAACAGCGGGGTGGAGACGAACGAGTTCGGGACGATGCCGTTCCAGCTGGCGCTGGGGGCTGAGTCCGTGTTCGGTCCGCAGTGGCCGATGGTGTCGTCAGTGATCGGCGCGCTCGGAGCGTTTGTTGCGGGAAGCAATACGATCAGCAACATGATGTTCTCCGGCTTTCAGTATGAAACGGCCGAGCTGATCGGGGTGACCGGGACGACGACCGTGGCGCTGCAGGCGATCGGTGGTGCGGCCGGGAACATGATCTGTGTGCATAATGTGGTGGCGGCGAGTGCGGCCGGTGGTGTCACGGGTCGTGAGGGGACGCTGATCCGGCGGATGCTGATTCCGACGGCGTACTACGTGCTGTTTGCCGGTGCACTGGCGTCGGTGTGGTTCTACGGTTTTGGGTTCAATATTGGCAGTGTGATCCTCGTCGCGATCATCGGGTCGCTGATCTATGCTGTCGTCCGCGGTGCCCGTCACAGCAAGGAAGAGGCGGAGCTGCGCAAATCTGCTTAACCTTCAGGAGGAAGATACATCATGAACGTTGCCCTGTTTTTAACCTGCCTTGGAGACGCGGTCTACCCCGCGTCTGTTGGGCGTTCTACCGTTGAAGTGCTCGAGCGCCTCGGCTGTGAGGTCGATTTTCCGACGGCCCAGACGTGCTGCGGGCAGCCGGCGTTCAACAGCGGCTACCACGAAGATGCGAAAAAGGCGGCACGCCACATGATCCGGACCTTTGAAGACGCCCCGTATGTCGTGACGCCTTCCGGTTCGTGCGCGGTGATGTTCCGGGAATATCCGCACCTGCTGCGGGACGATCCGGAATGGCAGCTTCGTGCGGAGCGGCTTGCTGCAAAAACGTATGAGCTGACGCAGTTCATTGTGGACGTGCTCGGCGTCGAGGATGTAGGCGCTTCTCTGCCCGGATCGGCGACGTACCATACGTCGTGCCATATGACTCGGCTGCTCGGCGTGACCGAAGCACCGATGAAGCTGCTTCAGCACGTGAAAGGACTCGACTTTCATGAGCTCCCCTACAAGGAGCAATGCTGTGGGTTCGGCGGGACGTTTGCGGTGAAAATGATGCCGATCTCCGAGCAGATGGTCGATGACAAAGTAGATTATGTTGAAGAAACCGGCGCAGAATACTTGATCGGCGCTGACCTCGGCTGCCTCATGAACATCGGCGGCCGGATCGAACGGCGCGGCAAAGAGGTGAAGGTCCTGCATATTGCGGAAGTCCTCAACCAGACGGAAGGAGCAGGGTAACGATGGGTATCCAGATTAACAACGATCCGTTTTTTGAACGGGTAGAACGCGGCATCGACAATCACTTCATGCGATCGGCCGTCTCCGGCGCACAGGACCGGCTAGAGGGGCGGAAAACGACATCGACCTCCGAACTTGACTGGGAAGCGTGGCGCGACCATTCCGAAGAGATCCGCCAGCACACGCTGGAGCATCTCGACTTTTATTTGAACCAGTTCGCCGAAAACGTCGCAGCCCAGGGCGGCCACGTCTTTTTTGCGGAGACGAAGGAAGAAGCAAATGAATATATCCAATCCGTCGTGAAGAAAGAACATGCACAAAAAGTCGTCAAAGCGAAGTCGATGGTCACGGAAGAGATCGGCATGAACGAAGCGCTCGAGGAAGTCGGCTGCAGCGTCGTGGAGTCGGATCTCGGTGAATGGATCCTGCAGCTCGATGACCACGATCCGCCGTCGCACATCGTCGTGCCGGCTCTGCATAAAAACAAAGAACAGATCCGCGACACGTTTGAAGAAAAACGCGGCTACACCGAGTCCTCCGATCCGGAAGCGCTCGGCCGCTTCGCCCGGGAACAGCTGCGCCAGGATTTTCTCGAAGCGGAGGTCGGGATTACCGGCTGTAACTTTGCCGTTGCAGAATCAGGTGCCGTCTCCCTAGTCACGAACGAAGGGAACGCCCGCATGGTGACCTCGCTGCCGAAAACACAGATCAGCGTCATGGGCATGGAGCGCATCGTGCCGACGTGGGAAGAACTCGACGTGCTCGTGACGATGCTGTGCCGCAGCGCTGTCGGTCAGAAACTCACGAGCTACATTACCGGCCTGTCGCCGGACGGCGGCGAAGGCAGCCACGCACCGGAAAACTTCCACATCGTCATCGTCGACAACGGCCGCTCGAAGATTCTCGGCACGAAGTACCAGAGCGCCCTGCAGTGCATCCGCTGCGCCGCCTGCATCAACGTATGCCCGGTGTACCGGCATATCGGCGGACATTCGTACGGCTCAATCTATCCAGGACCGATTGGCGCAGTGCTCACACCATTACTGGAAGGCTATGACGAGCATAAAGAGCTCCCTTACGCCTCCTCGCTCTGCGCGGCGTGTACGGATGCCTGTCCGGTGAAAATTCCGCTTCATGAACTGCTCATTGAACACCGCCGGGACATCGTCGAAGAATACGGCGGCGGAGATACCGGAGAAAAATGGGCGATGAAAGGATTCGGCTATGCGGCGAGTCACCCTTCCCTCTTTCAGATGGGAGCCAAGTCGGCCTCGCCGGTCATTGGCGGCGTCAGCAAAAAGGAAGGGGTCGGCCCAGGTCCCATGAAGCGGTGGACAAGCCTGCGTACGCTGCCTGCCCAGCGCGGAGACAACTTCCGTTCCTGGTTTAAAAACCGCAGGAAAGGAGAATCGTCATGACGGGATCGATTCAAGGAAAAGAGAAATTTCTGCAGAACATTGCCGACCGTTTCGGCCGTGAAGAGCCAATCACGTCCGGCGTCGAGGTTCCTGAGTGGCAGAACCGGCCGCAGGACGCAGTCTACGCCGGGCTGAACCAGGCCCAGCTGCAGGAAAAACTGATCGAGCACTGCGACGTGATTCATACGACGGTGGAAACGACGACGAAAGCGGAGCTCGCGGACGTCGTGGAACGGGCTTTCGCCGACTACGGCACGGCTCCGGTCGTCTACTGGGATGACCCGCGAATGGAGCACTTCGGTCTCGCCGACAGACTTGCATCGCGGCCGGATACGCACCGCTGGGATGAAAACGATCCAGACCTCGCCGTCGCCCAGGCGGCTGACGCGAAAATCGGCCTCACCTTTTCGGACGTGACGCTGGCGGAATCCGGGACGCTCGTGTTGTTCAGCGGCCCCGGCAAAGGCCGGGCGGTGAGTCTCCTGCCGGAAGGGCACATTGCGCTCATTCCACGCTCGACGATTGTGCCGCGGATGACGCAGGCCGCCTCTATCATCCACGAGCGGCAGCAGGAAGACGGCATCGTCCCGTCCTGCATCAACTTCATTTCCGGTCCGAGTAACTCGGCCGACATCGAAATGCGGCTGCTCGTCGGGGTGCATGGGCCGGTGCGGGCGCATTATATTATTATCGAAGATGCGTAGCACAAGGTTACGCCGACACGTCATTCATCGATAGCAGCAGCGCCGGGACGTTTCGTTCCGGCGCTTTTTGCTGGGGAGGAGCATCACTGGATTCGTTTGGCGAGGTTTTCCTGCGGGGCGGTGGGCTTCGTCCCGTACCTCGACGTACCTCTAGCCTCCTGTGGCGCACTTGGCCCTCTGTGGCACGCTTTTTGCCCGGGGCGACATGCTTTTCCGTCGGGGCGTCGAGGTTTCAGGGGCCGGGCGACATGCTTCAGAGTGGCAGTCGACCAGCTTTTTGCTTGGCGCTGCTGGACTGATCGAGAAATGATGCTCTACTCTCCCATCCGGATAAAGGAAACGCCGACGGCCCTCTTTTCCGGCCGTCGGCGTTTCTCATGAAGCATCTGTTTCTGCTGCAGGCAGCCGCAGTATGAACCTGGCGCCGCCGTCCGGACGATTTTCTGCCTGCAGGGTTCCGCCGTGGGCTTTGGTGAAGGCTGCAGCAATCGAGAGTCCGAGTCCGAGGCCTTCCCGGCTTCCGGTGCGGGCGGGATCGGCCTGATAAAAACGATCAAACACCAGCTCCTGCCCCCCTGCTTCCAGGCCGGGCCCTTCATCTTCCACCTGAATGACGGCCTCCCCTTCTTCTTCGAACAGCCGCAGCATTACCTGCTTTCCCTCCGGCGTAAACTTCCATGCGTTATGGAGCAGGTTCAGCACGATCTGCCGAAGCCGGTCCGATTCGGCCTCCAGCGTGACTGGCTCCAGCTCGGTGTGCAGGACGAGCTGCTTCTGCTGAAACATCGGTTCCTGCGACGCCGCTGTTTCGGCGAGCAGGACGTCCGCCTGGATCCGCTCCAGCTGCAACGCCGGCGAGCCTTCCGCTTCAAACAGCCGCTCCATCTCCTGGACGAGCCGGACGAGCCGCATCAGTTCGGCGTGCGTCGCTGCCAGCCGGGGTTCCGTCGGCTCCATCACTCCGTCTTGAAAAGCTTCCACCTGACTGCGCAGTGCGGCCAGCGGCGTCCGCAGCTCGTGCGTGACATCCCCGATGAAGCGGCGCCGGCGCTCTTCTTCCCGCTGTAGATGATCCGAAAGAGCACGCACCCCAGCAGCCAGTTCATCGAGTTCCTGTACGTTGTAAGCCGGTGTCTCTGTTAAAGCCGTTGTTTCTTTCAAACCGGAAACGCGCCGGCCGATATCCCGGAGTCCGGCGGTCAGCCGGTTGGCTGCTGCATAGCTGACGACGGCCGCCGCAAGCGTCAGCAGGACAAAGACGAGCAGCATCTGCAAGACCAGCTCCGTCAGAAAGGCCCGCTCGTCACTTCCGTAGCCTCCAGGGAACTGCACGCCGAGGTAGCCGATGACTTCCCCGTCCGACGTCAGTTCATACGTGAGCTCCTCCGCCTCCTCGTCCCCGGCCATCATCCCATGCATGCCGGCCCCGGGCCCCGAGATCGGTTCCTCGTCTTCATCGTAGACGGTGACCATGACATGTTCGTGGCCGCTGCCGGAAAGCATCGGCGGGACGGCTGAGAGGCTGCCCGTTTCTTCGTACGCCCTTTCAATCGAAGCCGCTGTCTCTTCGACCTGCTGTTCCTGCTGGTCCGACAAATAGGCGCCGAAGTTCCGGTCCACACTCCAAAGCACCAGAACACTCATCAGCAGCAGGCTGCCTCCAACGGCCAGCAGCATGAAAAAAAAGTAGCGCTTCTGCAGCGTATTAAGCATCCCGCTCACCCTGGAACTTATAGCCCATGCCGAATACGGTCTGAATCCATTTCGGCTCCGACGGTTCCTCTTCGATTTTTCGGCGGAGGTTTTTGATATGCACATCGATGCTGCGTTCGTATCCTTCGTAAAACCCGTCCTGCTGGACTTTCTCCAAGAGGTCCGCCCGTTCGTATACCCAGCCGGGATGCGCCGCCATCGCTTCCAGAAGCCGGTATTCGATCGGGGTCAGGTGCAACTGCCCGCCCCTCTTATAGACAAGGCGTTCCTTCGGCTTGATCACAAGCTCTCCTTGTTGGAAAGACCAGACTTCCTCTCGTTCCGAAGGAGGCTTCACGCGCCGCATGACCGCGTCCATGCGCACCATGATTTCCCTTGGGCTGAATGGTTTGACGACGTAGTCATCGGCGCCGAGCATCATGCCCTGGATGCGTTCGGCTTCGGCGGCTTTGGCGCTCAGCATGAGGATGGGGGTGGTGCTGGTGCGGCGGATGTCGGTGCAGATGGCTTCGCCGGAGAGGTCCGGGAGCATGAGGTCGAGGATGAGGAAATCGGGCTGCTCCTCATGAAAGCGCTCGAGTCCGCGCCGGCCGTTCGTTTCGCTCGTGACGGTGTGTCCTTCGCGTTTCAAATAGGCTTCGAGGACGTCGATGATCGACGTTTCATCTTCGATAATCATGACGTGCATGTGGCATCCTCCTGCGGTTAATGTCGTAGTGCTATTATAGCATCCGGCCTGCTGATTTGATGCTTCTTCATCAGATCTTCATACGTGATGCGGGTATCTTCATCAGATCTACACAGGTTGTTGATAGGATGAAGATAGAGCAGGAGGGAGAGGCCTTCCTCCTCTGTACACAAAGGAGGCGTTGAACATGAGAAAGGGACTTATCCTGATTGCGGCGATACTGCTGATCGGACTCGCGGCGGCGGGGACTGCGGCGGCGCAGAATGACAGCCTGCCGTTTCAGGAGCACGGCTGGATGCAGGACTGGATGGGCGGCGACGGAAGCATGATGAACGGCGGCCCTGGCGGCATGATGAACGGTGACCGAGGCATGATGGACGGCGGGCATCCGATGAACGAGGAAGAGATGCAGGAGCATCATGAGGAAATGGAAGAGTACCATGGGTCCATGGACGAGTACCATGAGCAGATGGACAGCCATCCCGGTGCCGGCATGCACGGTTCCGGCGGCTGTCAGAACCGGGACTAAAGCTTTCAGAAGCGATACCGGACGACGTGCTTCGTTGGAGCCGTCGTCCGGTTATTAAGCAACATAAATACTGTAAGAGTAGAATACTTTCTACTTCTCTTACCACCAAAACGCCGAAGGCCCATTATTCCTGCCTCCGGCGTTTTTTCATGGGCTATTTTAAGAAAGAAAAGCAATATTATTCTATTATCATAAACAGAGCAGCGAAAAGGCCTCATCTCCGGTCACATGGGAAAGGCAGTGGCTCTTATTGTGCTGCATGATTCTGGTATAATCCGGACTTGTTATGAAGCCGGAACCTGCAGCTTCTTCAGGTCGCTCTTATTTGCGGTACTTCTTTCGTAGTGGTATGTTTTGGATAGTATGCACAAAAAGGAGAACCGACGATGAGTTTTAAACAAGTCCAGTCCAAAAAGATAGCCGAAATTGTCCGGGAGCAGATTGAAGAGATGATCCGCAGCGGCGAACTGCAGCCGGGAGATAAATTGGCTTCTGTCGTGCAGCTGGCAGAGCAGCTGCGGGTGAGCCGCTCTGCTGTGCGCGAGGCGCTCAGTGCCCTCCGTGCTGTCGGCGTAGTCACCATCAAGCAGGGGGAAGGCACGTACATCAACAATATGGACATGCACGAGCTGCTCGATTCCCTGCGCGCCGACCGGCTGCTCTCCCGCAAAGAGATGCTCGAGCTGTTTGAGCTGCGGCGCATGCTGGAAGGCGGCACAGCAGAATACGCTGCGATGCGCCGCTCTGATAAGGACCTCGCTGCGATGCGCGAGGCGTTGTCACAGATGCGCCATGCGGAATCAGGCGATGACGTCGGGGAAGCGGCCGACGTCGCCTTTCATCTGGCTGTAGCCACTGCATCCGGCAACCATACGGTGCTGCGCGTCATGGAACAGCTCGCGGAGACACTCCGCTCGAGCATGTATGAAGCCCGGCGTATCTGGCTTTATACCGAAAAGCGCACAATGCAGAAACTCGTCGACGAACACGAAGCGGTATACGAGGCGATTGCCGCCCAGGACGGCACCGCTTCCCGCAGAGCCATGCTGACGCATCTCGAAAACGTCGAAGCCGTGCTCCTGCGCGGACTGGACCAGGAAAAAAACACGTAACAAACGAGGACGGCCCTGTTTCGGGAGCCGTCCTCGTGCCGTTGCAGCTGTATTTCTTTCACGGGGGCGTCGAGTTCCTCTCAGCGGAAGACAGCCGCTGCTCCAGTGTCTACCGGCATGCGCTCTTTCGGGAGGACGACGAGCGGCACGCTCCGCTTGAACGCAAGCTCCGCCAAGTCGCCGAGAATATCTTTCCTGCCGTCTGCCTCGCCGCTGCTTCCGAGCACTTCGCCGGTCGCAGCATCGACTGTTCCCGGAACGACCCGGTCATCTTCAATCATCAGATGAACCAGCCGATTTTCCACTGCAGCGATCGCAATCTCTTCCAGATGAGCAGAGCCGCCGCCGTTGGCTCTCGCCCGCTCGAACGTACCCACGAGCGTCTTCGTTTTTTCCAGATACAACGGTTCGATGATCTCCCAGACCCGTGTCGTCATCTCCTGTGCATCCAGTGCATCGAAGGCACATTTAACCCCTGCCTCCATCAAATACGGGTTGCTGCTGATTTTCCGGAAATGCCCGTGATGCTCTTTGACCGCTGCCAGAATCAGCGGCAGCTGCGTCTTTTTCGAATGCTGCTCGGTGACATAGCGATCGACAAACCGAAAAAACTTCTCCGTGTCTTTATCGATCTCGTCTTGTTTATCCCCTTTGCCGAAATAAGCGCCCCTGCTTCCTCCACTGCCGCTCACCGAACCTTTATCAATATGGGATTCGGTTGATCGTTCGCCGAGCACCTCTTCCTTCGTCCGCTCCACTTCAGCAGGAATAGCCACTTCGCGGAACCCGTAGCGATTTCCTTCAAATAGGCTGAACGTATGCATATTGAGTCCAAGCAGCTGATAATAGTCGGCCGACTGAAACACGCGGATCAAAGGACTGATATACGGTCGATGTTCCGTCACGACCGTCTCCCGCACCGGCCGCGACAGTCGATACACGACACAGCGGTTCTCCGCAGCAAACACGGCAAGCCCCTCGTCTACCGACCGCCAAAAGGCACGGTCCTGTTCCAGAGCATAGACCGGCTCCAGCAGCTTCTCCCTGTCCACCTCCGGAAACTGATGCTCCAGCACCTGCGCGGCTTCTTTCACAAGCTTGCGGAAAATAATCACGTTCTGCTGCTTTTCGGGTCCTGCTTTCTGCGTCGGCTGGTACAGCGAGACAAACGGGCCTGCCTTTTCGTCAAAAATGGAATGAGGGAATCGTTCTGCCATTTCATACATCCTGCATCCGCCTCCATTCATGGTAACCAGGGGGACTGACGGCATGGCTGAGAAAGATCGTCCGTTTCTGCAGGGGCGGCTGGTTTTTGGGCGAAACGGCGTGCAGTGGACAAAACCGTTGTCTCCCTGCATGAGAACGCATACGTTCTTCTTCTCGAGTAAAAGCGCCGCCCGCGGCAGCAGGCGAGAGCTTTCTTCTATTATACTACGAGCGGACGCTTGAAAGCGGGACATTTCTTGATCTTTTTGCTTGAAACGAGCCACCATCGAAGCGCCCGATGGCTCGGTTCTCCTGTTTGATGTGAAAAGACGCTTTCCGCGAAAAGCCAAAAACTGGCTGCCGCCTTTCCTCGGCAGACATCACATGCACCAAAGCGCGGAGCGCCTTTTGGTCGGAGCGGCGTGTGCCGCAGGCTTGTTGAAGGAAGAAAGGGGGTCTTCCCTGGCAGGGCGCGGCGCCGTCTCCCTCGATGAAAACGCATCTATTCATATTACCAAAAAGCCTTGGAGACAGGCCGGTCATGTACGCAGGACGTACATTCGGGCTCTTCCTCCACGGCTTTTCGTCTGTATCCTTTCGGCCGGAAGCTGGACCGGCTATGCTTCGGTTTCTGTTGCTTCCGCTTTCGCCTTTGCGATCAGTTTCTCCAGCTCCGGTACCATGCCTTTGACGGCTTCTTCTTTGTATACCGTCACCGGCACACCGAGAAACCCGAGCTGTTCCACTTCCTGCTGATACGCCGGATGTTCACGGACGTTGCGCACCTCGTAGGCCATATCATTGGCATCGAGTGCTTTTTTGACGAAGTCGCATTCGACACAGTCATTCGTTGTGTACACGAGCAGACTCATGATGTTGATCTCCTCCTCTCTGCTGATGACGGGCGAGCCGTCGTTTTTTGCGGATCCAGAAATAGAGATAGGCGCCGACACCGAGCAGAAGGAAGGCTGCAATCACATACTGCAGCTGCTGGAACACCGCATACACTTCGCCGACGTTGCCGAGGCTGCCGAGATAGAGCATCGGCGGACCGACGACAAACACGCCGAGAAACGTGAAGATGCCGTAGCGGACAGGTCCGATGCGGCAGACGGCTGCAACGTAGACGATGTAGCCCATCCCGAGGGTCCGGCCAATCGCGATCGTTGCGTTACGGTTGCGCTCCATGAAACGAATCATCTTCTTCACCCGGACGGACGTCATCCGCCGCTGCACGACATGCTGCCAGCGTACCGCAATGACGTACGGAATATAGGACACCACTGTATAGGCTCCTGCACCGAGCAGGCTCAGCCAGAGAAAATCCAGCCCGGCCGGATTCATGACGTACCCATAAACGAGGAACACGATCGCCGCCGGGAAGGGGACAGACAGCCCTTCCACGCTGACGCCGATCACCAGGCCGATCCAGCCCAGCTCCCGCAGAAATTCAAATATGATCTCGAGCACTGCCTCTCCCCTCCTCCGCTGTCTTGTCATCGTCTCTAATTTATTCCCTTTTTCCAGCGAAAAAAACTTCCGCCTGATTCCAACAAAAGCGATCGGAATGGATTTCCTTCTATTCTGAACATTGGTACACTGGAGAGGTAGACTCACCATCATGAAGGAGGACGAAAAGAATGGATAAAGAAACCCTCGTTAATATGCAGGCCCCACTGAAAGATCAGTATAAAGAAGATGCCGAAGCCGCTGTGGTAACGCTCTCTGCGGAAGGCCAGGTAGGCGAAGGCGTTTCCTGCAGCGTACAGACAGGTAAAGCCCTCGTCGAAGCCGGCCTCCACCCGGCCACTGGCGGACCCGGCACGCAGGCGTGCTCCGGCGACATGCTGCTCGAAGCCCTCGTTGCCTGCGCCGGTGTGACCCTGCAGGCGGTCGCAACCAACATGGAGATCACGATCCGCAGCGGGACTGTAAAAGCCGATGGCGAACTCGACTTCCGAGGTACTCTCGGCGTCTCCAAAGAAGCGCCGGTCGGCTTCAAATCCATCAACCTCACCTTCGACCTCGACACGGACGCAGACGAAGAGCAGGTTGCTGTGCTGAAAAAGCTCACCGAACGCTACTGCGTCGTCAAGCAGACGATTGAAAACCCTGTCGCTGTTGATACGACGATTCAGACGTAAATCAAACGAACCTGTCCGGCCGATGCCGGGCAGGTTTTTTTGATCGGAGAAAGAAGGAGGGGAGTTCCCGGTCCATGTTTTGGACGCAGCTCGGACGTTCAGAGCGTAAGGGCGGACGCAGCGCGCGGAGGAGCAGACGTAACGAGCCCGCCGGCGGTCACTCAGCGAGAATCAGCGGCGATTTCGGCGCTGGGCGGTCACTCCAAGGAGCGCTGCGGAAACTCAGGAGCCGCGCTCGGTCACTCAGCGTCACGCGGCGGCGCATTGACTGAGCCCGTCGACGTCTCCTTCAGAAACCCAACCACCAATCACCCAAGCCCTTCCGGTCCCCGGCTGCTCCGCCAGCCGCGGAAACGAGGGAATGTCGGGCTGAAGGTTCTATTGTCTCTCCTTCGACTGGTTCCGGCTCCATAAAAAACGCCTCAGCATGCTGCTGAGGCGTGTCGTGTTTCTATACGATTAACCCTGCTGGCCGTTTTTCACCCAGCTGGCTACATCGACAGTACGCTTTGCCTGGTGCTTGACTGCGTCCTGTACGTCTTCGACCATGTTGCCTTCTTGGTCTACAGTGACGCTTGTGCCGTACGGGTTACCGCCTGCTGCAAACGTGACTGGATCAGAGTAGCCTGGTGCTGCGATGATCGCGCCCCAGTGCATCATGGATGTATACAATGCCTGGATGGTTGCTTCTTGACCGCCGTGCGGGTTCGCTGCGGAAGACATGCCAGTCACGACTTTGTTGACGAGCTTGCCCTGTCCCCAGAGTCCGCCTGTTGTGTCGAGGAACTGCTTCATTTGACCCGGCAGGTTACCGAAACGTGTCGGTGTACTGAAGATAAACGCATCCGCCCAGTCCAGGTCGTCCGGTGTCGCTGTCGGGATGTCTTTTGTTTCTTCCAGGTGCGCTCTCCACGCCGGGTTGGAGTCAATCGCTGCATCCGGTGCGAGTTCCGCCGCGCGGACCAGCTTCACTTCGGCTCCAGCTTGTTCCGCTGCTTCTTTCGCCCATACTGCCATCTTGTGGTTCGTACCTGTAGAACTGTAATACACAACCGCTACTTTTACTTGTGCCATGCTCGATCTCTCCTTTTTGTTTGGAAATAAATTGTCCAGCAGTCCCATCGTGCAACGCTCCTTCTGCAGCGTTTCTGCTGCGGGTGATTGCTAACCAGCTGCTGCTTTCCTTCCGAAAGGAAAACAGATCACTAAGTTACTTTTCGTAAGTAATCGTATAACAGTAAGCAGCTCTTGTCAATGCTTTTAGTTACAAAAAGTAATTAATATTAAAAAAGTTAGTTATATGCTACACTATCGTTACCATGATAGAGAAGAGGAGTGGCAGCGATGAAAGAAGTGTGTCCGCGGTTTGAATCAGCAATGTCTATGCTCGGCCGGCGCTGGACCGGCCTGATTATTTACCAGCTTCTCCAGGGACCCCAGCGGTTCTGTACGATCGAATCCGCCCTCGGGATCAGCGGACGGCTTCTGTCGTCCCGGCTGAAGGAGCTCGAGGAGAACGGCCTCGTCGACCGGACCGTCTACCCGGAGACGCCTGTCCGCATCATTTATGAACTGACCGATCAGGGAGAAGAGCTCGAGCCGGTCATGCGAGCGCTGGAGACGTGGTCCGAGCGCTGGATGACCTCCAGCAGCTGCTGAGCTTTCTTCTTTTCGGCACACGCCTTTACCGGGTAAAATGAAAGAACCTGGAGGTGGTTATGATGAGTCTGACAGCGAATGAAGAAGCCCCTTTGCACCCCTCACTGACCCTGCTGCAGATCGGGCATAAACAGGAAGCAGCCAATCAGACGAATAAAGAAAAGCGAGCCGCTCTGTCCAGACTGGATACAGCAGCGGAGAGCGCGCTTGCTGCTCTTTCGCCTGACGAACAGGAAGCCTGGATACAGCTGACCGGCCTTCCGGATGTGCTGCTCCCGGTACCGGTCGACGGCGCGGATGAACTGTTCCCGACCTTGATGCGCCCGGAAGCCTTCTTATGGGAAGAAGCGCCGCAGGGCTATCTGTCGTATGATCCGCTCCACTTTTATGCGAAGCCGTATGCGCAGCTGTCGAAGAGCCAGCTGCAGCGCCATATAGAAGACGTCACTGCGCAGTATGTTTCTGCTGCGCGCATTCATGCCGAGCCGCGGGAACACTGGCTGCAGCAGATCCGCCGCGCCTTTGACGATCATCCGTTCACCCGGCTCGCCCGGGAAAAGCAGCACGTCGTACAGGCGGTCGAGACCCTCAACCGGTCCTCGCTGCTTTCCGTACTGAAGGAGCCGGAGGATGTTGCCTACTGGCGGCACCGAGTCGAGATCGTGCTGCGTCCGTACCGGATGATCCCGCCGGACTGGCGCTGGGACATGTGCCGGCACGACAAGCAGCTGACGATCGACGGCCGCATGCTCCGCTGCACGTGCGCCGACTGCGGGTTCTACGTGCAGTATGATCCCGATGAAGACCACCTTTTCCTGCCGGAAGAAGTGCTGATGCCGCGGGCTGTAAAGCGGATTGCGACAATCGAGCGGCAGTTTAACGAGATGGCCGTCCGCACACCGAAAGTGATCCGGCAGCTGCAGGGGCTCCAGCAGATCGAGCGGCGGCTCGCGCAGGAAACCGACCGGATCCGCCGGCTGCTGCAGATGCAGGACGACCTCGGAGAACACGCTCCCTCCTTCCCGGTCCTGCACACCGCGCGTCTGCTCGAGGCAGCCGTCCTGCCGGAAACGGACGTGGAGCCGGAGCTGCATTCGCTCGCAGCAGTGGATCTCCCGGATATCGCGCTGCTCCGGCACGCAGATGCCGACTGGCTGGACGAAGACGTTTCCCGGTTGCTGTCCGATGCGGAGACCGCGTTGAAAGCAGCACTGGATGCGGCGGCACCAAGGCCGGACGACGTCGTCTTTCAGCGGGCCGGCTGGGAGCTGCTGCGCGCCGATCAGGAGCGGATTGAAGCGTACCTGCTTACGACGGAGCAGCCGGTGACATTCCACATGCTCGTCCGCATGCTCTATGGCCGCCCGACGAACAAGCTGCGCCGGTTCCACCTGCACGAAGCCCCTATTTTCGGGCTGCTCGCCGACTGGCCGGAAAAACACATCCACCGTGCTGTCAAAGCCGTTATTGACGTGCACGGCCTGCAGGAAGAGTAATAGTCAACCTCCTTTTTGTGCTATAGTTGCCAAAAAGGAGGTTTTTTTATGTACCCAGCTGATCTTGGAGACGGGGTGACCATGCGCATGTTCCGTAAAGACGATGCGTGGGACCTGTCCGCCCTCCTCCTCGCCTCGAAACCGACGCTGCGCCCCTGGCTCACCTGGGTGGATGCCATGGAGACAGAAAAAGACAGCCGGGCATTCATCCAGCGGACGCTGCAGGCGACGGTGGACCAGGGCGGACTGATCACCTCGTTTGCCGTGCTCGTGGACGGCCAGCTCGCCGGTACTGCCGGCTTCCATTCCATTGACCGCAGGAACCATACAGCCAATGCCGGCTACTGGCTCGGCAGCGGGTTTCACGGCCGCGGCATCATGACGAAGGCGCTGGACGCGCTCCTCCATTACGGGTTCGACGAGTTCTGCTTTCACCGCATTGAAATCCGAGCGGCGGTTGCCAACGAAAAAAGTCGTGCCCTCCCGGAACGATTTGGTTTCGTCCGGGAAGGCACGCTGCGTCAGGCCGAGTGGCTGTACGATCATTTTGCCGACCATGCCGTCTATGGCCTGTTGAAGTCAGAGTGGCAGCAGCATCAGGACTTGTCCTCCTGATCATCAGCGCTGTCTTCTTCGTCGCGGACGGATTCGAGAATCACGCCCTGACGGAATCCGCCTCGTTCGACTTTTTTCTTCTCCCGCGCTTTGGCCACGTCCTCATCGGAGTAGTCGTGATGCTCCCGGAGCGCTTCCAGTACTTCGTACACATCTGCCAGCTCCTCGACACTCGGCTCTTCCTCCAGCTCGTCGATTTCTTCTCGCAGCTTCGCAAAAAGCAGGCCGCGGAGCTCCTCGGGCCGGGCGAATCGGGCGCGGGCGATCTGTCCTTCTTCTGCTACCACTTCCGGGATTAAATCCCGCACGAGTTTATGGTACTTTGTCATGTTCTGACCCCCTAACCTAGTAAGTTTCACAAATATATACTTATCTATCACTCTTTTTTCTTTTCTGTAAACCAACTATAACTCCTAGTATACTTACTAAAATAACAGATAGTCTCAGAAAGTGTCTTATGACAAAACTTGATTGGTTTGAATCTATTTGTTTATTTTGACGGTACTGGTTTTGAAAATAAATCATCTTACTTTCTAAATTATTAATATATCTTAAGTCGCTCTCGTCAAAATCAGCTCTATCATGTTCCTCCTCAAATCTATCAACTAAAACTGAGTAACTAATGTATTCATCATGATAACGTTCAGTTGCAGTATGAATCCAAAATAAATTAACGCTTGTTACAAAACCTATTAAAATCCATATCCATATGCACGATTTAATTCTATCATTCTCATAACAGAAAGCATGGAATATTTTAAAAAACATTCCTACTATTATAAAAGATGATAAGTAAACAAAAAATGTAAGATCACCTGAGTGTGCACTTCCAAAAATGTTTGGTGTAAGCCAGATTGTTAACAAAAATATAAATAAGCCAAAAAGACTTGCAGAATTAGAAATATAATTCTCTCTCATAGAATTCCTCCTAAAATAGGTTGTTAATTAGTGATAGAACTTAAATAAATCATTTGAAATAAAAAGTACAATTATACTAAATCGATACACCATATACTAAAATTACTTCTATGGCTTTAAATGAGCACTAGATCTTCATTTTCACCAAGCTAATATATTGAGTTTGCATAATTCAACAAATCTAATTTATGGATTTTTGCGTACCATCAACGGAATCTAAGTATTTACATTACATTATTAAAAGGTGATTAGAAATGCTAAAACTGACAATAACCATAGTTATTATTATTGGCTTTACAATTTTTTTAATCTTCAATAACCCTACAGAAGAAGTCTATATGGAAGGACCGGCCGTTCAATTCGGCAGTTCGGTGTCCACGATCGACTCGATTATTATCAACGGCACGTACACGCCGGAACACGTGTCGCTGCGATGGGAGGCACTGACGTCGTTTTTCCGGGGCGGCACGGATGTTCGCAGTGTCTGGGTAACGCCGGCGCATCTGGACGTAGAACTGTATGAAGAAGGCGAATCGATGACCAGCGGGCAGGGGATCCGGGGAGAATTTCATCAGCAGCGGATGCACGCTGTCGTCCGCGATGGCGGTGCCGTCACACCGTTTACGATCGTTGTCGATGAGGACTATTCCACGGCTGTTCTTCAGCATACAAGAGACGACGGCGAAACTGTGGAAACGGTCGTCCCCGCGGCCACCGAAGAAGAGGGTGCCGCCATCATGGAAGACGTCCTCGGCAGTGCGCACTAGGAGTACGAACGTTTTTTCAGATACTGGAGCTGCGGAAGGATCGAGAGCCGCATTTGGTCGAAAAGGTGCGCGTCGCAAACTCTGCAAGGGAAGAAAAGCTTTTTCTTCCCGCAATCACCCCTTTTGGATACTTATTATCCAACCTGCCCGGCCGATGCCGGGCAGTTTTTTTGATCGGACCAAGAGAAGTGGAACTTCTGTGTCCGTGTTCTGGACGCAGCTCGGACGTTCGCAGCGTCGGAGCGGTCACTCATCTGCTGCTCTCGGTCGCACCAGCTTCGTCCGCAGACGCTGCGATGCGCACAGCGGCCGTTCCGGTGCCGGGCGGTCACTCACGCGGCCGGAGCGGTCACTCGGAGACCGCGCTCGGACGCAGCATTCCTGAAAACGGCGCTGCGGCTACAGGCCTCCCAACGGAACCATCCCAACTCTTGCCTTCGAGTGCGTTGCTGAGGTGCTTTCTTTCCATCATCGAAAGGCCCGGGCATCCTGCCAGCTTTCTCTCCGGAATGATTCCCTGTATACTGGAAATAGAGAACATAAGGGGGAGTTTATCATGAAAAAGGGATACATAGCCGGCGCCGTCGGGGTTTCCGTGCTGCTTGCCGGCTGCTTTGGCGAAGACCCGCCGAATCCGGAGGAAGAAGCTTTGGTTCCCTATCTCTTAGCCTGGCAGGACGGAAGCTACGAGGCAATGGACGGCGTGGATGCCGATCTGGCCGAACGGTACGAGCTCATTTACGGGGACCTGCAGGCGGAGGTGGGGTCGCTCGATTTCGACGCACGCGATTTTGAGGAAGAGGACGACATCGACCTTGGGGAAATCCAGGAGATCGACTACAGCGTCTCGGTTAGCATCGAGACACTTGCCGGCGAACTGAACTACGATACGACGGTGCCGCTGGAACGAACAGAAGACGAGGACGGTCCCGGCGACTGGGAAGCGGTCTGGCAGCCGGACCACCTGCTGCCGGGGATGCAGGCGGAAGACGATTCGATCCGAGTGGCTTATGAAGAACCCGTTCGAGGGGAAATCATGGACCGGAATGATGAACCGATCGCGCAGAATGGAGAGGTGTACGAAGCAGCGTTCGTGCCGGAATCAGCGGAGGATTTGGAAGCTTCAACAGAAGCCTTCGCGGACGTCATGGAGCTCGATGCCGATGCGGTATATGAGGCGGCGAACCAGTATCCGGACAACCCGGACTGGGCTGCGCCGGTGCAGCTCGTCGCCTACGATGACCCGCGGGTCGAGGAGCTGCTCGAGATTGACGGGGTGCTCCTGAACACCGAAGAAGGGCGGCAGTATCCGCTCGGACGAAGCGCCGGTCACCTTGCCGGCCATATCGGTCCGATTACCGGCGAAGAGCTGGAAGAGGTTGACGACTATCCGAGCGATGCCGATATCGGCAAATACGGCATCGAATATTTTGAAGAGGAAACACTGCGCGGGGAGCGCGGCGTTGAAGTCCGGATTGTCGATGCTTCCGACGAGGTGCGCGAAGTGATTCAGTCCGAGCAGCCGGTGGACGGCGACGACATCACGCTCACGATCGACAGCAGCTACCAGGAGCTGACGGCGGGAGCTCTGGAAGGGGAGTCCGGCGCTGCGGTGCTCCTCGATGCCGACACCGGTGAAACGCTGGCGCTTACGAGCGGACCATCGTTCGACTCGAATCTGCGCTACCTCGAGCTCCCGGATCCAACCGTCGACGAGCTGGATACCGTGGAGCAGCTGTTCGAACAGCGCTTCCGCCAGGCCTATTCGCCGGGCTCGATTTTCAAACCGGTGACCGCCGCGATCGGCCTCAACGCAGGCACGCTCGATCCGGAAGCGGCGCGTACGATTGAAGGAGACCAGTGGCAGCAGGACGAGAGCTGGGGCGGCTTTGAAATCACCCGCGTGAACGACAGCGTGACAGAAGTGGATCTCGATACGGCGATGGCCCTCTCGGATAACATTTACTTCGCGCAGGAGGCGCTCGACCTCGGGGCAGACACGATGCTCGATGGTGCCGAAGCGTTCGGCTTCGGGGAATCATGGGACTACCCGCTTCCGCTGCAGGAGGCGCAGCTCGCCAACGATGACACGATCGACGAAGACATCCTGCTTGCCGACACCGGCTATGGGCAGGGGCAGGTGCTCAGCTCTCCTGTCCACATGGCAGGGCTGTACACGACGTTCACAGACGGTGCTATGACCGAACCGGTGCTGCTGATGGACGACGAGGCGGAAGCATCACAGCCTCTGGAGGAAGAAACGCTCGGCATTATCCGGGACACCCTCGCTTCGGTCGTGCAGGATCCGGACGGGACGGCCTACCGGGAAGATCCGGGGCATGACCGGGATGTGATCGGCAAAACCGGCACGGCGGAACTGAAATCGGAGCAGACCGTGGAGGATGGAGATCAGATCGGCTGGTTCGCCAGCCTCGATGAGGAATACGTTCTCGTCGTCATGCTGCAGGACGCCGACAGCGGCGAGGCGGTCGATGTGGCGAATGCCATCTGGAGCGGCCTGTAGGAGACCAAAAGCACGCAGCACCTTTTTGTCGGAACGGCGTGCATCGCAGGTTCTTGGAGGGAAGCATGGGTTCTTCATGCTTCCCGAGCAGCAAACGATGCCGCGTCTTCTCCTTTTGACCAAGCGAAAAAGACCGTCTCTGCACGCCTGTGCGGGGACGGTCTTTGTTCTCGTCTTACTTCATTTTACTTCGCTTCGGCTTTTTCCGGCAGCTTGATCTCGATCTCCTGCATGGAACAGCGGGAGCGGAGGCCTTTTTCCGTCAGTTCATCGACGTCCTTTTTCGCTGAAGGCAGTTCTTCCAGTACGGCCCGGAGCATGGAATACAGCGGGTACGCTTCGTTGATGCTGTAAATCTGCCACTGGTCGTGACGGTGGGACGTGATCATCCCTTCTGCTTTCAGTTTGCGGAGGTGCTGGCTGGCGGATGGCTGGCTGATATCCAGCAGTACTTCCAGATCGCAGACGCACAGGCCGCTGATCTGCAGGTAGCGGAGCATGTGCAGTCGCTTTTCGTCTGCAAGCAGCTTAAACATGGAGGCATACGAAGA
This sequence comes from Alkalicoccus chagannorensis DSM 18086, assembly GCF_000429725.1. Lineage (GTDB taxonomy): Bacteria > Bacillota > Bacilli > Bacillales > Salisediminibacteriaceae > Alkalicoccus > Alkalicoccus chagannorensis. The sequence continues at coordinate 13,029 of NZ_KE386944.1, read as the reverse complement.
TACGGTTGTATCTGTCATGCTGCTCACCTCTTCCTTCGTTTATATGTACATTCAATTATATACGCTGTCCGGCGCTGGAGCAATGCTTCCGCATCATGATTGTAACGTGTTTCCAATTTTTACGTCTAAGGGGATAAAGGAGGGGTTCGATGTATCGTTTATCCGGAGCTGCTGTCCTGCTGCTGGCAGGATGCGGCACTGAGATGGAAGTGACGACGGAGTCTGAACCGGAACAAGCCCCGCAGGAGCATGACTCGGTATATGGTTCGATGGATGGAGAGACCGAGACGTGGGTGTGGCCAGAAGCGGGCTCCCTGGACCCTATTCGGAATACCGAATACGAAGAAGGCATGGGCGATGCTTTTCAGGATGGCTTCATGGGCGCCCACGGGATCACCCATCCGGACGAGGAGGTGGAAATCAGCGGCGTCACCGTGCCGTGGGAGGGGAGTGTCCGCTACCGGCTCACCGAACGAACCGAAGAACTGGAACTCGTCGAAGTTATCGAAGAAACGACGACGACGGACGATTCTTTTGCCGCCTCGCTTCCGGAGAAGGATACGATGTATATCATCAGCGCCGAAACGCTCGATGACGAAGGGAACGTGACGGATACGTTTGCCGGCTCTGCCGCTGTGCCGCCGCAGGAAGCGAACGCGGAGCTCTCGGTGGAAGAAAACGCCGGAGGCTACGTGCTGCAGCTGGAGAACCGCGGCCCGACCGAGCTGTTTTTCGGGCTTCAGTACCACGTAGAGGAAGCGGAGAATGGAGACTGGGAAAGGACGCTGGATCATGCGTTTGAAGATATCGGTTTGACGCTTCCTCCGGGAGACACGTACGAACAGGAGCTGGATCTGGACGGGGTCGGCAGCGGCGAGTTCCGCATCACGAAGGACTTCTCCGTGAACGGTACCGATATCGAGGAAAGGCTGGGTGTGTATGGGACGCGTGATTAGCATGTTGATCCTGCTCGTTCTCGCCGGCTGCGGAAGCACGTTTGATCTCGAAGAGCCCGAACGTGTAGAGATTCGCGGCTTTGACGGCTTCGGAACCGCAGGTGGAGAGGTTCTTGGTACGCTGAGCGGCACAGACGCGGAAGAGGCGGCGGATATTCTCGACGGAGCCAACGAGCAAAGCGGGGCTGTCGATATGGCCGAAGGAGATTTGCATCTCGTCGTCGGCGAAGAACCCGAGCGACATTTTCATCTCTGGCTGCCGGAGGAAGGCGGCGGCTCGGTAATGGAAGCCCGTGACACGCACACTTTATACTCGTTATCCAGCGGCAGCACCGAAGATCTGCGGGAGCTGCTCCGGGAAGCAGATATTGCTATGGAGGTGAGAGGAGAATGAAGTCACTCCTCCCCCTGTCGATCCTGCTGCTTGCCGCGTGCAGCAGCGAACCGCCGGACATCGTCATGGCAACAGATGAGGGACATAGGACGGGGGAACTCGGATCCAACTATTGGACCTCGTTGACGGGATCCGCGCATTCCTCCTATGGTCCGCCGAATGAAACCGTGTCGAACCTGGATATGGGAGCTTTCCCCGTAGAAGCGGCATCGTCTGTGCGGGTCGCTGTCGTTGATGGATCCACTCCCGAACTGGAAGCAGAAGCGTGGGATGAACACGGACCGCTGTACGAACTCGATACGACGAGAAACGAGGTGCAGATGCCGGAGGAACCGGGGCTGTATCCAATCGGCATCACCGCCGACTGGCCGGACAGCAGCAACCACGCCGTCTATACGCTGTACGTGGAAGTAAAATGATGCCGGCTTTCCGCCATGGACGAATCTGCTGACCATCCACTTGATGATAGGAGGTGGACACATTCAAGACCGCAATAATGTTCCTGTTTCTCGTCCTGCTGGCTGCCTGCGATGAGCCGCCGGAACTGACGATGGAAACAGAAGAAGAGGCAGCCACCGGCATGCTCGGGTCCTACTCCTGGTCCTACTGGGGCGGTTCGACCAACGCTTCCGGCCCGCCTCCGGACGAGACGATCACGATCATGGACATGGAGGCCTTATCGACAGAGGCTGGAGAAACTGTCTCCTACACCTTTGGGGACGGTTCCAATCCAGAGGTAGAAGCCCAGCTGTGGGAAAGCGAAGGGCCGGTGGAAGCACTGGGTACCGACAATGGGGAAATCCAGATGCCGGAAGAGCCGGGGCTGTACCCGATCGGCGTCACCGCTAACTGGCCGGACAGCAGCAACCGTGCCATGTACACGTTTTTGGTCGACGTGGAATAACATGCCGGCCACGCCCTAGCTTTCGAGAAAGCTCCTGATCCAAACAAAGCACGCCTGCCTCGATTCGGCAGGCGTGCTTTATTTGGTGTTACAAATATTTCCGTTTTCATCGAGGGAGGCACCGTCCCGACCAAAAGGCGCTCGGCGCTTTCGTTCTATGAACATCAGTCGATCAGCGGCAGCAGGCGGTACATGACGACGGCGGATTCGGCTCGGGTGGTGACACCTTTGGGATCAAAGGTCGTGGACGTCCTGCCCCGCATCAAGCCGGCCTCGGTCACTCGGGCGACGCTGCTTTCCGCCCAGTCGGCTATGGTTCCCCGGTCCGCAAAGGTCAGCGGCTGGGATGGCAGCGTGCTGCCGGTTTCTGCCTCGAGCGCCCGCACCAGCACAACGGCCACTTCCTCCCGGCTGATTTTTTGATCCGGTCGGAATACTGTGCTGCCGCCCGCGGGATACCCGGTCATCATGCCGGCGTTTTTCACCGCAGCGGCATAAGGCGCATACCAGTCGGCTGTGTTTATATCCGCGAACGGGGGCCCATCCAGATTCGTGTCCAGCTCCAGCACCCTGGTGAGAAGCGCTGCAAATTCGGCCCGCGTCACATCCCCGCCTGGAACAAAGAGACCGGGGCTGCGGCCGAAGACGTACTGCTGTTCTGCCATGGTCTGGATTTCGCTTCTCGCCCAGTTGCCGGCGATATCGGAGAACAGCAGGTCCGAAACGATCAGCACCTGTCCGACAGAGAGGATGGCACCCGGCTGCAGGTTGTTCCATTCACGCAGATTGGCAGCGGTCGTGTTGAAACGCGCGGCGATTGCCGTCAACGTATCGCCCGGCTGGACGATGTAGGTCTGTCCGGTGACTGGTTCGGAGAGGCCGAGCATGTCGCCTACAGTGACGAAGCGGTAGCCGAGGGCATCGAGTTCCTGAATGATGTCGGGCAGAGCATGAGGGGTCCCCGGTGCCCCGGCGCCGGTGTGCATCAGGACGATAGATCCGGGTTCAATCCCGCTGATGACGCGGTCGGTGATCTCATTTTTGTACGGGCCGCGCCAGTCGATCGTATCGATGTTCCAGCCGATGGTGTGCGTATAGCCGGCTGCGCCGACGCCGTCAAGGACAGCGGCGTTCACATAGCCGAACGGCGCCCGGAAAATCGGCTTCGTAGACTGGCCGGTCACCTCTCTGGTGAGTGCCTCGGTTTTCTCCAGCTCTTCGATGATCTGCGCGCGGCTCAGCGTCGTAAAATCCGGGTGCGTGTAGGAATGGTTGCCGAGTTCATGGCCGTCAGCGGTGATCTGCCGGATGCGGTCCGGATGATCCTTCAATCCGGTTCCCGTCAAAAAGAAGGTCGCAGGGACATTTTCCCGTTTTAACGTGTCCAGAATCGATGGAATGTTCGTCCCATCCGCTCCGTCGTCGAAGGTCAGGGCTACCACTTTCTCGCTCGTATTCCCTTTCGTCACCATCTGTGAAGCTGCTGCTGCGGAGGTTTCCGGGAGAAACAGGCTGAACAACAGACTGCAAACAACCAGTACTACCAGCTTCGCTTTCATCGTCTTCACCTCATTATGGGATTGTATGCCGCACCATCCGGCATATGTAGGAAGGTGAAAAGGAGTTTTATTCTATTATATAACAGAACGCAGAAAAACGTCACTGTTTTATCCTGGGCGGACAGGAAGTGCGTAGAGAAACAGGAAACAAACGGAATCTGTCGCGGCAGGGGCATGACGTTCTCTCTTTTTCCGTAAGTGAAGTCAGCTTGCGGTGGCTTGAACGAGTCCTGTTTCCTTTCTCCCGAGGTGCAGTAAGGCAGTAACAAGATGTTCCGTCCTCTTTCGTAAGGAAAAGAGACAAATACAAGGAGATGATGCCAGGCTTGATTTGGCCTCTGCCGGGGTTCTGATCCCCGCAGGAGTGCTGCTGCTTGCTGCCGGACGGCGGTCCAGCCGGCCGAAGCAGACCGTGATGGCGCTCATCGGTGTGATCATGGCTGTAACGGGATGGATGCTGCTCGGCAGCTACCTCCTCCGCTTTGATCCAGCATGGCTGGAGGTGGTGCTGCGGATCGTCTGGATAGTGCTCGGCCTTGCCGGGGGGATTGCGATGAGCGAACAGGTACTGCGAGGGGAAAAGGTAACAGAAACATGATACCCGTCTGCCAGGAAGGAAGGTGCGGCTGTAAGCCAAGGCGCTTTCCTGCGGCGACAGGAAAGCGCCTGCGGACCAAGGTGATCTGCAGGCTGTTTCATTTTGTCCAAACCAATAAGCTGATGACATAGAAAGACGCACCGAACCCTTGTCGTTCTTGCAATCATGCGTGTTTCCCGTTATAATACAGAACAAGCGTTCCCTTAGGAGGTGCCCCATGTCCCGCGTCCCACTCACGACCCGATTTCTGCAGCATCCGCCTTACTATCACCTGTACACACGTGCCATGATCACCCCGAGCCCCGCCGCCCGCCGTCGGCTGGACGCGGCGTTTCGATCTTTCTGCAGCGAAATCCGGCTGCGCAGCTACTTGGCCCGCTCGCTGCACTTCCGCGCTGTCCAAATGGACCGGAGCCGGAGAAAACAGAGCACCTCCATCCTCCCCGTGCATCTTCCTTCCCCTGACGCCGAGCCGATTTGGGAAGACGGGACTTCGCTGAGCGGGGCGATCGCCGACGAAACGCTGTATCAGGCGTATCGAACGTTATCCATTCGGGAGCAGTCGGTACTGGAAGCCGTCTTTCTCCATCAGCTTCCGGCACGCGAAACCGCCGCACGCCTCGGCATGCAGCCGCCGAGCGTCTCTCGAGTAAAGCGCCGGGCTCTGGCCTCCCTCCGGCAGCGGATCGTGGACCTTAGATGAAACCGATCCTGACCGGCCTGATCCGTGACATCCAGCGGCATCCGGACCAGCCGGAACCAAAACAAAAACTGATTGATCACATGGAACCAAAAATCCGTGCGTCGTTGACGCAGGTGCCGCCGGAAGAGCGGGAGGATCTGTATCAGGAGCTGATCGTCTGGCTCCTCGACGCTGCGATGCATTACCCGCTCGACACGAACACCGGTTTTTTCGAACAACGGCACCGGGACAGACGCCATACAGCCGGCACGTGGAGGCCGGAGCGGTGAACAAGTCCCTGCAGCCCGCCGATTCCCAGCTTGGTGCGCCTACGCGTCTCCATCGATGAGAACCTATACATGCTTATTACCGACCAAAAGCGCCTTTTGGCCGGAACGGCTTGTACCGCAGATGTTTGAGGGAAGCATAGGTTCTTCATGCTTCCCGAGCAGCCGACAAGGCCGTCGTCTTCTTGTATGAGAACTTATCCATTCCTCTACTTTCAAGAAAGCTCCGTTATTGTTTATTGTTGACAATGACAGAAAACGCCGCTGCAACTCGGCACGCTTGCCGTGGAGGAAATCTCCAGCTTCCTCGGTCTGACGCCCTGCGGGATCTTCTGATCTTCTTCTTCCACAGGCGTCCGCCGGTCTTCGCTGCGTCCTTCTGAGAGAAAAGAAACGTTTATGAAACGGAGCAGGCCCAGGCTCTTTTTCGAGACGCCTGCGGATAAAGAAAGCGTGACGATCCTTCCGGACGTAAGGGAGGGAGAGCGGAAGGATGTCTCCGCGGCAGGCGAAGAAAAAAGAGCCGCAGGCGTACTTTTGTTATAACAAAACTAGGCTTTCACAGAACCTTCAAGAAAAGGCCCGGACGGCCCCGCATCTTTCGGCTCAATCTCTTTTTTTCGGTTAAAAAACGAACGTATATTCCCCTTTATAAAGGAGAAGCTGCTCGTCAGCTTCTCGAAAGGAGGGATAGCGATGATGCAGTTACCCGAGTGGGCCCTGTTCGTCGGCAATGTCGGTTTTCCTGTATTTGTCGCGGCCTATCTGCTGACCCGTTTCGAAAAACGGATCGACCGGCTCGCCGAGGAAGTGGAGCACCTCGAGCGCCGGATCCGCCGCTGGGAAGACAGTGGATGAGAAAGGGTTTTGTTCCAGCTGCTGGTATGATACACTGAACCCGGATTTCTGGGACGGGGGTTGAGCCTATGAAGCGGAATCAACGAAAAACGTATACAGAAAAGCACGAACGAAATACGTTTGTCCTGCCTCTGCTGGGCGCCCTGCTGATCGGAATGGTATTCCTGTCACCGACGCTGCAGTCGGTGATTTTCGCCTTGGTGATGGGCAGTTTTGCTGCCGCTGCGGCTCTCTTCACCTGGTCGGAACGCTGCAAAGAACAGCGCACAGCAGAGAGAGAAGCCGCTCACAAGAGTGTGTAAATCAGCAGAACAGGCTGTCCTCCCGCGCCGGAAGCATCTTCGCTTCCGACGCGGGATTTTTGTATGCCTCGGAAGCGGGAAGGCCTGGCCGCATGTTTCCCGCTTCGGCCGGCTTTCTCCTAAAAACAGCCCCCGGTCTGCGGATCAGACCGGGGGCTGCTCTATGCGGACTTCCCGGGGGAGGGGAAGGAGCACAGCCATGATTATTCTTCGATTCCATACGCCTCCAGCTCGTGCTCGTAAGCCATCGCCGGTGCGGTGCCTGCCCTGGTGACCGAAATCGCAGCGGCGGCGTTGGCGAGGCGGCTGGCGGCGGCGAGGGGCTTGCCTTCTGCAAGAAAATGAGCGAGGGCTCCATTGAATGCATCGCCGGCACCGGTCGTGTCGTACACTTCCGCGCGCATCGCCGGGACGTGATAGCCGCCGGCAGCTTCCCGGACGTAACAGCCATCGCCGCCGAGCGTAATGATGACAATGCCAATGCCTTTCTCAAACAAAATGTCTGCAGCGGCTGCAGCTGTTTCCCGGCTGTTCACTTCCATGCCAGTAAGGAGGCCGGCTTCGGTTTCATTCGGCGTGATGCAGTCAACCTGCTGCAGCAGTGCGTCCGGTACCGGCTGAAAGGGCGCCGGATTCAGGATGACCATGCGGTCGTGTTCTGCAGCAGCGGCGACAGCGGCTTCCACTGCCTCCATAGAGGTTTCCAGCTGCAGCAGCACGACATCAGATGCCGCAATCGCCTCTTCTGCCTCGGCGACATCGGCTGCGGAAAGATCGCCGCAGGCCCCAAGTGTGACGACGATCATGTTCTCCCCGTGATCGTCTACGGCAATCAAGGCGGCGCCGGTTGCTTCCTCGGCTGATTCAGAGATGAACCGGGTGTCAATGCCCTCCTCCTGGAAGTTGCGGCGTGCTTCTTCTGCGAAAAGGTCGCGCCCGAGCTTCGTGACCATCGTCACCTCCGCGCCGAGCCGTGCGGCGGCAACCGCCTGGTTGCCGCCTTTACCTCCAGGCCCCATCCGGAAGGGACCGCCGAGGACGGTCTCTCCGGGTTTCGGCATATGCGGGGTCCGTGCCGTCAAATCCGTGACATAACTTCCTACTACCGTAATTTTCGTCATGCTCTCACCTACCTGGTTTCAATCTCGTCGACATTCTCCTCGGTCACAAGCTGGTTTTCAAGGGTAATCATCTCATCCACGTCTTCTCCGTTCAACACGTCCACCGCAGTGTGGACCGCATCACGTCCGAGGAAAAACGGCGGTTCTGCAATCGTTGCGTCCAGACGCCCTTCCTGAATCGCCTCCATCGCCGGATCAATCGCATCGGTGCCGATCATGACGATATCATCTTCCCGTCCGGCGGCTTCGACTGCGGAGAGGGCACCCATCACCATTTCATCGTTAGCAGCATAGATCGCATCAATATCGTCGTTGGCCTGGAGGATGTCCTCCGCCACGTTCAGCGCTTCCCCGCGGTCAAAGTTGGCCGACTGGCTGGCGATGATTTCAATCCCGTCGTGCTCTTCAATATGCTCATTGAACCCTTCACTCCGGTCCCGGCCGACGTTCGTACCGAGGATCCCCTGGATTTCTACGACATTGCCTTCTCCTTCAAGGGTGTCCGAAACGAACTCACCGGCAATGTTTCCGGATCGAAGGGCGTCAAAACCGATATGGCTGATGACATCCCCGCCGGAGGCCTGGCGGTCCACGGTCAGTACCGGCACGTCCTGCTCGTTTGCCATCAGGACGATCTGTTCGGCTGCGTCACTGTCAACCGGATTCAGGATGAGCAGATCCGGGGACTGGGTGAGCAGGTTTTCCACGTCGGACGCCTGCTGGCCGGCATCTCCCTGGGAGTCCGTCATGATGAGGTCAAGCCCCTCCTCTTCTGCGGTTTCTTCGGCCCCTTCACTCAAGTCGACGAAAAACGGGTTGTCAAGCGTGTTCATGGCAAGCGCTACGGTGTAGTCTCCATCTGCGCCGCCGTTATTGTTGTTGGCGTTGTTGTTCGCGTCATTATTGTTCATGTCGTTCTCGTCGTTCGTGTTATTGTCGTCATCCATGTTGTTGTCCATATCGTTATTCATATTATTGTTCATGTCGTTATCAGCGGCGCCTTCATTCTCCACATCGTTATCCCCACAGGCACTCAAGAGGCCAAAAACAGCAACAGCAGAGACCATCCAAACCTTTTTCATGTTCATTACCCCCATTATTTGTTTAATTTCGACAAGCGGCTGTCCAGCAGCACTGCAGCTAAAATGACGAGACCTTTGGCAATGTCCTGATAAAAAGGCGATACGTTGGCGAGGTTCAAGATGTTATCCAGCACCCCCATGATCAGCGCCCCGATCAAGGTTCCGATGACTCCCCCCTTTCCTCCGGTCAGCCTCGTACCTCCGATAATGACGGCGGCAATGGCATCGAGTTCGAGCATGACCCCGGCGTTGGGCTGGGCCGTCATGAGCCGGGACGTATATATTAAAGCGGAAATCGAGGCAAACATGCCGGTCAGCGCGTAGACGGAAATTTTGACTCTGTCCACGTTGATCCCGGCGAGTTTCGCCGCCTCTTCGTTTCCACCGACGGCATAAATGTTACGGCCGAACGTCGTGTTTTTCAGCACCCAGAACATGACCGCGAAAATGGTCACCATCAGCACAACAGGAAACGGAATGCCGAGGATCTGGCCGCTTCCAATGAACCGGTAGGCCGGTTCGGTGATGACGGTCGGACTTCCGCCTGTCAGCACCAGCGTCATCCCTCTGGCGATGACCATCATCGCCAGCGTTGCGATGAACGGCGGCACGCCGCCTTTCGCGACGACGACCCCGTTGAACGCGCCGATCAGCAGGCCGACGAGAAGACAAAGCAGAATGGCAACGGGGAACGGCAGGCCGGCCGTGATGACGCCGGCAGCAACCGCGCCGGTAAAGGCCATGACCGAGCCGACGGACAAGTCGATGCCCGCGGTCAGAATCACGAGCGTCATTCCAACGGCGATAATCCCGACGATCGACACCTGACGGAACACGTTAAACAAGTTCGTGACGGTAAAGAAGGCGTCCGAGACGAGACTGGCGATAATGAGCAGGACAACGAAGATAATCAGGACGCGGAACCGGTCCAGCAGCAATGCTGTTTTAATCCAGCCCGTATTCGTATTAGTTTCCATGAGGATCACCACCAACGGCATATTGAAAGATTTTTTCCTGAGTCGCATCCTCGATTTCCATTTCGCCGGTCAGCCGTCCGTCGTGCATGACGAGCACCCGGTGGGCCATGCCGAGAATTTCCGGCATTTCCGAGGAAATCAGAATAACGGCAATCCCTTCGGCTGAGAGGTCTTTGATGATTTTGTAAATCTCCTGCTTAGCCCCGATATCAATGCCCCGGGTCGGTTCATTGAGGATGAGCAGCTTCGGGTCCATCTGCAGCCATTTGCCGAGGACTACCTTCTGCTGGTTCCCGCCGCTCAGGGTACGGACCTCCACCTGCGGACTGGACGCTTTGATCGACAGCCCGGAAAACCACCGGTCCACAATGTCTTTCATTTTCTTCTTGTTCAGCCGGCCGTAGGAAGCGATTTTGCGGTAGCTCGGCAGCAGCAGGTTTTCGGCAACGGATAAATCCAGAATGAGACCTTCTTCTTTTCGGTCGTCGGTGACGAGCGCGATGCCGGCATCGATCGCTTCCTTCGGCGTTTGAATGTCTTTCCCGGCCATAATCACCCGGCCGCTCTCGAGCTTCTGCATGCCGAAGAGGGCTTTGGAGAGCTCTGTTTTCCCCGAACCGACGAGGCCTGCGATGCCGAGGATCTCCCCTTCATGCACGGTGAAGTGAATATCTTCGAGCTTGTTTTTCACGTGCAGATGCTCGACCTCCAGCAGCGGATCGCCGTACTGCTTCACCCGCTCGGGAAACATGTCTGAAAGACGGCGCCCGACCATCATCGTGACAATTTCATCCTTCGTGTGCCCTTCTACTTCCGCCCCGCCGATATACTCCCCATCGCGGATGACTTCGAAGCGGGTGGCCCCCTGGATGACTTCATCGAGCCGGTGGGTGATGAATATAATCCCCAATTCCTGCTGGCGCAGTTCCTCCATGAGGGTGAGGAGCCTTTCGGTCTCTTCGTTATTCAGCGTCGCGGTCGGCTCATCCATGATGAGGATTTCGGCTTCGACGGACAGCGCTTTGGCGATTTCAATCAGCTGCTGTTCGGCGATGGAGCAGTTTTTAATGAGCGTTTTCGGATCGAGCCGGGAAAGCCCGACGCGCTCCAGCATCTCTTTTGTATGATCGTTCATCGCTTTCCAGTCGATCCGTCCGCCCCCCTTCGTCAAGTAGCTGCCGATGTGCAGGTTTTCGGCGATCGACAGCTCCCGCAGCAGGTTGAACTCCTGGTGGATGATGCTGATCCCGAGCCGCTGCGAATGTTTCGGTCCATTGATCTCGACCTTTTCCCCTTTTAAATAGATGCTTCCAGAGGTCGGATCATGTATGCCTGCCAGCAGCTTCATGAGTGTGGATTTGCCCGCTCCGTTTTCTCCGAGCAGTGCGACGATTTCCCCTTTATCTACGTGCAGATCGATGTCTCGGAGCACGTAAATGCGGTTGAACGCTTTGTTCATTTTCTCCATACGAAGCAGATTCATGTGTATCCCCCCTTAGTACACGACTCCCCCTACCAGAATGACGTTGGCGTACGGCGTGAATTCTCCGGAGCGCACGAGCCCTCTGGCGTTTTTCGTCCGCTGCTTGAAATCCGGATGCGGCACGTACTCGGTTTCCATGCCGGGAAACCGATCGAGGATCGCCTGCTCCATTTCCGGACTTTTCGATTTGATTTCTTCTGCCAGAATGATTTTCTCGACAGAAAACGTGGAGCGCACCGCGTCCAGCAGCGTCAGAAACGGCACCATGCCTTCTTCCAGAGCCAGGTCGATTCTCGTTCCTGCCTCCTCCGGGATCGGCAGTCCCGCGTCAGTAACGACAATTTCTTCCATGTGCCCGGTTTCCGCAATGAGCCGGTTCAGCTCAGGATGAAGAATGTTCCCTTTGTTCATGGTCAGGCTCCTCCCTAACTGGAATGTAAACGTTTAGATTTTTACACATGCCTTCGAAGTCTTCTGCCGGATTCCCGGACAATCAGCGACGGAGCCATGATGTATTCCCGCTTCGGACGGCTCGGATCCGGTTCTCTCATCCGGCGCTGCAGGTACTTAAAGGCGACTTCACCGAGGCCTTCCATGTTTCGCGAGACCATCGTCAGGTTCGGCTCCATGAAGGTCGCAATCTCAATATCATCAAAGCCGGAGAACCCGACTTCGAAGCCGATCTCCCAGTTCAAATCTTTCATCGCCTTCACCGCTCCGATGCTCATCAAGTTGTTCGAGGAAAACACCGCATCCGGCGGGTGATCCATGTGATAGAGCCGCTGAATGCATTGATACCCGCTCTCTTCCATGAAATCCCCATCCACGATCAGCTCTTCTTCCATGTGAATGCCGTGCATCTGCAGCGCTTTCAAGTAGCCTTTAAAGCGTTCCAGGCCTGGCGTGGTGTGCTGTGGTCCACGGATGATTGCAATTCGCCGGAAGCCTTCCTGGATCAAGTGCTGGACGGCTTCAAAGGACCCTTCCCGGTTGCCCGAGAGCACGGTGTCGACTTCATACTGCTTCAGCTGCCGGTCGACGGCGACGACGGGAATGTTCGACTTCATGAACGCATCGAGCTGATGACCGGTCTCGTTTGCGGTTGTAATGACAAGGCCGTCGACCCCGCGCTGCAGGTAGTGGTCGAGAATTTCTTCCTCTCTTGCTTCCGATTCGTGCGAGTTCGAAATGATCGTAAAGTAGTGATCGTTCAGGGCTGCCTGCTCAATGCCGGAGATGACTTTCGAGAAAAAGGGGTTCGTCATGTCTGGAATGATGACGCCGATCGTCTTCGTTTCCTTTCGTACCATGCTTCGGGCAATCGCGTTCCGGACGTAGTCGAGTTTCTCAATCGCAGCCAGAATACGTGCCTCCGTTTCCTGCTTGACGCCCCCCTGTTTGTTCACGACGCGGGACACGGTAGCTACCGACACACCCGCCTCTTTTGCTACATCCAGAATCGTCGCTTTCTTTCCCAATTGCCTCACCTGCTCTTCAATGTAAACGTTTAGATTTTAACGTAAGCGCTTTCATAGGTTCAATCTACCACGGTTCTGCTAAAGAAGCAAGTCACTTTTTAAAATTTTCTGACAAGTTTCGTCAAGCGAAAAGAAGGTGATCGATGCTTTTTGGTATGCTGATCCAACTTCGGCTGCCTGGTGAGCCAAGTCGCCTGCCGCGCTTCATCCACTGAACTTTTTCCCTGCCCCGGCTGCCACGGGCAGCCGGCGATAAGGAGGTCACCGCCGCTTGTGCGGCGACGAATCCAAATCCGCGTCGCTTGGCGGAATGTTTGAGACGCTTCGTCTTGCTAAGCGGGCGCCCTG
>NZ_AUCK01000001.1 GCF_000429725.1 Alkalicoccus chagannorensis DSM 18086 | reverse complement strand
CCCCTCCGGGGCGAAGGACCGAACAATAAGAATGCTAGACGAACTGGGAGGTGGGAAGGATGCAACAATCACAGCCAACATCTAACGATGACTGCCTGCAGGAGGGTATGCTGGAAGCAGAGAGCAATGCGGGAGTGTGTAGTATCCTTCGCGGTGAAAGGAATCGTCAGCATGGTGGGTCATCTGAACTGATAAGTAAAATGATCAGTCCGGAGAACATGAACCGCGCATTTAAGCGGGTTCAACAGAATAAAGGAAGCGCGGGGGTGGACGGCGTAACGGTGAAGGACATGCATGCCTACTTCGCTGAACACCGCCGCGGTATCATCCGATCCTTAACGAACGGTTCTTACGAACCGGACCCGGTCAAACGGGTGCTCATCCCAAAAGGGAATGGAGAAGAACGAGCATTGGGAATCCCGACGATCCGAGATCGGGTCGTCCAACAGGCGCTGGTGCAGGTCATTACACCAAAAGTCGATCCACACTTCTCCGAACAAAGCTACGGTTTCCGGCCAAAGAAAAATGCCCACGGAGCCATCCGGCAGGCCATTGCCTACCATGAAGCCGGATACCGCTACGTCGTGGATATCGACTTGAAACAATACTTTGATACCGTTCATCACGATAAATTGATGCACCTGGTCGAGCAGTTCATCCCGGACCGACAGGTCCTGAATTTGATCCGACGGTTCCTGAAGGCCGGAATCCGGATCGGCGACCATACAGCGGCCACGGACAGCGGCACGCCGCAGGGTGGTAACCTGTCTCCACTGCTCAGCAATATCTATCTCCATGAGCTCGACAAAGAACTGGAACGCCGTGGACACTGTTTCGTCCGCTATGCGGATGACTGTAACATCTACGTTCGAAGCCGCAAGGCGGGAGAACGTACATTAAAGAGCATCACCACCTTCCTGGAAAAGGACCTGCGGCTGACCGTCAATCAAGAGAAAAGTGCGGTTGGAAGGCCGACAAAACGAAAATTCCTCGGGTTCTGTCTCCAATCTCTACCAAAAGGAAAAAGCGGGGTCCGTCCTCACCAACGAGCGAAACAAGCCATCAAGAGCAAGATCCAGCAACGACTATCCCGTAAGAGACCAGGAGACCTGCACGACATCATTCAGGAAGTGAACCAGATCCTCCGCGGCTGGATCGCATACTACGGCATCGCCAGAATGAAATCCTTTATCCGGAGTCTGGCCGAATGGGTGAGAAGGAGGCTTAGACAACTCATTTGGAAACGTTGGAAGAAAGTGAAAACCCGATTCCGGAGCCTAACGAAACTGGGTATTCCCGAAGGGAAAGCCTGGGAATGGGCAAACACCCGAAAGGGGTACTGGCGTATCGCAAAATCCTTTATTCTTCACCGCTCTATCACAAAAGAAGCCCTTTCCAAGAAAGGACTTCTCAACATAGAGGGGTTCTATAAGAAAATGCAGGAAACCCACTCAACTTATTGAACCGCCGTGTACGGATCCGTACGCACGGTGGTGTGAGAGGACGGAGGGGCGAACCCTCCTCCTACTCGATCACAGCTATGCGCATCGTTGGTATGCTGCCTGAGGCTATTTCCCGTACCAGGCCGCTGCTGCTTTCCCTGCATTCATCCCGCTTAACGTGACGATCGGGGACCCACCGCCGGGGTGCGTGCTGCCGCCGGCGAAAAACAAGTTAGGCAGATCTTTTGATTGATTATACGGCCGTAGAAAGGTATTCTTCTTCTCATTGGAGGACAAACCGTATAAAGCTCCGCGATAGGCAGCATAGGTGGAACGGATGTCGCCGGGAGTGACAGTTCGTTGAGCTTTGACAAATGGGGCTAGATTCATACCGAAGGGCTCCAGGAATCGCCATACGTCCTCTGCTTCAAGAGCCTTCGTGTCTGGAGATACAGGAGGAGCATTAATCAGAATAAATGGATTATCGCCATTCGGTGATCTGGAAGGATCCGTTTTGCTGTTGGTGCAGAGATAGACTGCCGGACTTTTCCCATACTGCCGTCGGTCGAATATATCCTCAAATTCTTTGCCGGGATCGGGGCCAAAGAAAACATGGTGATGATGGAGCGGGAACGTTGTATTCAACTCGGCCATCAGCACGAAGGCGGATACAGAGGGAGACAAGTGCTGAAAGAAGCGGTCGGGTAGGGAAGGCCGGTGCTTTTCCTTGATCAGTGCCGGGACCTGTGTCAGCAGATCGCCGTTTAAGATCATCACGTCAGCCGGATACACTGCTTTTTCGGTTACGGCACGTTTGATGGAACCGTTCTCTGCTTCTACAGCATGTACTTGTTCCCCCCAGCGGAAGACAACGCCAATATCCTCAGCAAATTGCTTGATTCCCTCTGCAATGTTGAAGTTTCCCCCCTCGGCATAATAAACTCCGTCACGAAGTTCCAGATGCCCGATCAAAGAAAAAGTGGCTGGAGCATTGAAAGGAGAGGAACCGATATAAGTGGCATACCGGTTGAAAGCTGCCCGTACACGCGGGTCTTTAAAATACTTGGCATGAAAGCTGTTCATCGTCTGATGAGGACGCGAAGACAGCAGTGCTCTGGCCAGTGGCAGAGACAAATAATCCTTCCAGCTGCGGAAGGTCCGGCGCAGAAAAGATTTCTCCGCCAGATGGTAGAGTTTTGTCACTTCCTCCAGATAGGAATCATAATGATCGGCTGCGTACGGATCGAGAGGCAGCAGCTCCTCTTTCATTTTTTCTTTGTTGGAGGAAAAAACAAAAGAAGTTCCATCATGGAACTCATTTTTGGTGTGGTCCCGGAGCCTGTGGAACTGCATGTATTTTTCCGGATTTCCTCCGGCTCGACGAATCACTTCTTCAAACACGGCAGGCATGGTAATCGTATTTGGACCGAAGTCAAAAGAAGCACCGCCTACTTTGACTTCGTGCATTTTTCCGCCGGGGTGATGGTGCTTTTCCAGAACGGTAGTATGAAAGCCAGCATGCTGCAGCGTTACAGCGGCGGCGAGGCCGCCTAGTCCGGCCCCGATGACGACGGCTCTTTTGGTCATTGATATCGACGTCCTTTCCACGAAAACCCTTGTTTTCTCCAAGCCAGAGACATAGAGTACATAAGCATAGCGGACATGACCGCAGCGGCAAGAGGCACTGCAAACGCGGGAAGCAGCGGCTGACCGGAAACGGCGTCAATCCTCATTTTGATGACTACTGTGATGAAGTACGGCAGCACAAACAGCATCTGAGCGGTTGCTGCTCCGTAAAGAGCGGCAAATGCCGGGAGTGTAAAGACGATCAGGTAAAAAAGAATCAACAGTACCGCGGCAGTATAGCTTCTTCCAATCCCGGGGAAAAAGTTCTTCGCAAAACCGCTCCATACTTCGCGGTTTCCTTCATACATCCAGCAGGTTAAATATCGTCCTGGTCGGACAAGTGCAGTATACCAGCCGCTTTTTTTCATCTGCCTGGCAAGATGAATATCCTCTACAAGGGAATGACGGACCGCCTCATGACCGCCGGAATCGATATAGGCGTTTTTTCTGAAAAACATCGAAGCACCGTGAGCCGCCGAGGCAGGTGCCCATTTCGTATAGTTGGCGAGAAGACCAGGCAGATGAAAATAGACAAGGAAGTGCTGCATCGGGGTAAGCAGATAACCGAGCAGGGAAGACGCAGGAACGTAGGGAAAGCCGGTAACCAGTCCTGTTTCCGCGCTCATGACGTGGAGCAGTCGACCGGGGGTGTGCTGTTCCGGCCTCATATCTGCGTCCAGAAACCAGAAAAACGTGCCGGAAGCTTCCTGAGCAAGCTGATGGCAGGCATGTACTTTGCCGACCCATCCTTCAGGGAGCGGTTTCCCGTCGATGATACGCAGGGGAAGCTGCTTCTGCCATTGTTTTAATTTTTCTTTAGTAAGGTCCTCAGAGCCGTCGTCGAGCACAATAATTTCAACCGGGTCCCAGGTGAGTTCCTGCAGAGCTGTCATCACACCGTCTACATTCCGCTCCTCATTTCTCATTGGAATAAGGATCGACAACAGCTCCCCTTCGTTTCGGGCAGGTGTGCGGAGTTTAGGGAAGAAGAGGGTATTCACCAATGTCCACACGAGCAGAAGGACATAGAAGACCACCACGCCTGTCATGACTCGTGCCTCCATTTGTTTTTGACGCTTTCCCACGTATGAGCAATGCCGCTGCAGCCCTCTGTCAGCTTCTTCATTGGCATTTCGTCGCTGATAGCCTGATGCAGAAGTTTTATTTCTCTTTCGACAGCCGCCTCCATCTCCCTCGTCCAGCGTTTTCTGGACCAGGAAGGAGCACCGTGCACCCGCTCACCAATATGTACGAACCACTCCGGCTTTTGTTCGTGCAGAAACCCGTGGGAAAAAACGACGGGAATGACCGGAGCGGTAGGGACTTCTTCTTTCAGCTTTCCCGCGCCTCCAAAGAACGTAAACGGCCCGTCATGCAGCGGCTGTTCACTTCCTTCAGGAAACAGAAACACGGTTTTGCCGTCCCGGAGCCGGCGGGCGGCATAGTCAAGAGAGCGGACGATGTCCCTCCCCGAAGATGGATTGACCGAGAAAGCACCGAGCCTGCGGAAAAAAGGGAATCGTTTCATTCCCTTTTCATCCATCATGACATAGCCATCGGTTTTCCAATGCCGGGCATTCATGTAATAGAGCATCATCGGATCCCACCAGGAGCTGTGGTTCATGATGATCAATGCTCCTCCGGAAGTGGGCATCGGGGCCGAGAAGGGCGTCTGCCAAACCGTTTGAAACGCCCTTTTAACCATCAGGGAATTAAAAGGTTTAAACACCAGTTCAAACATCGGCTGCTTAGTCGGTTCAATCATCTTCCAGCCTTCGCTTCATCAGCCTGTGAAGGTAGTAGTAAAGAACAGTAAGCCCTCCGGCAAGTCCGGCTGCAAGAAAGAGGCCGTTGACGAGGGAGATGATGATAAACATTCCGGTCATCATGCCGTACAGATAGTACATTCTCTCTGTCCAGAAAACACTCCGCCCATTATACCAGTCCCTTCCTCTGAAGAGCAGTCCGGCAATCACCAGGTGCAGAACGAACGAAAGGAAAAACCAGCCGGCGAAATTGGAGAAGGGAATATCGTAATACAGACCTCCGTCATGCCAGATCCAGTACTGTTTGACATCGAAAGCAACAGGGTCGATGGCCAGGTCCATTGTTACTGCTATGAGCGCTGCATAACCAGCATAAAACGTACGTCTGAAAGCCGGGAGCAGGTGAACTGCCGGTGCAGCCAGCACGTGGCTCGTGGCGATTACCATCACCCAGGCAAAACCGATCGTGACAGGAACCCCGGCAATTTTAGGTCCAAAATCAGTCTGGTAGCTGTAGTCGCCGAAGTAAAGTCCCGTATGTACGCCGATACTCTCGATGACCATAGAGAGCACGAAGACTGTGCCTGCAAGAAACAGCCCGAGGACCGGATTGGCGCTGCGGAAAAAGAAAAGGATGCCGAGCAGTCCGGAAGTAACTAGGAATACAATATTTGCCCACTCAAGCCAGGGCGGAACCAGATCAAAACTCAGTAGAACGACACCGATAGCAAACCAGAATATAAAGAAGCGGAAAAAATAAATTTCCCATTTCTGCGGCATGAGAAAACTCCTTTCATATGAGACGGATTAACTATATCCGCCTGCGGGTATAGTCTCCTTGTATTATACCCTGAATCAACCAGACTTATGCAAACGAAGAGGCTGAGGAGGAAAAAACATGTACAGAGCCATTGTGACAGGAGCCGCACAAGGTATCGGCAGAACGTGTGCGGATGAGCTTGAGGCAGCTGGATACGAAGTGTACCGGCTGGACAAGCAGAGCGGAGATAAGATCCATGTCGTCGATGTCCAGAATCAGCAGGACATTCAAACCTTTTTTGAAAATCTGCCTCCCATCCATGCCTTGATTAACAATGCCGGTCTTTCGCAGTTTACCCCTTTGGAAGCATTAACACAGGCGGAGTGGGATGAAGTCATCAACACGAACCTGCGGGGGCCGTTATTTATGACACAGGCGATGGCTGCGGCTGCCCCGGAGGGAAGTGCGGTTGTCAACATCGTCTCCACCCGCGCCCTGCAGTCAGAAAGCGGGAGCGAAGCGTATGCTGCATCCAAAGGTGGACTGGCAGCCCTGACACATGCCCTCGCTGCGAGCCTTGCTCCAAAAAACATCCGTGTTAATGCTGTTGCACCCGGGTGGATCCATACCGGCAGGGAAGAGGACATCCCTGATGCATATCATGAGCTCCACTGGTCAGGCCGGGTCGGAAGACCGACGGATGTAGCAAAACTGTGCCGGTTTCTGCTTGATGAAGAGAATGATTTTATGAATGGGGAAATGGTCACGCTGGATGGAGGGATGACGAAAATGATGCGGTATGACCTACCCTGATACGGTACAGGTTTACACCGGCATTCCTCCGGGAAGTGGAAAAACAGGTGACATTGGCGGAGGGAGCACGCTTCTGCTATAATGTAAGCTGTTTTGAAGTTCCTGTATAGACAAATTTAACAACGAAGCAGAAAGGAGCATGAAACATGCTGAAAAAACTATTTGGACTCGACAAGAAAAAAGAAGAAGTACAACTTCCGGAAGCGGATGGAACGGACGTCATTTACAGCCCTGCCGATGGAGATGCCGTAGCGCTCTCCGAGGTGCCGGACCCGACATTTGCTGAAAAAATGATGGGGGACGGTCTCGCCATTAAACCAGAGAACGGCACGATCGTGGCACCAGCATACGGTGAGATCGCCCAGCTGTTCCCAACAAAGCACGCCGTCGGTATTAAAACGGTCAATGGGGTGGAGCTCCTTATCCACATCGGAATCGAAACGGTGAATATGCAGGGAGAGGGTTTCGAAGCCCACGTAGAGCAGGGCGACAAAGTGAAACCCGGCGATAAGCTGATTACGTTCGATCCGGATCTGGTCAACGAAAAAGCGGAAAGTACCATCACCCCAGTGATTATAACGAATGGGGATGTCGTTGCTGAACTGGATAAACAGGAAGGGCAGCAGGTCAAAGCCGGTGAAACGACCATTATGACGATCAAAGTGAACGCCTGACACATGGCTTATCATCGGAGCTGAAGACATGATCTCCCCCCCCCCCCGCTCTCGTCAAAGCGGGGGGATTTCTATGTATGAAGAGGATGCGCAGGTGCCTTCTTCCGTTGCCTGAATAGAACGAGATCCTCGTATTCTAGTGCCCCCTGGCAGCCAACAGGGAATCGTGTCTGTGGTCTCCCGTTTCTGTGACAATCGCGTGACCTGCGAAGACCTGAGAGGCGTAGTAGGTTATAATGGAGGCAAGCAGACAGCCTTCAGGCACTGGTTTTTCCGATGGCAGGGATGCCGCCTTGAAGCTGATGGAAGGGAGGCAGAACGGAGCAGCAGCTTCCGTTTGTTCAAGATGATGAAAAAAAGAATCTCGATAGTGCTCCTGCTTTCTGCTGCGGCGGGAGCCGGATACATCATATATGAAGACCAGACTGCTTCCCAGCAGAATGACGAAGCACTGGAGCAGTACCTGGAACAGGACGGCATTGAAAGAGAGCAGCTTGACGAAGAGGATATGATCAGCCACGGGGAACTGGAGGGCACAGGAACAGAGCCTGGTCAGCAGGCTCCGCCGTTTGAACTCGCCCAGCTCGGAGCAGAAGAAACGCTGGCACTGGAAGAACTGGAAGGCAGTTTCGTTGTTGTGAATATGTGGGCTACCTGGTGCCCGCCCTGCAGAGATGAAATGCCTGATTTCGTAGAGTTTTATGAAACGTATCAGGACGACAATGTTGAAATGGTCGGCGTGAATATGACGTCGACGGAATCTGGTTTAGAACCGGTGCAGCAGTTTGTAGACGATTTTCAAATTCCTTTCTACACGGTGTTGGATGAGGAAGGCATTATGGAAGACAGGTACAACGTCTATGCAATGCCGTCTACCTATATTATCGATCCGGAAGGCCGGGTAGCAATGAGCAGACCAGGATATCTCGATTACGAAATTCTCGTAAGCAGCTATGAAGACATAAGAGCCAACTATGAAGCAGAAGAATAAAAAGAGGGAGCGTCTCATCGAAATGGGAGACGCTCCCTCTTTGTTAAAGTATGAGAATGTATAGGTTTTCATACAGGGTGACGGTGTAGCCAGCTGCTCGGGAAGCAGGAAGAACCCATGCTTACCTCAAAGAACCTGCGGGACACGCCGTTCCGATCAAAAGGTGCTCCGCGCTTTTGTTCGTGATAAGCATGTATACATGCTCATCAAGAGGGGGCAGCGGTTTCGTGGGCTGCGCTGGAAAACGCGGAGGTTTCTGCTTTTACCGGTGGTTTTCAAACGTTGTAGCTTTAGTGACATGTTTCAGTGCGTCCATGACGTCCTCGTTCAACCTTTCGGCGCGGGCTGCCTGAACGTTGATCTGGAGCTGTTCTGAGGTTCTGGCTCCTTGTATTGCAGAAGCAGGATTTTCCTGGTCGAGAATGAAGCGCAGTGCGAGGGAAGAAAGGGACATCCCGGCTTCGGCAGCGAGCTTCTCCAGTTCAGGAAGAACCGTCGACAGCTCTTCGCTGCTGTACGCCAGATACCCGTCATCTGAAAGCTTGTTCTCCCAGCTGCCGGTCAGCAGTCCTTTAGCAACCGGACCTCTGGAAATGAGGGAAATTCCGTGCTCGTCAAGCAGTGGCATGAATTCTGCCGCCCGTCTGTCCAGCAGGCTGTACTGCATCAAGTTGGATACAACGCCCGGATTGCCTGAGAAACGTTTGATCACGTTGGGCCTGATAGAGGACATGCCGTAGCATCGGATGAGCCCTTCCTGCTGAAGTTCATCCAGCGCTTCAAAAACGTCATCCCAATCATCCTCGATTGTCCCGCCGTGGAGCTGATACAAATCAATGTAATCAAGTCCCATACGCTTCAGCGAGCGGCGGCAGGCTTCTTTGATGTACTCTTTAGACGCATTCCAGCGCCACCCATCTATGCCCTGTCCAAATTCGTTTCCGCCTTTTGTCGCGATAACGGCCTGATGACGTCGATCCCGGAGAGCGGAGCCGACGATTTCTTCGTTGCGGCCATACTGGTACAAATCGGCCGTATCAAAAAAATTAATGCCTTCGTCAAGAGCTTCGTGGATCAACTTCGTATCCGCATCTTTTTCTCCACTGAGAGACATGCAGCCGAAACCAATTTCTGAGACCATCAGCTGGGATGAGCCGAGTTGATTCTGTTTCATGACAAATTCCTCCTTCAAGTCTGGTTTCTTCCATTTACCATAAGGAAATGATTGCAGGAACGCAAGCAATAGCCTATTCTGAAAGAAGCAGAAGATGATTAAAAAGGGGGGAAGCTGCGGCCGGAAATAAAAGAAGGCCGCAGTGAAGAGATGACATCATTTAACGAAAGAACGACCAAAATGGATACACTTTTTACCGGCCGGGTGATCGACCTGGAGCTGCATGAAGTGGAGATGCCGGATGGGTCCTACAGCAAAAGAGAAATCATTAAGCACCCTGGCGCGGTGGCGGTTCTTTGTGTGACAAAAGAGAAGAAGCTTGTGCTGGTTCGTCAGTATCGCAAAGCGATGGAGAAGGTGATTGCCGAGATTCCAGCAGGTAAACTGGAAGAGGGCGAAGACCCGCTCCGCTGTGCGCAGCGGGAGCTGGAAGAAGAAACGGGGATCATTGCTGAAGGATGGGAAAAACTGGCCTCTTTTTATACGAGTCCAGGTTTTGCAGATGAGCTGGTCCATGTATATGCAGCCTTCGAAGCGGATATCGGAAACGTCGGTACGGATGAGGACGAATTTGTCGAACGGGTGGATGTTACGCTTGCAGAAGCAAAAACAATGATCGCATCAGAAGCCATTCATGATGCTAAGACGATGTACGCCGTGCAGACTGCTGAAATGCGGAACCTACTCCAGAACTAATAATTTATACTCGTTTTAATTTGATAATCATTATCATTTGACAGCTATTTTTAACTACCCGTATAATACAAGCTGAAATGACTCATTACCCGACGTACAGGGAGGGATGTATTCAACATGGAGCAGCGGATTGACCGGATAAAAAAACAGCTTCAGTCGCAGAGTTATAAATTAACCCCTCAGCGGGAAGCTACGGTAAGAGTACTTCTTGAACATGAGGATGATCATCTCAGCGCAGAAGACGTATATATGCTCGTCAAAGAGAAGTATCCTGAAATTGGCCTTGCCACTGTCTACCGGACGCTGGAACTGCTCACCGAACTGAAAGTGGTGGACAAGATCAATTTTGGAGACGGGGTCTCCCGATATGATCTGCGTCAGGAAGGTGCTGATCACTTCCATCACCATCTGGTTTGTCTTGAATGCGGGGCCGTCGATGAGATTCAGGAAGATCTGCTTGGCGATGTAGAAAAAATAGTAGAAACCCGCTGGAACTTTCACATTAAAGATCACCGGCTTACGTTCCACGGTATCTGCCACCGTTGTCACGATACATCTTCTCCCGGACATGAGAAATCAGAAGTGCACCAGAAATAACCTGCCGACGCCGGCAGGTTATTTTTTACATTATAGACATGTATAAGTTTCCATTTACGGTGACGGCGGCTCCATGCGCTGCAAGGGAAGAAACAGAACCTCTTTCTTCCTTCGAAAAGCTTGCGGTACACGCCACTCCGACCAAAAGGCGCTTTGCGCGTTTGGTCGAATGAACCTGCAGGCTCTCTAAAGAAGCAGCGCGAAAGCTTCCTCCACGCTGCTTCCAGCAAGATGCCTCGTACCTCGTGATGGACAGTCGGAGTGAAGAGCAGCCCGAAGCCCGAAGCACGAAGAGGAGCAGTAAAACAGCTCTCCAACAGCGGGGAGCTTCCGTTCGGCGTCAGAGGCAAAACCAGAAATTATTTTCAAAGCGTGATGCACAGAAGTTTTGTGATGTGATATGCTGAAGATGACATCCTTTGACAGGTGGTGGTCGACCTGCGGGCAGAAATCGAACGTTACTTAAATTTTATCGTCGTTGAAAAAGGGCTTGCGGACAACTCGGTGAAAGCGTATGACCGCGATTTAACGGATTACATGCGCTGGCTCGAGAAAGAGCGGCATGTGTCCAGCTGGGAGCAGGTGCAGCGCCATGAGGTTCTGGGCTATATTCACGGATTAAATGACCGGGGCCGGGCACCTTCGAGTGTTTCAAGATCATTGTCCGCTCTGCGTGCGTTTCACTTATTTCTTCTTCGGGAGGGGGTAGTACGTGAAGACCCTGCCGCAGACATTGACCGGCCGAAGCAGAAGAGAAAGCTGCCCGAAGTGCTCAGCAGCAGGGAAGTAGAAGCGCTGCTGCATGCAGCTGAAGGGGATACGGCTCTCCACCTCAGAACTTCTGCGATGCTTGAACTCATGTATGCCTGTGGTCTCCGTGTGTCGGAAATCTGCGGGCTTCGGGTTGATGATCTGCATTTGACGATGGGATTTGTCCAGTGCAGGGGGAAAGGCGGAAAAGAGCGGATTGTTCCTCTCGGCAGCCATGCGCTTCGAGCGCTGTCCGAGTATCTTCAGAACGGCCGGCCGGAGCTGACCAGCGCGAATAACGAGGCGGCGCTGTTCTTAAATCACCTAGGCCGTCCGCTGACGAGACAAGGTTTCTGGCGGGTCCTGAAATCAACCGCCGAACGTGCCGGGATCGAAAAAGCATTGACGCCTCACATGCTGCGGCATTCTTTTGCTACACACTTGCTCGAAAACGGAGCCGATCTCCGAGCCGTGCAGGAAATGCTGGGACATGCCGATATCTCCACCACGCAGATCTACACGCAGGTGACGAAAGTAAGAATGAAAGAAGTATACAGTCAATTTCATCCTAGAGCTTGAGGACGGACACCGTCTTCAAGTACACTATAGATGTCTGACCTCTGACGAGAAAGCACATTAAGAAAGGCG
Source organism: Alkalicoccus chagannorensis DSM 18086 (assembly GCF_000429725.1). Lineage (GTDB taxonomy): Bacteria > Bacillota > Bacilli > Bacillales > Salisediminibacteriaceae > Alkalicoccus > Alkalicoccus chagannorensis. The sequence continues at coordinate 484,313 of NZ_AUCK01000001.1, read as the reverse complement.
GTAAAGGTAATGACAGCATATAATCGTATTTTCCTCATTGTAATGGATTCCGTTGGGATTGGAGAAGCTGCAGATGCACCTGCGTTCAATGACGAAGGCGCCGATACCCTCGGACACATCGCAGAGAAAATGAATGGTCTTTCCATGCCTCACATGGACAAGCTCGGTCTCTCTCATATTAAACAGTATCAAGGCAGTACCACGCCGGAAACGCCGCTCGCTTCCTACGGTTCGATGGAGGAGATCTCCGCCGGCAAAGATACGATGACTGGCCATTGGGAAATCATGGGCCTGCATATTGATAAACCGTTCAGAACATTCCCGGATGGCTTTCCGGATGAACTCGTCCAGAAGCTGGAGGAGGCGACAGGCAGAAAAGTGCTCGGCAACAAGCCTGCTTCCGGTACAGAAATTCTCGATGAACTCGGTGAAGAGCACGTCAAAACAGGAAACCTCATTGTCTATACATCCGCTGACTCGGTTCTGCAGATTGCGGCGCATGAAGACGTCATTCCTCCAGAAGAGTTGTGGGAAATCTGTCAGACAGCACGGGAGATGACCAAAGATGAACCTTATATGATTGGACGCGTCATTGCCAGACCTTTTCTCGGAGAACCAGGAGCATGGGAACGGACGCCGAATCGGCATGACTATGCGTTGAAGCCCTTTGGGAAAACAGTCATGAATGCGCTGGAAAAAGGCGGCTGGGACTCCATTGCGATCGGCAAAATTTCGGATATTTACGACGGAGAAGGGGTGACAGACGCTCTTCGGACAGAATCGAACATGGACGGCATGGATAAATTAGTGGAAACGATGAAGCGGGACTTCCGGGGGCTCAGCTTTTTGAACCTCGTCGATTTCGATGCGAAATTCGGACACCGCCGCGATCCGATCGGCTACGGGAGGGCACTGGAAGAATATGATGCGCGGCTGCCGGAAGTGCTGGAGAACATGCGTGAAGATGATCTTCTTTTGATTACAGCGGATCATGGCAATGATCCTGTGCATCATGGAACAGATCATACTCGTGAATATGTTCCTCTGCTTGCCTTCAGTCCTTCCGCAGAGGCGGTAAACCTCGGACGCAGGAAGAGCTTCGCAGATATTGGTGCTACAGTGGCAGATAACTTCCGTGTCACCATGCCGGATTACGGAACGAGTTTTCTTCCACAGCTTGAAACTAAGGGAGGTACATCACAATGAATGCAAAAGAGTACATTGAAAGCAGACTGGAAGGACCGAAGCCGGAAATCGGACTGATACTCGGCTCCGGCCTCGGAGTGCTTGCTGATGAAATTGAATCGCCGGTTGTTATTCCGTACAAAGACATCCCGGGATTCCCTGCTTCAACTGTTGCAGGGCATAAGGGTCAGCTCGTGATCGGTACACTGGAAGGACGCACGGTGCTCGCCATGCAGGGACGTTTTCACTTTTATGAAGGCTACAGCATGGACCTCGTAACGAAACCAGTTCGGGTGATGCAGGAACTTGGCATGGAGAAGCTGCTCGTGACAAACGCAGCCGGAGGCATCAATGAGGCGTTTGAAGCTGGAAACTTGATGCTGATTACAGACCATATCAATCAGTTCGGGACAAATCCGCTGATCGGTGAGAATCAGGATGAGCACGGCCCACGTTTTCCGGATATGAGTGAAGCGTATTCGCGTGCATGGGGCAGCAAAGCAGCAGCCGCAGCCAGGAATCGAGGCATCACGCTTAGGGAAGGCGTCTATGTCGGCACGACCGGCCCTTCCTACGAAACCCCTGCAGAAGTCCGGATGCTGCGCACACTCGGCGGCGATGCAGTAGGTATGTCCACGGTGCCCGAAGTCGTTGCAGCGAAACACGGCGGTATGGAAGTGCTCGGCATCTCCTGTATCTCTAACATGGCAGCAGGGATCCTGGATCAGCCTTTGACGCACGATGAAGTCATGGAGACAACAGAAAAAGTGAAGCAGGACTTCCTGACACTTGTAAAAGACATCATCAGCCAAGGCTGAATTTGAGGAGGTATGCGCTGTGAGAATGGTAGATGTTATTGAAAAAAAACGTAATGGCGGAGTGCTTTCCAAAGAGGAAATTCATTATTTCGTCGAAGGGTACACCGAAGGAACGATTCCGGATTACCAGGCTTCAGCTCTCATGATGGCTGTTTATTTCCGTGGAATGACAGCGGAAGAAACAGGGACGCTGACAGAAGCAATGGTCCAGTCCGGAGATGTGATCGATCTTTCTTCGATTCACGGGCATAAAGTCGACAAACATTCAACCGGCGGCGTCGGAGATAAAATCAGTTTTATTACCGGACCGCTGGTGGCAGCAGCGGGTGTGCCAGTCGCTAAAATGAGCGGCCGCGGACTCGGTCATACCGGCGGCACGATTGATAAACTGGAATCCATTGCCGGTTTCAATGTCGAAATGAGTAAAGAGGCTTTCACGGCTTCGGTTAATGAGCATAAGCTGGCCGTCGCCGGACAGACAGGTAATCTGGCGCCGGCTGATAAAAAACTATATTCGCTTCGGGATGTTACAGCCACGGTAGATTCGATTCCGCTTATTGCGGGCTCTATCATGTCCAAAAAACTGGCCTCCGGTGCGGACAGCATCGTTCTCGATGTGAAAACCGGAAGCGGAGCTTTTATGAAATCGCTTGAAGATTCCAGGGCCCTTGCAGAAGAAATGGTGCGCATCGGCGACCATGTCGGCAGAGAAACGCTTGCCGTGATCAGCGACATGAATCAACCGCTCGGGCATGAAATCGGGAACGCGAATGAAATCCGCGAAGCGGCTGCTGTGCTGTCAGGTGAAAACATTCCGGATCTGCGGAAACTATCGCTGGAACTTGCGGTGCATATGACGCTGCAGGCCGGAGCCTACAGTAGTGAAGAAGAAGCTAGAAGAGATCTGGAAGCATCGCTCGATGATGGCCGCGCGTTTCAGGCGTTCCGTACGTTTGTTCAGGCGCAGGGCGGCGACGTATCGATGATTGATGATCTCAGCCTGCTGCCGAGAGCGGATCACGAGATTGCCATCCCGGCCGAACATGCCGGCTGGGTACAGGAAATCGATGCCGCTTCCGTCGGGACGGCGGCGATGTATCTCGGTGCGGGCCGGGCAACGAAAGACGATGAGATCGATCACGGTGTCGGCATTACCCTGAAAAAGAAAATCGGGGATTATGTAGAAGCCGGTGAAACACTGGCTGTTCTGACTGCAGCCTCCGCCGCGCATCCTGATGCAGAAGAAAAACTGCGCGGCGCCTATACAATCGGTGCCTCCCGGCAGGATGTTCCAGAACTTATCCACGACATCATTCGAGCCTGATGCTTGCCAATCGGGTAGGCATGTGATAATTTAAGTAGACATTATATGAATAAGATAGAGGTGCACCACAGATCAGTACCTTCCGGAGCGGGGCAGCCGCAGGGATGGAAAGGGAAAGGCACTGGTGCCGAAGGAAGCTGACTCCGCCGGTCTGCTGCCTGGCTTTCACACCGAAAGGGTGAAAACTGTCACAGCGAATCTGTGGAGAACTATCTTTTCTGATCCTGCAGGATCCGGGAAATGACAGGCTCTCCGCCGTCATTTCCTTTTTTTGCGGTTTCCGCCGAAGGATGTGAAAGCGGCAGAGCAGGAACCTCGGCAGGACGATGAACAGGAGGGAACAGCAGTGCATCTGCATGGAACACAAAAAATTAACGAACATGGACGGCTGGAAATCGGTGGAGTCGATACGAACGTATTAACAGAAGCCTATGGAACTCCGCTTTTTGTATACGACCTAGCGGATATCCGATCCAGAGCAGAGCAGTTTCATGAAGCCTTTCAATCGAATCATGTCACGTATCAGATTGCCTATGCATCAAAGGCGTTCAGCTGCATTGCGATGATGGAGCTGGCCGATCGTCTTGGCCTGAGTCTCGACGTATGCTCGGACGGAGAACTCTTCACAGCGATGCAGGCAGGTTTTCCGGTAGAAAGAATTCATTTTCACGGAAACAACAAAACTCCTGCAGAGCTGGAAATGGCAGTTGATGCCGGCATCGGCTGTATCGTAGTAGACAATTTCACGGAGCTTTCCTGGCTGATGGCGATGACTGAAGCCAACGCGAAACCGATGGAAGTGCTGATACGGATCACGCCAGGCGTCGAAGCGCATACCCACGAGTACATTTCCACCGGTCAGGAAGATTCCAAATTCGGTTTTGATTTGAACAGCGGCCAGGCCGGACGTGCGATTGAAATGATTCAGGCACACGAGTACCTCCACCTGCTTGGTGTTCATTCTCACATCGGATCGCAGATCTTCCGTGCAGAAGGATTTGAGGAGGCGGTGAAAGAAATTTATCAATCCATCCGCGTCTGGATCGATCGATACGACTTTTATCCGGAAGTCCTCAATGTAGGCGGAGGTTTCGGCATCCGTTATGCAGAGGGGGATAAGCCGCTGCCGCTGCACGTTTATATCGACAGGATGGTGGAAGCCGCGAAAAAAGAGGCAGCTCTTTTAGACAGACCGGTTCCTGAGTTCTGGATTGAGCCAGGTCGTGCCCTCGTAGGAGAAGCAGGGACGACGCTGTATACGACAGGGAGCAGAAAAGACATTCCAAATGTGCGCTCTTATGTGTCTGTTGACGGCGGTATGACGGATAATATCCGTCCGGCCCTTTATCAGGCAGAGTACGCTGCGGTTCTTGCCAACAGAGCTGGAGAGAGGGCAGAAGAACTCGTTTCTGTGGCAGGCAAATGCTGCGAGAGCGGGGATATGCTGATCTGGGACCTCGAACTTCCTGCAGTAGAAAAAGGTGATACGCTGGCGGTTTTCTCGACAGGAGCCTACGGATACTCCATGGCGAACAATTATAACCGAATCCTCCGTCCGGCTGTCGTCTTTGTGGAAGACGGTCTGCATGAGTGCGTCATCGAGCGGGAACAGCTGGCCGATCTCACACGACGGGAGCGGAGCTACACAGCTGCAAAAGCTGTCGATACGGCGAAGTAAGTACTTACAGGGACCTTTTGATGCGGATACGTGCAGATAAAGAGGAAAAGTACCTGGGGTGAACACGCGGTGTTCTGACAAAAGAAGGCCATGATAATAATGAAGATAGAAAATGGCATCGAGGGAGACTGCGTCGCGCGCTGCGGGGAAGAAAGAAGCTCCCTTTCTTCCCTCGACAAGCCTTTGGCACCCGCGGTTCCGAACAAAAGGCGATCCGCGCTTTTGTTCAAGTATAGAAAGTATACGTTTTCATACAGGGGGACGGCGGCTTCATTCGCTGCACGGGAAGAAACAAAAACGTCTTCTTCCCTCAAAAGGCTTGCAGCGCTTCCGCACGCCGTTCCGACCAAAAGGCGCTTTGCGCTTTTGTTCGTGCGGAGATAGAATCCTTCTGCTAAAATAAAGAGACGGGCAAGTGTCCCGGAAACTGGTACGAGAGAAAGGAAGCTGTTTGTATGGCAAAACATGGCGAAATTAAGTTTGAAAATGGGGAAGTTATCAAAATCGAATTTTTCCCAGAAGCTGCACCAGGTACAGTGGAGAACTTTGAAACGCTGGCAGGAAAGGATTTTTATGATGGATTGACCTTCCACCGTGTTATTCCGGGCTTTGTTGCTCAGGGAGGCTGCCCTAATGGAACAGGTACAGGTGGTCCGGGTTATACGATCAAGTGTGAAACAGACGGCAATCCCCACAAGCATCAGAAAGGCACGCTCTCGATGGCTCACGCCGGTAAAGATACGGGCGGAAGTCAATTTTTCCTCGTGCTGGAACCGCAGCCGCATCTTGACGGTGTACATACGGTATTCGGTCAAGTAACGGAAGGACTTGAATCGCTTGATCGCATTCAGGCCGGCGATGTGATGAAGGAAGTAAACGTCTACGACGTATAGGTCTAATCTGAAGCAGACCGCTTGCGGTATCTGAATAGAAAGTACTGTGGTTCGTGAATGAAACGGACTACGAAGTTGCTTTCGAGGCAGGGTGTTTTTAAACGCCTGTAAATGTTGATATAACAGCATTTACAGGCTTTTTAATTCATCTGGTAGAGAAAGTGGTAGCGCAAATGTTAGATGCTGTTATGACAGATGCAAGATGTGAAGGTCGTGCAAAATTCGCTGATGACTTTAAAGAATTACATAATATCCTCATCCATTTAATAGAACTAACTCCAAAATTTAAGTTAAGGTTGGCACATAACAAATACAGCGCCTTTTAAAAAGAGACGCTGTACGAGGTATTATGATCTAATTATCAATATCCTACAGCATCAGCACCATAAGTAGCCTGCTCATTAGTAAACCCTTCAAACTGAAGTTGTTCAATCAAACCTGAACGGGAGAAAGAAGAGTATTCTAAATAGCTTTCAGCAGATAGTGCGGCCTGTTCATTCCAATCAACTACAATATTTTCTACAGCATTAGAAGCGTCTTCATTACTGAATCCCTCAAATTCAAGCTGTTCGATCAGGCCTGATTTGGAGAATGCAGAATAGTCAAGATAGCTCTCGGCGGATAATATAGCTTGTTCGCTCCAATCTACTGTGATGTTTTGAACAGCAAATGTGGCATCGTCTGCACTATATCCTTCAAACTCTAATTGCTCAATCAGTCCTGATTCAGAAAAAGCTGAGTAATTTATATAACTTTCGGCAGAGGCTACAGCATTCTCCTGTTCCATTGTCATATCGTTAGCATGCTCATCAGTAGTATTGATTTCTGTTTCTTCTAGATTTGCTTCATTTTCTGCTGGATCATCTTCAACTGATTCATTTGCAGATTCTTCTACAGGTTCGTTGTTGTTTTCCCTAGTATTTTCTTCATTGGTATCGTAATTATCCTCTTCTACTACAGAATCTTCTTCTGCTTCTACTTCTTCAGTCTTTTCATCAGCAAGATCAGATTCCTCAGCGGTGATACTGGCTGCTACAGCCGATACTAGAAATGCAGGTATAAAGATCTTCATTACCTTTTTCCTTGATTCCATTTTAACTATACTAGGTTTAATGAAACCTAAAACTAAAGCTGCAAGGCTTACGAATATTAACAGTGCGAAAAACCCACTCATAATATCTCTCCTTAGTATATAATTATGGTTTAAGTATACACATATTTTGTTAAAAAATAAATATAATTTTACATAAAATATAGTTCGTATATCTATGTTTAGTGTTGTTATTACAGTTCTTACAATTTAGCTTGGTATTACTGTATAATTAGAGAAAGTTTAAAGCTATCTACTTGCATGGCCGTTAAATAGAGTGCTATAGTTTATTTATTCACATGACTATTCACAACTTTTTCCGTTTAAATTCTGTTAAGTTTTCGGTAGGAAATTGATGATTTGGAAGAAATTCAGGTGAATTAATATGTGACGACTTACAAAGTAATTTATATCCCTTACAAATCAACATTTCACTTAAGTTTGAGGAATAAAATTTTATACGTTTGTCCTTCGGGGTCGGGTGAAATTCCCTACCGGCGGTGATAAGGCTGTCTGCAGCCTTTCAGTCCGTGACCCGTCATCTGTATAGCAGGTGCCGGTGGATTTGGTGCAACTCCAAAGCCGACAGTATAGTCTGGATGGGAGAAGGAATGACAATACTGCTGACAGGACCAGTGTGTTCTGCGCCAGTAGAAGTCTCTCAATGTGTGAAATTCTGCACGTGTGCCCTGAAGAAATTGTCTTCAGGGCTTTTTCTATGTACAGAGGCGTAATCAACAAGCAGCCGGAGGAATGCATGATGGATAAACAATACATGGAGCTTGCGGTATCGATGGCGGAAGCAGCGAGAGGTCAGACATCACCGAACCCGCTCGTCGGCTGTGTTATCGTGAAAAACGGAGAAGTTGTAGGACTCGGAGCGCATTTAAAAGCTGGAGAACCGCACGCGGAGCGGCATGCACTCTCGATGGCAGGAGCAAAAGCGGCCGGTGCGGATATGTACGTCACGCTGGAGCCATGCTCGCATACCGGCAGGACATCTCCGTGCGCCGAAGCAGTAATTGAGGCGGGCGTAAGCCGCGTCTTTATTGGATCCGATGATCCGGACCCGAGGGTATCCGGAAGAGGGACGCAGATGCTTTGGAATGCCGGCGTTCAAGTGGAAACACACGTGCTTTCGGAAAAAACCGACCGCCTCAACGATGTATTTTTCCACTACGTCACGTCCCGCAGGCCTTACGTGACGCTGAAAATAGCAGCCAGTCTGGATGGCAGAACCGCAACGTCGGCCGGAGAAAGTCAGTGGATAACGAGTACCGAGAGCAGGATGGATGGCCACCGGCTCCGGCACGAACACGACGCTGTGCTGACCGGTATAGCAACCGTGCTCGCGGACGATCCGACCTTGAATGTCCGGCTGCCTGATGGAGGGATTGATCCTATGCCGATTATCCTTGATTCATCCCTCCGCTTTCCCGAAGACAGCCGACTGGCAAAAAAACATTCGTGGATATTTACGACAGAACAGGCGGATCGCAGCCGTGTGAAACGTCTACGTGATCAAGGGCTGACGGTAACGGTGATGCCTTCCTACAGCATAGATATTGAAGAGGTTCTCCGCATACTCGGCGAATCAGAGATCACCTCGGTTCTCGTAGAAGGCGGTGCAACAGTGCACGACAGTTTTATCCGCTCGGGATGTTTTAACCGGATTGTGTACTATCAGGCACCGATGATCATCGGCGGCAGAGACGCCCATCCGGCTGTTGGAGGCGCCGGCTTCCCGACGCTGTCCCAGACAGCGTCGCTGACACTTGAACGGACGGATCAGCTGGGGCCTGATATTCGGCATATCTATCACAGGAAAGGATGAGAAGCATATGTTTACTGGCATTATAGAAGAAAAGGGAACGATTCGTACCATGCAGGAAACAGGAGATGCGGTCATTATGAGCGTGCATGCTCCCGGTATACTGGATGATGTGAAGCTCGGAGACTCTATTTCCGTGAACGGCGTCTGCCTGACGGTATCTGACTTTACAAAAGAAACGTTCACTGCTGATTTGATGCCCGAAACCGTCCGGGCGACGAGTCTGCGGGACCTCGGAGAAAACTCCCATGTGAACCTGGAGCGGGCCATGGCTTCCGGTGGACGCTTCGGCGGACATTTTGTCTCCGGTCATGTGGACGGCACGGGAACGATCGTCCGAAAAGAGAGCGACCATAACGCTGTTTATTATGACATAGAGGTGGATCCTACCCTCCGGCCGTATCTGACGTTGAAAGGCAGCGTAGCCGTCGACGGCACGAGCCTGACCGTCTTTAACACGGGCGATAAAATGTTCACCATTTCGATCATCCCGCATACGCTGGATGAAACCATCATTGGATCGAAATCGGTTGGAGATATCGTCAATATTGAATGTGACATGCTCGCAAAGTACGTGGAGGAACTTTTAGAACAGCGCTTCAAGCGCGATCAGGGAGAGCCGGTGACGAAAGAGTTTCTGCGTGAACACGGTTTCTAATAAGGAGAGGTGATGGATAATGTTTGATCCGATCGAATCAGCGATCTATGCGCTGGCACAGGGAGAGACGGTCATTGTCTGCGATGATGAAGACCGTGAGAATGAAGGGGACTTCGTTGCCCTGGCGGATAAGGTAAGCGCGGAAACAATCAACTTCATGGTCACACACGGACGCGGCCTCGTGTGTACACCAATCACCGCAGAACGGGCGGAAAAGCTGCAGCTCGTTCCGATGGTGGACCGCAACTCGGACCCGCATGGTACAGCTTTTACTGTCAGTGTCGATCATAAACACTGCACAACCGGTATATCTGCTCAGGAACGTGCCATGACGATCAGAGCACTCATGGATGAAGATACGAAGCCGGCGGACTTTCAGCGTCCCGGCCATGTCTTTCCACTGGTCGCGAAGGATGGAGGCGTTCTCCGGCGTGCGGGGCATACGGAAGCATCCGTGGATCTGGCAAAAATGGCCGGAGCAAGCCCTGCAGGTGTCATCTGCGAAATCATGAATGAAGACGGTACGATGGCCCGCGTTCCAGAACTGCGGAAAATTGCCGATGAACATGATTTGAAGATGATCACGATCAAAGATCTGATTCAGTACAGAAATCGAAAAGACAAGCTTGTGCAGCGTGAAATTGAGATTGACCTCCCGACCGAATACGGAGACTTTAAAGCCGTAGGGTATTCGAATGTAGTCGATGGTAAAGAGCATGTCGCCATTGTTAAAGGGGAGATCGGCGGAAGCCGGCCGACGCTTGTCCGGGTTCATTCTGAATGCCTGACTGGTGATGTGCTCGGATCCCGCCGCTGTGACTGCGGGCCCCAGCTTCATGCCGCACTTGCTCAGATCGAAGAGAACGGTTCCGGCGTAGTACTGTACATGCGTCAGGAAGGCAGGGGCATCGGCCTTCTCAACAAAATGAAAGCTTATAAACTCCAGGAAGAAGGATTGGATACGGTGGAAGCGAATGAGAAGCTCGGCTTTGGACCAGACCTTCGTGACTACGGGATTGGTGCACAGATTCTCCGTGACCTCGGCATTAGTAAAATGAAGCTGTTAACGAACAATCCGCGGAAAATCACCGGGTTGAAAGGGTATGACCTCGAAGTCGTAGATCGTGTGCCAATTCAGCTCCCCGGGCATAAAGAGAATGAACGATACTTGAAAACGAAAAAAGACAAGCTCGGTCATATGCTTCACCTGTAAACGTGGAAAAAAGACAATCAGACAAAGGATGAATGCAAATGGGAAATGTACTAGAAGGAAACATGAGCGGAGACAATCTGAAACTAGCGGTCGTCGTCGGCAGATTCAACGATTTCATCACCTCCCGACTGCTGGATGGTGCGCTTGATACGTGCAGACGGCACGGCACGAAAGAAGAAGACGTCGATACGGTATGGGTTCCTGGATCCTATGAAATTCCATTTGCTGCAAAAAAACTCGCCGACAGCGGTCGGTACGATGCAGTGATCACTCTCGGAACGGTGATCCGCGGGTCCACCCCCCACTTTGATTATGTCTGCGGCGAAGCGGCAAAAGGCGTTTCTCAGGCAGCGATGGGCTCCGGTGTTCCGGTGATTTTCGGTGTGATTACTACGAATACCATTGAGCAGGCGATCGAACGGGCTGGAACAAAAGCAGGTAACAAAGGTTCGGAAGCTGCCGCAGCAGCAATAGAAATGGCGAACTTAAACAAACTCCTCGGTTAGGCCGTCCATCAGCTGCAGACGGTTCGCTGTGGCGATGCACAAAGCTTTTCTGCTGCAGTACCTGCCAAAACATCTTCATGACGAAAAACGCTTCCGTTCATCCAGCATGGATAAACGGAAGCGTTTTTTTCAAAGTATAGGAATGTATACGTTCTCGTACAAGAAACGGCGGCTTCGTGCGCTGCACGGGAAGAAAGAAAACCTCTTTCTTCCCTCGGAAAGCTTGCGGTACACGCCGAACCGATCAAAAGGCGCTCCGCGCTTTAGTTCTCACGGCCGTGTGGTTGTCGGGCCACTGCTCAAAAGACCGCATGTCGGAAAGCAAGAAACGCTTCCTGTCTTTGAAAGCGCCGTCTGCATCGGCTGAGGTCCGCCGTAGAGGACTCGGCAAGCTGGTCGTTACGTCCGGTTTTCTCTTCGATGGATCAGTGACGCTTCCCGTGCTTCAATCACTTCAGACCGGTCCCGGCGCCGGTGTTTGTAAATCAAGTCAGGACCTGCGCCGCGGTCGTCGGCATTCCATTCCAATCCGAGACTTTCTGCGTAGAGCCGGCATTTACGTAAAAGTGCGCTGTCGACAACAGGCAGGGCCATCGGCTCATAGGAGTCCCCGCTGCTGATGGATGCCCGGCGTTCGATAAGCTGGTGCTGCAGTTTGTTCTCATCTACAGAGAGCTCTTCCAACCGGCCGGGGTGTGCCTTCGTGTGACGAAGTACTTTATCAATCAGTCTGACTGCGCCGCGTTTGTTTCCCTGTCGTTCATGGTATAGGGCAACGGCTGTCTGAATCAGCATCAGCCAGCGTACGTCTTTATTATCGGACAGCCAGTAATCTTCTAGAATCTCATGGCATTCAAAAAAGTCTCTCGTTGCATGAAAATGAACTAAAAAGTCCTCGTAGGCACTCGGATACGTCTGAAGCGTCTGTGTCATTTATTCACCCTCATTTCCATTGTGCTCTTTCTATCATAACGAATTCCGGCTCATGTGAAAAGCGGAAACGATTTGTTTAGAGATCCTGCTGCAGCAGGGGGAAGTCGATAGAAACGACACTGGGTACGTACAAAGGCTCTCAGAAGCCCCCTTTTGATGCAAAAAGAGCGTTCCTCCTGCTCAACAGCACAAGGATTATGATATAATAGCGCCTGGAATGGAGGCGGTGAAATGAGCTACAGTGTGAAGCTTCATGCCTTTGAAGGCCCGCTGGATCTACTGCTGCATCTTGTGCAGAAAAACGATCTGGATTTATATGATATTCCGGTCCGGGAGATTACGGATCAGTATTTGACATACGTTCACGCCATGCAGGTGCTCGAACTGGATGTAGCCAGTGAGTATCTTGTAATGGCAGCGACACTGCTGCAGATGAAAAGCGTGATGCTGCTTCCGATGGAGGAGACGGCATGGGAAGAAGACTGGATGCCGGAAGAGGAAGAAGCAATGTCCAAAGAGGGCCTGCAGGCGAGACTTTCTGAATATAAAAAATACAAGGAAGCGGCAGGAGATCTGAAAGAGCGCAGTTTGAAAAGAAGTGAGCTGTTTACGAAGCCGATGAGTGATTTGACTCCGCTTCTGGAAGAATCAGAAGAGGCTGGTGTCGAGGTGACGATCTTTGACATGCTGCAGGCCTTTCAAAAAATGAACAAACGAAAAAAGAAGAAAAAGACGCCGGTGACCCGGGTCAGCAGAGAGGAAATTCCAATCGAAGAAAAAATGGAACGGGTGCTCAGCCGCATAGCTGAACAGGGAAGTGCTTCCTTTGATTCCCTGCTTGAAAATGAGAGCAGAACCGATCAGGTGACCACCTTCCTTGCTGTGCTGGAGCTGATGAAAGATCATCAGATCCACTGCACCCAGAGCGGCAATTATGGAGAAATCGTTATTAAACAAAGAGAGGAGGAAGCCGTATGACGGAAGAAGAACAGGAAGCACTGCTCGAAGGTCTGCTGTTTGTCTCCGGCGAGGAAGGAATCGATATTCAGCAGCTGATGGAAGTCATGAGTTGTTCAGAAGATGAGACCGAAAACGCAGTACAGCGGCTGCAGGAAAGCTGCAGCAGCAGTCGGCGCGGCATGCAGGTGAAACGATTCGCTGATACTGTGCAGCTGACGACAAAAGAGGTGCATGCCCCATACTTCAAAAAATTGGTCCAATCCCCTTCCTCTGCAGCACTGTCGCAGGCGGCACTGGAAGCGCTGGCTGTCATCGCGTATCGGCAGCCCGTCTCCCGGCTGCAGGTGGAAGATGTGCGCGGCGTAAGAACCGACCGGCCGATCCGGACCCTGCAGGCAAAAGGACTGATCGAAGAAAAAGGGCGACATGATGGTGCAGGGCGGGCAATCCTCTATGGCACTACGGAGTATTTTCTGGAGCAGTTCGGTCTGCGGACACTCGAAGATCTTCCCCCGCTCCCGGAAACGGAAACAGAGGAAGAGGAAGAATTCGATTTGTTTTTCGAACGTTTTCAGCAGGCAGTTCAGCCGGATTAACGCATGACGCTGCCACCGGATATTTTCATGGATTCACCAACGATATTGGATGCCGCATCCGACAGAAGAAAAAGGATGGCCTCTGCTGTCTCTTCCGGTGTGGTCATCCGGCCGGAGGGAAGCCCTTCTTCCGCTTCTTTTCGCTGTTCCTCATAGCTGATGCCACGGCGATCAGCTTTTTTCTGCAGAATGCCTCTTGCCATTTCGGTGTCGACAAAACCGGGACATACAGCGTTGACTCGAATACCGTGTTCGATCGCTTCCAGCGCAAAGGATTGAGTGAATCCAATTACTGCGAATTTTGAGGCCGAGTAGGCAGCATTGCCATACGTGCCGCGCAGGCCGGATAAAGAGGAAATATTGACAATGCTCCCTTTTCCCTTCTCTTTCATCTGCTTATAGACGAGCTGTGTCAGAAGCACAAGGGAAGTATAGTTAATCTCCATCGTGTCGTGCATGTCTTCTTCTTTCAACTCTTCTACGACATCCCCTTTGGCAGTGCCGGCACTGTTCACGAGTCCCGTGATCGGGCCGAATGCATCCTCAGCGCTCTGGATCAGCAGATGCCGGTCCCGCTCCTCCGTCAGATTTGCGGTTACCGCATGAATGCGCGCAGGGTCGCCGTGATAATGAGCCTGCTGTTTTAATTTGGATAACTTCTCCTCATCCCGGCCTGTTACCGTTACGTCTGCACCGTGCGAGCTCAGCATGTTGGCCACTGCAGCCCCAATGCCGCCGGTAGCGCCGGTAACCAGAATATGCTGGCGTTCGAATGCTTTTTTATCAAAGAGTGTCATCGATTATCCCACCTTTCAAAATAACGGAATCTTTATTACCAGGTTCCCTTACGTTTATTTTGCAAACATAGATCCAGTCCAATTCGGGAAAGAGAACCTTAGAAGCAGAGGAGGGGAGGCTGTATGCACATCACAAGAAATCCATGGAAATGGGTTATAGCTCTACTGCTGCTCATCACCCTCGGCACGGTGGTGTACGGCCTGTTCAAATCTCCTCCGGAAGGAACGTCTTATGAAGGAGAGGTGCATGAAACAGACCGTCTGTCCTTTGTCTACAATCGGTCCATCAACACGGAGGAAGGAAGGGTGTTTGAAGAGAACATCTACACCCGGGCTGAAGAAATGATACAGGAAGCAGAAGAGCTCATTATTCTTGATATGTTCTTGTTTAATGACAAAACAACAGAAGCGATGCCGGAGCTCAGCGGGCACATCACAGACTTGCTGATCGAGCAGTCGCAGCTGCATCCGGACCTGGAGGTTGTAGTCGTGACTGATCCAATCAATACGTCCTACTTTTCCCATGATTCCACCATGCTGACAAGATTGGAGGAAGAGGACATAAAAACGATTATTACAGACGTCACGCAGCTGCAGGATTCCAATCCGCTCTACTCGGGCATCTGGCGTGCTTACATACAGTGGTTCGGCCAGGCGGGAAACGGCTGGATCCCGAACGTCTTCAGTGATGAAGCACCGGCGATGACTGCCCGCTCCTATCTGAAACTGCTTAACGGAAGAGCGAATCATAGAAAAGTCCTGCTGACGGAACAGGAGGCGCTTGTTGCCTCCGCGAATTTTCATGACGAGAGTTATTATTATAACAACGCAGGATTCAGTGTTGGAGGCGCCGTATTAGAGGATATATGGGAATCGGAGCAGGCAGTAGCTTCTTTCACAGAAGACGCTGTACTCCCTTCGATGCCTGAACAGGAAGAGGAACCGGATGGAGACTATCTTGTTCAGGTGCTGACCGAGGGAGAGAACTTCAATAGGGCACTCGAGATGATCGACGATGCATCGGAGGATGAAGACATCCTCATGGCTGCTTATTTTCTGTCTGATCCAGAAATGACCGATGCACTGATCGAAGCGGAGAAAAGAGGGGTGGATATCAGGCTGCTGCTCGATCCGAACGAAGAGGCGTTTGGACTTAGTGTGTTTGGCATGCCGAACCGTCCAGTGGCTGAGGAGCTCCTGGAAGAAACAGATGGTGGGCTGGAAGTACGCTGGTACAATGTAGAGGAGGAGCAGTTCCATCCGAAGATGCTTTTCATCGCAGGGGAGGAGGAAACTGCTATTCTCGCCGGCTCTGCCAATTTTTCCACAAGGAATTTACGAAACAACAACCTGGATACGAACCTCTATGTCGAAGGAAGTACGGAAGAGGGAGCTGCAGCGGATGCACTGGAGTGGCACAGAGAAATGTGGGATAACGATGGAGAAGAGTACACATTGCCTTATGACGTTTACGAAAACCCGCACAGCTCTTGGAGACAGTGGGTGTATCATCTGCAGAAAGTCTCAGGCCTTACTACGTATTAGTCTTCCCTCTTCAGGTTAGTGTGCTGTTATGAAGGAGACGTATCGAAAAACAGGTATGACCAGCAGGTACGAAGGGAATACAGAAATGAAGTCAAAGAAGAGGAGGAGTCTGTTGAAACTGATTTTGGTTACAGCCGGCGTGTTCGGGCTACTCTATTTTGGACTCTCTGCGCTGCAGGTGTTCGGGAATCAGGATGCGGCGCTCTTCATCGGTGCGGAACTATCAGAGGATCGTGCCCAGGAGCTTCGGGATCGAGGCGAGGTGGAAGAGTGGTATGTCGACACGAGTGATGATGAAACGCTGCACGGATGGCTGAAACTGCCGGAAGAAACACCGGCTCCGGCGGTCATTCATTTCGGCGGCAATGCGGAAGAAGCATCCATGACGATGGATAACAGTCCATATCCGGAGGACTGGGCTCAGCTGTACATGAATTACCGCGGCTATGGATGGAGCACTGGAGATCCTTCACAAGAGGCGCTGTATGAGGATGCGAGGCTGCTGTTCGAGCAGCTTGCAGAAGATGAACGGATAACGGATGTGATCGTTCCTGCCGGTCGAAGCATGGGTTCTGCTCCTGCAGCGTATACCTCGTACAGGGAGGATACAGCAGGGACGATTCTGATCTCCCCTTATGACAGCCGGACGAGGGTTCAGGAACATCGACACCCATGGATGCCGGTACGGACCTTTATTGATCATCCTTTTCCCGTATCGGAGCAGGCAGAGGAAATTGACACTCCTCTACTCGGGGTTATCGGGCTGGAAGATCAGGTGATTCCTCCAGAGCATTCAAGAGCTACGTTCGACGCGTGGCAGGGAGAGACCGCCGTTACAGAGATCCCGAACGAGGGTCATAATACACTGCATCGAAGCAGTGAATACGAAGAGGCCATCACGGCATTTTTAAGAGAACTGGAAGAATGACCTCTACGGAACACGAGAACAAGGATGCTGGCACAGATCCTATCATTGATAAACGAAGGATGGATGGCGATGAAAACGAAGCAGCCCGTACCAAAGGCAAAGGGACTCGACAACACAATGAAGCTCCTCAACGAAGGATTCCTGTTTATCACCAATCGAAGGAAAGCGCTCGGCTCAGATGTCTTTGAGACGCGCCTTCTTGGAAAGAAAGCTGTCTGCATGGCTGGTGAAGAGGCTGTTGAAAAATTTTACGACACGTCGCTTTTTGTGCGGGAAAATGCAGTGCCCTCCGTGATAGGCAAGTCTCTGCTCGGCAGCGGCATACATGGCATGGATGGAGAGCCGCACCTGCATCGGAAGCGTATGTTTTTATCGATGATGACGCCGGAGAGACTGGAAGACATGAAAGATATCGCCCTGCAGGAACTGGACAAAAAAGCGAAAACATGGGAAAAGCAGACGAGTGTCCCTGTGTTTGATGAAATGAAGGAAGTGCTTGTCCGGAGTGGCTGCCGCTGGGCCGGCGTTCCACTTCCGGAACATGAAGTAGAACAGCGTACGAAAGAAATTGGACTGATGGTCGACTCTTTTGGGTCACTGTCGAGAATGAAAGAAGGAAAAAAAGCGAGAGAGAGTCAGGAAGCATGGCTGAAACAGGTGATCAAAGATGTACGCAAAGGAAAAATAGAGGTGCCGGAACACACAGCAGCGTATATTATTGCCCACTTTCGTGATGAAAAAGGAAAGAAGCTGGACGCTCACAGTGCTGGCATTGAATTAAATAACGCCATCCGTCCGCTTGCTGCTACTGCTTATTTTCTCGTCTTTGGTTTCCTCGCAGTTCATGAAAATCCGGAGGAAGCAGAGAAACTGCGCAGAGATGAACAACATTACGGACATAAATTTGCTCAGGAGGTAAGGCGCTACTATCCATTTGCTCCGGCTATGGCAGCCAAAGTGAAAACCCCTTTTACATGGAAGGATTATGCATTCAAAAAGAATCAGCTCGTTGTACTGGATTTTTTCGGAACGAACCGAATGGACGAGATATGGGGAGACGGAGATCGTTTCCGGCCTGAACGATTTGAAGGATGGAAGGGCAGCCCGTTTGCTTTCGTCCCGCAGGGTGGAGGAGATCATTACGCTGGACATCGGTGTGCCGGGGAATGGATGACGGTTATGGTGATGCGCTCCTTTTTTAAATACATGACACAAAATATCTCTTACCGTGTGCCGGATCAGGACCTCCAATGGGATTATGCCAGGGTACCGACCATTCCAAAGAGCGGTTTTGTCATCGATCAGGTCACACGCAGAGCAGATTCGACCGATGCTCTTGAAGCAGACGAAGAAAGTCAGACTGTCGTGAAGTCCTGATTTGACATCACACGGATAGGCCGTAACGAGGGATCGGTGCATGATATGCGGGAACGCCGCACTCAATGGAAAAGCCTGTCAGACATTTGTCTGACAGGCTTTTCAGCTGTATCTCCTCAGTATGTTTTACTGATATTGACGCCAGGTGAGAAACCAGGCATCCATTTGATCCCGGAGCCTGCTGGATTCCTGAACGAGGGAGCCTGCCTCTGAGTCGGGATCGGACTCGTTTCCACTGAAGACCGATTTCAACCGTCCTTTCGGCGAGTACCAATGGTTGCGTAAGTACGTAAAATACAAACGGAAAAATTCTTCCGTTAACGCCTTCTCTTCTTCGTCCAGCTCTTCCAGCAGCCGCTGATCCCCTCCAGGCAGTGTCTGAGGCGCGTATTTCATTTCCGTGTAGTGGATTTTCTCTGTCTGCCGGTCTACGGCATTGCGGATGCGCAGGCAGTGCAGCTCTATAACACGTCGAATTTCTTCCTGATAAGCGGCATCGTCCAGTTCGATGGACGCGCTGCTTTCCGCGGGTTCCTCCGACTGCACGACGGGTTTCTTTTTTAATAAAAACAGCTGATACAGCTGTAGACCAAGAATGACGGAAATTGGTATCCATATCCACTCAAGCACGTAAGTCTCCCCATTTCTAAAAGAAGTTGTTTGAGTCGGGCTGTATAAAAGGATACAATAAACAATTGGACCGTATATACAACTGACTTCGCAGAGTGAGTGTAACATAAAAGCGGATGATTCAAGTAGAAAAGGGAGAGAATATCATGGAACGAGTACAGAAATTGATTGCAGCAGCTGGAGTAACTTCCCGCAGAAAAGCAGAAGAACTGATGAAAGCAGGGAGAGTTAAAGTCAACGGCACCACCGTGACCGAACTGGGTACCAAAGCGGATCCGCAAAAGGACGAGGTGATGGTAGATGGTGTTTTACTGCAGAAAGAAATACCAGTGTATTACTTGTTGTATAAACCATCAGGCGTCATCTCCAGTGTGAAGGATGAAGCAGGGCGCAGAGTAGTGACAGATTTCATCACGACCGATAAGCGGATTTTTCCAGTCGGACGCCTCGATTTTGACACTTCCGGTGTGCTGATCATGACGAATGATGGGGAATTTGCCAATCAGCTGATGCATCCATCCTATGAAGTAGATAAAAAGTATATTGCAAAAGTAGAGGGGATCCCATCCAAAGATGCCGTGCGCCAGCTTCAGAGAGGGATTGAACTGGACGGGACGAAAACCAAACCGGCCTTTGTTAAGGTGAGAAAATCGGATCCGAAAAAAGGAACTGCCGTAGTAGAGATGGTTATTCATGAAGGCCGCAATCGTCAGGTGCGAAGAATGTTTGAAGCGGTGGGACACCCTGTAATAAAGCTGAAACGGGAGCGGTATGGCATACTCGACCTGCATGGTCTGAATGCTGGAGAGTACAGAGAACTAAAGCCGCACGAAGTGAAGAAGCTGCGGGAGGCTGCTGTCACATAACGTTCGAAAAAGGAAGCGGGCCGAAGCTTTGTGATGACTGCTGGACATGATAAGATATGATTAAAAGAAGTCTGGGGTGATAGAGCAGATGGATAAGAAACAAAAACGGTTCTGGATGCGCTCGAGTATTCTTCTAGTAATGCTTGCCGCTATCGGCTATACCTTCTACAGCCACTTTTCTGAAGACAGAGGGCTGGTGGATGCCGGAGACGAGGCTCCTGATTTCGTGCTGACGGATCTCGACGGGGAGGAAGTAGAGCTCAGTGACTACCAGGGCCAGGGTGTCTATCTGAACTTTTGGGCTACCTACTGTACCTTCTGCAGACAGAAAATGGATGATTTGAAAGATCACTATGAAGATTTCGAAGAGCGCGGAGTCCACGTACTCAATGTGAACGTAGATGAATCCACGCTTCAAGTCGAACGACATAAAGAACGGTATGAACTCCCATATGATCTGATGATTGACAGGGATATGCTGGTCAGCGATGCCTACGGTGTGGGCGTGCTGCCGACAACCCTCTCTATAAATGCGGACGGGGAAGTCGTCAACCGCTCTGTCGGCGGGAAGACGGAAGAGCAGCTGGTAGGAGAACTGGAAAGTATCGTACCGGAAACTTGATGGGGGATGCTGGATGAAAGATGTAATTTGTGAATGCGGACATAAGAACCCGTACGGAACGTACTTGTGTGAATCCTGCGGGAAACCGCTCAAAGAAGAAGATAAAAAAGTGGCCAACATGCGGTACGAAGGTGTCGCACGACGCTCCCAGACGTATTCGAGCTCCATCGTGGATAAAGTCTGGAACTTTTTTTCCTCTGTAAAAGTCGGGATCTGGATTATCGTACTGCTGTTGGTTTCGTCTTCGCTCGGTACGATTTTTCCTCAGGAAATGTATATCCCTCCCGGAGAAAATGCCACGGAGTACTATGCTCAAGAATACGGCATAGCCGGCCAGCTGTACTATGATCTTGGATTTCATAATTTATACAGTTCATGGTGGTACATGCTGCTGATTGCGGCACTCGGCATCTCGCTGGTCATCGCCAGTCTGGACCGGTTCGTTCCCCTATACAGGGCGCTCAAAAAGCAGCGGACGACCCGCCACGCAGCATTTATGAGAAAACAGCGGCTTTACGGGGAATCCGATACGGATGATTCGTCGGATGAAGACTTTGATAAAGTGAGAGCGGCACTTAAGAAAAAACGCTACAATGTCCGAGAAGAAAATGGCAACCTGCTTGCGGAAAAAGGGAGGTTCTCCCGCTGGGGTCCCTACGTGAATCACGTCGGGTTGATCATTTTTCTGATCGGCGGAATGCTCCGCTTTTTCCCGGGGATGTACCTGGATGAACAGGTATGGGTCCGTGAAGGGGAAAGAGAAGTAATCGCCGGAACCGGTGGTGAATATTTCATCGAAAATCATGAATTCATCGTCGATTTTTATGATGATGATGCTGGAGAACTCTTTCAGGAAGCGATCACCCGCGAAGAAGCTCCGGTAGTGTCCAACTTCCAGACCAATGCCTCGCTTTATCGTCAGCCTGATGACGCGAGTATCGGGGGCGAATCGGATCTGGAGCATGTGGAAGATCATGAAATACGGGTGAACGACCCATTTCAAATCGACAGCATATCTCTCTTCCAGGTCGATTTTAAGCTGAACGAACTGAACACATTCAGCTTCGGACTGGAAGATGAGGAAGGAGAAATGGTAGGTGATGTCGAATTCACCGTTGATTTGAATGATCCTGAAGGCTTCTATGAGTTTGATAATGGTTACACGATCGAAATCATGGAATATTTCCCGAATTTTTATATTGATGATAACGGAGAACCGACAACGCTGAACCGGGTGCCCGATAACCCGCGCATTATCTTTGAGGTATTCCCGCCTGAACTCGAACCAAATGAAGATTCAGGTGAGCTGAGTATGGTCGGTATCCAGGTGAATGAATCTTTGAATGATACATCGCACACGATCCGGATGACAGATGCTGATACGATAGATGTAACAGGGCTGACGATCCGCCGCGACCACACTCTCCCTATCATCATCACGGGCGGCGCCATTTTCATGGTCGGTCTTGTCCAGGGTTCTTACTGGCATCACCGAAGAATATGGCTGCAGCGTAAAGATGGCAGATGGCTGATTGCCGGTCACGCCAACAAAAACTGGCATGCCCTGAAGAAGGATATAGCCAGTGTGACAGAGGGGACTTCTCTACCCGAGCCTGTGGATCAGCTCGATAGTGAAGAAGAACCTCAGAAGGATGAGTAAAGGGGGAAACCAACTTGTTTGAAATGAGTTCGAATATGCTCTACATTGCTTTCGGTTTATACCTGCTGTCCACCATCTGTTTTGCCGTTTCCATTACGGGAAAGAAGTTTAAGAACAAGACGGGAGAAGAGCGGAACAAATCCGCTCTCTTCGGGTACGTTACTGCAGTAGGAGCTGTAGGCTTCTCTATCGCGTATATGGCTCTGCGCTGGATAGCGGTCGGTCATGCGCCGGTCAGCAACATGTTTGAGTACACAGCAGCGCTTGGTATTGCAATGGCTCTGGCTTTCGTTATTTTGTATCCGATTTATAAAAACAACTACCTCGGCTTATTTACGATGCCGGTCGTCATGCTGATTATTGCGTATGCGTCGATGTTCCCAACTGAAGCACAGCCGCTGATTCCAGCATTGCAGTCGGAATGGCTCTATATCCACGTGATCACGACCGTTATTGGGCAGGGGATTCTGGCTATTGGTTTTGCGGCCGGTCTTCTTTACCTGGTACGCATGGTTGATTTCACGAAGAAGGATAAGAAAGTGAAAGGCGTCGAGTTTATTATGTTCACGCTGGTAGCCACTGTGGCGTACGTTGGAATCGTCGGCGGCTTTCAGGCTGCGGGCTATGAGGCAGAGTTCCAATACATCAATGAGTTTGAAGAAGAAGCGACGATTGCCTACAATCTGCCGCCGCTTGTTGGACCGAACGAAGGGGAGTTGATTTCAGAACAAGGCTTCGACCCGCCGATTCTTATGCCGGAATTTATCGTCAGTGAAGATGTGAACACGATTCTCTGGTCTGTTCTCGGCGGCATGGTGCTGTACCTGCTTCTTCGTATTGTGCTCCGCCGGCCGGTTGGAGGAGCGCTCCAGCCACTCGTGAGAAACGTAAATCCGCAGACAGTGGATGAAATCAGCTACAGGGCGATTGCCATCGGTTTTCCGATTTTCACCCTCGGGGGATTGATTTTCGCCATGATCTGGGCGCAGATTGCCTGGACCCGTTTCTGGGGCTGGGATCCGAAGGAAGTATGGGCTCTGATTACCTTCCTATTCTATGCAGCATATCTTCACCTTCGTCTATCCAGAGGCTGGCAGGGAGAGCGCAGTGCATGGCTCTGTGTCATTGGTTTTGCGCTGATTATGTTCAACTTAATTTTTGTGAACCTGGTGATCGCAGGCCTTCATTCGTATGCATAAGGGATGCAGCTTTCTGCTGACCTGTGAGATAATTAAGTAGCCAGGAATATGCCGGGACCGAATCAAGTTATGTTGAGACGGTCCCTTTTTTGGAGGGATAATAGATGAGCAGTCAGGAAACGAGGCTCCTTGTTGTTGATGATGAAGAACGTATCCGCCGTCTTCTTCGTATGTATCTGGAGAAGGAAGGCTACACAATTGAAGATGCTGAGAACGGGGAGAGCGCCCTGGAGAAAGCGTTAAAGTTCGATTATGACGCGGTCATTCTGGATCTGATGATGCCCGGGATGGACGGGATGGAAGTGTGTGAAGAAATCAGGAAACAGAAAGGGACGCCGGTCATCATGCTTACAGCAAAAGGTGAAGAAGTGAACCGGGTCCAGGGGTTTGAAGCAGGTGCTGACGATTATATCGTCAAACCATTCAGCCCGAGGGAAGTCGTGCTGCGGGTGAAAGCGCTTCTGCGGAGATCTTCGTCGACAAAGTTTCTTCATACGGATACGAAAGAAAAACAGCTGTATGAATTTCCTTACTTGACCATTGATGATGAAGCTCACCGTGTCACAGTGCAGGGAGAACATGTCGGTCTGACACCGAAAGAATACGAACTGCTGCTTTATATGGCGCAGGCTCCTGATAAAGTATTCGCCAGAGAGCAGTTACTCAAAGACGTGTGGAACTATGAATTTTTTGGGGATCTGCGAACGGTGGATACACACGTGAAACGACTTCGGGAAAAATTAAGTCAGATCGAGCCGAAAGCCGCAGACATGATCAAAACTGTCTGGGGTGTCGGCTACAAGTTTGAGGTGGAAACAGCCTCATGATGTTCTGGCGCAGTGTCGTCGGCAAACTCTGGTTTACGATTCTGCTGCTTGTTTCGGTCGTCCTGCTCGTTCTGACCGTGCTGCTTCTTGAGTATTTTGAGCGGTTTCACTACGAACAGGCGGAAGACGAGCTGATCAATCACGCGGACTTGATTGTGACGTTTCTGGAAGATGAAACGACGGGAGGAGAAGCGCTGGAACTGAGTGAAACTATCTCCGGTTCCTACTCCTCCAATGCCCTGCTTGTCGGAGAAGATGGCTATTGGTATACAGATGAAGAAGACGAGGAGCGTCTGCCGTTATCTTCCTTTTATGAAGATGAAGTGCTTGCTTCCGTCCTGGAAGAGGGGGAGGAGGCCGTGACGGGATCCGGCTACATAACCCCGGAGGGACAGTATCAGGATAGAGAAATGATGATTGCCGGCATACCGGTGCAGTTTGCGGATGGTGAAGAAGGGGCACTATATCTGTATCAGCCTCTGGATGTGATTGAGGAAGCTTCGGATCAGACGAAACAGATTATCTTTTTTTCTGCAGGTATTGCTATCATCCTGACGACGGTATTTGCTTTTTTTCTCTCGTCGAGAATCACAGCACCCCTGCGTCAAATGCGGACAGCTTCCCTGGAAGCGGCCAAAGGAAATTTTGAAACAAAGGTACCCGTGCAGTCCAAAGACGAAATCGGCCTGCTTGCGATGGCTTTTAATCGCATGGGAAGAGCACTCAATACGAACATTGAAGCATTGAATAAAGAAAAGGAACAGCTGGCCCGTATTTTAAGCTCCATGGCAGATGGCGTCCTGACATTCAGCCGTGCAGGCGACATGATGGTCACGAACCCGCAGGCGGATACGTTCCTGGATGCGTGGAGGTATGAGCATGGCCTTCCGGATAAGGCAGAACCGGAAGAACTGCAGCTGCTTCTTGAGAATGTGATGACAACCGGACGGGAACATTCAGATGAATACTCTATCCAGGGAAGATCCTGGGTGATTCTGATGACGCCGTTATATGACGATAAAGAAATTCGAGGGGCTGTCGCCGTACTTCGGGACATGACAGAAGAACGACGGCACGACAAGCTTCGTAAAGATTTTATCGCCAACGTGTCCCACGAATTAAGGACCCCGATATCCATGCTCCAGGGGTACAGTGAGGCAATTGTCGATGACATAGTCGAGACACCGGAAGAGAAAAAAGAGATGGCTAGTATTATTTACGACGAATCGCTGCGGATCGGCCGTCTCGTCAATGAACTGCTCGATCTGGCGCGTATGGAAGCCGGCTATATTACATTGACGAAAGAAGAAATCGATATTCCTACATTTGCAGATAAAATCATCCGGAAGTTTCAGGTTGTTGCCTCCGATCAGCAAATTGATCTCCGTGGGGACATCAGCGAAGAAAAGGCGTTTATCTACGCTGATCCGGACAGGCTTGAGCAGGTGATGACGAATTTAATCGATAATGCGATCCGTCATACGTCGGAACGGGGCACGGTACTGTTCCGAACGGTGAAGGAGGAGAGCGGTGTTCGTCTGGAAGTTCAGGATACAGGAGCCGGTATCCCCGAAGAAGACATCCCGTTTGTATTTGAACGATTTTATAAAGCGGATAAAGCGCGGACGAGAAGTCAGTCCGGAACGGGGCTTGGCTTATCTATCGTAAAAAACATTGTAGAAGCTCATAACGGAAAAGTGCAGGTGCATAGTAAAGCAGGTGCCGGTACGACGTTCAGTGTCTACCTGCCGGATGACATAAATGAGGAGGCTGAATATGAAGATTTATACAAAGCACGGGGATAAAGGGGAAACGCAGCTGATTGGCAGAAGGGTCCGTAAAACGAATGAACGCGTTGAGGCGTACGGTACAGTCGATGAACTCAACAGTTTTTTAGGGGCTGCAGTCGTCATGCTGGAGCAGAACGAACTGTACGCAGATCTGGTTGCAGAGCTGATCGAGATTCAACATGAATTGTTTGACCTTGGAGGCGATCTCGCCGACGTCACGGGAAAAAGAACGTGGGCTTTAGCAGAGACGTCGATCCATAGACTGGAGAGCAGTATCGACACGTACTGGGAAGAAGCTCCAGAAATAAAAACCTTCATTCTTCCCGGAGGAACGTCTGCCGCTGCGCAGCTCCATGTCTGCCGTACCGTTGCCAGAAGGGCAGAGCGTCTAGTGAGCGGGATTGAAGATGAGCATGAAGTTGCTCCACAGGCACTTCCTTACTTAAACCGGCTCTCCGATTATTTCTTCGCTGCAGCAAGAGCGGTGAATGCAAGAGCGGGCCGAAGCGATGTATTGTACAAGCGCGGCGGGAATGAGTTTAAGTAACGACAGTCTTGCGGGAGAAAAGCTCTTTTGAGGGCTTTCAATTGAAGCCGGCCGATTCTCTTCTGAGCACCGGTTTGTCTGTATGCACGTAGGATCATCATAAAAAGAACCACGCTGGGGGCCTGCTCTCCAGCGTGGTTCTTTTTTGATCTGCAGGAACGTATAAGCTGTCATGACAGGGGAGCAGGATCGAGGGAAGTACGGGAAATTAAACATGCATTTATCCCTCACAAAGCCTGCAGCGCACGCGGTTGCAAATGAAACGCGCACAGCGCTTTTTTTCTTGAAAGAGCATTGTGAAGCAAATAACTTTATCCGGTGGAAAATATCCTGAAAATAACGCAACCCGTTGTCACATTAGATATCGTGACTTTAAACGTCGGAGAAACGGTCTTTTTTTGCTGAGAAATCGTAAGACGAGCGAAAAATAGTTTTCCGGGATTGCCTGCATGGGCAGGAGGCCTTTGTCTCTACACCGATCAGTACAAAAGAAGAGACCTCCCAGTACGGGAAGCCTCAACTTGGTACTGTTTATACGTGGATTTCAATGTCAGCCTGTTCATAAAGGTCTTCGATATACTGACTAAGGCGCAGTTCATTCATGAACTCATCCTCTACATCTTCGAATTCCTGACCTTCCATTTCAGGGTTCTGCATCTGGGCCATTTCAAATTGTTCTCTAGCTTCATCTTCATCTACATCGTACTCGTCTTCATCGATGTGATCGAGAGAAACGAGTTCAGCAATGCGGAGATCCATGCGGAGAACTTCTTCGAGATCGCCTTCCAGTCCCTGGGAAGCGAGGAACTCATCGATTTCTTCTTCAGATTCAAACTGTGCTTCAAACTCTTCGACTTGATTTTGTACTTCATCTTCATCAACGTCAATGTCAAGCTCTTCTGCTTCTTGAGCGAGCAGCTCCCGGTTGATCATTTGATCAAGGATTAACTGCTGCTGCTGCATCACCATCATGTCAGCTTCCTCATCTTCCATTCCCTGTTCATCAAGCAGCATCTGGATCTGAGCAAACTGTGGATTCTGCTGAACTTCTCCTGCTGTCAGCTCTTCTCCATTGATGGTAGCGACTACTTCATCTTCTTCCATGTCCAGGATGTTTTCGCCGTCCATGTCGGCAATATCATCGTGCATTTCATCGTCCATCGCGTCGTTCATTTCACCGTTCATATCACCATTCATATCATCATCCATGGCATTATCATTATTCATGTTATCGTCTGCATCATTATTCTCTGCAGCGTTTGGATCGTTATCTACTTCAACGTTGTTATCGTTACCGTTAACATCGTTGGCATTGTTGTTGTCTCCGTTTTCTTCGTTGCCTCCACAAGCTGCAGCGACAAGCACTGTAGAAAGAGAGAGAGTCATTAAACCTCGGCGAGTCATTTTTTTCATAATCGATATCAACCTTTCTTTGAATAAGTCCCATTACTGAGTATAACTGTATCACACCTGTTGGATGCATGACAATTTGCGTAATCTATAAAACTATGGTGCGGCGCTGAATAAGTCATTTGATACAGTGTTGATAATTGACTGTAACAGAGTAGGACATCGATGCCAACCGTGTAGACCTTATTTGATAATCTTCCATGTTTGTTGGGGCAGCTAAAGAGAATATCAGTCTTCAAAGTATGCAGGCAGCCACGTTGTCGTCAGCACAAAAAGTGTCTGCTCCTCATAAAGAAAGCTTGGTTTATGCGCCTGCTGCTTTTTGTTTAAGACTGCCGACTTCTAGCGGCGTGCTCGGCCGTCATACGAGCCTCCGCGGGTCGTTCACGCGACAAGAGAAAGACCCGCCAGCATAATGTCTGACGGGGAAGGACCAGCTTCGTTATGGTTGATGGAACCTTGGGAAAATTAACCTAACTCAATGGAGGAGACCGAAACGATTTCATCGATTTCCTCAAATGCACGGATGACTGGTTCTTTGCATTCTTTATCTGTTGAGAGCAGCATAATTGCTTCGCCGCCTTCTTCTTTACGGCCGACCTGCATCGTAGCAATGTTGATGTCGTGACTGCCGAGAAGCTGGCCGACTTTACCGATCACCCCGGGGCGGTCATTATGACGAACGTAAAGACTGTGCGGAGCTGGTTGGAAGTCGATTTGAAACCCGTTGATTTCAACAATGCGGGGGCCGATTTCTCTGCTGAATGTGCCGTGCACATGGATTTCCCGGCTCTCACCGCGGACGACTGCTTTGACGAAGCTCGCATAACCTTTTGATTCGCTTTCGTGCCGCTCCAGCAGTTCAACATCGCGTTCTTTTGCCACAACCGACGCATTCACTTCGTTGACGTAGTCGTCCACTCTATGACGGAAGAAACCGGCAAGAAAGCTTCGGTTGAAGAGTCCGGTTTCCTGGTCGGAGATTTCGCCAGCATAGCTGATTTCCACCTGCTTCACCGGCTCTTTAAAAAGCTGGGAAGCGGTATCGCCGAGTGTTTTTGTCAGCTTGGTGAAGGGAGAAAACTTTTCAAATGCATCCTGATCAAGATAAGGGAGGTTCAGCGCATGAGGCGCAGGGCTCCCGCATAAATAATCAAGCACTTCTTTTGAGACGGACTCTGCCACATTCTGCTGGGCTTCTGAGGTTGAAGCAGCGATATGTGGTGTCGTAATCACTTGAGGCAGCTTCGTGAGCGGATGATTCTGCGCCGGTTCTTCTTCAAAAACATCGATCGCAGCACCTCGGACATGACCAGACTCCACCGCCCGGAAAAGGGCATCCTCATCGATAATGCCGCCGCGTGCACAGTTGAGGATGAAAACACCGGGTTTCGTCTGCTTCAACGTCTCGTCATTAAGGAGGCCTTTAGTATCTTTCGTCAGGGGAGTGTGTACCGTGAGGACATCACTCTGTTCCAGGATTTCCTCGAGAGAGACTGCTGTCACATGATTTTTTTCAGCACGGCTTTGTGTAAGGAAAGGATCAAAGGCAAGCACATTCATTCTAAAGGCTCTGGCTCTGGAAGCAATTTCGGCGCCTATGCGCCCAAAACCGATGATACCGAGGGTTTTCCCGTATAGTTCCGCGCCCTGGTACTTTTTTCTGTCCCAGCGTCCATCTTCCATAGACTGGTTCGCCTGAGGGATGCTTCGGACGAGGGATGCCATCATCGCGAACGTATGCTCGGCAGTAGAGATGGTATTGCCATCGGGTGCATTGACGACAACGACTCCGTGAGCAGTTGCTGCATCAATATCCACATTGTCCACGCCGACACCGGCGCGGCCGATGATTTTCAAATTCGGCATTGAAGTCAGAACCTGTGCTGTCACTTTCGTTGCGCTGCGGATCAGCAGGGCATCTACTTCGTCCAGAGGAGTCGTGGTTGTATCAATCGATTCCTGGATTACGTTCACCGCTGAACTTTCCAGAATAGGCTGAAGTCCTTCTGCACTCATTGCATCTGATACGAGTACAGTGAATGTCTTTTTCTCATCTTTAACAACCATGAGTATACCCACCTTCACTTTCTTCTCTTATGATTTTTATATCGTAACACGTTTTTCAGAAAATTTGGGTAGTACACGCTCAAAAAGCAAAAGTTTTTTTCGTGTGGACGCCTGGGGGATGTTTTCTTTCATCATAAGAGGGGCGCAGGTTCGAGCGGCTTCAGCCGGATGCCTGGTTACCGGGGTTGGGAGGAATAAAAAAACCGCCGGCAGTTGTACCGGCGGAATGGGAGAAGTGGGAGCGGCAGAGCAGTCCGCGCTTCCTTTCACGGCTTCATGTAAAACCGTTCAGTTTTTGAGTGCAGCTGCCAGAAACTATTCGAATTTCAGCGCATCGCCGTTGAACGGCTCTTCCGCAATCTTGATGGAGTCCGTAGGACAGCCGTCAAATGCGTCTTCAAGATCTTCGTATAGATCTTCCGGCACTGCTTCTGTGCCTTTATTGTCATCCAGGATGACAAAAGCGATGCCTTCATCATCATAGTCGTAAATATCTGGTGCTGCAGCTCCACACGCGCCGCATGCAATACATGTATCCTGATCTACAATTGTGTATTTAGCCAATGTTGATCCCTCCTGAATTTTACAGCTGGTGTTATCATAATGATACGTTCATTCATCAGCTTCGCCTTCATATTTTACTCCTAATATGCTCATATTTCAACAGTTGAGAAAGGTAATATGATATCATCTTTCTTGTTTCAACACTCCTGAAGAAGGGAGATCAAGCGATGAATACAGTCGATTTTTTATCCATGATCACGGGACGAATGAACGGAATGAGAACCGCTATGGGAGCCGTTCATCTGCTCAGAGGCAAGCGGTCCGGGCAGTCCATTCAGGATGCTTCGCTCTTTCAGCTGAACAGATGGTACGGAAGCTTAAAGCACATACCGGAAGCTGACCTGCAGCGCATATTAGAGGCGATGAAAAATCGTGGCGACCTGATGGAATCAGACGGCTGCGTCTTTTTAGGAGAAACGGGCCGGCGCAGAGCCGAGAAGGCCGAACGGTTCTTTCAAGATCATCCGTATCACGCACAGCGGTGGGAATGGAATGGAGAGGCGCAGCAGCTCTGGATGCGTCTGTCTCTCGCGGTGCAGCTGTACAGCTGGCGGGCCGATCAACAGCAGGTTTTTTACCCCGTCTATGCGGATAGAGAAGCAAGAGCATCCGTGCGGCACTATTGGAAGCATCATCCAGATGGACGCGCGACATTATACCGCTTTCTCTATAAATTTATGAATCAGATTCCGCAGGAGGAAGCAGACCTGTTTGTTTTTCAGCTGAGCGGAAGCCGTCTGCAGGGCCGCACGCTGACCCAGATGCGTCCGAAAGACGAGCAGCTGGCTTCCTATTTTCTATTCCGAACCTCTCTGCACCGCATGCTGCATGATGGTCCAGATGAAGGAATGGAAGCTTTATTCCCCCCGGTCAATCAAAAAAGCTGGACCGAATCTGCTGAAAAAACGAGAATGCTTCTTCAGAGAAAATGTCTAGACATGGATCAACTTGCCGAAATAAGGCAGCTGAAACGAAGTACAATCGAAGATCACCTTGTCGAGCTTGCTATCTCCGATCCTGATTTTCCAATCAGGGCATTTCTGCCGGAGGAAAAAGAAACCGTGATTCTTCGAGCCAAAGCACTTCTTAGAGGTGAAGCGAAACTAAAGAAGGTGAAAGAGAGCGTGCAGGAAGATGTCGATTATTTTCAGATCCGGCTGACGCTTGCACGACAGAAGAAGGAGGAAGCTTGATGCAGGAACTGTTAAAAAAAGTAGGCATCGCTTCATTCAGACCTGGACAGAAGGAAGTCATTGCTTCGGTACTGGAACAACGGCATACACTCGGAATCCTGCCGACCGGCAGTGGGAAAACGTTGTGCTATCAGCTTCCATCCCACGTTTTCGAAGGAATGGTTCTCGTTGTCTCTCCACTCATTTCCTTGATGGAGGATCAGGTGAATCAGCTGAAGATGATGGGGGAAAGGCAGGTAGATTTCGTCAACAGTACACAGAACAAAAAGGAAAAAAAACAGGTTCTGAAAAACATAGAATCCATCTCCATTCTCTATGTGTCGCCGGAAATGCTTCAGCAGACGTGGCTTGTGGACAGATTAAACAAGCGCAGCGTATCGCTTTTCGTCGTTGATGAGGCACATTGTCTTTCCCAGTGGGGGCACGACTTCCGGCCGGAGTACAGGCGGCTCGACAGCATCAGAGAAAAAATTGGAAGCCCGCCTGTTCTGGCCCTGACAGCGACAGCACCTCCTGAAGTAGAGAAAGATATCTGCCAGCAGTTATCCATTGAGAGGAGCTGTGTCTTCCGCCAGTCGGTAGACCGGGAGAATATCTTTCTCGAAAAAAGGGACACTGCATCCGCCAAAGATAAATGGGAGATGCTGTCGACGTATCTTTCCAAAGTTGAGAAGCCATGCCTCGTGTATACCGGCACCCGCCTGGAAGCGGAAGAAGGCGCGGCGCTGCTGGACGGGGCGGCCTTTTACCATGGGGGACTGCCTTCCAGTGAGCGGACGCTGATCCAGAGCCAGTTTCTATACAATCAGGCAGAGGTGCTGTTTGCCACGAATGCTTTCGGCATGGGAGTAAACAAACCGGATATCCGAACCGTTATTCATGCATACATGCCCGGATCCATCGAGCAGTTTGTGCAGGAAATCGGCAGGGCAGGCCGGGATGGACACCAGGCAAGAAGCGTGATCCTCCACGCCCCGGACGACCCTTTTCTGCCGCATCGCTTTATTGAACAGGAATACCCGGATGATGGCTGGCTGGAGCATACATTCTATCCAGCTGCCGCTGCGGGGCACACGCTGGATGAGCTCCAACTTCCTTTGGAGATATCTGATGACATGCTGCAGATGCTCCGTGTACACCTGGAGGACCTCGGCCTCCTGGAGAACAATCGGCTGCGGGAGGCGCCGGACGCCCTGAAGAAAATACAGGAGTTGAATAAGCGCTATCAGCGCCGCATGCAATATAAGAGAAATCAATTGAAGCAGATGAATGAGCTCTTATCCTCGCGGCAGTGTATCCGCAGCGGGCTGTTGTCTCATTTCGGTGAAAAGCAGCAAGATAAACCGTCCTTCTGCTGCACGAACTGCGGTGAATCGCTGCCACTCCCGGACACGGTATCTCCGGGCGGGGGTTCCCCTGACGTTGAAACGTGGCAGGATCGACTGAAGCTGCTTTTGTATCCGGAGGAGAGTTCATGAAAAACAAACAGGCAGAACTGCTCCAGCAAATGACGGATCAAGAAGTTTATGCGAACGTATGGTTTACGCAGCTGCTCATAGCCGCAGCTGCTTTTACGGGCGGTTGGATCGTATTCAGCCATCCGCTGTATCCGCTCCAGCTGATTGAGTTGGAATGGAGCGCTGCAGCGGCAGGGACCGTGTTTGCCGCCGTGATCGTGCTGCTGCAATGGCTGCTGTACGCTGTGCTGCCATCTTCCTGGCTGGATGACGGCGGAATTAATGAACGTATTTTTTCCAGGATGCCTGTCTGGATGATTGCTGTACTTACCTTCTTTATCGCCGTGGCTGAGGAATGGCTTTTCCGCGGTGTGCTTCAGGAAACGTTCGGCATTATCGCAGCCTCTCTGCTTTTCGCGGGCATCCACATCCGCTATCTCTCTAAGCCGGTGCTTCTTTTTTTCGTCACGGCGATGAGTTTTGGTTTCGGCCTCGTTTATATGTGGAGTGGAAATCTCCTTACCGTCATTACTGCTCATTTTCTCGTCGATTTTATACTTGCTCTCGTCATCCGCTTCCGATCCGACCAAAACGGGGCAGTCGGTACTGGTGTAGAGGAGGAAAACTTGCTATGATGGAAAAAGTGGGGTGATGATCATGGCTCATGAAGAGGAAGAACGTAAAGCAGCTTTTCCTCCAAGAAGTGCAAAGCACCAGCGCAGAAGAGTAAGCCGGAAAAGAAAAAAGAAAAAAGGGAAGGGAAGGCAGGTCCCGCTTATTCAATTGTGGCTGTTTTTGTTCCTGTCGCTCGTTCTTGGCATGGCGACTTTTCCGCTCTGGGGCGGCATCCTTCAGTAGAGGGATCATCCGTGCGGACAGAGAAAAAGAGAGCGTTACCAAATGAGGATTCAATATCATAATCTATTGAAGGGGGTGCAGCTGTCCTTCGGGGCGGCGGTACATATGAGTATTCCATCAGACATGCACATCGCGCAGCAGGCTTCCATGAAGCCGATTCACGACATCGCGGAGAATCTCGGTGTTTCACCCGGAGACCTGGAACCTTACGGCCACTATAAAGCGAAGCTTTCGCCTGACGTACTGAAGAAGAACAGCAGCAGCCCGGATGGCAGGCTGATCCTTGTGACGGCGGTCAATCCAACGCCGGCAGGGGAAGGAAAGTCCACGATGACGGTTGGGCTCGGACAGGCGCTGAACCATACAGGCCGAAACGCGGTGGTTGCATTAAGGGAACCGTCGCTCGGGCCGACACTTGGGATGAAAGGCGGTGCCTGTGGAGGGGGTTACAGTCAGGTTGTGCCGATGGAAGATATCAACCTGCACTTCACCGGTGACATCCATGCAATTACGACAGCACATAATGCCCTGACAGCTCTGATCGATAACCACATCCACCGTGGGAATGAGCTGCAGCTGGATCCGAGAAGGCTCACCTGGAAGCGTGTCATGGATATGAACGACCGCTCACTCCGCCATGTAGTGGCGGGACTCGGGGGCCCCCTTCAGGGAGTACCGCATGAAACGGGATTTGATATTACGGTTGCCTCTGAAATCATGGCTATCCTCTGCTTGGCAGATGGGATACAGGATTTAAAAGAACGCCTGAAGCAGATGCTCATCGGATATACATATACAGGAGATCCAGTGACATGCGGAGACCTTGGTGCTGAAGGTGCGTTGACACTTCTGCTGAAAGAAGCGGTGAAGCCCAACCTGGTACAGACGCTGGAGAACACCCCTGCGTTGATTCACGGAGGGCCGTTTGCCAATATAGCGCATGGATGCAACAGTGCTGCTGCTACGAAAACAGCATTGAAGCTCGGCGACTATGTCGTAACAGAAGCCGGTTTCGGGGCCGACCTTGGGGCAGAAAAGTTTTTGAACATTAAAGCGAGAGCCGCAGATCTGCATCCTGATCTCGTAGTGCTGGTGGCAACCGTTCGAGCATTGAAGATGCACGGCGGAGTCTCGAAAGATAAGCTGAAAGAAGAAAATCTCGAGGCTCTGGAAGAGGGCATGAAAAACCTGGAAAAACATGTGGAGTCGATCAAAGCTTTCGGACTGCCGGTGCTTGTCGCTGTAAATAGTTTTATCCATGATACAAAAGAGGAGATTGCTCTGCTGCATGAGCTGTGCCGTCAACGCGGCATTGATATAGAAACAGCCGATGTGTGGCAGTATGGAGGCAGTGGTGGAGAAGCCCTGGCGGAACGAGCGGTACAAATGATCGAGGAAGAAACCGCTTCTTTCAAACCTCTCTATACGCTGGATACGTCCATCCCCGACAAAATTCAAACCATTGCCAGGCAGGTATATGGGGCTGCGGATGTCCAATTCAGCGCGGAGGCGGAAAAACACTTGAAAGAAATAGAGAAACACGGATGGGATCAACTTCCTGTCTGTATGGCGAAAACACAGTATTCGCTGAGCGATGATCCTTCCCGCACCGGGCGTCCTGAAGGTTTCACCATTCATGTACGAGAATTGAAGGTCTCAGCAGGTGCCGGCTTTATTGTAGCTTTGACCGGAAAAGTTATGACCATGCCGGGACTGCCGGCACGTCCCGGCGCGATGGATATGGATGTTAACGAAGAAGGAGAAGCGCAGGGGCTCTTTTGATCGGCGTTTGATCGATGGTTCAGGAGTGCTCATCCAGCCGTTGAAAAGCGGGTGTCCTGCTCCTGTTTTCGAACATAAGTAAAACTCGAGAACAGACGGTCACTGTCCGTAACGGTACGACTGCCGGCAGACAGCAGACAGCGCCCTTCCTCCTGCTCTGCTGAGCGTGTTCAGCGCATGCTGCAGTTGGAGGAAGCACCTGGTCTGTATGCTTTCTTTTCAGGCCTCCCGGTGTTAAGCTGTTCTCTGCAAGAAATCGGCATGGATCATGAACTTGTATTCCAGGTGTGGGGGCACGATATGAAAAAAAGACTGCTTACAGGGCTCGCTCTGCTGGCGGCAGCGGCTGGATGGATGAAGAGCAGCGCTGTCTTAACAAAAAAAGAGGTACGCACAGTGCCATTTTTTCAGAGTGATGAGAAGAAAACGCTGCTGTTCGTTGCAGATCTTCACAGCAGAAAACTGAGGAGACAGGATCTCCCCAGAGAAAAAGCAGACTATGTTCTTATCGGTGGAGACCTTGCTGAACCTGGGACACCGATGTCTGTCGTTCATTGGAATCTGCAGATGCTTACAAAAGCAGGCCCGTGCTTTTTTGTCTGGGGCAACAATGATCATGAGCTTGCTGAAAAACTGGCACCGCTCCTGAAGCAATACGGTCTGACCGAGCTGAATAATACTGCTGTTTCTATGGATAACGGCAGCTGGTTCCTGGCAGGGGTGGATGATGCGACCTCTTATAGAGATAATCTGCATCAAGCAATGCGCCATACCGAGGACCCGGTGCTCCTCCTTTCACATAATCCGTACATTGACTGGGAGTCGTTCAGGAGTGCTCGGTTAGTTCTATCGGGTCATACCCACGGCGGGCAGATCCGGATCGGCCCATTTGGCGTTGAACCGCTACCGGGCTGGTATGCTTTTGACGGGAGGCTGATCCTGTTGAGCAGCGGCTATGGAACGACCAGAGTGCCGTTGAGATTAGGCACAAGACCTGCTGTGCACCTGATTCATTTATGTCCAGCGGAGGAATAACTTGCATCATATACGAATGTCCTATATGGTTGAATCAATAGTATTATTATTAGCAGCGAAGCAGGTGACATCATAATGAGCGAGCCCCAAGGGAAATATAATATCAAAGCGGTATCCAATCTTCTCGGTGTTCACGCGGGAACGCTCCGGGCCTGGGAGCGGCGGTATTCTATTATTGAACCTGTCCGTAACGAGGCGGGGCATCGTCTGTACACAGAGGATCACGTCCGGATTTTGAAATGGATTGTCAATAAAGTAGATAATGGGTTTACCATTGGTCAGGCGGTAGACCTGCTGAACAACCAGGAAGAAGCAGCGTACATCGATGACGATCCGCGCTATATTAATCAGATGGACCAGCTCCAGGAACAGATCATGCATGAACTGCTGCGGTTTCAGGAGAAAAAAGCCCATGATCTGATTGACCGGGCATTCGGTCTTTTTTCGACGGAAAAAGTGCTGATTCACATTATGGGCGGTATCATGATGGAGATTGGTCTCCGATGGGAGCGTGGAGAGATCCGGACAGCACATGAACATTTTGCCACGTCGATTCTCCGGACGAGAATCGGCATGGTCTTCCAGTCTCTTCCGGTAAACAGTTTTCTGCCTAAAGTAATCTGTGTCTGCGCTCCTGAGGATCAGCATGAAATTGGCCTGCTGATCTTCACGTACTTTCTTAAACAGAGAGGATACGAAACAGTCTATCTCGGCAGTGGTATTCCCGGCGAAGACGTCGCCTATGTAGTAGAGGAGCTTGGTGCAGCGTTCACCGTTATCTCTACGACGATTCCCGCTCACAAAAGAAACGCGCTGCGGCTGGCCGAATCTCTCTCCAGACAATATCCTGATCTTCGGGTAGGGCTCGGTGGTTATGCTGTGCAGCATTTCTCAGAAGAGGAGATAGAACGGGTTTCCGGCATGCTTGTCGGTTCGAACGAAGACGAATGGCTCCGCTGGCTGAAAAACGGCTCCTGATAAGGAGCTTTTTCTTATATGATAGGACTGTATAAGTTTTCATACAGTCTGACGGCGGTTCAATGCGCTGCTGGGAAGAAACAAAGAACGTTTTCTTCCTCAAAAAGCTTGCTGCGCTTCCCCACGCCGTTCCGACCAAAAGGCGCTTCGCGCTTTTGTTCTAGGCGTAACTTTACACATACTCATGGACTGCCGACGAAGGCTGGAACGGCATCACTGAACAACGCTGCGAACCGGGGTGTATTGACACCATCATCCTGCAGGAAAAGAACCGGTCATCGTGTTTCGGGCGAGCATGCTGCCACTGCCAGAAGCTCTTTATGCCTTTGGTGCAGAACCTGCGGAAGAGGTGGCATGCACAAAATTGGTAAGCTCGTTTGTCTAATTGTTAAAAGGGTATGGAAAAACAGCACACACTTCTTTATAGTAAAAGGTGAGGAAGGTTTGAGAAAAGAACCGATTCGACACTTGAGGTGAAGAGGATGGACGAAAAAGAAAAGAACAATGAGCAGCATCAGGAGAGAGGAAAAGAGCCGGATGTGCTTGATTCGACTCAGACAGTCATTCATAAAGCGCTCGGCAAGCTCGGATACTCCGATGAGGTATATGAACTAATGAAGGAACCGATGCGGATGATGACCGTGCGGATTCCAGTGAAGATGGACGACGGATCGACGCAGATTTTCACCGGGTACAGAGCGCAGCATAATGATGCCATCGGTCCGACCAAAGGTGGAGTAAGATTCCATCCGGATGTGACGGAGACAGAGGTGAAAGCGCTCTCGATCTGGATGAGCCTGAAAGCAGGTATCGTGAATCTTCCATACGGCGGAGGGAAGGGCGGCATTGTTTGTGACCCACGCAACATGTCGTTCCCGGAAGTGGAGCGGCTCAGCCGCGGCTATGTGCGGGCAATCAGTCAGATTGTAGGACCGACAAAAGATATTCCTGCTCCAGACGTACTTACCAATTCTCAGATTATGGCATGGATGATGGATGAGTACAGCAGAATGAAAGAGTTTGATTCTCCAGGCTTTATAACTGGTAAACCGATTGTGCTCGGCGGCTCGCATGGACGCGAGTCTGCAACAGCCAAAGGTGTAACGATTTCTATCAAAGAAGCGGCGAAACGGAAAGGCATTCATCTCGAAGGGGCGAGGATCGCCATCCAAGGTTTTGGAAATGCCGGCAGCTTCCTGGCTAAGTTCATGCATGATGCCGGTGCAAAAGTTGTTGGAATTTCTGATGTGCAGGGAGCTCTGTATGATCCGGAAGGACTGGATGTTGACTACCTTCTCGACCGAAGAGACAGCTTTGGCACGGTGTCCAACCTGTTTAAAAATACGATATCGAATCATGAGCTTCTGGAGCTGGAGTGTGATATCCTGGTTCCCGCTGCAATTGAAAATCAAATTACAGAAGAAAATGCAGACCGTATTAAGGCAAACATTGTTGTGGAGGCTGCGAACGGCCCGACAACCATGAGGGCAACGGAAATTCTTTATGATAGAGGGATCCTCGTCGTACCGGACGTCCTTGCGAGTTCCGGTGGAGTGACGGTTTCCTACTTTGAATGGGTTCAAAACAATCAAGGGTACTACTGGGAAGAAGAAGAGGTAGAAGAGAAGCTTGAAAAACTGATGGTACAGGCATTCGATAATGTATATCGAGTAGCACAGATGCGGAATGTAGACATGCGTCTGGCAGCCTACATGGTGGGAGTCAGAAAAATGGCCGAAGCCAGTCGGTTCCGAGGCTGGATTTGAGTATTGGCTCAGTCAGATGCAGCAGGATCTGTTTCAACATAAACGAAAGCTCACAGCCTGATTCGATAATCGGGCTGTGGGATTCCGTCAAAAGACGACGTCTCGATGGTTGGCAGAGAGATGTCGTCTTTTTATGATTATTCCGGGCCGCTTCAGCGTATAACTCTCTGCCGGCAGGAAGTGTTGTAGCTGATAAGAATGTATGCATTCTCATCGAGGGAAACGGCGTCGCGCGCTGCGCGGGAAGCAGGAAGACCGCTTTCTTCCCTTCAAAAACGTGCGGCAAACGCCGCTCGTACAAATAGACGCGCTGCGCTTTCGTTCTTAGGAACCCTGCTATCGAACAAAAGAACGCTCCGCGAAATATTCTTCTGACGTTCAACAAGACTTGTCCTGTGGAGGAGAGTCCGAAACGTTTAACATGTCTCGATGTTGAGCAG
This sequence comes from Alkalicoccus chagannorensis DSM 18086, assembly GCF_000429725.1. Lineage (GTDB taxonomy): Bacteria > Bacillota > Bacilli > Bacillales > Salisediminibacteriaceae > Alkalicoccus > Alkalicoccus chagannorensis. Next base: position 444,287 of record NZ_AUCK01000001.1, on the reverse strand, counting down.
AGCATGAAAATGCAGGTCTCTGCAACTGAGAGTGAGGAACATGCAGCTCTGCTGGGCAGACAGGAAAGCCGCGCCGCCCCAGCACTCCACTGCATGCATCTAGTAATCACATTTTGAACAAGGGTTTTGAGCTTTGGCGTGTCTTGTATTAAACTATAACAAGCAGAACAAAGGAGGATTTTTCGTGCAGAAGGAAAAAATCATTATTATTGGAGCTGGACCATGCGGCCTGTCTGCAGCGATTGAACTCCAGCAGCGAGGGTATGATCCCCTCGTTATCGAAAAAGGAAACATTGTCGAAGCCATCTACCGGTACCCGACCCACCAGCAGTTTTTTTCTACGAGCGAGAAGCTCTCCATCGGCGGCATTCCATTCTACAGTACGGAACGAAAGCCGAAACGGAATGAGGCCCTGGTTTACTACCGCAAAGTAGTAGAAGAAAAGCAGGTGCGGGTCCATGCATATGAAACCGTCACAGGCGTCGAACGGGATACATCCTTTACCGTGACAACGAAAAAGAAAGGAGGGGTCCGCAAGTATGAAGCTGAGGCAGTCGTCATCGCCACGGGCTATTATGACTCCCCGAACTACATGAATATTAAAGGGGAACATCAGCCCCATGTGTATCATTATTTTCATGAAGCGCATCCGTTTTTCGGTCAGAAAACAGCTGTGATCGGGGGTAAAAATTCCGCCGTCGACGCTGCGCTCGAACTCGAAAAAGCCGGGGCGGATGTAACGGTGTATTATCGGGGCAGCAGTTATTCCTCAAGCATCAAACCATGGATTCTGCCCGAATTTGATTCGCTCGTACGCAAGCATGCCATCCGCATGCATTTCGACAGCTCTGTGGAGGAAATCAAGGAGTCCACACTTCTGGCGCGGACGCCGGATGGGCTCCTCGAAGAAGAGGCGGACTTTGTGTTCGCGATGACCGGGTATCATCCGGACCATTCTTTTATAAGGAGCATCGGTGTGCACGTAGACGAAGCGACGGGCAGGCCGGAAGCAGACCCGGAGACAATGGAGACGAATGTAGCGGGTGTTTATATTGCAGGTGTCATTGCAGCCGGCAACAATGCGAATGAAATTTTCATTGAAAACGGCAGGTGGCACGGGGAGAAAATCGCGGATCACATTACTTCACTCGTGACAGCTGACCGCTGACAGGAGGAAACGGATGAAGAAAGTAAAGATTTTGACTACAGGCGGCACAATTGCCAGCAGGAAAAATGAAGAAGGACGTTTGGAGGCAGGTCTCTATACAGGGGAGGAGCTAGCCTCCCGACTCGGACTTCCTCAAGATATTCATATCTCGATACGCTCGGTTTTCCAGAAGCCGAGTGTACATATCACAACCGAGGATATCCACCATCTATATGCGTGTGTAAAGGAAGCGGAAAATGAGGTGGACGGCATCGTCATCACCCACGGAACGGACACATTGGAAGAATCGGCGTATTTCATGAGTCTGATCTACGGCGGGGAGAAGCCGATTGTGTTTACCGGATCCCAGCGCGGGCCGGACGCTCTCGGAAGTGATGCCTACATCAACCTCCGGCATGCCTGCTACACCGCTGCAGCCCCGGTGATGACAGGCATCGGGACCGTGGTCGTCTTTAACGAAAGAATTTTTTCTGCTAAATATGTAAAAAAAGAACACGCGTCCAATATTCAAGGGTTTAACGCTTTCGGTTTCGGCTACCTCGGTATCATCGATAACGATGCTGTGCACCTGTATCAGAAACCGGTAATCCGTGAATGTTTTGCAGCGGCAGATGTGCCGGTAAACGTCGAGCTTGTCAAAGCCGCAATGGCTGCATCCCCCGGTTATCTTTATGCCTTAATCGAAGACCCTCCGGATGGAGTTGTGATCGAAGGGATGGGGAGAGGGCAGGTACCGCCATCGTGGATTGCTCCGATCGAGACCCTGGTTCAACTGGGCACAGCTGTTGTGCTGACTACGTCAGCGGAAGAAGGAAACGTCTATACGACGTATGAATACCCGGGGAGTGCCTGGGATATGGAAAAATCAGGAGTAATCCTCGGTCACGATGAAGACAGTAAAAAAGCAAGAATGAAACTTACTGCTTGTCTGCAGGCGGGCAGCAGCGCATCGGAAGCATTTTAATAAGGTGTTTATTCTGATCCTTACAGCAGCGGCTGCCCCTGCTGCGGCGCTTCTATTTTTCTTTTATATGAAAGATGAGTTCGAGCAGGAACCACCGTCCTTCGTACTGAAGTGTTTTTTTCTCGGAGGAATGCTCGTTGTTCCTGCACTCTTCCTTCAGTATGCTCTCTCAGAGGCTGCGGAGCAGACGTCGGTCGTGCATGCTGCTGCAGGTGCTGGTATCGAAGAGTTTTTCAAGTGGTTCCTGCTGCTCGTGTTTGTCTACCCGCATGCGGCGATGAATCAGCGTTATGATGGTATTGTCTATGCAGCAGCGGCTGGTCTCGGCTTTGCTTCTGTAGAAAATGTTCTTTATTTAACGGCGTATGGCCTGGATACAGCTTTCTACCGGGCTCTGTTTCCGGTCAGTGGCCACGCGCTCTTCGGCGTGGTAATGGGATATTATTTTGGCCGTGCCAAATTCGCTCCGGACAAAAAAGGGATGTTTTTAACGGCTGCTCTGATCTTTCCCCTGCTCCTTCACGCTGGTTACAACGCCGTCCTTCGTGCACCAGCAGCTTCACAATGGCTGCTTCCCGCGTTCATGCTTGTTCTATGGGGGGCTGCAGTCTGGAAAGTAAAGCGTGCAAACACGGCACAGCGCATGGCGTCACAGCGCGAAACTTGAATGCTGCCGCACTTTCATTGTATAGTGGTATAATAAAGTGAAGGAAAGGAAGTGACGTCGTTGCCTGAAACAAAACAGCGCTATAAAGTGATCATCCGTTGTGAAAACTGTGGAGAGAAGTATATCCTGCGTGGACGACCGAACGAAGCAGGAGGCTTTGATACAGGATTTAAGCGTTGTGTCTGCGGCAATGAAACGGCCTTTGACATGGATGTTTCACCCGAGTAGCACTCCAATAACAGGACCAGCCTTCAGCATGCTTTAGCAGCAGTACGTATAGATGAAAGAAGGATTGCGCCCCCATGAATTAGAGGGTAAGAGCGCTTTTGATCGATAGAACAGCCGCTAACCGGTTGAAAAAAGGCACCAGAAGCGATTTATCTTCTGGTGCCTTTTTGTCCAGGAGGGACACGCTGCAGCAGCAGAAGCCGCCGGTCTGCGTAGATGACATGCAGCGGCGGCCGGTGTACCAGCATGAATTCCTTCTGCTGATACCGCCCATGGAAGGCTTTCGTCCGGTATGTGTGGCGTTGAAAAGGCTTGATTTATGTATGCGGGACCAACATAATAGAATAGGAACGGATGGGGGAGGAGGAAGCAGCTTGATTAAAGTCGGGAATATGATTCATCTGGAAGCAGAAGATGAAGAATCAGGCGTAGAAAAACTCAGGAGCAAAATTCTTGATTACGATAAGGACCGTATTTACATAGACTATCCAATCTCTGAAAAAACCGATAAACAGCGTTTTTTTCTCGATGGGACGCAGTTCAACGTCTCGTTTATTGGAAAGGATGAAGCTGTCTACAGTTTCAGAACGGAAGTGACTGGAAGAGCGAGAGACCGGGTGCCGATGCTGGTGCTCAAAGATCCTGGGAAAGACAATTACACCCGGATTCAACGCAGGGAATTTGTCCGGCTCGATACGTCGCTGGATGCTGCTTTTTATAGTCCTGATGATCTATTTGAACCTTTCACGACAACGACGATAGATATCAGCGGCGGTGGGATGGCAGCAAGACTGCCGGAGACGTTGACTATTAAAAAGGGAGAGCTCGTTGACATCTGGTCTGCCGTTCCATTCCGCAACGGAGATATTGAATACCTGCGACTGAAAGCAGAGACGGTCAGAGTGGTTCCGGGTACCGGGTGGTCAACCGGATCGTTCAAATTTATCGGTATTGATGAGTCCATGCGTCAGAAGATTGTCCGCTACATCTTTGAAAAGCAGCAGGAATATAAAGAGCGAGGGTTGTAAATACAAGTACTGATTATTGGAGGGAACGTTGTGAGCAGCAGAACAGACAGCAGGGCCAATATCGCGGTGGATGGTCCCGCCGGCGCCGGAAAGAGCACGGCAGCGAAACTATTGGCTGAACGACTTGGGTTTGATTATATCGACACGGGGGCGATGTACCGCGCCTTGACGTGGAAAGCGGTCCAGGAGAAGGTCGATGTGCATAATGAACAGGAACTGGAGCGGCTTCTTCAGGAGATGAAACTTGTGATGAAGCCCGCCGGGGGGGAAATAGACATCTTTGCGGATGACAGGCGGATTACAGAGGAAGTGAGAAGCAGTGAAGTCACCAATCAAGTTTCCTATACGGCAGCCCACCAGAAAATACGCAGCGGAATGGTCGAGAAGCAGAAGCGGATGGCTTCCGGCGGCGGCTGCGTGATGGACGGCCGGGATATCGGTACCGCCGTCCTGCCGGATGCGTCGTTTAAATTTTTTCTCACCGCTGAAGTGGAAGAGCGTGCCAGGAGACGCCATCTGGAGCAGCTGGATAAAGGGATTGAATCAGATCTGGAGACGCTGAAAGAGGAAATTGCCTCTCGGGATAAACTGGACTCCGAGCGTGAAACTGCACCACTGCGAAAAGCTTCCGACGCCGTTGAAATTGATACAACAAGCATGTCACTTGAAGAAGTTGTTGAAAAAATGTATAAAATAATCACAAAGCGGGTAAATGATTATGAGTAAACTATATTCTACAGGTCAGTTTGTCTGCAGAACGTTTTTCCGGCTTTTCTTCCGGGTCCGGATTCTGGGCAGAGAGAATATCCCGGAAGGGGAAGGGGTCATGCTCTGCAGTAACCACATTAATAACCTGGATCCGCCGCTTCTGGGAGCCTTTATTAAACGGCAGACCAGATATATGGCCAAGTCGGAACTGTTTCATGCTCCATTGTTGAAGCAGCTGCTGCCGAAGCTGGGCGCTTTTCCCATCAAAAGAGGAACAAGCGACCGTCAGGCACTTCGCAATGGGCTGTCACTATTGAAACAGGAGGAAGTGATCGGCATTTTTCCTGAAGGTACACGCAGCCGCACAGGAGAATTGGGAGAAGGTATGACCGGAGTAGGGTTTTTTGCCCTTCGCTCGCAGGCTGTTGTGATACCGTGCGCGGTGGTCGGAAGTTATAAGCCATTCTCAAAACTGCTGCTTGTCTACGGTGAGCCTCTCGACATGGAAAAACTACGGCGCGAGAAGGCCGATGCTGAAGAGGCCACGAAAGAAATCATGAACGGAATCCAGAATCTTTTAGATAAATATAAAAAATAAGCAGGAATCTGCGGACAGACTGTAGAAGTAACACTAGTGAAGAAGTATAGGCCCGGTTTTGACGGGATATAGGGAGGTAATTGTCCATGGTAGAAGAAATGAACAATGAAATGACAGACTTTCGTTCACTGTCTGTCGGAGATCTTGTGACAGGTACAATTGCAAAAGTAGAGGATAAACAGGCTTTTGTAAATGTCGGCTACAAAATGGATGGCGTGCTGCCAATCAGCGAATTATCCAGTCTTCATGTTGAGAAAGTCAGCGATGTCCTCGCAGAAGGAGAAGAACACGAGTTCAAGGTAACGAAGCTTTCAGAAGATGAGCTTGTTCTCTCCAAAAAAGCAGTAGCTGCTGAAAAAGCATGGGAAGAAATGGAAAAGAAGCTGGAAAGTGGAGAGATTTTCGAAGCGGAAGTCGCTGATGTTGTAAAAGGCGGCCTCGTCGTAGATGTTGGTGTCCGCGGCTTCATTCCGGCATCACTGGTAGAACGTCATTATGTAGAAGATTTTTCATCTTATAAGGGTAGAACGCTGCGTCTGAAAGCAGTGGAAATGGACAGAGAACGCAACAAGCTGATTCTTTCTCAGCGGGCCGTGCTGGACGAAGAAGCGTCGCTGAAAAAGAAAGATACCCTGGAGAAGATTCAGGAAGGAGACGTCATTGCCGGTACCGTACAAAGATTGACGGACTTCGGTGCCTTCGTTGATATCGGTGGTGTAGACGGACTTGTTCATATTTCCCAGATGGCACATCAGCATGTGGAGAAGCCGTCCGATGTCGTTGCTGAAGGAGATCAGGTGAATGTGAAAGTCCTTTCCGTAGACCCGGACAATGAACGGATTTCTTTATCTATCAAAGATACACTTCCAGGGCCTTGGGAGCAGATTGCTGCTAAGATCAAACAGGATGATGTCATCGAAGGTACAGTTAAGCGCCTTGTTTCCTTTGGTGCATTTGTGGAAGTGGCACCTGGAGTAGAAGGACTTGTTCACATTTCGCAGATTGCCAACCGCCATATCGCAACACCAGGCGAAGTGCTTTCTGAAGGCGACACCGTCGAAGCGAAAGTACTCGACGTTAACGTCGGCGAAAAACGAATCAGCCTGAGCATCCGTGTCCTGCAGGACGACAATGAAGAACAGCAGTCCGGCGGTTCGCAGGATGATTACCAGAATGAAGATGAAGGCGGATTTTCCGTCGGTGATATGATTGGTGATCAGCTGAAAAAGTATAAATAAGCGCTGTGATCAGCGATGTTAGATGATAGCAAGCAACGGCCTGCAGTTGATCTGCCCGTTGCTTGCTTTATCATGTTTTAGACGGTATGCAGAAAATCCGACCGGTTCTGCTGACGGTTTAGGATAAAGGTATTGAAAGTCAGCAGGTAAAATCGTAAAGGGAGTGGCAGCAATGTCCAGAAGCCAGCGCAAAATAGACCACATCAAACATGCACTTAATCAGGAACCGCCGGGCGGTGGATATGACGACATCCGCTTTGTGCATCAAAGTCTTCCTGAAACCGATGCAGCCGACGTGAATCTGAAGCAGAAGTTTCAGGGGAAAGATTGGGATTATCCAGTCATGATCAATGCGATGACCGGCGGAGGAGGCACGGAAACGGAACGATTGAATGAATCCCTTGCGGAGGCATCCGCATACTTGAAGATACCGATGGCTGTAGGCTCACAGACAGCCGCAGTGAAAGACGTTTCGCAGGAGCACAGCTATACCATTGTTAGAAGGAAAAACCCGAGCGGTCTTATTTTCGCCAATGCCGGCATGGATTGTACATATGAACAGGCGTTACGCTGTGTAGACATGATTGAAGCTGATGCGATGCAGATTCATTTAAACACGGTACAGGAGCTCGTCATGCCGGAAGGGGACAGAGCCTTCAGCGGGATTCTCGCAGGACTGGAAAAGCTGGTGCGTGATCTGCCAGTACCGTTGATTGTGAAGGAAGTCGGGTTCGGGATGAGCCGTGACACGATAAACAAGCTGAGCAGTATCGGTGTTTCCCGCATTGATGTCGGCGGAAGAGGCGGGACGAATTTCGCCTCTATCGAAAACGCCCGGCGGTCCCTGCCGCTCGAGGGATTCAACAGCTGGGGGATGACTACGGCGGAAAGCCTGTTGGAGGTACGTGGATTCGGCGGTCATGTGACGGCAGCAGGCGGCATTCGTGATGCCGGGGATGCCGTGAAATCATTTGCACTCGGGGCAGATGCAGTCGGCATGGCCGGCCCTGCCCTGCGGATGGCGAATGAAGGAGGCACCGAAGCTGTCATCGACGGAATGAATCATATGATCGAAGAAATTCGATTTATCATGACCGCCCTCGGTACCGAAACGGTCGAAGCCGTCCGGCATGTTCCGTATGTGCTGCATGGTTCATTAAAAGAGTGGGCAGAACAGCGGCCGTCTCAGTAGTGTTCCGAAGAGGAGCAGCCAGAAAAAGAAGAAAAAAAGGCTGATCTCTGGACACGGTCCCAGTTCTCACTGCTTCATGTTATAATAACGTAGGCAAGCTCCGTCAACAGCCTTATACCCGTCTGTACCTCCTGACACAGGGGGAAATAATACTCAGAAGGGGACGTCTAGACAGCCGCTGCCAGAAAAGATAGATTTGTAAAGATAGAAAGTGGGGAACAATATTGTCAAAACCAGTATTAGCTGTGGTCGGAAGACCGAACGTAGGAAAATCGACCATTTTTAACCGTTTAATTGGAGAGCGTCTTTCCATCGTAGAAGATAAACCCGGGGTTACGAGGGATCGTATTTACAGCTCGGCGGAATGGCTCCATCATCAGTTTTTTATCATTGACACCGGTGGCATCGAAATGACCGATGAACCGCTTCTTACACAGATGAGGATGCAGGCGGAACTTGCCGTGGATGAAGCCGATGTGATCTGTTTCGTCGTCGATGGCAGGCAGGGCATGACAAGTGCCGATGAAGAAGTAGCAAGGCTGCTTCAGCGTTCGAATAAAGATGTTATCGTGGCCGTGAACAAAATGGATGACCATTCGATGCATGAAAAAATTTACGAGTTTTACAGTCTCGGTATCGGCGACGTGTATCCGGTTTCGGGGTCCCACGGTCTCGGATTTGGTGATCTTCTCGATGCCGCATGCAGTATGTTTCCGCTGGACGCTGATGATCCATACGAAGAGGATACGATCCGCATGAGTCTGATCGGACGACCGAATGTGGGTAAATCCTCGCTTGTGAATGCCATCCTCGGAGAAGAGCGGGTCATCGTCAGCAGCATTCCCGGGACAACAAGGGACGCGGTAGACACGCCATTTACGAAAGAGGATCAGGATTATGTCGTCATTGACACAGCCGGCATGCGGAAAAAAGGGAAAGTATACGAGTCCACGGAAAAATACAGCGTACTGCGGGCGCTGAAAGCGATCGACCGTTCGGATGTTGTTCTGATGGTGCTGGATGGTGAAGAAGGTATTATCGAACAGGACAAAAAGATTGCTGGGTACGCTCACGAAGCAGGGCGAGCGGTTGTCATCGTCGTGAACAAATGGGATGCCGTCGAGAAGGACGACAAGACCATGAATGAATTTGAAGAGAAAATCCGCGGCGAATTTCAATATATGGATTATGCGCCCATTGTGTTCCTGTCCGCGAAGACAAAGCAGAAACTTCACAACCTTCTTCCGGTCGTGAAAGAAGTGAGTGAATCTCAGAACATGCGGATCAAGACAAACGTACTCAACGATGTCATCGTCGATGCGGTCACATCGAATCCGACCCCAGTGGGACACAGCGGAAGAAGGCTTAGGATTAATTACGCAACACAGGTTTCCGTGGCACCTCCGACGTTCGTACTATTCGTCAATGATCCGGAACTGATGCACTTCTCCTACAGACGCTATATTGAAAATAACCTGCGCCGTGCCTTTGGCTTTGTCGGTACGCCGATTCGAATTCTCGAGAGAAAGAAAAGTGATTAACCAGCCCTTTTACTAGAGAAAGGAGGTGGAATCAGCATGATTATTGCAGCTATCGTGATATCTTATCTGCTTGGAGCGGTCAGCTTCAGCTATTTGATGGGGCAGTTGTTAAAAAAGCTTGATATTCGCGAGCATGGCAGTGGCAATGCCGGTGCCACGAATACACTGAGAGTACTCGGGAAAGGCCCGGCTGTCATCGTGCTGCTTCTGGACTGTGCGAAAGGTATCGGCGCTGTCTGGATCGGCTGGTCCATGACAGGAGGCGACCCACTGGCCGGAGCAGCTGCAGGTGCGGCCGCTGTGATTGGGCACAACTGGCCTGTTTATTTCGGTTTCCGCGGCGGTAAAGGCGTTGCGACGACCATTGGTGTATTAGCGACACTAGTATTCCTGCCGGCTCTTGCGGCAGGCATTACAGCTATAATTTCTATCATTATTACCCGCTATGTGTCGCTGGGATCCTTGATCTTTGTATCAGGAACGGCCGTCATCACCTTGACGTCGTCTTTCTGGCATCTATACCCATGGGAATACACTTCCGTTGTCGTCCTGCTTGCGGTTTTATCCATCTGGAAGCATCGAAGCAATATCGAAAGGTTACGGAGCCGAACGGAGAGTAAACTCGGACAGTAAAGCAGACCGGAGGAGGAATAATCATGAGCAGCACTGCGGTAATCGGTTCAGGCAGCTGGGGAACAGCTCTGGCTAGTGTCCTGCATGACAACAATCGTGAAGTAAGGTTATGGACGAGATCAGAAGATCATGCTGAAACGATGAAACGAACAAGAGAAAACCCGAAATATTTGAAGGGAGCACCTCTTGGGAGCCACATTCATCCAACTGCCTCTATAGAAGAGGCGGTATCCGGAGCATCGCATATCGTTCTTGTCGTCCCGACGAAAGCGATACGGGATGTGATGGAGCGCATGCGCCCTTATCTAGAACCGGATGCCCTGCTCATTCACGCCAGTAAAGGAATCGAACCAGGGTCCCACCTGCGGATTTCCCAGATTATCCATGAGTATGCTCCGGACCACATGATCGCCTGCCTCAGCGGACCGAGTCATGCAGAGGAAGTCTGGCAGCAGCAGCCGACGACGGTTACAGCGTCCTCGCTTCACATGGAAGCAGCCGAGGCGGTCCAGGATCTGTTCATGAATCAGGCCTTCCGTGTCTATACGAACCCGGATCTGATCGGCGTTGAAATCGGTGGTGCGTTGAAAAACATCATCGCGATCGGCTCCGGCATGACCCACGGGCTCGGTTTCGGCGATAACGCGCGTGCGGCATTAATGACGAGAGGGCTCGCGGAGATATCGCGGATCGGAACACGCATGGGAGCAGATCCGCTGACCTTTTCCGGCTTGTCCGGACTGGGAGATTTAATTGTTACATGCACCTCCGTCCACAGCCGGAATTGGAGAGCTGGGAACATGATTGGCAAAGGATACTCCGTGGACGCGGTCGAGTCGGAAATGGGAATGGTTGTTGAAGGGATGAGAACGACAAAAGCAGCGGCGCAGCTTGCAGAAAAACTGCAGGTCGAGATGCCGATCACCGAAGAGCTCCATCAGGTTCTGTTTCATCGAAAAGATGTAAAAGAAGCCGTGGAGGCGCTGATGGGAAGAGTGAAAAAACGGGAGGCAGAAGGGCTTATGCTCGGTCGTCCTGCCGTTATGGAAGATGATCCGCTCGACCATTTTGAACCATAAATGCGATAACGCCGCTCCGGATTCGGCGCTGGATCAAAAGAAGATAAGCAGGAACCATCGCGCCGGGAGTCTCTTCCGGCGCGATGGTTTCCGTGGAGACGTGCTTGTTCCCGCATGGACTGAAAACACGCGTGGGCGCTGTTTTCCTCGTCGGCAGGATGCTTCTTTATGAACAAATCGTGACAATTCGTCAGAAGAGGCTCGCTTCCTTCATACCAAAGTGTGTTTGAACATGCGTTCCGCTGCGCTGATATGCTATAATTGCGGCGCAAACAGCTCGAGAAGGGGGGATGAACAACATGTTTGAAGATCCATTACTCAAAATGTGGATTTCCTTTATTGCGATGGGACTAATGTTTCTCTCCGTAGTTATTACTATATTCACGAAAGAAAAATTGACAGGTTTTTTTCGATATACACTGCTGTCTTTAAGTTTCGTCTGCATTGTCGTCTCCGGATTGATTGTCATATTGGTGACCTTCAGTGGTCCGGTGCCGGAATAAAATTTCAGAAAGCAGAGGGATGAGTTATGAAAGTCCTGCCGTCCGCTTCACTGCTTGCTGCTGTCCTTCTTCTTACAGGATGCATGTATCCTCAGGAAGAACGAAGCCGTAATCATGGACCGAATCAGGAACAGCTCGACCGAGTACAATCAGCTGTTGACCAGTTCCATGAAAACCGTGGAGTGCTTCCAATCGCCACAAGAGATGCGGATACCCCGATTTTCCAGCGGTATCCTATCGAATTTTCACAAATTGTTCCATCCTATATGAGTGAACCACCGGGAAATGCGTTTGAGAATGGTGGAGACTACCTGTATGTGCTGACGCATGTGGAAGAAGAGCCGCAGGCAGGCCTCATTGATCTTGGAACGACCAGCACCATCCAGGAATTGGAACGAAATATCCACGATTATCGGGCTCAGCACGACTATGCCCCAGTTGATGAAATCGTAGGGAACGAACTGCTGCTCCTTGATTTCGATGCACTCGGGTATGAGGAGCCACCAACAGTAGCAAGTCCGTTTCACCCTGACCATCGGCTTCCGCTCCTGTATACGACGCAGGGGGATGTGATCATTGACTATTCTCTGGATATTGAATATTATGTGGAAGAATACGGAGCTGACAGTATCGATGACGAAGATCTCCGCTGGCTTCTCGTTGAGCACGCGCCTTTCGTTCCGGCGTATTCGATGCCTCAAAAACAAAGCGGCGGCGACATTGTCTTTTTCGATGAGGAATCAGGTGAAGAGATTTCCCAAGCTGCTGAATGACAGGAGCAGGTGCACACAATGTGTCATCCGTTCGGCCTGCGTGAACCATAGAGGCTATGCCGGCTGCATTTTTTCCGGCGTAACCTTCTCTGGTTAAGGCAGCGGGCTGATACCGGCTGCGCTGTGTATAATAACATAAGTGAATCCTAAAATATGGTACATCCTTCTTTCAAAACACGGTGACTTGGATTTCACCGGAGGGGTTTACTTTAGAACAGCTCTATGATGCGGGTTAAGCCGATCTATCCTGAATTACCCATATTTAACAGGAATTTAATTAAAAATCGAAGAAATCCTGAAAAAATGTTGATTTCATGGGCTTTTTCGTTTAACATAAGCCTTGTTATACCGTGTGTAAGCGGGTAGCCTGGAAGTGAGTTTTCATGAACGATTACTTTACAGGGAGGTGAATTGCATGAATAAAACAGAACTGATCAATGCAGTTGCTGAAAAAACGGATCTTTCCAAGAAAGATGCGACTGGCGCTGTAGATGCGGTATTTGACATTATCACAGAATCTCTCCAGAAAGAAGAGAAGGTTCAGCTGATTGGTTTCGGTAACTTTGAGGTCCGTGAGCGGGCTGCACGTAAAGGCCGTAATCCTCAGACAGGGGAAGAGATTGAAATCCCTGCGAGCAATGTCCCTGCATTTAAACCAGGTAAAGCTCTGAAAGACGCTGTAAAGTAATTACATAAGTTTCCTTATGTAATAAAGAACCCGGCAGAAACTCTGTCGGGTTTTCTTTTATGTGAGGGAAATGGATACGTTTTTATAAAGGGGGAGGCGGGGGCTGTGTCCGCTGCATGAGAAGAAAGCAGTCTATTTTTGTTTTGTCATCAACAGAAACGCAGTTCATTTTCCGGCAGGGGGCTTCTGCTCTTTTTGTTACTGCTTATTCTGCACTGGAACAAGTGCTCGCGTTTTCACGGGAATCGCTTTGCTGGAAGGATGTGTCGTTCAACGAAGCGCAGCTGCCTTTAGTAGGTTATGGTCGTGCTTTTCCTGCTTTTATGAAAGGGGTCTTCAGCTTGATCCCGGCCGTGCTGATTTGTTGTACGCGCACTTTTGGTTGTGCTATGCTCAAAAAGACACAAAACTAAATTACATCCACGATGGAGGCTGAAAACTATGAGCCAGTTTGACTATGATAAAATTCAGCAGGCGGTTACGATGATTCTGGAAGCAGTCGGGGAAGACCCATCCCGTGAAGGTCTTCAGGATACGCCGAAACGGGTAGCAAAGATGTATGAAGAAGTTTTCCAGGGACTGCATCAGGACCCGAAAGAGCATTTCAGCACAGTGTTTGGGGAAGACCATGAAGAGCTGGTCCTCGTCAAAGACATCCCGTTTTATTCGATGTGTGAACACCACCTGGTGCCGTTTTTCGGCCGGGCCCACATCGGCTACCTTCCACAGGGCGGTAAAGTCACCGGACTGAGCAAGCTGGCGCGTGCGGTGGAAGCTGTTACGAAGCGCCCGCAGCTGCAGGAGCGCATAACCTCAACGATTGCTGATTCTATGGTTGATACACTGGATCCAAGGGGAGTTATGGTGATTGTGGAAGCTGAACACATGTGCATGACGATGCGCGGAGTGAAGAAGCCTGGTTCCATGACCGTAACGTCGGCTGTCCGCGGATCATTTAAAGATAATGAGGCGGCAAGAGCAGAAGTACTTTCTCTTATCGGACATACAGCCCGTTGACTGCTGCAGGAAAGGAGTGGCTGTCTGTGAGCCAGAATAATGACTATATAGTGATCAAAGCCATGGAAGACGGTGTCAACGTGATCGGACTGACACGGGGGACGGATACACGGTTCCACCATTCGGAGAAACTGGACCGCGACGAGATGATGATTGCTCAATTTACTGAACATACCTCAGCCGTGAAAATCAGGGGGAAAGCGGTCATCCAGACGTCCCATGGAGAGATGAGTACGGATGACGGTGCATAATCAGCGGAGGACAGAGGAGTCACGACAATCTGCTTCGATTCCTTCCTAGAGGGAACGTGGTTATGCTATACTGAACAAGCGATAAAGAAACTGCCCGGCCCCGGGAATACCGGCAGTCTGGAGGAAGCTGACATGACCGCAATTTATGATAACGTGCATACTCTACACCGGCTGACATCCGAATTTCGTCATCGGGTGACCCACCCGTATGTGCAGCGGTTCATTCCAGAACCTGTGCTGAACCCATTGCAGGCGGGTGTCCTATTAAACGTTCTGGAAGGAAAGCAACTTAACGAAGATCAACGAGTATCGACAGCCCTTGCTGCTCTTCTTGTGCAGACAGCGATGGATATTCATGACGAGATCGGGAACATCGAAGTAACGAACGAGGCTGACCGGAAACAACGTCAGTTGACCGTGCTTGCCGGAGACTATTTAAGCAGTCTTTATTATACGATTTTAGCGGAATCCGGCGATCCGGACTTCATCAGCGTTTTTTCGGCATCCGTACAGGAAATAAACGAAGCGAAGATGAGAATGAAATACAGCACAAGTATGCGGGAAGCGTTCCCGCACTATATTACAGCAAGAAGTTCTCTGGCTGTTCATACGGCTGCATCGTGTGGTCAAAGCAGCCTGGCTCCTGCCATCAGGCAGCTCTTTTTACTGCAGGCAGCGGCAGGAGAGGTTACCGACGTCCTGTTTGAAGATGTACAGCCGCTCGTCGCAGCTCAACGGGAAAACATGCTCAGCGCTGCCTATTTTCGATTTAAGAGCGAAGCAGCCGAAGCCGGTGAATCGGTTCCGGGATTTCTAATGTATGAAGCTGAACGCCTGAGAACGCTTGTGGAGCACAGGAGTGGGTGAGTTCGTTGCAGACCAATAAAGAAAAGCGTGTACACGAAGTATTCGAATCGATTTCCGGCCATTACGACCGTATGAATGCAGTGATCAGTTTCAAGCGGCATGAACGCTGGCGGATCGATACGATGGAAAGAATGAGCGTATTTCCCGGAGCGTCAGCCCTGGACGTCTGCTGCGGCACCGCAGACTGGACGAGGCAGCTGGCGGATGAAGCCGGTGAAACGGGGCGGGTTGTCGGTCTCGATTTCAGTCGGTCCATGCTGAACGAAGGAGAAAAGAAAATACAGGGGTACCCTCAAGCATCGTTGATACAGGGAAATGCGATGGAACTTCCTTTCGAGGACAATTCGTTTGACTTTGTCACTATTGGATTCGGACTGCGGAACGTCCCCGACTATGTCCAGGTGCTTAAAGAAATGAATCGGGTCGCCAAACCTGGCGGCCTTGTTGTATGTCTGGATACGTCGAAGCCGACGCTGCCTGTCATTAAACAGATGTACTGGTTCTATTTTTCTACGGTTATGCCGATGATGGGCCGGTTGTTTGCGGACAGCTATGAACAGTATTCCTGGCTTCAGGAGTCAACCAAAGCATTCCCCGGAAGAAGGGGGCTGGTCCGCTGCTTCTTTCAGGCAGGGTTTACGAAAGTCCGTGTAAAAGCATATGCGCTTGGTGCGGCAGCGGCCCACTTTGCTGTCAAACCTGGGGGAGAGTAAGAGATGCTTCGTAAAACAAAAATTATTCTTGAAATGATAAAATTTGAACATACGGTTTTCGCGCTGCCTTTTGCCTTTTTAGGGGCGCTTCTCGGGAGCTGGTCTATTCTCGGCACGTGGCCTGCATGGATGGATCTGCTTTGGATTACGGTGGCGATGGTTGGTGCGAGAAGCGCCGCGATGTCGTTAAACCGAGTGATTGATGCCCGGATCGACAAGGAGAATCCGCGCACGGCTGGCAGAGCTATACCGGCAGGACTGCTGTCCATCGCTGAAACGATGCTGTTTATCATCGTATCGTTTGCCGTCTTAATTTTTGCAGCCTTTCAGCTGAACATGCTGGCTGTGTACCTTCTTCCTGCCGCCGTGTTTTTCCTTGTCTTCTATTCCTATACGAAACGCTTCACATGGGCCTGTCACGTTTTTCTCGGGTGTACCATCGGCCTGGCCCCGCTCGGAGGATGGGTCGGCGCGGCAGGCTCATTAAATTGGGAGGCGTTCGTCCTTTTCACTGCTGTGGCACTATGGACCGCAGGTTTTGATGTTATCTATGCAACACAGGATGCCGAGTATGACCGGGAAGTGAATCTGCATTCAATACCGAGCCGGTTTGGCATTGCCCCTGCGCTCACGTTTGCAAGAATGTTCCATCTTGTCAGTTTCGCTTCGATGACGGCGCTTGTCTTTATTACTCCTCTCAGCTGGTTGTTTGGAGCTGGCGTTTTGATTGTCGGTGCGATCATGGTGTATGAACATACGCTCGTTAAACCTCACGATCTCTCTAAAGTGAACGTTGCTTTTTTTACGATGAACGGGATCATCAGCATCACGATGCTGACCTTTGCGATCGGAGATTTATGGATGTAAATAAAGGAGGCTGCTCGCATGGCTCTTCATGTGGGTGAAATAAAATATACAAATATACAGCCGATGTTCTCCAAGCTGCCGAAGCAAGCGCTGGAGGATGAAGGATTTTCTTTTTCCACTGCGGTTCCTTCCCAGCTGAATGAGCGAATGGCTCAGGGCACAGTGGATGTCGGGGGCATCAGCTCTTTTGAGTATGCCCGTCATGCAGAAGAGTATATGCTGCTTCCGGAGCTTTCGGTTGCTTCTGATGGTGCTGTCGGCTCGATCTACCTGTTCAGCCGGTTTGCCGCTGAGGAGCTGGAGGGCAGAAATGTTGCCCTGACAGCCAGTTCTGCAACATCGGTTCATCTTCTCAAGCTGATCCTGCAGCGGTCATACGGTGTGCAGCCGTACTATCGGGTGATGGAGCCGGATCTGGAACAGATGCTCTCCGAGTGTGATGCCTGTCTCCTGATAGGAGATGACGCTATTCAGGCATCCTTTCAGACAGAGGAGAAGATGTATCAGTATGATTTGGGCTGGGAATGGAAAACTTTCACCGGTTTTCCGATGACGTATGCGCTTTTTGCTGTACGTTCTGCTGCGGCAGCCAGGCACCCGTCATCTACGGAGCGGATACATGAAGCTTTTAAGGAAAGCAGGAAATCAAATGAAGCAGAGGATTTTCAGCAGCTGACAAGCTGGGCTCATGCAGCGTTTGGAGGAGGATTCGACTTCTGGCGCTGTTATTTCCGGACGCTGCAGTACAGATTCACTGCAGAACAAAGAAAAGGATTGGAACTCTTTTATCAGATGCTGGAAGAAGAAGGGTTTCTTCATACTGCTCCGGATTTAACCTTCTGGAAGCCTGAAAAGAGAGATGCGGCTGATAAGGTGGATATAACATGAAACTCACGGATATATACCGGCAGTACCGCCGGGATATTGCTTTTTTGGAAAAAGAAATAGAGAAAAACACGTCTTCAGAGCACCCAGTACTGCAGCAGGCATCTTCTCATATCCGCAAAGCCGGTGGAAAAAGAATAAGGCCTGTGTTTGTGCTTCTCAGTGCCGGCTACGGGGAATACGACCTGGACAGATTAAAAAATGTCGCCGTACCGCTTGAACT
This sequence comes from Alkalicoccus chagannorensis DSM 18086, assembly GCF_000429725.1. GTDB lineage: Bacteria > Bacillota > Bacilli > Bacillales > Salisediminibacteriaceae > Alkalicoccus > Alkalicoccus chagannorensis. The sequence continues at coordinate 426,456 of NZ_AUCK01000001.1, read as the reverse complement.
GATTCACATGGCATCCCTTGTCCATGATGATGTCATTGATGATGCAGACAAAAGAAGAGGCAAAATGACGATTAAAGCGAAATGGGATAATCGTACAGCCATGTACGCGGGCGATTATATGTTTGCAAAAGCTACAGAAATGGCAGCAGCGGGCGGACAGTCGGAAGTTCATCTGATCCTCTCCAGAACCATGCGGGAAATGTGTCTCGGGGAAATTGAACAGCTCCGGGATCAATTTGTCATTCACCAGCAGCTTCGTGATTATCTCCGCAGAATCAAACGAAAGACTGCACTGCTGATTTCAGCCAGCTGTGAACTTGGAGCTGTCGTAAGCGGAGCAGAACCGCAGTATATCCGGGCCCTTCGTCAGTATGGCTATTATGTCGGGATGGCTTTTCAAATTACAGATGACATTCTGGACTTTGTCGGGACGGAAAAGGAACTCGGTAAGCCTGCTGGAAGCGACCTCGTGCAGGGGAATGTCACGTATCCGGCGCTGTACGCGATGCAGCGGGACGAGGAGCTTCGTAAAATGGTGACAGGATATATGATGAATCCCGATAATGAAGACCTGGACATTGAAGAGGTTATCAGCCGGATTCGAAGCACTGGTGCTGTGGAAGCGTCAAAAGAGCTTGCTGATCTGTACGTGCAAAAAGCGCAGGACGCTCTTCATCCTCTTCCGGGAGATACTGCACCCCTCAAAGAGATAGCAGCTTATATCGGCAGTAGAAAATTTTAGCTGTCCGGCTGCTTTCTTCTTCTGCTTCCCTGAGACTTTGAAGCATGTCAGAACCTTATATTTGTAAAAAGTGTGTTGAAAGCGTTGTCATCGGTTCTCCCTTTTGCTATAGTGAGATAGGATTAAAAATGTATGCATATGAGGAGTGGACTTGATGGAACAATCGTTTGTTATGGTAAAACCAGATGGAGTCAGACGCGGGCTGGCGAGCACTATCATGCAGCGCTTTGAGCAGAAAGGGTATCTCGTTCGTGGTGCCAAGCTGATGCAGATGAGCAGGGAGCTTGCTGAAACGCACTATGCAGAACATAAAGAGCGTCCTTTCTTCGGTGATCTGACGGCATTTATTACGTCAGGCCCAGTATTCGCTATGGTTCTTGAAGGCGAAGATGTTATTACAGAGGCGAGAAAAATGATTGGCAGTACCGATCCAAAAGAGGCAGCACCGGGAACGATTCGTGGAGACTTTGCGATTAAAAAATCCGAGAACATTATCCACGGCTCCGACTCTCCGGAAAGTGCGGAAAGAGAAATTCATCTTTTCTTTCAGGCTCAAGAGCTGATCCCATCTCAGGGGTCAGAAGCATCTGTCAAATAATCCTGAACCAGCTGCCGGTTGATGCGCTGATACCGTCATCTCCCCCGCAGGGTTGCGTTTCCGTCTGACATTCGTCAGGCGGATTCTTTTTGTACACGTCGTTGTTCAGCTGCCAGGTTTTCTTTCTTCGTGGAGATGCTGTCCCATTGTTCATCATGGTGATGTATCAAAATCTCCGTCTGTTTCATTCAAATCGGACTGCTTGGTATAAAAAAGAGGAGCGGGTGAGCGGGCATCACGTGTCTACACCTTCCCCACACCGGGGAGTAAAAGGGCAGATGGTGGCGAATCAACGAAGGAGAAGGGACCACTTAAATGAAAAGAGGAGCAGTCCCGGCTGGCACCAGCCACGTCAAGGACACCAGATGCAGAGGTTCATCCGGATGAAAGTTATCTGCGGATGGATGGACAGAACAAGGGATTTGGCTTAGAGTAGAGAAAATAACATCACTGCTGGGGGAGTCACGATGGACGACTATCAGACATTCATTCAAGCGATTTACAAGAAGACCGGTATTGACTTGTCTCTTTATAAAGAGGCGCAGATGAAACGCCGGTTGACCTCATTAAGAGATAAGCGTGGCTTTCGCAGTTTTGAAGCCTACTACCAAGCATTAACGAAAGACCAGGAATTGTTTGAAGAGTTTCTGCAGCGGATGACGATCAATGTATCTGAATTTTTTCGGAACCGCCCGAGGTGGGACGTTCTGGATCAGAAGCTCTTACCTGCACTTGTCAAAAACACGCCGAAGCTGAAAGTCTGGTCTGCAGCATGCTCCACCGGCGAAGAGCCTTACTCTTTATCGATTCTTCTCCGCAAGCATCTGCGGTCGGACCGCTTTTCGATTCTGGCTACGGACCTGGATCAGTCTATTCTCGACAGGGCCTGTTCCGGCTATTACACCGAGCGGGCGCTGAAGGAAGTGACGGAGCAGCATGTGAACGCCTACTTTGACAGCGAAGGCGCCGCCTACCGGGTGAAGAAAGAACTGCAGCAGCCGATTACCTTCCGCAGGCACAACCTGCTCGCTGATCCGTACGAGGAGGGTTTTGATCTGATTGTCTGCCGGAATGTGATGATATACTTTACGGAACAGGCGAAAGCAGAGATTTATCAGCGTTTCAGCCGTGCGCTGAAGCCTGGAGGCCTTCTTTTCGTCGGTTCAACAGAACAAATCTTTAATCCTGAGCAGTATGGATTAAAGACCGCTGACACGTTTTTTTATCAAAAAAGCCAAGGATGATTTCTGAAAATTGAGGTCTTCCTCTTGAAATTCTTTGTTATATCATGAACAATGGATGTACAGCAATTTAACGCATAAAAGCGATAAAGAAAGCAGAGGATGATGCATGATGAGATTTTTAACTGCAGGAGAATCACACGGTCCCCAGCTGACCGCAATTGTAGAAGGGGTGCCGTCCCAGCTTCCGCTGACAGCGGAAGATATCAATGAGCATCTCGCCCGCCGTCAGAAAGGGTATGGCAGAGGGCGCCGCATGCAGATCGAAAAAGATCAGGTACAGATCATGAGCGGCGTCCGTCACGGAAAAACGACGGGAGCCCCCATTACGCTTGTAATAGAGAATAAGGACTGGACTCATTGGACGAAAATCATGGGTGCAGAACCGTTATCTGAAGAAGAAGCAGAGAAAGTAAAGCGAAAAATTACGCGGCCGAGACCGGGTCATGCTGATTTAAATGGAGCAGTGAAGTACCGGCATCGGGATATGCGGAATGTACTGGAGCGCTCCAGTGCCCGAGAAACAACGGTCCGTGTTGCTGTCGGTGCGCTCGCTCAGGTGATTCTGCGTCAATTCGGCATCCGGCTCGCCGGGCATGTACTTGAAATCGGCGATGTAAAAGCGGCGCAGCTCGATTTCAGCTCCGTGGAGAAGCTGAAAGAAGTAACCGAGTCTTCTGAAGTGCGCTGTCAGGATGAAGAAGCTTCGGAAAAAATGAAAGCAGCCATTGACGATGCGAAAAAGAATGGTGATTCGATCGGCGGGATCGTCGAAGTCATTGCTGAGAATGTGCCGATCGGTCTTGGCAGCCATGTTCATTATGACCGTAAACTTGACGGGAAAATAGCCAGGTCCGTCCTCAGTATCAATGCTTTCAAAGGGGTGGAGATTGGTCTCGGATTCGATGCTGCCCGGATGAAAGGGAGCGAAGTACACGACGAAATCACGTACGATGAAGAAACAGGTTTCGGACGGAGCTCGAACCGCCTCGGCGGCTTTGAAGGGGGCATGACGAATGGCATGCCGATTGTCGTGCATGGTGCGATGAAACCAATACCGACTTTGTATAAACCACTTCAGAGTGTAGATATCGATACAAAAGAGCCGTTCACAGCTTCCATCGAACGCTCAGACAGCTGTGCTGTTCCTGCTGCAGCTGTTGTATGTGAAGCTGCTGTTGCCTGGGAAATTGCTGATGGATTCCTGGAAAAATTCGGATCTGACACCATGGAGGATATTCACAAGTCCTACGAGGCTTACATGAAAGAAGCGAGGGAGTTTTAAATGACGGCTGAGAGCTTGTGGATCCAAAGTCAGCATCACCAGTATCCTGTATTCGTTGAATCGGGCATTCGGAGCCGCACAGGAGATCTGCTGGCATCCAGCTGTCCTGGAGCGTCCTCCGTCCTGATTGCTGTAGATGAGCATGCTGCGCCGCTGTATCTTGAGGAAATCAAAGCTTCGTTCGATCAGCCGCCGTTTGTGTATGTCGTTCCTTCGGGAGAACAGGCGAAGTCCGAGGAAGAGTGGAGCCGCCTGTTAACATTTGCGCTTGAATGCGGACTGGATCGAACTTCGGTCATCATCGGTCTCGGCGGAGGGGTCACAGGTGATCTTGCCGGCTTTGCTGCTGCCTCCTATATGCGCGGAATCCGTTTTATCCAAATGCCGACGACGCTGCTTGCTCATGACAGCAGCGTCGGAGGGAAAACAGGCATCAACCATGAACTTGGGAAGAATTTGATCGGTGCCTTTCATGCCCCTTCAGCAGTCTTTTATGATCCGGACATGCTCCACTCTCTTCCGTTAAAAGAATGGCGCTCCGGCTATGCTGAAGTGTTGAAACATGGGTGGATCCGCCGCCCGGACTTACTGGAAGCATGGATGCAGGAAATAAAGCATCTGCCTGTCACTTCCGGTGAGAAGCTGAACAACCTCCTCCTCTCTTCGATTCAAGTGAAAGCAGACATTGTGGAGGAGGACGAACGGGAGTCCGGGATCAGGGCGTACTTGAATTTCGGTCATACGCTCGGGCATGCAGTTGAATCGGCCGTCGGCTATGGGGAGTTGACGCACGGGGAGTGCGTCGCGGTCGGGATGCTTTTTGCCCTCCGGTTGAGCGAAGAAGTGTACGAAACAAAACTTCATCCTGCCTCCTTTGAGGATTACCTTGAAGAACTTGGTTTTACTACGTCGCTTCCGGCAGGCCTTTCGGCAGATGCATTGATGAAAAAAATGAAACTGGATAAAAAAGCAGGGGCGGGGGAGCTCCGGTTTGTACTTCTTCAGGAAGCAGGGAAGCCGGAGCTGAAGCACGTAGATGAAGCCCACGTCCGTGATCTGCTTGAAAGGAGTTTATCATGATAAGAGGGATCCGCGGAGCGGTTACTGTAGAAGAAGACCGTCCTGAACTGATTCATGACGCTGTCATCCGCGTCGTGCGTGATATGGCTGACGCTAATGATCTTCATCCCGAGCAGGTCGCTCAAGTGATCATCACCATGACGGAAGATTTGACGTCAACATTTCCTGCCGGCGCAGTAAGAAAAATGGAAGGGTGGCAGTTTGTACCCGTTATGTGTGCGCAGGAAATTCCGGTGCCCGGCAGTATGGAAAAGTGCATCCGTCTGATGGTGACCGCGGAGGTTTCCGTTTCCCAGGCGGAAGTCCAGCACGTCTATCACGGAAAGGCAGCATCGCTGCGTCCGGATTTAAAGGCTGAGCAGAGACAGTAAGAACAGCATAGCAGAGCTGAGCGGAGAAGAGCTGATACAGCCTGATCCGCTTCGTCATTCTATTGATGAGGTGAGACGATGTTTTCAATGACAAAAGAAACATTCCGAACAGAGGCAGCGGTGTACCGGACAGTTCCGCTGTCGGCAACGGTTGTTGCAGATACCAAGACGCCGATCCAGCTGTTTCAACAGTTTGATCAGGAGGCGGCATTCCTGTTAGAAAGTAAAGATCCTGTTTCCCCGTGGTCGAATTATTCTTTTATTGGTCTGACGCCGACTTCGTTCCTGCAGGATGAAGAAGAAACTTTCGTACACCGCGGAAGAGACGGCACATTCTATTGGAAGGAAGCGGATCTTCAGACTGCATGGGAGAGAATCATGGATGAGCTGCACATGTCACCGAAGCTTCCGGATCTGCCGTTTCCCGGCGGAGCTGTCGGGTATCTCGGTTTTGAAGGGTTCCGTTATTATGAGCCGCGTGCCGGGGGGGCGGAGCCCGGAGTACATGATGCCAGGTTTATGTTCTGCAGCACGATTCTTGCTTTTAACCATAAAGAAGAAACGCTGACGCTCGTTCATTTTCAACAGACAACCGCCGGGGTGGACAAGGCCTACGATGAAGCAGAAGGCATTCTCCGGGACTTGATGCAGCGGATCGAGGAAAGCCCGGCCTCCGGATTTCCACTGATTCCGGTGGAGGATGAAGTACCGGATGACGTCTTTGCCGGGGTGACATCGAATTATTCAAAAGAAGGATTCGAAGCAGATGTACAGAAAATCAAAGATTACATCGCCCAGGGAGACGTGTTCCAGACTGTCTTATCCCAACGTTTTGAACTACCTGTACAGTCGGACGGATTTTCCTTATACCGGGTGCTCCGGAAAGTGAATCCGAGTCCGTATTTGTATTATATTCGATTCGATGATCAGGATATTATCGGGAGTTCACCGGAAAGACTGGTCAAGGCCGACCAGGACCGGAAGCTGGAGATTCATCCTATCGCCGGGACGAGGCGACGCGGTGCAGACAAAAAAGAGGATGAAGCATTAGCTGCAGAACTGGCAGCCGATGAAAAAGAACAGGCGGAGCATCTGATGCTCGTGGACCTTGCCAGAAATGACATCGGCAGGGTCAGCGAATACGGAAGTGTAGAGGTGCATGACTTGATGGACGTCTCTTATTTCTCCCATGTCATGCATTTAACGACCCGGGTGACCGGAATGCTGCGGGAAGACGTGCACCCGTTTGAAGCTCTCTATTCCACGCATCCAGCAGGTACTGTCTCCGGTGCTCCTAAAGTACGGGCGGTGGAAATCATCCAGGAGCTTGAAAAGCAGCATCGTGGCGTTTATGCCGGTGCTGTCGCTTACTACGGATTCAACCGGGCGATTGATTCCTGTATTGCAATCCGTACGATTGTGCTCAAAGATGGCCGAGCTTACGTTCAGGCAGGCGCAGGAGTTGTTCAGGATTCGGTTCCTGCTTTAGAATGGGAAGAGACGAGAAACAAGGCGAAAGCACTGCTTTACGCCATTCAGTTAGCAGAGAAGAGAACAGCAAAGGAGGAGATCCTGTCCTATGAATCTTCACAAAGTAATGACAGGTGATCAGTTGAGCAGAGAAGAAGCCCGGCAGCTTGTCGAAGCGATGATGAGCGGGTCGGTAAGCAGAGAAGAGATGGCTGCCGTACTTGCAGTGCTTTCCTACCGCGGAGAAACAGCGGAGGAGATTGCCGGATTTGCATCCGGGATGATCAACAAAGCGGTAAATGTAGAACTGCCGATGCCGCTTCTGGATACGTGCGGAACGGGAGGAGACGAGGCTGGAACGTACAACATTTCAACAGCTTCAGCGATCCTGCTCAGTGCTCTCGGAGTTCCTGTCGCAAAACACGGAAACCGGAGCGTATCATCTAAAAGCGGGAGCGCAGATGTGCTGGAAGAGTTGAACGTTCCGTTTCAAACCGGTCAGACGGCGGCGGAAACGAGGCTTAAGGAACATCACCTGACCTTTTTCTTCGCGCCGTTTTATCATGAAGCCATGAAGCACGTAGCTCCGGTCAGAAAGGCACTTGGAAGAAGAACGATTTTCAACCTCCTCGGGCCGTTGACGAACCCGGCACAGGCGTCGCATCGGGTCATCGGTGTATACAGCAGGGAGGCTGCTTCCAAGATGGCTGAAGCCGCACGGCTGCTGAATATCGAACGGGTCCTCTTCGTCACAGGAGAAGACGGCCTTGATGAAGTGACAACCCAGGGGGTTTCCCACGTTATCGAAGTATTCGACGGTCAGCGCAGGGAATACGATGTCACCCCTGAAGACTTCGGCATGTCACGAACCTCACTGGAAGGTGCCACTGCTGCGGATGCCGCAGAAAGTGCCTCGATCATCCTTCAAGTATTCAACAAGGAAGGCTCCCGTGCTGCCGAGCAGCTGCTGCTGCTGAATGCGGCGGCCGGGCTCTATACGGCCGGCCGGGCTTCCACCTGGAAAGAAGGTGTGGAACTGGCGAGTGAAGCACTCGGGTCTACCGTTCTGCAGCATATGGAAGCACTTCAGACAAAGGAGCGGAACAAAGCATGAGTATCCTGACGACTATTAAAGATCGGAAAAAGGAAGAAATCCGCAGCCTTCATCTGCCGGAGCGGGCCGATGTGAGCAGAGAGAAGCGTTCATTTGCAGATTCTCTCCGTCGTGCTTCCCTGCAGCCGGGTGTTATCGCCGAAGTGAAAAAAGCATCTCCTTCCAAAGGCGTCATTGTAGAAGATTTTCATCCGGCTTCAATTGCTGCCGAGTACGAAGAGGCTGGAGCGGCAGGGATCTCGGTGTTGACCGACCGTGATTTTTTCCAGGGAGACAATGCCTATCTGACTGCAGTGAAGCAGACAGTAGGACTCCCCGTGCTGCGCAAAGATTTCATTATAGATGAAATTCAGGTCCGGGAGGCGGACTTGATTGGAGCCGACGCTGTCCTGCTGATTGCAGCCATTCTTGACCGTGCACAGCTCCAGGAGCTTCATGATCAGGCTGTTGAAGCGGGAATGGAAGTTCTTGTAGAGGTTCACAACGAAGAAGAGGCGGAGAAAGTCCTTTCCGTTATCCGTCCCGCCCTTTTCGGGGTTAATAACCGGGATTTAAATACGTTTGAAACGGATCTGGAAGTGACGAAACGGCTGGCAGGATACACACCGGAAGGCAGTCTTCTCATCAGTGAGAGCGGTGTCCACACCGCTGCAGATGCTCAAAGGCTCAAGTCCTATGGAGCCTCAGGGCTTCTCATTGGAGAAGGGTTTATGCGGAGTCAGTCCCGGAGCAGTTTTCTGCAGACGCTGCTGGGTGGTTCAGCATGACAAATCTGAAGCTTTGTGGAACCTCAACCTATGAGGACTATGTAAAAGCCGTTTCTGCACAACCAGATGCTGTCGGTTTCATTTTTGCTGACAGCAGGCGGCGGGTATCCCCAGTGGATGTAAAAGGGTGGACACGTAAATACCCTGCACCGGATGTCCTGCTGGCAGGCGTGTTCGTGAACGAAACTCCTGAGACGGCGGCACGGACGGCAGATATTGCCGGACTGCATGTCATTCAGCTGCATGGAAACGAAACCCCTGCACAGGTGCTAGCACTCCGTACGTTGACGAGTAAAAAAATATGGAAGACGATTCATCACGGACCGGACGCCCTCGGTTGGATGCAGCAGTTCGAAGGGCTCGTAGACGGGTATGTCATAGATACGAAAACAGACAGTCAGTGGGGCGGCAGCGGCATTCAATTTGATTGGAAGACAGTACCAGCCTATACGAACGAAGCCTCCCGGCAGGGTGTCTTCTGCTGGACGGCTGGAGGAATTAAACCGGAGAATGTTCATGAGCTGCTCGCCTATGCACCGTGGGGAATCGATGTTTCTTCCGGTATAGAAACCGATGGAAAAAATGATGAAGGGAAGATTGCTGCTATGAGTAAAGCTGCGAAAAGTCGTTATGCTGCGCCGGACAAACTTGGCCGCTATGGGGACTTCGGTGGTAAGTATGTTCCCGAAACGCTGATGTTTGCCCTGGAGGAACTGGAGAATGCGTACCGGGAAGTAAAAGACGATCCAACGTTCCAGGAGGAGCTGGACAAGGAGCTGAAAGAATACTCCGGACGGCCTACAGCTTTGACGCACGCACCGCGCCTCTCCGAATATTACGGCGGTGCACAGATTTATTTGAAGCGGGAAGACTTAAACCACACCGGCGCGCATAAAATAAATAATGCGCTGGGGCAGGCCATTCTGGCAAAACGAATGGGGAAAACCCAGATTATAGCAGAAACAGGTGCTGGTCAGCACGGGGTCGCCTCCGCAACGGTTGCCGCTCGTTTTGGTATGAGCTGTAAAGTGTTCATGGGTGCAGAGGATATTAAGCGGCAGGAGCTGAACGTCTTCCGTATGCGTCTGCTTGGAGCAGAGGTAATCGAGGTAACTTCCGGCGGGAAGACGTTAAAAGATGCAACAAACGAAGCGATCCGGCACTGGGTTGCGAACGTCAACGACACCTTTTATCTGATCGGCAGTGTCGTCGGTCCGCATCCGTACCCGATGATGGTCCGGGATTTTCAAAGCATCATTGGAGTGGAGAGCCGTGCCGGTATGCTCGAACAGCTCGGCAGACTGCCGGATGAAGTCGTCGCCTGCGTCGGCGGGGGAAGCAATGCGATGGGGATGTTCTACCCGTTCCTGAATGATCAAAGCGTTCAGCTTGTCGGTATCGAGGCTGCAGGAAAAGGCATCGATACGCCGTTGAACGCAGCAACGTTGACAAATGGACGCAAAGGGGTGCTGCACGGCTCACTTTCCTACCTGATTCAGGATGAAGAAGGAAATATCATTGAACCTTATTCTATTTCGGCCGGGCTTGACTACCCGGGAATCGGTCCGGAGCATGCACACTTAAAAGATACGGGAAGAGTAAAATATGAACCGGCGACCGATGACGAATCGATGAGAGCACTTGAAGACCTCTGCCGTAAAGAGGGCATCCTGCCGGCTATCGAGACCGCTCATGCACTGGCCTATGCGGCCAGAGAAGCGGGCAAACGAGGGAAGGATGAAACGATGCTGATTTGTCTTTCCGGCCGTGGAGACAAAGATGTAGATACGATTCAGGAAGCACTGGAGGGCACCAGCGAATGAACCGATTAACGAATGATACGTTCCAACAGAGCAGGGAAAAATTTGTTCCCTATATCATGAGCTCCTTCCCTGATTATGATTCTTCGATCGACATTGCGCTGTCGCTGGAAAAAGCCGGAGCGGATGCACTGGAATGGGGCGTGCCATTCAGTGACCCGCTCGCAGACGGTCCAGTGATTCAAAAAGCAGGAGAGGCAGCGCGGAGAGCCGGAGGTGGACTGAAGACAGCCATTGCCGGAGCAAAAGAAGCGAGGGAACGCGGACTAGCAATTCCGATGGTCCTCTTCACCTATGTTAATCCTGTGCTCTCTCTCGGATATGAACAAGTACTGGACCGGATGCAGGATGCAGAAATGGATGGCATCCTAATACCGGACCTTCCTCACGAAGAGGCAGCAGAGCTGAGAACACGCTGCCGTGACCGGGGAATTTCGCTGATCAATCTGGTTGCGCCGACATCGAAGTCAAGGATGAAAGAGATAGCCGGTCTTGGAGACGGATTTTTGTACTACGTGACTTCTCTTGGGGTGACAGGTACAAGGGAAAACTTCAACAAAGATCTGGAACAGTCGATCCAGGAGCTCAAACAGGCTTCACATGTTCCTGTGCTCGCAGGATTCGGCATCTCCAAAGCGGAGCACGTCCAGTACTTTCAGCAGATTGCAGACGGCGTCATCGTCGGCAGTGCGCTCGTTCAGTTCATCACCGATAGAAGCAGCGCGCTTCTGTCCGATCAGCGTGAGCAGGCTCTGGAAGAAATTGAGGACTTTGTAAGAGAACTGACTGAAGGAGGGCAGCCTGTATGAAAGTAAAGCAGTCGATGGTAGGCCTTACGCCTTACCAGCCCGGCAAACCAATAGAAGAAGTGAAAAAGGAGCTTGGTCTGGAAGAAGTGATCAAGCTTGCTTCCAACGAAAATCCGTACGGAGCATCCCCGTCTGTCGGACCTGCCGTACAGGAAGCCCTCGGTAATGTTGCGGTGTATCCGGATGGATATGCCAAGCTGCTGCGGATGCGGACAGCGGAAAAACTCGGCGTGAGCGAAAAGCAGCTCATTTTCGGGAACGGCTCGGATGAAGTAATCCTGATTCTCTGCCGAGCGATGCTTGGACCGGAAGATAATATCGTAACCGCGGTTCCAACGTTTCCGCAGTACAGACACAATGCGGTGATTGAAGGAACAGAAGTGAAAGAAGTACCGCTGCAGGATGGGGTCCACGACCTGGATGCCATGGCAGATGCAGTAGATGAGAAGACGAAGATCGTCTTTGTCTGCAATCCGAATAATCCATCGGGAACGTATGTAAATGAAGAAGCTTTCCGGGACTTCATGAAGAACATTCCGCCTCATGTGCTCGTCGTCAGCGACGAGGCTTATGTGGAGTATGTCCAGGCGGATGACTACCCGGATACGATTCCGATGCTGAACACGTACACGAACCTCCTTATTCTTCGTACGTTCTCTAAAGCTTACGGCATCGCTTCTCTGCGCGTCGGTTTCGGCATTGGCCATGAGGCGCTCGTCCAGTCGATTGAACCAGGCAGGGAGCCTTTTAATACGAACAGCGCGGCCCAGGCGGCGGCTGTCGCAGCATTGGAAGACGAAGCCTTCCTTCAGGACTGCGTAGCGAAAAACACGGAAGAACGGCAAAAAATGGAGCAGTTCTGTGAAGAGCATGGCTTCTCCTACTATCCTTCAGAAGCGAACTTCATCCTCATGAGCGTCGGCAGACCCGGTGGAGAGGTATTTGAAACGCTGCTGAAGGCTGGATTCATCGTTCGTAACGGGGAAGCACTCGGTTTTCCTGACTACGTCCGCATTACCCTCGGCAGCAGCAGCCAGAACGAACGCATTCGTCATGAACTGCTGCAATGGCTGAAGCAGGAGGTTTAATGTGGTCAAAAAGGTGTTTATTGCCGGCCTCGGCCTGATCGGCGGGTCACTCGCCCTGGCTGTAAAAAAGCAGCATCCTCAAGTGACCGTGACTGGTTTTGATATTGATGATCAGGCCGTGAAATTGGCCAGCAGCCTGCAGATCATCGATGAAGCGGCTCCGAGCCTGGAAACTGGAGCGGCGGAAGCAGATGTTATTATTATGTCCGCTCCTGTTGAAAGTACGATCCGTTTGATTCATGAACTGGAGCAGACAGACCTGAAACCCGGCGTTCTGATTACGGATGTCGGAAGTACGAAGCAGTCCGTTGTCCAGGCGGGCAGAAAACTCACTGCTAAAGGAGCTGTTTTCATCGGAGGACATCCGATGGCGGGTTCCCATAAAACAGGTGTGGAAGCTTCCAAGGAACGGCTGTTTGAGAATGCTTTTTATGTTTTAACACCGACCGAAGATACTCCTGCGGGCTCCCTGATCCAGCTGCAGAACCTGCTTCGGGGAACGAAGGCGAAATTCATGGAACTGGACCCGGAACAGCACGACAAGTACGCCGGCCTTATCAGTCATCTCCCTCATATCATTGCTTCTGCGCTCGTCCATCAGATGGATGAAACCGGGAAGGAAGAGCCGGTCGTCCAGCAGCTCGCTGCAGGCGGCTTCCGGGATATCACCCGGATCGCGTCTGCTTCTCCTGCTATGTGGCGCGATATTCTTATGCATAATAAGGATACGCTGCTTCCGATGATGGCGGACTGGCGCGGCAGAATGGAAGAAATAGAGCGCCTCCTCGCAACCGGAGATGAACAGGCTGTGTATGCATTCTTTTCGGACGCAAAAGCTGCCAGAGACCGACTTCCTTCCAAACAAAAAGGGGCAATTCTTCCTTTTTATGATTTGTATGTCGATATTCCGGACCATCCGGGTGTGATTTCCGACGTGACAGCAATCCTGGCGAAACAGAATATCAGCATTACCAATATCCGTATTATCGAAGCGCGTGAAGGAATCATGGGCGTGCTCCGCCTCAGTTTCCGTTCAGAAAGTGACCTAATCTACGCGAAAGCAGTTCTGAAAGAACATATGTATGAAACATACGATGCACCATAAACCGAGGAGAGGATGAAGCACGAATGGATAGAGTCATACAGCAGGCGGAACACCCCCTCCGCGGCGCGGTGACGATTCCAGGGGACAAGTCCATCAGCCACCGGGCAGTACTGTTCGCATCCATTGCCGATGGAACGAGCGTCATACGTGGTTTTCTGCGTGGCGAGGACTGTCTGAGTACGATCCGCTGCATGCGGGCTCTTGGAGTTGAAATCGAAGAAACGGAGAACGAAATCATGGTGCACGGCAGAGGAGTGCACGGCCTGAAAGAGCCCGAAGCACTGCTGGATGTCGGCAATTCGGGCACGACGATCCGCCTGCTGTCCGGCATCCTCGCAGGGCAGCCGTTTGGAACAGCGCTGGCGGGGGATGATTCCATCGCCAAGCGACCAATGAGGCGGGTCACGGGTCCGTTGAAGATGATGAACGCTGCGATTGACGGCAGGGACCATGGACAGTTTACGCCGCTCTGGATCCGTGGAGGTTCCCTGCAGGGAGTGCATTTCTTTTCCCCGGTTGCGAGCGCCCAGGTGAAGTCCGCCGTTCTTCTTGCCGGTCTCTATGCAGCTGGTACGACAACGGTCACAGAGCCGGATATTTCGAGAGATCATACGGAGCGGATGATGGATACGTTCGGCGTGACGGTAGCCCGCAGCGGGCGGTCTGTCTCCATTGATGGAGGCCAGGAACTCCGCGCTGCAGAGGTGGAAGTCCCCGGTGACATTTCTTCCGCCGCCTTCATGCTGACAGCTGGAGCGCTCGTTTCCGGCAGTGAGGTGACAGCAGCAAATACAGGGATGAACCCCACTCGGACAGGAGTGGTGGATGTTCTGCAGCGGATGGGGGCGGATTTGACAGTGGAGAACGAACGAATGCTGGGGGGAGAGCCCGCAGCAGACCTCCGTATCCGTGCCGGCCGGCTGAAAGCAGTCGAAATTAGTGGTTCAGACATCCCCCGGCTGATTGATGAGATTCCCGTGCTGGCTCTCGCAGCAACGCAGGCAGAGGGAACGACGCGGATCAAAGATGCTGCTGAATTGAAGGTAAAAGAGACGAATCGTATCGACACGGTCGTGAACCAGCTTAACAAACTCGGCGCTTCCTGTGAGGCTACTGAAGATGGGATGGTCATTCATGGACCGACGCCCCTCTCCGGTGCCGAAGTCGAGAGTTTCCATGACCACCGCATCGGTATGACCATGATCCTTGCGGGGCTGATTGCAGATGGAGAAGTGACGGTCAAAGATACCGAAGCAGTCAATGTTTCCTATCCGGGCTTTTTCGAACACCTTTCTTTTCTTCAGTCGTCGTCGCAAGCACAGTGAGCAGACGTCCGCACAGTTGAATAAACAGAAGAAGCCGTCCCGCAGGAGGAGCCGGCTTCTTTCTTTTTCCACACCATGAAAAACCTAGGGCCACCTGATATTCCAGTTGTACAATTGGCAGCGCTTCTGGGAAAATGAACAAGGTAAAGGAGTGAAGCGTAATGAATGAAAAACTACAGGAAGCCATTAAAAATATTGAAGAAGGCTATCATGAAGAAGGGCTTCAAAAAGTCAATGAGCTTATTAAAGAGGCCGATGATGAAACGAAGAGAACAGCAGCAGAACTTTATTACGAGCTTGGGCTGGTCGATCAGGCACTGGAGCTGGCGGAAGAATTAATGTTCCGGTATCCGGACCACGGTGAACTGTTTGCTTTTGCATCCGAGTGCTATATCGAGCTCGGGAGAGAAGAAGAAGCGGTCGATATGCTGAATGAAATCGGGGAAAAAGATCCGAGCTTTGTCCAGGCGAGGCTGCTTCTCGCTGATTTGTACGAGCATCAGGGACTAGAGGAAGTAGCAGAGACGAAGCTGCTGGAAGCAGTAACCCACATGCCTGAGGAGAGCGTCCTGCAGCTTGGTCTTGCGGAATTTTATTTGAACCGCGGAGACTATCAGCAGGCAGTCAGCTATTACAAAAAGGTGATTTATCAGGGGAACCTGCCGGATGATCTGCCTGTCCACCCTCAAGTCCGCCTGGCAGAAGCGTATAGTGCGAGCGGGCAGTTTGAAGAGGCCCTGGAACATTATAAAGAAGGACTCAAAGAAGAACAGACGGCTGACGGTTTATTTGGTTTCGGCATCACTTCACTGCAGCTGCAGGATTACCAGACGGCAGTTGACGCGTTTACGCAGCTGCTGGAACAGGATCCGGACTATACAACAGGCTACGGCCCTCTTGCGAAAGCTCAACTCGCGATGAAGAAGTGGGAGGACGCTCAGGAAACGCTGCAGGAAGGGATTCAGCGGGATGAATACAACGAAGAGCTCTACCTTGAAATGGCCCGGCTTCAGCTGTCCAGAGGCGCAGATGAAGAAGGGCGTGACTTCTTAAAGCGCGTGATCGCGCTGAATCCGTCCAACGTAGGCGCAGTCCAGGAAGCTCTTTTTTACTACGACGAAGAAGAGGATTACGAAGAGATGCTGGAACTGATTCGTTTTCTGGATGATTATCATGAGTTTGATCCATTGTACGAACGTTTCCGGGCAAAGGCTCTGTTTGAAGAAAACGATGTTGCAGGAGCTGCTCAGGCAATGGATGTCGCCGTATCCAGCCTCGCGCGGGACGAACGTCTTCTGGAAGAGGCGGCCGTGATGTTTTTTGCGAACAGGCAGAAAGAAAAAGCCGTGCCGCTGCTGAAAGAACTGCTCGAAATGGACCCGGAGCGAGAAGACATCCGACAACGCCTTCAGGAAGAAGAAATTTAGCAGGAAAGCGCTTTTTTTGCAGGATTACGAGAACGTGCGTAGAATAAGTACTGTAAGCACAAAAATATGATACCCAGTAGTACATGGGAGGGATCTGCAGTGAATAATCCGATACCAGTGATGGACAAAAAGGAATTTTTGAAATGGTTTCTGGAGAAATACCAGCTGAAGCGCCGGGAATGTGCATGGCTTCTCAATTTTCTGATGAGTGATGACATGCTGATGGAACGAGTGCACTTTGTTGAACATGCAGAGCATTGTCCGAAAGCATTGATGATTTCATCCAACGATGTCGATCAGGTGCCTTTTGCCTTTCACAAACACCGCCACGTGACGATGGATGCAGAGAAATCTTTTCATGATATCAGACTGAACCGGAACGAGGATATTTACATCCAGCTGAATTTTCAGGATAAGCTGGCACTGCCGAACTATGCCGCTGTCCTGGAGGAAAACCCGTACCTGCCTAAAGATGAAAAGGAAGCGTCCGTGAATGCGCTTCTGGCCGAACTGGTACTCGATGAATCGATGCGGTCGGTTAAAATGCTGCAGCTGGAAGAACAGATTGATGCAGCGCTGGAAGAACAGGATAAAGAACGGTTTATTGAGCTTTCCAGAACGTACTCCCAATTAAAAGCCCTTGAATCCTAGGGCTCTTTTTTCTGCGCACGCAGTCAGACTCAGGAAAGGAACGATTTTGTTATGAAATGGACGAATGCAGATGCCGATCTCTATCAGAAGGCGAAGGAATATGTTGATACAGCGGTTATTCCGCTTGTGCCTGCTGCGGGTGGAAAGAAACTGGAAGAATCCATTATGATGGGGGAGTTTGTCGAACATTTGACTGATTATCTGGAACGGCAGTATAAAGGACGGGTGTTTCTGCTGCCTTCGTTTACTTACCTGAGGGGGGAGACGGGTGCTGCAGACCGCCTCCGTGAATGGACGTACCATTTCGAGGAAGAAGGGTTCCAGCATTTCCTTTTTGTGACTGCCGATATGGCATGGCGTCAGGAACGGATGGAAGATGCAGGTGAGCTCGTCTGGCTGCCGGCATTTGATGTCTCCGGACTGGATGGAGCCCAGCGCAGACAGGCTGTTGAACAGCAGGCGCAGCAGATCATTCCGCTTATGACCGGAAAGTGGTCCTAGGCTGGGCGGGACACACTATTATTCTTCAAAAGTGATTGTCTGCTCACGATTGACACGGCAGTATTTGATGGGCTATGATGATTATGTCTTAGTATGATATTTTCTTTTATTGTGTGTAGAAACGGAAGTGAGGAGGGAAGGTCGTGAGCGAGAAAAAACACCGAGTGTCAAGGCGCCAGTTCCTTACCTATACACTGACCGGTGTAGGTGGTTTCATGGCAGCAGGAATGCTCGCTCCAATGGTCCGCATGGCACTGGATCCCGCGCTGGAAGTCGGCGAAGAGGGTGACTTTGTGTCCGTGGGACTGAGTGAAGACGAGGTATCGGAAGAGCCTCAGCGCGTGGACTTCACGAGAGAAATTGAAGACGGCTGGTACGAATCCGAGCAGAACCAGTCTGCCTGGGTGGTCCGCATAGATGGAGAAATTCTAGCATTGTCTCCAATATGTACGCACCTCGGCTGTACGGTTGACTGGGGAACGAACGATGACCATCCGGAAGAATTTTTCTGTCCATGTCATTTTGGACGGTTTGAACGGGACGGAACAAACGTTGCGGGTACGCCGCCGACAAGGCCGCTTGACGAGTATGAAGTCGATGTCAGGGACGGTATGATTTATCTGGGAGATATCAATCAGCGTGGTTAATGAAGGGGGGCCAACACTTTGCTGAATAAAATCTACGATTGGGTGGATGAACGGCTCGACATAACCCCTCTTTGGCGCGATATCGCCGATCACGAGGTTCCTGAGCACGTCAATCCGGCCCATCACTTTTCGGCTTTTGTTTACTGTTTCGGCGGGCTGACATTCTTTGTCGTCGTCATTCAGATTCTGTCAGGTATGTTCCTGACAATGTATTACGTACCGGATATCATTCATGCCCACGAATCTGTTTATTACCTGCAGAACGAGGTAACGCACGGGATGATTGTACGCGGCATGCACCACTGGGGTGCCAGTCTGGTTATCGTTATGATGTTTTTACACACCCTGCGTGTTTTCTTTACCGGTTCCTACAAAAAACCGCGTGAATTGAACTGGGTGGTCGGTGTGCTATTATTCTTTGTCATTCTTGGTCTAGGTTTCACAGGATACCTTCTGCCATGGGACATGAAAGCTTACTATGCGACAGTAGTAGGACTTGAAATTGCGGAGGCAGCACCGTTCGTCGGCGAATTTGCTCGGATACTGCTTGCCGGTGGAGACGTCATAGGTGCTCAGACGCTTGCCCGATTCTTCGCGATCCACGTCTTCTTCCTTCCGGGAGCGCTGCTTGGACTGCTGGGAGCCCACTTCTTCATGATCCGTAAGCAGGGTATTTCCGGACCATTGTAAAAAGAAAGGAGGAGAGGACAATATGCATCGCGGAAAAGGCATGAAGTTCGTCGGAGACTCACGGGTTCCGGCGGAACGTAAACCGAACATACCCAAAGACTATTCTGAGTATCCTGGTAAAACAGAAGCCTTCTGGCCGAACTTTCTTTTGAGAGAGTGGATGGTCGGAGCGGTATTTCTGATCGGGTACCTTGTATTATCCGTAGCTCATCCTGCGCCGCTTGAGACCATTGCGGACCCTACAGAAACCGGATACATTCCAATTCCGGACTGGTATTTCCTTTTCTTATATCAGCTGCTGAAATATGAATTCGCTGCAGGTCCATACACAGTGATGGGAGCTGTTGTTATACCGGGAATTGCCTTCGGCGCTCTGCTGCTGGCCCCTTGGCTCGACGGCGGGAAAGACCGACGTCCTCAGAACCGGCCGATCGGCACCGGCCTGATGCTCCTCGCAGTTGTCGCTATCGTTTTCCTTACCTGGGAATCCGTTGACCAGCACGACTGGACAGCAGCAGATAACTACGCGGTAGATGCCGAAGAGCTGGATATAGATGAGTCTGCGGAGGGGTATGAAATTTATCAATCGCAGGATTCCTGTATCGGCTGTCACGGCGGAGATATGCAGGGCGGAGCAGCCGGCCCGAGCGTATTCGAAAGTGACTACGATGAAGAAGAGATCATCGATCTTATTCAGAACGGTATTGGTGAAATGCCGGCAGACCAGTTTGACGGGTCTGATGAGGAACTTCAGATCCTTGCTGAGTACATCGCTGCGGACGGCCAGCCGGAAAACGGCGGCGGTAACGGAGACGATGGTAACGATGACGATGAGAACAATGATGAGAACGACGAAGACGAAGACAACAACGAAGAGAACCAAGAGAACGAAGAGAACAATAACGAATAAAACGAGGGGAGAGCCGGCTGATGTGTGTGTCCGCCGGCTCTCCCTCTGTCTGTCCGGGAGGTAGCCTGCGTTGAACGAATACATAGCAAAAGTGCTGCTGGATAAACCAATATTATGGACGCTTTTTCTCATCAATGCGGCAGGAACAATATACGGATATTACTGGTACGAACAACAACTGATGCAGACACCTTGGTATTTTCTTCCTTTTGTGCCGGACAGTCCTACAGCGAGTTTATTTTTTACGATTGTACTTGCCGGTTACATCTTCGGAAAACAGTGGCCGCTGATTGAAGCACTGGCAGCGGTGACGTTAATCAAATATGGGGTTTGGGCAGTCGTCATGAATGTGTCAGCAGGTGTCGTAGGCGGGGAGCCGATCAGCCTCGTGAGCTGGATGCTGATCTTTTCCCATGCGGGTATGGCGCTGCAGGCACTGCTGTATCTGCCGTTTTTCAAACTGAAGGCATGGCATCTTATATGTACGGCAGTATGGACGATACACAATGATATCATTGACTACCTCTTCGGGATGCACCCCTGGGTCGCTCGATCGCTGACCCCCTATCTCAGCGAAATTGGCTACTTCACGTTCTGGCTCAGCCTGATTTCTCTCGGGGCAGTCTGGTGGGGAAATAAGGCGTGGCGTCCGCTCTTTCAGCAGTTCGCAATGATTGACACTTCTAAAAAGTTTGACTAAAATTGATGTTAGACAACGAGAGGGGAGGAAGATACATGTTCGGCTCTATGACAGCGTTTATTATTTATTTCGCAATCCTGCTTATTGTCCCTCTATGGGCCAGCTCCAGGGTGAAAAGCACCTATAAAAAGTACTCTCAGGTACGTGCCTCTTCCGGAATGACCGGCGCAGAAACAGCGCGCAAGATTCTCGATGACAACGGGTTATACAATGTGTCGATCGAACCGGTCAAAGGACAGCTGACGGATCATTACGATCCACAGTCTAAAGTGGTGCGGCTCTCAGAAGGCAACTACTACGGTAACTCAGTAGCTGGTGCAGCCGTAGCCGCCCATGAGGTGGGCCACGCCATCCAGGATGCGGAGAATTATGCTTTTCTCCGGTTCCGTTCTTCTCTCGTCCCTATGGCGAGTTTTGGTTCAAATGCATCGATTTTCCTCATCATCGGCGGCATGCTGCTGACGATGTCCGAGTTAATGCTTGCCGGGATCGTGCTCATGTCCTTCGCAGTTCTATTTCAGCTCGTGACACTGCCGGTGGAATTCAATGCTTCCACCAGGGCCATGGACCAGGTTGTGGCCAGTGGCGTCATTCAGAACAACGAAGAGCGTGAGACGAAAAAAGTGCTTAACGCAGCTGCACTTACGTACGTAGCATCTGCTCTCGTCGCGGTCATTGAACTGATCCGTTTCGTGCTGATGTACTTCATGATGGATGATTAATCAGGACAACCGGGATGGAAAGATGCCCGGGCGAAGAAAGAAGAGGCTGGGACAACATCGTTCTCCAGCACGTTAAAAACGCTTTCGATGATCCGATTGGATCGTCGAAAGCGTTTTGTTTGTATAACATCATCATGAACCTGCCTCCCCTGCAGTGAACGTTCTCACATTCTCTCCAGGAAGGGCAGCCTCTGTTTCACCTGGAGATCTTTTTTACACGTTAGGAATGTGTACGTTTTTTTGCAGGGGGACGGCGGCGATGTCGGCTGCGCGGGAAGCAGGATGCCCGCATGGTTTCCTCAACGAACCTGCGATACAAGCCGTTCCGACGAAAAGCTGCTCGGCACTTTTGGTCTGGAGATATCAAGCCCGTACAGTCTGGACAGTGGGTTGATTATGGAAAGACAAGCACTCGGGAAAAGGGAGAGCTGAAGATGTCCTGCTGCTGTTCTTTCAACGGTCAGCGGAAGGCTTGCCAGCGACAGGCGATGCTCCTTGGGGGAAATCACCCTTGCGATGCAGAAAGTCCTCACCAGAGACAGGCTGAGGACTTCTTTCGATTCTGGTATTTTCAAGCCTTTTTCTTTAAAGGATGGATGGAAGACGAGGCGGGACAATGACTGGTTTTAGCTGCCGCTGTGAATGCATGCAGCACCTTCCGTTTTTCGAAACCATCCGAACTATATTCGGAAAGAACGTGCTGCTTCGACCGGCTGGCGGTGAAAACCGAGAGATTCAGTCCTGAGCGGCCCGGTATGCCGACGGTTAAAAAGGCGGGAGCGCCCGATGTTGATCCATGAAGCCTACCCCTGCACATGTTTAGTACTTAAGGAACCTGAATTGGCTTCTTATCTTCATCCAGGGTGAATCCTTCCCCCATGATGTCCTGAACGTCCATTAACGTAACGAAAGCATGAGGGTCTGTGCGTGCAATCAGCTGCTTTAAGCGTACCATTTCATTTCTTGATACAACGCAGTACAATACTTCTCTGTCAGCACCGGTAAAAGAGCCGCGCCCCTGCAGCAGGGTGGCGCCGCGGTCCATTTCTTCGAGAATGGATTTTGCCAGAATCGGGGCATTGTTTGAAATGATCATTGCTGCTTTCCCAGAATAGGCGCCCTGCTGAATAAAATCGATGACTTTGGCAGCGATAAACACGGCGAGCAGGGTGTACATCGCTTCGCGGTAATTCAGGTAGATCAGTGACGTCGTAATAACACCCGCATCAAACACGAACATGGTTCGTCCCATGCTCCAGCCGTAGTATTTGAATCCGAGTTTGGCGATAATATCGACGCCACCGGTCGTACCCCCGTAACGGAAAACAATACCGAGACCTGTCCCGATGAAGACGCCGGCAAAAAGGGCTGCGAGGGTCATATCATCGTGAAGAGGGATTTCTATGAACCTGAATTCCTGAAACACCCATAGGAAAATAGATACGGCAAATGTACCAATCAACGTATACAAAAAGACAGTGCGGCCGAGCACTTTCCAGCCAATGAAGAAAAGAGGGAGATTGAGCCAGATGTTGGAATAGGCAGGATTCAATTCAAACATGAAGAAAAGCAGCAGCGTAATACCGGTAAAACCTCCGTCAGCCAAGTTGTTTTCCATGTTAAAATAGACGAGTCCGAAAGACATTACCGCCGAACCTAAAAGAATGAATGCAATATTTTTGGCATGCTGCCATGGTTTCATGATGCACCTCCAAGTATAGAGAATCGATGTGTGCGTCCGTTTCAGTCAATCGTTGGAAAGAGACATACGACTCTATTACATCGCAGTCATGTGCCTGCGTCAAGCTCATACGGGAAGTTTACGGGCAGCAGTCTGCTCTATTTGTCAAAATCAGACGAATCGGCTACGATGATGGTGGAGTACATAGCAGGTATGGAGGGATGGACGTGACGAAATCAACGGAAGACATGCAGCAGGAAGTAGATCAGTACATCGGACAGTTCAAGGAAGGCTATTTCGGACCGCTCTCCATGATGGCCCGGTTAACTGAAGAAATGGGAGAACTGGCAAGAGAAGTGAACCATTTTTATGGAGAAAAGCCAAAGAAAGCATCCGAGGGAGAAAAAACGATGGAGCAGGAGATCGGCGATGTCCTGTTTGTGATGATCTGCCTGGCGAATTCGCTCGATATCGACCTAGAAGAGTCGTTCGATCTGGTGATGGAAAAATTTAAAACAAGAGATAAAGACCGATGGACAAAGAAGGAGGATGCCTGACATGACGAGAATTGCAGTCGCAGGACCAAGAGGGAATATGGGGAAGGAAGCGGTGCAGCTGGTTGAGCGAACGGACGGGTTTACCCTGGCAGCTGTGATCGATCATCGTTTCAATCAAGGGAAGATGATGGATGCCGAAGGGATGGCGGATCTGGATGTTCCCGTGTACAAGGACGTCGACAGCTGCTTCACATCGGAAAAAATCGATGTCCTCGTAGATCTCACCAATCCGGAGACGGGGAAAGTTCATCTGCGTAAAGCATTGGAGCACCGAGTCCGGCCGGTCGTCGGGACGACCGGATTTTCAGAGGAAGATATTGACGAACTAGGTCGTCTTGCAGAAGAGAAAGAGCTGGGCGCGCTGATCGCTCCCAACTTTGCAGTGGGAGCCATTCTTCTAATGAAATTTTCCAAAATGGCTGCAGCTTACATGGAAGATGTCGAAATCATTGAACAGCACCACGACCGGAAACTCGATGCGCCTTCCGGTACAGCGATGAAAACAGCGCAGATGATCGCGGAAGTGCGGAAGGAAAAACAGCAGGGACACCCTGAAGAATCGGAAGCATGGGCTCATGCACGAGGTGCAGACTATGAAGGCATGAAAGTGCACAGTGTCCGTCTTCCTGGGCGGGTGGCCCATCAGGAGGTTCTGTTTGGAGGCGAAGGGCAGACCTTGACTCTGCGGCACGACTCCTTGAACCGGACGTCGTTCATGCCCGGAGTTAAACTCGCGATTGAGGAAGTGCAGACTTATACGGGACTGGTATACGGACTGGATCAGCTTATAACGCTGGAAGGAGATCAGTGATATGAATATTGCATGTATTGCACATGACAAGAAAAAAGACGACCTCGTTCAATTTTTGACAGCATATGAGCCGGTGCTGGAGCCGCATTCCCTTTTTGCAACTGGAACAACAGGGCAGCGGATTATGGAGGCGTCAGATCTGCATGTGGAACTTTTTCGTTCCGGCCCGCTCGGTGGAGACCAGCAGATTGGCGCACTGATTGCGGAAAACCGCATGGATCTCGTCTTTTTCTTCCGGGATCCGCTTACAGCACAACCCCACGAACCGGACATCAATGCCTTGATCCGTCTCTGTGATGTATACAGCATTCCACTCGCAACCAATATGGCGACTGCGGAAGTACTGATTGCAGGTCTCGCGAGGGGAGATCTGGCGTGGAGAGAAATTGTGCGCGGCGAGGCAAGGGGGAACTCCTGATGGCCGATGTGCTCTGCGTCGGAGCTCATCCGGATGACATTGAAATCGGCATGGGAGGAACCGCTGCTAAAGCTGCAGCGTCCGGGAGAAGCGTGGAATTTCTCTCCTTGACGGAGGCAGAATGTTCTTCGAATGGAAATCCGTCCATACGCCGACAGGAAGCCGCAGAAGCGGCTTCCTGTATCGGAGCGGGACATACCATATGGACATTTCCGGACAGAGGGCTGCATCTTCATTCGGAGGACATACGTGCCGAACTGATTCAACTGATCCGTTCGCTCCGGCCGGGTCTTGTATTTGCTCCAGCTGCTCCCGACCGACACCCCGACCATGAAACATGCGGCAGTCTCGTGCGTACCGCTTGTTTCGATGCCGGTGTCAAAAAAATCGGAACGGGCCCCCCATATCGGCCTGAAAAGCTGTATTATTATCAGATTAACGGGCTCGGCAGACCCGACACAGCTGTGGATATATCAAGTACGGCTTCGTTGAAGCGGGAGGCGCTGCAGTGTTATGCGTCCCAGTTTGAAGGGGGATCTGGTCAAACGGCGACTCCACTAACAAAAGGATACCTGGATGATACTGCTGCAAGAGATCGTCTTTACGGTCGGGAAGCGGGAACAGAAGCAGCAGAAGGGTTTCAAGTGGAGGGGCTGCCGATACTGCCCTTATTTGAGGAGTTTTCATCATGAAAATAGGAATCACGTGCTACCCGACCGTCGGCGGATCCGGCGTGGTTGCCACCGAACTCGGCAAAGCCCTTGCTGCAAAAGGGCACGATATTCACTTTATAACCTCGAGCATGCCCTACCGATTGAATGGAGGGGAATCGAATATTTATTTTCATGAAGTAACGGTCAGTTCCTATGCTGTGTTCCAGTACCCACCTTACGATCTGGCACTCGCAAGCCGGATGGCGGATGTCATTAAGCGGGAGGAACTCGATGTCCTGCACGTTCACTATGCTGTTCCTCACGCGGTGAGCGCCTACTTGGCGAAAGAAATGGCCGGAAGTGATGTGAAAATTGTAACGACACTGCATGGAACAGATATTACCGTGCTTGGATACGATCCTTCCCTATCCGACATTATCCGTTTCGGCATCGAAAAATCGGATGCGGTCACTGCTGTATCCCATGACTTGATCCGCCAGACGAGAGAACTGCTGGATGTAGAACGACCGGTTGAAACGGTTTATAATTTTGTGGATCCGGACATATATTACCCAAGAGAAGATAAAGAAATACGGGAATCGATCGGGCTTGATGAAAGCACGTTTATCATGTCCCACGTCTCCAACTTCAGAAAAGTGAAACGGGTGGAGGACGTCGTACATACGTTTGCTCGTGTTAGACATGAGCAAAAGGCTGCGCTGCTGCTGATTGGGGAGGGGCCTGAAATGCCCGTCATCCGACGGCTGACAGAAGAACTCGGGGTCGAGGACGATGTGATTTTTGCCGGCAGTCAAAAAAGAGTGGCTGAGCTGCTTGCAGCCAGTGACGTGAATCTCCTTCTGTCTTCAAAAGAGAGCTTTGGATTAGTTCTTCTGGAGGCGATGGCCTGCGGGGTTCCTGTCATAGGTTCCGATGCAGGTGGCATCCCGGAAGTAATCGAAGAAGGCATCAGCGGCTTTATCCGCCCGCTCGGAGATATTGATGCGTTTACAGAAGCTGCGCTGCAGCTGGCCGAAGATCAACCGCTGCAGCGGCGTATGGGATTAGCTGCTGCTGAGCGGGTACAGACGACGTTTAACCGCGATTTGATTGTGCAGCAGTATGAACGTGTGTATCTCCAGGCGTGCGGTCGATGACGATGAAGCGAGGACGCAGCATTTTGAATCAATGCTCAGCGTGCGGAATCGAGGCCTTTCTTGTCGGGGGAGCCGTCCGCGACTATGTAAGAGGAAGTATCAGTCAAGATCTAGATGTAGCTGCAGCGGCAGATGAAGCTGATTTACGGCGCTGTTTCGGCCGGGTCGTGCCCGTCGGGAGGCAGCATGATACGTATTTGATCTTCCCTTTTGGAGAGCCGGTGGAAGTAACGAGAATGAGAACCGGACTGAAAGAGGATTTAAAGCGGCGGGACTTTACCATCAATGCGATGGCTATGGACCGTGAGGGTACACTGATAGATCCGTATTCCGGAAGCAGACACCTGCAGGAAGGCATCCTTGCTTCTCCGGTGCCGGAGACGGTTTTTCAAGAGGATCCTCTGAGGATTTTACGAGCAGTCCGGATGATGACGGAATTTGAATTAGAGATGGAGCCGGTGCTGTATGAAGCCTGGAACAGGGACTGCCGACGGACCGAAGAGGTGCCGGCGGAGCGTCTCGTGAAAGAAATGGACCGCTGGAGAAAAATCCGCTGGCATAAGGCATCTTGGAAACGGGCAGCCACACTGCTTCTCCGCTGCAGCCTGCCGATTCATCCCGATCCGGATCAGGTGCAGCGCTTCCCGCAGGGGGAGGTCCCTGCGGCTGTCTGGTGGGCACTTCTGCTCCCGGAGCAGGCATTATCGATGCCGGGACTTGCTGCAGACGTGCGCAGAGGAGCTGCGTCTATTCGAAGAGCAGTTGACAGAGTCCCATGGTCGGACTGGGAACTATACCAGCTCGGTCAGAAAAGGCTGGAAGAGACGCTGACCTGTCTCTGGATGTGTGGCAGCAGTATAGACGTCCACTATTGGATGGGAAAGTATCATCAGCTTCCGATCCACGAAACATCTGATCTGCAGGTGAATGGGAGAGATTTTCAACACCTCTCCGGGAGGGATATCGGCACTCTGCTGAAAAAACTGGAGTACGACGTAGTAACAGGGCAGCGGCAGAACAGCAGAGAGGCCCTGATGAATGCTGGGAGGATATACGATGATTAAGACAGACTTGCTGCGACTGCTGCAGCAGACACCGGGCTATGTATCCGGGGAAGCAGCTGCAGCAGAGCTGAACTGCTCCAGAACGGCTGTCTGGAAAGCCGTCCAACAGCTGGAAAAAGAAGGATATGAGATCCGAGCAGTCAGACGAAAAGGATATGAGCTGCTTACCGACAGCGGCACGTTCTCAAGCCACGGGCTTGCTGCTGCACTCCGGCATCCTCGACGGATTGAGCATTTCGCTTCGATCCCGACGACGCAGACGAAGGCGAATCAATTGGCGGCTGAAGGAGCCGGAGCCGGCACCGTTGTCTCTGCGGATGAGCAGACAGGCGGCCGTGGACGGCTCGGCAGGCCATGGGCGACGGCGGAGGGTACCGGTTTGGCGGTCAGTATTATTGAACGTCCGGATATCGGGATAACGGAAGCTCCGGCTATTACGATGGCGGCGGCAGTCACTGCAGCCGAAGTACTGGAGAAGCACGGGGTTCATCCTGCGATTAAGTGGCCGAATGACCTGCTGCTCGAGGAGAAAAAAGTGTGCGGCATTCTGACGGAGATGCAGTCAGATCCTGACGAAATCCGGTCGATTGTCATCGGGATCGGCATGAACGTGAACGAGACGTCGTTTCCTGCAGACATCCCTGCTGTTTCGCTGTATCAGCATACCGGTGTCGTGTGGAACAGAACCTCATTGACGGCAGAGCTGCTTGATCACTGGTTTGAGCAGCTGCAGCTGTTTGAGCGCGAGGGATTTGCCGCTTTTAAAGACCGTTGGGAGAAAAGAGCATATAGAATCGGCATGGAGATTACCATCCATCAGCCCCGTGGTGACATAACCGGAACGATGGAAGGGATTGACGAGACAGGCAGGCTGCTGCTCCGTCTGAGTGACGGGACGCTGCAGCCGGTTGTCTCCGGAGATGTTCCGATTGGATGATTTCGACACAATGCCTGGAAATTGATATAATATGAGCTGGACAGTACCAGAAGGACTGTACCGGAAAGACACCATCAATGGAAAGACTGCCTTGATCCTGATTATAGGACAGGGACAGAAGGAGGCTGACATGAAGCATACAACAACTTCTCTGAAGAAGATGAAGCAGGAGAAGGATCCCATTGTCATGATGACTGCCTACGATGCTCCAGGTGCTGGGGCAGCGGAAAAGGCGGGCGCCGATGTCATCCTGGTCGGCGATTCACTTGGCATGACAGTGCTCGGCTTCGACTCTACGGTTCATGTGACGATCCCTCATATGACACACCACGGGAGCGCCGTAAAGCGTGGAGCTGCGGAGACATTTATTGTTATTGATATGCCATTTATGGCATCAAGGATCAGCAGTGCCGACACGAAAAAAGCCGCGCTGCAGCTGATGCAGCAGGGCGGTGCGGATGCTGTGAAAATGGAAGGCGCCGGCCCCCTCGTCCAGGAGACGGCTGAACTGACAGCCGGAGGCATTCCGGTAGTGGCCCACCTCGGGTTGACTCCGCAGACGGTCGGCGTGGAAGGTGGATATAAAGTGCAGGGGAAAACTCCGGAAGCACAGAAGCAGCTGCTGGAGGATGCGGAGGCGCTCGAACGCGCAGGTGCATGCATGCTGGTTCTGGAATGTGTACCGGAGGAAACGGCGAAGCTCGCTTCAGAACAGCTCCAGATTCCGGTGATCGGTATTGGCGCAGGACGCTGGACAGACGGTCAGGTTCTGGTATACCACGATATTATCGGCATGTATCAGGGACATCAGCCGAAATTTGTCCGGCAGTTTTCAGATGCCGGCGCGGTTGCCGAAGAAGGACTGGCTGCTTATAAAGAAGCGGTGAAGAAGCGGGAATTTCCGCAGGAGG
This sequence comes from Alkalicoccus chagannorensis DSM 18086, assembly GCF_000429725.1. Lineage (GTDB taxonomy): Bacteria > Bacillota > Bacilli > Bacillales > Salisediminibacteriaceae > Alkalicoccus > Alkalicoccus chagannorensis. The sequence continues at coordinate 397,204 of NZ_AUCK01000001.1, read as the reverse complement.
CACACGCATTTCAACCTTTAAAGGAGACCTATTAAGATGGAGGTCATCCGCACAAAAAGCGAATTGAAAAGTATCCTGCAGCGAAGAAGGAAGGAGCAATCCCGGATCGGCTTTGTTCCGACGATGGGATATCTCCACTCCGGCCATACGTCCCTGATCAACGAAGCAGCCGCAGTAAGCGATGTGACCGTTGTATCTATTTTCGTTAATCCTCTGCAATTCGGAGAGGGGGAAGATTTCACAACGTATCCCCGCGACGAAGATCACGACCAGAGAGAAGCCCGGAAAGCCGGGGCGGATATTCTCTTCCTGCCTTCCCCGGAAGAAATGTATCCATCTCCGATGCGTTTTAACCTGCACGTGCAGGAAGGAGCCGATGTCCTCTGCGGTGCCTCCAGGCCGGGTCATTTTGACGGAGTAGCAACGGTTGTCATGAAGTTGTTTCAACTCGTCACCCCTGATGCTGCTTTTTTTGGACAAAAAGACGCGCAGCAGGCGGCACTGATCACAAACATGGTCGAGGACTTCGATATTGATACTCGTATTCACGTAATCCCGACCATCAGGGAAGAAGATGGACTTGCGGAGAGTTCCCGGAATGTCCGGCTGCTGCCCGAGGAGAGGGAGGAAGCGCCTCAAATCTACAGGATTCTGAACGAGGGGGCTTCCCTGGCAGAGAAAGACGGTCCCTGGACGGCAGAATCGTGGATGCAGGATGCCTTTCAAGCCTTGTCGGGAGAACTTGACTATGCAGAAATTCGTTCGTACCCAAGCCTGAAGCGGGAACAGGATCGCACCATGATTGCTGCCGCCGCATTAAAGTACAAGCACGTGCGATTAATCGATAATGTGATCTGGAACACAGATCAAAGGAGAGAAACAGAATGAGAGAAATGATGAGTGGGAAACTGCACCGTGCAGTCGTAACCGAAGCCAATCTGCAGTATGTCGGCAGCATTACCATCGATCCCGAGCTGCTGGAGGAAGTAGACATGCTCGAGAATGAAAAAGTGCAGGTGGTAAATAATAACAACGGTGCCCGCCTGGAAACGTATATAATCCCTGGTGTCAGAGGCAGCAGAACGATTTGTCTGAACGGAGCAGCTGCCCGGCATGTCCAGCCTGGGGACCACGTTATTATCATCGCGTATCAGTGGATGGACCATGCACAGGCGCTGGAGCACGTACCGAAAGTGGCGGTACTTGATGAGGAGAACAATGTGGTACAGCGCATTGGGACAGAACCGGCTTCCACTATTCTCTAGCCGTTCGAAGAGCAGTAAGAGGAGAGAGTGCCCTGCATTCTCTCCCCTCCTGTGATAGAAACGTTCATTTCAGCATCAGGAGAGGGTACATATTATGAAATTTGTCGTAGTGGATCTGGAGACAACCGGCGTTTCCCATGAAAAGGGAGACCGGATGATACAGCTCGCCTACAGCGTGCTGCAGGAAGGAGCGATCACACACTCCTATGATACGTATGTACACACAAACGTACAGATACCTGAGTTTGTCGAGCATCTGACCGGCATTGAGCAGCCTCACCTGGATCATGCCCCGCAAGTCGATGACGTGCTTCCAATTCTGCTTCAGGAATTAGAAGAAGCATATTTTGTGGCCCACAACGTAGACTTCGATCTGGCTTTTCTAAATGAATCGCTGGAGGAAGCTGGATACACCGCGTTTTCCGGACCGGTCATCGACACCGTCGAGCTCGCGCGCCTGATGTATCCTTCAGAGGAAAGCTACCGACTATCGGACTTAACAGCCTCCATGCAGATCACTCATGAGCATCCGCATCGGGCAGGAAGCGATGCATGGGCATCAAGCAGGCTGCTGCTGCAGATGATTGAAGCAATGTCGGAGCTTCCGCCCGCTGCGATCAAACATCTGCTTGCGCTGGAACCTGCGCTGAAAAGTGACCTGCGTCCACTGCTGGAGAGCTTGTATCGCAAAGCAGAGGTAGCAGATGGGCTCGAAGAGTATCGAGGTATCGCGCTCCGGACTTCTTTGGAGCGGGTAGTAGAAGAGAGGAAACCAGGAAGTTTTGCCTCCTTTCTGGAGACCTGGGAGGAAAAAGCAGCAGCTGCGATTCCCTCGTTTGTGAGCCGGGAGGGACAGAATGACATGATGTCGTTCGTGCATCGCAGTTTTTCAGAAGACAAAATTGGTCTCGTGGAAGCGGGAACAGGTACAGGCAAAACGCTTGCCTATCTGCTGCCCGCCGTTCATCATGCTGCTTCAAACAACAAAAGGGTCGTCATCAGCACAGAAACCATCCAGCTGCAGGAGCAGCTGCTGTACAAAGAAATCCCGGTTGTTCGAACGATGCTTTCATACGACTTTCAAGCCGCTTTGTTAAAAGGGCGCAGTCACTATCTCTGTCTCCAAAAGCTCGAGCAGGTGCTGGAGCATACGCTGGAGGATAGTTACGAGATTACCCTTTCGAAAGCACAGCTGCTGATATGGCTGACGAAAACAGAAACGGGGGATCTGGAGGAAATCCAGCTGGCTTCTTTGTCCGATCGGTTTTACCGCATGATTGCGAGTGACAAAGATTCCTGTGCAGGACCAGAGTGTCCCTGGTTTTCCCGTTGTTTTTTTCAACGGGCGGCCCGGTCGGCACGCCAGGCGGATTTGGTCATCACGAACCACGCTCTGTTGTTTACGGATGTCGTGCACGGGGCGAGTTCGATGCCGTCTTATCAGTCTCTTGTCATCGATGAAGCTCATCACTTAAAAAAAGCGGCGGAGCGGCAGTACCGTGCTCAGCTTCATTATACAGACGGTACTGCACTTTTTAATGAACTGCCTGCTGCTGAAGCGGACTGGAAAGAAGCGGCCGGAGCATTAAGGATGGAGTGGAACGACTTGTTTCACGCGCTTGCCGCTGCAGCGGGACGCGGAGAAGGTACGACGGACACCGGTGACAGAACGAAGCAGCTTCATCGTGATGGGGACTGGGAAGAGCTTCGAGAGGTCAGCAGCCGGACAGAACGTGGACTGATGCGCGTAACGGAGATGCTGAGAGCGAATGAAGAAGACCGGCTTCTGCAGGAATTTGAATCACTTGCGGCAGCACTGCAGGTGTTTTTTGGAGAATGGGAAGAATCCTTCGTGTACTGGATTGAACGTCCGGACAAAGGACCGAAACAAGCGGTAACGTTGACGGCGAGCCCCGCAGATGTTTCCGACACGCTCGCTGACCATTTTTTCTCCAAGAAAAAAAGCGTCATCTTAACGAGTGCGACGATGACGGTCAATCAATCTTTCTCCTATTTGATTCGGGAGCTTGGGCTCGAAGATTTTGAGCTCGCCGAGAAGCTCGTCGCTTCCCCGTTTGACTGGAAAAATCAGGCTGCCTTATTTCTCCCGACCGATATGCCGATGATACAGCAGGATGGAGAGGAAGTGTACATTGAAGCGCTGACTCATGCTGTCTACCAGTTCTCTCAAATAACAAACGGGAGGATGCTGGTTCTGTTTACTTCCTACCAGATGCTGCGCCGCGCCTACCAGCAGCTGACCAAGGTGATGGATGAATCCTACCTCGTTATCGGTCAGGGGATCCAGTCCCGGAGCCGGTCGAAGCTTGTAAAAATGTTTCAGCAGTTTGATCACACGATTCTACTCGGGACAAGCAGCTTCTGGGAAGGGGTCGACATCCCGGGAGATGACCTGCAGATGATTATTATGGCACGGCTCCCTTTTTCCCCGCCGAATGATCCTTTATTCCAGGCGAAATCCGAGCGGCTCAAAGAAAAAGGCGGTTCTCCTTTTATGCAGCTGGCACTGCCGGAAGCAGTGCTCCGGTTCAAACAGGGATTCGGCAGGTTGATCCGTACGGAATCCGACCGCGGGATTGTCATGGTACTCGACCGACGCATTCAAACGGCACGTTACGGGAAAAAATTCATTGATTCCCTTCCAGACGTTCAGGTGGAGACAGCTCCTCTGCATGAATTGGAATTGAAAACAAAAGCCTGGCTCGGGAGAGGGGAGGAGAACGAATGACGATACATGCGTGGAAACATGTCTGGATTGTGGAACCCGGCAAAGCTCCTCTTTACGGCAACTTTGTCATTCAAGAAGAGACGATTCTAGGTTCAGGAGATGTCGATATCCCTGAAGGGGCTGTGGTCCACGAGGGAAAGGGGCGGTGGATACTGCCCGGATTTGTGAACACACATGGTCATGCGGCGGCCTCTCTCATGAGGGGGGCTGGGGATGACATGATGCTGCAGGACTGGCTTGAACAAGTGATGTGGCCGAGAGAAAAGCAGATGAACGAACACCATGCTGCTGCAGGTCAGGATCTTGCGCTGGTCGAGATGCTGAAAACGGGGACCACCACGTTCCTGGACATGTATCATCTCGGAGTGAGACGCCTGGCTGAAAAAACGGCGGAAATCGGCATGAAGGCGGTGATTGGCCGCGGGATGATCAGTTTCGGCAGCGACAGCGCGAATCAGGCGAAACTGGAGGAAACCCGTTCCCTTATCAAGGATTTCCATGGATATGACAACCGCCTGCGGGTCTGTGTGGCTCCTCATGCCCCTTATACCTGCCCTCCCGCCTTTCTGCAGCAGGCCTCTGAGCTTGCGCATACAGAGGGCGTGCTGCTTCATACACACTGCGCAGAAACGACGCAGGAAGTCCGGCAGCATATCAAGTCGTACGGACTGCATCCGGTTGATCATCTCTATCAACTTGGCCTTTTTGATAACGAGCTTCTTCTTGCTCATGCAGTCCACGTGCAGGATTCGCATCTGGAACTGATGGCTGCACACCGAACGGCTGTTGCTGTTAATACTGTTTCCAATGCGAAACTCGGGTCAGGCATCCCGCCTTATGTGAAGATGAAAGAAAAAGGAGTGCGTACCGGGCTCGGCACAGATTCTGCTGCCAGCAACAACAACCTCAGTATGATCGAAGAGATGCGGTTCACAGCAATGCTGCCGAAAGCGTACGAACAGAACCCTGCCGCGACACATGCAGGTTCCGTCTGGCAGGATGCCACGGTCCATGGAGCGGACATACTCGGATTTCCCGGGAGTGGCAGCCTGGCGCCCGGTTCGCCGGCGGATTTTCTGATTGCGGATCCGCAGCAGAGTTTTTCCGTCCCTTTTTCACCGGAGAAAGCTGCTTCGCACCTTGTCTATTCGATGCAGTCCGACGCGGTGAAAAGTGTCTGGATATCCGGAAGAGAACTCATGAGGGAGAGGGAACTTTTAACTCTGGATGAAGAAAAGGTACTGTATGAAGCAGACAAAAGTGCAGCCGGCTTGCTATAATCAAGAAGGAAGCCCGAAGGAGGAATCAGGATGGATGATGAGATCAAATTGTTAAATAGAGCCACGTTTCAAAAGTCCAGCGATGCGTATAAAATTGTCGATGTGCTCAACCGGACACTCAAAGACCGGGAGCTGATGTTTGGACTGGCACTCGATCCAGAAGATGAAGAATCGATGATTCTCTCCATCTATGATACGAAGGGAACGAATGACTCATGAGAATCCTGATTCTTGTCATCCTGCTGCTGACGGCTGCAGGCGGAGGCATGTTCTATTATACGTACCAGGCATCCCAGTCGCCGTTGGAAGAACGTCAGGAAGCGGCTTTGCAAACCGCATCGGCAGAAGCCGCTGTTGCAGAAGTGCATGCCGTCGATTTTTATCACGGGGACGCCTCCTACCAGGTTTTTGACATCACCAATGAAGAGGGGATCCGTCAGTTTATCTGGGTTGAAGAAGAGCCGGATGACCTGGAAGAGGAAGCAGGGGACGAAGAGGAAGCAGCATCCGACTGGGAACCGTCTGTCGTGATCCGCGATGCAGAAGCCGGCATTTCCCCGGATGCCGCGAGGGAAACCGCAGCGGCGGAAGCGTCCCCTGTCCAATGGCGTCATACGAAGCTGGGGATCCGTGGAGGAGAACCGGTCTATGAAGTACACTACATCAACGAGGATGAGCAGTTCGGCTACCTGTACGTTTCTTTTGAAGATGGGTCCTATGCCGGCAGTTTTCATTTCGCTGAGCAGCCGCTGTAGAGCTGCTTCGGCATTTTATTCTGATGAGGAGGAGAGATACACTTGAAATTTTCCAGTAAAGTTGAATCCATAACCCCGTCGTCGACCCTTGCGATTACTGCAAAGGCGAAACAGCTGAAAGAGGAGGGTCATGATGTCATCGGGCTCGGTGCAGGCGAACCGGATTTTAATACACCGGACTACATCATCGAGGCAAGCTGTCAGTCGATGAAAGACGGTCATACGAAATATACGCCGGCTGCAGGACTGCCCGCGCTGAAAGAAGCCATATGCACAAAATTCAAAGAAGATAACCATCTTGATTATCAACCGGAGAATATTATTGTTTCTACTGGGGCGAAGCATTCCCTGTCCTCGATTTTTCAGACGATTCTGCAGGACGGCGAAGAAGTCGTTATTCTGACTCCTTACTGGGTCAGCTATCCAGAACAGGTGAAAATTGCCGGAGGGATTCCGGTATACGTTGAAGGGAAAGAGGAAAATCAGTTCAAGGCTACGAGGGAGCAGATTGCCGGAGCCTTGTCACCGAACACGAAGGCGTTGGTGATCAATTCACCGTCCAACCCGACAGGAATGACGTATTCGGAAGAAGAACTTCGTGAAATTGGGGAGTTGTGCCTCGAAAAGGACATCCTGATTATTTCTGATGAAATTTACGAAAAGCTTCTTTATGACGGCCAAAAACACATATCAATTGCCCAGCTTTCTCCAGAGTTAAAAGAGCAGACGCTGGTCGTCAATGGCGTATCCAAATCCCATTCTATGACCGGCTGGAGAATCGGCTATACGGCGGGACGGGCAGATATCATCAAAAGCATGTCGAACCTGGCGAGTCACACGACATCGAACCCGGCGGTCATGGCTCAGCACGGAGCGATTGCTGCCTACACAAAAGAGGACGGTTCTGTCGAGACGATGCGTCAGGCATTTGAAGAGCGGCTGAACACCGTCATCGACAAAGTGAATGATATACCGGGATTCAGCTGTCAAAAGCCGCAGGGGGCGTTCTACTTGTTCCCGAATGTACGTGAAGCGGTAGAAGCAAGTCCGTACGCGAATGTGAATGAATGGGTGGAAGCTCTGCTGGAAGACGCCAAGGTCGCTGTCGTACCAGGGGATGGCTTTGGTTCTCCGGATAATATCAGACTGAGCTACGCGACGAGCCTGGATCAGTTTGAGGCAGCGCTGGACCGGATCGAAACTTTTGTGAAAAATACAATGAATCAATGATGCTGGATGGAGGGTCTTTTTTTGAAAACAACGATTAAACAGATTGGCAGTCATGAAAACGAAGAGGTCACGATCGGCGCCTGGTTGGCGAATAAACGATCCAGCGGGAAAATTGCATTCCTGCAGCTGCGGGATGGGACGGGTTTCATTCAAGGCGTTGTCGTCAAGAGCGACGTAGGAGAGGAAGCGTTTCAGCAGATCAAAGAGATCAGCCAGGAAAGCTCGCTGTATGTCACCGGGGTGGTCAAGGCGGACGACCGGGCTCCTTCCGGGTATGAACTCGGGGTGACAGGAGTGGAAGTGATCCACGAAGCAGTTGATTATCCGATCACACCGAAAGAACACGGAACGGAATTCCTCATGGACCACCGCCATCTATGGCTGCGCTCAAAAAAGCAGCATGCGGTTATGGTAATTCGTAATGAAATTATCCGGGCTACCTACGAGTTCTTTAATCAGGAAGGATTCGTCAAAATTGATCCGCCGATCCTGACGGGCTCTTCCGCAGAGGGGACGACGAATCTGTTTCATACGAAATACTTTGACGAAGATGCCTATTTGTCTCAGAGTGGCCAGCTCTATATGGAAGCTGCAGCTATGGCATTTAATAAAGTATTTTCGTTCGGTCCTACTTTTCGAGCTGAAAAGTCGAAGACACGCCGGCATCTCATCGAGTTCTGGATGATAGAACCCGAAATGGCATTTATGGATCATGAAGAGAGCCTGGAGCTCCAGGAACAGTATGTCTCGTTTATCGCGGAAGCAGTACTCGCGAACTGTGCACAGGAGCTGGAAGCGCTCGAGAGAGACACGGGGGCACTGGAAAAAATTCAAGCACCATTTCCGCGCATCAGCTATGACGATGCAGTAGCGTTTCTGCAGAAGGAAGGACATGAGATCGAATGGGGAGAGGATTTCGGCGCTCCGCATGAAACAGCGATCGCCGAAGCGTATGAGAAACCTGTCTTTATAACAAATTATCCGAAGGACATTAAGGCATTTTACATGAAGCCGCATCCGGACCGGGATGATGTAGTTCTCTGTGCAGATTTGATCGCACCGGAAGGATACGGAGAAATCATCGGCGGATCTCAGCGTATAGATGATGAAGCACTGCTGCAGCAGCGGTATGATGAACATAACCTGTCTGCAGATGCTTATCAGTGGTATATGGACTTGAGAAAATACGGCTCCGTGCCTCATTCCGGATTTGGTCTGGGATTGGAGAGGACGGTAGCATGGATCGCCGGTATAGAGCATGTCCGGGAGACAATTCCGTTTCCGCGTCTGCTCAACCGTCTCTACCCGTAAGCTGAAGAAGGAAAGGATCGATGCAGATGAAACGAGCACAAGCTGTTCAATGGATGCAGCAGCGCCATCTACAGATTCCCGCACTGCTGATAAGCCATTACAAGGAGCTGGGATTGAATGACGCTCAATTTACAGCGCTGCTCCACGTCATTCAGTGGAAGGAGGAAGGAGTGGAACTTCCTTCCCCCCATCACCTGGCAGAGCGGATGACAGCCGACGAACAGGAGTGTTCCAGACTGCTGAACGGACTTTGTGCTGCTGGTTTTCTTCAAATTGAAGAAATGGTCATCCAGCAGCGCAGAACAGAATGCATACTGACCGATCCGCTTTATGAGAAACTGTACGATTATCTCTGCAGCGAGGATCAGCAGCAGGAGGACGAAGAGCGGCGCATGCTGGAAGGACGACTTTTCTCTAGTTTTGAAGAGGAGTTCGCCAGACCACTGACACCGATGGAAATGGAAATGATCTCGATGTGGCTGGATGAGGATGGTCATTCTCCTCAGCTGATTGAAGGCGCTCTTCGCGAAGCCGTCATTTCGTCGAAAATCAATTTCCGCTACGTCGACCGCATCCTTCACGAGTGGAAGCGAAGCGGTATTCAGACCCTCGATCAGGCAAAAGAACACGGGGAATCCGTGCGGCGTCATCATAAAAAGAAAGCACCGCAGCAGTCATCAGTCAAACCTGCTCCAGGATACAACTGGCTGGAGGGCGGGTCCTCCTTATGCTGAACAAGACACAGATCAGAAGAGTACTGGACACGTTTGAGTCGATGTATCCGGATGCGGACTGTGAACTGACGCACAGCAATGCTATGGAGCTCACTGTGGCGGTAGTTCTGTCGGCTCAGGCAACGGATGCGCTCGTGAACAAAGTAACGCCGGATCTATTCCGAAAATACCGTACGCCGGAAGATTACCTTGCCGTGCCGCTAGAGGAACTGGAGAACGACATCCGGCGGATCGGCCTCTTCCGGAGTAAAGCGAAGAACATTCAGAAGCTCTGTCGTGCGCTGCTTGATGACCATGACGGTAAGGTACCCCGGGAGCGGGACGAATTGATGAAGCTCGCCGGCGTCGGCCGGAAAACGGCGAACGTCGTTGCTTCTGTGGCTTTTGACGAACCGGCGATCGCCGTTGATACCCACGTAGAACGTGTAAGCAAAAGGCTTGGCTTATGCAGGTGGAAGGACTCGGTACTGGAAGTAGAGAAAACATTGATGAAAAAAATACCGGAATCAGAATGGTCGGCTACTCACCACCGGATGATTTTCTTCGGAAGGTATCATTGTAAATCCCAAAAGCCGTCCTGTCCGGTATGTCCGCTCCAGGACATCTGCCGGGAAGGGAAAAAGCGTATGAAGCACGTATCGGGTGAATAAGCTGCACGCTCTCGTTCGTCTTCTATCATGCCGACAGGCAGAGTCTTGCGCCAAAAGTTCCAAATAAGAAAAAACGCTTCCGATGATCCCAGTGGATTGTCGGAAGCGTTTCGTTTTTACATAGACATAACACAGCAGGCTCATAGCCAATCATTCCCAGGCTTCCTGGCGAGAGTCGTCGTCAAAGAAGGTTCTAAAATATATGTTGGGGTGTGGAAACAACGTTTACGCCGATTTCCTTCGTTTTCGGCGGACGCTTGTCAAGGGGCGCTGCCCTCAACGATCATTCGCGGAGCGAATGAGGATGTTCGGACTGTGCTCCTGCGTTTACTCGTCGCAAGAAAACCGGTCGCTGCTTCTGTACCGTCGCCTTCTGCTCGGGCACGCCAAAAGCCGTATGTCATCTTCTTTTTTTAAGAGCGGGATAAGGTCAATCGGCGTCCGGTGACGCTTATGATAGTTTAGAAACAAAGGATTCCTGCATCACCGGCGCCCATGGCAGGTAATTCGTCAGGACATCGGCTTCCAGGGAAAGCAGGTTCGGATCTCCAAAAACGACACGCCGGAAGCAGAATGCTTCCGGCGTGCTGACAGCTGCGCGGACGTGCTGGGCTCGTTTCCTGGCTGTAAGCCCTGTTATTGATTGTTTCCGTTGCTCGTAGTCTCATTCGAATTGTTGTTAGTGCCGGCTTCGCTGTTGTTTTGACTGTTTTCATCGGCACTGCTGGTAGAGGCGCTGCTATTGTTCTGGTTGTTACCATTTGAGCTGCTGGTAGAGGCGTTGCTGTTATTCTGGTTGTTACCATTTGAGCTGCTGGTAGAAGCGTTAGCGTTGTTATTACTACTATTATTATTGTTACTGTTTGTGGCGTTGTTTTCCACGCCGGAGGTCTGCCCGTTACTGCTGTTTTCACCTCCGGAGTTATTCGCTGGTGCGTTGTTTTGAGGGGCGTTGTCCGCACCGTTATTTTCGGGTTCAGCTGTATTTTCTTCCGGTGCCTCCACGTTATTTCCCTCATTGTCCGTCTCGTTCGTACCGTTGTTGTTATTGTTCATGTTGTTATCCTGGTTTTCGTTGGCGTTCTCTTCTTCATTCAGGTCGTTTGGTTCGTTGTTGTTGTCGTTGTTCTCTTCCATGTTCTCATTTTCTTCTTCTAACTCATCATCCGGAATGGTAACCTGAACTTCAGCTGCATCGCCGGCGGAACTGCCGTCATCGGCATCCACTGGGGTTACTCTGATCGTATAGGTGCTTCCCGGCTGCGGATTGGTGAAGGAGAAGGACATGGCATCGGTTCTTTCTTCAGCCTGTACCGAACCATCTGAAACTGCTTCTACGTTGAAGTTAAAGAATTCAAGCTCTTCTTCCGGGAAACTCCACGATGCTTCAATAGAATCAGATGCTTCGTTGTAGGAGGCTGATAGATTCTGAATACCGGAAGCTTCTTCTATTTCGAATTCCTCTGAGACGCTTCCCGGCTCCGTCCCTCGAACAAAGAGCTCCTGAATAATCTCACTCTCCGGTGTAAAATCACTTGGCAGCATGCCCGTCGCGGCTTCGATGTCCATTTCGATCACGGAATCCGGTCTTGTAAAGCTGCTGCTGTTTTCATCATGGGCGAAATTCATCACTTCCTGGAACAAGTCCTGTGAAATATGGTGTTCGTTCGCTGCACGATCAATATACCCGTCGTTAAAGCTCGGATAGCCGGTCCACACTGACGTCGTCAGTTCTGGTGAATAGCCGACAAACCAGGCATCAGGAATGGCATCGGCATCCGCCGGAATTCCGTATTGTTCCCGGTCCTCATCCTGGAAGTTCGAAGAGCCGGTTTTACCAGCAACATCAAAACCGTTCATCTGCATTCTCGCAGCTGTTCCATCGGTGATGACATCCCGGAGCATGTCGGTCACCATGTAGGCGGTATAATCATTCATCGCATTCGTTCCTTCCGGTGCCAGATCGATTTCCTGACCATCCGGAAATTCGACCCGGGTGACGGTATGAGGTTCGTTATACACTCCTCCACTGCCGAAGGCTGCATAAGCGCCGGCCATTTCCATGGAGGAGGCTTCATTCGTTCCGAGAGCGAAGGATTCATTCATCGTCTCGAAATCCATGCCCAGCCCGCGGGCAAAGGATTCACTATTGTCCATCCCCGCTTCATTCAGTGCTTTGACTGCAGGGACGTTCAAAGAGTCCCGGAGTGCTTCCCTCATGGAAACATCACCACGATGACTGCGGTCAAAGTTACGCACTTCTCTGTCTTCGGTCTGATACTGATATGGTTCATCTGCAATTTGTTCGTATGTGGACCACTGCTCTACGTCAATAGCGGGGCCGTAGGAAAAAATCGGCTTGGCCGTAGAGCCGACCGACCTGGAAGGATTCGTGGCCCAGTTATAGCCGCGCAGGGTTTCGGACGCTTCCCGGATGCCGCCGATAGCCTGAACTTCTCCACTTGCAGTATCCATCACGGTAACACCGGCCTGCATCAGTTCATCAGGAAACTGAATGACCTCTCCGCTTTGAATCAATCCTTCAACATGGCTCTGAAGGTCCTGGTCGAGGTTCGTGTGAATCGTTAATCCCCCAGTATAAATATCGGACGATTCGATACCGTCAATCGCTTCCACTTCATTCAGCACCTGATCGATATAGGACTGGTAGGCATTCGTGTCACGTTCGGTCTGTTCCAGCTGTTCGGAGACAGGCACCGCTTTTGCGGCCTCTCCTTCTTCTTCCGTGATTTTATCATAGTGAACCATCTGATTGATGACGACATTACGACGGTTCTCTGCCTGTTCCGGATGATTGAACGGATTGTGTGCGTTCGGACGCTGCGGAATTCCTGCAAGCAGAGCAGCATCTTCAATGTTAAGCTCTGACAGATCTTTGTTGAAATAATAGTTGGACGCTTCGACAATACCGTAACGGCCGTCGGAGAAGTAGATCGCATTCATGTACATTTCCAAAATCTGATCTTTTGTATACTGCTGTTCCATTTGAACGGCAAGGTACTGTTCCTGCAGCTTTCTGGTCATCGTTTTATCGAAATCGAGGAACAGGTTTTTCACCACCTGCTGCGTAATGGTGCTCGCTCCCTCAGCGCCGAAGCCGCCGCGGACGTTCGCTAACACGGCACCGCCGAGGCGGCGGATATCAACACCGAAGTGGTCGTAGAATCGTGCATCTTCAATGGCGAGAACAGAATCGATCATCACCTGCGGCACTTCTTCTATGTCTGCAGAGCGTCTGTTCTCAGAAGACTGCAGCGTCGTAATGACTTCACCCTCCCGGTCCAGAATCTCTGGATTCTGTTCGAGTGTGAGCCGGTCATGGTCCAGAGGAGGAGCATCCCGAATGATGGCGAATGCGGTAATACCTCCTGCGACAATACCGACGGCAAGAAGCAGCAGCAGGGCTATCAGCGTCTTCTTAATCAGGCCTCGGCTTTTTTTCTTGTTCTTTTCCGGTTTTTTAGATGTTTCCCGTCTTTTCTTTCTGGACAGCTCTTCTGCCATCACTCATCTTCCTTTCTGTCTTGACTGTCGATGTAGTCATCCACAGCCTTGAGAAAATCGATCCTCGGCAGAAAACCGACAGGTACATGATAGCCTGCCGCTTCAATGTCTTTTTTCGGAATGGATTTTCTCGTTTTATCTTTATTTTCGTACCAGTCGACGATCACGGCTGCAGGAACAAGATAGACTTCTTTGTGTGCGCGGAAATGCATCAACAGAAAGCATGTTCCGCCGTGGGCTTCTGCCTGCTTCATGTGATCAATCTGATGAGCATGAATGTTTTTCAGAGGAAAACTCGTTTTGTTGCGCGTTTCCTTCGCTTCAAAGTCGACATAGCGGCCCCGGTAAACCCCATTGAAATCTGTGGTGGACGGCTGCTGAAAATACGCTTCCGTCACTACCGCTGCACTCCGTTTCGGGTAGTGCACCCGCACAATCTGCAGGGGGGTTGGTTTCTTGTGAATCACCGCTTTGTCTCTGGCAAGATAGAACGCACAGGACTCCTGAATATCCTCTTCAAAACGCATTCCCCGGTTCGAGAATGTGTTCTCATGTTGTTTGACGTTATTTTTATCTGTGGAGATACGCTTTTTAACAAATTTTTTTCCATTCGGATAATGTATAGTCAACTTGCTTCCCTCCAGACCGCTGGAATCATCCATTAATGGTATCACAACAAACAGCGGAGGCAATACTATCGCAGGAAAATAGAGAATTTGTTACAATCGCTCTGAGGTGAACAGCATGAGCACATATAGCAGATTAATCGAATTAACGGTCGAGTTGAAAAAGAAGACCGATGAGGCAAAAACGTATTTTGAACGGCACCGTCTCGGTGGGGAAGAAGCAGACTTTTATCAGGACGTCAAACCGTTCGCCGACAGCGTGAGACAAACAGTAGAGGAATGGGAGCCGCTCGTAAGAAGCATGATACAAACGGAGAAGCCAGCGTATCTGCATGAGCAGCAGATCGATACGATGCTCGAGAACATGGAGATGGCAGCTGTTACCTGCTTCCAGCAGGATACGAAGAAGAAACGATTCCAGGAGCGGTATAAATCCATTCATTATACGCTGTCCATGGTTGAACAGGCGGTGGAAGCATGAAGCTGTTGAACGCAGCAATTCTATTGCTGCTTCTCACTGCCTGTGGCGGGCAGGGGGAGTGGGAGGATGATAACCGGAATGCAGAAGATGAAGAAGCGTTTATTCTCAGCTATCTGGATGACTGGGAAGAGAGCCTGGAAAGTGGCAGCTTCAGCTACATGGAACCGTATTACATTCTGAATAACCACGGGTATCACAACGAACGCCGCTATCATCAGCAGCTCGTTTCCTCGAGAACCATCGAGAGAGTAGCAGCGGTAGAAGAGACAGTGCCTGAAGTTAATGAGTACGAGGAAGAGCGGATCCGGATGACGATCACGTATGAAATTGAAGAAGGCGGAGCGGTCACGGAAGAAACGAGAACTCGTTTTTTCTATCTCGGCGAAGATGATGGCGAGCCTGTGATCGAAGCAATTGGGAGAAGAAGTGATGAGGACGAATAAAGAAGAGGACCGCCCTGATGGATGTCAGGGGCGGTCCTGCCGGGACGAAGCGAAGCGGAGCTGCAGTCCCGGGTCATCCGGTTTCGTATGAAGCATTAAATGCGCTCGATGTCGAAGACGCGGAATCCTTCTTTTTCCAGATGCTGCACGAGCTGATCAAGCAGGGCCTCGGTTGTTTCTTTCGGCAGCGTGACAATCACTCTTCTGAAAAACGTGCTGTCATTATCGAGTGTCATCATGCTGTGAATAGTGGAGAACTTTTTGATGCTGTCCATAATCGTACTTAATGCACCTTGATACTCATGAGTGGAAATGGTCATTGTGTAATTTCCTCTCTCAATGCCCCAGGAGTCTTCCAGCAGCTCCATCACGTTAGCGTGCGTCAAAATGCCGGAAAAACGCTGCTGTTCGTCGATGACCGCAAGGTAAGGGTAGCGTTTAATGTTTGTGAACACTCGAAAGAACGATGCCTGTTCGTCAATATGTACAAATTCATCTTCGACTAAGGAAAGAATGTTGTCGGTCTCGCTGCTGTCGTTATACAGCAGCTCTCTGTAAAGCACCTGCGCATAAATATTGCCTTTAAACTGTGTGCCGGTTTTGTCGAGAACGGGAATACAGCGGTACCCGCTTTCTTCGAGTGTTTTTCTTGCTTCAGCGACCGTCATCTGATCATGGCAGGTGACGACGTTTTCTGCCGGAATGATATTGTACTTAATTTTCATGTTATTCAACCCTTTCTTTTTTACCCTGAGTTTCTCTATTATAGAACAAACAAGGCAGCATTGGAAACCTGTTTTCCAGTTGTATGGTATGATAGTACTGTTGAACAGGTCGAACGAAGAGGCTGCAGATTGAAAAAGCAGAGATAGTCTGCGGATGGAGGAGACGATCATGGAAGCATGGATCATCATTGATTATACCGAAGATTTTGTTGCGGATGATGGAAGGCTGACGTGCGGAGAGCGCGGTCAAGCCATCGATTCCGCAGTGGCAGGGCTCATTGAGCAGGCAGTGGAACAACAGGACTTCCTCGTTTTTGCAGTGGATGCGCATGAACAGCAGGATCCTTGGCATCCTGAAACGAATTTGTTCCCGCCGCACAACATTATTGGCACAAAAGGCCGGCGTCTGTATGGACAGACTGGTGAGACGATGGCTGAACTGGAACCGGAGCAGTATTATTGGATGGATAAGTCGAGGTACAGCGCTTTTGCGGGAACGCCGCTCGCACAAAAGCTTCGCGAACGGGGAATTACGTCGATCCATCTGGCCGGCGTCTGCACCGATATCTGCATCCTGCATACCGCGGTGGATGCATATAATCAAGGCTTTGATATGACGATTCACGCCGATGCAGTAGAGAGCTTTGATCCGGAAGGACATGCCTGGGCGCTTCGTCATTTTGAAAATACGCTAGGGGCCGTAGTGGAAGGAAAAAAACAGGATTGACCAATGGATTGGCAGGGTACGTCTGCAGTAGGAGGGATGCTGAATGGAACTGCATGGAACTAGAAAAAAGCTGGAAGATGTAGCGCACGCCGCCCAGGAATTGAAGAACTCCTATTTACGGCTGGACGAAAATGCGAAACAGGAATTCAAAATCGGATACCACATGGAAGTCGAAGTGGATGAACTTGCCAGAAGGCTCTTTGAATGGTCAGAAACACAGCTGGAGCGTAAGCACGGAGAAGAATAACCGTCTGCTTCTGCACGTAGATAAACAAGGTGCTTCACCGGCGGCCGTCCCTGGCAGACACTGGGACGGCTCTCGCTGTGTGAGAGGAAGGAGCATGAATATGCTGATTGATATAAGCCAGTACATAGAAGAAGCGATGGAAGTCTGGCCTGGGGATGAAGCGGTACAGTTTCGGACTACCATGTCCATCTCGGAAGGGGAGGCGGTTAACGTCTCTGCTGTCACGATGAGCACGCACACAGGCACGCACATGGATGCCCCTTTTCACTATGATCAGGACGGTATAACCATTGAGGACGTCCCGCTTGATGCCTGTATCGGCACGTGCAGGGTCATCGAAATGTATGGAGAAGACACCATAACTGCAGCACATTTGGAGAGCCACAAGCCTTTCTCCGAAACACGGCTGCTGATTCGAACGAGTGATCATGGACATGGATACGAACAATTTCCTGTTCTGACGGCAGAGGCCGTGCACCTTTTAGCGGAGGAGGGGATCCGGCTGATCGGCATTGATGGTCCTTCCATAGATCCGCTTGAAAGCAAGGTGCTGCCGGCCCATCATGCCTGCCGGGAGAACCGCATCATTATTCTGGAGGGGCTCCGCTTCCGGGAGGCGCGGGCGGGAACGTACGACCTCGCAGCTCAGCCGCTGGCATTAAAAGGTAGAGACGGTGCCCCGGTCCGGGCTGTATTGAGGCCGGTCACCGTATGACACAGTACTGGTTTTTCTATACCCCGCTCTGCGGCACCTGCGCGACAGCGTCAGCCTGGCTTGATATACTGGAAGCATCGGGGGATATTCAAGTAGAAAGAAAAAATATCAGCGAGTATCCGCAGACGGCTGTGGACTGGGAAATCACCAGTGTTCCCTGCCTGATGAAGACGGTAAACAATATCCCTGAAGCGCGGATGTACGCTATGCAGGATATTACAGCGATGTATGAATTTTTAACGAGGTGATGAAATGACAGTACCAGCATTTACGCTGCCGGAAATAACAGGAGAACAAGAATGGTCGCTCGAAGACTTTCAGGGGAAGCCGCTTCTTTTGACGTTCTGGGTCTCCTGGTGCCCTGACTGCCAGAGAGATCTGGAAGCAAAGCGTACATTATACGAAGCGATGACGTCTAGTGAACTGCAGGTCGTCATGATTCATGTCCCCGGCCGTGAAGGAAGCAGGGAAGCAGGGCTGGAGCACTACGAAAAGCAGGAGTATCCATTTTTATCTCTACAGGATGATGGGCAGAAAACGTACGATGCCTACCAGGCAATGACGCTGCCGACGACCGTGGTGGTGAATAAAAATGGAGGACTGGAAGCGAAGTTCCATGATAAGTCCTCCATCCAGGAAATGATGCCGGCTATTGCGAATGTTATGATGTAGGCAGGGATCCGTTCCGGTAGACATGTTCGAGCAGAGGGACTGCCTGGGCCGGATAGCCGGTGTCGTGAAGGTCCTGAACCGCCTGGTCTACATTATACTGAACTCTTCTGTGTTCCGTATGGATCCCGCTGTCCGTCCGGTGGATGATAACGTAGGAAGCGGCAGGGTCCCCATCAAATGGCAGACCGATGCTTCCTGTGTTGATGATTTTTCTTCCCGCCATATGACGCTCATGGGCCGTGTGGATGTGACCATAGGCAAAAAACTCTGCCTGCGGATGGGCATCAAACCAGGATTCAAAAGCTTCTGACGGTGCGTCGGCCCGGACCGGTGGAAATGGATCCTCCGGTTCAGCATGAAAGGCGAACAGCCGCCGCTTGTTTGTAAGCGGGATATCGAGATGAACCGGCAGCGCGTGGAGGTAGCTGATGTCATCACTGCTCAGCTGCGAAGCAGTAAACGTCTGTTCGACTCTCATCATCTCCAGAGCAGCGTCAGGCACTTCACCATCCTTGATCCCGCGGACCGTCCATAAATCTGCATTGCCGACAATGACACGATCCGTTACCGAACGAACGAGGTCGAGCGAAGCTTTCGGCTTCGGTCCTCTAAAAGCAATATCACCGAGACAGATGTAATCAGATACGCCCGCGGATGATGCGTCTTCTAATACAGCATGCAGGGCCTGTTCATTCCCGTGAATATCAGATAAAAGTGCAGTTTTCATGTTATCCTCTCCTTCAAAGCATTTGGTGATACTGTATCAGAGAAGGACAGAGAGGACCAGTCGAAACTGCTGTTACTAATAGATGGAGGTATTTTTGATGAAAATTACTGCAATCGAACCGACGCCAAGCCCGCACACGATGAAACTGACGCTGAGTGATGCGCTTCCTTCAGGTGATGCAAACAACTATAAGCCTGATACTGCGGATCAGGCACCGTCGTTTGTGAAAGATATTCTGCAGATTGAGGGAGTCAAAAGTGTTTACCATGTGGCGGACTTCATCGCGGTTGACCGTCATCCGAAAAGCGACTGGCAGACGATCCTCCCGCAGGTGAAGCGGGTGTTCGGTGAAGAAGCGGAAGAGCAGAGAGCACAAATCGATGAGCACTACGGAGAGATTCAGGTGTTCGTACAGACGTTTAAATCGATTCCGATGCAGGTACGCGTGACCGATGGAGAGGAAGAAAAAAGGGAAGCTCTTGCTGACCGGTTTGCTGCTGCCGCAGGTGAGGCTGCACTTCCGGAAGACAATATCGTCATGATGAGGCGCTGGGAGGAACAGCGTGCCAGGTATGGCGATCTTCACGAGACAGCGGTTGATGTGAAAGAGGAACTTGAAGCGTCTTATGATGAGGCAAGACTCCGGCAGCTCGTCCAGGAAGCAGCAGCACCGGAGAAGAAAAAAGTCGAACGGGACTGGCTGACTGTGACGTTGGATATGCTGGATGAACCAGACTGGCGTACTCGCTTCTCCTATCTGGATAAAATGGATCCAAAAATCGAGGATCTCCCGGTACTGGAGAAAGCACTTCACGATGAAAAGTCATCGATCCGACGCCTGGCGGTTGTTTATCTCGGGATGATTGAAACAGAAGAAGTTCTTCCGTATCTGGAACAGGCAATGGAAGACAAGTCGGTAACCGTCCGCAGAACAGCAGGCGATGCATTCTCGGATATTGGAAGCGAAAAAGGAATACCGGCTATGATCCGGGCTTTAGAAGATAAGAGCAGGCTCGTCCGCTGGCGCGCGGCCATGTTTTTGTATGAAGTCGGCGATGACACCGCGCTGCCGGCGCTGAAAAAAGCGGAAGAAGATCCTGAATTCGAAGTCTCCCTCCAGGCGAAGCTTGCAGCCGCCAGAATTGAAGGCGGCGAGGCGGCAAAAGGATCAGTATGGAAGCAGATGGCAGAAGCGTTTGATCAGGACAAGGGGGATAATGAGAATGGACAATGATATCAAAAAAGAACTCGAAGAACGGAACCTGGAAGAAGTACTGGAACTGGTACAGGACGCAGAAAAAGGGCACTTGAAGGAACTGGAACTGGCAGCACCGCTTGGACTGTTGAGAGACGAGGATCTCAATAAGCGGGTGCTGCAGTATCTTGAAGAGCAGGGTGTCGAAATCATCTATGTGGATGAGACGGATGAGTAAAGGAGGAGGCTTATGAGGGCACTCCCGGATCAGCCGCTCGCGGAGCGTACACGCCGCGTCTGGAAAATAGGCGCGGCCTTTGAATCATTATTTCTACTGTTTATCCCTGCAGGCTACTGGGGATTGATGCAGGTATGGGAACTGCCTTCATGGATCCTCTATGCTCTTGCCACTCTTTTTCTGCTTACAGCCATGTTCAACATATTTATTATGCAGACACTAAAATGGAACAGGTGGCGCTATCAGATATACGACAACGAAGTGGAACTGATGCGCGGGGTGCTGGTGAAAGAGCGCGTCATCATTCCTATGATCCGGGTGCAGCATGTCGATACACGTCAAGGACCGATTATGAGGCATTACAAACTTGCGTCGGTAACGGTCTCAACCGCTGCGACGATTCATGAAATCCCGGGGCTGCGAACGGAAAAGGCGGATGAACTGCGTGATCAGATCGCCAGACTCGCCAGGGAGGCAGATCCGGATGAATAGCTGGCAGCGGCAGCACCCCGCCGCAGTTTTTATCTCTTTCTTAAGCAGCTTGAAACAATTGCTCATCACGCTTGTCGTCGTATTTATATTCGGGCAGACATCCGACGGCATGCCGCTGTTTGTCATGCTCGGTGTCTTTGGTCTGATTCTACTCTTTGCCCTGTTGAACGGGTTCATCAGCTGGTGGCGCTTCATGTATTATCTGCAGCCTGAAGAACTGCAGGTGAAGCAGGGGCTGATTTTCCGAAAAAACCGCTTTATCCGCCGCGACCGCGTACAGAGTATTGACATTAATGCCAACATTCTTCAACGATTGTTCGGACTGGTCGAGCTTAGAATTGAGACCGCCGGGGGAGGCAGCGAACCGGAATTCCGTCTGATCGCCTTGAAACGGGAGACCGCTGAAGCGATTAAAGGAGAACTGCTTACGCGCAGAAAGAGAGAAAATCACGTTTTTGGCTATGCAGGAGAAATCAGCGAAGGAATGGATCATGTGGTGAGCCGTCAGGATCATGCTCCTGCAGCGAAGGAACCCGCGGAAACGCCAATATCCTATTCATGGGAACTTGGTATACCAAGGCTTCTCATCGCTGCGGTGACGTCCAGCGGTGTTGGCATCGCAGCTACGTTCATTGCTGCTGTCGTATCCCAGGCTCCGCAATTCCTTCCCGACTGGATTCTTAATCTGGCTGTCGGATGGATTGTCCAGTCCAGTATTGTTTATGTCGGAATGTTTTTCGTTACCGTCCTCTTGTCTGCATGGGTGTTTACGATCATCTCCACTACGTTGAAATATGGCTACTTTACCGTGAAAAAGCAGGGGAAGGATATTCATATTTCACGAGGTGTCCTGGAACAGCGTCAGCTGACGATTCAGTCAGACCGTATCAACGCCGTCCGGATTGTACAGAATCTGCTTCGTGAGCCGATCGGTTACTGTGCCGTGTATGTCGAGAGTGCAGGCGGCGGCACAAAAGACGAAGATTTATCAACGATTCTGCTGCCGCTCGTCAAGCGTAGTCAGGTACAGGACGTTCTCAAGGAGCTTGCACCACAGTATGCCCTGCAGCCGGACTATGAAGGGCTTCCGAAAGAAAGTATGAGAAGGTATATGATCAAGCTGATGATACCTACGCTGCTAGCAGCCGCCGTCCTCACGTATGCGTTCTCCTACGGCTGGATCAGCTTCCTGCTTCCCATTCTTGGAGGGCTGCTCGGTTATGTTCAGTATAGGACAGCAGGACTGACGACGATTGATGAGTATTTATGCTTGAAATCAAGAGCAGTGTCACGAAGTGAAGTCCTCCTGCCAAGACCAAGAATTCAAGACATGGGATTCTCTCAGAACCCCCTGCAGCGGCTGAATGAACTTCATACGCTGTATGTATCGGTGCTTACGACAGTGATTGGGAAAACCTTCTCCTTGAAACACATCAGTCGTACACAGCAGGAACGCTACATGCTTTGGTATTCGTATCAATACAGTCTGGGTGACGAGAACCGCATGCTGGATACAACAATGCATGAAACAGGAGAGAGTGAAGCTGAAGACGCGCCTCAAAGGTAACAGCAGCGAGATAATTTCTGCTGAGCGGGTGCCGTTCAGAGTACCTCTGCCCTGGAAGCATGCATGTCACACAGGTCCGAACAAGAGGCGGTCATTCGAAACGGCTGCAGCTGCGGCGCATGCCGTTCGCCAAGAGGATCTATGGTTGGTGCTGATGAATAAGTGCATGATGCTGAGCGAGTAAAAAAACGCTTCCGATCGTCCGTCTTGGATTGTCGGAAGCGTTTTTTCTGAAGATAGTAATAACGAAACCGGCTCACGGAAGGGAGCTGCTTCATGCTTCCTGCCATGAGTGCAGAACCCCTCTCCGTTTGTCTGCTGCTCACCGTCATGTTGATGAAACGCACATCCACGTGCAGAAAGTTTAAGATAGCCGAGTTGAACAAACGGATTTCCTCCAGATCCTATCAGGATCGCAGCAGGCTGCACGTGAGCTGAAAAAACGTGAAAAAATCGGCTTGATGCGAAAAACAACAAGCCTGCGGTTAAAGAAGGAGGGAGGAGCTGTCCGCCTGTGTGTTCAAGTATAGTAATGGATCAGTTTTCATACAAGAAGACGGCGTCTTCATGCGCTGTACGGGGAGAAACAAAAACGTCTTCTTCCCTCAAAAGGCTTGCAGCGCTTCCGCACGCCGTTCCGACCAAAAGGCGTTTTGCGCTTTTATCATCGGACGTTCAACTGAAGCCTCCCCGCGTGCCGGCTAGAGCTTCTGTCAAAGAAACAGGATAAAAAAAGAAGACTGGAAGCGTCAAAAGGGGACGTTTCCGGTCTTCTTACAAGGGTTTTCATTGCCCTCCCTAAAAAAGGGGAGGGCCTCTGGTATATCTGCTTTTTGACTCAGCTTTCGCTGTCTGACGACAACGTCGTTGCATACGTGGTGATCAGCCGTTCACCCTGGTCGGTGGTGAATTCAAATCGGTCGAACGTTTCATCCTCTTTATCATCATGAATGGTGCGCTCATAATGATGCTGCACGAGAAGCTGACTCGAGCCGTGACCATAGGTAATGAAGTTTACTCCTGCAAACGACCCGTTATCGTAAGAGGAAAGGAGCTGCATCAATAACGAATTATGGCAGTGTACGTGATACTCATGGCTGTACTGCAGGCGGGAAAGACCACGTTCAAGTGCCTGGAGCGCCGGCTTTTCCAACTCGTTTCGAAGCATTTTGTAAGGGTCAAACTGGTCCTTGTTCAAGCGGATTTCCTGACCTTCAGATACCCGGATGCTCCGTCCTTCCTTTGTTTCAAAGGTAGAATCTGCTTTAAAATAAGCAGGTGTCCACCGGCCTTTTGATTTAATCTGGAATTCAAAAGGGCACCCGTCAAGGGATAATGCATCGTCCTGCTCCTGATCATGGATCGCCAGGCCGTGCTCACCCTGGATCACGTGGTAATAGGCGAAGCTTTCCTCCTGCAGGACATGTTCCATCTGCCACTGTCGAAGTTCTTGTTGAATGATAGTTCGTACATATTCGCTCTGCTCCAGATTTTCTGTTTCTATATCCCAGCGGTATTTCAACGCTTCTGCGTAGGACTCCCGGTAGGAAGCCGTGAATTCACCATCAAATCTCGCCAGCGCTCTCCCGGGAAAGCGGACAGATTCTTCTTTCTCGTATTTCAGTGACTGGAGTCCGTTCATGTCCTCGTTTAAAGATGGAATCTGGAGGATGCCTTTGATGGTAACGACGCCCTGCCATGGTTTTTTGGGCTCTGCCTCGACATCGTCGAGCACGCCGATATAGATCCCCTGTGTACCTTCATCCACAGTAACGAGTCCACCGGTCCATTTGAATGCTTGTTCTCTATTCATTATAATCCCTCATTTATTTCATTCTCCCAATATCTTATCATTTCCTACGTTAATCTACCATTCTTCGAGACTGAAAAGCAAGACAGGCCTAAATGACTAACGCCGGGTCAGCATAAAATACAAAATAATGGATGTATTATAACAACTGGCTGACAAGCAGCGCACAATGCCCCCGGGGAGGGGGATTATGTTGCAGTCTGTAACGAAGTTAAACATAAATGTAATCGTCCAGTAGCACCATTGTCCCTGTAAGAAAAATCACAAGAAGGTATGATAGAGACAGTAGCAGTAATGAGTAGAGCCGAGGTGTCAAGATGCTGAAAACCGAATGGAAAAAGGCAAACGCAGAAACAGCATTGAAGCAGAAAATTCTGCTCGTGCAGCAGGGGAATAAAGAAGTCGAGAATGAACTGATCATCGAATACAGCCCGTTTATTAAAAGAATGGTATCCAAAGTCTGCCGCAGATTCGTGGAATCCGGCAGGGATGAGGAAATCAGCGTTGGAATGATGGCCTTTCATGAGGCCCTGCACCAGTTTGATACGAGCCGGCAGAGTGCGTTCCCTTCTTTTGCTTCTGTCGTAATCAAACGGAGGCTGATTGATTATATCCGGAAAAACAAGCGGAGCATTACGGCGCTGTCAATGGACTTTACGGAACCTTCCTGGGAAAGGAGAGAACATCCAGCAGAGGCAGAAGCTGCCTATGCATGCTACCTTGCGCAGAACCGAGCGCGGGAAGTCGAAGCCGAAATCGAAGAGCTGAAAAGAGAACTATCCAGGTTTTCCATTTGTCTGGAGGACGTCGCAGATCAGCGTCCTATTCACGTAGATGCCAGGTCGAATATGCTGCAGACAGCGAGGATGATCGCAGGCCAGCCGGACGTGGTGGAAAGACTGAAAAAGAAAGGCAGACTGCCGATGAATGAAGTCATGCGGTGTGTTGCTGTCAGTAGAAAGACCATCGAGCGGAACAGACGGTATTTGATTGCCCTCGTTGTCGTCTTCACCGGAGAATTTGAGCGTATTCAGGAATTTCTGCTGCAGCGCTGCCGCAGTTCAGAAGAGGCGGCAGCCGTCATTTAAAACATGTTCTCCTTCACATGTTCGGGGGAATAGGCTGAAGCATGCTCAGACGCTTTTCACATGGCACCTATGATTCTTTTGGAAAAGAAAAAAACAAAAACCCCCCCTTATCAGGAGGAGAGGGCGGCGACGCCAGAGGGATCAAGCGCCGTCCTCTCCTCCTCACAATGCGAAGATCATTGAAGGCAGCACTCATTCGCAGGCGTCCGCCTGCAACGGAAGAAAAGATGCCGCGGAAACGAAGCTCTACCCCAACATTTATTTTAGAACTTATAAAAACAGCTGGATGGGCTACTGCTCATCCAGCTGTTTTTGATGACGGCGCATCAGTGTCGACGTTTTTGTGTGCTGATGATCTTCCTGTTCGTAACGGAGCTGCTGTACTTGCAGGACGTGGTTCATTCTGTCCATTCTCGTTTTTTCGAGATCTTCTGTATAGCTGCGCAGATGCGTGAGCATTCTAGCCAGTGAGTTTTCCACTCTCGGCGCAGATTCCTGCCTCTGTGTGTCGGAGAGGGAGCTGAACGTGCGGATCAGATCCGGAATATCGTGCAGCATCATCCGTTTCAGTTCATAACGTTCCTCGACGGCGAAGAGGTGATATTCCTCCGTTGCCTGCTGCAGCTCTTCTTCGAGAAGAGAAAGATGTTCTGTCATCGATTCGGTGAGGCCCTTCGTTTCACGTCTGAGCTCCTGGAGAGACTGCTGCATCATGAGCGGTTCCTGCGCAGGCATTGTGGACGTGCTCTCAATGGCAGCCGGTTTCGCTTCCTGACCCGGAGGGAGCAGTTCTGTCGTTTGCCCGGAGAGGGACATGTCCAATCGGTGCAGGTGATAGAACAGTGTTTGAAAACTCTCATGACGGCGGACGCTTCGCACGTAGGTTCTGCCGCTCTTTTGATAATAAATCGTGGAGTCAGCCACTTTTCCGGATCCGTTTTCTGATTTATGGTGGGACCGGTGTACCGTAATGAATACCCGCTTTTTCATGGTCGAAGCTGATTTGTGCGTGTCGATCATTTCCACCAGAAGCTTTTTCGGTTTCATTTTGACTTTGTAGGTAAAACCCTGAATGCTCCGCTTGAATGTCTTGTTCATCCGCGGAAGTTCAGCCAGAGCTGCCAGATCCGATATAAATTCCTCCGCTTCGTAAATGAATTCACGCATATTTTCATTCATGAGTGATGGTTCATCAAGCGGCTTCATATAATTTGGCAGGAGCGGCTGGAGCCAGGCTTGTTCAAGCAGCCTGTCCCGCCAGTTCATAGCGGTCATTTGTTTCCCTCCTTCCGGCGAAGCCAGCTGTGTGCTTTACTTGAGAAGTTTCTGTTCCATCTGTTGATTCAGCTCATCCATTTCCGAGATGAACTTCTTGCTGGAGCTGATGATACGCTGGTTGGACTGTTCTGTCATTTCGATTGCAGAATAGACGTCTTCATATGCTTTGCGGAATGTTTCCATGGCAATAGCCGGTTCTTCCAGTGTCCGCATCGTTTCTTCGCTGTTGGATTTGAGCATCTCAGCATTGCTGAGGAGCATCTGTTCTGTCGATTTATTGACGCTCTGCACAGCATCGATAACCTGTCTCTGGTTACTGAGCGCCATCTGGATAGACGCTGTAACGGTGATAATGTTTTTCGTCATCGTGATGGAGTTGAAGATGGCTTCCTCCAGCTTATCGTTATTTTCAACAATAATATCGACAGAGGCAAGCGACTGCTGAAGCACGAGCACCGCCTGCTGCATGTTTTTAACACGCGAGAGCACTTTTTGCTGCCCTTTTTGTACGGGTGTAGGATCTTCCTGCCATTCCGGTTTGCGGAGTTCTTCCTCCAGCATCAGATTCAGCTGCTTGCCGACCTCGATTTGTTCATTCAGGCCGGAGATCCGGTCTTTAGCAACGTCTTTCAGCTGGTGCAGCATAACGGTATCTTCCTGCAGCTTGTCCTTTCCATGCAGCAGTCCTTCGATAATCGTGTTGACTTCGTTTTCTACAGACTGGTACTTTTGTGCGTATTTTTCAATCGGACTGCGCCGGACCATTTTCGAGAGGAATTTTTTTACTTTTCCCTGACGAAGATAATCCGGTTCGAGTTCGCCCACTGTTTCTTTCAGTTTAGAGAGCTGATCCGGCAGGCTGTGATTCGGGTCATTCATCATATCCGAGACTGGACGTTTCAGCGCTTCCAGGGATTCTCCGGCCCTTTCCTGTTCTGCCGCCCCGAGGTCATTGAGTGAATCCAGAATCTCTTCAATATTTTTCGTGTTCCGCAGTCTCGTTACATACCCTTCCGCTTCTTCGCGTCCCTGGTTGGTCTGCGGCACTCCGATATTCTGTTCCTCTTCTTTTAGAAATGAAGAAATGTCCTCATTGTTAGGAGCACTCTGCTGCTCCTGTTCTTCCTGCTGTTCTTCTGCTGTATGGTCATTGGTTTTATTTTCCTGTGTCAATTCGGCTACCCCCTTCATAAAATAAAGGCTACTCTTTTATATACGTTCCCTTTTTATCGAGGTTTCATGTATGTTTATTATAGCTTCTTCGAGAGGACGGCACAATCAATAGAGTGTAGAGGCTCCGCACATACTACGATGCATCGGCATATGATACGATAGCATACAGTTGAAAGTGGAACGGGGGATTTGATGACGACGCGCGGATGGGAACAGTTTGGGCTGCAGCCTGTTCCAGAAGATAGGAAAACATCAACGGCCTGGGATTTTATGCGGATGCAGACCGTGATCAATGTGAATGCCGGTAACATGCTTGTACCTGCTTTAGCCGTTCTGGAGGGGGGACTTTCCTTTCTGCAGGCGGTATGGGTGACGCTGCTGGGATCGGCAGCTGCCTACATCTTTGTTTCGCTGCTGTCTCTGGCCGGTTCCAGACAGGGAATTCCGGGACAGTTTGCGCTTCGTTCCATGCTCGGCAGGATGGGGGCGGTTCTGTTTGCTTCCCCTCTGCGGACCGTCACGTCATTATACTGGTTTGGCGTGCAGGCGCTCGGCGGTGCCTATTTTCTACATACGTTTCTGACGAGGGCAGGGGCATCGATTCCATTTCCGCTGCTGTCCTTTCTCCTGGCGCTTCTCATGGTAATAACGGCGCTGGTAGGCTTTGAGGCGATGAAACGCTTTTCGGCTTATTTTATGCCGGTGCTGGCACTTGGTACAGTAGCGATGTTTTTCGTATTTTTCTATTCTGGAACAGCGGCAGAAGTGACAGCGGCCGGTTCTCCTGATCCTGCGTGGCACGTCATGGTGTTTTTCGCGAGTCTGGCATTCGTTCAATACGTTTCCGGCGTTACTTCTTCCTCTGATCTTGCACGGTATGCGGTGAGTCCGGCTCAAGGTTTCTGGGGCCTGTTCGCCGGCAATGTTACAGGGTATTTTCTCACCGCTGTGCTGGGTGCCTGGACTGCTGCCGCTGCAGGGGACTGGAACGCGTTTTTGATAACAGCTGAGATGAATATCCATCCGCTGCTGACGGGAGTGATCGCTTCAGCAGCTGTCGGCAGCATGTTCATTATTAATGTTAACAATGCGTATACAGGCGGCTACAGCCTGCTCAACAGTGTTCCTGCATTAGGGAGAATGCGGGCGGCCTGCCTGTTTGGAGCCGCAGCAATTGCAGTCAGTCTGATGCCGCAGCTGGTGGAGGAGGCCGAATCCTTCATCTCCGGACTGGGAACCCTGGTCATACCATTGACGGCTGTCGTCTGTGCGGAATTTTTGATCCGGCATAAAACATGGCTGCAGCCGGCAGATCGAGCGTGGAATTTTGCAGCCTGTGCATCCATCGGAACTGGAGCCGTAGTCTATATGCTGCTGCCCCAACAGGCTGCACCCGGCTTTACTGTTTTCTTCCTTTCATTTGTTATGCAGGCTGGCTGGATTATTTTCCGGCAGAAAGAGAACCGGATTCAGCAGCAATTCAATCAGAAAGAAGGGTGATCTATGTGTATTATCAGTGTCTCGATCAAGCAGCATGAAGCCTATCCATTTGTGATGGCGGCCAACAGGGATGAATTTTATCACCGGCAGTCAGAAGGGCTCCACTGGTGGGAAGAACGTGACATTCTTGCAGGCAGAGATCTCGAACAGGGGGGCACCTGGCTCGGGGTGAACATGAACGGGGAGATCGCAGCGGTGACGAACATCCGGAATCCGGATGAATCGAAGCAGCCAGCTTCCCGTGGCTCTCTAGTTACATCCTGGCTGGAAGACAAAAAGCAATTTGACGAGAAGCTGAAACACCCGGAGAAATTTAACGGGTATAATCTGCTCTACGGGACGATGCGGGAGGTTTATTACACAACGAATGGCCAAGCTCCTGACAAGAAGCTGGCAGAAGGGGTCCACACCCTCTCCAACGCGAATATAGAATCGGCCTGGCCAAAGACGGAACGGCTGAGAGAGAATCTGCTCGATACGCATCGACGGAACCTTCAAGGGGGCGAGCTCGAAGATGCCTTGCTTCACGCGCTCGAAAACCGGGATATGTATAGCGGAGAGGACCTTCCAGATACCGGTGTTGGTATCGATCTTGAAAGAAAATTGTCTCCGGTCTACATCCACATGGACGGGTATGGAACGAGATGCAGCTCGATTGTTTATGCAGATTGGGAAGGAACCATTACGTTTCTAGAGAAAAATCAGCGGACGAAAGATATACGCAAGTACAAGTACCACGTACCGGGACTATTTGACTAATTAGCGCCGTTCATGTGTGAGGTCCGAGTGTTTGTGGTATAATATAACTACAAACGACTTCAACATCATGTTGTAAAGGACGGATGAATCATGGACCGAAAACAAGCCGGCCTTCTAACCGGAGCAGCACTCTCGACGATAGGGGTATGGTCGGCGGTATTGGTCACTGCATGGAGTGGAGGGTCCGCTGAAGACCAAGTTTCAGACAGTGTCGATCCACTCAATGATAATGATGCTGGCTATGCAGAAACGGTAGAGGATGAACAGACAGACCGCAGCATCCTTGATAACGCGTATGGTTCGGAGACAGAAGACGATGGAAAAATGGAACTAAACGATGAAGACCTGCCGGACGCAGAACAGAACCAGGAGAATAATGGTAACGCCGCTGATGACGACGAACAAGCGGAGACCTCCGGCACGCCGACGAACGAAGAAGAAACACCCGGCGAAGCAGAGCGGGATTCCGGTTCCGGTGAATCCACCGAAGTAAGAGAAGTGAGAGAAGGGGATTCGATCGGCTATGGTGATGGTGTGTCAGTCGAGGAAGTATTGGAGCGTCTGAACGACAGCGAGCAGTAAAAGCGCAGCGGTCATCCTGAACGAGAACATTTTTTACCGCGCAGGTAAAACAAGCGCCGGAAGCAGACCAGCTTCCGGCGCTTTTGTTCAAGTATAAGAATGGATAAGTTTTCATTATGGGGGACGGTGTAGCCAGCTGCTCGGGAAGCATGAAAAACTTATGCTTCCCTCAAAGAACCTGCGGTACATGCCGTTTCGACCAATAGGCGCTCTGCGCTTTTGTTCATTCCGCCGTTCATGGCAGTGGTATCGTTCAGCGCTCCTCCAGCTCTTCCGCCACCTTCCGGCCGAATGCGCCGAGCGAGCCTGTCAAGTAAGCTTCGGCGGTACCCGGCAGTGTTGATCTGCACGAAGCTTCTGCCAGCGCGTGAGGATAACCGTGTTCCGCTGCTTTCGTGGATAATCGTGATGCAGAGGTCACCGCCTCTTTAACTGCAGCTTGATTCATGGTCCATACAGCCGCTTCCTCAGCAGAGATAACCGGGGCGATACGTTCAAAAAGAAGACGGAGATGGTCTGTATGCCGCGCAGGAAGGGGTTGGTCTTCCATCACAAACGCACCGGCTCCTTCCGTTTTTAAGCGGGAAGCATGGCCCGCAAATTTCACACCAGCCCACTGATAGTCCGGGTACATGACGCGCAGTTCATCGGTATGGAGACTCGTGCTCAGGTTGACGAGAGTTGTTCTGGTTAAGTCCGCGCCGGCTGCCGAGACATCCTTGGGGAATGACTTCAGACGATCCGGCGGAAGTGCAAGCAGAAGGCAGTCCAGTCCGCTTAATGAAGGTGCTGAAATGCCGCGCATCAATCGATAAGCGCCGGCGTATCTTTCCCGCTTGTCTTCATCCGGGTGATAGAGCGCTCCCGGCATGCCTGCCAAGTTCCACTGATGCAGAAGTGCACTACCGAGTTTTCCGGCACCCGCGATGCCCCATGTTATTCGATTCATTGAAATCTCCTTTCTGGAAGGCTTTCCTAAAAATATTCCGCGTGTCCAGTCTTCTCTTTATTGGATCTGTCGCCGTATGTCCCTGTACAGCGCACACAAGGCATGCGGGCGGCAGTTTTGCGTACATGATCCCTGAGAACGGCATCTCTCTTTTACTCGAACGGGAGAGGACACGTCGGGAGTATGTCTGCCTATACCCGGGAAGCGAGGTTCTTTAAGCATGAATGCCGCTTACGTGGATCGGTTATGCGCATGTACTGGTGTTACAACGGCAGATGTGATAAAGTCGGAAGTGCAGATATCTTTGCGTTTTCCGGATGAAGGAGGGATCGTATGTTCAGTGGAATTGGTGTACCTGGACTGGTTTTAATTCTTGTCATAGCACTAGTGATTTTCGGACCGAAGAAACTTCCAGAAATCGGACGAGCTATGGGTCAGACACTTAAAGAATTTCGAAATTCAACAAAAGACCTGACGCAGGATGACGATACAGACAGTAAGAAACAAGAGTAGAAGAAGAGAAGCCCCCGCTTCCCATGCAGGGCTTCTTTTTATGTAACGATGATGCCATGAAGTACCCGGACGGGTCCGGGGATGTCTTTCCGGATGGAAAAAAGGAGTAGTCTATGGTCAAGCAGAGTATGGAAGTAACAGAACACCTGGATGAATTAAGAAAACGGATTATTCTTGTCCTTTCCGTTTTCATTCTCTCTTTTATAGCAGCCTTTATCTTCGTGCAGGACATCTATAACTGGCTGACCCTGGATGTGGATATGACGCTGGCGGTACTGGGACCGCTCGATATCATTCTGATATACTTCAGCATTGCGGCAGTTGTTGCCGCAGGAGTGACGATTCCAGTCGTGATTTTTCAGATCTGGCGTTTCGTAGCTCCCGGTCTGACAGGAGAAGAAAGAAAAGTAAGTGCGGCGTATATTCCCGTTTCCCTTCTTCTGTTTGCCGGTGGATTAAGTTTCGGCTATTTTATCGTTCTGCCGCTCGTACTGGATTTTCTGCTGGCGCTGGGAGAGGGAACGTTTGAAACGATGTTTACAGCCGATCGGTATTTTTCTTTTGTGCTGCGGATGACAGTGCCGTTTGCAGTTCTTTTTGAGATGCCGCTTGTGATTATGTTTCTTACGAGTATTGGGGTAGTGACGCCTTATGGGCTTCATAAAAACAGGAAGTATGCCTATTTCATCATCGTCATTGTCAGTGTACTCGTATCACCTCCGGATTTTCTATCCGATATTCTTGTGATCATCCCGCTGATTTTCCTGTATGAGATCAGCATTAGTCTTTCTAAAGGGGTTTACCGCAGGCGTCTGAAGAGAATCGAGGCGGAGGAATGATGGATCCGCTCTGCGTGTCAGCGGACAGTTCCCTTTTTCTGCAGAGACGAAACGGCGCCGGAAGCGTGATTGCTTCCGGCGCCGTTTTGGCCGGGATAGGAGATACCTTGCCGCTGGTAAGATGATGTAAGGCTCCGGACCGGGCACGGTCCATTTGCCGTAAACCTATGGCAGTATCACCTGGCGGCCCTCACGCAGAGCAAGATGAACGGGCCCGCTGCTGTGCTGGAGGGTTTCAAGGGCAGTAGTGATTTCATTCATGGAAGCTTCTTCGCTGCAGTCGTATTCATCAATATCAAGATGCAGCACGGGACATTCCCGGAAATGGTGAATCCATTGCTGATACCGGTCGTACAGCTCCTGCCAGAAAGCTGTCGGCGTTTCGATCTCCATCTGCCTTCCGCGTTCATGGATGCGGCGGAGAATACTGTCGAAAGAACCATTGATGAAGATGAGGACGTCCGGCTTCGGGAAATAAGGATTCATCACCATGGCTTCAAACAAGGAATGATACGTGTTGAAATCACGTTCGGTCATATTGCCCTGATCGTACTGAAGCTTGGCAAAAATACCAACATCTTCGTAGATACTCCGGTCCTGCACATAGCCGAGACCTTCTTCGTGCATCCGTTTCTGCTGCTTGAATCGTTCGGCAAGAAAATACATCTGCAGATGAAACGACCATTTGGAAAAATCCTCATAATAATCTTCCAGATAAGGATTTCCGTCGACTTTTTCAAACGCAGCGCGGAAATTCAGCCTATCGGCCAGTGCGTTGGTGAGGGTCGATTTACCAACACCGACCGTACCGGCAAGGGTGATCAGGGCATCGCTTTTAAGGTTATGATTGGGTGAAGTCATATAGGGCTCCTTTCTTACAACAGGTTCTGTTTCTTCGTTAACGCCTCTTCCAGCTGATCTGTGATTCGTTCAAAATCCTGTTCGTTTTCTACAAAGTCCAATTCATCACCGGAAATGGAAATAACGGGAATCTCCGGATAGACGCGCTGATGATCCCTCATCAGCTGGTCGTAGTCGTGGCTGAGCTGCGCGAGGTAAGCAGGGTCGATGGACTGTTCCATGTCTCGGCCTCTCTTTTGAATGCGCTGCAGCAGCGTATCCAGGCTGGCATGAAGATAGACAATGACGTTCGGCCTAGGAAGGTCATTCGTCAAAATATGATAAATTCGTTCGTACTTTTCCAGATGAGCTTCTTTGAGCGTCTGTCGGGCAAAGAGGTGGTTTTTAAAGATGTGGTAATCACTGACAACGGGATACCCTTTTTGAAGATGCGTGGTGTAAAGGTCCTCGAGCTGCTTGAAACGATTACATAGAAAGAACATTTCGGTTTGAAAGCTCCATTCATCTATGTCCTCATAAAATTTAGATAAAAACGGGTTCTCATCCACAATTTCATTCAATAAATGGTAGTCGTATTTCCGGCTGAGTTTTTGAGCGAGCGACGTTTTACCGACACCGATGGCGCCCTCAACGGCAATAAACGGAGCGTGGAATTCTCTTGTCACACAGGAAGCCTCCTTCGATATGTATACCGGGTCTTCCGTAAAAAATGAAGAAGGGGATACCCCGGTTCAAATTCGGTTGTAGTTGATCACGCAGCAGCCGCTCCTGAAGCAGCAAAAACTATTCTATCATATCCAGAGCTAGAGAAGTAGAGAGGTTGCACGTATTCATACGAGAGTCTTGAAAATGATACACGTGCGTACCTGTGTATTCATCCCGTACATCGATTCTGCCCATCCCTCCGCTGGATGAAGCAGGAACATGACAAGCAGCGGCAAGTCAGCAAAAACGTGAGGCTCGCGGGGGAAAACGAAGCCGGGTCCACAGTTGGATGGCGAGCGCAGCAGAGGTGTGACTTAACAAACGTCAGATAACTATAGTATCCTATAGATAGAGCAAATGTAAGCGTCAAGAAGTAATGGAAGGAGCTGAGAAAGTGAGCGGGCAGGTACAGATTGTAACAGACTCCACACTCGATCTAGACGAAGAACTGATCAGCAGGTACGGCATCCATGTTGTTCCTTTATCCGTAACGGTAGACGGTGTATCCTACAAAGACGGGGTGGATGTCAGCAGAAAAGAATATTTAACGATGCTGACATCAGCAGAAGAGCTTCCGAAAAGTTCTCAGCCTTCTCCAGGTGATTTTCAGGAGGTCTACGATAATTTATATCATCAAGGACACAGCAGCATCGTTTCCATCCATATGAGCAGCGGCATGAGCGGTACATATACGAGTGCGGAACAGGCGGCAGCGCTGACAGAAGCGGAAGTATCTGTGATTGATTCTGCCTACATCTCGACGGCACTCGGATTTCAAGTATTGGAAGCGGCCGTCATGGCAGCTGACGGCCGCAGCCCGGATGAGATAATAGACCGGCTGGAGCGGGTCCGCAGCAGTACGTCCCTTTACATTATGGTGGATACGCTTGAATATCTGCTGAAGGGCGGAAGAATCGGACGCGGGCGGGCGCTCGTCGGTTCCCTGCTTAAAATCAAACCAATTGCTTCGCTGGAGGATGGGGTGTACACACCGGTTACGAAAGCGAGAACCCATGCTCAAGTACTGAAGCAGCTGCAGCAGTTATTTGAAAAAGATACGAACGGGAAGACGGTAAAAGGCGCGGGCATTGCGCATGCAGGGGCCCTGGAACTCAGCGGAAAGCTGAAAGAAAAGCTTGCGCCTGCCAGCGGGGCAGAGATCAGCATCATCGATACAACACCGATTATCAGCACACATACAGGACCAGGGGCAGTAGCCCTCATGTTTTATACAGAACCAGACGAGGAGGCGTAGCTCGTGAAACATACGGGATTAGTACTGGAAGGCGGAGGAATGCGGGGCGTGTTTACCAGCGGCGTTCTGGAGTACCTCCTGGAGAACGACATCTCTTTTCCTTACGTAGTGGGTGTTTCTGCGGGAGCGTGCAACGCAGTCTCCTATATCTCCCGTCAGTCCGGGAGAAATAAAGCCGTAACCGTTGATTATGCCGAGCATCCGGATTATATATCGGTAAAACGTCTCCTGCGCCAGGGAGAGCTGTTCAACATGGATTTGATCTTTAACCAGATTCCGAATAAGGAAGAACCATTTAATTACAACCGATTTTTCTCTTCAGAACAGCTCTTCTATACTGGAGTTACGGATTGTGTATCAGGAGACACGGTGTATTTTGAAAAGCAGGAACTGTTCGATGACCTCAACAAAATTTTACGGGCATCATCTTCTCTCCCCGTAGTGGCTCCAGTCGTTGAGCATGACGGCAGAGCTTTCATGGACGGAGGGATCAGTGATCCGATTCCAATCGGAAAATCAGAAGCAGATGGAAACAGCAGACACGTGATCATACTGACACAGCCGAAAGGGTACAGAAAAACGCCGGCACGAAGAGGCATGTGGTATTTCCGGCGGAAGTATAAGGACTATCCCGGCCTGATCCGGGTCGTCGAAAACCGCTACCGTATCTACAACGACACGCTGGATAAGATTGAGAGGATGGAAGAGGCTGGAGATGCCGTCGTCATTCGTCCGGAAACTTTGTATGATGTCTCCAGAACAGAGAGAAAGAAAGAAAAGCTCGAGGTGCTTTATTGGCACGGCTATGAACAGATGAAAGAACGGGCGGAGTACATTGCCGCTTTTGTCGATGAAAAACTCGTCAAGTAACCAGCAGCTGAGGAAAGAGCTGCTTGGCCGAAGCTGCGCAGCGGTTCCGTTCAGGCCGGAGCAGTCATCCGTGTTCAGCTGCCCTGTCAGCCGGGGCCGTCTCATATTCTTATAGAGACGGCCCCATTATTCTAGTATGATATTACGTGAGTCGAACTATTTTAGAGGTCGTGTTGTTATGGGTAAACGAAATTTAATCATCATGTGGACCGCGAATTTTTTTGTTGCTGCAAGTGCCACCATGGTGCTGCCGTTCCTTTCTATATATATCGAAACGTTCGGCGATTTCAGCGACGCCTATGTGCAGCGCTGGTCTGGATTTATTTTTGGCATCACGTTTCTTGTTGCTTTCGTGGTGGCGCCGTTCTGGGGACGATTTGGAGATAAATTTGGAAGGAAAAAGATTCTGATCATTACCGGCTACGGGGTTGCTCTGACAATCATTGCTATGAGTCTGGTAGACAGCACGGCTGAATTGTTTGTTCTTCGTGCGCTGATGGGAGTAGTGACAGGGTTTATTCCTACGTCAATGGCGTTGATTTCCGCGCAGACGGCGAAGCACGAAGCCGGAAAAGTGCTCGGTACGCTGCAGATGGGGACAGTCTCCGGCGGCCTGTTCGGCCCTGTTATCGGCGGATTGCTTGCAGATGCTTTCGGCTTTACTTATACTTTTTTCATAACCGGTATTGTCATTATGGCAGCTACTACGCTTGTTGCTTTCGGCATTAACGAGTTCGTCAGAGAAGAAAATGAACCTGCCGCTGAAAAGAAATCCATGATAGAAGTCATCAAGTGGACGATCTCCAGTCCAATTCTGCTGATGGTGATGATTCTGTCTTTTGTCGTGCAGACAGCGAACTTCAGTATTCAGCCGCAGCTTGCTCTTTATGTCGGCCAGCTGACGGAGGCAGAAAACCTTGCTTTTCTTGCCGGTCTGGCGTTTTCTGTCACAGGGCTGGGAAATCTCGTGGCAACAAGAATTTGGGGTATTCAGGGCGATCGTCATGGCCATGATAAGATCGTCATGATCTGTCTTGTGCTGTGCGCATTGTTTTTCCTGCCTCAGGCGTTCGCCGGCTCGGTTTCCGAGCTGATCGTTCTCCGTTTTTTGTTCGGGATCGCACTCGGAGGCATCATTCCCTGCGCTACTGCCTATATCCGTACAAAAGCACCGATGGATATTCAGGGGGAAGTGCTCGGTTATAACCAAAGCTTTCGTTTTCTCGGCAACGTGGCAGGCCCGGCAGCTGGCGGGGCATTTGCCGGCTCGTTCGGTATTGCGTCGGTGTTTTATTTATCTACGGGACTGCTGCTGGTGATGGCTGTATTATTTTATATTGTTTACAAAAAAAGTGGATGAGCATAAAGGAGAGTCTACATGCTGTTGACGTCGAAAGAGAAAAAAATCCTGATCCGGCTGTTAAAAAAGGACAGAAGGCGTCTATTCGGCGGGGAATCAAAAGAAGACATTGATGAACTGCTGGAAAAACTGGAACAGAGCCGGAGAAATGAATCCATCAATGAAACAAAACCGTCGAAATTATAGAGGGATATCGTATGGTCATCGGCGCTCCGGTACGATATACTAACTGACGGAGTAGAAAGAGAGGTGATCTTTTGCAGTCAATCTGGAATGCCGCTGTAAAATACCACATTCGAACTGTGGTCATAATTTCTATCGTAGTTAATCTTCTGGTTGTGGCATTGTCCTTCATCCCTGGTTATGTAGGAGAGCTGCCCTTCCTGGTTACCCAGCTGCCGCTGTTGAATGCGGTCATGAATTCATTTACGTTTTTATTTCTTCTTGGTGCATTGTTTGCCATCTTAAAACGGAACATTACACTGCACTACCGGCTGATCTACTGTGCTTTTACGACAACTGCAGTATTTCTCGTCTCCTATGTAACCTTTCATTTTATGGCTGAATCGACGCCGTTCGGCGGGGAAGGCTTCATTGCCGGTTTTTACTACTTTATTCTAATTACACATATCATCCTGGCCGCAGCGATTGTTCCGCTTGCGCTGATGAGCTTCTTCACGGGGTATAAAGATATGCGGAGTGTGCATAAGAAGTGGGTGCGCTGGACGATGCCGCTTTGGCTGTACGTCAGCTTTACAGGCGTCCTTGTCTACATCATGATCAACCCGTATTATTCTTTTTAGAGATGGTTAACGTGCACAGGTCTAATCTGCTTCACGCAAAGTGAAGGGAAAGAGCAGAGACCGACACGAATGCGGCTGACGACGGCATAACGAGCCTCCGGACCTTCATCGGCCGCGGGCTCGTTTTTTGATGTGTTACGAAAGTCCGAATCATGCCTTGAAGGAGCCGTCTCCCATCTGATGGAGGAGGATGACAGGCCAGCTCTTGACAGCAGGCAGGTTTATCGGTGCTGCCGTCGGTTATACGAAGGAACGTTTCACGAAAGCAGCTGACAGCGTGCTTTATCAGCCACCCTCCACACAGCACGAAACAGAGCGGCTCCTTCCCGGAGCCGCTCTGTTTTTTACTTTTCGGCATGCATGATTTCCGCTCCGTGGATCTTAATTATCGTCCATCGTGGAAAGATCCCCTGTCGGTTCATCAAGCTCCCATGCTTTGAGCACACGACGCATGATTTTCCCGCTCCGCGTTTTCGGCAGGTTATCGCGCACCTCAATTTCACGGGGAACGGCGTGAGCTGCCAGTTCTGATTTAATAAACTTTTTAATTTCGTCTTTCAATTCGTCCGATTCCTCATACCCGGAGCGAAGAGCGACGAAAGCTTTGATGATGTGACCGCGGATCTCATCCGGCTTCCCAATGACGCCAGCTTCAGCAATGGCCGGATGCTCAACGAGTTTACTTTCAATTTCAAACGGACCTACCCGCTCGCCGGCAGTCATGATGACGTCGTCATTTCGACCCTGGAACCAGAAGTAGCCGTCTTCATCCTGATAAGCAGTGTCTCCAGAGACGTACCACCCTTTGATTGCAAAATATTCGTTGAACTTCGGTTCGTTATTCCAGATTTTACGCATCTGTGCAGGCCACCCAGTTTTAATGGCCAGGTTGCCCATCTCGTTCGGCGGGAGGACATTGCCCTGATCATCAACAATCGCAGCATCAACGCCTGGGATCGGTTTTCCCATGGAGCCTGGTTTAATCGGCTCTGTCGGGTAGTTACAGATGAGCATGGCTCCTGTTTCTGTCATCCACCATGTATCATGAATACGGAGGTGAAAGACCTCCCATCCCCAGCGGACAACTTCCGGGTTCAACGGCTCACCGACACTCAGAATGTGGCGGAGAGAGGAAAGGTCGTGGTTGTCCAGCGTCTCCTGAGGCGCTGCCATAAGCATACGGAACGCAGTAGGGGCGCTGTACCAGACGCTTACGTTGAATCGATCAATCGTTTTGTACCAGTCATCCGGCGAAAAGCGTCCGCCGCGGACGACGTTGGTCACGCCGTTGAGCCATGGACCGAATATACCGTACGACGTCCCCGTGACCCAGCCTGGGTCAGCTGTACACCAGTACACGTCATCTTCGCGGAGATCCAGCACCCATTTCCCAGTCTGATAATGCTGGAGCATTGCGTAATGGACGTGGTACACGCCTTTTGGCTTGCCAGTAGAGCCGGATGTGTAATGAAGAATGAATCCATCTTCCAGATCCACCCATTCGATTGCACTGTCATCTTTTGAAGCCGCTTTCATTTTTTCGTCAAAATCAATAAACCGTTCGTCTTCACCAGCCTTGGATGCAGCACCGGAGAGCGCGATCATTTCCAGATCGGGCAGATCGTCTATCGGTATCCGGGAGAGAAGCTCATCTGATGTGACGATCATTTTAGCACCACTGTCCTCGAGGCGTGCTTTCACAGCATCGTGCATAAAAGCTTCGAAAAGCGGTCCGACGACAGCACCGATCTTTACCGCACCGAGCAGAGCAAAATAAAGCTCCGGACTTCTCGACATAAAGATGAAAACGCGGTCGCCTTTCTTGATTCCAAGATCCCGCAGAGCATGTGCTGCCTGATTGGTTTTTTCTTTCATCTCAGCGAAGGTATAAGATTCCTCGCGCGATGCATCGGAGTAGAGCAGTGCCGTTTTGTCACCTCTGCCTTCCTCCACATGACGGTCTATTGTTTCGTACGCTATGTTTACATTTCCGGTTTTGTTCCACGTAAATACTTCTTTCGTCTGCTCCCAGTCGAAGGTTTCTCTCGTCTTTTCGTAATCTTCGAGCTGAAAGGATCCTTGTGCTGCCTCTAGTACTTCCATGCGGACACCTCCAATAAATGTTAAAACCTACAATATCATCATACCTCACCTTGTTCAGAAAATTCAATCGTAATATTCAAATTACCGAGGTCCCCCCCTGGCAGGCTGACCGTTCGACAAGTAGGCTACTGCACGAGAAATGCGTGCATTCTCGACAGCGGTTTCAATCCGGACCCGTGCTGGATAGAGACGATCTGTCGTTCATATTATAAGTGGAAAGGACCGCGACAGGCTTCCCCTTTTGATCCCCGACCAAAAGACGCTCCGCGCTTTCGGTCTGCATTTCTTTTTTGACCGCTTCCCCGCAAGATATTTTCAATTTTTCACAGCTTTCTGTTAAAATAGAAGAGTATGTAAACCATTTCAAACTACATAGGCCGCTACGAAGGAGGATGTTGTATGAATTACCGTACAGAGAAAGACACGCTGGGAGAAGTGCAGGTTCCCGCTGATAAATGGTGGGGCGCACAGACGCAGCGCAGCAGGGAGAACTTCAAGATCGGAGAAGAGGTTATGCCGCGAGAGGTGACTGATGCTTTTTCCATCCTGAAAGAAGCCTGCGCAGCAGCGAACCAGCGGCTAGGCAGCATGGATGAGACTAAGGCGGACATGATCCAGCGTGTCTGCCGCGAGGTGCGGGAATCACGAAGCTACGAACACTTTCCGCTTGTAGTATGGCAGACCGGAAGCGGTACGCAGTCCAATATGAA
Source organism: Alkalicoccus chagannorensis DSM 18086 (assembly GCF_000429725.1). Taxonomy (GTDB): domain Bacteria; phylum Bacillota; class Bacilli; order Bacillales; family Salisediminibacteriaceae; genus Alkalicoccus; species Alkalicoccus chagannorensis. The sequence goes on along the minus strand of NZ_AUCK01000001.1, from coordinate 355,692 downwards.
CATGAACGAGGTCGTGGCTTTCCGCAGCAACGAGCATTTTGAACAGGAGCAGTCAGAGCTGCGTATTCATCCGAATGATGACGTGAACCAGTCGCAGAGTTCCAACGATACTTTCCCGACGGCCATGCATATTGCAGCACTGAAAGAAGTGCATGAAACTCTGCTGCCGTCCCTGCAGAAGCTCCGCAGCACGTTTGAATCCAAGGCGGCACAATTTGATGACGTTATTAAAATCGGCCGTACCCATCTTCAGGATGCGACGCCGCTGACACTCGGCCAGGAAATGAGCGGCTGGGTCCATATGTTGAGAAAGTCGGAAGAAATGATCGGTCAGTCAGCAGAACAGCTGCGTAACCTCGCTATCGGGGGCACGGCAGTGGGTACCGGTATTAACGCCCACCCGGATTTCGGCAGCATGACAGCGGAGGAAATTTCACGGATCACCGGTGTCACGTTCCATTCCTCTGAGAACAAGTTCCATGCATTAACAAGCCACGATGAAATCGTCTATGTTCATGGGGCATTAAAGGGGCTTGCAGCTGATTTAATGAAAATCGGCAACGACGTGCGCTGGCTTGCAAGTGGTCCACGCTCCGGTATTGGTGAAATTACGATCCCGGCCAACGAACCTGGAAGTTCTATTATGCCAGGGAAAGTCAATCCTACTCAGTCTGAAGCCTTAACAATGGTAGCCTCCCAGGTGATGGGAAATGACGCTTCCATCGGTTTTGCAGCGAGTCAAGGGAACTTTGAACTCAATGTATACAAACCGGTAATCATCTATAACTTCCTACAGTCCATCCGACTGCTTTCTGATGCGATGGTGTCGTTTAACGACAAGTGCGCCGAAGGTATCGAAGTCAATGAGGAGATCATCAATAAGCACGTGAAAAACTCGCTCATGCTCGTGACCGCGCTGAACCCGCATATCGGCTATGAGAAGGCCGCAACCATCGCGAAAACGGCGTTTGAGAAAAATTCAACGCTGAAAGAAACTGCCGTGGAGCTGGGGTACTTAACAGAGGAACAGTTCGACGAATATATCGATCTCGAAAATATGGTAAGACCAAAGGGGAATTAATCCGTGGGTATTTTTGATCTTCATTGTGATGCTCTGCTGCGCTTGCAAATGGACCCGTCCCTTTCATTCACAGATTCGCCGGAACTGGACGTAAACCTGGAAAAGCTGCAGCAGGGCGGGGTGCAGGTACAGCTTTTCGCTGTCTTCGTTGAGCCCGATATTCCATTTGATAAAAAGTTTGAGCATGCTGCGGAACAGGTGGATCTGTTTCATAAAAAAGTACTGGAACCCCACGAGCAGGTGGTTCACATCACCAGCTGGGAGCAGATTCTGACGCTGGAAGAGAATCAGATCGGCGCTGTCCTGACGTTGGAAGGGGCGGATGCATTCGGGAATGATCCAGAAAAACTTCGTTGGTTTTACCGAGCAGGTGTTTTATCGATGGGACTGACGTGGAATAATGCGAACCTGACTGCTGACGGCATCGGTGAACCGCGCGGCGGCGGACTGACGGAATGGGGAATGGAAGTCGTCCGGGAGAACAACAAGCACGGTGTCTGGACAGATGTTTCACACTTGTCGCTTCAGGCATTTGATGATGTGATTATCGAAGCTGACTATCCAGTTGCTACACATTCAAATGTATACGCTGTGTGCGGGCATAGAAGAAACTTGAATGATGATCAGATCCAGGCTCTGATCGAACGCGGAGGACTCATGGGTATGGTCTTTAATCCGCCCTTCACTGCTGATATCGAAGAAGAAGCATCGATCCAGGGACTGATTGAACACATTCAGGCTGTCCATCATGCCGGAGGCGCAGACATTCTGGCTCTAGGATCTGATTTCGACGGCATCGAAACGAAAATTCCTGAGCTGAGTGATGCTTCTGAGTATCCGAACCTCATTCACCAGCTCGAAGGAGTGCTGGAAGATGCGGATACGGCGAAAATTAAATATGGGAATGCCATTCAGTTCATAAAAAAACACTTTTCGTCATAAAGCCGATGAAGTCAAAAGTTCGTGTTGAACGAATTCATTCGAGGGGACGGAAGCTCAACCTTCGTCAACGTTCCGGCAGGAGAAGAATACCGAATGCTGATCGGCTTACAAACAAAAAACCACGGTGGAAGATACTGCTTCCAGCGTGGTTTTTTGCAGAGGCGTTCGAATTGTCTGCCGTCTGGCTGTTGGAAAGACACTTTCTGACAGCCAGGCTCGTTCTGCGGGCTGATTGTTATCACACTTATGCAAGGAACTCCATGCAGCAGGGACGGACAATCGAGAGCCTGTCAGTGAGCGGTGCTCTGCGATTCCCAGCGCTGTTCTTTCTCCAGCGCTGTCTCATGAAAAGAACAGGTCGAACTGCTGCACCGGACAGCGCGGTAAATGTATAAGGTCCCGCTGCCGTCCCGTTCTGTGCTGATGGTCTGCCAACGGTGAGAGTATAAATGAGAATTGCACTCAGGGCAGGTGGATCTCATTGTACCGCCTCCTTTTTACTACCATACCAGCAATAGTCGGAAAATTCAATATAATCGTTTTGTTTTCTGGATCTCCTTCTTCAATGATAAACTACAGGTACAAACTGAAGGAGGAATGCTGATTTATGAAAAAGGCTGTATTCGCAGGGGGCTGTTTCTGGTGCATGGTCCGTCCGTTCGAAGAGACCCCCGGCATTCACTCTGTGGTATCGGGATATACCGGTGGTAAAACGGAGAATCCGACGTATGAAGAGGTATGCTCCGAGACAACGGGACACGTGGAAGCTGTTGAAATCACATATGATCCGGAACTCATAAGTTATCACTATCTGCTTCAGCTGTTCTGGCAGCAGATTGATCCGACAGACCCGGGTGGACAATTTCACGACCGGGGGGGATCCTATACGACAGCCATTTTTGTCGCAGACGAAGAACAGAAGGAAGCCGCTGAAAAGTCGAAAAAAGAACTCAATGAGAACGGTCCGTTCCAGCAGCCGATCGTGACAAAAATTCTGCCTGCAGAAACGTTTTACCCGGCTGAAGATTATCATCAGCGCTATCACCTCAAAAATCCGATGCATTATAAAATGTATTACCACGGAAGCGGCCGAGCCGGCTTTATTAATAAATACTGGAAGGAGAATCAGTCATGACGAGCTACAGCAAAGATCATTTGAATGACGTTCAGTATAAGGTAACCCAGCAGGACGCAACAGAACCGCCTTTTCAAAACCCGCTTTGGGATTTCTTTGAGGACGGCCTCTATGTAGATATTGTATCAGGAGAGCCTTTATTTGCATCTTCTGATAAATTTGAATCCAACTGTGGATGGCCGTCTTTTACGAAACCAGTATCCGAAAAAGCTGTCACCGAGCACACAGACACCACGCATTTCATGGTAAGAACGGAAGTGCGCAGCGCAGAAGCCGATTCGCATCTGGGGCATGTATTTCCTGATGGACCTCCCCCGGGTGGACTGCGTTACTGCATCAATTCAGCTTCGCTGCGCTTTATTCCGCTGGAAGAAATGTCGGAAGCAGGGTACGGCAGTTATATAGAACAAGTAAAGAACAAAGCATAACGGCACGCTGCCAATATAGGTTGACAATCGAAGGTCCGGCGGCTGTTCCTGGCAGAAGGCGCGCTTTAAGATGGGCTTTACATCCGTAGACAAAGCCGCGCCGGACATTTCCTCCGGCGCGGCTTTTCGCTGTCGGGATGCTCCTGCTGCGGAGGACCCGTCAGGATCTTATTCGATTCAGTGCTGCTGCGATTTCATACCGTCTCGGCATAGCAAGGCTGCCTGGATGACCCTGGAAAGGAGAAACAGCGTCAATGCCGTCTTTTTCTATCAGGTTCATGCAGTCGTCCAACAGCTGTGTCAGCGGACGGGGCGACTGCTTTCCGGCCCACTTCAAGACAGCAGCAATCGTTTCGGTCTGACTCGAAGAAACGAGCTGCTCCACATCGTGGAGCGGGAGCGGTGTTTTTCCAATCGATATTTGATGCAGACCTCTTGCCTGAATTTTTCCTTTCTGGTCCAGTTTCTTATTAATGACATCTGCATGGAAGGGACGTTCCAGGCTCCCGGGAAATGCAGCTTCTCCTTCCATGCTTCGAATCGTCCTGAATTCGTCCGTCAGCTGGGCGGCTCTCTCGGTCACATCGTAAGGAATGTACTCATCCATCATAATCACCCTGTCGGCAACGTCGAAATAATCCCCCGATCCACCGAGCACGAGAATCGTGGAAATCCCTTTTTCATCAAATAACTGGCGTACGCGGTCTATGAACGGGGTGATCGGCTCTTTATCCCGGCTGACGAGCTTCTGCATCCGCGCATCCCGTATCATAAAATTCGTGGCGCTGGTGTCTTCGTCAATAAACAAGGTCGAGGCGCCGGCTTCCATCGCTTCTACAATATTTGCGGCTTGTGAAGTACTTCCGCTCGCATCGGCAGAAGTGAACGTTTCGGTCTTCTTTCCCATAGGGAGTTCATTAATGAAAGGCGATATGTTCACATTCCGGATCGAGCGCCCGTCCTCTGCCCGTATCTTGACCGCTGACGCGTCTGCCAGGACATATTCTCTGCCGTCTCCTGGTTCGTGATTATAAACACCATGTTCGAACGCCTGCAGGAGCGTACTTTTGCCGTGATAGCCGCCTCCGACAATCAATGTGACTCCTTTTTCGATACCCATTCCGGAAATGCTGCTTCCATCAGACAGGGAAAAGGTGAACCGAAAGGCTTCCGGACTTTGAAACGGGATGACGCTGCCTTTCATCGGCTTGGAGCTGGCCCCGCTCTCCCTCGGAAGGAGTGCCCCGTCGGCAGCAAAAGCGACGAGATTATTTTCCTTCATTTTCTGGCGGAGCAGTACTTGGTCATCCGCGAGCTTTATAATCCGCTGCAGTCCGTGCATGTCCAGTTCCCGAAGCGTCTGTTCGGCCGTTTCAGGAATGAGTTCGGTAAGCAGCTGGGCAGCCTGTTTGCCAAGAATTTTTCGTCCTTTAGCAGGAATTCCGCATGAAATTCGGAATTCGACACGATCCTGATCTATATAAACGGAACTTCTGTCCAGCATCTCCGGTCCCGGCGTATCGATCATGACCATTCCGCTCTTTCCGGTACCTCCGACCGATGTCTGTTGTTTTCGGCGGGTCTTCTCGAAGGATGACGTCAAATAGTGCTTTACTGCCGTTCGTCTGGCAGTCGTGTCAAAATGGTTACTTTCAACCGGAGTGGACGACAGCGGGAACGATACACGAATTCTGCTTGGCGCTGCGAACGGATCTCCCTGTACATAATCTATATGAAGCTTCCGGCCGGAAGCTTCCTCATACGTGCCCTGTATCGATTTTAATGCGCGGTAGGATTTATTATCCATGCTGCGCAGCTGACTGTTGAGTTGTTTTACATTTGAGGTCATTACACAATCCTCCCACAATTTTTTAGAAATGAGACTTCTATGTCTTCGCACGAAGCAGAAATGATGTATAATAGTAATCAGAAAATAACGTAATTTCTGCTCAACGGGGCTTTACCCCGGGGGTGGATCAGATAAAACCACTTTTTGTTCAGGAGGCTCTCATTATGGGCAGATGGCTGAAAGCAGCGGTCAGAAATGTGTTTCTTGCGTGTGCACTGACGACAGGGTTACTGATTATTACGGTTGCAACAGCTGTTTTTTTCTGGCAGTCTACAGAAGAAGGACGTCTTCCAGCTAAAACAGCGGTTGTCCTGCACGCGATCAATAATAATCTTGTCGACCTTGATATTGATATTACACCACCGAGAATTGTGTCCGGAGGCAGTTCCAGCGGAGGAGCTCCTTCGATGCTGAAGGAAGATATTCAAATCCCTGTACAGGGCGGCGGCCGCGTGGATGCCCGTATGTACCGACCGCGTGGAGAGGGACCTTTTCCCATTGTCATGTATTACCATGGCGGCGCTTTTCTTGAAGGGTTCGGCAGCATTGATACCCACGATGACCTGATCCGCTCTATTGCAACGGAAACAGACAGTATCGTTATTGCTCCGGCATACAGATTGGCACCGGATCATGTTTTCCCGGCGGCGGCAGAAGACAGCTATTCTGCCCTGCAGTGGGCAGACAGAGAAGCCGATACGTTCAATGGGGATACGGATAGAATTTCTGTAATGGGGGACAGTGCCGGAGGAAATCTGGCGACGGTCACGGCAGCGATGGCGAGGGACAGGAACGGTCCGGATCTGGAAGCGCAGGTGCTCCTGTATCCACTTACGACATTCCAGGACATCCCGCTGGCTTCGAGGGATATTTATGATTCCGGCTATTATCTGCTGTCACGCTCCGTCATGTACCGTGCCAGAGATGCCTATACACCGGAAGAGTGGATGTGGTCCCATCCCTACACCTCTCCGCTGCAGGCCGAGAACCTGGAAGATCTCCCGCCGGCACTGATCGTAACCGCGGAATTTGATCCTCTTCGGGATGAGGGGGAGCAGTACGCGGAACGTCTGCACGAAGCCGGTGTGCCTGTTAAAACATCCCGGTACCAGGGTGTCATGCACGGATTTGTATCCTTTTATGAAGTGATGCAGAGTGGCCGGAATGGGATGAGCGAAGCTTCAGCCTTTTTAAATCAATCGCAGGAGAATCAGCTCGTATTCCATGAAGAGTATGAGTTGACAGTCAGGGAGACGCCTCAAGGAATCGAGCGTGCCCGGGAACAGACGGAAGCTTTCGCGATCGCCGCCTATCTTATCGGAAGATCCGGCGCGGACGCTATCAGTTCAGAATAAGGTGTTGGTGATGGATGGAACAGAGTTATAAGGACAAACTGGAGTGGGGGATCCGCGCTGCCGGTGCGGCTCTCCTGCTTTTCGCTGTTATTTATTTTATTTACTACTTTTATATTGCAGCTGTATTTGGTCTGCGGGAAGGACTGCTTCCCGTCTTGATCGGCGATGCTGTGTTTCTCTTGTTTATCCCGGCCGGGATTCTGCTGCTGCTGCTGAAGCCTCTCGGCTGGTGGCTTGCGATGGCGTCGTTCTGCTACCTGCTTCTGGCCAAAACCGTTTCCGTTCTTGCAGGTATTCTGCTCGACACGCTCGGAATTGCTCCTGAGGGTGGCACGGCATTTCAGTTTTCGCCTGATGTGCTGCAGCTCGTGCTCTATGGCGGAGCGCTGATTCTGTTATCCGTCAGACCGGTCCGGCATGCTGCAGGCGTGCAGACCGAGCAGAAAAAATTCAGCGCGTTCTGGTACGTTTTTCCGCCTGCCCTGCTGCTCTATGCGTTTTACTTTTACGCTTCGTTCCAGCAGTGGACGTAGCAAAGATACATAATTAACGAAGGAAGTGTCAGAATGAGGGAAGAACAAATCAATTCTGAAGTGCGGAGGCTTCAGATTTCCGGTATACGGCAATTTTTCAACCAGGTTCAGGCATATCCGGATGCTGTGCAGCTGACACTCGGACAGCCGGATTTTCCGACCCCGGAACATATTAAACAGGCGGCAAAGTCCGCAGTGGACCAAAATAAAACAACTTATACTGCCAACGCAGGGACGATGGAGCTGCGGTCGGCGGCAGCAGCCTGGCTGGCTGAAAAATATGATCTTCACTACGCTTCTGATACAGAAGTCATCGTCACGGTGGGCGCTTCGCAGGCATTGGATGTGACGATGCGGACGATCCTGGAGCCGGGTGATGAAGTCATTATTCCCGCTCCGGTATATCCGGCCTATGAACCGCTCGTGCGGCAGTGCGGCGCAGAAGTCGTGTACGCTGATACCCGTGCCACTTCGTTTATGCTGACGCCGGATCATTTGAACGAACTGATCACCGATAAAACGAAAGCTGTGATGCTCCCTTATCCGTCTAATCCTACCGGCAGAGTGATGAAACGGGAGGAGATGGAGGCGCTGCACCGTATACTGAAAGAAAAAGAACTCTTTGTCATCTGTGATGAAATTTACAGTGAACTGCGCTATGATGGTACCCATGAATCCATTGCTTCGCTGCCGGAAATGAAGGAAAAAACGATTGTCATAAACGGACTGAGCAAATCGCACTCCATGACAGGGTGGAGGATTGGATTTCTCTTCGCTCCAGCATGGATTGCATCACACATGATTAAAGTACATCAGTATAATGTCAGCTGTGCATCTTCCGTCTCTCAGGCTGCTGCGCTGGAAGCGCTGACGAAGGGAAGCGGAGATCCGGAGGCGATGAGGAAAGAATACGCACAGCGCCGCAGATTTGTGGTTGACTCTCTTCGTGACATCGGTGTGCCGGTTGTAGAGCCGGAGGGGGCTTTTTACGTCTTCCCGGATATCAGCAGCAGCGGACTCAGTTCCGAAGCCTTCGCTGTGCAGCTGCTCGATCAAGAAGAACTGGCCGTAGTACCCGGCACCGCGTTTTCAAACTTTGGCGAAGGCGGCGTCCGTCTGTCTTATGCGTACAGCATGAGAGAGCTGGAAGAAGCAATCGAACGTTTCCGTCGATTCTGGTCCCGATGTGTTCCTCAACGCAGCGGATAAAACAGCGGTTATGCCGCTGAAAAAATGTAAGAAAAATGCGGCGCCTCAGCAAACTAACCTTTGAGGAAACTGGTAGATGATGATAGAATAAGTGTGTAAACGCTTTAGGATTGCACGGGAACATACTACGTATTCACAATTCACTGGAGGTAGCAGAACATGGGTAGTGAGTCAATTAATTTGAATGAGGGATGGACACAATTTTATGGTCCCAATCTCGGCTATATGCTGGAAATGTACGATGTTTATCAGCAGGATCCGGGTGCAGTTGAAGAGGATCTGGCTGCCTTTTTCGATCGATGGGGAGCTTACAGAGAACCTGTTTCGGCTGATCAGACGGCACCATCTTCCGGTGCTGCAGGCAGCAGAGGTGACTATTTCACAGCTGTCAACGCAATGAGACTGGCGGAGTCTATCCGCAGAAACGGCCATTTGATGGCGGATGTATTCCCAATCCGCATGAAAGAACCGCCGGAAATGTTTCACTACAGCGATTTTGACCTGACTGCAGAAAATCTTAAGCAGGTCCCCCCGGAACTCCTTTCACCATATAATCATGATTCCTTTAATAACGGTCTGGAAGCGATTGAGCACCTATACGACACGTATACGAACAAACTCGCATTTGAATTCAAACATGTGAACAATACGCAGGAGCGCTCCTGGCTGTTTGAAAAAGTCGAATCCGGTGATTATCTTCCGGCGTTGACAAAAGACATCCGCCACCAGCTGCTCGAGCGTCTGAATCACGTAGAAGGCTTTGAACATTTCATACATAAAACGTTCAAGGGTCAGAAGCGTTTTTCTATTGAGGGACTCGATACGATGGTGCCGATGCTGGATGAAGCAGTGACGGAAGCTGTGGAAGACGGCGCAGAAAAAGTGATGATCGGCATGGCGCACCGGGGACGATTGAACGTGCTTGCCCACGTACTCGGAAAACCTTACGAACTCATTTTTTCGGAATTTCACGATGCTCCGAACAAAGACCTTGTTCCTTCAGAAGGGTCTGTAGGAATTAACTACGGCTGGACCGGGGATGTGAAGTATCACCTTGGAGCGGACCGGGAAATTAACAATTCCTCGAAAGATACGACGATTACGCTCGCCAATAACCCGAGTCACCTGGAATTTGTGGATCCGGTTGTGGAAGGACTTGCGCGTGCCGCGCAGGACGACCGTTCAGAGCGTGGCAAACCAAAGCAGGACATGAGCAAGTCGATGCCGATACTCATTCATGGGGATGCCGCTTTCCCTGGACAGGGAATCGTCGCTGAGACATTAAACCTCAGCCGCCTGGAAGGATATGCTACCGGGGGAACTTTGCATGTTATTGCAAACAACCTTATCGGATTCACCACGGTAAGTGATGATTCCCGTTCAACGACGTACGCTAGTGACCTCGCAAAAGGGTTCAATGTACCGGTCATTCACGTCAATGCGGACGATGTCGAAGCTTGTCTCGCTGCCATGCACCTGGCCTATCTCTACCGTAAAGAATTCAGTAAAGATATTGTGATTGATCTGATTGGTTACCGCCGCTATGGGCATAACGAAATGGATGAACCACTGGCTACCCAGCCTCAGCTGTATAAAAAAGTGCAGGAGCATCCGACTGTTTTTAATATTTATGGAGAAAAGCTGATAAATGAAGGGCTTCTTAAGCAGGAGGATTTCGACAGCATGCGCGGCGAACTGCTGAAAGAACTCGAAGGCTATTTCGAAAATATTAAAGGCAACAAACGGGAGAATATCGACGGAGAAATGAATCCGCCGGAGTATGTTGAAGACCGTCTGGAAGGCGTCGAGACGAAAGTCGACAAAGATACTCTCCGTCGTATTAATAATGAACTGCAGGAATATCCTGAAGGCTTCACCGTCTTTCCGAAGCTGAAGAAAATTCTCAGCCGGCGCATTGATGCGTTTGATGAAGGTGGAGGCATCGATTGGGGCCATGCAGAGACGCTGGCATTCGGTACCATCATCTCGGAAGGAACACCGATTCGGTTAACGGGACAGGACTCTGAGCGGGGGACCTTCTCTCAGCGTCATCTCGTACTCCATGACTATGATCAAAAGCAGTCTTACTCGCCTCTGCACGGATTGTCCGATGCGAAAGCATCTTTCACGGTTCATAACAGTCCGTTATCGGAAGCGGCCTGTGTCGGTTTTGAATATGGGTATAATGTGCAGTCACCTGAAACGCTCACCCTGTGGGAAGCTCAGTACGGAGATTTTTCCAATGGAGCGCAGGTCATTTTCGACCAGTTCATCTCTTCAGGAAGAGCGAAGTGGGGACAAAAGTCAGGGCTCGTTCTGCTTCTCCCTCACGGGTATGAAGGTCAGGGACCGGAACATTCTAGCGGCAGAATGGAGCGCTTTTTGACGCTGGCCGCTGAAAACAACTGGCACGTAGCGAATTTGACCCGGGCCAGTCAATATTTCCATCTGCTCCGCCGGCAGGCAAAAATGCTGAAAGAAGATGTGATTCGTCCATTGGTGCTGATGGCACCAAAAAGCCTGCTGCGAAACACCAATGTAGCTTCGGATCTGGAAGAGTTTGCAGAAGGCGAATTCCGTCCGGTCATTCCTCATCCTGATCTGGCTTCGAAGCCGAAGAAAGTGAAGCGGGTTGTCTTCGCTTCCGGGAAAGTGGCTGTAGATCTCGAGGAAGCACTGGAAGAGAGTGGGAAGACGCCGGAATGGCTGCAGATTCTCAAAGTGGAGGAACTGTATCCATTCCCAAGGAAACAAATAAAAGACGTGATCCAGGACTATACCAACCTGGAGGAGATCGTATGGGTTCAGGAAGAGCCTCAGAACATGGGGGCGTGGCACTACATTTACCCTCATCTGCAGAGCCTCACCAGTGGAGATGTGCCGGTAGAGTTTATTGGACGCCGCCGCCGATCGAGTACGGCCGAGGGAGATCCTAAAGTGCACAAAATGGAGCAGAATCGAATCATTGAACAAGCACTGAACCGAGATGCCGAAGGGAGCAATGACTAATGCTAGAAGTACAGGTACCAGAACTTGCAGAATCCGTAACGGAAGGAACCGTCGCCGAATGGCTGAAAAAGCCGGGTGACTATGTGGAAAAAGGGGAAGATATCGTCGAGCTTGAGACAGATAAAGTGAACGTGGAAATCTCCGCAGAAGAAGCCGGCGTGCTGAAAGAAACAAAAGCGGAAGAAGGAGACACAGTGCATGTCGGAGACGTCATTGCTGTGATTGATACCGAAGCATCTGAAGGAACTGCTGACAGCAGCGGATCCGGAGACGAGGCGCCGAAGAAGGAAGAGAAGAAAGAAGAGAAACAAGAAGCACCGAAAGAGAAGCAGCAGCCGGCCTCTTCAGAGAGCAGCAGTAGCGAAACTTCCGCCGGCAGCGGTGAAGAACGAGTTGTGGCTTCTCCAGCCGCACGGAAATATGCACGAGAAAAAGGAATCAAACTCGAAGAAATCTCTCCTAGAGATCCTCTTGGACGCGTACGTAAAGAAGATATCGATGAGCACGGTTCTAAAGGAGCCTCCAGCGCTCCAAAGAAAGAGGAGCAGGCGCCTGCAGCGGATCCCGAGAAGCCGGTTATCCGTGAAAGAATGTCCCGCCGACGTCAGACGATAGCGAAGCGTCTTGTAGAAGCACAGCAGACAGCTGCAATGCTCACAACCTTTAACGAGGTTGATATGACCAATCTGATGGAACTGCGAAAGCGTCGTAAGGACAAGTTCCAGGAAGACAATGATGTGAAACTAGGTTTTATGTCGTTCTTCACGAAAGCCGTCATCGGTGCGTTGAAAAAGTACCCGTACGTCAATGCGGAAATTGACGGTGACGAAGTTGTACTGAAGCAGTATTATGACATCGGGATGGCTGTATCGACAGATGACGGTCTTGTCGTTCCGGTTGTCCGAAACGCGGACCGCCTCGACTTTGCCGGTATCGAAAAAGAAGTTGGAACACTTGCGGAGAAAGCGCAGAAGAAGAAGCTGAAACTTGATGAACTGCAGGGAGGAAGCTTTACCATTACCAACGGCGGGGTATTCGGTTCTCTTTGGTCCATGCCGATCCTGAATACACCTCAGGTGGGTATTCTAGGTATGCACAAAATTCAGATGCGTCCAGTTGCCATTGATAATGAACGATTTGAGAATCGTCCAATGATGTATATCGCTCTGTCTTATGACCACCGTATTATCGATGGGAAAGACGCTGTGCAGTTTCTCGTCAAAGTGAAAGAGCTGATCGAAGATCCTGAACAGCTCCTTCTGGAAGGCTGATTCACATTGTAACGTTGAAGAATCCGGGACGCGGAGTCCTTGATACCAGGCTTCCGGCTGTCCCTTATGGACGGCCGGAAGCCTTACTTCTGCACATACACGTATAACGACAGAAGGCGGTGAACGCAGAGACGTTCACCGCCTTCTGTATGAACCGTATTTTCTGGTTCAGGCGGACGCTTGCTGAGGGGCGATGCACTCAATGATCCTTGCGTGGAGAGGAGGATTTCCGGACGGCACTTGATTCATCTGGCATTGCCGCCCTTCACTCCTGAAAAGGGTTCGTTTTTTTCTTTTCAAAGAGATTCATAGCTGCCATTGGAAAAGCGTCTGATCATGCCTGTGCCTGTTCAACATGTGAATGAGAACCAATTTTCTGCGGCATGTTGTTTCCTTTTGCAGTAAACGTCAAAAAATACGTACGTGTTAATTGGTGCGCTTTTTTCTATACGTAGAACCAGCTTCGAAGTAGAAAGAATCATGCATGAGCAGCCTTTCTCATGATCAGGAAGAACGAGCTTCTCGTCGAGGATTGCGAGGACCGAAGGCGGTGAAGGTTGATACGTCCCTCCAGTACGTGATGGAAATCATGCCGAACCTGCTCTTCATGGAATCAGATGCTCTGAAGAAGCACCTGTCATGGGCTCCGGCGATGCAGGGGAAAAAGGAGTTGAAGACGAGCCATGCGAAGCATGCAGTCCGCCCTCTTGCTAAACGGATTCTGTGACACGCTTACCTTCTTCATGACCGTGGACATTAATAAACAGATACAATCCCAGCACAGGCTTTCGTCGGTAAGCGCAGGGAGAAGCATAGATATCCTGCTGATGTGATTTTCGCTCCTCTGCCTTGATGCTAAAGGAAACGAGCTTCCTTTCCGCCGTTTTGAAGGTGACGGCGGACCCGAGGAGGTGGTACCCCATCTGCATTTGCTGGATGGGATTCGTCCTGCCAGCCAGTCTCTTTTAACGCAGCACGGTGCAGAATACATTATGGCAGACGTGTATTTTTGCATCCGGCTTCGTTCAATAGCATAATGGAGACAGACACAGTCGATACTACTGCTGCATACAGTCAGCTGGAGAGGAGGGAGTGCAGCCGGCGCTGAGGCCCGGTTCACGTCAGAAATGAGAACAGAAGTACTGGTAGTAGGATCCGGATTTGGAGGGATCACCGCCGCTTCCCTGCTGCAGCGAAGCGGAAAGCAGGTTCACCTGCTGGAATCGGCTGCAGAGTGGGGTGGCTCCGCCGGCAAATTCCAGCGGGGACCGTATCGGTTCCCTGTTGGAGCTACGGTAATGATGGGCCTTGAGAGAGATGGAATTCACGATAAAATCAACCGCTATCTGGGTATTCACGTAGAGGCAGAGCCGCTCGAGACAGCCATGCTCGTGCATGCTGGAGAAAGAACATTTACGTACTATCAGAACCGGCACGCTTTTTTAAGAGAATGGGAGCGGCATCTTCCGGAACGTGCCGGTGCCATTCGAGCTTTTTTTGAAGAAGTATGGGCGTTTGCATCGATTTTGCGCAGACACATGACGACGTTTCCTGTCCTGCCTCCGGGGAACTTGCTGGAGGCGGCAGCTGTGCTGCGCGGGGCAGGTTTAAAATCACCTTTGCTGCTGCCGCACTTGACCAGCACACTGGAAAAACTGCTGAAGAAACATCATCTTCAGCACGAATCACGGTTCACCGAGTTTCTCGATGGTGTGCTCCTCGACAGCATGCAGACACGCTACAAAGATTGTTCCATGCTGCTCGCCTGTACAGCGCTGGATATTTATCACAGGGGGATATGGTATGTAAAAGGCGGTCTTTATCGATTAATCGAAGAAATGACAATCCGTTTTCAAGAAGACGGTGGCACCTTGAAAAAGCCCCGAAAAATCACCCGCCTGGAACCTGTCCCCGATGGAGGATGGGAAGCAGTGGATCACCGCGGAAATGTCTATGAGGCGGAGCAGGTGGTTGTGAACATGCCGATTAAAAATGTATATGATCTGCTTCCGGCGGAAATGCAGCCAGCTGCAGCAGCCCGCTGGAAAAAAGAAATTGATCCGGAAAGGCAGTGGGGAGCTGGGGTTCTCTACGCGGCGTTTAAAGATATCGTTCCCGATCATGAGCCTCTGTTTCAGCAGTTTCTCATCGATCCGGAAGCTCCGCCAGTGGAGGATAATCATTTTTTTGTTTCACTGTCAGCACGAGGAGATACCCTGCGGGCTCCGGAAGGGTATCGGACCATGACTGTGTCGACCCACATTCATATTCAACGATGGAACGAGTCACAGGAAGCGTATGACAGCAGGATGGCTGCTCTTCGTAAAAATGTGACGAATCGATTGAATGAGCGGTGGCCGGGATTTATCGATGCGGTGGAGAAGCTGGAACAAGGTGGTCCCAGGGCGTGGGAACGTTTTACCCAGCGCGCGTCCGGAGGTGTCGGTGGATTTCCGCAGACCCCGGATCAGGCTCTTTGGAATGCAGCATCCCACCGCACGCCGTTTCCCGATTTATATATTGCCGGGGATAATGTATTCCCAGGAGCCGGCTCTATTGCCGCCGCAAGTTCCGGTGTGCATGCTGCTCGGACGATAACAGGGCGGCGGATCCTTTAAAATTGAGGTGACACGATTGACGGATAGATATTCCCGAAAAGATAAAGAAGAGTTTCCTCCAGGAGATGATGACTTCTGGGATGATGAGTTTATAGAGGATGATATCGTGCCGGAGGACGATGAAGAGGACGAGTTCGGCGGATCAGAAGAAAAACCGAAAGAACCACTTTATTTTGACGGCGAAAGGTACATGACCCGGGAGGAATTTTTTAATCCCCCGGACGAAGTACAGGAGTCCGTACCAAAACGAAAATCGAAACGATTTCTCAAAGTGACGATCGCTTTCGTGCTTACTGCCGCTCTGCTGGTCAACGTATTTTCTGTCTGGCCGCAGCTGTTTAATTTTCCAGCTGCAGCATTCTTATCGAATGCTGCAGAGTTACGGGGCAATGAGGAGGTTCAAGGGTATAAGGACTCGGTTGTTGTTGTGCGTGCAGATGATTCCAAGGGCACGGGCTTCGTATTCGATGACGGGATGATCATGACAAACGAACACGTGATTCGTGATGGGGTGGACGTCACGGTGCATTTTGAAAATGGCGATGCCTATCAGGTGGAAGTAGTCGAAGAACGTGAAGACCTCGACATTGCCATCCTGGATACCCATGCACAGGAAGACTGGGATCACCCCGAACTTCCACTGGATGGAGACTGGGAAGAGAGGCAGGAAGTTTACGTTATCGGCAACCCTGGCTTCTTTAATTTTATTCCAAACGAAGGAGAACTGCTCGGCCAAGTGCCGATGTCGAGTAAAGAAGAACCGGTCACCGCTCTGGACGCGCCGATCTACCGGGGATCCAGTGGAAGTCCGGTTATTACCGGGGATGGAGAGGTCATTGCCGTGGTGTATGCGACATCGAACATTGAGCATGCTGGTGAGTCTATGCGGGCTGGACTGGCAATCGATATGAACTGGATTGTAGACGAGATGGATACGATTGACTTTACTACAGAGACCGAGTAGCGTTTGTACCCCGTGAGTGTGACTCGATTCCAGCAACCTGCACGAATCACCCCTTGCAATTTCGCAGGATTATTGAGATAATGGCTGATGGTTTTAAGAGACGGGAATAAGAAATACTGGAAAGAGGGATAGGAATGAAAGAATCCATTTACGGGTACACCATGCCTGCACTGGAAGCGTGGTTTACGGAGCGTGGACATAAAGCGTTCCGTGCGAAGCAGGTGTGGGACTGGTTATATAAAAAGCGTGTCGATTCCTTTGATGAAATGTCCAATATAAAAAAAGAACTGATTGAGGAAATAAAGGGTGCTTTTACGATGCAGACGCTGGAAGTTCATTCTAAGCAGGTCTCTTCGGACGGCACGATGAAATTCCTGTTTCGTCTGGAGGACGGCAACCTTATCGAAACTGTACTGATGCGCTTCGACTACGGCTCCTCTGTCTGTGTGACGACACAGGTCGGCTGTAACATCGGATGCAGCTTCTGTGCCAGCGGTCTGCTTTCAAAAGACCGTGACCTTTCCTCGGGCGAAATTGTGGAGCAGATTATGAATGTTCAAAAGGCAATGGATCTCGAACAGAAGGAACAACGCGTGAGCCACATTGTCGTCATGGGCATCGGGGAACCATTTGATAATTACGATAATCTGATGTCGTTTCTGCGGGTCGTCAATAACGATTCCGGCCTCGCTATCGGCGCGCGTCACATCACCGTGTCGACGAGTGGTATCGTGAAGCGGATTTACGACTTTGCTGATGAGAACATTCAGGTGAATCTGGCTGTTTCCCTTCACGCACCGAATAATGAGCTTCGAACGCAGATCATGAAAATCAACAAGGCGCAGCCTATTGAGAAGCTGATGGATGCCGTTGATTATTACCTTGAAAAAACGAACCGCCGGATTACGTTTGAATACATTCTCCTTGACGGGGTGAATGATGATAAAGCAACGGCATTGGAACTGGCTGAATTAATCAAAGATAAGAAGAAGCTCTCCTATGTGAATCTCATTCCTTACAATCCGGTAGATGAATATATTAACTACGAACAGAGCAGGAAGAGCAACATCCTCACGTTCTTTGATACACTGATGAAGCAGGGCATTCAGTGCGGCGTCCGGCATGAACAGGGCTCCGACATTGATGCAGCCTGCGGTCAGCTCCGGAGTAAGCAGATGCAGAAGGATAAAGAAGCGAAGAAATCAAAAGCCCGGGCAGGAGAATAACAGTGAGTGGACGTGATGTCCTGTTGGACTGTCCCGCTGTTTTTCAACTGATAAGGGATGGTGTATCTGCAGCCGCATGTTCGGCTGCTCACGTCGATGGAACACGTGTCATCACCGAAGCTGCTTCCCGCACCGTATGACGATGATCCCGCCGGAAAAAAATCCGGCGGGCATTTTTTTAAGTATAAGAAAATATACGTTTTCATACAAGGTGACGGCGGCTCCATGTGCTGCACGGGAAGAAACAGAACCTTTTTCTTCCCTCAAAAAGCTTGCGGTACACGCCGTTCCGACCAAAAGGCGCTCGGCGTTTTTGGTCAGAGGAACTGCTTATATCATTTCTTTTAACGAAAACGGAGGAACTCGCAAGTCCTCCGGCTGACAGGTGCATCAATATGCAAGCCGTTCTTCCCGTTTAGAGCAGCAGCACTATCTGGGATAAAACAAATGGAGGTGAAAGCAGTGAAAGCATTATTTTTTGATCTGGACGGCACACTGCTGCCGATGGATACGGACAAATTCGTAAAGCAGTATGTACAGGAGCTCGCGCCGAAAACGGCCTCTCTCGTAGATCCGCAGACGTTTACGAAAGCCCTCTGGAAAGGGACAGAAGCGATGATGAAAAGTACGGATCCGTCAACAACGAACGAGACCGTGTTTATGGAAACGTTTCTTCCGGAAGCTGGGGTGAAAAGAGAAGAGATTGAACCCGCTCTGGCTCATTTTTATGAGCATGATTTCGGACAGTTTCATGTCTGGACAGAGAAAGACGAAGAAGCAGGCAGACTGGTGGATACTGCCTATCAGATGGGCTATGAGATCGTCATTGCCACGAATCCTCTGTTCCCAGAGCGGGCTGTGCAGCACCGGATTGAATGGGCGGGCATCAATCCCGAGCAGTTAACGCTCGTTTCGAGCTATGAGAACAGTACATTTACTAAACCCCACCGGCAGTATTATGAAGAGCTGGCTGCAAAAGGAGGATGGGATCCTTCAGACTGCATTATGTGCGGGAATGACACTGTAGAAGATCTGGCCGCGGCCCGTGCCGGAATGAAAACATTCCTCGTTGAAGGGTGGGTCATTGAAAGAGAAGGGGCGCTCGAACCCGATGACCGTGGAACGCTGGCAGAGCTTCATCAAAAATTAAAGAGGCGGGAAGGCATCTTTGCCTGAACTTCTTCTGCTGCTGATTAATAACCAGATGTTTAATTCCTCCCTTTTACGTGTATAAAGCACATAAGGTGAAAGGAGGATGATTATGGATCAGGAACATCTGCACTATTTTCAAGATATCCTATTAAAAAGAAAAGAGGAGCTTCAGCAGGCCTCATCTACTTCCAGCTATCAGGATGACGAATTGTCATCGTATGATAATCATCCGGCTGATCAAGGGTCGGAACTTGCAGAAGAGCATACGGAGATGGCGTTATCGCGCAGGCAGCAGGAAGAACTCAATGAGATAGATGAAGCACTTAAGCGCATGGAAGACGGCAGTTATGGTATTTGTGAAGTGAGCGGAGAGGCGATTCCTGTAGAGAGGCTGGAACTCGTTCCAACCGCGCGGACGACCGTGGAGAACAGCGGGGATACTATCGCTGACACGCGTCCGCCGGAAGAGGATGTAATCAGTCCGATAGAGGATGACGGAGCCCGGGACAGCCTCAGGGCTGAATTCTGGGAGCAGACAGAAGAACATGGCAGTTCCGATGCAGATCTGGAAAATTGGACAGAGGAAGACGAGGAAGATCCGTACAGTTCTTAAATACCGGCGTGGATCTTCCGTGGACCGCTGGAGGACGAGAAGAACAATCTCACTGCCTCTGCAGCAGAGACTCCCTATACTTTTGCCCGCCAATCTTTATTTTCTTGTTGATACACCCTTGTTCCTGGAGCATCCTGCTTTGATCTGATGTAGAGATGCAGCTGGAGATCGGCGACGAAAAAAGAGGAGATCAGCGTTGACTGCTGATCTCCTCTTTTCTTAATCGTTTCTTTTTCATGACAGCAAACAGAATCATAAAAAGCAGGTACAGGACGGTGGCGACAATAATCATATTCGAATATTCGATCATGGCATTGTACCTCGTAACAATCATTAGTGAAATTAACAGTGCTGTAATGATGATGGTGTACTTCGGTACCGGGACGTCTTTCAAACTCGGCACCGGTATGCGGCTTACCATTAAGATACATAATAGCATATAGATCGAAGAGAGTACCGCTTGAGGCACTGCGTAATTAAAAAGGGTCATCAAGGCGATAATTCCGCCTGCCGCCGTGATCGGAACGCCTGTAAAAAAGCGCTTCGCTCCTGAATCTTCGTCTATATTGAAACGAGCGAGACGAATCGCACCGAATATAGGAAACGTTCCAGCGATAAGCATGCCCATGTAGCCGAGATCGGCAAAAGTCGTTCCGAATATCAGCATGGCAGGTGCTACACCGAACGTGACGATATCCGCCAGTGAGTCAAGCTCTTTTCCAAATGTTGTTTCTACACCGAGTTTTCTTGCGGTCCATCCGTCCATGCTATCGAGCATCATACCAATAAGAATGAAAATAGCAGCATTCTGGTAATCGCCTGTGTAAACGGCTCCAATAGATAAAAAACCGAAAAGCAGGTTGCTCAGGGTGATAGCGTTGGGTATATGTTTAATAAACAACGTTCTGCCTCCTCTGCGCACCACTGTTGTTATATTATACCTTAAGCGATAAGATGAAGGGAAGTTCTGCAGAAGAATAATGCGATTCACAACAGGAAAAAAACCGACAAAATGCTTCGGCTGTGGTAGGATAGAAGAAGCGATTGACACATGATGATGGAGGTATCCGCATGCTGAAAGACACGAAGATTTTTACATTAAACTCCAATAGAGCGCTTGCTGAATCCATAGCCGGTGAGCTGGATATGGAAATCGGCGATTCCTCGATTACCCGTTTTTCGGATGGAGAAGTGCAGATCCGAATTGAAGAAACGGTACGAGGGTATGATACATACCTGATTCAGTCTACTTCTGAACCGGGAAATGAATATTTGATGGAACTGCTGATCATGATTGACGCGTTAAAACGAGCTTCTGCATCAAGCATCAACATTGTGATTCCTTACTACGGCTATTCAAGACAGGATCGTAAAGCCAGATCAAGAGAGCCGATTACGGCGAAGCTGATCGCGAATTTACTGGAATCTGCGGGCGCGACACGGATTTTAAGCATCGATCTCCATGCTGCCCAAGTACAGGGATTTTTCAACATACCGGTTGATGAGCTGCGAGCCAACCAGCTGATTGCTGATTACTTTAAGCAGAAGAAGCTGCAGGACGTTGTCGTCGTAGCACCTGAAAACGCAGGGACATCGCGGGCCAGAAAGCTAGCCGATCAGCTGGATGCTCCTATTGCGTTTATTGATAAACAGCGGAAACATTCAGCGGACGCTGTGCAGGGTATCAACATTATTGGGGACATAGAGGGCAGGGCGGCCATCATTATTGATGACATGATAGACACTGCCAGAACAATCACGTCCGGGGCTCATGCGCTGATGGAACTTGGAGCATCAGAAGTGTATGCCTGCGCCACTCACGGCGTATTATCGGAACCGGCAGTTTCACGGATCCGGGAATCAAACCTGAAGGAAGTCATCATTACTGATACCGTGCATCTTCCGCCACAGAAAAAAGATGAGCGGATCACGGTGCTGCCAGTAGCGCCTCTGCTTGCGGAAGGCATCCGGCGCGTGCAGGAAAACGAATCGGTCAGCACCCTTTTCTAACGGCCGGATCAGCTGCATCCTGCTCATCTCAAAGGAGCCATGCGGCACCGACCTTCCGGCATTACTATCCTGTCACAAGGGTGGAAAGCAGCTTTCGGACGCCCGCGGGTCAGCAGGTTCGTATAAAGCAGCACGCAGCTTGATCAAGCCAACGGTTTAAAACCGCAGTACATCATGATGCTGCGGTTTTTTCCGTATCGACATGAAACGTGATGGCAGACGTCTATGGAGCAAAAAGGCGGCTTCCTCTCCAGATGAAGCTCCAGGCACGTGTTCGATCCTTGATAACCGCGCCCTTGTCATGTGCTGCCTTTTGTTCCACGGTCGGAATTTTTATGGGACATCACCTGTCTCTGATCGCTCTTATCGACGGTTGTTACGCAAAAATGGAAAAATCTTATTGTATTTACTTTTGAAAATGCCTGACCGAGGGAACTAGTCCGTTAGAAGGGAGATGCATACGATGCCGAAATCAAGATGGTTTTTATTCTTATATAGTATTGTGCTAATTCTCGTTATTATCAACCTCTCCGTCGAAGTACCCTTTGTGTTCCATCCGATCGGAGTTGCTTTTTCCAGTCTCGCTCCGGTAATCATCGTGGGCGGCGTCCTCTATTATATCCTACGGCCGCTCGTCCATCTGCTGCAGAAGTACATGCCGACAGTTCTGTCGATTCTGTTGATCTTTTTGACGTTTCTCGGTATTGTCGCAGCGCTCGTGATGTTTGTTGGACCGATTTTAGTACGGCAGGGACAAAACTTTGTGAACAGCTTTCCAGACTTTGCATCCGATATAGAAAGCTGGATTACGAATCTCATGCAGCATCCATGGGTGGAAAGGCTGCAGAACGAACCGGTTATGGAGGATTTTGATCCTCAGGTCATTACAGACTACCTGACAGATATCCTTGCTCAGTCCGGAGGGAATATCGCCAGTTTCTTCGGGATGGTCGTCAGTATCGTCATGGTGATCGTCGTGCTGCCGTTCGTATTATTCTTTCTTCTCAAAGATGCGCATAAACTTCCCAACAGCATCCTCCGCTTTTTCCCTCAGGATCAGCAGGAGGAAGGGGGGCGTATCATGAGTGATATGGACAGCACCCTCAGTGCTTATATTCAGGGTCAGGCGATCGTCAGCTTTTGTATCGGGATTCTTTCCTATATCGCCTACTTGATTATTGGACTGGATTATTCTCTCGTACTCGCGCTGATTGCCATGTTTACAAACCTGATTCCATTTATTGGACCATTCATCGGAACGATTCCAGCCGTTTTTGTCGCTCTTTTCGACGCGCCGTTAACGGCAGTATGGGTCATTATCGCGATTGTTATTATCCAGCAGATTGAAAGTAATCTGATATCACCGAACGTGATGGGCCACAAATTGAACGTGCACCCGCTCACCATTATTCTTCTTCTGTTGATTGCCGGTAATCTGGCAGGTTTGATTGGACTTATCCTTGCGATACCAACCTATGCGGTGTCCAAAGTAATTGTTCAAAATGTGTACCGCCTGCTGAAGCTGAAATACCCGCAGTTAAACAGCTGATCGACGGGGCGCCTCTAAAGAAAATGGAGGCGTTCTTTCAGCATCCTGAAGAAACGAATCCTACCTTATAAAGGTAAAAAGGCCGGTGAGAGCAGATGTTTTCCTTAATTAAATCCTATGCACTCGAAATAAAAGAGGAGTGGACAAAAGACAACGGTCCGATGCTGGCTGCAGCTCAGGCTTATTACTACGTCCTCGCCATCGTTCCGGTGATGATTCTATTACTGGCCCTGCTTCCATATTTTCAGTTTGATCCTGATGAAGTGATCAGTCTCGCTGAAGAGTTTCTGCCTGCCGCTGCTATGGATATCATGGAAGATACGATTATCGATGCGGTAACAGAACCGAGCGGAGGTATCCTGACGGTAGGGATTATTGGTACCATCTGGTCCGCTTCGAACGGAATGAATGCGTTCATTCAAGCGGTCAACGCCGCGTATAATGCGGCAGAAAAGCGGAGCTTTCTCATCCATCGGCTGCTTTCGATTGCGATGACGTTCATGCTTCTTTTGACCGTACTGATTTCACTGCTTCTTCCTGTATTCGGCGGAGTGATTCTCGAAGGCATAGAGGAGGTAGTTGATCTTCCTGGAGGGCTCTCGACGCTTTTCCTCATTCTCCGGTGGGTCGTTGCATTCATTATTATGGTTCTTATTCTTTCCGTTTTATATAAACTGGCGCCGAATGAAAAGGTTCCGTATCTGCACACACTGCCGGGCGCTGCGGCATCGACGTTACTCTGGCTTTTGATTTCTTATGGGTTCTCCATCTACATCAGCAATTTCGGCAACTTCTCTGCTACCTACGGCAGTCTTGGCGGGATCATCATTCTGATGATCTGGTTCTTCCTTACGGGAGCGGTACTGGTGGCAGGAGCGGAGTTGAATGCCGTCTATCACCGGCGCCGAAAAGCGTTTACAGCCGCAAAAGCTGAGGAACGGCCGATGTGACACCGCTGGAAGGGGAAGCCTCCCGGAAAAGTTGTCGGTACGTGCGTGGCTTGTTATCCATCAACCGGGCCTGCACATGACCGCGGCAAAGGGGCGTTCGTCCTCGTTTCCGCCAGTAAACATAAAGGTTCTGATTCACATGTTGAACAGGCTCAGGCATGCTCAGACACTTTTCACATGGCACCTATGATTCTAATCGAAAAGAAAAAACAAAATGAACCCTTTTCAGGAGTGAAAGGCTGCGACGCCAGAGGGAACAAGCGCAGGCCGAAATCCTCCCCGCAGCGCGAGGATCGTTGAGGGCAGCGCCCGCCGAAAACGAAGGAAATCGGCGTAGACGTTGTTTCCACACCCCAACATATATTTTAGAGCCAAGGAACCTCTACCCGAATATTTATTTTGAACCAACATAAAACGCTTCCGGTTCTCCAAGCTTTGTTGGATGACCGGAAGCGTTTTTTACTGATGCCGTCCTGTTGTTTCCGCTGGTGACTTGGTAGTCAGACTGCGGATGAATAAAGCTTATGGCGGAGTTGTGAAAAGACGAGCTGGCTTTCTGCCTCATCAAGCGGCATCATTGGGAGGCGGACAGAGCCAGCACGGATCTCCAGCATCTCCAGCGCTGCTTTTACAGGAGCCGGACTTGGTGCTGAGAACATAGCATCCATCAGTGGAACGAGTTCCTGATGCATTTTTGCTGCGAGAGCAGGCTGTCCATCTGCATAGGCCGTGACCATCGCCTGCATTTCTTCGCCGGCAACGTGGGAGGTGACGGAAACAATTCCGTCAGCACCGACGGCAAGTGCAGGAAGCGTCAAGGAATCATCTCCAGAATACAAAGTAAAATGATCCGGCGTACCGGAAATGACGGCAGTCATATGATCGAGGTTGCCGCTGGCATCTTTGATGGAGACAATGTTATTGATCTCCTCAGCGAGACGGATGGTTGTAGATGCATCCAGATGAACGCCGGTCC
Organism: Alkalicoccus chagannorensis DSM 18086; assembly: GCF_000429725.1. Classification (GTDB taxonomy): domain Bacteria; phylum Bacillota; class Bacilli; order Bacillales; family Salisediminibacteriaceae; genus Alkalicoccus; species Alkalicoccus chagannorensis. Next base: position 330,822 of record NZ_AUCK01000001.1, on the reverse strand, counting down.
GTCCAGGAACGTTGTACAGCATCACCGGCAGGGACGTAGCTTCTGCTGCCGCACGAAAATGCTGGAACATGCCTTCCTGATTCGGTTTGTTGTAGTATGGGGTGGACAGCATAACGGCATCCACACCGGCCTGTTCAGCAAGCTGGGTCAGCTCGACAGCTGCATAGGTGCTGTTTGTTCCTGTACCTGCAATAACAGGGACGCGGCCTTGCACGAAGTCTACCGTATTCTTGAACAGGGCGGCTTTTTCTTCGTGGGAAAGCGTAGGGGCTTCGCCTGTCGTACCGCCGACAACGATGGCGTCAGAACCGTGATCGATCAAATGCGTAATAAGGTCCCGAAGTGCCTGTAAATCGATGCTTCCCTGTTCATCAAATGGGGTTACCATTGCTGTAATCACTCTGCCAAAATTCATGTTCAACACCTCTATTCAAAATTTGTGCGCTTCTGCGCGGTTGAATAGAGCTAAATCATCCCTCCGGAGCACAAAAAAAACAGCGGAAGGCCGCTGTTGACTGCACGTGTGCATCCAGCGTGAGATAGCCCTCCATACAGATAATTATCTGTACGACAGTCCTGCACTTGTTCAGTACAGTCCCAGCAGACGTCTGTGGATCAGTACGGCTGCTTCGGCACGACATCCTTTCAACCGGGCTCATCGGAATCCATCCTGTCCCCGGTTTACTTATCTACCGCGCTCCTCTAAACTCACTTCTTGTAGAAGTAATATTTTTCTACAATCACCGTAACAGAGATACTCCAGGATTGCAAGAAAGACATACAACGTCAGCGTCAAAGATGGCGTACCTTCATCATCTGCTTGAAACCCCGCTGAACCAGCCTTCAATGGAACCCTTAAGGAGAGCAGGCTGAAGACGAGCCCTGTGTAGAAGCGTTCGTAGGAGAACACGCTCTCTCTGAACGCATTCGTTGACGCTTACCTGCAGTCGAAGCCGCCGCCCGCCGAAGTTGTCAGCAGGAGCCCGCTTCGATAGAATAGGACAAGCGACTTGAAAAAAGGAGTAGATTACTATGAAATTACATGTCATCGGCGGCGGCATTCTCGGCGCTTCGGCAGCTTATCACGCAGCGGCTGCAGGAGCTGAGGTGCGGTTGTTTGACGCTTCCCATACAGGCACAGCGACGCAGGCAGGGGCCGGCATCATCGGACCGTGGATGTCTCAGCGCCGGAATAAAGCCTGGTACAACATGGCCCGGGGCGGGGCTGCATATTATGAGGAGCTGCTGGCGCGTCTCGCTGAACAGAACGAGACGAACACGGGATTTAAACGCGTCGGAGCCATCCATCTTCACGATCTGGACGAGCGCCTTCAGAAGAAATATGAACATGGACTGAAACGGCGGGAGCAGGCACCGGAAATGGGAGACATCGAACTATTAAGTGAAGTGGAGACGAAACGCGCATTCCCTCTTTTGTGCGATGGCTACAGATCCGTTTATGTCAGCGGAGCGGCTAGGGTGGACGGCAGAGAGCTGCAGCAGGCCTTGATCCGTGCCGGAGAAAAACTGGGCGTTGAACGTATAGCAGGAGAAGCTTCACTCATTCGGCGAGGAAGCGTGATCGAAGGCGCGGAAGTGAATGGCTCAACCTACGATGCCGATATCACGATCTGTACGGGCGGGGTCTGGAGCAGACACCTGCTTGAAGCAGCCGGCTTTCATACGGAGATCACCCCGCAGAAAGGGCAGCTGATTCATTTTCAGATCGATGAGGAAAACGACCATTGGCCTGTTGTTATGCCGCATAATGAATTCTATCTTCTCAATTTTGGCGGTGGACGAGTCGTCTTTGGAGCTACCAGAGAAGACGATAGTGGCTTGGATACGAAAGCAACGGCGGCCGGGCAGCTTGAAGTGCTGGATTCCGCCCTGCGCCTCGCTCCCGGTCTCAAGCATGCAGAAATCCTAGAAACACGGGTCGGTCTCCGTCCCTTTACACCGGGCTTTCTCCCGATATTCGGGAAGGTGCCTGGAATGGAAAATCTATTTGTTGGCGACGGATTGGGAGCTTCTGGTCTTACTTCCGGCCCTTTTTTAGGCAAAGAACTAGCGATGGCGGCTCTCGGTCAATCGCATGAGCTCGACCCCGAAGATTATCCGGTCTCTGCAGCTGTTCATTCCATCTGACCGGCATGAGCAGGGCCGTCGTTTTTCGCCGGCCCTGACCCGCGGCTGAGGAGCCGGCATGTCTGCGCGTGCCCGCAGCAGGTCGTAACCACAGGGGCGGTGCGGCTCTCTTCCTCATGGAAGAAATGGAGAAGTCATAAGTTGAAGGTTAAGCTCGAACGTTTTCGGTAATAGTAGATAAAAGGAGAGGTGCCGCTTTGGTTACGATATGGAGAATAGTGCTGGTAGTGACGGTACTGGCCGCCTTATATTATATAAATCAGGAATATTTAAATCTGGATCCGGAACAGGTGCAGTCCTTCGTGCTTTCCTTCGGGCTGCTGGCGCCGTTTATCTTTCTGATCGCTTTCACACTGAGGCCGTTTCTCCTTTTTCCTGCTTCGATTATGGCAGTAGCAGGGGGACTGGCTTTCGGGCCCTTGTTTGGTCCCCTGATTACGTATGCAGGTTCCCTCAGCGGGGCTGTTGTTTCTTTTTTGTTAATAAGAAAAATCGGCGGCTTTAAAAAAATGAGCAGCCACGGGGATAAACGAAAGATGATCCAGAAGAGGATTCAGGAAAACGGTTTTTTCTATATCACATCCCTCCGTATTCTGCCGGTATTTAACTTCGATTTAATCACGTACCTGGCTGCCCTGTCCCGTGTAGATTTTAAAACGTATGTGTTTGCAACAATGACGGGAATCCTTCCGGGGAGTATTGCCTTCACCATGATCGGCGCGTCGATTGCAGACCTGACGCCGGGGATGATTATCACCACGGTGCTCTTATTTGCAGCTGCAATGGCCATACCATTTTTCGTAAGGAGAAAGCTCCAGCAGAAAAATCTTGATATAGAAATGGAAAAGTAAACGAAGGTGGTGAGGGAGTGGAACAGTTTGATGTTGTCATTATCGGCGGTGGTGTCGGCGGGCTTACCCTTGCACTCAGGCTCGTACAGGCCGATGTGAAAGTACTGGTAGTCGAAAAAGACAAAAATCCCGGAAAAATATACAAAGGGGAGCTGCTTCAGCCGAAATCGCTGCTTCATTTTGACGAAATGGGAGTGGTGGATGACATTTTGGACGTCAGCCACCCGCTGCCGGCGATTCACACGTACGAGATGAAAGAGCACAATGATGGAACGACGGAAACGATGGCCTATATTCCGCTCCACTACGACCGGCTGCAGACACGCTTTCCAGAAGCGAGAATGATCCCGCACGAGCAGTTGAAAAATATTCTTCTTGATCGTGCGAAAACATTTGATTCATTCCATTACTGGAATCCGGCTACATTCAAGGAATTTACGGCCATGGATGAAAAAGCAGGCAGATTTGACGAGGCACGGATCATGTACAACCAGGAGGAACACCACATCCGCTCCTCTTTCTTTGTGGGAGCAGAAGGGCGTTCATCCATCATCCGGCGGGCCATGAAACAAAACCTGGTGACCACCCAGTATAACCACCATTTTCTTACCGTCACGTTCCCGAGACCGGAGGAGTACACAGAAGCGAGGATGTATGCTTCGCACAAGTCGTTCATCGGTCTCTTTCCGCTTCCGGACAACGAGATTCGCTGCGTCATGCTCATTAAGCCGGGAGATTACAATAAAATGAAAAAGGCCGGCCTTCATACGTTTACTGATCCATTTATCCAGTTTGAACCAGAGCTTCAGGATTATGTGACACAGATTGAATCCTGGAAAGATATTCAGCTGATGATTCCGATCCGGCACAACATTCATGAGTATGTGAAAGGGAATGCGGCCATCATCGGGGATGCTGCTCACGCTGTGCATCCGATGGCCGGAGAAGGCATGAACCTCGCTATTCAGGATGGTGCCGTTCTCGGCGATCTGCTGCAGTATATGTATCAGAGCGGCAACCTGGAGCCGAAGCAGCTGAAGCAGTTCGAAAAAATACGAAAGAAGCGCTCCGACCGCCTTTCCATGCTCAGTCACTTTTCTGCGCTCGGGTATGCATGGCCGTTCCGCTGGTACCAGTGGGGCCGCGTTGCTGCGCTGAAACGGTTTGAGCGGCATCCGATTCTCCATTATAAGCATATGCTGAATATATCCGGCGTCGGCTGGTGGCAGTACACACCAATGGATGCCGTCCGTTTTGCAGGACCTTCCTGGCTGTACAGGAGAAGACGCTTCCGCAAGAGAAGCAAACTTGCCACGTTTTCCGACCGGGATGATTATCCATGGCGGTTCCGGAATCAGTAGGCAGTAAATGGCCTTGACTACCTCACTACACACCACGACAGGGTGACTATTGAAGGGAGGCAGGCGGAAGGCATGTCAAGCATCATGCCACCGCTGCATACACATGAATCAGAAGCAGATGAAGCAGAAAATGAAAGATGCAGCTGATTATTGGGAACTTCCGGACGCATTTGTTCAGCTGATGACAAAACCAGAGCGTCAGCTGGCTGTCTCCGTTCCCTACCGCTGTGATGACGGAAACATGAAAACAGCTGAAGGATTCAGGACGCTGCACAGTTCGCTGCTAGGCCCTGGAAAGGGTGGAATTCGTATTCAGAAGGATGTGAATCAGGAGGAGGTGCTGCTGCTATCCTGGTGGATGACGATGAAGACAGCGCTGCTCAAGCTTCCATTTGGCGGAGCGAAAGGCGGAATTGCGGTCGATCCATCTCAGCATACAGACAAGGAATTCGAAGCGATCATCCGCTCGTACATTCAAAAAATGCACCCTTTCATAGGACCGGAACAAGATATACCTGCCCCGGATGTGAATATCGGTCCGAGAGAGATCGGCTGGATGCTGGATGAATATCAGAAGCATCATGCTGATCCGGATAACGCCTCCTTCACCGGAAAAGATCCCTTGATTGGCGGAGCACCTGGCAGAACAGAAGCAACGGCACTCGGCGTTGTGATGACCATCGAAAACTGGCTGGAATCGAAAGGGGAAAGCTGGGAAGGGCAGTCTGCAGCTGTTCAGGGAGCAGGAAATGTCGGACTTCTCTGCGCAGAAATACTGGAACAGCGGGGCTGCCGCGTCACGGCTGTATCGGATTCAAAGAGTACGGTGATGAACGAAGACGGCCTGAACGTAGCGGCAGTAAAGAAAGAAAAAGAAGAAAAAGGAACATTCACTTCTGCTTCCGGTTCGTCCGGGGATATTTTCTCTGCTCCCTGCACCATCTTCATCCCGGCTGCCCTGGAAAATACCGTCACCGAGGAAACCGCCTCGTCCATTCAGGCATCGCTTGTCGTCGAAGGGGCTAACGGACCGACAACAGCGGAAGGTGAAGAGGCCCTCGCAGACAAGGGCGTCGAAGTACTCCCTGATATACTGAGCAATGCAGGCGGGGTCGTCGTTTCCTATTTTGAATGGCGGATGAATGCACGAAAAGAAAAAATGGCGAAAGAGCATGTGCAGGAGGAACTGGGCAGTTACATGAAAGATGCTTATCAGCGAATGGAACAGGTGAAAGAGGAAGCAGGCATCTCCTATAGGCAGGCAGCCTATTATGCTGCTTCCCGCCATCTCGCCGATATCATGAAAGCCAAAGGCATTCTATCCCAGGATGAAGCATTGCAGCAGCGGGGTTCTGTGAAAGAATAAGAGCTAGTTTGCGAAAATCGCACAGGAAGAAGCAGCCATGGAAGTCATTCTGGAAGAGAATGGCTTCTTCTGCTATACTGAAAACACGAACATATGATTGGAGGCGGCATCCAATGACCTTGACACTACTGACCGGACGGTCCGGTACCGGTAAGTCGACGCGGCTTTTTGAGTACATACAGAATACCCTCGCCGAGGACATGGAACGACAGTGCTGGCTGCTTGTCCCTGAGCAGATGACGTTTCAGGCAGAGAGAAACCTTGTCCGAGCCGGGGGTGGTGCGGTAACCAGAGCCAATGTATTCAGCTTTACCAGCCTCGCCTATCAGCTGCTGGATGAAACCGGCGGTCTGACGGAAAGACAGCTCGGGGTGAACGGCATCCATGCGCTGCTTCGCCGGCTGATGCATGAACACGAAGACGAACTTCAGCTTTTCCATAGTTCCCGGAGAAAATCGGGTTTTGTGACGAAACTGGAGCAATTTTTAAGTGAGTGCAAGCGGTATCAGGCAGACTGCGGTAAGATGCAGCAGGTGTATCGTCATGCTGCGGAGGAGATCACCGACCCAAGGCTCGAAGCGAAACTCCACGACATCGAGCTCATGCAGCGCAAAACAGAAGAAGCACTGCATGGCAGCTATGTGGAATCGGAAGATCTTCTGCGTCTTCTCCAAACCGCGGTGCAGGAATCCGGCCGAATCTCGTCGGTGGATATATTTATCGATGGGTTCCATACTTTCTCTCCGAGCGAGCACCTGGTGCTGCAGCTGCTGTTGGAGAAAACGAATGTCACAGCTGCTTTCACCACCGGAGGTTCTGTGAAAGGCGGAACGAGGGCAGCCGGACCGATGGATGTTTTTTTCGAGCCGGAGCGTCATGCTCTTCGTCTTGCGGATTATGCAGAACAAGCCGGTGTGACGGTCAAGGAAGAACACGGCACCGTCCCTTTCCGGTTTGAAAATTTCCCCGCAGCAGCGCATCTGGAGGCGGCATTTGAACAGATGAAGCCTGATCCGGCTGAAGAGCAGGAGCGGGTGTACCGCTGGGAGGCAGTAAACCAGCGGACGGAAATAGAGCATATAGCCAGAGAGATTCATCATCTCATCCGTGAACATGGGTATCGATATCGGGAAACGGCAGTCGTGGTGCGTTCACTTGAACAGTACCGGGACTTCATTGATATGGTTTTCACACGAGAGCAGCTTCCTCATTTTCTCGATCAGCAGCGGCCGGCGCTGGATCATCCTCTGGCCGAACTGCTGCTCTCTTCTCTCGAAGCGGAACGAAAATCGTGGCCGTTTGAGGCCGTCTTCCGTGCCGTGAAAACGGGGTTTTTCTATCCCGAAGAAGACCAGAGGTATGTGGATGCCGGAGACCGGCTTGAAAATCGGGCTCTGGAATTCGGCGTTCGTGGAAACCGATGGTGGGACGGTGGATGGCAGGACCAGCTGGACGAGGATGAACTAAACCTTTTAAGCGTCGTGACAGCGGCGTTCAGCCAGCTTCACAAGGATCTAAAAGCAGCGGCGACGCTAAAAGATGGTGCGGCGGCTCTCTACCGCTATCTCGAGCGGCTAGATGCCGGATCTGTCCTGGAACGGAGGGCTCTTGCTCATGAGCAGAGCGGGAGAACCGATAAAGCACTGGAGCATGAACAAGTGTGGAAAGAAGTCATATCGCTGTTGGATGATATTGTTGAAGTCAGCGGGAATACTCCGTTTGAAAAAACAGTGTTTCAAGATATGATCAGTGCCGGCCTTGAATCCATGACGTATTCCATCATTCCACCTGCATTCGACCAGGTGATCATCGCGGATGCGGAGACCTCAAGAATTCCCGAAGTGCGTGCCCTCTTCCTGATCGGGATCAACGAAGGCATCTTTCCGCAGCAGCCGGATGAAGAAGGACTGCTTGAAGAAGGAGAGCGGCAGCTGCTGATGGAGGGGGGGATGGAACTGGCTCCTGGTGCGGAAGAACAGCTTGCAGGGGAAAAGTTCCTTTTCTACCGCGCCCTGACGCATGCTTCGGAACGTCTCTACCTATCCTATGCTCTCGAGAGTTCGGACGGCAGTGCACTGCAGCCGTCCCTCTTTCTCGACTGGGTGGTCGAGCGGCTGCCGGATGTCAGTCTGGAAGAAAAATATGCGGCCCTGCCGGAGCATGATCCTGAAGACCAGAAAAAAGCGGTAACTAATGAGAAGATGGCGTTTACCCACTTGACCCTGCAGCTGAAGCGGGCGGAAAAAGGATATGCTGTACCGGATTTCTGGTGGGGACTGTACAATCAGCTTCTGCAGCACGGCAGCCGCAGCAGGATGGAGCAGATGATCCGCGCCGTACAATATAAAAACGTGCCGGAGTCGCTGTCAACAGAGACCGCGGCCTCCCTCTACGGGAAAAAATTTCGTGCCAGCGTTTCCAGGTTTGAGTCGTTTCAAGCTTGTCCTTTTTCCCAGTATGCAAAATACGGACTTCAGCTTCAGGAGAGAAAAATAAGAAGACTGGAAGCGCCTGATATCGGCATCCTATTTCATGATGCCTTAAAAGATGTGACCAACGAAGTCCGCAGACGAGGCCGGAGATTCAAGGAAATGGAAGACCCTGAGCTGAGAACACTCACGCATGATGTGACGGAAAAGCTTAAACCACAGATACAGCGGAACCTGATGAGTGAATCACATAAGTATGAATACATCTTTGAAAAACTACAGCAGGTGGTGACCAAGGCTGCATTTATGATGGCTGAACAGGACCGCAGGCAGCAGTTCGTTCCTGTAGGTCTCGAAGTCGGATTCGGACCCGGTATGGAGCTTCCGCCGCTGGAAATCAAACTGGATGACGGGACCCTCGTTGATGTTGTCGGCCGTATTGACAGGGTTGATCAGGCGGACACCGCAGGCGGTATGTTCCTTCGTATCGTTGATTATAAATCAAGCAGCCGTGACCTGCGCCTGGACGAGATTTACTATGGTCTGGCAATGCAGATGCTTGTTTACCTCGATATCCTCCTGGAAAATGCTGCGTCGTGGCTTCATGTAGAGGCAGACGCGGCGGGTATGCTCTATTTTCACGTCCACAACCCGATGCTCAGGCAGACAGAACGAGTCTCAGAAGAAGAGATTGAGAAAGAGATGCTCAAGCAGTTCAAAATGAAGGGACTGATCAGCGGGGATCCCGAAGTGCTCGCAGCTTCCGACACCTCCATTGAGAGCGGCTGGTCAGACATCGTTCCGCTCAATATAAAAAAAGACGGTACGCCGTCGAGTGCGAAAGGGTCGAATGCCGTAGAGCCGGAAATACTGGAGCGCATGCGGCAGTTCATCAGAACGTTTATGAAGAGTACAGCCGAAGGTATCGCTGGCGGATCGACGGCGCTCGAACCATATCGAAAAAAAGGCAGAACTCCCTGCATGTTCTGTTCCTACCGTGCTTTCTGCCAGTTTGACCCTGATCTGGAAACAAACAACTACCGAAAATTAGAAGATATAGAGGATAAAGAAATGATCGAAAAGTGGAAGGAGGAGCACGCCATTGATGAACAAACCGGAAGGAAGCCGATGGACTGACGCCCAATGGCAGGCAGCAGCAGAGGAGTCAAGACCGCTGCTCGTATCAGCCGCAGCCGGAAGTGGGAAGACGGCCGTCCTGGTAGAGAGAATCATTCGGAAACTGCTCGATCCGGACGTCCGCGCCGATCTTCAAGAACTGCTTGTTGTAACATTTACGAATGCAGCAGCATCTGAAATGAAACAGCGGATAGGAAAGGCAGTGGAAGAGGCCCTGCGCCGAGAGCCGGAGTCCGAGCACCTGCGCAGACAACTTTCCCAGGTTCAGCGAGCTCCTATCTCCACCCTGCACTCGTTTTGTATGAAAGTCATCCGGCGGAATTATTTTGAACTCGGCCTCGATCCGTCCTTTCGACTTCTGGATGAAACAGAAGCCTCGCTGATTCAGGAGGAAGTCATAGAAGAGGTGTTTGAGAGCCGGTACGAGAGCGGAGATATGTCGTTTCTGCAGCTGGCCGATTATTTTACGGGAGATCAAAAAGATGATGAGCGTCTAAAGGATATGGTACTGCGGGTGCATCGTTTTTCGCGCTCTCAGCCATCACCGTCCCTGTGGCTGGATCATATGGCGGCGGTATACCACGCAGCTTCCGAGCGCCCCTTTGACGAGCTGTCCTGGGTGGCGCAGGGACTGCATTATGTCCATGTAGAGCTGGAGCAGGCTGTTTCCGGATTAAAGCAGGCCGAAGAGGCGGCGGAGGCCCCGGGTGGACCTGCTGCCTATGCAGCAGCTCTGCAGTCAGAAATAGGGGAGCTGGAACTCGCGCTTCAGTCCGCCGGATGGGAAGAGACGAAGAAATCGGTGAATGGACTAGCCTTCAAGCGGCTTCCACCAGTTAAAAAAGGCGATGATGTCGATGAAGCACGGAAGAAAGAAGTCAAAGATCTCCGCGATAAAGTAAAAAAACAAATAGAGTCTCTGCAGAAGTCATTTTTCAGCCAGACGCCGGAAAGCATCGTGCAGGAAATGACCTTGATGGCTCCAGTGCTGGATACCCTCGCTGACGTCACGAAAGCGTTTGATGAACAGTTCAGAGAAGCGAAGGAAGAGCGTACGGCACTGGATTTTTCCGATCTGGAACATTACTGCCTTCAAGTTCTTCAAGGAGAGAATGGCCCCTCACGGGAGGCGGAGCGCTATCAGCAGCAGCTCCAGGAAGTACTCGTGGATGAATATCAGGATATCAATGAAGTACAGGAAGCGATTCTACAGCTGCTCTCCGGAGGAAAGATCATGTTTATGGTTGGAGACGTAAAACAGTCCATTTACCGGTTTCGTCAAGCAGACCCGACGCTTTTTCTCAGGAAATACGAGCAGTATCGCCATGGAGAAGGAGGGACGCGGATCGATCTATCTGAAAATTTTCGAAGCCGGGGCGAAGTCCTTGCCGCGGTAAATGAAATTTTTTACCCACTGATGACGAAATCATTCGGGGAGCTGGATTATGATGAAGCTGCTTCGTTGAAGGAGGGGGTACAACAGTTCCCGGATATGCCGGATCAGCCAGAGGTGCTGCTGATCGACCAGAAAGAGAGCAGCATGGAAACGGCAGAAACGGAAGCGCATGCAGCCGCCTCCAGGATTAAATCCATGATCGAAGAAGGGCGTCTTGTGTACGACAAAGAAGCACGGCAGATGCGTCCGGTTGCATATCAGGATATCGTGATTCTTCACCGCTCGATGACGTGGGCAGAGACGTATACAGAAGTGCTCCGGATGTATGACATACCGGTGCATGCGGACCTGCGGGGAGGGTATTTCGATGCGGTGGATATCCGGGTGATGCTTTCGCTTCTGCAGATTATGGATAACCCTTATCAGGATATCCCGCTTGCTGCAGTGCTGCGCTCTCCAATATTCGGTTTTGGAGAAAATGATCTGGCCAGAATCCGTCTCTACCGCCGGGAAGGAAGATTCTATGAGGCGCTGCAGGAGGCTGCAGGTGCAGAGCCGGATACATTCGGTCCGGTGATCGATCGGTTGATCGAGTGGAGACAGGAAGCGTCGGTTCGTCCATTGGCTTCGTATATCTGGTATCTATACGAAGAATCGGGCTACTACGAATTTGCTGGAGGCCTCCCGGAAGGCCGGCAGCGGCAGGCAGATCTGCATGCGCTTATTGATCGGGCGAAAGCGTATGAAGCTACTTCCTTCCGCGGCTTGTTCCGTTTTCTCCGTTTTATTGACAGGCTGAAAGAACGGGGGGAGGACCTGGGAAGGGCACGGGCTGTCGGTTCCCAGGAAAATGTCGTGAGACTGATGACCGTGCACAAAAGTAAAGGACTTGAGTTTCCTGTCGTGCTCTCAGCCGGGGCGGCGAGGGAATTCAATACGCAGGAACTGTCTAATCCCTTTCTTATGCATCGTGACGGCGGGATTGCTTCCCGCTGGGTAGATCTTCAGCAGCGGGTTTCCTATGAGACCGTTTACTATCATACGCTGCAGGAGCAGATCCGCAGAGAGATGCTTGCCGAAGAAATGCGTGTGCTGTACGTCGCTTTGACGAGAGCCGAACAGCAGCTGATTGTGCTCGGAACGGTGAAAGGCAGGGAAGAGGCTTATAAGAAATGGACAGCCGATCCACCCGCCCTGCCTCTTCCGGAAACGGGAAGAAGACGAGCCGACTCTCCGCTCGACTGGATCATGAGAAGTCTATTGAATTCCTATGAAACAAGAAAGAAGGACCTTGATCAACCGTTCTCTGCAGGCTCGTGGCTGGTGCAGTGGACCGAGCCGCAGAGCCGGCTGTCAGGTTCTCAAAAGCAAGAATATGCTCAGATACGCAGGGTGATGAACAAGCAGCCAGTGGAAGCGCCTATCACCGCTTTTCCTCTTACTTCGTCGTATGTGCACCAATCGGCTTCAACGACGTACGTGAAGCAGACTGTGTCTGAGCTGAAGCGCAAAAAAGAAACAGAGGATCCATATGCTGCCGTCCGTTATAGAGAGAGCAGCTACCCGCGTCCGGAATTTATGCAGGAAACAGCAGCCGCAGGTGCAGAAATAGGGACGATGTTCCACGCTGTTATGGAAAGGTTCGATTGGACGCGCTGGGGGAAAGAGGAGGTCGATCAGCAGTTGAAAGACATGACGATTAAAGGATTTTTGAAAAGTTCTGAAGCTGCGCAGCTTCCTGCTTCCTGGTTTTACACGTTTGATCATTCCGAACTCGCTGCGTCCCTCCGACGTGCTGACAAAGTCGAAAGGGAGCTTCCGTTCTATCTGGAGGTGCCTGCGTCCCGGTTTAACCCGGATTGGAACGGTCCGGAAGAGGAGATGTTTGTGCAGGGCATTATCGATGTCGTCTATGAAGACGAGGAGGGCATTCACATAGTCGATTACAAAACAGACCGTGTATCAGAAAATGAACTGGAGTCGCTCGTCAGCCGCTATGCGTTTCAGCTCGATATGTACAGGAGAGCCCTTGCCGAAGCGAGGGATCTTGATCCAGGCACCATTACCACCGAGATTTATGCCGTGCGGAGCGGCCAGACGATCCTCGTTCCACCTGAAGAAGAGCCAGGTGGAAGACATAAAGCTCCGTGAGGTTTTGGGATCTAGCCATTGAGGCTGTCTTTACGCGCAAACGGAGAGAGAGCTCTCGATCATACAAAAGGGCTCTAAAATAAATGGAAGGGGAGAAGTTCTTTTCTGTGACGTTTTTTCATTCGTTTCCGGTCGACGCCTTTCACTCCTGAAAAGGATTCTTTTTGGGGTTTTTCCCTTTAAAAAGAATCCTTTCTGTATTCGAGAAGTATCGGAGCGTCCTTCGGTACATCAACCCCACATGTGAATGAGAACCACAAAAAAGAGCCGGACTATAATGAAAGTCCGGCTCTTTTTTTAATGTTGTTGTCTACAGGTGTGCGGCATATTGTTATACGTTCGCCTTCAACCGCTCTTCCACGTATTCGTCAAAGCTCATTTCTTTATCAAACACGCCGTTATCTGTGATCTCAATAACCCGGTTTGCAAGAGACTGGTTGAATTCATGGTCGTGAGTAGCAAAGATCATGGAACCTTTGAATTCCATCAATCCGTTGTTCAGAGCAGTAATGGATTCCAGGTCGAGGTGATTCGTCGGTTCATCCATCACGAGGACATTGGCACCAGAAAGCATCATCTTCGAGAGCATGCAGCGTACTTTCTCTCCACCAGAGAGGACGGCAGGACTTTTCTTCGCTTCTTCTCCGGAGAAAAGCATTCTGCCGAGAAAACCACGGACGAACGTTTCAGACTGATCCTCCGGGGAGTACTGGCGCAGCCAGTCGATCAGGTTGTTCTCTTTTCCCTGGAAGTAATCACTGTTGTCCTTTGGAAAGTAGGACTGGGTTGTCGTAATGCCCCACTTGTACGTGCCGCTGTCCGGTTCCATCTCACCCATAAGAATCTGCATGAGAATCGTTTTCGCCTGTTCATTCGGTCCGGCAAGAGCGACTTTGTCGCCCGGCTTTAACGTGAAGCTGACGTTGTTCAGGTACGTTCGGCCGTCGATTGTTTTCGACAGGTTCTCAACAGTCAGCAGATCGTTCCCGATTTCGCGTTCCGGTTTGAAGGCGATATATGGGTATTTTCTTGATGATGGTCGGATGTCTTCCAGATCAATCTTTTCGAGCAGTTTCTTTCTGGAAGTGGCCTGTTTTGACTTGGAAGCATTCGCGCTGAAGCGCGCAATGAAGTTTTTCAAATCGGCAATTTTTTCTTCCTTTTTCTTGTTGCGCTCCTGTGCCATCTGCAGTGCCAGTTGACTGGACTCATACCAGAAATCATAGTTGCCGACATAAAGCTGGATTTTACCGAAATCGAGGTCAGCAATATGCGTGCAGACATTATTCAGAAAGTGACGGTCGTGGGAAACGACAATGACGGTGTTCTGAAATTGGATCAGAAAGTCTTCGAGCCACTGGATCGCTTCGATATCAAGCCCGTTTGTCGGCTCGTCCAGAAGCAGTACTTCCGGGTTCCCGAACAGCGCCTGTGCCAGGAGTACTTTTACTTTATCGCCTTCGGTGAGCTCTGCCATCGTCATGTAGTGCTTGGCATCTTCAACACCGAGACCCTGAAGAAGGACAGCCGCATCAGACTCCGCTTCATACCCGTTCATTTCAGCAAACTCTGATTCGAGTTCCGCTGCACGCATGCCATCTTCGTCGGAGAAATCCGGCTTCATGTAGATTTCATCCTTTTCAAGGCGGACGTTGTACATCCGTTCATGACCCATCATGACGACTTCCAGCACCTGTTCATCTTCGTAGGCGTAGTGATCCTGCTTTAATACAGCCAGTCTGGCGTCTTTAGCAAGGGATACGTGACCGTCCTGAGATTCAAGTTCTCCGGATAGCAGTTTTAGAAATGTCGATTTACCAGCGCCGTTGGCACCAATGAGACCGTAGCAGTTGCCCGGTGTGAATTTAATATTAACGTCCTCAAAAAGCTTTTTATCGCCGAATCGCAGACTTACGTCCTGGACTTGCAGCATGTTCATCATCCTTTTCCTGAGCAGGGAGCATTTCTCCCTTGTTTTTAGCCATACTGTTCTATAGTATAACATCCAGAAGAAAGAATGACGAGAGTAAATTGGCCTCTATGCAGAAAAAAGCCGTCATAGAAAGCAGGGGTAGTGTGAGTTACATAAGAGAATTACGGCAGCTGCCTCCAGGTGTCCGGCGCTTTTTTATGAGTGAACCTTTTCTCGGAGCGGCTTTCGGCTTGTTCCAGCTGCTCTTCAACCTGCACATGCTGGCTTATGGTGTGACAGAAGTTGAAATTGGGACGATTCTTGCAGCAGGTACACTGATGATGGCTGCGGCCGCTGTTCCAGCAGGCCTGACAGCGGACCGTATTGGAAGGAAGCCGGTTCTTGTCACAGGCCTCCTGCTGATAACGGCAGGACACGCAGCAGCAGCGTTCGGGACAACCCTTGCGGCATTTATGGGTGCGCAGCTGCTGATTTCTGTCGGCATGGCCATGATGGTCAGTACTGAGATTCCGCTCTTGTACAATTACTGCAGAAACCCGAGACAGCAGACGCAGACATACAACCTCATGTTTGCACTTTTTACAATGTTTATCGGCCTTGGCACACTGGCGGGCGGGTATCTGCCTGCCCTCTTCGGGGAAGGAGGAGGAGCGGGGTATCAGCAGACGATGCTGGTCATGGCAGCATGCACCGCCGTTACTGCGGTTTCAAGAATGTTTCTTCCTGCCGAAACACGAGAAAAGCAGCAGGGCTGGGGCTGGAGCAGCATCGCTTCCCAGCGGCCTAGCCGGAATACGATGAAATACATCGGATTTTCGCTGATTGCCGGCGCGGCACACGGATTATTAATTCCGTATTATAACGTGATCCTTGCTTTTCGTTTTGAGTGGACGGATACGATGATCGCCTGGCTGCTGACCGGTACTGGAGTGATTGCTTCGCTGACCGCTTTTGCCGCTCCGGTGCTGCTTGATAAATGGGGGGTCAGGAAAGTGAGCGTGGTGCTGCTTATTCAGGCTGTGCTTACAACATTTCTGCTGGCGACCCTGCTTCCTTTAGCCGTCTTTCTGCTCTTCTTCCTTTTCCGGCACGGATCTTTCTTAACGTTTGTGAACGTGATCGAAGGAAAAGCGATGGAAGCAACCAAAGACAGCCAGCGCAGTCTGCACGCATCGCTTCGAATGATCGGCAGAAACCTCGGAACAGCGGCCGGGTCCTATGCAGCCGGCTTTCTGCTTGCGGCTCAGGCGTATGGTTCTATCTTCCTCTGGACGGCCGTTCTGATTGCTGCTTCTGGTATTTATTTTTATTGGGTGATGCTTCCATCCCTTGAAGATGACTTATCTCTTTCGAGTGCAGAAAGGTTTAATCAGGGAGAAAAAAGGAAATAATAAACAGGGATGAAACACGGAAAAGCCTGATAAAACAGTCAGCATAGAGAATGAAACGAGAGTGATACAATGAACCCGATACCAGAACACAATGAATACGAAGCTGCGCTTGAGCAGACGCTGATCCATTTTATTGAATCCATGACGCAGTGTGACATGAACTGCTCGTGGCATTTGTTTGCGATGTTGAGCGAGGACCGTACCGAAGTATATAAAGAGAACGGCCGGAGAAAAAAGCGTCGGCGCTTTCAAATCTACTACCGGCACAAAATAACGTATGAAGGCTACATCAGCTGGTGTTATCCATACGTGGAAGAGGGGCGCATGCAGGCGGTCGTTGCCGTTCGTTTCGATCGTCTACGCTCCGGCAGTGATCTTGACTTAACGGATCATGAATTTGAGATGGACGTAGACCTGTGCCGATACGTAACGGATGACCAGCGTGAACTGTATATGGACACGGTGGATCTGCCCGAGCACTTGGATGCGAGAGACCGGGAGAACATGCATCTCCTGCTGTCGAAGTGGGGGCTGGAAGGTGCTTCATCGATTTCTCTGGAGGACCCGGATCCCGAACAGATGCAGCAGCTGGTTAAACACCTCATTTCCGCAGCCATCCTCGTACATGCCGGGATGAAGGGCAGATCCCTCACCAAAAATTCCGCATCAGCCAATTAGAACTGCCTCTGCCACGGATGATCAAGGCCGATTTTTGGTCTGTGCTCGATACATCGGTTACAATAGAAGTATACGATCAGTTAAATAAAGAACCGGTTTCAGGAGGACAGGCATGAAAAGTTTAAATGAAGTGATGTCAAAAACACTGGAAGAGCGCCGTCTTTTTCAAAAGTGGACGAGACAGGAGGAAAGACTCACTTCTCTTCTGAATGAGAAGGAAGAACACAGCCGCAAGCTGCTCGGCAGTCTTGATCCGCAGCTCTTACAGACGATCAATTTAAAGACGCTTTCTGCCATGGAAATGCTGGATCAGGCCGACGCACCGGCTGACGCTGCTGTTGTCCTTCGGCTTCTGCAGTCCCAGGAAGTGCTGCGGTCCACGGAGGAAGTCAAACACGAGTACAGCATGTATGCGCATCATAAGAGCAGAATTCAAGAAAATCTCGGAGACTATGATGAGATGCTGGAAATGAAGAACGCTCTGATCCAGGATGCAGAAACAGTCTGGTCTGAAGCGCTCTATGAGGCGGCCGGGAAAGAAATTCACGCCCTCGGTCTGCAGCAGGAGGCAGCGGAAGCCGCAGAAGCAGGGGAAGATGCCTACTATGCCACAGAGGATGTGCTGAAGTCCATCAGCAGAGCTGCTGATACTGCCATGAATCTTCCGGATAAGCATCCGCTTGTCGCCTATCTGCGAGAGACGAATGCAGATGATACAAAGGAGCGGCTGCACAGGCTGGAAAGACTGATCCGGCAGTTTGAAAATGAACTCGCAGATATTTCGCTGCATCCGGCATGTCCGGATTTCTCCTCCGATTCCAAAATAAAATCGGAATCGCTCTTTGATGAGATAATGAGCGAATGGATTTTTGAGCGGAATCTGCAGCAGAGTGTAGACAAATTGACCAGACTCCAGGAGCATGTAAGTGACACGGTCAACGAAATAAAAGAATACATGCAGACACTGGAGCAGACGCGCCGTGAGCTTTCAGAAGCCCGTATTAAGCTTCTGTCCCGGGCGTAACCTGCTGCGCATCTGCATGGATGCATGAACAGCAGGCGCAGCGGCAGATCAAGACCGCAGCCCGCGCCACGCTGAGCTCACCAGAAGGTTCCCCGTGAAATGCCGGGCACTCTATGCGGAGGGCTGCTTTTGTTATAGAAGGAAGGAGGCCGGACACCATGAAAGTTTTCGTATATGGAACGCTGAGAAAAGGTGGAAGAAACTCACCGCTGCTCCAGCAGGAAGTCTGTCTTTATAAAAAGGCTTACCTGAAAGGGTCTCTTTATGATACCGGAAACGGCTATCCGGCCTATGTCCGGGATGATGAGGATTATGTCTACGGTGAAATTTATGAAGTGAGTGATGAACTGCTGCCCGTGCTGGACCAGCTGGAAGGATACAAGCCGGAGCGCTCAACCGGGAACCTTTTTATCCGGACCGAGCGCGACGTTGGAACCGATGATGGTCCGGTGACGGCCTATGTGTATGAATACGGAGACAGAACAGCTTTGAAAAACAAAACTGCTTTTCAGGACTGGATGGTGGACCGTCTGCTGCAGGCGACCGGGAATATTCAATACTTCGCCTATGCTTCCTGTATGGACGATCAGCGGATTCGTGCTGCCGGCATGGAAACGCATTTCGATCAGGGAGAGCGGGCTGTTCTGCAGGGGTGGCAGCTCAGCTATGATTTTGAACGGAGCGACGGCCACCGCGCCAACCTTCGTGAATCGGCAACCGCAATGGAAGGGGTCCTGTATAAGGTTGCTCCGGAAGGGATTGACTATTTGTTCCAGAGGGAAGGAGTTCCCTACGGGCATTACCGGCCTGCAGCCGTTGTGGTGGAGACAGATTCCGGACGGCACCTTGCACTGACATTCATCGTCCGCTATCCTGCGGAAGAAAAAGCTCCTCCTGGTCACTACGCGGCTGAAGTCCTGCGCGGTGCGGAAAAATATTTATCCAACGCCTATGTGCAGCGGATGTATGATCATTTGAGGTCGTTTGATATGGAAGAGGAAAAAGAGGGGAGCACAACAGAATAACGCAATTCCGTCCTGTGGTCGCTTTCTTGTATGAACGCAGCTGAAGGAATCGTAGAAGGACATGCGGACTGCATTCACCGATTCCTTTTGAATAAAGCGCTGTTAAAGCTTGATGTTGTTATTTGATGAAAGTAGCGATAGGCGGCGACGCTCAAGGGATAAGCGCAGTCCGAAAATCCTCCTTCGCTTCGCGAAGGATAGTTGAGGACAAGCCCCTGAGCAAGCGTCCGCCTGAAGCGGATGAAATCAACAACGAACGATAACATAGCCTTGAATAAAAGATCGAAGCTCCCTTTGGTCGACACGTCTGCTGCCGCTGGCTCATAGGAGAGACTGCTTTTTATTCTTCCCCGCGCAGCATGCCAAGCGGGCGCCTCCTTTAAGGAGCATGTCATCATGCTAATCAAGAAATAAAGGGGCTCTCCAGAAAGTCTGTTTCAGACTTTCTGGAGAGCCCCTTTTGATCTGGCCGGGCACGTCTTGGACAAACGGCTGGACAGTCGTTTACCTATATCAACATTCGGCTTCGTGAAAGCATAAGCCCTGCGACTTCCAGGAAGAGAAGGGAGCAGGGTCCGGGACTTTTCAGCATACGGCTTGGTGGACATCCATCGTCGAGAAACGTGAATCCAGCTGCCTTTGCTGAGGCGTGTTCAGGCTGCTTCCCAGCGAATATTTCCAGCTTTCGCCTGCTCGTCCAGCGTCAGATGAAACCCGTGTTTTTCGTAAAAATGAATCAATCGTTCAATATGATCCCAGTCTCTAGGAACGATGCTTCCCGTGAGTGCGTGTACGTGTTTTTCCTGAACGTATTTTTTCGCATGATCAAGAAGGACCGATCCATACCCGTATCCGGCATCCCCTCGAATATCATCGATGTGAAGGCTGGACTCCTTCCACGTGGCGTGGATGGAATAGTCCCAGTGGCCATGATACGGATGCAGGCAGCTGTCGATCATGAGCCTGCATACCACCCCGTCATCATGAACGTAAACGATGACGTGTTCATGGTGTTTGGTCTGATCGACTGCAATCACACGGTAGTCAGCCGCTATTTTCGGTATATTCTGCTGCAGCCGGATAAGCTGCATTTCCATTGACGCCATTTCCTCAATTAACTGATCTTTCGGCTTTGCTTCTTTAGGTTCCTCCAGAAAAGCGGACATGGTCTACCAACCTTTCTTTGCTGTTCTTTTTACAACAGCAGTTATTGTACAGACATCCTCCGCGGATTTCAAGTCTGCCTGTTCCGGTGCACGATAGGTGCACTGCATCATTCCAGCTTTTATAATGATAGAGGAAAGGTCGTGATGCGATGGAAGTGAACATCTTTGCGATGGATGGCAGACATGATGCCTACGAATTCGGTCTGAACCAAGCAAGAGCACTGATCCGTACCCCGCTCTACCGGAAGCATGCGGGAAGAAGGCGGAAGTCGATACGCAAATATACTACCGACGTGAAGGAAGTGCGGACCTGGGTGGAAGCCTTGATTCCTGATCTGTGGGAAGAGATGGAGGGGATCTCCGATGGGCTGCAGTGGCAGCTTGAGGACGTGATCCACGAGTACGGCGGGTACCAGCAAAGCTGGGTGAAAAGCGGATGCAGCGCTTTTATGACCCCGCATCTGTATGCACGAAACTATGATTACCATCCAAAAACATACGACGGCAGATTCGTGCTCTGGCAGCCTGAGCGAGGAGCAGCGCACGTCGGCTTTGCTCAGAGAATGATCGGCAGAATGGACGGCATGAACGAACATGGACTTGCGCTCGGCTATCATTTCGTGAACCGGATTTCCCCTGAGGATGGATTCATCTGCTGCACTCTGGCAAGGTTTGTCCTTGAATCGTGCAGAAATACGGAAGAGGCGGTGGAAGCGTTAAAAAGACTTCCGCACCGGCATTCCTTTAATTACTCGATCTCGGATGCAGCTGGAAGTTCTGCTGTTGTGGAAGGATCCGGAAAGGGAGCGGAAGTATTATGGGATCATGGTCACGTATGCACGAATCATTACAGGCTGCCGGACAAGCAGAAGGAGAACCGGCACCGTACCGAAGAATCGATTCAGCGGCTGCAGCGGCTATCCTCCTTGTATCATGGAGACATGACGCCGTCTGAAGCGTTTTACAGGCTGAATCATCTGGAATACGGCGTGGCAAAGACAGACTATGGAAACTGGTCGGGGACGATCCATACAGCAGTCTATGATACCCGCGGGCTGAAGGTGACGGCCGGCATCGGCGTGGACGCGCGTCCGGCTGTGATTGATTTCGGCAGCTGGCTGCGGGGCGAAAAACTCCGGCTCCGCAGTCTCCGAGGAAAAATTCCGGTACCTGCCGGCGGGGAGCATCTGTTAAAAGAAAAGCAGGATGAAGAGCGTTTTTAACAACTGGCAGAGCCGTCAGTCCCTTCCAGCAGGGAGAAAGGCATAAGCGAAAAGATATTGAGAGCTGAAGGAGGAAAAGGAATGAGCGAGAGATCAGAGCAGGAAATTCTGGACTACCTTGAACGAGCAGAAGTGGCTTCCGTTGGCACATCCAACATGGGAAGACCGCGTCAGCGGATGATGCACTTTGCTGTCGATGATACCTTTCAAGTCTATGTGTCGAGCATGAAAGGAGACCCAAAGGTGATTCAGTGGGCCAATATACCGGAGACGGCGATGCTGATTCATCAAGGTCAGACGTTCATGGAGATGGAGGAATGCGAAATCATCGGGAGAGCGGCCGTCGTCCGTTCTGCAGAAGAACGGGAAAAAGCCCTCGGTCTGTTAAAAGACAGGTCTCCGATTGTCGGCAGCTTTGTCGAGCAGGATGCTGTAGACCGGCTCGAGTTTATTAAAATTGTCCCGAAGACAGTAAAATACCGGTACGTACCGGAAATTCTTCAAGGGGAAAAGCCGACCATCTTTGAGTTTGATACAGATGAAAAAGCAGAGGACCGGAGCGGGCTGCTATCGCGGGCAAGAACCTGGAAGGAAGCGGTTCGTCCGCTGTCGCTCACGGCCTCACTAGTACCAGTACTCGTCGGCGGGGCAGCCGCTTTCGGCCTGGCTGGCATATTTTCATGGCCGTTGTTTATCTTGACGCTGCTTGCAGCTGTGATGGTTCAGTCGGGAACCAATATGATCAATGATTATTATGACGCAGAGCGGGATGCTGAAAATACAGGCGGGATTCGTCCATTTACTGGTGGTTCGAGGATGATCCAGCTCGGTCTCATATCCAAAGCCGACATGGGCTTTTTCGGTATACTGCTGACCTTTGCTGCAGCAGTGATTGGTATTTATTTGAGTGCCGCCGCAGGATGGGGGATTCTGCCGTTGATCGCGTACGGACTGATCGCAGGATTTTTCTATACGAATAAAAAAGGCAGATTTTCGTTCATCAACTCATTTCCGGGCGCGGCTGAATTTTTTATAGCTACAACATACGGGACGGCCATGACGCTCGGTACGTACTATGTTCAGACCGGGACCTATTCCTGGTCGGTGTTTCTTCTCTCCATTCCGGTTGCAGCACTCGTAACCAATGTGCTGCTCATCAACCAGTTCCCGGATGCAGCTAGCGATGAAGAGCAGGATAAAGCGACGCTGGTTGTGCGCCTCGGTAGAAAAGGAGCAAAGAATGTACTGATTGCCTTGTTCCTCTTCAGTGCCGCCATGATCGTGCTGCTTCCGTTCCTGACGGAGCTGCCGATTACAATTCTTGCAGCGCTGCTCTCACTGCCGTTCATGTTTCAGGCTGTCCGCTACAGTCAGCGGTATTATGACAGTGGTTCGACGGACATGATACCAGGCAATGCGCACACAGCCATCCATCACTTATTGACGGGGCTGCTGCTCGCTGTTGCATTGATCATGCTTGAGGCGGAGATTTGGATTACGGTTCTTCTCTTTGCAGCAGCTGCTGTCTTTGTGCTGTGGGTGTGGCGCTACATTGAACGTCAGCGGAAAGTCATGACAGGATTTAAACAGGCTTTTGCAAAATGAGGTTTATACGGATCATTTCCAGTGAATAGTGGAAAATGTGCGATATATTTTTTCGAGGGGTGAAAAACATGGCAGATAAAGTATTTTCTACCAAAGCGACAGCAACAGGCGGACGTGAAGGACATGTAAAATCAGACAGCGGGTTCCTTGATTTGCCGCTGCAGATGCCGGATAAGAACGGTATTCCTGACGACGCGACAAATCCGGAGCAGCTTTTTGCGGCCGGCTACAGCGCCTGCTATGACGGTGCCTTGAATTTGATGGCTTCGAAAGCGGAAGTCGACATTTCGTCCGAAACTACGGCCGAAGTAAGTCTTCTTAAAGATCCGGCGGACAATGGCTTTAAACTGGCGGTCACGCTGCATGTTCACATTAAAGGTGCCGATCAGGATCAGGCAGAAGAACTGGCCCACCGCGCCCACGAATTTTGTCCTTACTCCAAAGCAACAGGTGGAAACATCGACGTGGATCTGCAGGTTACTGCAGGATAATCACGTTTCCGACACGATGATAGAGCTGGCTGCAAACCAGCTGGACCGTCTCAGCAGAACGTTGAGGCGGTCCTTTTTCAGTTGGATCAGAATGTATACGTTCTCATCGAGGCAGACGGCACAGGGTTCTGCTGAAGATGAAAGACGACAAAGAGAAGCATGTTCTGCTTATTAGAGTATAGGAATGTATAAGTTTTCATTCAGGGTGACGGCATTTCGTCCCAACGGGTCGCTGCCGGATGCTCTGAAGCGCCTGCTGTAAAGGAGGAAGACGATGGTGTAAAACCGGAAGCCTGACCTACAGGGAAGTGTTCAGCCGCAGCTGCAGGTGAAAAGGGGCCAGCCTGAAGAGAAGGTCGTGATCTCTACAAGCAAAGGCGGGTTTTGCCTCGTTTTTCTTATCGATCATCTGAAGGCGAATCCATCGTTCTTTGAGCTGTTCTCCTTTATAATAGGATCAGGAGGTGCTCCAAGTGAAAAAATGGCTTATTGCTTTTTTCGTTGTTATTACAGGTGCAGCCGCAGTTATCTTTATTCCTATTATGTACGACTATTTTACGATTCGCTCGTACGGTAGTGAACCTGTGGAAGAACAGGATGAAAATCTCGAAACCGCAGCATTTGCGGGAGGATGTTTCTGGTGTATGGAACAGCCGTTTGAAAACCTGGACGGTGTTGAAGAAGCTTATTCCGGCTACACTGGAGGAAGCGAAGAGAACCCTTCCTACGAGGAAGTGGCTGGAGGAGAAACAACTCACCTGGAAGCAGTACAGGTGCACTACGATCCCGATGTCATCCGGTATGAAGATCTGCTCGAAGTGTTCTGGAGACAGGTAGATCCAACCGATGATGGCGGTCAGTTCGTCGATCGCGGTAACCATTACACCACCGCTGTTTTCGTCAATAATGAAGAAGAGCGTGCCGCTGCCGAACAGTCAAAGGAAGAGCTGGAGGCATCAGGCAGATTTGATGATCCAATTGTAACGGACATCCAGGATGCCGGTGTATTCTGGATGGCTGAAGAATATCATCAAGATTTTGCCGAGGAAAACCCGGTGCGCTATAATATGTATCGGTCCAGCTCCGGTCGTGATGATTTCATCGACGAGTACTGGGGCGATGAAGCAGATTATGAAGTAAAATCTGTATCGGCTGAACAAGCTCCATGGTCCCACAGGGCGCTGGATTCAGATGAAGTGGAGGAGACCCTCACCGAGATGCAGTATTATGTCACGATGGAGGACGGCACGGAACCGGCCTATGACAATGCATACTGGGACCAGGAAGAGGACGGGATTTATGTGGATCTGCTGTCGGGTGAACCTTTGTTCAGTTCAACGCATCAGTATGATTCAGGCACCGGGTGGCCGAGCTTCACAGAACCGATAGATGAGGCGTTTGTTACGGAGCATGACGACTGGTCTTTTCTCGTGCGACGGACTGAAGTACGCAGCAGCGAAGGGGATGCGCATCTCGGTCATATCTTTACCGACGGTCCGGATCCAGATGGGCTGCGGTACTGCATTAACTCGGCAGCGGTAGCCTTTATACCGTTTGAAGAGATGGAAGAAGAAGGATATGGAGACTATATCGATTTGTTTGATGGAGGAAGATAGCATGCCACAAGTTGAAGTAGCAACATTTGCAGGAGGCTGTTTCTGGTGTATGGTCAAACCGTTTGATGAACAGCCGGGTATTCTCAGAATTCGTTCCGGCTATACCGGAGGAGAAGTAGAACATCCTTCCTATGAACAGGTAAAAAGCGGGACGACCGGCCATCTCGAAGCAGTACAGATAACTTTTGATCCAGAACATTACGATTATCACACGCTGCTCCAGCTGTTCTGGCAGCAGATCGATCCGACGGATGATGGCGGCCAGTTTTTTGACCGCGGTCCACAGTACCGCTCCGCTGTTTTCTATCATACCGAGGAGCAGAAGGAACTGGCCGAAGCCTCGAGAAAAGAGCTGGAAGAGAACGGTCCTTTCCGCGATCCGATTGTAACTGGTATTTTTCCTGCAGCTCCGTTCTACGAAGCGGAAGAAGAGCACCAGAAATTTCACGAAAAAAATCCGGATTTGTATCAGCGTGAGCGCATTGAATCCGGAAGACAGCAGTTCCTCCAGGAGCACTGGGGAGATGCCCAGTGAATCTCGATGCCTTGGCCGAAAAAGTCGAAGCGGAACTGACAGCAGGATTCGTTTGCAGAGACGGCAGCGTACTCTATTCCTGGAAATCGGATGATGCGCTGCATCACGTCCGGTCAGTGAGCAAGTCCATGCTTTCGATCATCGTTCATCTGGAGGTGGAGAAAGGGACGCTCGCCCTCGATGACCCTGCATCCTATTGGCTTCCCGGAGCGGTTGGTACAGCGGAAGAGATGCTGACCATGACCTCCGGGAGAACAGAATCATTATTCAAGCAGGCAGCGGAAGATGGTTCCTGGAGCAGAGGGATGCTCCAGCCGGAAGACACAGCTTACTTCCACTACAACAATGCAGATTCCTATCTTCTGGCGAGGCTTGTTGAACAGGCTTCCGGTAAAAAGCTGGAAACGTTATTCCAGGAGCATATTGCAGACCCTGCTGGTTTGGACAGCTGGGAGTGGGATCATTCGGAAGAAGGGGCGGCGCTCGGAGGGTATGGTCTCCGGATGCTCCCCGGCGATCTTTTCCACACAGCAGAACTGCTGTCCTCTGGAAAGCTGATCAGCGAACCACTCGCTGACAGGATGCTGCAGCCGAAAGTGGAAACAGGGATGCGCGGGCAGAAATATGCCCGCCACTGGTGGATGAGTCCGAACAAACATCCTGTGTACTACGCAGCAGGGAGAGGCGGCCAGCTTCTTTTGACTGTCCCCGATCTGCGCATCACCGCTGTGTTTTTAGGTAACTTGACGAAAGAAGACATGAAGCCATTCACCTGGTTTCTTCAGGATGTGCTGCAGGGGGTCTGAGAACAGAAGGCTGCTCTATGCACAGCCAAGACAATGGACAATAAGGAGAGATAGTCAGTGCCGGAACCAATAAAAGGAATTCACCATGTATCTGCAATTACAGCGAGAGCGGATAAAAATCTCGCTTTTTACACGAACACATTGGGAATGAGGCTCGTTAAAAAAACCGTGAATCAGGATGATACGAGCATGTACCACCTTTTTTATGCGGATGAGCAGGGCAGTCCGGGGACAGACCTCACTTTCTTCGAAATCCCGCGTGCCGGCCGCACCCACACCGGTTCACAGAGTATCAGCAGAACGGGACTCCGCCTGGCAGACGACGCAGCGGTTGATTACTGGAAAGAACGTCTTGAGCAGGCAGGGGTGACGGTGCACGATCGTGTGATAGAAAGCGGTCGGCTGACACTGCCTTTCGAAGATCCCGAAGGACAGCGTCTCGCCCTCGTATCAACAGAGCAGGACGAAGTGAAGCCGGCATCCGTTCCGCCGCAGCACAGTGATGTCCCTGATATCCATGCCATCCAGGGACTCGGTCCAGTCGAACTCACCGTACCGAAACTGCAGAAATCAGAAGAGGTACTCGTCAGTGTGCTCGGATTCAAACGCCTTGATGATGACGTGCATGGACACGGTACGACGGCGGTATATCAAGCACCGGGAAGCAGCGGTGCCGCCTCAGAGATCCGCATTGTTGAATCGGTGGAACCGAAAGAGCGTCCCGGACGCGGCAGTGTTCACCACGTCGCTTTCCGGGTCAGAGATGAAGAAGACCTCCGCGACTGGGCTGAGCTGATTAACAGCCGGGGCTGGGCAAATTCCGGTGTAGTGGAACGGTATTATTTTAAGTCGTTTTATTTCCGCGAACCGAATGGTATTCTTTATGAACTCGCGACAGATGGACCGGGATTTGACATCGATGAACCGCTGGAGTCGCTCGGTCGTTCGCTCGCTCTTCCTCCGTATCTGGAACATAAGCGCGGGGAGATTGAACAAACGCTGACACCGCTTCCGGACCAGGACTGAAAGAAGAAAAGGCTTATCAGCGGAACGGGCGGCACTTCTGCGTCATCGACGGAAGCTTCTATCCACCAAAAGAGACACTCCTCCAGCATGGCGCCGACCTTCCGGAGCCATGCGTTTTACTCATGGCAGCAGTCGTATGTTGGTAATCAAAGCGTCTTCGTTCTGCTGTTCGGAAAAACCGAAGAGCTTGTGCCTCCTGTTTAGAACGTGCAGCAGCGCCGAACGCGGTTCCTGCCAAAAGGCGCTGTGCGCTTCAAGTCTCTGAACAAGGCTGTACAAAAGCTGGAAAAGTACGGTAAACTACGGTAAGAATGCATTTCCCGCTGGAGGAACTATGGATATCCTATCGATTCTTTTAGTTATACTTTTTGTCGTGAACATCCTTTTCGCAGGGATTATTATTTTCATTGAGAGAAAAGATGCGAGCGCTACCTGGGCATGGGTGCTGATTTTATTCTTTGTTCCTTTTCTCGGTTTCATCATTTACATTTTTCTTGGACAGAACCTGACAAGAAGACGACTGTTTGACTGGGAAGGTATCAGAAAAATCGGCATCATCGATATCTTGAACCGGCAGATCGAGCAGATCAGCAATCCTTCGTTTTCTTTTCATAACAATGATATCGATTCCTACCGCGATCTCATCTATATGCATCTGATCAATAATGATGCAGTACTTACAAGAGACAATCACATCGATGTATTAAACGACGGCGTACAGAAATTTGATCAGCTCAAGCTCGACATCGATGCTGCACGCGATCACATTCATATTCAGTATTATATTTTCCGTCATGACCGGCTCGGAAAGGAACTGATTACGCTGCTGACGAAAAAGGCGAGACAAGGGGTGATGGTCCGGGTGTTATATGATGATCTCGGTTCACGTCAGCTCCGGAGAAAACATTTCGCCGATTTAATCGAAGCCGGAGGCAAAGTCGGTGTTTTCTTTCCATCCAGAATTGCACTGATCAACCTGCGTTTGAACTACCGGAACCACCGGAAGCTGACGATCATCGATGGGAAAATCGGCTACGTCGGTGGATTCAATGCCGGAGATGAATACCTCGGAAAAAGCCGGCGTTTCGGCTACTGGAGAGATACGCATCTCCGTGTGAAGGGAAGCGCGGTGGATCCGATGCAGACACGCTTCATCCTTGATTGGAATCAGGCGGCAAAAGAGCAGATGATTGCCTACGAAGCCCGTTATTTTCCTATGAAAGAACCAGAAGGAAGCGCCGCTGTTCAAATTGTCTCCAGCGGTCCGGATTCCGAGTGGGAGCAGATTAAAAACGGTTACTTGAAATTGATCACATCGGCTAAGGAATCTATTTATATTCAGACTCCTTATTTCGTACCTGATCAGAGTCTGCAGGATGCTTTACGTATCGCAGCGCTGTCTGGAAAAGATGTCCGTGTGATGATTCCGAGTATGCCCGACCATCCTTTCATCTACTGGGCGACGCTTTCTCACATCGGTCAGCTGCTGAAATCCGGTGCTCATGTGTATATTTATCAGAATGGATTCATTCATGCAAAATCTATCGTGGTGGACCGGCACGTCTCTTCCGTTGGAACGGCGAACATTGATATGCGCAGCTTCCGGCTGAATTTTGAAGTCAATGCGTTCATTTACGATCAGCAGACAGCGGAAAAGCTGGCACAGGATTTTGAGCAGGATATGATGCGCAGTGACACACTGACAATCGAAAAATACGAAAAGCGCTCCAAGACGGTCCGGTTTAAAGAATCCGTTTCTCGTCTTTTATCCCCGATTTTATAATCGGGGATTTTTTATGCATTCTGCTTACCAGGCAGGCCGACTGCATGACAGCTGATTTTACTTGGAATGGCAGCGGGATTATGAAAGGGAACGAGGCGTCTGCAGTCGTTTCAAAGTACGATAACGGCCGGCTTTTCTGCAGGGTCTCGCCCTTTCGCTTCCCGTCCATCCCGCCGGTGTCGAACCAGTCAGATCGATCATGCATAAAAATTTAGTTTTATCTATAATTATTATTGCATGTATATTACCTTGTGTGTATAATAATGAATTAACATAGACGAACTGGAAGGGCGGAATGATGCAGTGAAACAGGCAGCCATTGTAGGAGGAACTGGGTACGGAGCACTGGAACTGATCCGGCTCATGGAAAATCATCCATATGTGCAGGTATCTGTGGTTATGTCACAGTCCGAGGAAGGAGAGCTGCTCGCCTCCCGCTATCCACATCTCGCAGTACAGCGGACGGATGCATTTGCTGGACTCGATCACGCAGAGCTCGACAAGGTTGATATCGTCTTTTTCGCGACCCCGGCTGGTGTTGCCAAAGAGATGCTGGAAGCAGGATTTGCTTCTGGAAAGCAGGTAATTGATCTGTCCGGGGATCTGCGCATTGATGATCCGGACACCTACAAACAATGGTATAAGCTAGATCCTCCGAAGCAGGATCTGCAGCAGCGTGCGGTGTACGGACTTCCGGAACTCAACCGCGGTATTACAGCCTCAGCTGAGCTGATTTCGAATCCCGGATGCTTTGCTACGGCGGCTCTTCTCGCTCTGCTCCCTTTCACGGAATCGGGTTCGGTGGATGCCGGGCATATCATTATCGATGCCAAAACCGGCGTCTCCGGTGCAGGGAGAAAACAGTCACCGCTGACTCACTTTTCAGAGACGAACGATAATTTTCAAGCATACAAAGTCGGCGCTCATCAGCACACACCGGAAATCGAGCAGTATGCTTCAGCTTCGATGAATGAAGAGCTGAAAGTTCAGTTCCAGACGCATCTGCTGCCGATGACCCGGGGCATCCAATGTGCCGTGTACGCACCATTCACAAGCAATGACGATCCGCAGAAACTGTTGGAGAATCGGTACGGCAGCCACCCGTTTGTCCGGGTACGGCCGAGCGGTTCTTTCCCTGGCACAAAAGAAGTCTACGGCAGCAATTACTGCGATATCGCAGTGCACCTTGATGAACGCACAGACCGAATCATGATCATTAGTGTCATCGACAACTTGATGAAAGGTGCTTCCGGTCAGGCAGTGCAGAATATGAATATCATGAACGGCTGGGAAGAGGACGCTGGACTGCAGCTCCTTCCCGTCTACCCATAAAAGGAGCGATGAATATGCTGGTCAGCCAGAAAAACGAACTGCATGTACTAGAAGAAGGACACGTAACAAGCCCTGCCGGGTACATTTCCGGAGGAACCCACTGTGGTCTGCGCCGCAAGAAACTGGATTTCGGCTGGCTTTATTCGGAAACACCAGCAGCGGCGGCAGCAGTGTATACGCAGAACAGCTTTCAGGCTGCTCCGCTTAAAGTTACGAAACAGGCAGTAGCGGTGGAAAAGAAACTTCAGGCCGTGCTGATCAACTCCGCGAATGCGAATGCGTGTACAGGAAAGAAAGGCATGGAAAATGCCGAGCTGATGCAGCAGTGGGGAGCCGAGATGCTGCAGCTTCCTTCTCATTATGTTGCCGTGCAGTCAACGGGCTTGATCGGGGTTCAGCTTCCGATGGAAAAAATTCAGGCTGGCATAGCGCAGGTGGACTTGTCAGCAAACGAAGCAGAAGCGTTTGAGCAGGCGATTTTAACAACAGACACGGTAACAAAGCACACCGCCGTAGAGATGGAAATTGAAGGAAAGCCGATTTTTATCGGAGGAGCTGCTAAAGGATCGGGGATGATCCACCCGAACATGGCAACGATGCTTGCCTACATGACGACCGATGCTGCAGTGGATGCAGATGCTCTCCAGCGGCTGCTATCTCGTTCAACAGACCGCACCTACAATATGATTACCGTAGATGGGGATTCGAGCACGAACGACACCGTGATTGCGCTTGCGAACGCAGCGAAAGAAACATCCGTGCTGGATGAATCCCACCCGGAATGGGATAAATTCGAGGCAGGATTTCAGCTGGCGTCCGAAATACTGGCCAAAAAGATCGCCAGAGATGGAGAAGGAGCCACCAAGCTGCTGGAAGTCCACGTACAGGAAGCTGCCACGTCGGAAGCTGCCCGGGCGATGGCCAAAGCCGTTATCTCATCCAACCTGGTGAAAACAGCCGTATACGGCGCCGATCCGAACTGGGGCCGGGTTGTCTGCGCCCTCGGATACAGCGGAGAGGAAGTGGATCCCGATGCTGTTGATCTGTATCTGGGACCCATCAAGGTTGTCGAAGATGGACTTCCGACCGATTTTAGTGAAGCGGAAGGTACAGCCTACCTCGAACAGGATCATGTTGTTGTGACAGCGGTTGTCAAAGCAGGTCAAGCAGAAGCAGCTGCGTGGGGATGCGACTTAACGTACGACTATGTCAAAATCAACGCATCTTACAGAACGTAAAAGATGGAGGGGACCGACGTGAAGCAGGTAGTAATCAAAATCGGCGGGAGTCTGCTTCAGGAGCTTCCCGCGGCATTTTATCAAACCATAAACCGGATCAAGGAGGAACGAAACCTGGAGCCGGTGATCGTTCACGGCGGGGGACCGGCCGTCAACGAACTGCTTCAGGTGCAAAAGATCGATCCCATTTTTCAGGACGGACTCCGGGTCACCTGCCGGGACACTGCGGACGTCTGTGAAAAAGTTCTGAGTGGTTCGGTGAACAAACAAATCGTCCGATGCCTGCAGGCCGCCGGCATTTCAGCTGCCGGCATCAGCGGAGCCGACGCGGGAATGCTGGAGACAGAAGCACGGAGGGGTCTCGGTTATGTCGGGAAAGTAACGAGGGTGAATACAAGCGTGATCGACGCCCTGCTTCAAGCAGGCATCACGCCGGTTATATCCCCCGTCTCCACGGCCGATGATGGCGTGCCGCTCAATGTGAATGCAGATGAGGCAGCGGGTGCTGTAGCTGCGGCGATGGAAGCCGAGCTGCTTTTCATCACCGATGTTGCAGGGGTGATGAACTTAGAAGCCGTACCTGCTTATCTGTATTCAGAGTTAAACGGAGAGGAAGCAGAATCGCTGATCGGATCCGGAATCATCAGCGGTGGCATGATCCCGAAAGTACGGGCAGCCCTTCAGGCGGCAGAAGCCAGCGGGAAAACCGTCATGCTCGATGGAAAAAACCCCGAGGCACTGGCTGCATGGGCTGCTGATGGGTCAGGTGGAACAACGCTACGAAAGGACATGATAGCACATGGATAAAGCAGTACAATCTCCAGTAATGAATACGTATAAACGCCTGCCTTTCGCTCTCCAGAGCGGCAGCGGATCCTATGTAACCGCGGAGGATGGCACATCCTACCTTGATTTCACTTCCGGTATCGCCGTCTGTAACCTCGGCCATGCCCCGAAAGAAGTGTCGGAAGCAGTCAAAGCGCAGATGGATCAATTTTGGCATTGTTCCAATCTCTTTCCGATTACGCTTCAGGAAGAGGCAGCGGCAGTCTTAACAGAAGCCCCAGGGATGGACGAAGTGTTTTTTTGTAACAGCGGGGCAGAAGCAAATGAAGCAGCATGGAAGCTTGCCCGAAAATATCAAAGAGACCAGGGTTTTGCTGAAAAATATCATATTCTCTCTTTCCACCAGTCGTTCCATGGCAGAACGGGAGGCGCGATGGCTGCTACCGGGCAGGAGAAAATCAAACATGGCTTCGAACCTGTCATGCCTGGATTCAGCTCGATTCCATTCATGGACCAGGAGGCGCTGAAGCAGATCGATGAGACCACGGCCGCCGTGTTTCTGGAAGTAGTACAGGGGGAAGGCGGTGTCCATCCTGCCGGGAAAAACTGGCTGCAGCAGCTGCAGAACGTCTGCCGCGACAAAGGAGCACTGCTCATCATCGATGAGATTCAGACGGGGGCGGGACGAACAGGCACTTGGTTCGCCTATGAACAGTTCGGGCTGGAACCGGATATCGTCACAGCAGCGAAAGGGATCGGCTCCGGTTTTCCTGTCGGCGCTGTGCTGGCATCCGCAGAAACGGCAGCATCGTTCAGCCCAGGGACCCACGGCAGTACATTTGGAGGCAATCCGCTGGCCATGGCCGCGGTAAAGGCAACGAAAGAAGCCATGACGGAGCCTTTTCTTGAGGATGTTCAACACCGGTCTGCCTGGTTTAAACATCAGCTGCAGGAAACAGCAGCACCTTATGGCTGGGAAGTACGTGGACTCGGGTTTCTCCTCGGGATTGATCTGAAGGAACCGGCCGCACCACTGCTGGAAAAACTGCGCAGCAACCAGGTTCTGGCGCTTCCGGCAGGGGAGAACGTCCTGCGGATTCTACCGCCGCTGACCGCTACAGATATGGAACTGCAGCTGTTTCTGCAGGCGCTGACTCAAGCAGTACAAGCATGGAAGGAGGAAGTATGATGAGCAGTATGTATCTTCATCTGGAAAGCGGAGAGTGCTTTGAAGGAACAGCGATTGGTGCTGCAGCTTCCTGCTCCGGAGAAATCGTATTCAACACCAGCATGACCGGGTATCAGGAAATGATGACAGATCCTTCCTATAAGCACCAGCTCCTTACATTTACGTATCCGCTGATCGGTAATTACGGCTGGAATACCATTGATGATGAGGGGACGGCTCCTTCTGTTGCAGGTGTTCTTGTGCACAGCGGCTGTGCGGGGCCCAATCATTTTGAATCTGCGGGATCGCTTGATGACTACCTGAAAAAACACGGCATTCCGGGTGCTGACAATATCGACACGAGAGCCGTTGTGAAAGCGATCCGACGGCACGGTACTGTGAAAGCTGTTCTTTCTCCTTCACCGGAAACACCGTCGTTTACCCCGCTGAAACACACCGCGGCGCTCGTCGAGGATGTAACAACAAACGCGGCCTACACGTTCGGCAGGGAGGAAGGCAGACGGGTGGCCGTGCTCGATTATGGCTGTAAGCAATCCATTCTCCACGCGCTGAAGGACGCCGGCTGCCACGTGAAAGTATTCCCGGCAGAAACCGGTGCTGACGAGGTTCATGCTTATCACCCGGACGGGGTCCTCTTCAGTAACGGACCTGGTGATCCTGCGGAACTGCAGGAGTACTATCCGGTGGTCCGAGAGCTGAGCA
Source organism: Alkalicoccus chagannorensis DSM 18086 (assembly GCF_000429725.1). Classification (GTDB taxonomy): domain Bacteria; phylum Bacillota; class Bacilli; order Bacillales; family Salisediminibacteriaceae; genus Alkalicoccus; species Alkalicoccus chagannorensis. Next base: position 296,434 of record NZ_AUCK01000001.1, on the reverse strand, counting down.
GCGCCTATCCATCGCTCGGTATCTGTCTCGGACACCAGCTCATTGCGATGGCGTACGGTGCAGATTCCGAAAAACTTCCTTTCGGTCACCGAGGCGGCAATCACCCGGTCCGACATCAGGAGAGCGGATTTGTCGCTGTGACGTCCCAGAATCACGGGTACGTCATCCGGGAAGAAAGCCTTCGTCAAACGCCGTTTGAATCGACGTTTGTGAATGTGAATGATGGTACGGTGGAAGGCCTTCAGCATCCCGAACTGCCGATTCAGACGGTCCAGTTCCATCCCGAAGCACATCCGGGACCGAGCGACACGCATTTCGTATTTCAGCAGTTTATCGATGTTCTGCAGACAGGAGGAAAACAGGCATGTCCGACAGCATAAAGAAAGTACTCGTTATAGGATCGGGACCGATTGTCATCGGTCAGGCAGCCGAATTTGATTATGCAGGTACACAGGCGTGCCTGGCATTGAAAGAAGAAGGAATCGAGGTCGTTCTCGTCAACAACAATCCAGCTACCATCATGACGGATGAGCACATTGCAGACCGGGTGTATCTGGAGCCGTTGACGAAAGATTCCATCCACGCGGTTATTCAAAAGGAAAAACCAGACGGACTGATCGGTTCCCTCGGAGGACAGACCGGGCTGAATTTGACGATTGAACTCGAAGAGGCGGGCGTACTGGAAGCGGAGGGAGTAGCGCTTCTCGGCACGTCCGCCTCCTCGATTCAGCAGGGCGAAGACCGCGAACAGTTCCGGGCACTGATGCATGAGATCGATGAGCCAGTTCCTGCGTCGGATATCGTTTCCTCGATGGAAGCAGGTTTTCGTTTCGTTGAACAGGCCGGCTTTCCGGTTATTCTGCGGCCGGCGTATACCCTCGGCGGAGCCGGAGGCGGGTTCGCCTATTCGGAAGAAGAACTGGAGACAAAGCTGTATCAGGCGCTGCAGGCAAGTCCAATTCATCAGGTGCTCGTTGAAAAAAGCATCAAAGGATGGAAAGAAGTTGAATATGAAGTGATGCGGGATGCAAATGATACGAGCATGATTGTCTGCAATATGGAAAACATGGACCCGGTCGGCGTTCATACCGGGGATTCGATTGTGACCGCGCCCTCGCAGACGTTGACCGATCGTCAGTATCAGATGCTTCGAAACAGTTCCCTGAAAGTGATCCGGGCACTGAACGTCGTCGGTGGCTGCAACATTCAATTCGCCGTGCACCCGGAAAAGAATGAGTATGCGATCATCGAAGTGAACCCACGTGTCAGCCGTTCCTCAGCCCTTGCCTCCAAAGCAACAGGATATCCAATTGCAAGAATCGCTGCGAAGGTCGCATGCGGGTATAAACTCGATGAAATTGTGAATCCGATCACCGGCAATACGTTCGCTTCTTTTGAACCCGCGATTGATTATATCGTCGTGAAACTGCCGCGTTTTCCTTTCGATAAATTTTCGGAAGCGGACCGTACGCTCGGCACGCAGATGAAAGCAACAGGGGAAGTGATGGCGCTGGACCGCACGTTTGAAGGGGCACTGAATAAAGCGGTCCGTTCGCTGGAGATGAACATGAGCGGCATGCTCTGGCCTCGTATGCAGAAGAAAACAGATGAAGAAATCCGCGAGCTGCTCCACGTACCAAACGATCTGCGTCTGCCGGCGCTCGCTGAAGCCTTTCACCGCGGCTGGTCGGAAGACAACGTGTTCGATCTGACCGAAATCGACCGCTGGTACCTTCGAGGAATACAGAAGGTGACGGAGGCTGAAATGAAGATAAAAAGTGAAGGCTGGGAACATCTCCTGTCCAGTGCGAAAAGCATGAATATTGCAGATGCCCAGATCAGCCTGCTCACCGGAACGGCTGAGACAGAGATCAGGAATGCACGAAAAGCAAAGCAGCTCGTTCCAGCCTATAAAAGTGTCGATACGTGCGCAGGTGAATTTGAAGCGGAAACGCCGTACTTCTACTCTACTTGGCACGGAGCGGATGAGGTGGAGACGGTCTCTTCCAAAAAGAAACTGCTCGTCGTCGGCTCCGGTCCGATCCGGATCGGACAGGGAGTGGAATTTGATTATTGTTCTGTGCACGCGGCAGAAGCGGTAAAAGAACTTGGATACGAAGCTGTTGTCATCAACAACAATCCGGAGACCGTGAGTACAGACTATTCTGTTGCGGATCGTCTCTACTTCGAACCAATCACGACAGAAGATGTGCTGCACGTAGCGGAAAAAGAACAGGTTGCCGGGGTTCTCCTGCAGTTCGGCGGGCAGACAGCCGTCAACCTTGCCCATGATCTGGAAGCCGCGGGACAGCATGTTCTGGGTACCTCTGCAGACAATATAGATCTTCTGGAAGACCGCGGCCGCTTTTATGAGATGCTCGACGGCCTCGGTATCCACCGCATCAAAGGAACAACCGCAGCGACCGAATCCGCTCTCCACGAAGCAGCGGGAGCGCTCGGCTACCCGGTGCTCGTCCGTCCGTCCTTCGTGATCGGCGGGCAGGCGATGTATATCTGCTATGGCCCGGATGAACTTGACGATTACGTGAAGCGTCTCGCTGCCACGACGAACGATCGCTGCTGGCCGCTTCTGGTAGACTCTTTCGTTCCGGGAAGAGAGTGTGAAGTCGATGTCATTACGGACGGCCGGGACGTCTGCATTCCGGGGATTTTTGAACATGTCGAAAAGGCCGGCGTGCATTCCGGGGACAGCATCACGGTGTTCCCGCCGCAGCAGATGACCGAGGAAGAAAAGGAGGAAGTGACTGCGATCAGCCGCCGGATTGCTTCCGCTTCCGGAGCTGTCGGCATGATCAATATCCAGTTCGTCCTTCATGAAGGCAGCACCTACGTACTGGAAGTGAATCCGCGTGCGTCCCGCACCGTGCCAATCATGAGTAAAGTCACTGGGGTCAACATGGTCAAAGAAGCCGTACAGGCCCAGCTTGGCACTCCTCCTGCGCGAACGGGTCTGCTTCCGGAGCCGCCTCATATTACGGTGAAAGCCCCTGTTTTTTCCGTGAAAAAACTCAAAGGGGTGGATCATGCGCTGAGTCCGGAAATGAAGTCAACGGGCGAACAGATCGGCATTGCCTATACGCTCGATGAAGCCTGGGCAAAGGCTGCTCCGACAGCGCCCGGCAGAGGCGGGGTGTTCGTCTCAGTGGCATCCAGAGCCTACAACGATCTACTGCCGCTGCTGTCTTCGATGGAAGGGCCAGTCTACGCAACAAAAGGCACGGCAGCCTGGCTGCAGGAGCATGGTGTAGAGACAGCGGTTGTAGAAGATATCCTTGAGGCAGAACAGCTGTTAAAAGCAGAGGAACTGCATACCGTCATCAATATTCCGAAGCAGGGACGAAATCCAGGTTCGTTCGGGTTTCAGCTGCGGGAACTGGCAGCTGCCTACGGTGTTCACTGTTTCACCCATGCGGATACAGTCACTGCCGTCTGGAAACAGCCGAAGCTCCTGACACAGCCTGCTGCTGTTCAGGACATAACAATGAATCTGCTGGAGGGTCAAAAATGATGACATCAACATTCAACCATGTGCTTACAATGAATGATATTTCCAAAGAAGATCTGCACGAGCTGCTGGAAGATGCACTTGTGATGAAGCAGCAGGTGAAAAAAGGCATTCCCCATGAACATCTCCGCGGTAAAACGCTCGGCATGATTTTTGAGAAAGCATCGACAAGAACGAGAATTTCCTTTGAAGTAGGCATGACCCAGCTCGGGGGTCATGCTATCTTTCTCAGTCCAAGGGACATGCAGCTGGACCGCGGTGAATCGGTAGAAGACACGGCCAGAGTGCTCTCCCGCTACGTGGACGGCATCATGATCCGCACGTTCTCACACAGCATGGTCGAAACGTTCGCCGATCATTCGTCCGTGCCTGTGATCAATGGATTGACCGACCACCATCATCCAACACAGGTACTGGCGGATCTCATGACAATCTATGAAGAAAAGAAGCAGCTGGACGGGCTGACCATGGCTTTCGTAGGCGATGGAAATAACAACATGACTCATTCTCTGATACAAGGAGCAGTGCTGGCGGGCATGAACATTCAAGTGTCGAGCCCTTCAGGATATGAACCGTCGGCAAAAGTGTGGAACGAGGCAGAAGCAAAAGCAGCGGCACAGGGTTCCGGAATACATTTTTATTCAAACCCATACAAAGCTGTAACCGGAGCCGATGTCGTTGTCACTGATGTGTGGACGAGCATGGGCGATGAAGAAGAAGCCGCAGAGCGGCTGAACACATTCCGATCCTATCAGGTGAACGAAGCGCTGATGGCGAAAGCAGCAGAGGGAGCCATGTTTCTCCACTGCCTTCCGGCCCACCGCGGGGAAGAAGTAACCGCCGAAGTGATCGATGGTCCGCAGTCCCACGTATTTGATGAAGCAGAGAACCGTCTGCACGCCCAAAAAGCCCTCCTCAAAAATTTATTGGCTTAATTTGAATTTATATGTTGCCAAATGCATAAAGATACGTTATTATTTATTTAAATACTAATTGAGGAGAGGTTTTACTATGAGTAACGGCAAAGTAGTTCTTGCATATTCCGGCGGACTCGATACATCGGTCTGCGTTAAATACCTTCAGGAAGAATATGGATTTGATGTCATCGCACTTGGACTGGAAATTGGAGAGGGAAAGGATCTGGAAGCGCTGAAGGAAAAAGCGCTGAAAGTAGGAGCGGAAAAGGCCGTCATTATTGACGCCAATGAACTTCTTGCAGAAGAATATCTGCTGCCGGCGCTGCAGGCGAATACGATGTACGAAGGAAAGTACCCGCTTTCCTCTGCGCTGTCGCGTCCTCTGATCTCCAAGCTTCTCGTTGAAGTCGCGGAGCAGGAAGGTGCTGTTGCAGTTGCTCACGGTTGCACCGGTAAAGGAAATGACCAGGTTCGATTTGAAGTATCGATTCAGGCACTCAATCCGGATCTGCAGGTGATTGCACCAGTACGAGAGTGGGGCATGAACAGGGAAGAAGAAATTGAGTACGCGAAAGAAAAAGGCATCGACGTTCCGGTAAACGTGGAGAAGCCGTACTCGATCGACGCAAACATCTGGGGCAGAGCGTGTGAAGCCGGTGTTCTCGAAGATACATGGGCAGAAGCACCGGAAGAAGCGTTTGACTGGACGGAGAACCTTGCCCACACACCGGATGAGCCGGAATACGTCGAGATTGCTTTTGAAAAAGGCAAACCGGTCTCCCTGAATGGAGTGGAAAAGCCTTTCCAGGACATCATTAAAGAGCTCAACGTTACGGCAGGCAAGCACGGCGTCGGGAGAATCGACCACATCGAGAATCGACTTGTCGGCATTAAAGCAAGAGAAGTGTACGAAAATCCGGCAGCCTTGACGCTGATCAACGCGCATAAAGAGCTGGAGTTTCTCACACTGACGAAAGAAGTGTCGCACTTCAAGACGTCTATTGAACAGAAATTCACGCAGCTCATCTACGACGGACTCTGGTATTCTCCACTGAAGACAGCACTCTATGCTTTCATTCAGGAGACGCAGGAGCAGGTGAACGGGAAAGTAAAAGTGAAGCTGTGGAAAGGCACCCACACGGTGGTTGCAAGACATTCTGAAAACAGCCTTTACAACGAGGAGCTGGCAACCTATTCAAAAGGGGATGCTTTCGACCACAACGCAGCGCTCGGCTTTATCAAACTGTGGGGCCTCTCGACGAAGACGTACTCTCAGGTGCATAAAAAAAAGCCCCTCGTCGAAAGTAAATAATCAGATTGGAACGAGCTGAAAAAAGAACGGTCATGGCTGCAGCGGCCATGACCGTTTCTGTTTCAGTGAGAAGCATGTAGAAGTTTTCATCGAGGAAGACGGAGCCGCACGCCGCCAGGGAAGCAGCTCTCGCTGCGTGCATCAAACAGCGGAGACAGATATTTCTAAACAGGAGCGTCATGTGCAGCACACATTCATTCCTTTCGTTGAACGTGCAAGAAGAGGAATCAGTGCGTTGCTGTCGAATCAGTAATAAAGAACAGTTCAACATTGAGGAAAGGTGGAGGTTTGGCATGGGAAAACTCTGGGGAGGACGTTTTACGAAAGCAACGAATAAGCTGGTGGAAGAAGAGACGGCGTCGATTTCATTTGATCAGAAACTGGCTGCGGAAGATATTAAGGGAAGCAGAGCGCACGTGACGATGCTCGCGACTCAGGGCATTGTCACAGAGGACGAGCGTGACCAAATTTTAGATGGGCTCAGCAGGGTCGAAGAAAAGCTGAAACAGGGAGCGCTGACGTACTCTGTAGCAAACGAAGACATCCATATGAATATCGAAGCCTTTTTAATCGAAGAGATCGGACCGGTCGGTGGAAAGCTTCATACCGGCAGAAGCCGCAACGATCAAGTTGCCACGGACATGCATCTCTATCTGCGTGAACACACGAAGCAGATCATCACTGCGGTCGGAGAAGTTCAGCGGGCGCTGCTGCAGCAGGCGGAAAAGCACGTACATACGCTGATACCCGGCTACACTCATCTGCAGCGGGCACAGCCGGTTTCATTCGCTCATCACCTGCTCGCCTACTTCTGGATGCTCGACCGTGACAAGCAGCGTTTCCAGGATGGCTTGAAACGGACGAATATCTCCCCGCTCGGTGCCGGAGCACTGGCCGGTACAACGTTCCCGATTGACCGCCATCAGACGGCGCGTGAGCTCGAATTTGACGGCGTCTACGCCAACAGCATGGATGCCGTCAGTGATCGTGATTTCATTCTGGAATTTTTATCTGCTGCCTCTATTTTTATGATGCACCTCTCCCGCATGTCGGAAGAACTGGTTCTCTGGAGCAGCGAAGAGTTTTCTTTCATCGAACTGGATGATTCGTTCTGTACGGGCTCGTCGATCATGCCGCAGAAAAAAAATCCCGATGTACCGGAACTGCTCCGTGCAAAAACCGGGCGGGTCTACGGCAACCTGCACGGCCTTCTTACGGTGTTGAAAGGACTTCCGCTCGCCTATAATAAAGACATGCAGGAAGACAAAGAAGGCATGTTCGACACGGTCGAGACGCTGGAGGCTTCTCTCGCGATGCTTGCTCCGATGATCGAAACCATGCAGGTGAAAGAACAATCGATGCGCGAAGCTGTAAACCAGGACTTCTCCAACGCGACCGACATTGCAGACTATCTGGTTACAAAAGGAACCCCTTTCCGCGAAGCGCATGAGGTGATCGGCAGTATTGTACTTTATGCTATTGAAAAGAAAAAATTCCTGCTTGATCTGACGATGGAAGAGTATACATCGTTTCATCCCCTGTTTGAAGAGGACATTTATCAAGTATTGAAACCGGAGCAGGTCGTGCGCAATCGGAACAGCTACGGTGGAACAGGGCAGGAGCAGGTAGCTTCACAGTTGAAAGAGGCGGCATCAGCGTTGATGAAAGAATAGGATTTACATGAATTTTCGGTCTATTTCATGGGCACAGCGCGGAATTCATGATACAATATGAATCATTCTCACACGAAGATCTGAAGGAGTGGAACATCATGGAAGCAACTGTCGCAATCACGAAAGCAGATACATTAAAACCGAAACCGCACCCGGATGAGCTGCAGTTCGGTAAAACGTTTACCGATCATATGTTTACAATGCAGTACACCTCGGAGAAGGGCTGGATTCAGCCGGAAATTAAACCTTACGCCCCGGTGGAAATCGACCCTGCCGCCATGGTCTTTCATTACAGCCAGAGTGTGTTTGAAGGGCTGAAAGCTTATAAAGACCCGGAAGGCAATGTCGTGCTTTTCCGCCCGGATGAGAACTTCAAACGTCTTAACCGATCGAATAAGCGTCTTAGCATTCCGCCGGTAAATGAAGAGCTGGTCCTCGATTATTTAAAACAGCTGCTGGAGCTGGAAAAAGACTGGATTCCAACAGCAGAAGGAACTTCGCTTTATATTCGGCCTTTCATCATTGCAACAGAGCCGAGTCTCCAGGTCGCTCCTGCCCATCAATATCAGTTTTTCATCATTCTTTCACCGGTCGGCTCCTACTATCCAGAGGGGATCCATCCAGTCAGCATTTCGGTCGAGAGCCATTTCACGAGGGCGGCACGAGGTGGTACCGGCACGGCGAAAACGGGCGGAAACTATTCTTCCGGCTATAACGCCCAGGCGAAAGCATCCAATGAAGGGCACGCTCAGGTACTGTGGCTGGACGGTGTCGAAAAGAAATATGTCGAAGAAGTCGGGAGCATGAACGTCTTCTTTAAAATTGATGGTGAAATCATCACTCCTGAACTCAACGACAGTATTCTGCAGGGAGTGACACGTAAATCGGTGCTCGATCTTCTCCGGTACTGGGAGATGCCGGTATCGGAGAGAAAGATCTCTATGCAGGAGATTTACGAAGCGCACCAGGAAGGCCGGCTGGAAGAAGCATTCGGCTCCGGGACAGCGGCAGTTATTTCCCCGATTGGGGAACTTTCTTGGAAAGATGAAACGATGATTATTAACGGACGCAGCACGGGAGACGTTACGGCATCGCTTTATCAGACGCTGACGAGTATCCAGACTGGAAAGCAGGAGGATCCGTTCGACTGGACTGTCGTTGTGCCAACTTAATATCACTCGTTGTCCACGCACTGCGGAACAATCCGCAGTGCTTTTTTGAATGTTCGCAGCGGGGACTTTTTTGATACAATGAGGAGCAGACATAGAAAGAAATGAGGATGAGGCATGCACATCACCCTGCTTCCGTGCGGAAAAAAGAAACGTTGGGATGTTGAGCCTGAAGCTGGTGCGCTGCCGGCTGGCGAAGTGTATACGGGGACGCTGCATCAAAAGTGCCGGAAGTGGGCAGAGGCTGCAGGTACAACGCCGGTGATTTTGTCGGCACGATACGGGTTCCTGTTTATTGGTGAAAGCATTCCTGGAAATTACGATCAGCCTTTCCCGTCGGACAGAGCAGTTACGGTGGAACAGCTCATCAGGCAGGCAGAAGCGATGCAGCTGGATTGTGCCGAAGAGGTTCATGTCCTGCTGGGGAAGAAATTCCATCCTTATTTGAGGGAGGTATTTCCAGTGGACCGTATGACGTTTCCACTCGAAGGGGGCCGCGGCATCGGCGATATCTTACAGACCCTGGAGGTGCAGATAGAAACGATGCTGAAACGAAAACAAAGTATGAAGCCAATCCTGCCGTCCAATCCTTCCATGCTGATTGTCGGCTCCATGCCGGGAGAAAAATCGCTCGAACACCAGAAGTACTATGCGCATCCGCGTAATCATTTCTGGCCGATCATCTCCGCATGGACTGGGGAACCTCTCATGGAGGAGGCGTACGAGAGAAAAATAAGGGTGCTGCAGGAACACGGCGCAGCGCTCTGGGACGTCATCCAAAGCTGCGAGCGGAGCGGAAGCCTGGATGCAGCGATTAAAAACGAAGAGGTAAATGATATTGAGCACCTTCTGCAGCGCTTCCCGGGCCTGCGCCGCATCGGCTGCAACGGGGGAAAAGCGTATTCCCTGCTGCGAAAACATATTCATATACCGGATCATGTTGACATAATGCAATTACCGTCAACAAGTCCGATACCGGGGAAGAATGTAAAATCTTTTGATGAAAAACTGGCAGTCTGGCTGCAGTTTTTAACGAACAGGGGGTTCTGATATGGAAACGCGTTTATTAATTGACGGTTTCAATCTGCTGAGCCGTACGTATTTTGCCACAGCTTACGGAAAAGAACCGGAACAGCTTGAGAAAAACAACGAGGGCCGCTACGTGCAGGCTATCCGTCTATTTATGACGAAGCTGCACCAGCTGGAACGGCAGCATCGTGCCTCGTATGTGCATATCGCCTGGGACGGCAAACGGGGTGATACACACCGGCAGCAGGAGCACGCTTTTTACAAAGCGCAGCGGGCAGATCTGCCGGCACCACTGATCGACCAGTACCATCTCGGCAGGGAGCTGCTGGACGAACTCGGCTACCATCAGATGCAGGCACCTGGCTACGAGGCAGATGATATTATCGGCACGCTCAGCATGAAAGACGCCTGCAGCGATATTATCTATTCCAACGACAAGGATCTGTTTCAGCTGCTGAGTCCGCAGACGTCCCAGGTGTTTGTCCGAAAGAAAAAAGAGGTCTTTTACCGGGCCGAGGATTTTTTCGAAGAGTACGGAATCCGGCCGGATCAATGGGTGGATGTGAAAGCACTGCTTGGCGATCCTTCCGACAATATCCCTGGCTGCCGCGGGGTAGGTGAAAAATCCGCCCTGCCGATGATCCGGCAGTACGGCAGTCTAGATCATCTTTACGAATCGCTGGATGAACTGGATCCTTTGTTTAAGCGGTATGAGAAAAAGCTGAGAGACGGCAGGGAGGATGTGTTCATCAGCCGGGGACTTGCAGATATCGAAACGAACGTACCGGATGCGCTGGCACTATCGCTGGATGCGATGGCCGTTCCCGAAGATGACGTTCACAGGCAGAGCGTTCTTATGAAGCACGGTCTGTTGAAAGGCGGGTGAACAGCATGAAAATCGTATCCCTCTGTCCAAGTAATACAGAGCTCATCTACTATGCCGGGGCCGGAGAACAGCTCGTCGGCATCGATGACTTCTCTGATTTCCCTTATGAAATAACCTCGCAGCTGCCGAGACTCGGACCAGATCTGGATATCCGGATGGATGACGTGGAAAAGCTGCAGCCGGACCTCGTGTTTGCCTCGCATTCGGTACCCGGGATGGAGAAGAACACAGCGGAAATGGACAGACGAGGCATCCCGTATGTACTTGTAACCAATCCTGTTTCGCTGCGCGGCATTGGCGAAGCGTTGGAAGAGACTGCCGGAGCTCTCGGCCGGAAAGCGGAGGGGAAACAGAAGCGACAGGCGTTCGATCATTTCCTTGACTCCTATCAAACAATGGCCCAGGCAGTTCCACATCGTCCCCGCGTCTACTGGGAATGGTGGCCCAAGCCCGTTTTTACACCTGGCAGAACCAACTGGCTCACTGAATTGACCGACTTGGCTGGAGGCAAAAATTTGTTCGGGGATTATCCGGAAGCGAGTGTCCAGACGACGTGGGACGAAGTGCTGGCGCGGGATCCTGATCGTATTTTTGCTGCCTGGGTAGGTGTCCGGCGTCAGAAGGTGAATCCGGAAGTGTTGTTGAAAAGACAGGGATGGCGAGATATGCGTGCGGTTCGCGAGGATCATCTGTATATTCTTGATGAACCTCTGTACTGCCGTCCTTCTCCTCGTCTGATGGCCGGGCTTGCTGAAGCAGCCCACCTGCTTCATCCTGACATCTTTCCCGTGCCGGATGGGGAGGAAGATCTCCGCACTCTAGGCATCAAAGGCAGGGGGTTGTCGTAGTGATTAGGCGGGCCTCCGTAATCATGGCAAGGAGTCGGGAAAAGAAATGTGGCAATACGAAAGGCTCTCACGAAAAAAGTGAGGGCCTCTTTTATCGTATAAGAATGCAAAAAAAGGGTGGAAAGGGTAGACCGCGCGAGCTGCGGGGGAAGTAAGATGACCTCTTTCTACTCTTAACAAGCCTGCGGCGCAGGCCGTTCCGGTCCAGAGGCGCTGCGCATTTTGTATGCCGATTCATGTTCCAGTACAGAGACAGCAGAGGAGATACCGGCCGCGCCCCGTCGGAAAGCGTGGAGGGACTGCGCATGAGAAGACAGTGTTCACCGAAGAACTTTACATAATGTTGTTATTGTTGAGTATCGTCAGTCAAGAAAGCGGCGCTTATCTACGTTTTCAGGCAGTTTGAACTCTTTTCTGCCGAACCATTTAAAGCGGCTGCCTGCTATCAGATCGTAACAACGGTCCCGGATCGAGCGGGGAAGAAACGTCAGCACAGCGGCTGCGCGAAAAGGGCTCTTGAGCTTGGAAGCAATAGTAAGTGCAGCATCGGACTTATACAGCACCGTTCCATCCGGACGGATCAACACGACAGAATCAGCATCTTCATCAATAGCAAACTGCTTGATATATTCCTTCCCGCGCCTGCCCTGCAGAGATGCAAAGCGGAAATGCATGTCCGGATCTCTGGCTGTTATAAACCGGACACTTTTATCACATAAGTTGCATTCCCCGTCAAAAAGTACAATATGATACATCAAAATCACCTCTCCTGTATTATACCGCGCTGATGAAGACTTCCACGAATCATTTACTTGGTGTTTCTTCGTTTTCTATCGTCCAGCGTAACGTTCTAAAGCTGGATTCGCTGGTTCTAAACCCGCATCAGCAGGTTTGCAGAATGAAAATACAAAGAGCTCATTTTGTATCTTCATGAAAAAGTAGAAGGGAGAACGAATCAAATATCTTGATATGCCGGTCTCATTTCTTCCCCAGCATCACGAGCCGTTCTGGATGATGATACAAAATGAATGCTGTAGTATTATAAAGACAGAGGTGATGATCATGGAGAAAAAAAGGTACGGAGATACAGTGTACCTGACGGAGGAAGAATATGAACGACTCCGCAGCAGACTCGGTGAACAGCAGACGAAGAAAAGAATCAAGCGCCTGATGCAGCTGAAAGCGGAAGGAAGGCGGCCGGTCTCAATGAAATCGGATTACCAGGCGCTCCAGGCGATGACACCTAGGGCCGTAGAGCCGATCCGCAGCCGTGAGCAAATTGCATGCATGAAAAAGGTGCTGCGCGAGGAAAGCGAACGTGATTATTTTTTATTTCTGCTCGGATTAAATACTGGTCTGCGGATCGGCGACCTGCTGCCGCTTCAAGCGGGCGATGTACGAGGGAGACGCTATATCGTAAGGCATGACGAGAAAACAGGAAAAGAAAAGCTGTTCCCGATGAACAAGGAGATCCGCAGTCTGGCATCTGACTATACGGCCGGCATGACAGATGAGGCGTATTTGTTTGCTTCGGCTAAAACGAAACAGCCGATTAAACGCGACAGAGCATATAAAATACTCCGCCGGGCGGCTGAAAAAGCCGGGGCGGAGTTTGTCGGTACACACACATTGAGAAAAACGTTCGGCTATCACTTTTATAAACAGTACGGGGATGTTTCCACGCTGCAGAACATTTTCAACCACTCTTCTCCTAGTATAACGCTCCGCTATATCGGTATTGCTCAGGAGCAGATTGATGAGGCGATGGATGATTTTCATTTGTAGAACATTTTTTTCAACAGCGGGGGTACGAAGGTGACGATCAGGATCACGCGCAGCAGCTGCAGGGAAGTGACGACGGCGGGGTCGGCTCCGGTCACCGATGCTGTAAGCACCATCTCAACGATGCCTCCGGGAGCCGTACTCAGAAGCGCTGTTTCTATCTCCATGCCGGTCCACCACGCCAACAGCAGGCCGAGCAGCATACTCAGTGCGATAAGCAGGAAGGCGATCAGAGCAAAATAGAGCGAATAAGAACCTGCTTTTCGAATATCGCTGAAAGAGATGCTGATGCCGAGGGAAACCCCGACAGCCAGCTGGGCACTGTAAAACAAGAGTTCCGGAACTGCCGGGAGCATGACAGGTGATATCATCAATACAACCGTTAACAGCAGCGGAATAATCATAATACCGGCTGGAAGCAGGCGCTGCAGGAGAAACCCCGCAGCACCAACACCAAGAAACAGCAGTGCCTCCGGGCTGAAAAACGAGATACCATCTCCGGACGGCATCTCTGCCTCAGGGGTACCGCTGCCGGTAAACAAATAAATCATGAGCGCAGGGACGGTGAACAGTACGACAACGAGCCGCACAGTCTGAAAGATAAGTACCTGCTGCGGCTGTGCCTTTAATTCTTCGCTGGCAATCACCATCTCTGTCAGACCACCCGGGATGGCGCCGAACACAGAAGGCGTACGTGAAAGGCCCGTCAATCGTGCAGTCAGCAGGCCGAGCGAAACAGCTGCACTGAGTAGAATCGTCGTCATCAGTATGTACGGAGCAAAGTAGGTCGTGATCTGCATCAGCAGTTCGGTCTGGAAATAAAGCCCGAACGATATACCAAGGACGATCAGTCCGAGCTGCTTTATGAGAGGAGACCAGAGGAGGGGGCGCGATGCTGACTCCTGATACAGGAGCACAGCCGTCAGCGGTCCGAGCATCCATGGCAGCGGCAGGTTCAGTGTTTGAAAAAGAAAACCGCCCAGAACGGCGGGGATCAGCGTTTCCAGATGTCTCATGTATCAACTTTCCTCTCTGACAGCTGCTGTATGTTCAGCCTTGGTGCAGCGCTTCCATCATCTGCACTACGTGCAGCACTAGCGGCTCCCTGACAAAGCCGCTCCGGCAGCCATGAGGTGAGAGCGGCTTTTCAAGGTTCGTTCATCATCTTTTAAACCGATGAAAACGTATCCCATCTTATCACCCAGAAAAGGCCGTCTGGAGAATAATGAGACGGCCTTTTTGATGATGCTGGGTACGAATCCGTTCCGCTCACAGAGCGGCACGTTCTTTTTTCATTGTAGCACAGGCAGATCTCAGTTCTCTATTGGATCCTGCCGGAGATTCATAGAAGCAGAGGCAGCCTGCACAGCTTTCCGGACGAGGGAGAGCCCTTTCTTTAGATCTTCCTGACTAATGTTGATCGGAGGAAAAAGCTTGAATACCTCGTCGTTTCCGCCTGCCGTCTCCATGATCAGCCCAAGCTCGAACGCATGGGCTGCCGTTTTTTCGCTGAAGCCTTCTACGTCCGATGCGATCCCCTGCATCAGGCCCCGGCCGCGTCTCGTTCCTTGAATTTCGGGAAATTCCTTCATGATATTCTCCAGGAAGAGTGTCACTTCGCGTCCTCTCGCTTTGACTGCCTCCTCAAAAGCAGGGTCAGCCCAGAAGGTGAGAGCCTCCGCGGCTGTTATAAATGCGGGGTTATTTCCACGGAAAGTGCCGTTGTGCTCCCCGGGAATCCAGTCGTCGAGGTCCGGCCGGATCAGGGTGACCGCCATCGGAAGCCCAGAGCCGCCGATGGATTTTGACAGACAGATAATATCCGGCTGAATACCAGCTGGTTCAAAAGAAAAAAAGGTTCCCGTTCGTCCGACGCCCGCCTGAACATCGTCTACGATCATGAGAATCCCCCATTCCCTGCAGATATTCTCTAAATCCCGAAGCCACTTCATTCCCGCGGTGTTCAGACCGCCTTCCCCCTGCACGGTCTCAACGATCACCGCTGCCGGAACAGCTACGCCGCTCCCGTTATCCTCCAGAAATTTTGTCAAATAGGCGAGGGAGTCTTTTTCGTCGTTCAAAAATGTGTCGTAGGGCATTGTTACCGTGTGAGAAAGGGGAATCCCCGCTCCTTTTCGTTTCATCGAGTTGCCTGTCACGGAAAGCGCACCGACGGTCATGCCGTGAAACCCATTAGTGAAACAGATGACATCGGTCCGTCCCGTCATTTTCCTTGCAAGCTTTAACGCACTTTCAACGGTATTTGTTCCAGTCGGACCGGGGAACATAATGCGGTATTCCATCTCCCGCGGCTGCAGAATGATATCCCGGAAGCGTTCGAGAAACGTCACTTTGGCTGAACTGGCCATATCAAGAGAGTGGATGATGCCATCGTCGAGAATGTAGTCAACGAGTTTCTGCTTCATCGCCGGCTCATTATGTCCATAGTTCAACGCTCCGGCTCCGGAGAAAAAGTCGAGGTACTCTCGTCCGTCTTCATCCCAGATACGGCAGCCCTTTGCCCGGTGAAAAACAGCTGGGAAACTGCGCACGTAGCTGCGCACACTGGACTCCATGTCATGAATGACCTGCAGTTTCTCGTGTTGATTTGTCATTGTTCTGCTCCTCTTCATGTATTTGGCCGAACCAGCTCCTCTCCTCCGTACTCCCCATCGGCCATAGAGAATACAGAGGATGGAATACTTCATGAGCATGCTGTTGGTGAAGTATTCCCTCAGCTCGACGAAACTGTTCTGCTGCGCAGGAGGGAGGGGGGGGATCTGATGGATGTCGAAGACCTGCGCTCCTGCGGAACGAGTACGGGCAGAGCATGGAGAAAGCGAGTGTGCGGTGGAGCGGGAAGATGGATTCACATGCCATGCTGAAGGCCCTCGTGCTGCCCTGTGGTTCCCCAATAAACGTTGAACGCTTATCTTCTTTCACTGGGACCGTTTCGTCCTCTGCAGGAACAAAGTATAAAACAGAAAACAACAGTACGTGGTATTATACTACCCTTTTTTCGAGAAACGAACCGTGAAACAGCCAATCGAGTGAGATAGGAAGCCGTAATTAGGGAGAATCAGTTTGGAAAAACAAGTACGGACAAGAAAGGGAAAACGCCTTTTGATTGGTACGCAGGCCGTTGTCGCTGCAGGCTTTTGCAGGGAAGAAGGCATACGCCGTTCTTCCCGGGTAAGCTTCTTCATAAATAACAGTTTTTACGTTCTCGTCATGCATTAAAAACATCCCGCCAGATTGTCATCTGACGGGATGGAAAATGGTCCGGATGTTGCTGCCCGAGGACAGCGCGAAGGACCTTCTTTAAGATTCTTTTGTTGTGAGCTTCTTCCGCTTTTCTTCCCGCTCACGAGTAGATTTATCAAGCGTTTTCTTCCGGAGGCGGATGGCTTCCGGTGTAACTTCACAGTACTCATCGTCGTTCAGGTATTCAAGTGCTTCTTCCAGTGTAAGCAGACGAGGCCGCTTCATGGTAACCGTCTGTTCTTTCGTCGCAGAACGGATGTTGTTCTGAGCTTTCATTTTCGTGATGTTGACGGTGAGGTCATTGTCACGGCTATGCTCGCCGACAATCATGCCTTCGTATATTTCTGTACCGGCTTCAACAAAGAGGGTACCGCGGTCTTCGACTTGAAGCATCCCGTAGGAAGTCGCTTTCGCCGTCTCCTGGGAAACGAGCACACCTTGACGTCGTCCGCCTACCATACCCTGTGCGAGAGGACGGTAGCTGTCAAACGTGTGGTTGATGATTCCGTAACCTTTTGTCTGTGACATGAATTCAGTGGAGTATCCGATCAGGCCGCGGGAAGGGACGATGAACTCGAGACGCATCTGTCCGTCTCCTTTGTTGATCATGTTCATCATTTCGCCTTTACGATCTCCAAGGGATTCCATGATAGAGCCGGTGTATTCTTCCGGAACATCAATTTGGACGCTCTCATACGGTTCGCAGTCTTTTCCGTCTACTTCTTTGATGATTACTTCCGGCTTCGATACTTGCAGCTCAAAACCTTCGCGGCGGAGGTTCTCGATCAGAATAGAGAGGTGAAGCTCTCCACGTCCGGAGACGGTCCAGGCATCCGGAGAAGAAGTCTGTTCTACCCGGAGACTGACATCTGTTTCCACCTGTGTGAGCAGGCGGGCTTCGATTTTCCGGCTCGTTACGTGATCGCCATCGCGTCCGGCAAATGGGCTGTTGTTGACGAGAAACGTCATCTGCAGGGTCGGTTCATCAATGCGGACAAGTTCCATCTGTTCCGGGTGTTCCGGTGGACAGATTGTATCGCCGACCATGATATCCTCGACACCGGAGAGTGCGATCAGATCGCCCGATTCCGCCGTCTTGATTTCTTCCTTTTTCAGGCCGAAGAAACCGAACATTTTCGTAATCCGGAACTTTTTCTCGGTGCCGTCCCGTTTGATCAGCACGGCCTGGTCTCCGACGTTGATCGTTCCGCGGAACACACGGCCGATGCCGATACGACCGAGATAGTCGTTGTAATCAAGCATCGTCACCTGAAATTGGGCCGGTTCTTCTCTGTTGTCGATCGGTGCAGGGACATTCTCCATAATGGATTCAAACAAAACGTTCATGTTCTCATCCTGCTTGTTTTCATCCCGGCTCGCTGTCCCATTAATGGCGGAAGCATAGACAACAGGGAAGTCGAGCTGATCTTCGTCCGCATCCAGTTCAATGAACAGGTCGAGCACTTCATCGACGACTTCGGATGGGCGGGCCATCGGACGGTCGATTTTATTCAGAACGACAACGGGTGTCAGTTTCTGTTCCAGTGCTTTTTTCAGCACAAATCTCGTCTGCGGCATGCAGCCTTCAAACGCATCAACTACCAGCAGTACGCCATCGACCATTTTGAGGATCCGTTCCACTTCGCCGCCGAAATCGGCATGGCCTGGAGTATCAAGAATGTTGATACGATTGTCTTGATATTTCACAGCTGTATTTTTTGCCAGAATCGTAATGCCGCGCTCTTTTTCGATATCGTTGTTATCCATCGCGCGCTCAGCTACTTCTTCATGTTCGCTGAAAGTGCCTGACTGCTTCAGCAGCTCATCCACCAGTGTGGTCTTTCCGTGGTCGACGTGGGCAATAATCGCGATATTTCTCAGTTCATTCCGTACGTTCATCCTTTAAAACGCTCCTGTCTTCGTAGAATCACATCCGTACTAGTATAGCACAAATAAGAGCGCTGTGCACGATCGTGTATTAATCTTCTTGACTGAGAGGCAGATTTCCTTTTTTTTGTCCATTCCCTTGGACGAGGTATTTCACGGTGGTTAACGCTTCGAGTCCCATCGGTCCGCGTGCATGCAGTTTTTGGGTGCTGATCCCGACCTCAGCGCCGTAGCCGAATTCCTCCCCGTCTGTAAAACGGGTGGACGCATTATGGTAGAGCGTGCTGGCATCGACAAAACGGAAAAACTGTTCCACTGCCTGTCCATCTTCGGCTACGATGGCTTCAGAATGTTTTGTGCTGTGCTGATCAATATGATCCAGCGCTTCCTGCAGGTTCTCTGTGATTTTCACTGCCGCTTCGAGACCGTGGAATTCGGTGCTCCAGCTCGTCTCGTCTGCTGGAATGACAGCGGCATGGAGCTGCTGGGCCCGTTCGTCTCCATAGAGCGTCACCCCATGCAGCTGCATATCCTGTACAAACCTGCTGAAGTGGGCTTCGGCCCAGCTTTTGTCCAACAGGAATGTTTCGACGGCATTGCACACGGACGGACGCTGTGCTTTTGCATCGACAGCGATCTGTCTAGCCAACAGCGGCTCGGCATCCTCGTGGATGTAGAGGTGGCAGTTGCCTGCGCCGGTCTCAATGACCGGTACCGTCGATTTTTCCACGACGGTGTCGATCAGTTTTTTACTGCCACGAGGGATGATCACATCCAGAAGTCCTCTGGCGGTGAACAGGCTGTCAGTCAACTGCCGATCGGTATTTTCAATCAGCTGGACGGCTTCCGGCGGCAGTCCTGCAGCTTCCAGCGAGGAGCGGATCAGCTTCACCAGTGCCTTATTGGAATGGATTGTCGAGGAGCTTCCGCGCAGAACGACGGCATTGCCTGTTTTCAGGGCGAGTGCGGTAATGTCGACGGTGACATTCGGACGTGCCTCATAGATGACGCCGATAACCCCGAGCGGCACGCGGACTTCCGATATGCGCAGGCCGTTTGGACGCTCCCATTCTGTTCCGGCGGAAAGAAGCGGGTTCGGCAGCTCGGCTACGTGTTCGACGGCGCCGGCGATGTTGTGAATCCGGCTGCTGTCGAGATGCAGGCGGTCCAGCAGTGAATCGCTCATTCCTGCTTCTCTTCCGCCGTCCATATCCAAGGCGTTGGCTTCGATCAGCTGCTTGTCGTGTTCCCGGAGATCCGCGGCAATTTGTCTCAGCGCGCGGCTGCGGTCCTGCTCCTCGAGTGATGCCAGCGTTCGTCCTGCTTTTTGTGCAAGCTTGGCCTTCCTGATTACTTCATCCATCGTGATCATCCTTTCAGGTAGTTATCGGTTGTTCATCGCGACCCATTCATCCCGGTGAATAATAAGGAACGAGGCATCATCTTCCTGAAGCCGGGTTCTCGGTGCGGCAGCTTTCCCTTTGCCGAGAAAATGATCCTCTTCATCGTATACGTCGATGACATCGCCGGTATCGAAGTCGCCAGCAGCTTCTATCACACCGACGCTGAGCAGACTTTTCCCCGATTGCAGCAGCGCTTCGGCAGCTCCCGGATCAACCCGGAGCATGCCGCGCGGGGAGGCATGGTAGGCAATCCACTGTTTTCTCGTCTTCATGGCAGCGGCGCCTGCCTGGATGTACGTGCCGCTTCCAATGCCTGCGGCAATCGAAGCGATGGACGTATCGGGTGCAAATCGGCCGATGTAGACGCCGACCCCGACTTCCTGGGCAGCCTCGGCTGCTTTCAGCTTCGCGCGCATGCCGCCGGTACCGACGGCGGTTGTCTCCGTATCTGCAGCTCCTGTAATGTCATCTGAAATCACAGCGATGTGCCGGAATTTTTCGGCGGCAGGATCTTTCTGCGGGTTTGCGGTATAGACGCCGTCGGCATCCGTGAAGAGAATGAGTTTGTCGGCGTGGGTGGCACCGCTGATCAGAGCAGAGAGCATATCGTTATCACCAAAAGTCAGTTCATCTACAGCAGTTGAATCATTCTCATTGATGATTGGCAGTACATGCCGCTTCAACAGCTCACTCAAGGCAGCCGAGATATTTTGATAATGTTCGCCGTCACGGAAATCATGCCTCGTCAGCAGCAGCTGCGCAGCAGTAATGCCGTACTGCTGCAGCATGAATCGATACTGCTGCATGAGAAGACTTTGACCTACTGCGGCCGCCGCCTGCTTCGCTTGAACGGTGACTGGCCGGACGGGATAGCCGATTTCACGGAACCCCGCGGCCACGGAACCTGACGATACGACAATCAGTTCGTGGCCCGCCTGTCTTGTTTCAGCAAAAGCATCACAGAACTGAGCCAGTTTGACAGGGGAGAGGGAGCCATCCTTTTTCGTCAGTGAACTGCTTCCAATCTTCACGACAATCCGTTGTTTCTTCTGTTGCATGATGTGAACCTCCTTCTGGATGCCGCATAGAAAAAGCCGCCCTCTACTAGTAAGTAAAGGACGGCATCAGCCGCGGTACCACCTTCATTAGCGTCTCAGGGACGCCCGCTTGACACCCTGGTAACGGCAGGCGGCCGCAGACAATAGGCAGGGAGCAGGTTCCGTCCTTCGCACCTTATTTCTGCTTACAGCCGGCGGCAGAAACTCTCTGAGAGGGGAGTGGGACGTACTAATCTCCATGTCTGAATGTGTTTTGTAATATTTCCATTATTCAAAAGAAGGCGTCGTCTGTCAACCTTAATTGATGAGAGACTGAAGAGGTGCAGGAATTCTGCCGCCGCGCTGCATCAACTTTTCGGAAGAGTGCGGATTAAGCCCCATAACCGGGGCACGTCCAAGCAGGCCGCCGAATTCTACCATGTCCCCTTCGCTCTTATCCGGCACAGGAATGACGCGGACAGCGGTCGTTTTTTTGTTGATCATGCCGATCGCCATTTCATCTGCAATCAGGCCGGCGATTGATGCGGAAGGAGAACTGCCGTTGATCGCAATCATATCGAGTCCAACCGAGCAGACGCACGTCATCGCTTCAAGCTTATCCAGCGACAGGCTGTTTTCTTCGATGCCGCGGATCATGCCGTTGTCCTCGGAAACAGGGATGAAGGCACCGGAGAGACCGCCTACGTAGGAACTCGCCATCGCACCGCCTTTTTTGACAGCATCATTCATGAGCGCAAGGGCTGCGATCGTGCCGTGTGTGCCGACACGTTCAAGCCCGATTTCCTCCAGGATCTCAGCGACAGAATCATTCATAGCGTTAGTCGGAGCGAGAGACAAATCCATAATGCCGAATTCGACGCCGAGCCGGGAAGCGACTTCACGGCCGACTCGTTCTCCGGCGCGGGTGATTTTAAATGCTGTCTGCTTAATCACTTCAGACACTTCACCAAGATCAGCTTCCGGGTGGCGCTTCAGCGCAGAGAGCACGACACCTGGTCCGCTGACGCCGACACTGAGGACAGTTTCTGCTTCGCCTGTTCCGTGGAAAGCGCCTGCCATGAATGGATTATCTTCCGCCGGGTTGCAGAAGACGACGAATTTAGCACAGGCGAGACCGTCCTGGTCGGACGAGAGTTCAGATGCTCTCTTGATGATCGAACCGAGCTCATGAACCGCATCCATGTTGATACCGGCGCGTGTCGAAGCCGCAGAAACGGAGCCGCACACCCTTGACGTGGAACTGAGGGCTTCCGGAAGGGCATCGAGAAGCACTCGATCTCCTTTCGTAATCCCTTTGTGAACAAGGGCGGAAAAGCCGCCGATAAAATCAATATCCAGTTCTTCTGCTGCCTGATCCAGTACGCGGGCTAACCCGAGTGCATCGTCTTTTGTCGCCCGGCCGAGCAGTTCAGCTGCGGGCGTGATGGCAATTCGTTTGTTTACAATTGGAATGCCAAATTCCCTGGCTGTTTCATCAGCGGTCTCTTTTAAACCGGCAGCGGCCGTCGTTATTTTCTCATAGACGAGCCGCTGCATTGCTGCCGGATCGGGGTCGATACAGTCCCGAAGGCTGATTCCCATCGTGACGGTACGGATATCCAGTTTCTCCATCTGGATCATTCGGATAGTTTCCTGCATTTCCTGAAAGGCTAGACGCATACGTAAACACTCCTGTTCTGCAGATGTTTCTCATCAGCTTAAATACGGTGCATGGATTGAAATAGTTCTTCGCGTTGAATGTCGATTTTGAGCTGCATGGAGGAACTCACCTGATCCATGCGCTCTTCCAGTTCCCTCCGCTCCATATGTTCCGGAATCTCCACGAGCATCATCATTGTAAAAAAGTCCTGGAGAATGGTCTGGGATATATCGAGAATATTGACCTGCTTATCCGCAAGGGCGGTGGTGACTGCGGCGATAATACCGACCTGATCCTGGCCGACAACACTGACGACAGCTCTCGTTCTGCTCATGACTGCATTCCTCTTTTCCTTAAGTAATAAAGTAGTACGGGCCAAAGATCTTCTGCCGGGCGGATGATGCCCGCACGCCTTGGATCCTGCCCGTCTGCAAACGGCATTAAAAAAAGCCGGTTTTTACCGGCATGAAAATAGGAGACGGCAGAGCCGTCTGGTCACTTCTGTCCGTGTGCCTGAGATCGTGAACCCTTCGGCGCTGTCTTAGAAGACAGTCTCTCCAGAAGCTGCTCCAGCTGTAGTAGACCCACAGCCTTCAATGCCGCCTGTAAAATTGTATATTCAAGCTACCAGCTTTTTTAGATTCCGTCAAGATGAATGCATAGCAGAGAAGCCGCTTCTCTGTTATATTATAAGGGCAGAGCTGAGCAGAGGATGATCCTGTTGTTTAATAAAACTATCGGTGGCCTTATCACACTGATTATTGGATTGGTGGGGCTGTTTATGTATGTATACTATTCAATCGAAGCGGCGGAGGAATCCACCTGGCCGAGACATGAATCAGTGGAAGACGCAGGATTCAATCCGGAAACCCTGGAACAGGCCCGTGCGTATTACGATTCAATCAACTCCACGGCTGCGATGGTGATTTACGATGGAAAAGTGCTGTTCGAATGGGGGAGCACGACGAAAAGCACCAATGCCCATTCCGTACGCAAAAGCATGATTTCCGCCCTCTATGGAATCGAAATAGAGCAGGAAACATTCCGTCTGTTTGACACGCTGGAGGATTACGATATTGATGAGAACCCTTCTCTGACGACCATCGAGAAGCAGGCTTCTCTTTCGCACTTGATGACGTCCAGCTCGGGAGTGTATCTTCCGGCAGGAGAGGAATCGATCGGTATGCGAATGAACCGGCCGAGCCGGGGAAGTTACCTGCCTGGACAGCATTATTACTACAACAACTGGGATTTTAACGTGCTCGGCACGATTTATAATGAACAGACAGAATCCGATATTTTCGAGGATTTCGAGCGCCGCATTGCCCAACCGCTCGGCATGGAAGACTTCGAGATGGGACATACACAGTACAAGTACGAAAACCGGCGCTCTCAGCATCCGTCCTACTTATTCCGCATGTCGGCGAGAGATCTCGCCAGGTTCGGCCAGATGTATCTTCAGCAGGGAGCGTGGGAGGGAGAGCAGATTGTACCGGAGGACTGGGTGGAACGCAGCACGAGACCGCATATCGAAGTCCCCGGTAACCCGTTGTTTGACTACGGGTATCTCTGGTGGACAGCTACGGCTCCGCCGTTTGATGAGCTCGGCATGTATTCCGCTGTCGGCCGATATGGTCAGTCCATCGACATTATACCGGAGCTGGATCTTGTTTTCGTTCACCGGGTCGATTCCAACCGGCTGGCCTTTCAATTTACACGAAATTCCGTCAACGACCTGCAGCGACTGCAGCTGCTCCAGCTGATTCTTGATTCGGAAAGCTCCAGCTGACGATCAAACAGCAGCCCCCTTCAGGAGGCTGCTGCTTTCTTTGGTTTAAATTTCGGGCCGATTTTGCCGATGATGAAATGGCCGTACTTCCATTTATTCAAGATAAAGATAGTCAGTATGGAAGCGCCGAGACTGAAGGTGAACAAGATCAGAATATAGCCGAATCCGACCTGTACCGGGAACTGCTCATAAATGAAGTCCATTAGAAAAATATAAAAATAATGAAGCAGATAGATCCCGAAGGAGTAGCGGCTGATGAATTCAAGAAAGGACGGGAGATGTTTGAGTTTCTGCGTTACATAAAAAAGAAAGAAACTGCACATCAAGGTATGAATTAGAATATCCGTCCGTTTGGAACTATGCACCATCAGAAAACCGGAATGATAGAAAATCAGCATGCCGACGCTCGTCAGGAGCGGTCCGGCTAAAATCAGCCACCGCCACTTGTGGAGAAGCTGTTTAAAGCTCTCGTAATACGTCCCTGCATAGTAGCCGACGGTAAAGTAAAAGATCCATCCGAACATCGGGACCCAGTAAAAGCGTTCCCAGATGTAGGTGCCGTAGGGCAGGCCTTCCGGCGGCAGTGTGAAGTTAAAAAACATCAGGTAAGCCGCATTAATGCCAAAAGCAGCGGCAAGAACAACCGACGGCTTCCAGCGCCGCAGCCATCCGTGAAACCAGTAGTGAAACACGTAAAACTGGAAGATAATCAAGATGAAATAGCCGTGGTAATCACCGACAAATATATTCATCATCATGCTGTTGATCCCCTGCTCGAAACTGAGCTGGAAGAACGGGAGCGCATAAAAAACGCCCATGATCACGAAGGGGATGAGAATAAAACGCAGCCGTTTTCGCAGGAAGTCGTCGGGGAGCTCCCTTTTTCGATACGAATAAGCAATTAAAAATTCGGAAATAAAGATAAACATCGGCGTCCCATAATACAGAATCATCTGGATCGAATCGAAAAAAAGGGCCGTTCCTTCACCCATCTCCTCGATGCCAATTTGATTGATGCCTATATGGATGCTGTGGAGCAGCACAATGCTGAGACAGCCGATACTCCGCAGAATAAATATTTCGCGGATCAAAAGGACACCCCCTCCACACAGATAACCTGTCCTGTCTAACATACCATAAACAGTAAAGCAGTAGGAACGTTTGACTGCTTTCATTTATTCAGAAAGGAAGACCTATTCTATGAGGAATGCATCCGTATATCTGCTTCTGATGTTCGTCATGATGATCTGGGGACTGAACGTCGTCGCAGTGAAATTTCTGGTGGAACACATGCCGCCTGTCCAGATGCAGGGGCTTCGGATCAGCATTGCTGCTGTGACGGCGCTGCTGATTGTCTGGTTATTGAAAGAGTTTAAACGAATAGATAAAAAGATGCTTTTCATGATTGCCGGAGCTGCACTGTTCGGTCAAACGGCCCACCACTCTCTATTGGCTGTCGGTCTGACGGATACGACAGCGGCCAATGGGTCGTTGATCCTCGGTTTGATTCCGCTGACTACTGCTGTTCTTGCCGTTATTTTTCTCGGAGATCCGCTGACGAAGTTCCGACTTTTCGGTATTCTGCTCGGCTTTTCCGGAGTGACCTTCATCATCCTCAGTCCCGAGGAGGGGGTGGGCACCGTATCCCGCGGTGATCTGCTGATCTTTCTATCGATGATCAGCCAGGCGGTTTCGTTTATCCTGATCAAAAAAGCATCCAGCACTTTGTCACCGCGTCTCATTACAGCGGTCATGCTCGTCTTCGGTGCCGCAAGTATGCTCGTCATCAGCTATTTGTTTGAACCAGGTGCCGCCGTTCCGCAGCCGCCGCTCGTCTGGATGGTATTTTTCAGCTCGGCAGTAATCGCCACGAGTATCGGTCATCTGCTCTTTAATGCGGCGATACAAAAAATTGGTCCCGGTCCGTCCGCGCTGTTTAATAATTTTGTGCCATTCTTTGCTCTGCTCGGTTCTTACTTTCTCCTTGGTGAAAACATATACAGTCATCAGATTTTCGGTTTTATTCTCATCGTCACCGGGGTGCTGTTTGGGACCGGCTATATCGAATCACAGGTACTGAAACGAAAAAATGCTCAAAGGGCGTAAATTTGCCGGAACAGTTGCAGCTGCAGAGGAAGCGCCGGCAGATCATCGGAGGGGGCATTCTTTCTATAATAAGAGAGGAGCTGGACGGAAGCGTCCGCTCCTCTCTTTTTTGAAAGTATAAGAATGTATTCGTTTCCATACAGAGTGACAGC
This sequence comes from Alkalicoccus chagannorensis DSM 18086, assembly GCF_000429725.1. Classification (GTDB taxonomy): domain Bacteria; phylum Bacillota; class Bacilli; order Bacillales; family Salisediminibacteriaceae; genus Alkalicoccus; species Alkalicoccus chagannorensis. The sequence goes on along the minus strand of NZ_AUCK01000001.1, from coordinate 269,994 downwards.
GTAGCCGGCTGCTCGGGAAGCACGGAGAACCTATGCTCCCTCAAAGAGCCTGCGGTACACGCCGTTCCGCTCAAAAGGTGCTCCGCGCTTTTGTTCACAGCGGAAGCGGACGCTCATTTTAGAGGAAGGGCAGTGCATCCAGGTGCATGTACAACGCATAGAGACTGTCGCTCATATCGAATCACTGCGGTCGTGCTTTTACTGATTGCAGGCAGCTCCCTGGAGCAGAAATAGCGATAAATACTGCGAATGGATTTATTTCATGCGAGATAGCGTTCTCACACTTGATAGACGTACGTTTGTGGTTTATAACTTATTTAATATTCGGTAAATACTATGTTATATAATCTTACATATTCGTTGTGTCAGAATTTTCTGTCCGTATAATCATACACATAGCTGCTGAAGCAGTGATAAAAATTGATTAAAGGAGCGTGTCACCATGGACGAAATTTTTCTCATGAACAACGTTTGGATTATTCTCTGTTTTGCGCTTGTACTGCTGATGCAGGGAGGGTTCATTCTATTGGAGGCAGGCTCAACGAGAATGAAGAATGCCGGGCACATCGCCGGTAAAACAATCTTTACTGTAGGGATTGCTTCCCTCGTATTCTGGGCTGTCGGTTATGGCTTCATTTACGGTGAAGGAAATGGCTTTATCGGAACGTCCGACTTTTTCTTCGGTGATTTCACCACTGCTGTGGATGGATTAGCCGGTTCCGTCGACTTCATCTTCCAGCTTGCTTTCGCTGCTATTGCCTTGACGATTGCTTTCGGCGGCTTTGCAGAACGTGCGAAATTATCTGTCTATATTATTTTTGCCGTCGCTTTTTCCGCTTTCATCTATCCCGTTGTTGCTCATTGGATCTGGGGTGCAGGCTGGCTTGCAGATCTTGGTAAGCAGGATTTTGCCGGCTCTACGGTCGTTCACTTGACCGGTGCGATGGCAGCGCTGGCAGCAACACTGATTCTTAAGCCTCGTATCGGTAAATTCAACAGTGACGGCACATCCAATAACATTGCCGGTCATAACCAGGTGTATACAGCTCTTGGTGTGCTCATTCTCTGGGTAGGCTGGTTCGGGTTTAACGGTGGTTCTACACTTGGTGTTGATGGAGCATTCTTCGGTTACGTAGCACTCACAACCCAGCTCGCAGCAGCAGCCGGTGCCGTTGCCGCTATGCTGATCGTCTATGCGATGACGGGAAAGAACGACATCCCGACGATGCTCAATGGTGCACTGGCAGGACTAGTTGCTATTACAGCATCCACAGCATTTGTTGCTACTTGGGCAGCGGTTGTGATCGGTATTGTAGCCGGGTTCATCGTCCACTTCTCCATGGTTTTCTTTGAAAAGTCCAAGATTGATGATCCAATCTTCGCGCTCTCCGTCCACGGTGTGGCCGGGATCTGGGGTACAATCTCCACTGGTTTCTTTGCTACACCAGCTCTCGCAGAAATGAATGGCGGGTTGGCAGGCCTGTTCTACGGCGGCGGCTTTACGCAGCTCGGCGTTCAGACCCTGAGTGTGACCGTGTCCGGTCTCTACGCGTTCACCGTAGCATTCATCGTACTGAAAGTACTCGACAAAGTTCTCGGGGGACTCCGTGTTTCTGAAGAAGAGGAGCTCATGGGTCTCGATATTTCCGAGCACGGCAGCTACGGCTACCCTGAAAACATGCAGGAGCAGCTGGAAAACGAGTCGAAAAAGCCGACAGCATGATGGAAATCACGGGTTTCAATCAAAAGCATGATGCGCATATGCTGCAGCTTTTAAAAGAAGCGACAGGCGGGCAGAATCTCGATTCTGCCCGCTTCCAGCTGTTACTGCTCGGAAGTGCCGGCAGAGAAGAACAGCTTCGTTTTGCAGATCAGGATCACATGATGATCTGCAGCGAAGGCGCTGAAGCTGAAGCGGCTGCCGTAGGTGAGACGTTCAGCAGTCTGCTGGAAGCTTCCGGCTATCCGCGGTGCGAAGGTGGAGTAATGGCCGGAAATGACATGTGGTGCCGCACGGAAGCTTCAATGGAAAAACAGCTCCGGCGCTGGATCGAAAAAAGAGACTGGGAGTCGCTGCGGTATATTCTTATCTTTTATGATGCCCGGCCGCTGCACGGGCCAGGCGATACGACAGTGCGGCTGAAGCAGCTTACTTCCAGTCTGATACAGGAATACGGGCTGGAAGCGGCCATGTTTCAGAATACGCGATTCCGGCTTAAACGACGGAATGTGTTCGGTCAGATCCTCACTGATCAAAAAGGGGACATCAACATGAAAAAAGACCTGCTCTTTCCTTATGCTAATGCAGCCCGTGCGGCCGCTGCAGCAGAAGGCATTACCGTGGCAGCTACCAAACTCCGCCTGGAGCAGCTCAGTTTCCGGCATCCCCACCTGAAACCAGTGAGCAGCTCTTTTCAGAAGCTTCTCGAGTTCCGCCGCGAAAAATCAGCTTCCGCTGCCTCCTATGAGGACGTGCATCTGCTGCGTGTAGACGAGTTAACAAAAGCAGAAATGAAGCAGGTGAAGCATTGGATGAAAGAAGGCAAGAAAGTGACGAACGACCTTCGCTCGGTGTACAGCAGAGAAAGGGCTGATCAGCGATGAGTGTGTTTGATTTTTTTTCGATGCGGAAACAGCCCGCCCATTCCTTCACCGACGCTGCCCGGCTCAAACAGCTGACGAAAGATCAAAAGTATGCCGACCACCTTCTTCTCCCGCTGGAGAAAGTGCCCGCAGTCGTTTTCGATCTGGAGACGACCGGGTTTCGACCGGAAAAAGGGGATGAGATTCTGTCGATCGGCGCCGTAAACCTGAAAACGGAAAAGGAATTTTACTCGCTGGTCCGAACAGAAAAAACGATCCCCCTGGAAGTGACTCAGCTGACTCATATTTCGGAGGCAGATACGAAAGAGGCGCCGCCGGCAGGCGAGGTCATGCAGGATTTTTTTTCATTTGCAGAGGGCAGCACCTTGATCGCCCATCACGCCGCGCATGAAAAATCCTTTCTGCAGCATCTGCTGCGGCGGCGTTTCGGAAGCAGCTTCACCCACCGCCTGATTGACACATCCTTCGTCGCGTCTATTCTCCCTGAAATGGAAGGGGCGTTTCATCTGGAAGACTGCTGCAGTGTGTATGATATCGCCTGTCCCTCGAGGCATCATGCTTTAGAAGATGCACGAGTGACAGCGGCTTTGTGGCAGTGTATGATGAAAGCAGCAACCCGGGAACAGCTGTTTACATTAAAAGATATCTACAGTGCAGCTGCAGGGAGAAGGAGAGGATAATCATATGAAGCGGGCAGTCATTACGGATTTTGACGGTACCATCACAACGAAAGACTTTTACTGGCTTGCCATTGAGTCGGGCTGGCCGGAAGGAGAAGCCGCGTACAGAGATTGGAAAGAAGGAAAATGGAAAGACCGAGATTTCCTGCAGGAATCCTTCAGACGGATCGCTCACGGCAGTGATTCTGTCGAGGAGCTGACAGATCAAATTCCCTATGATCATACGTTTCCTGCCTTTTTCCGGCGGGTGAAAGAGGCAGGGCATGATGTCTATATCGTCAGTGCCGGTGCAGATTACTACATCCGACGCTTTTTTGACAAATTAGGGATAGAGGTCGACGGCCTGTATGCCAACCCGTCCTACTCAGCGGAAGGTGCGCTCTGGTTTGATCTCGATCCGTCCTGGGAGCATTACAACGATCGTTACGGCATCAGCAAAAAAAGCGTCGTGGAAGCGATCGCTGCCGGCTATGATGAAACGTGCTACATCGGCGACAGTGAACCGGACCGGCATGCTGCCGGAGCAGTCGATCTGATGTTCGCGAGAGACCAGCTCATTGAGATTCTTCGGAGGGAAGGCAGGCCTTTTCATCCGATTGCTGCTTTCTCCGAGGTGGCTGACGTACTGCAGAAGCAGGGCTGGATCAAGTAAACGCTTACACTTAAAAAAACCGCGGGTGCCTGACACTCCGCGGTTTTCAGCGTGCACCTGGTGTGATAAGATTAGTCATAATATTCGAAACTGAAGAGGAGATATGAGCGATGGAAGACACAAAGCTTCAGAGTGTACACGTAAAAGATATTCTGCTTGCCCATCAGGCACTGAAAGATGTCGTCGTGAAAACGCCGTTGCAGCGGGACACGATTTTATCGGAACGGTACGAGGCAGACGTGTATATCAAGCGGGAGGACCTGCAGGTGGTCCGTTCCTTTAAGCTGCGCGGAGCCTACAATAAAATGCAGAGCCTCTCCAGGGAAGAACTCCAGAATGGGGTTGTCTGTGCAAGTGCAGGCAACCATGCTCAGGGTGTCGCTTATTCGTGTAAAGCACTCGGCGTAAGAGGGAAAATTTTCATGCCGAGCACGACGCCGCGCCAGAAAGTGTCGCGGGTGGAATTTTTCGGGGAACCTTTTGTCGAAGTCCGTCTCGTCGGGGATACGTTCGATGATGCTTACGCTGAAGCTATTCAGACGTGTGAAGCGGAAGAGATGGCTTTTATCCATCCATTTGATGATCCATTGACCATTGCGGGACAAGGGACTGTCGGGATGGAGATCCTCGAGGATATTGATGTGCCGATCTCCCATGTGTTTATGAGTATCGGCGGCGGTGGATTGAGTTCCGGCGTCGGGTCTTACTTCAAGGAAATCTCTCCATCCACGAAAATCATCGGCGTGGAACCTGCCGGTGCACCGTCAATGAAAACGTCCTTGAAACAGGGCGAAGTGACGCCGCTCAGCAGGGTGGATAAGTTCGTGGATGGTGCCTCCGTGAAGCGGGTCGGCGATACAACGTTTGACATTGCGCAGCAGGTTATTGATGACATCACCCTCGTAAACGAAGGTAAAGTGTGTGCTACGATGCTCGATCTCTATAATGAAAATGCCATTGTAGCTGAACCTGCAGGTGCCCTGTCGATTTCAGCGCTCGATCACTACAGAGAAGAAATTAAAGGCAAAACAGTTGTCTGTGTACTCAGTGGTGGAAATAACGATATCGACAGAATGCAGGAAATTAAAGAGCGTTCCATGATTTATCAGGGGCTCAAGCATTACTTTATTGTGAACTTCCCACAGCGGGCCGGAGCACTGCGCGAATTTCTGATTGATGTACTCGGGCCGAACGACGATATTACCCGCTTTGAATACACGAAGAAAAACAACCGGGATAAAGGACCGGTGCTCTGCGGGATTGAACTGAAATATCAGGAAGATTACCATGCACTTATTGACAGAATGGACAAAAAAGGGTTTGCTTATATAGAGATTAACAAAGATGAAGATTTGTTTAATCTGCTGATTTGATTCGACGGGAGCCTTGTCATCAGGATGAGGCTCTTTTTTTACGGAAATGGAGGAATAAGAATGAAAGAGAAACAGCCGATTACCGGCGGATGGTATAACGGAACGTTTAAGAAGCAGACACGCTCGAAGGTGTATTTTGATGTGGACGGGACGGAGGTCGTTATGGACGGCACAGAGCTGGACCGGCCGATTGGAAAAGAAACGGACGTGTTCATTTATGAAACAAAATCCGGTGATCCTGCCGCAACCATGCAGGAACCTGTTATTACGACGGCATCTTATGACTGGGTGGACGTTGTTGATGTGATCGATGCAGGTGTATTCGTTCACATCGGCATGCCGAAAGATGTCCTCGTGTCGAAAGATGATCTACCTGATGAAAAAGAGCGGTGGCCCAAACGCGGAGACCGGCTTTTCTGTACGCTCGGGCATGACCGGAAAGGACGGCTCAAAGCCCTTCCTGTTCAGGAAGAGATTGTCGATCAGGAACGGGACCGGGCGGACAAAAAAATACTCGGCGCCGAAGTGAAAGGGAACGTCTACAAATTAAAAGAGGCAGGCGCGCTGATGATCACCGAAGATGGATACCGGACGTTTATTCATCACTCCCTGCAGCCATTTCCACCCAGACTCGGACAGCTGCTTCAAGGAAAAGTGATCGAAGTCAAACCAGACGGCACCTTGAATGTGACGTTAATGGATGACCGGGTCGTTTCGCAGGGCCGCGATGCGGATAAGATTCTCGAAGTGCTGGAGGAACGCGGCGGAGAAATGCCTTTCACGGATAAATCGACCCCGGCAGAGATCGAGGCAGCTTTCGGGATGAGTAAAGCTGCCTTTAAGCGGGCGCTCGGCAGACTGCTGAAAGAACAGAAAGCTGCACAGGAACCCGGTGTGCGGACATATTTAATGAAAGACTAGCTTACAGTTGCTGTAAGGCCGTTGTTTTTATATAATATAAAAACAAACGTTCCCTTATGGAGGTTGCCATGAAACTAATTATCGCTGAAAAACCGGATCAGGCGAAGAAACTCGCCGCCCCGTTTTCGTTCCAGCAATCAGGCGGTGCGCTGCAGATTAGTGCCTGTGACACGTTTCCGGAAGGAGCGGTCGTTGTGTGGGCACTCGGCCACCTGCTGGAACCAGTCCCGCCGGAGCAGTATTATGCTTCCTGGAAGCGGTGGAACCGTCAGGCCCTGCCGATGATTCCAGATGAGATCCGCTACCGGGTGAAGCGCCGGAAAGAGTACCAGGTCATCGCAGGATATGCGAGAAAAAAAGAGATAACGAGCATTATTCACGCCGGGGATGCAGAGCGGGAAGGGGAAGCAATCATCCGCCTGATTCTACGTGAAACCGGTGTTCATAAACCACTGGAGCGGCTCTGGATATCTTCTTTGACTCCGCAGGCGGTAATCAACGGCTTTCAGACGCTCCGGGACGGGGCCGAGACGGAACCGTTGTTTCATGAGGCGGTCAGCCGCGCTTTTGCCGACTGGCTTGTCGGCATGAATGCCACCCGCGTCTATACGCTTCTCATGCAGGAAAAGGGAGCTGCCGACGTGTTCAGCGTCGGCCGGGTACAGACACCGACGCTCTGTTTTGTAACGGGCCGTGAAGACGCGATTGCAGCGTTCACCCCTGAAGACTACTGGGAAGTTCACGCTGAGATAAAAACGGAATACGGCACGTATACGGCGGTCTACGAGCAGGAGAAAGACAGGGCTGTGAAAGATCAGGCGCTGGCTGAAAAAATCGCAGCTTTTGCAGCGTCGAAAGAGACGATCGTGGACGCACTAACGTCCAAAGAGCGTTCGATCCCGCCGCCGCAGCTGTTCTCCCTCTCCAGTCTGCAGTCTTTTATGAACAAGAAGTTTAAAATGTCACCGAAGGAAACACTTGATACGGCCCAGCGTCTGTACACGAAAGGATACTTGTCCTACCCGCGTACCGATGCCGTGCACGTCACGGCGGAAGAAGCTCAGCAGTTTCCGGGCATCCTCAAGTCCCTTCAGAAGCAGGAGCGGTTTGCTGCTCATTTTCCGCTGCCGAAAACGTCCCTGCTGCAGGATAAGCGCTACGTGAACCCGAAAAAAGTGAGTGATCACTATGCCGTTATTCCGACCGAACAAGTCCCCTCCGTCAGCCGGCTTTCCAAGCAGGAGGCCGACCTGTATACTGCCGCAGCGGAGCGGTTGATTGCAGCGCATGAAAACAACTGCACGATGGCAGACATTCATGCCGTCACGCTCGTAGGCGGACGAGCTCCGTTCCACGCAAAAACATCGTCGGTGAAAGCACCGGGCTGGAAACGGGTGCTTCCTGTTTCACGGGAAAAAGAACAACAGGATTTAACGTTTCTTGAAAAGGGCATGGAAGGAGAGGTGACCCATGTCGATATCCGGGACAAACAGACCAAACCTCCGAAACGATTCACGGAAGGAGATTTGATCCAGCTTATGAAAACGTGCGGCAAAGAGCTGGATCCGGAACTCGCACAGGTGATGAAAGAAAAGGAAGGGCTTGGAACGGAGGCGACAAGAGCCGGAATCCTGACGACCTTAAAAGACCGCGCCTATATTACGGTGGAAAAGAACATTGTTTATCCGACTAAAAAAGCAGAAGCTCTTGCTGCAGCGGTGGAAGGCACCGTACTGGCCTCGCCTGAAATGACGGCGCAGTGGGAACAGCGCCTGAAAGAGGTAGGAACCGGTGAAAAAGGGGCGGGTCCTTTCCTGGAGAAAGTCAAAACGTTGACCGCCTCCATTGTAGAAAAAGCGGAAAGCAGCCACAGCGGCTGGAAGGTGAACGCTTCAGAGCTGCCGGCTGGAAAAGGGAAGAAGAACAAAAAGACGTATGCAAAAAAGCAGAGGCCGCTCGGCACCTGCCCGTCCTGCGGTGGATCTGTTGTTGATAAAGGCACCTTCTTCGGGTGCTCGACCTACAGAACAAGCGGCTGCCGTTTCACTGTGTCCAAACAAATGCTCGGAAAATCGATTCCGCAGAAACAGATTCAGAAACTGCTGAAGGAAGGACGTACAGATACACTGGAGGGCTTCCAGAAAGAGGGCCGGACTTTTTCAGCGGTGATAGTGTGGGAGAAAGAAAAGCAGCGGCTTCGTTTTGACAGCAGCTCTTAGTTTGCAAATGCGCTCGTTTGTATTAAAATATAAAGATGTCCTTCATAGGAGGTATAGTCATGAAATCAATCGAGCTGAGAAATGGGAAACTATACACGGAAGCGAAGATTCAGCAGGGAGACTCATTCGAGACGCTTCAAGTGGTGATCGATACCTCGAGAGAGAGGACCGTGCTGAACAGCCGTTTTATACAGGAAAAGCAGCTGGAGGCTGTCAGTATCGGCCCCCTTCGTGTCAGCTCCTTCCACGTACTTCTTGACGATATGGATGAAGCGGGTATCATTGGATTGGATTTTCTAGTAAAAACGGGCGCTAAAATCAACTTGGATGCGATGGCAATTTCCAGTTCGCGTACATAAACAGAAAGGAGAATGGCAGATGAGTGAAGAATTCGAGAACAACGAACAACAGAATGAGGAAAAGCCGGTAGAAAGCGAAAAAAGCGAGAAGGAAGAAAGTGATGAGAGCGACGAAAGCGGAGAGGAAGAAGAAAAGCAGGAAGAAGAGATTGAAGAAGAACCGGCACCGACGGTCCAGTCGGGGGATGAAGTGCTGGTAACAGGCGGAGAGTACAAAGGAGAACTTGCGAAAGTGATCTCTCCGTATACAAATTCCATTTCAATCGAACTCGAGAAACGGGACGAAGACGGCGCAAAACCACGCACCGTTCTCCGCCATACGGAGTATGAAATAGTAGAAAAGGCAGAGTAACTGAACGAGCAGGACCCGGCGGAGATCCACCAGATGCCGGGTCTTTTTTGAGTGATCGGCATGTATAAGCTCTCATGAATGGAGACAGCGTCGTCGTGAGCTGCACGGGAAGAAAGAAGAGTCCTTCCTTCCCTTTAAAAGCCAGCGGCACGAGTGGTTCCAACCAATAGGCGGCTTCGCGCTTTAATTCCCGTATGTTCCAATTTCCTGCCTGCGTCAGCGGAGGCAGGAAACTCGTCATCTTCGTGTAGCGGACTTTTACATAAGACCGCTGTGGTGTCCGGCAAGCAGGAAACTGCATAGAAGAACTGCTCCGGCTGCTGTAAAGCCGGCGTTTTCTTTAACGAGGCGTACTGGTTTCATGTTCCCGAGACGGGAAGCAAGCAGCACCTGGCCTGAGAACGGGGAAACTTGCGTAGCCAGCGTCCAGCTGCACAGCAGCAGCATCGACAAGTACACAGGCGTAACCCCGAATGTCTCTGGTGTCAGCGCGCTTCCAATACCGACAATAACGATGATCGGATGAATGCCGATGACCGCAAGAAGAATCGTGCTGCCTAACACGGCCGCGGTAAACACAGTCACCGACCCAAACGTCCACTGTTCTAAGTAGAGAGACAGCTGAGCCCCCGTTCCCGATATTTGTACCGCTGTTCCGAATACGCCTGCTGTCACGAAGACGGCGAGCTCGTTTTTCATGCGGCCGAACACCCCGCTGCCTTCCTTCTTTACATGCTGAAAAAAGGGTGCGGTTTCCCTGCGCAGAGCTGCATACAAAAATGGAAATACTCCGCCAAGAACGGTAACAACGGCGAGCATGTTCAGCGGAAGAACGATATAGGCTGCCATGGACAAGATGATGAAAATCACGATGTAACGGAGTAGTGGCAGCAGCTCGGCTTTTGTTTCCGGCGGAGCTTCCGGTGCTTCGACAAGCCGGTCATACGGCGGTTTTGTTTTCGGAAGCCAGATGACCGCGAGCATCCCATACAGCAGAGCTGCCGTCAGTCCCCAACCTGCTATGTTGAACCAGGAAGCATCGTAAATCGACAGCACGAGACCGACATTCACAAAATACGGCGACCAGAGCATGCAGCAGGCGAAACCCCTCATCGTGTGGATCATCAGGCGTTTTTCATGAAAACTCTTAAAGCTCTCCGAGGCGGTCTGTTTAATAATAGCCATCGTCCCGAAATTTAATATAAAGCCGACGCCCGTCATCAAAAGAAAGCTGAGCCGATACGGATGATTTCCTTTGACGGCAGCCCGCCGCTTGATGACCTGCTGCAGCGAAGCGAGGTATCCGCTGAACGTCATGAACATGCCGACGATCGGGATGAACAGGAACAGGCCGAGCAGGTCGGCATTGGAGGCAAAGCCCATCAGCACGTCGGACGGCGAGGCGCCTGCCTGAATGTAGAGCCAGGCTGAAAGCAGAAGGAGAATGCCGAGCACAATTCTCGAAGAGGGATTGATTTTCGGATACGCCGCTGCGAGCAGAAACATGGAGCCAATCCCCGCGAGCAGCGGAAACGGCTGCGGAAGAAGATAAACAGCGGCGGTTATGTACGCGGTCAGGCTCAACAATCTCATAAATATCAACTCACAATCTAGGAGTGGAAGGGACAAAGCAATGCTGCCGAGACGATATCACTATATGCTCTATACTTCCGTCATTCTTCTATACATTATAGGCTTATTTCTTCCAAATTTCTATTTACATACACTGACAGCAGGTTTGACGATCCTCTTGTTTGTGCTGTCCGTTCCTTTTGCAACCCGGTTGTTCAAGATTCTGGGCGGAGTGTTCACTACGGGAGCTGCGGTGCTGATGATTCTTTATCCTGAAGCACGCAGCGGGGCATTTTTTTATGTAACGGAAAATTTATCGCTGCTCGGACTGCTGCTGATGCTCCCGTGGATGAACAGCGTGGTCCGCGCGGGAAAATTCGATAAGCGGATCAACCAGATGCTCGCGGCCGAAGTGCCGCATCTCGGATCTTTGTATGATCGTGCTCTCGTGACGAGCTATACGCTCGTGACATTCATCAACCTCTCTGCGCTCAGCCTCAGTCAGGATGTGCTGAGAAAGAACCTCGCAGGCTATTCGGAAAAACTCCAGCAGTCCTTTATTTCGAGAACGACGCTGCGCGCGTTTGCCGTTGCCCTCTGCTGGAGTCCGATGGAGATTCTTGTGGCGATCAGCGTCGACGCGACAGGCATTTCCTATTTCACCATGCTTCCGTATTTGATGCTCGTGTCCTTCCTCGTGCTGACGATGGACGGGGTGTTCGGACGACTGCGGTACCGCTCCGTCCCTTATGAGCCGCTCGAGACGACAAAGCATGTGCAGATGAGTGACATCGTCAAACCGATCCTTGTTTTAACCGCAGCGCTTGCCGCATTCATGATGCTGATTGTAGTGATTGGCAACAGCGCCGGTCTTGACTTTATCCTGACAGTCACGCTCGTCATCTTTCCGTTTGCTTTCATCTGGTCGATCCTGATGCAGCGAAGGAAGCGCTTTTTAATCATTGGTTTCCGCACTTGGGTGGAACGGACGAACCATATGCAGAATTTTGTCCTTTTATTCGTCTCCCTTGCCTTTTTCTCCTCCACATTAAATGAAACGCCCGTCCTGGAACAGATTCAGGCGCCGTTTTTAGCTATGGAGGAAACGCCCTGGGTTGTGCTTGTGATGATCCAGCTGACATACCTTGCCGGAAGTATGGCAGGTATTCATCCCATCGCGACAATTGCTGTGCTGATCGAAGCCGTCCAGCCGATGTTTGATACGGTCAATCCATTGAGCTTTGCTATCGTCTTCGTTACGGGCGCTCTGGCGACCGCTGCGGTTGGAACGTATGGGGTGACGGTAACGATGACGGCCATGAACACCAGTCAGAATCCATACCGGATCACGGCGCGCAACATGCCGTTTGCGCTCTTGTATGGATCAACCGGCACCATTATCGCTGTGCTGCTGCTGTAAGATCGCGGCGATAGAAGGTATAGATCAGGAGGAACAAGAACAGCAGCTGGACGGCGGCGGCACCAGCGTGGCCGTCCGAAAACGGATGATAAACAATCAGGATGCCCGCGCCGGCTGCCGCCGCATAGGCAAGAAACGAGGGCAGGGCCGTAAACCAGATTACAGCAAGCCCTGTAAACAGCGACTGGGCATACAGTGAGGATGCAAACCAGGGTGCTGATGCCGTCTCAGCATGATAAAATAAATACGTACTTAACACGATCAGCATGAATGTAAAAAATATACGGTCCAGCATAGCAGCGACCTCCCGAGGTGATAATGTGCAGGCAGTGTTATATGATGTCGATGGGGTACTGGCAGATACAGTACCGATGCATTATGAAGCATGTAAGATCGTCGCCGATCAGCTCGGTGTCGATTTTACAAAGGAAGACAACCAGGCCTGGCAGGGGAGAAGCAGAACAGATCTTTTGAGCCACCTTGCAGCCCTGTCGCCGGTCCCTGCTGACGTAGAGCAGCTCGGCAGGGTTAAAGACGAGCATTACCAACGGCTCATCGCAGCGCTCACCCCGCTAGATCAGCCAGCAGGGGTTTCAGCTTTTCTTGATACGCTGCAGTCGGAAGGGGTTACCCAGGCTGCTGCTTCGTCCAGCCGGAATGCAGCTTTTGTCCTTCGCCGACTCGGAATAGACCACTACTTCCATTGTATCGTAACGGGCAGGGACGTGAAAAACCTAAAACCTCATCCGGAAGTGTTTCTCCGGGCAGCAGAAGCTATCCAAATACCCCCACAGCAGTGTGTCGTGATAGAAGACAGTGCCGCCGGTGTAGAAGCCGGCAGAGCAGCCGGTATGTTCACGATCAGCTGTGGTCCTGCTGCTTATGGAGCCGACGACTATGTACCTGTTCTGAACAGGGAGGCCGCCCGGAGACTGCTGACAAAAAGGAGAGATAGCCGTGAACGTTGAATTGACGGAACAGGAACAAGAACGACTCCGCAGGATTGAAGAAAAGAAAGAGAGCGGAACATTCGAAATAGCCTTCTGCGGCCATTTCTCTGCTGGAAAATCGACACTGTTAAACGGCATCCTCGGGGCGGAACTGCTGCCGACGAGTCCGATCCCTACAAGTGCCAACATCATCCGCATGATGCACGGAGATTTCGCCCTGAACCTGTACGGTGCCGCCGGGAAAAAGACGGCATCCTACGAAGGGGAGCTGCCGTGGCAGAAAATCAGCGAATGGGGACGCGATGGAGCGGATATTAAAGAAATTCACATCCATGCGCCGCTTCCATTACTATCGCAGGGAGGCGTTATTGCCGATACGCCCGGCGTGGACTCCACGGACCCGACCCACGCGGAAGTGACGATGGAACAGCTGTACGCCACGGATGCCATCGTTTACGTCATGGACTACAACCATGTTCAGTCAGAAACGAACCTTCACTTTTTGAAACAGCTGTCGGAATCAGGGAAACCTGTGTTTATCGTGATCAATCAGATCGATAAACACGACGAAACGGAAGTCGACGCTGCGACCTTCCGAAGCGACGTGGACCGGATCTTTGAATCATGGCATATCCGCTATGCCGATTTCTACTTCACGTCGATGAAGGAAGCGGAACATCCCCTGAACGAATTAACTCGGCTCAAACAAAAGCTCCACGGAGTCATGCAGCAGGGGGCGGCTTTCACCGCGCCTGCACAGGCTGCTTTATACCAGGGATTCTACACCGCCTTAAAGCAGCGGCTGGACGAGGACCAGGAAACGACGGACCAGATGATTTTCGACGAAGCGGCTGCTGCCGGTTTCTCGGAGGAAGAAGTACAGGATGCCGGAATAACGGCAGAACGTCTTGAATCACTCCGCGAGTTCGAACAGCAGCTGGAAGACGATTACGAAGAAGACATGAAGCATTTATATGAGAATGTGCATCTATTCCCCTACACGACGACAGAACTGCTGAAAGCATACACGGCTTCTCTGCAGTCCTCGTTTAAAACAGGGTTTCTCTTCTCCGGAAAAAAGACACGCCAGGAACAGGAGAAACGGCTGGAGCAGCTTGTCACTGAGCTCAATGACAATCTCAAATCCCAGCTTCTCTATTATGTAGAGGATTATTTCAGATCGCTGCCTCAGGCTGAACTGCAGGACGCGGCGTCCTTCGATCAGCGTATGCAGGAACTGCCATTGCTGATCACCGCCGACTGGCTCCGGGAGCGGATTCCTAAAGGAAGCTCGAATCACGAGTATAATTATCAGCTGAGCCGCTCGATCAACAGCGAGATCGTACGCGATGTAAGGCGGCGTGCGAGTGCTGTACTGGAAGCTTATATCGAAGCTGTCCGTCCGGAAAAGGAAGCACAGATCAAAGAACTGGAAACGCGCGCCGGGCAGCTGGAAGAGGTGAAACAGTTTCAGCACCGGCTCCGGAAATCAGCAGAGGAGACGAAGCAGAAAAAAGAGGCTGTCAAAACGTACAAACCCCGTGCCGGTGCTGTGAAACCGCTGGATGATCTGCTGCGGGAGCAGGAAGCTGCTGCCCTCGATACCAGTACGGACATCTGGGAAGGTGTCTCCATCATTCACGAGCAGCAAGAAGCAGAACAGGTGGAAGAGGCAGAAGCAGAAGAAGAAACAGCCATCATGCTCGATGAATCGGCCGTCCCGGCGTTTTTGACGAGCGTCCGGGAGGCAGCAGCGAAACTGGAGCTGCCGGAGCTGTTCCAGGCGGAGAAGGATAATCTCCTGGACGCGGTAGAAAATGCGGAAGCTTCTACATTTACGCTGTCGCTGTTCGGGGCTTTTAGTGCCGGTAAGTCAAGTTTTGCCAATGCGCTGCTCGAGGATAACGTCATGCCTACTGCCCCGCATCCGACAACAGCGACAGTGACCCGCGTCACGGCACCCGAGAACGGCCGCCCGCACGGGACGGTTATTATCGCATTCAAAAGCCGCACCGCACTTTCTGAAGAGATTGCGTCGGTTGCACGCTCTTTTGGGGCCGATCTGGATATTGATACGATTGGTAAATGGAATCCGGAGAGCGTCAAGCATGTGTCCAGGCAGCAGCGCACGTCGGTAGATTATTTGAAAGTGATGCAGGCGAGCCTCCGGGACAAAAAAGAGTGGATGGATACAAAGAAGGAAGTCCCACATGCCGAGATTGATGCCTATGCAGCTGATGAGTCGACGGCCTGTATGATAGAAGATGTCACGATCTACTATGATGCCCGGCTTACACGCGCCGGAATCCGGCTTGTCGACACGCCGGGAGTAAACTCCATCCACGGCCGCCACACGAATGTCGCTTTCAAACAAGTCGAGGAGTCCGACGCGATTTTCTACGTTACGTATTACAATCACGCCTTTTCCAAGTCCGATCAATATTTTCTCGAGCAGCTGAGCAGCATTAACGAAAGCTTCTCAGCAGATAAAATGTATTTTATCCTCAACGCGAAAGATCTCGCTTCTGATGAGCGCGAGCTACAGGACGTGCAGCAGCATATCCATGGCCAGCTGCGCCGTCTCGGTTATCAGGCTCCGCGTATTTTTCCGGTCTCCAGCCGTGGAGCGCTCACCTCACCGGGAGATACTTCGTTCGAGACATTCCGCAGCTACTTTTACACGACGGTAGCAGGAGAACTGAAACTGCTGAACATTCGTCTCGTGGAAGAAGCGTGGGGAAAGCTTGCTTCTGCAGCAGACAAGCTGATCGAAGAACAACAGGAGGCCGATACCGGACGAGCAGCAGAAAGAAAGCAGCTTCGGCAGTCTCAAAAGGAAGACATGGAACAATATGCCTTTCCGTATATCTTCCGAGATGCACAGCGGGAACTCGAACAGCTGAGTCTGCACCTTCGGAAGCGAATGACGTTTGTTCTGCATGATTACTTCCAGGAGACCATCAACGTTTCTACGGTACAGGGATCGACGAGGCAGGAGCTGCAGAAACAGCTGCAGGCGGCTGTGCAGGACTGGGCTGCAGCCGGCGAGCAGTTCTTCCGGCAGGAGTGGGAAGCAGTGTCGATCCGGCTGGATTACGCTGTGCAGCGGGTGCTGCGGCGGTGGTGCATGGAAAAAGAATCAGAGCTGCACGTAGCCGTTCGTCTTCCTTCGCTGCAGGTCAAACCGGAAGCAGTCTGGGAGAGTGGTTCCCTTTTAGAAGAACCTGCGTCATTTGCCAAGTCGGTGAAAAGCAAAAAGCAGTTCTTTGAAGAGGGCGGCAAGGAAAAATTGAAAGATGCTCTCGTGGAAGAAGCCCAGAAGGAAGTAACCCGCAGAACGACGATGCTCGAAGCGAGAACGAACGAACAGCTGCAGAACTTGATGCATGAACGCACCGAAGATGTCCGGCGTGCATTTATTCAGGCACTCGATCAGCAGCTGCTGAAAATTCAGACGCTCACGGAACCGGATGAACAGAAAAAAGCTGCGTCGGACCAGCAGCTGCTCAAGAAGAAGCCGGCTTCGCCGCTTCTGGATAAATCAGAGGCGCTGCACCGGTAATTACGCTATGAAAGGAGCGTTCCTATGAATATGCTTCCTTACCTTGCAGCAGCTGTAATTTTATGCCTCATCGGGCTTGCGGCTACGATTGCCGTCGGCCGGAATCCAACAGATAAAAACTATGATGACAAGAAGAAATCGAGACAGCATTTACAGATGCTCGGCCTGATTTACGTGGTCGTGTTCATTCCGGCTGTGGCCATTACCGTAATTTACTTTTTCATACGTTAGAGGAGAGATGACATGAACCACGATATCAGACTAATCGTCCTGGATATGGATGGAACGACGTTAAACAGCAGCCATCAAATTTCCCGATCGAATACGCTGGCTGTACATGAGGCTTCTGAAGCGGGCTATGAAATGATGATTGCTACCGGTCGATCACTTCCTGCCGTGGCTCATTTCGCTGAAGAGCTGAAGATGAAGGACTGGATCATTACCGGCAACGGCAGTGAAATCTGGGAACTGAGCGGGCCGGAACTGAAACACCGGCAGCTGCTGAACGCGGCGCTCGTTGAAAAAATGAACCAGATTAAAGTGAAACACGGTGCCAGGCACTGGGCAGCCTCAGTGGATAAAGTATGGAAAAACGAAATGCCAGAGGACATTCAGAGCAGGCAGTGGCTGAAGTTCGGCTATGACCTGGATGACACGGCTGTCCGTGACCAGATACTGCACCTGCTTCATCAGGAAGATGAACTCGAAGTCAGCAATTCCAGCCCATTGAACATTGAAGTGAACGCAGCCGGCGTGCATAAAGCCGCTGCGATAGAGAAAGTGCTGGAAGATCGGGGATGGGGCTTTCATCAAGTGATGGCTCTCGGAGACAGTCTGAATGACTTGACGATGATCCGGGAAGCTGGTGTCGGTGTAGCAATGGGAAACGCGCAGGAAGAAGTGAAACAGGAGGCCGATTTCGTGACAGCTGATTTCGAAGCAGACGGTGTCGCCGAGGCGCTCCGACATCTTGGGATTATTAAGAAATAGATAGGGTATAAGACTCGGGAGGGCATTTTTTCCGGGTCTTTTTTCATGCCAAAAGCTGAACATAAGTTTGAAAAAAGTTGTACAGGGTATTAAATTTCTATACAGAAATCAATCCTGAAACGCAAGGAGTGTTCCAGCTATGTATGCTTTATACATCATACCAGACCCACTTCACCCCGCCGTTGTCCATATCCCAATTGCCCTCTGGCTTGTCGGTTCAATGTTTGTCGTTCTTTCCTTGTTCTGGCAGACACGGTTTTTCGAACAGGCAGCCATTTGGATGCTGAGTATTGGGACAATCGGTGGCGTTGCAGCCTACGTTACCGGCGAAGACGCTGTCGGAGTAGCTTTGCAGCTTTACGGGGACTCGGTAGGAGAATTTTTAGGGCCCCATCAGCAATTTGCATTTTATTCTTTGATTACCTATATCGCCGTCACTGTCCTGCAGGTGTTCAACTTTTTCTATCAAAACACTTACGTGCGCTGGGGGCTGGCGGTACTTGCCGTTATTGGCGCGGTGCTGACCATCATTACCGGGCATTATGCCGGGCGAATGATGTACGACGATGTTTAACATAAGATAAGGGAGGCAACAGAAATGCCGAAGAAATATTTCACCGTAGATCAGGCAAACAGGCTGATCCCTATGGTCAAAACAGAAATTGAGGAATTGAAACGAATCCAAAAAGAGTTCGACGATACATGGACGATGTATCAACAGATGAAAGAAAAGAAGGATCGTCTCGTCAAAACGAGGACAGACAGTATGTTCAAACTGGAGTGCCAGCTTGAATTCATTGAGATGCAGGCTCAGCTTCACGTTAATAATATCCAGCATACCGGTGCCCAGCTGAAAGGGATTGAACCGGCACTGGTGGATTTCCCTTCATTTAAGGGCAAAACGGAAGTACTTCTCTGCTGGAGAGAAGGGGAAGATGAAATTTTATTCTATCATGAAAAAGCAGATGGATTTGCAGGAAGAAGACCGATTAAATAGACAGCGCATGCGCGACGGCTATGAGCACAGCAGCATGCTGCCCGTGAGGGGTGTCTCCATGAATGAATGGGGCGCTCCTCTTTCTTTTGTTTACATCTTCGATCTCTGCGGCTTCGACAGGCACGTACGCTTTTATTTGTGATGACGCAGCTGATATACTGAATAACAGTGAAAATGAAAAACAGGAATGAGGGTGAGTTATGGGTCATGTAGTTCTGGCGGTTCCCCATTATGAGGAACTGCGCGGCAATAAAATCACGGCAGACCGCATGCAGGTATGGCTGCATGAGAGAGGCGTTAACACGACCATCATTTCCAGTACGCTCAACGACGAGATACCGGATGACACGTCACTGCTGCATGGATTTCATGCAAGGAAATTTGCGCAGTATTACGAAGACAATGAGCTGGATATCCCGTATATCATCACGATTACCGGCACTGATATAAACCAAGATATTGAGGATTCTGAGCTTGGGCCGTTGACGAAACGCTGTCTCCGTCATGCAGCGTTTATTCATGTCTTTGATGAAGGCATGAAAGAAAGAGTGCGGGCTTATGTACCGGATCGAGAAGAAGCCATCGTTGTCCAGCCGCAGTCAGTTCCGATTCCGGACTATAACGAGCCGGATAATACCATTCCCCAGCTTTTGCTGCCTGCAGGAATCCGGTCGGTCAAAAATATACGCGGAGCCGTTACGATGCTTGATTCCCTCGCTGAAGAAACATCGTTATCTTTGGCTGTCGTGGGGCCGGTACTGGAAGAAGAGGAGGGGGAGTGGCTTCGCGAAGCAGCTGCAGGGAGAGACTGGCTTCATTACCTTGGCAAAGCAGCCTATGAAGACATGGGTGAGCTTTATGCAAACGCCGATATCGTGTTGAATACGTCCTTCAGTGAAGGGCAGTCTTCTGCTGTGATGGAAGGTATGGCGGCTGGCCGGGCCCTGCTTGTATCCAATATCAGCGGCAACCGCAGCCTGGTGACACATGAACAGACAGGACTTGTCTACGATGACAGCAGGTCGTTCAGCGATTCGTGCAGAAGGCTTCTCGAGGAGCCGGCACTTCGACAGCGTCTCGGCCTGGCAGCGAGAGACATGATGAAAGAGCACTATCATCCGGCTGTCGAGGCAGAAAAACTGCAGGACTTGTATAAGAAGGCAGGCGTATAACTTTCTTAGCGCCTGCTAGAATGATATTGTAAAGGAGTCACACAGTATCTATAAACAGGAGTGTTCATTATGGCAGATCAAACTACTTTTCGTAACATCATGGGTAACTATCCGACAGGCGTGACCGTAGTAACAACAGCAACGCCGGAGAAGGAGCCGGTCGGGCTGACCGTCAATTCTTTTACTTCGGTCTCGATGGATCCTATGCTTATTTCGTGGTCGATCGATAAAAGCGTGACGACCCACGATATGTTTGCAGAAGGCTCACACTTCGTTGTTCACACCCTGGCACATGATCAGGGCGATGTCTGTATGCTCTTCGCAACAAAAGGCACCGATCGTTTCAGCCAGGTAACGTGGGATTGGAATGAAGAGGGCCAGCCGGTGATTGCAGGGTATTCCGGTCTTCTGGAATGCCGCGTATATAAAACGGTAGATGCAGGCGATCATACGATGCTGATTGGCGAAGTTGTGCGCGCAGACCATGCTGAAACAGAGCCGCTTCTATACCATAAGCGCGCGTTCGGCGGCATTCCTTCGTCTTTCTACGACAACTAAAAGACACCTGCAGGATGATCCGTAGTCGTGCAGGCCGGTCATGGATTCGTCACGTCCGCTGCAGTACACGTTTCCTGCAGCGGACGTACTCATGCCGGCATCACGTATATAACAACGAGCAGGGAGGTATGACCACGTGGTCTGGATTCGAACACAGGACGGCTTATATCACGCAGAAGATGACAGCAGGAAAAAATTCCGTACGAACATATCTGCGTCTGTACTGGCATCGATGCAGCAGCAGGCAGAAGCACACAATACGTATGTTAATTATCTGCTGGAGACAGGGCTGGAAAACATCCTGAGCAATCCACCGGCAGAGATCCATAAACGCAGACCCGGCGACCGCCGGCAGTATAAAACGACGTACGATACGGAACTGCTGACAAAAGTGAAGACATTTGCTGAAGAGCACAAAGTAAACGTCAGCGACGTCATTGAACTGGCAGCATCTCACGTGAGCCCGCAGGCAGCGAGAAGGAAAGGGTACCGGCACCGCATCGAATAAACGTCGGTTTCTCTTATCCATTATAACGCCCCGGACATAATATAAATTGTGCGAACCAATATAAACACCGCTGGTTTTGTCTCTTAAATAGAAGATTACCTTAGTAATGAGACAAAACAGATGTTAAGAGACAGAGTCCACCAGTTTCATGACACTCAGCTTATCAATTCCTAGTTTTTCTGCCGCTTCTTCATACGACCATCCTTGGTTATCAAGTAAATGAACCGCATAGGCACGCCGGATTTGATTCGTTGTCAAAGAATCGAGTCCTGCAGCTTCAGCAGCTTTGCGAAGATGCACACTGATCGTCATCCGCTGCAGCGGCTCTTCGCCGGTACTCCGATTTACTGACGATATCAAATACTGCCGCTCTTTACTCAGCTGATCACGAAGCTGCTGTTTAATCACCTGTGCACGCAGTCCGTCCATGGTGATAATCCGCTCGTGGCCGGATTTACTGACGTATAACCGTACAAGCTGTTCTTCTGTAATGATCTGATCGACCGTAACAGCAAATTCATCCGGTCTCAAACCTTCGCCGGCTAGTACAAGAATACACTTTCGTTTCAACGACATTTCTTCGTCTTGTACAGCATCATCGATAATCTGCTGAATCTCATCAAAACCGTCCGCACTGATTGGCTGCTTGGAGTCTTGTATATATCTCAGTTTTTCAGCTGGATCTGCTGCGATGAGACGCTCTTCCCAGCAGTAATCGAAAAACCGTTTCAGAATGGAAATAATCTTATTGATCGTTCCCGGCTTTAACTGCTGAGACTTCTTAAATTGAATATACGATTTGAGATCCGAAGGCTTGATCTCGTATAGTTCAGGAACCGTTTCGTGAATATAATCGACGTGTTTAAAAAATAGTTCGAGCTGTTTGGCATGCTCCTGAACGGTCACCTCTTTGTATCCTTGTTTTTCTAGATATCTGCTGTAACCGAAAGGCATATGAATCCCTCCCTTGTGGATGTATGTTATTGTTATTATATTATTTACAGTGGTAAATCACTGTAACTATTCTACATAACAACAAATTTCTCTCCCAGAAAGTCTATCCCCTGCTTCTAATCGCATGAGCTATGAGCTGGCACCTGCCTGCGCAACCGAAGATCCGCTTCTCCTCTGCGGCAGGATCGCGCCGGGATCCTCCATGATCTCCGACGCTCGTCTGCATGCGTTTACCGTTCTTTTGCTACAAGCCAGCTGTCTATCGGCTCGCCTGATTTATCTGTATCAATCACAAAACTACCGTTCGTATAACGATCTCCTGCCCTCATCGTAGATGGATCGACGGTATAGAACTGGTCTTTTTCCGTTCGGACATGAATGATCGTGTTCTGCAAAGTAAGGTGGACGGACGTGATCCGGTGAGGCGCTTTTTTTAATTCCTTCAGTGTGCGTACACCACGGCCTGCACGGCTCTGTCGCTCAAAAATAGATGTTTTCATTTTTTTCGCCGCCCCGCGGTGGGTCAGCAGGAGCACATCCCGCTCTCCGGTGAAACACATGGCTGCTGCTGTTTCGTCTCCATCTTTCAGGCTGACTGCCTTCATCCCTGTGGTACGCTGGCCTGTCTGGGCTGCCTCAGTCTCATGAAACCGGAGCCCGTAGCCTTGCTTTGTAAATACGAGCACGTCTGCACTGCCGTTCGTTCTGCATACGGCGGTTACTTCATCCCCTGCTTTTACTTTCACTGCCATCAGCGACCGCGAGTATCGCTGTGCATGGTAGTCGACGAGCGGTGTCCGCTTGATCATACCATGCTTCGTAAAGAAGACGAGCATATCGTCTTTTACATTGTCAAAGGACGTTACGTGTTCCGAGCTGATTATTTCATCATCCTGCTGCAGCTGAATGAAATTACCGATATGCTGGCCGGTTTCTTTCCACTTCAGCTCCGGCAGTTCGTGTACTGGAAGAAAGAGGTAGTATCCTTTTTTCGTAAACAGCAGCAGTGTATCTGTCGTATTGACTTCCTGATTCACAAGCAGCCGGTCGCTGTTTTTCATCGTTGGAAGTTCATCCTGCGAAGCCCCGTAGCTGCGCATGCTGGAACGTTTAGCATATCCTTCTTTCGTAATGGAGACCCGAACGTCTTCAGACGGCACGACGACTTCAAGATCGATTTTAATTTCTTCGATCTCTTCTTCCACCATGGTGCGTCGCTCTTCGCGGAGCTGTTTTTTTACACCGCGGAGCTCTTTCTTCATCACCTGGGCCTGTTTTTTTTCTGAAGCGAGCAGCGCTTTCCACTCAGTAATATTGTCTGCAAGCTCCTGCGCTTCTTTTTCCAGCGTGGTCACATCCGTATTCGTCAGACGGTACAGTTGGAGGGTCACGATTGCTTCCGACTGCTCCGGAGTGAAGGAGAAGGTCTGCTCCAGCTGATGCTTGGCATCACTTTTGTCAGACGCACCACGGATCACGGCAATGACCTCATCGAGGATGGATAGTGCATAGATGAGTCCCTCTACAATGTGAGCCCGTTTTTCTGCCTGGCTGAGATCATATTCCGTTCTCCGCAGCAGCACTTCACGCTGATGTTTGACATAGGCGTTCAGCAGTTGTTTCAAATTCATCAGTTTCGGCGTCTTGTCCGCGATCGCAACCATATTGAAGTTGAACGTCGTCTGCAGATCCGTATGCTTATATAAGTAATTCAGAACCCCGCGCGCATCCGCTTCTTTCTTCAGCTCGACGACAATCTGCATTCCTGTGCGGTCTGTTTCATCACGGACTTCAGCAATACCATCGACTTTCTTATCAATACGGAGCTCATCCATCTTCTTCACTAGATTCGCCTTATTCACTTCAAATGGAATTTCATTGATGACAAGCTGCTCCCGGCCTCCGCGGACAGAAGCTACTTCAGCCCGCCCCCGGACGACGACTTTTCCCCGTCCGGTTTCATATGCCTGACGGATGCCTTCAACCCCTTGAATAATCCCCCCGGTAGGAAAATCAGGACCCTGAATGTGCTTCATCAGATCATCGATCCCTGCATTCGGGTGGTCAATGACATGCACCGCTGCATCAATCACTTCACCGGGATGATGCGGAGGAATATCAGTAGCATACCCGCTGGAGATTCCTGTCGAACCATTCACGAGCAGATTCGGAAAGGCTGCCGGCAGAACAACGGGTTCATGCTGGGAATCATCGAAGTTCGGCATAAAATCAACCGTATCTCTGCCGATATTCTCCAGCATAATCTCCGCGAGCGGGGCGAGTCTTGCCTCTGTGTACCGCATGGCGGCCGGTGGATCTCCGTCGACAGAGCCGTTATTCCCGTGCATTTCCACGAGCGGTCTTCTCATTTTCCAGTCCTGGCTTTGACGGATCATCGCTTCATATACTGACGAATCACCGTGGGGATGATAATTCCCGATCACATTACCGACGGTTTTTGCCGACTTTCTGAACGGTTTATCCGATGTGTTTCTATCTTGATGCATCGCATACAGAATACGACGCTGCACCGGTTTGAGGCCGTCCCGTGCGTCCGGCAGAGCCCGGTCCTGAATGATGTATTTACTGTACCGGCCGAAGCGGTCTCCAAGCACCTCTTCCAGCGGCATATCCAAATAACGTTCTTTCTGAGCCAAAGCTTACTCCTCCTCTGTTACGTGCAGGCTGTCGTTTTCCATGATGTTGGTTTCTTCATTGAGACCGAACGCTACGTTATGTTCAATCCACTTCCGGCGCGGCTCCACTTTATCGCCCATAAGGGTAGACACGTGTCTTTCTGCACGGGCAAGGTCATCCATGGTAATACGGACCAGTGTTCGTGTTTCCGGATCCATTGTAGTCTCCCAGAGCTGCGAGGCATCCATCTCACCGAGACCTTTATAACGCTGGACGGTATAGCCTCTGCCGATCTTTTTTACAGCATCCTGCAGGCCGTCTTCGTTCCAGGCGTACTCAGCCTTTTCTTTCTTGCCGCTGCCCCGGCTCACTTTATACAGTGGGGGCAGCGCGATAAATACACGGCCGGATTCAACGAGGGGCCGCATATACCGGTAGAAGAACGTCAGCAGCAGCACCTGTATATGAGCGCCGTCTGTATCTGCGTCGGTCATGATGATGATTTTATCGTAATTCAAGGAATCAAGATCAAAATCCGCTCCGACATCTGCTCCGAGGGCATAAATAATCGTCCGGATTTCTTCGTTCTTCATAATGTCAGCAAGCTTCGCCTTTTCGGTGTTGATGACTTTCCCGCGGAGCGGCAGCACAGCCTGGAACCGACGATCCCTTCCTTGTTTGGCTGAGCCGCCGGCGGAGTCGCCCTCGACGAGGTACAGCTCATTTTTTTCCGCATTTTTGGACTGTGCCGGCGTCAGTTTCCCGGAGAGCATTGCATCTTTCCGCTTGTTTTTCTTTCCGCTCCGGGCTTCATCGCGTGCTTTCCGCGCTGCTTCCCGTGCCTGTGAAGCTTTAATGGCCTTTCTGATCAGCTGGTTGCTGAATTCGGCGTTCTCTTCCAGATAATACGTGATTTTTTCCGTAATGATCTGATCGACAGCTGCGCGTGCTGCAGGCGTACCGAGCTTGCTTTTCGTCTGCCCTTCAAACTGCAGAATTTCTTCCGGTACCCGGACCGAGAGAACGCCGGTGAACCCTTCCCGAATGTCACTTCCATCCAGATTTTTATCTTTTTCTTTCAGCAGCTGCAGCTTCCTTGCGTGTTCATTAACCGAACGGGTCACTGCTGTTTTCGCGCCGAGCTCGTGGGTACCTCCGTCTTTCGTACGGACGTTGTTGACAAAGGATAAAATGTTTTCCGTATAGCCGTCGTTGAACTGAAAAGCAAAGTCCACTTCGATGCCTTCGTTCTGTCCTTCCATCGACACGACTGGGTGAAGCGTTTCTTTATCTGCGTTTAAGTAAGCGGTGAAGGCTTCCAATCCCGTATGAAAGCGGAAGGATTCCCCTGCTCTGTTCCGTTCGTCGACCAGTGTCAGTTTCGCTCCTTTTAGGAGAAAAGCCGCCTCGCGCAGACGTTCCGCTACCGTATCGTAATGAAAACTTGTCGTCTGAAAAATCGATGCATCGGGCATGAAATGCAGGGATGTTCCTGTCTTCTTCGAGCTTCCCTTTTCTTCAAGCGTGGTGACGGGACGCCCCCCGTCAGCAAATTTCTGTTCGTACTTTTTTCCTCCGCGGTGGATCGTCACGGTCAGAGAAGAGGAGAGCGCATTCACAACCGAGGCACCGACTCCGTGCAGGCCGCCACTCGTCTTATAACCACCCTGCCCGAATTTACCTCCGGCGTGCAGTACCGTCAAAATTACTTCCGGGGTTGGTTTTCCTGTGGCATGCATACCGGTTGGATAGCCGCGCCCGTTATCCGTTACCGTGACACTGCTGTCTTTATGGAGGGTGACCGTAATGTGATCTCCATACCCTGCGAGTATTTCATCGACAGAGTTATCAACTATTTCGAATATTAAATGGTGCAGCCCGCGGTGGTCTGTACTTCCGATATACATCCCCGGCCGTTTCCGGACCGCCTCCAGTCCTTCCAGTACTTGAATGGCATCATCATTGTATTGAAATGCTTCGTTTTTCATTCATGGTGCTCCTTTCGAACATCGCTGTGAGCATTTACTCTAACACACAATGTATTCATCTTCACGAACTTCTTTGGTCCTTCTCTATTATTACCGGAAAGATGGTGGCTTTGTCAAACGTATGTACGCATTTTCTTTTTACAGGCCGTGCTCTGCCCTCCTGTGTTCTCCGGATGCAATCGGTTTCCCTCCCGGCATACCTCGGGATCGCGACTCCCGACCGCCGGCTTCCTGCTTTGAAAAACGGTCTGCAGCTGGTTGAAGGAGCCCCGTGCCCCGCTGTACGGAGAAAATCGCGCCGGAAGAAAGCCGCTTCCGGCGCGAAATCCAGACCCGATATCCGGTTCTTTCGTCGCTGCTGACGGACGTCACTTTCAGTGATCAACGAGCGTCCGTGCCTTTCTTTTGCTTCCGTCCTGCTTCTCGCAGGTCCCTGCTTTGAGGACGAAATGATGGGAGCGGAGCTGCCTGAAGATGGGAACACTTCCGGCAGGAAGCATTTACTTCTTTTTCCCTATCAGGCGGGCATGCTCTACTTTGATACAGTAATCCATCACGACCTGCTTTCCTTCTCGTTCCAGCTTTTCTGCTGCGGTCAGGTCCCGGATGCCGAGCTGCGTCCAAAAAACCGGAATATCGGTCTGCAGACATTCTTCCGCCAGTCCGGCAACGTGACGGGACTGCCGGAATACGTTGACGATATCAACAGGTTCGTTCACATCACCGATACTTGCAGCCGCTTTTATTCCGAAAACTTCTTCAATATTCGGATTCACCGGCGTCACCTTGTATCCTGAGGCGATCAGCGCCTCGGCAATCTGATAGGACGTTCGGTGAGGTTTATCAGAACAGCCGACTACCGCAATATGGACAGCCTCTTCAAGCACCTTTTTTCGTTCCTGTTCCGTAAGCATCATCACGCCTCCTATTTCACAATCATAACTGGACATTCCGCCCGCTTGGCAACTTTGTGGCTGACACTTCCGAGCACCATCTGCTGAAACTGGTTCAATCCCCGGCTGCCGATCACCACCAGATCCACCTTCTCATCGTTTGCCTCCCGGACGATCGTCGGGCCGGGCTCCCCGAAAACGTGCTTGACTTCGTAAGTGACTCCGGATTGCTCCACTGCTTCTACTACCGGCTTCACCCTCTCCCGCCGGTGCTCTGGGATGTCTCTGGGACGCATCGCTTCATCCATCACATCGGTTCTTGTCGGCAGATCATCGACGACATGAATGATAGTGATCCGGCAGCCCGGTGTTTTCTCTGCTATATAAACTGCTTTTTCACAGGCGCGCAGGGCGTGCTGAGAGCCGTCTGCTGCCAGAAGGATATGTTGGAACATGAAGACCGCCTCCTTTAGATTTCTCTTCTCTTTATACTATTCGTCTGATGAGGTCAATAATCCTGCTTCCCGCAAATATTCTTCTGCTACGTCTGAAGCAGCTTCATCATCCACATCGACCGCATAGTTCATATCAATCATGTCCTCTTCGGTGATACGGCCGCCGAGTTGATTTAACACGTCTTCAATCTCGGGATGGTCGTCGAGAACGTCAGCTCGAAAAAGCGGCGCTCCGTTGAACGGCGGGAAGACATTTTCCGTATCTTCCATCACAGCGAGGTTGTATTCCCTCATGTAGCTGTCCGTCGAATACGCATCAATCACCTGAACATCTTCTGAGACGAGCGCACCGGAGCGGAGTCCGGCGTCCATCGTCTGTACATCATCAAATGCCAGATTATAGGTTTCCTGAATGGCCGGATAGCCGTCATTACGGTCATAAAATTCAAATGTGAACGCCGCTGTAATGTCGTCTTCATAGGCAGTCAGGTCCCCGATCGTTTCGGCTCCTGTTTCCTCCTGAAAGGCTTCCGTTACAGCAAGTGCGTACGTATTCTGATAATCCATGGCTTCGAGAAAAACGAGGTCGTACGTCCGCAGCATACCTTCGCGGGCCTGTTCAAACGCTTCATCCTCATCATTGCTGACAGGTTCTTCACCGAGCAGTTCGGTAATGGCAGTTCCTGTAAACTCAAGGTAGCCGTCCAGGTCTCCATTCTGCAGCGCCTGGAAGACGATGTCTGTTGTACCGAGCTGCGCTTCCAGCTCCACCTGAATATCCGTTTGATCTTCGATTAAGTGCTGATACATGGAAATGATGATTTCAGGTTCTGCACCGAGTTTGCCGCCAATGATAATCTCTTCTGTCTCTTCTTCCGGCATCGCCTGCTGGACGCCGTAGGGCAGCGTGACAATCAACAGGGCGGCAGTAATCACGAAGATCATCGGCTTTAAAGAGGAGCCTGTCGTCTTCTTCTCCGCGGCTCTCAGTATACCGTCAATCAATAACGCCAGGAGTGCCGCGGGTATCGCGCCGAGAAGAATATAATAATTATTGCTGCGGTTAAGTCCGGTCATGATCAAATCGCCGAGTCCGCCGGCGCCGACAAGGGCTGCCAGCGTCGCTGTACCTACGATCAGCACCATCGCTGTCCGAATACCGGCCATAATCGTCGGCATGGCAAGCGGAACCTGAATCCGCCACAAGGTCCTGGCGCGGCTCATCCCCATCGCCTCTGCCGCTTCTACAAGCGCCCGATCGACCCCTTTGATTCCTGTATACGTGTTGCGCAGGATCGGCATGAGAGCATAAGCGCTCAATGCGATGATCGCAGGGAGCGTTCCGATGCCGACGAAAGGAATGAGGAATCCGAGCAGTGCGAGACTCGGTATCGTCTGCAGAACGGCCGTAGAACCGATCACCGGTTCGGCACCTTTTTGTCTGACGGCGAGAAACACACCGAGCGGAACCGCGATAAACACGGCGATCAATAAAGATACGACCGACATCTCTACGTGCTGCCAGAATGCTTCCATCAGAAGATTGGACTGGTTTGATGCAAGCTGAAAAAATTCACGAAGAACGTCCATCACCAGCCTCCTTCCCGCGCTGTACGTCATAAACGTAGTCGAGAATCATCGTATCGGTCACGAGATACGTTTTTCCTCCTGCATGCACCGGCAGTTCCTGTACTTGTTTACTGCGCAGCATGCTGTAGACGTCCTCGAGACTTGTTTCGGCTGAGGCAGCAGTGCCGGAGGTATCCCCGGAGATGTTCATGGTTGTTTCTTCCATAGGAAGAACCGCTGCCTGCCGCTGCCAGACACTCTGCCTTTCTCCGATAAACGAGCGGACAAAGTCATCAGCAGGGGCTGCGGTTACCCGCTCCGGCGTATCGAGCTGCACGAGTCTTCCTTCCTTCATCACGGCAATGCGGTCACCGAGTTTTAATGCTTCGTCCATGTCATGAGTCACAAAGACGATCGTTTTCTGAATCGTCCGCTGCAGTTCTTTCATTTCATCCTGAAGCTGGCTCCGGCTGATCGGATCCAGTGCGCTGAAAGGCTCATCCATCAGCAGAATATCCGGATCCGCTGCCAGGGCTCTCGCAACGCCGATGCGCTGCTGCTGCCCCCCGGAAAGCTCTGCAGGAAGCCTAGAGCGGTACGTACCCGGGTCCAGTCCGATCAGCTCCAACAGCTCATCTGTCCGGCCGCTGACCGCAGAGGCAGACCAGCCGCACATCTCCGGCACAACTGCGATATTTTCTTCTACTGTCATATGGGGAAACAGAGCGATCTGCTGCAGGACATAGCCGGTGTTCCATCGTAACTGCTGCAGCGGCAGTTCTTTAATGTTTTTATCATCGATCAGAATCGAACCGCTGTCCGGTTCTATGAGCCGGTTCATCATTTTCATGGTCGTTGTTTTCCCGCAGCCGCTGGGACCGATCAGGACGAACAATTCCCCCGCATGAACCTGGAACGAAATCCCGTCCACCGCCGCAGCACCTGAGAACGTTTTCGTCACGTCGTTGAATTCAATCATCGATCCAGCTCATAGACTTCCGTGTATTTTTCGGTCAAATGGCGGATCAGCGGTGCAGCATCAAGATCGCTGCCGGTAACCGCATGTAGCAGCTCGAGTGGTTTCCGGCTGCTTCCGTGCTGATGAATACGATCGGTGAGCCATTTTTTAATTTCCTGAAGCTCTCCGGCACGCAGCTGGTCTTCAAAAAGCGGTTGATCCTGACGCATGACCTCATAGAGCTGAGCGGCATAAATGTAACCGAGGGCGTAGGAAGGGAAATAGCCGAACATACCTGCCGGCCAGTGAACATCCTGGAGTACTCCTTCTCCATCGTGCTGCGGCCTGACGCCGAGCAGTTCTTCCATTTTGTCGTTCCACGCTTCCGGCAGCTGCTTTACTTCCAGCTCTTCGTTGATAAGTGCTTTTTCCAGTTCGTATCGAACGATGATATGCAGACAGTACGTCAGCTCATCCGCCTCTATACGGATCAGTGATGGTTCCACTTTGTTCACCGCCCTGTAGTAGCGCTCTACTTCCACCTCTTTCATGGATGGAATGTACTGGGCAAGAACCGGTAGATGTGCTTCCCAGAAAGCCCGCTGTCTCCCGACAAAATTTTCCCAGAACAGAGACTGCGACTCGTGAATACCCATAGAGGCTCCTCCTGCGAGTGGAGTTCCGTCGTACGCTTCATCAATATTCTGTTCGTACAGTGCGTGCCCGCCTTCATGAATCGTTCCAAACACGGCGGTGCGGAAATCATCCTCGTCGTACTTTGTCGTGATTCTGACATCCCTCCGGTTAAGCCCCGCAGCGAATGGATGGACGGTGGTATCGAGGCGTCCAGCCTCAAAGTCATACCCCATCGACTGAAGAACATCCCGGCTGAACGCTTCCTGTTTCGCCGCCGGCACGTGCTGGAACAAAAACGCATCTTCCGGCTGTTCCTTCTCGTGTATGTCTTGGACAAGCGGCACCAGTGCCTCCCGCAGCTGTTTGAACACAGCATCGACTTTGGTCGTCGTCAGGCCTGGTTCAAAATCATCCAGCAGAGCATCGTAAGGATTCTCGTCATATCCTTTCCATGCTGTATACTTCCGCTGGTAGGCTACGATTTTTTCAAGGTACGGCGCAAAGCTGTCGAAGTCCGCTTCCTCTTTGGCAGCTTCCCAGGCGGACTCGGCTTCAGAAGTCAGCGTCACAAACGCCTTGTATTCGTCTTCCGGAATGTTTTTGTATTTGTTCCACGTACGTGCGCTCTGCTCCACTGCCCGTTTTGTCTTCTCATCCAGCCCTTCAGCAGCTGAAAGGTTGTCTATGTACCCCTTCATCTCCTCGGAAGTGGACATCCGGAAGACGTCGGAAGCAAGGGTGCCGACAGCACTGCTTCGCCGCGGTATGCCTTTTTTCGGTGCTCCCGTCCGCATGTCCCATCCCATCAGCATCAGTGCTTCCTCATAATGAGCCATTTTTTCTGTCAGTGCATAGTAATCCGCTATTGTTTGTTCCATCCTCTCAGTCCTTCCTGAATAGATTTCTCCTTCATTATACGGAAAACGCTGTCAAATTTCACTATCCGGGCTCATCTGATATACTTCAAAAAGGAGGTGCCTGAATGGAATTCAACATGACAGAAAAAGCTGCCTCGTTTTATGCAGCGGAGATACCGCAGGCGGCACGAACCGGTTTATGGCTGTATGTCCGGGTCGGCGGCATCGGATCCGGTGGTTTTTCTGCCGGTCTGCTGCCAGGCGTGCCAGATACAGCCTACTATGTAAAAAAAGCACCCGGACTCGATTTATATATCACCGAGGCGGATGCGTGGTATTTTGACGGCATGACGGTCGACTTTGACGAAGACATCGGCGATATCGTCTTCCGGCACGATGCCATCAGCGATCCTTCGTATCCGGACCGGGATCTTTCGTGATCTTTTCGTAGACCGCATACAGGAAGAAGGGAACAAAAGCTCAAAGCGCCTTTTGGTCGGAATGGCGTGCGGAAGCGCTGCAAGCTTTTTGAGGGAAGAAAACACGTTCTTTGTTTCTTCCCGAGCAGCGCATGGAGCCGCCGTCACACTGTATGAAAACTTATACATTCCTATCCATCAAGAAAACGCCGTCGACAGTAAATACCGACGGCGTTTTTGCCATTTCCGGATTGGCGGTTCCCGGCCCGCTGTCCTTCGATACAGCCCAGGTTCAGGCAGCAGAGATCTAGCCGCCTACACGGTGCATTTCCAGCTTTCTGCGCGGCTTCGTTGCCGAGAGACGTTCCTCAGAATAGCGGTCATTTCTTGCTCCCCAGAGTTCTTCAAGTTTCTTCTTCAGTCCCTGGTCACCTGCTTCTCCCCGCAGTACGGAACGAAGGTCAGTGCCTTTCGAAGCAAACAGACAGGTCAGCAGCTGCCCATCAGCAGTCAGCCGGGCTCTGTTACAGGAACGGCAGAAAGCGTCTGTTACTGAGGAAATGACGCCGACTTCGCCGCCTTCGTCCCGGTAGGCAAACCGCTCAGCTGTTTCACCTGCGTGAGCCGGAGGCAGGGGATCAACGGGAAGCTTTTCTTCTATAAGACGGATCAGTTCTTTTTTGGTTACGACGTGATCCAGCTTCCAGCCGTTTGCGTTGCCGACATCCATATATTCAATATAGCGTAGCGTCACGCCTGTTCCATGGAAGTGTTCTGCCATAGGAACGATGTCTTCTTCGTTCATGCCGCGTTTGACCACCATGTTCACTTTCACACCGAGTCCAGCCTGTTTTGCTGCTTCGATCCCGTCGAGTACATGCTTGACGCGCATCGTTCTGCCGGTGATTTCCTGAAAGCGCTCGTCGTCCAGCGAGTCCAGACTGACGGCTACCCGGTTCAGACCTGCTTCTTTCAGGGCCTGGGCGTGCTTAGGCAGCAGAATACCGTTTGTTGTCATCGCAGTATCTTCAATCCCGTCGATCGCTGTCAAACGGCTGATCAGCTCCGGCAGGTTTTTCCTGAGCAGCGGTTCGCCGCCGGTGATACGCAGCTTTCTTACACTGCCGACAGCGGCTGACGCTCTCGCTACAGTTTCAATTTCGTCAAAGCTAAGCAGTTCCTGTTTTTCCAGAAAGGGAAAATTGTCATCGAATATTTCTTTCGGCATGCAGTAGCGGCAGCGCAGATTACACTGGTCGGTGACGGAGATCCGCAGGTCACGGAATGGTCGTCCGAGCTGGTCTGTCAGCATTATGTGCCCCTTTCTATTTACTATCCATTCTGACGCGGCATCCGCTCACCCCAGAATTGATAAAATTGCGTTTTCATATTGCCATTGTACAGCTTCCGGCGCTTTGTTGCACTTTTTCCATACAACAGCTCAAATTTCTCGTGGGAGGTCAGAATATACGTGCTCCAGTGCGGATAGTGCTTCATTTTCTCCCCGAGACTGCGATAAAGTTCTTCCACTTCTTCTTTCTCGTTCATCCTCTCCCCATAAGGTGGATTGCCGATCAGCACTCCGCGCGGAGACGAGGAGGAGAAGTCGAGCGCGTGCATCTGCTTGATATAAATCTGGTCGGGAAATCCAGCCTCCATCGCGTTATGTCTCGTCAGCTCCACCATTTTATGATCGATATCCGATGCAGTGATGTCAAACGCAGCATCATAATCGGCAAGATCTTCTGCTTCGACCAGCGCTTGTTTATGCGCTTGATTGGTAAACCATTCCCATCCTTCAAAAGCGAACGATCGGTTGACTCCCGGCGCTATGTTCTGTGCTATCATCGCCGCTTCGATAGGAATGGTACCAGACCCGCAGAAAGGATCGTGAAGCGGCATGTCCGGCTTCCAGTTGGCGAGAGAGAGCATCGCAGCCGCCAGCGTCTCTTTGAGCGGAGCAATGTTCTGCATCGTCCGGTATCCTCGTTTATGAAGTGCCTCCCCGGAAGTGTCGAGCGTGATTTCCGCATGATCTTTATGAAGGGCAATCTCCAGCCGGTATTCTGCGCCGGTTTCTTCAAACCAGCTGACCGGATACTGCTGCTTCATTTTTTCCACTACGGCTTTTTTGACGATCGCCTGACAGTCGGATATACTGAAAAGCTTGGATTTCACGGAACGCCCGAGGACGGGAAAGGCAGCGTCTTTTGGAAGCCAGTCCCCCCATGGAAGAGCCTTTGTGTTCTCAAAAAGTTCGTCGAAGGTAAAGGCATCAAACTCACCTACGAGGATCTTTACCCTGGCCGCGGTACGCAGCCAGAGGTTGGCTCTGGCTATACCGAATTCATCTGCCTGAAACCGGACTCTCCCATTCTCCACTTCTATGTTTTCAAACCCTAGTGCTTTAATCTCTTTTGCCACAACGGATTCAAGCCCCATTGTCGCAGTCGCAAATACTGTATATGCTGCCATTTCATCACCCTCTGCCATTAATTCCTGATAAGAAAAAAACCTCACGACATCCATCGTGAGGCAGTCATTACGCAGGACGCCATCTGTGCTCTGTAAGCCATGTTCTGTACTTTGTACTGCAGACGGGAGTCACCCTCGTACTAAAGTGGTAATCATCTGTCTGCGGCTTCATGCCGCCTTCTGCTTCGTTGGATTCCTCAGCAGAAGTGCCCCTACCAAATTTTGGGTTTCTCGCTCGCGGGGTTTACCTCGTTCCACCTCATCCGTTTCCGGATGAGCTACGTCACTGTGGCACTTTCAAGAGGCGTCTGCCATATTCATCAACGTGAACACAGGCATTACCTCTGCCGTCAGCCCTAATACAGGGCTGCCCCGGCTTATCGTTTCGCCGGGCGCGGACACTACAGCCGTTGCAGGCTGTGCGAGCATGGACTTTCCTCTATGTGCCTGAAACAGGCACACAGCGATTACCCGAGCACAAATGGAGTTGTAAACAACATAGTTCATCCTATCACAGAAGATGTCTGGAAATCAATCTCCTTCTGCAACGGACGTCCGTACCGCTCTCTTTGCGAGACTGTCGGCCTCACCATTCTGCTTCGAGGGAATCCATTTCAGGAAGACGTGATCGAATCCCTCTTCCATTTCCGCCAGGATCCGCGACAGAAGCGGACGAACACGGTCATTGGACGTATAGTTTTTTTCTACCGCATCGACGAGTGCCTTGGAATCTGATCGGAGGGAGACAATAGGAAAGCCGAGATCCCGGCAGATGCCGAGGGCTTTAATACAGGCCCAGAATTCCGCCTCATGACTCGTCATCGGCGGAAGGGGAAGGCTGTGCTGCCAGTGCGATCCACCCTGTTTGACGTAGACTCCGCATCCGGCACTTCCCGGATTTCCTGTTGTGGCCCCGTCAATATACACTTCTGCTATCATGAATCATGAAGCCTGCTTCCAAAAACATGTTTTTCCAGGTTGGAGAGGCGCCGCAGAATGTCATAATTTGTACTGCCGGTCTGCTGCGGTTTGGGCGCGCGGGGCGGTTCCTCCGCAGGTGTGCTCTGCTTCTGGGAAAGCTTTTCTTCCAGCTCCTTGATGCGGGCTTCGTAAGCTTCATAATCTTTAATGATGTCATCGAGAAACTGATCGACTTCTTCCTGGTTGTACCCTCTCATGCTTGTTTTGAATTCTTTTTCATAAATATCCGTTTTCGACAGCTTCGGGATGCGCTGTTCCATATGCTCTCACCTCGCGTTTATTCTATTTTTTCATTGTCTCAGCAGAATGTCAATTCCAGTCATCCATCCTGCTCCGGATGGAATCCTCGATGTCTTCCGGGGTCATATAAATAATAGGATAATCGCTCCGCCGCTCTGCAGCCTGCTGATAAAAACGCGGCGTTCCTTCCTGCTCTTCGTCATACAAGAGCAGCATCGCATCCGTTTTTGTCACGAGAAACTCATTCTTCTGCCGGAGCTGCTGCGGCGAATCATATGGACGTCTCGTAATATAATCCATATAGTCCGCCTCCGAGGTGACATGTTCATATAACGCCTTCACCGCTTCCGGGAAACGTTCCTCCTGTTCAAAGAACGGAGCGAGAACCGCAAGCTGGACCGGCCATCCTTCTTGCCTGAGCTGGACGGTCTGCTCACCAGCCCAGAGCTCAACCCCTGCCTGGCCGCTGATAACGATCCATTCTACCGCGTACGCTTCAATCTGGGCCAAAATCTTCTCTTTAAGTGCTTCTTTTACAAAAGGAAGCTGATCATGTTTTTCCTGAAAAACACCGAGTTCATGAGGTTTATAACCGGAAACCAGCAGGGATCGGTACATAGCTCCTCCTTCTCTATATCAACTCATCATCTATTCATCGACTTCCACAAGAACCCTTCTTGTGTAGAAGGACCGCCCCGGCATGCGGAGGCGGTCCCTGTCCCAGCGCTGCAGTACCGGGGTATTTCCGTATTTACTGCATCAGCAGAACCGTACTGAAAATCACGGTAAAAAACAGCGCTACAAAAAGCTTTGGCATCTTTCTCTCCCCTTATCACGAGTTTTCCACTTCAAATCATAGCTTACTCCTGCCGCTTTTGCAATCCGGCAGGAGCCGAAAAGAGAAAGGAATCCTGATCATCCCTATTCTCCCCAACGTATCGAAAAACAGCGAACGCAGCCTCGGCATCCTCCAGCGCATGATGAGGACGCTGCTGGGTAAAGCCGGCAGCAGAAGAGGCTTTCTGGAGCCGGGCGTCTGCATCCGGAAAATCATGCTGATATATTCCCTGGATGTCGAGACACGGCTTGTGCCAGAGCGGCAGATCCCATCTTTTCAAGAGATGCTGCAGAAAAGCATGATCGAAGGAGGCTGGATACGCAGCAGGCAGACATCCCCTGCAGAAAACAGCAAAATCATACATTACTGCCGGAAACGACGGCGCCTCCTGCAGGTGCTCCTCTGTGATGCCGGTCAATTCTTCCACGACCGGCGGCACCGGGCAGGACGGGCGGACGAGCGAATAAAAACGGGAGCCGTCACTCCGGACAGCACCGATGGATATCATTTCATCTCCTGCCTGGGGATAGAAACCCGTCGTCTCCAGATCGTAGACGACAACCCCATCATCCGACGACGTTTCCTGCAGCAGGGGCAGCAGCGCCTCTTCCAACACAGGATCCTTCATCATTCGTTTATAGCGGGCAAAACGACGGAGGTCCACCAGGACATACTGAATCAGACGCATGTATATCGACATCAGAGCCCTCCGGCCCGGCGAAAGCTCAATTCGCTCATCTGCTGCATCCGTTTTGCTGTCCGCAGCGCCTCTTTCAGTTCACGTCTCTCTCCTTTGTTCATGTCGGCAGGCACAATCTCATTGTGCAGAGGAACCCCTTCCTCCAGCTGCCCGAGATGAAGATCGAGCCGCATCCGCATAAACGTATCGATCGATCGACGTATGCCTGCAGCGTCTCCGGGGTGGAAGACCCCTTTCTCTTCCAGCTCCGTCAGACGCTTCTCTGTCTCCGGTGCCTGAATCCCGTACTGGATAGCAAAAATCCGGATACCGTTGATAATCTGCATGAGCGCCTGCTTTTTGACGTCGAGCTTTCTTTTCTGCTTCCGGGAGGTACTCCACTGCCGCATCGGAACCCGGAAACGGATCGTATCTTTCATGAGCATCGCATGCAGGAGCCGTGCCTCTTTCAATCCTTGGGTAATACTGCTGCGGAGACGTTCCGCAAGCGTGAAATCGCCGTATACAGGCCTGTAATCAATGAAAATCGTAAAATCCCTCACATCCTGTGCATCGGCGCTCTGGATCCAGCCACGTACGGTCTGCTGCCATTCGTTCAGCTCGCGGCACCATTTCCTCTCTCTCGCCATGATGCCGCCGCTGCATTCCGGAAAGCCGGCCTTTCGCAGGCCTTCGTTGACTTTCGCAGCAAACCGGTGGAAAAACTGTTCCACTTCCCGATGGTTCGGCAGGTGCCGGTAAGGCTCCAGAATCAGGCCATTATCCTGATCTGTACTGAAGGCCTGCTCCCGGCGGCCCTGGCTTCCCATTACAATGAAACAAAAGGCGACAGGCGGAGCACCGTATCCTTCCCGGCGCATCGCCTGAAGAGCCAGTTCAATCATGCGGCGGTGCACCTGGTCGTTGCAGCCGGAAATAAAGGCGCAGATCTCTGAGGCGCGTATATCATCCTGCTGCAGTTCGCTCACAAACTGATGAAAAGACGATTCGTAAACAGGGGAATAACGAGCCAGCTCACGCATGGAACCGGCCCGCCGCCAGTTCCAGGAGAGCTGCAGGTACTCGGAGTCACGCAGAGACAGGAACGATTCCGCCCGCAGCATCCCGATCACCATACTCCCGCGCATGACGGGAACGACATCGATGTGCTGCCAGCGGAACAGCGGCAGCACGTGGTAGACGAAAGTATCTTCCTGGACCGCTTCCGGATACTGAAGCCATTGTTCCAGCGGGTCTCCTGCACCGCCCGCTAAAAAGGCGCGGAGCAGCTGGGTCTGTGTGACGACGCCGGGCATCGTCCTATCTGCGGTCTCCACGATGACACCGGGCCTTCCATCCAGCAGCAGCGCAGCAGCATCCTTCACCGACGCACGTCCGGAAAGAAATACAGCCGGTTCCATGATCGTATGCACCTTCGTCCGGAAAAGCGAAATGAAATCTTCCCCGCCGGTCTGCTGATCGACCCGGAGATCGTCGTATAACGACTTCATTCGATCTCCAATATCCTGCAGCACCGCTGTACGGAAGGATTCATGTTCCTGCATCCACGTTTTCAGCAGCTGCTTTGGTATTTTCAGCACCCGGCACGACTCGAGTGCCTGCACGGAAAAATTCATCCCGCCTTCTGACAGCAGCATCAAATGCCCGGCAAGATCACCGGGATAATAAAACCGGACGGAAATGTAGCGTCCATCTTCTCGATGCAGGACATTTTTCGCCATTCCTTCAAGAATGAAAAAGACGCTGTCCCCGTTCTCTTCTTCATACAGCAGATATTCACCTCTGCTGTAGACCAGCTCCTCTACGTCCACGGCTGCGTCTTCCCACGTTTCTCCGGGCAGCAGTGAAAAAGGATGCATCTGTCCTGCGGCAGTGATCATAACCCGAGCCCTCCTGTTTTTTTCTGCAGTCTGTCTGCGCGCTTTCTCAGTTTTGCCATCGTCCTGCTGTCCGGTGCAGCATCGAGCCCTCTCTGAACTGCCCGCAGCGCCCTCTCCGAATCTTTCTCCTCGTGCTCCAGCAGCTTTGCGAGTTCGTCCATCACCTCCGGCGAAGGTGAACGGTCCTGAAGACACGGAAGCAGCAGCGCGAGCGCTTCCTGCTTTTTCTTTCGTTTCTGCAGCATCATGGCATAGCGGAGACGGTATGACGATCGAGGGTCGGCTTCAAATGCCTGCCGCCAGTGATCCTCAGCATGCGCAGGAGAACCGGCCTTTTCCCACCAGTGGGCAGCCGCAGCATGATCGGCACTGCGCAGCGTATCCAGCTGCAGTACCTTTTCAGACAGAAGCACATAGAGCTCCATCAAGGTCCTCACATCCTGATCGTGGTGGTCGAAGATGCCTGTCAGTTCCTCTGTTTTTCCGGTCTCCATATAGTCAAAATAAAGAAGCGGGGCGAGGGCTCCCGGCGTATCATTCGTTCTCGGCTTCCGCAGGACATGCTCTTCGATCACTGCAAGTCTGCAGGAGGGCAGCTCGTGTTTCCAGAACCGCCTTGCTGCATGCAGAAGATCGATATGGCCGCTTTCCGGAAGCCTCGGCAGCTCTCTCCGGAGAAATTGATGCCTGGATTTCACCTGAGGCCAGTCAAAAGATTTGCCGTTGTAGGACACGATGACATCGCTTGCCTGAAAATCATCGAGAAACCCGCCGAGAAAAGGAGCTTCTTTTTCGGGTCCTTCCAGAAAGTGCTGCGTTACTTCCAGCCCGTCCCCGGTCAGCCGGGCATAGCCAATGAGGAAAATAAACGTGCCCGCCCCTGTCGAGAGCCCTGTTGTTTCGGTGTCGAAGAACATCAGCTGTTCGACAGCTTGTTCATGCTTAAGCGGATGATCCGGGGCTTCCTTCCAGTTCTCCACAACCCGCTCCATTCTCTCTCTGAACGCCCTGCTTACCTCATAGACTGTACGACGGCGGAGGGAAGGCGTTTCATCCAGGTAAAAAGGAACAAACCCATACTTCTCCAGCGGCGAGACATCCGGCAGGTTCTCCGGTGCCGGGGCTGGTGCAGGTTCTTCCTGTAAATGGGTTTTCATCCTGGCCAATTTCTTTTTCAAACTCACTTGGTCACCTTCCCTCCTGCAGCCTCAAGCAGGTAAATCGTCCAATCTTTTACTGCCAACTCCGCTTCAGCCATTCCTGTGCACGATGGACACCCATGGGAGCAGGGACATCCGGCAATATAGGAAGCAGCTTTCTGCAGCACGGTATCCGCGTCGTGATAAAGTCTATCTGCCAGGCCGATGCCTCCGGGATAACGATCGTATAAAAAGATCGTCGGAAGCTGATTGTGCGGGGCTTTCACTTCCGGTACCGAATGAAGGTCCGACCTGTCACACATAACATGGACGGAGGCGATATACTGCAGCACGTGGGAAGCTCCGAGCAGCACTTGTTCAATGTCGTCTTCGCCTAGTGATCCGAACAGCTCTTCTGTAAACTCCAGCATCAGCGCATTCGTATGCAGCTCCTGTTCCGGAAGATGAATCGGGCCGGAACCGACGTTCTCAAAACTTTCCAGCTTGATCTTCTTAAAGATCGTCGCCATGGCGCTGACCATCACATCGCCATATTGAACAGAAGCTTCAGCC
The DNA here is from genome assembly GCF_000429725.1 of Alkalicoccus chagannorensis DSM 18086. Lineage (GTDB taxonomy): Bacteria > Bacillota > Bacilli > Bacillales > Salisediminibacteriaceae > Alkalicoccus > Alkalicoccus chagannorensis. Next base: position 228,913 of record NZ_AUCK01000001.1, on the reverse strand, counting down.
ATCTGCTTCTCTCTGTCGACTTCCAGCACCGAAAGCCGGACAGCCAGGTTCGCATCGGTGTAGTAATCGACTTCCACTTCGCGCACATATGCTTTTTTCTCTTCCCAGTCCAGTTCTTCCACTTGATGCTGCACCCCTTCGTGCAGATAGATCGCTTCCTCATGAAGCAGTGTCATGGCGCTGAAGGTATCCATTTCTCCAATCACCCTCGACTCCCCCGGAACAGACTGATCGATAATGACCACATTTTCCTGAGCCGCAGACCGGAGGCTGATATTGTGAGCTGGAAACGCATCATTCATCCAGTACCAGGTGCTGCTCCGTTCGTGAATCACTCTCGATTCGACAAGGTATTCCAGCAGTTCCTCTGTATCTTCTGCGGGAAGATCATCAAAACCGCTGCCGCGGGAGAACGGCAGTTCGTAGGCAGCACACTTCAAGTGGTCGGCTAAGATGATGAGGTTATCTTTATTGAGCCTTGCCGATTCCGGCGGGGCTTCAAAAAAATATTCAGGATGAGAGAAAACATACTGATCCAGCGGCGATGAACCTGCCACCATCACGACGAGCGATTCCTCCTGCCGTCGGCCGGCACGGCCGGCCTGCTGCCAGGAGGACGCGATTGAACCAGGGTAGCCGGTCATGACGCAAACTTGCAGCTGACCGATATCCACACCGAGCTCCAGGGCATTGGTACTGACCACCCCGATCGTCTCTCCGCTCCGGAGGCTTTGTTCAATATCCCGGCGCTGCTTCGGCAGATAGCCTCCCCGGTAGCCGCGGATGGATCGTTTCGTATACTCATCCTTGATCAGTTCCTGCAGATGGCTCAGGATGATTTCCACGCGGACCCTGCTCCTGGCAAAAACAATCGTCTGGATTTTCTCCTCCAGAAACGATGCCGCAAGCTCATTGACGACCTTCACCGGGCTCCGGCGGATATTCAATTCTTTATGCACAACAGGAGGGTTATAGAAGGCAAGATGCCGCCGTCCCCTCGGAGCACCATTATTGTCAATCAAAGTCATCTGCCGTCCGGTCAGCATGGCAGCGAGCTCCTGCGGATTGGCAATCGTTGCGGATGTACAGATAAAAGTTGGACTGCTGCCGTAATACGCACACAATCGCTTCAGCCGACGGATGACGTTGCCGACATGAGAACCGAAAACCCCCCGGTACGTATGCAGCTCGTCAATGACGATGTACTTCAAGTTTTCAAAAAGAGAAATCCATTTCGTGTGATGCGGCAGGATGGCGGAGTGAAGCATATCGGGATTGGTGATAACGATGTTACCTGCTTTCCGCACGAGCTGCCGTACGTTCGACGGGGTATCCCCATCATACGTAAAGCTCTTCACGTTCAGCTCCATATGATCAATCATGTCCGTCAGTTCAGAGAGCTGATCCTGGGACAGTGCTTTCGTTGGAAATAAGTACAGCGCCCGGGCGGAAGGATCCTCCGCAATTTCCTGCAGCACCGGCAGATTGTAGCAGAGCGTTTTGCCCGAAGCCGTCGGTGTGACAGCGGTGACATCTTCTCCTCTGCGGACGGCCTCAAATGTACTGAGCTGATGGGTATACAGCTCCGGAATTCCTTTTTTCCGCAGTGCTGCCGCCAGTCCTTGATGAAGATCATCCGGGAGAGGCACAGCGGCTGCCGGAACGGGAGGAATTTCATGCCAGTTTACGATATTTTCATCCTGCTTCAGTTCCTGTATACATTCGTTCAGCGTTTTTCTGCGGATCATGGTGTTCTCTTCCTTTCCCTCATAGCGGTTGATCAGACGTAGACGGCAGCTTCTTCTCTCTATCATACCAGAGGAAGAACGGACGTTCCATCTGTACTGACAGATACCGGGAAACAATTGACTGCAGCCTCGCTGACTTCTCTCGGATGAACAAGGGAATCGAACGAGAACCGCGAACCGGCAAGAAAACAAGGGTCTTCCTGCTTCCCGGGCAGCCGACACAGCCGCCGTTTTCCTGCTGTGACATGTTATCCTTTCCTACAAAGTAAAAAAGCCCCGCTGGAGGAAGCTGCACTTCCAGCGGGACCGTTTGAAGACAGGCAGCTGCCTGCCAGTGATTCTTTTTGGTTATTTCTTCCGTCCGTGCGTCAGATCAGCCGGCAGGGCTTTCATCTGCCAGCCCTTCTCTTGAAGCGCCGTTAACATCTCCGGCAGCAAAGCAGCTGTCTGACGGAGCTCATGAAGAAGAACGATATCTCCACCCCGCACGGTCGACAGGACATTATCAAGGACTTGATCGGCGGGACAGTTCCAGTCAAAGGAGGAGATACTCCACATAACGGTCTGCATATGCATGTCCCGCACACGCCTGAGCACCTCTTCATTATAGCGGCCGAACGGAGGCCGGAAAAGTGCCGGCGCTGTTCCTGTCACGTGATAAAACGACTGCCAGCCGTTCCGCATTTCTTTTTCTAGCCGCTGCGGACGCAGCCTGGACAGATCTTTATGAGAGTGGGCGTGAGATCCGATCTGATGCCCTTCATCAAGCAGCCGCTGCCACGGCCGCTCAGGGTGGAGCAGCCGTCCCTGCCAGAAAAACGAGGCAGCAGCTCCTTTCCGGGCCAGCGCATCCAGAATCGGATGAATCCAGCGCCCGGGTCCGTCGTCAAAGGTTAAATAAATCGTGTCATCTGTTCCACGGATGTTTGAAACAATCCGGGGGTCTTTGAAGTTGACCTCAACTTCATCTGTGACCACTCATGGTGTTCGCGGCAGCATAGCAAGCCTCCCTTTCAGGTGAGAAACCATTTTTTGACCGCTGTTTTCGCAGAATGGAGGACCTGAACGTCCAGCTCTTCCTTAAACGGCGCCAGTGTCCTCGCGTGCGCAGGTTTCAGTCCGATGAGCACCGGTTCAATCCCCATCTGTTTAAAAGACAGCAGGAGGTTCTTCATGCTCTCGGCGGCCCCGCGCTCAATATCTCCAACACCAGTGAAATCAACGAGCAGCCGATCCGGCTGCGCCCTGTAGGCCCGCTTGAACACGTTTCGTTCAATCGCTTCAAGTTTCGCCGATGTCAGATCGCCAAAAATAGGCACGAGGGCGAGATCCTCACTCAACTCAATGAATGGACCTGACAATTTGTTCGACCGGTACACGAGCGATGCCAATTCCTCTTTCCGCTCATAAAGTTCAAAATTCGTTTCATTCAACCGGCTCTGCAGAGCGTCCAGTGAATCCCTCACCTCATAGTAGGAGGAAGAAAGAGGAACGAACACGGCTGAACCGGCTTCTGCGAGCCAGGATGCATACAAAGAGCATAAAATCCGTTCTCCTTTGACCCCCACAACGTTGACTTCCTCGCCGCGGATAACGTCGCCTGTCATCAGGAGCCTGCGCAGTTTTCTGGAGCTGGCTTCATCGGCCAGCTCCATCATGGAAGCACAAACTGGAAACATTCTTGTTGCTTCCTCTGATTGTGCATGAATGTGAAGCTGTTTATCAAAACTAAATGATGGAAGTGGAACCAGATTTTCCATTGACTTCATCCCGCCTAATTTTCTCGTTATCAATAAACCAGCGCTGCAGCGCATTCAAATCTTCGATGAAGGTCGTGTCGAGCGAACCAATCGAAGAGAAATCATACTGGGAGACCAGCCTTCCTCCTATGAGTACCTGCGGGTCCTGGAGCCGGGCGCTGAAAGACTGTAAATAACCCGTCAATTCTTCAACGCGGTAGCTGAGGGAAAAAGACAGTCCGATCACCTGCGGATTCCACCGTTCTGCTTCTTCAAGTACTTCGCGGACGGGCAGATCCGATTGAAGGAAGCGTACGTTCCAGTTCCGCTCCCGGAACAGGATGGACACCATTTTCAGTCCGAGGTAATGGTGCTCATTTTCTACGGTAAAAAAGAACGCTTTCGGCGTGGCATCAATTGACTTCGACTGGCTCACAAGTTCATATTCCGTCTGTGACAGGACAAAATCGCACACTCCCGTAGCGAGATGTTCCTGTGCCACGGTGATATCTCCGTGCTGCCAGCGGAGGCCGATATCATACATAGCAGGAGTAATCAGGTCTCTGTAGACTTCCAGGCGGGAGGAGGAAGCACGCCATTTTTTGACAATGGCCAGGGCGTGTCCATGGTCTCCCTCGAGGAGTGTTTTAATGAACACTCTTGTACTAATATCCATTGAATGGTGTCCCCATTTCCGGGTAAAAGTTATTCCTATTTCAGTAACGGATATTATAACATGGATAACTACCGGATTTCTACCGGTGCAGCCAAGTGTGCAGATGGTCTGCCATTTCTTTTTCCACCAGTCTGCGGACAGCACGCCGCTCGTTGAAAAGTTGATGACCCGCCTCATGGTAGAGGACGGCCTTCATGTTCGGACATTTTTCACGAAAGAATGCCGCATTCCGTTTCCAGTCCACCGTTGTATCTCTGGCTCCCTGCAGCATAAGGACGGGCAGTTCGACACTGCCGGAAGCCTGCATCTGTACCTGCCAGTGTTCCAGCGCCTGCATCCATCCTGCGTGCAGGTGCTGTACCTGCAGCGGATCCTGCTTGACGAACTGATTGTATGCTTTGTCTTCGGTATTGCGTTTGAACGGGCGCCGGCTGCTTTCACGGAAAGTTCTTGTACATTTCACGGCCCGGCGCACGATATTCCATTTGTACGGCTCAAACAGCGGGGCCCCCATCACGAGTGCCGGAATATCTGCAAAACCCGTCCCGGCAGCCTGAAACAGCACACCGGCTCCCGTACTGTGTCCTACGGCTGCATCGACTTTAGGCAGCGCCTGGCGTACGGTTCTGACAGCCGCGGCGTAACTGCCAAAAGCATCTATTTGTCCAGCAGTGCCACCGGATAAGCCATGCCCTGGAAGGTCCATGGCGTGGACGGAATACCCCTCCTGCAAAAGAAAGTTGATCGTGCGGCTCAGTCCTCCGCTGTGATCGAGGTACCCGTGCACGATCAGGATAGACGGAGCATCCTGAATGATGAAACTCTGGAGAAAAACGGGCACTTTATCTTCAAAGAGCCAGCCTGCCTTCACCTCATCACTTTTATCTGAACGGATACCATAGTAGTCCAGGTAAACCGCATAGGCATTTTTGTGCGTCCGGGGAAGATCCGGATACACGGATGCCACCTGCTGAAGATCACTGATAGATTTCATACGTCACAGGCACAGCGGCCGGATACATTATTCCCGGCTGCTGTACCTGCATTCCCCCCCTTCTATGTAGAGCGGTCCGCCCTCTGCAGGCGGACTTTCCTGTCTGCTCCTCCATTCCAATCCAGAACAAAAGCGCAAAGCGACTTTTGGTCGGAACGGCGTGAGCCGCAGGCTTGTTGAGGAAAGATAAGGGCATTTTTTCTTCCCGAGCCGCGCGCGGCGACATCTCCCTCGATGAGAACTTCTACCTTCTTGTCACAACGAAAAAGAGCCGATCATCACTGGATCTGTCATCGGCTCTTTCCGTTCGTATGCGCCTTGTGTTTACTCTGACAGTTTGTCCACGAGCGCACGACCATAGGCGGGCAGGTCAGGCGGTCTGCGGCTGGATACGAGATGACCGTCGACGACCACTTCTTCGTTATGCCACTCGGCACCGGCATTTATCATGTCATGCTTAATGCCGGGAGTGCTCGTAACTTCCATGCCTTTCAAAATATCAGCACTGATCAGCACCCATCCCGCATGGCAGATCTGCCCGATCATTCGTTTATTCTCATGCATATACGTGACCATGTCGAGCACCTGGTCATACCGCCGCAGCTTATCCGGAGCCCAGCCGCCGGGAACGAGGATACCGTCGTATTCCTGAATTTGAATCTGATCAAACGACAGATCACTCTCCACCGGTACACCGTTTTTCCCGATGTAGGTTTTCTCTGATTCTCTGCCTACGATATGCGTAATAGCTCCTTCTTCCCGCAGCCGGTAATGCGGGTAGATCAGCTCTGAATCTTCAAAATCGTGCTCGATGACGGTGAGTACTTTTTTATCTTTTAAACGCATTGCTGCATCACTCCTTTATCCTTTGTCTTTTCCCTGATACATAGAACCTTAATCCGCTTTTTGTTCCCACTCCTCGAAAAACCATTCCAGAAAAACGGTCATTCGATTTTCAAGAACAAGAGCCTCTCTTCTTCCTGAGGCGGTGGAGATCCCCTCTTTCAGCTTAAATAATTTCTCATAAAAGTGCTGAACCGCGGACCCGTCTCTCCGTTCATAGGCATGCTGATCGAGTTCTCTTTCAAGTGGATCTCCGGGACGGTGCATGCTGCTGTTGTGCGCACCGGCAAACATGAACGTCCTGGCTGTACCAACTGCACCGAGGGCATCCAGCCTGTCGGCATCGCGGACGATTTGTCCTTCTAATGTCTCCGGATCGCGGTTGAAGCCTCCTTTGTACGAGACCGTATCAATGATTTCCATGATGGCCTGTATGCTCTCTGTGCTCAGCTGCTCGGAACGAAGAAAGGAAACAACGTCTTCAGCACCTTCGCCTTTTGTATGATAAAACTTATCATCTGCTATATCGTGAAGCCAGGCTGCGAGCGCGCATATCCCGGCATCCGCTTCTTCTTCCCGGGCGAGCCGGACTGCACGTGATGCCACCCGCTTCGTATGATGGTAATCATGCCCCGTTGAGTCAGACTGAAAAAAATCCCACGCCCATGCTGCCGCCCGGTCGATCGTGTCGTTCATGACCAACCTCCTCTCTCCGTCCATATTATACGGAGGACAAGCAAATCCCGCAACGTGAAAGATGCCGAGCGTCCGACTCGAACGGAAGACTGCTTCTACTCGTGCGGAAGCCGCATCCTTGGATGGTTTTTTCTACAGTTTTCGGCGGCCTCTTGTGCACCGACGATGCCGGATGCAAAGCAAAGCCCCGTCAGAAGCCGGCTTCTGACGGGGCTGAGAACGTATAATGATGTGTGACGGCACGCAGCGAACGTGGCCGATGCATTTCCGGTATGGCGGCGGAACAATCGTTCCAGCGCCCACTCATCTTTTACTTGCTTGTACGGGGGATACCCTGCTCTTCACACTCATCACACTGCTGTACATACGATTCATGCATTTCATCTAGAACTCCACCACAGCGGTTGCACTGCTTCGGCGGCAGATTACGGAAAAATTCAACACTGGACATCATCATAGGAACAATCCCTCCAAATTTTTATTGTAACTGTATTGTATTATAACAGAAGGGATAAATCAACCCTATTTCAGTACAATTTTTAAATAAATATTGTCCTATCCCCTTTCTTAAGGCACAGCCACGAAGACTGTACTGGTACAGATTCTAGCTTTTTCGTTGAATCCATACGATTCAGCTGGAAAACAAAACAAAAACAGAGCAGCTGTTCCACTCTGTTTTTGCTCGTGTTTCTTTTTTATTTTTTGCCTGATCTTCTATTCGATGCCTCGTCATCGTTCTTTTGCAACGAGTCCGATACACGGACGCAGAAAGCTTTGACGCATATTCCCATCTGGTGATTGGAGAAGCGCTCCCTGCGTTTCAACCGCTGGACAAAGCTGTCATTACACCCCGGCCGCTTTCAGACCTGTCATTTTATCCAGCATGTCCACGAGCTCCGGCGCCTGCGGCTTACTAATCTGCGCATCTGCTCCAACACGCTCTCCTTTGTGATAAAGATCCCCTGTGATCAACGAGGAGAAGATGATCACCGGCACATCTTTCCACTCGGAGGACTCTTTGATTTTTTTCGTCAGATGATGCCCATCCATCCCCGGCATCTCAATATCTGTTATCACAACGTCAAATGCTTTCGCCCGTGCATCTGTCAGCTTCTCCCATGCTTCCCGTCCGTCACCGGTAAAGGTAAGAGACGTATAGCCTGATGCCTGAAGCGTATCATCGAGCAGCTGCCGGAGCATATTGGAGTCTTCTGCAATAAGCACGTGTCTGGATGCCCGTTCCGGACGCGATTCCTCTTCTCCACTTCCATCGAGACGAGAATCCGGGACTACATCATAGACGATTTTTTCATAATCGAGCAGCAGCACCATGTTGTCTTCCATTTTGACAACACCGATCGTCAAGTCTTTCAATCCTTGACTCATTTCATTCGGCTTCTCGATCTGTTCCCACGAAATGCGGTGGATTCTGGACACCTCATGGACTCTGAAAGCGACCTTCATCTGATTCAGCTCAGATACGATCAGCTTGTCCGTTTGAGCAGAACCCTCGTTCCTGTCAAACCCAATCGCCTCCGACAAATCGATGACGGGGATGATTTCTTCCCGCAGTCTGATGATGCCTTCCATATGGGGATGAGAATGAGGCATAATCGTGACATCAACCGGTTGTATAATTTCTCTTACTTTCATGACGTTTATGCCGAACGTCCCACGACCAATACCAAACATGATAACTTCCAGCTCGTTCGTTCCGCTCTCAAGCAGAATTCCATTGTTATTTTCCAACTGGCAGCGCCTCCTATACATAGTATCTCCTTCTACATTACCATGACTGAAGCCTCTCTTCCATCCTTTCTGCTGAAAATGGATATTCAATTGCAACGCCTGCTGATTCGTTCTATAATATAAAGTGACTCGTCAGTAGAATTGGAGGTTACAACCTATGTTGACTAAACTATTTCCTGTACCGCTTCTTGCCGCGATACTGGTTATGCTCCCTGCAGCTGCAGCAGCATCCGAAGATGGGGAAGGCGGCGGTGGTTTCACAGAAATCATCTTCATCATTCTGTCCTTCGGTGTATTGGCCATGTTCATTTTCTATATGGTCAGAGACCATGCCAAATAACAAAAAAACAGGTGCAGCTGTCTTTCATGAAAAGATGGCTGCACCTGTTTTTATTATGAGGCTTATCCGCGCCTGCGCTCAAAGGACGGTACCCCGCTGCCGCGGAGGATCGCCTGCAGGGAAAAAACGGGCACTCTAGGGACCCGCCGCTGCTCCCGGCCGGAACAGGGACGGTCCTGTTTTTTAACAAGGCTATGTTATCGTTCGCCGTTGATTTCATCCGCTTTCGGCAGACGCTTGCTCAGCGGCTTGTCCTCCACGATCCTTGGCGATGCGAAGAATCGTGGAGGACGGTGAGTATCTCTTAAGCGTCCTCGCCTATCGCTACTTTCATCAAATAACAATAACAAGCTTTAACAGAGACCCACTCATGCAACCTCGCTGCACCATGATAGATGAAAATAGACTCCTATGTTCTATTTTCAAGGTAGCTTTAAACAAAGGCGCTCTTTCTGCATATACTGCCGGCGTCAGTCCGCTTCAGGATCCCAATGTTCGATGATATCAATATTTTCGATAAAGACATCCTCTTCCGGCATATCGGTGTTGTTCGTCTCTACAGCGGCGAGTTCGTCGACCGTATCCATCCCTTCGTATACATGTCCGAATACCGTATGGTTAAAGTCGAGATGTGGAGTGCCTCCCAGCTCGAGATACTGCTCGACAGTCTCCTCAGGAAACCCACTGTCGGCAAACATGTCTTCGGATACAGCATCTGGTCCGGCGTGGACGATAAAGAATTGGCTGCTGTTCGCATCCGGTCCGCTGTTCGCCATCGACAGCGCTCCCCGGAAATGCGCCATCGATGCATCAAATTCATCTTCGAACGGACTGCCGAACGCGCTTTCTCCTCCCATACCACTGCCGTCAGGATCGCCTCCCTGAACCATGAAATTTTCAATGATCCGATGGAACAGAATATCATCATAGTAATCTTCCTCAGCCAGCGTCAGAAAGTTCTCCACGGCCAACGGCGCATACTCCGGGAAAAACATGATGTGGATGTCACCCATGTTCGTCTCCATCACTACGCGCGGCTGTTCTTCAGGATCCGCTTCAAGCTGTGGGAACGAAGACACGTCCATATCCGGTTCTTCATCCAGCTCCCCCATGTTGTCTTCCTGTTCATTTTCATACGTATTTTCCTCATCATTCACGGGATCATTGTTGTCTTCCGCGTTCTGATCCGCTTCCTCTGATGCGGCGTTGTCCGCATGGTTATTCGCAGCATCGTTATTCGTATTCTCGTCCGTTCCGTCTGCGCATCCTGCAGCAGCCAGCACGGTTAAACCTAAACCAGCAAGTAGTTTTTTCAACTTCCTCTCCCCTTTCCTACGCTATTGTAATCCAGCTATGGATGGATTACAAGAAGCGGAGGACGACCGATCAGGAAAGTTTTAGAAGCGGGTAACCTTCAGAAACAAAAAGCGACTAAACATATCAGAGGAAGCTTCCGATCTACTCATCAGAGAAGTTTTTCTCCTTCACCTGCTCATATGCATTGGACAAAATCCCTTGAATGGCGCGGCCTCTGTTCTTTTTACGCCTGCGGTATTCTTCATACAGCGCTTCTCCTTCATAGCCTTCATCAAGAAGGTTACGCAGGAGCATATCGGATAAATCATCTTTTTTCGCGACAATGTCCCCCTGCATGTGCACAACAATATGCTCGTGAAGCTGGTGCACATCACTGACGCGGCATACCAGCGTCGCTGGATCATTCGTGCGGTTAGTGATCGTTACTTCTGCCATAAACGTCTGGTTTTCCTGAAGGTAGTCCCGAAAAAAAGAATCCCACTCCTGATCCAGTACCGCTTCGAGCAGCCAGCTTTTTTCAGCCTCTTCTTTATTGATGATCAGCCCTTCTACCAGCGGCACTTCCCGGCCCTTGATCATTTCGTGTTCTTCCGGGGGTTCATCAAAGAGGATGTTGATGGAGCATAAACGAAAAGTTTTCATGTTTCTCACCTCAGAATGCGGATTTTGGTTTATTATAGCATGATTCATCCGTCCCCGCCGGACGGTTTTAAGGAGGATTTCATATGAACACCTACACTGCGGTCGTCTCCATACACCCAGAAAAGCATCTAGCTGAGGCTGCTTTTTATCTCCATTCATCCCTGACACCCGGGAGCATCAGGCTCACGCCGGCATCAATCGAACATCTATGTACGCAGTATCAGCAGATCGTCCTGCTGATGCCTGCGACAACCAACGATGCATTCCAGCAGGGATCTCAGAACAGCCGTGAGGCATTCCTGCTCGAACTTTTTCAGCAGTTTGCCGATATCCACCGGACGACGCTTAAAATCTCCAAAGACAGAAATGCCCCCAGCGTTGCGGCTGATGGCTGTGTCACTTCCGTTCAGACTTGGTATGAAAAACACGGGGCGGATGTGAACACGATCGCAGAGAGCTATTTCTGGTTTCTCCCTGCCTGGACGAAAAAATGGGTCCGGGTGAAAAGAGACATGAATCAGATGACAATCTCTGCCGCCGGGCTTCCCTTATTACAGCTGCAGAAAGAAAAAAAGCAGCTGCCGACAACCATCAGCAGCTGGAAAATAACCGGAGGGCTTTTAACATCCAAACGTAAGCCCGCCGTCGGGCGGTTATGGTTCATGAAATCAAAGCTTCGTTCCGGCTTGTGCTATGCTGCGCTGACCCATTACGAGCCGTCTGTGCCGGCCGTTTTTTATAAATGGACGCAGGCACCGCTCCACAAACTGGTGATGCACCAGTTCGCGCTTTACCGGTACCGGCTCAGCCGTCGATCCCGTCAATCGTAGCAGTGGCTGCACCGCTGTCGGGAAGGGTGAGCTGATCAAGTGGAAAAGCCAGGTCGTTCAGTTGATCCGGGCTGATCAGCCAGACAGCCGCGGAACCAGGGACTGCTGCGTAGAGCGGGAAAGGCTCTTCTTTCATCCGAAGCGAAGAAGCGTCACGCAGCAGAGGCCTGTCAGCCGTATCGGGAAGCACATCAAGGGCTGCTGCCCAAATATAATCGCTTCCGGCCGCCTGTGCCGGAGGTTCCCGCTTCAGACGCTGATAGAGAACCTCAACGGACTGCTGTTCCCCGAGTCCGAACAAGGTTAGCTGCTTCGTCTGCAGTGAAAGCAGCATCAGCATCACGGCTCCCGCCCACGCGGTTAATGTAATCCCGGGAGCAGCATAAAGCGCTGAAGCTCCTGAAATGCCGAGCAGAACCGCAAACAAAATCAGCGATGCTCTCGTCTTTTTCGTATCGACGGAGAGACCATAGCGTTTCATATCAGAAAGAAGCGTGCCTCGCCATTCTTCCAGTCTTTCCGTAAAGGCGCCCTGAAGAGCGGGATCCTCTGTATACCTGTATAAATCGGCCGGGGTAAACACCCCGCCGCTCCCCACTTCGTAAAAAAACCATTCCGCAAGAAAACGTTCATGTTTATCATACGTTTCATCGATACTTTCCAGGATAAATCTGGCGTCACGATGTTCCGTGTCCACACGGACAGCGCCTTTATCTACGAGGGTCAAAAGAGATGCAGTAAGCTGGGGCGTATACACCTGCTGCCGGATGAGAAACGAGCCGACGGCCGGGGGATAACCACGGTCACCGAGCCTCGGCCGGGTGGAACGCGAAGACTGCAGCTGCCGCAGCCAGACGGCGCAGCCGGAAACAAACAATAAGAGCGAGAGAATGAAAATAACGTTCATGTTACCCCTCTCCTTTGATATAGATAATACAGCAGGAGCATCATGAGAAACACCCCGAACGCTGCGCTGAAGATCAGCAGCTCCTGGATCGAGCTGCTCCAAACAGGAGACACGAGCAGTGCCAGAACGAAAATCATCGACATGTTTCCAAGAATCGTCCCGGCCGTGTAGATACGTACCGTCATAGGAGACAGAGCAGCACCGATCGAGATAAGGTTGCTCGGCATAACCGGAATGCTCCGCAGCACAATCATGGACAAGACGCCGTGCGCGCTCATTGTTTCAGCTGCTCGCTTCCAGCGACCTTCCTGCTTTTCCCAGAATTGAAGCGCCCAGTTTTCCAGCCAGGAACGACCGAGGAAAAAGCAGACCATGGATCCTGCCGCAGTGCCCGCCCAGCTGTAGAGAAAGCCTTCAATCGGACCAAATGCAATAAAATGAAACAGGATCACGATAATCACCGGGAACACCGTAAAGATATTCTGCGCGATCAGCAGTGGAATCGTTAAAAACAGAAGGACGTATCCATAGGATGGAAGCAGTTCTTCCAGAAGGTACGACACGTTTTCACTTCTGAGTTCCGAAATCACATCCCACTGCGTAAGCAGGAATATGCCGAGTGCCAGGGCACAAAGCGTGCTGATGCTTCTCTTCATAGCATATCCACCACCGTATTTTCTATAGTATAACGCGCCTTCAGCTGTTTGAAAACGAATCCGGGCTGCGACGCATGTAATACCGTCTGTACAGAAGAGCCCCGGTGAAGCCGACAAGAGAGATGAGGAACATCACCTGATAAAGCAGGTGAACACTGCCGGCGTCAATAATAACACCGCCGATACCGGAACCGATCACGCCGGAAAGCCCGAAAAAGACGGAGATGAACAATAGATGCCCGGTTGATTGAAACTCTTTCGGCACTAATCGTCCAATGAACTGGAAAGCTGTAAGGTAAAATACAGCAAAAGCAATGCCGTGAGTCGCCTGAACAGCCAAAATCATCGCCGGCGTTTCGGCAAGAGTAAACAAGCCCCAGCGCAGTACATAAACCGCGCCCGCTGCTGCAATCAGAGTCAGCGGATGAAAGCGGCTCATCCAGTAGGCACTGAGCGCAAACATAGCCGCCTCTGCTGTAACCCCGATAAACCAGGCCATGCCAATGACCGACTCGCTTCCACCGAGTTCTACAATGTAGAGTCCGATAAATGCATCGTTCATCCGATGAGTCAGACTGATCGACACGATGAAAGCCAGAAACAGCAGAAGCTGAGGATTCCGCAGCAGCTTCAGCGCACCGGAGAGGTGTACCGGTTTGGCTGAAGGACGACTATCCGGAGCAGTCATGGAAAAAAGGATCGCCGTCGTTAGAAATACGGCAAACACCGCAAAAATATGGCCGATGCCGATCCAGTCGAGTATGTAACCTCCGGCCAATGATGCACTGCCGAACCCGAGTGAGCCCCACATGCGGATGCTCCCGAATGAAACGCCGCGTTCCATTGCGATTTTCTGAGAGAGGCTGTCCCCAAGCCCTCCACCAGGTGATAAAAATCCAAAAAAGATAAACATGGTCAAGATCAAGAAAGCAAATTCTTCCATTTGAAAAAGGACAAAACCCGCGGCCAGAGCTCCGCTGAGACAGAGGACCAGGATTTTCTTGACTGTTTTCCATTTATCGCTGACAAATCCCCAAAAGGGCTGGGATAGTATGGAGGCAGCCGGTCCGACTGCCATCAGAATCCCGATTTCTGTCCCTGTTAAACCGAGCGACTGGAAATACACCGGAAGATAACTGATCATGATCGTCATCGAGGCGTGAAAGAAAAAGAGCGTCCCTTTTAAATTCCAGACCGAGCTTCCTTTCATTGTTACGTCCCTCCTCTGCACCGTACCGGTCAGCCTGCTGCCAAGGCCGCTTCAATGAACCGCTCTGTATGATACTTGGCGTCCGCTGCATGCAGCCGCCGGTTAAGGTTCATCGGCCATGGACCAGGCCTCTGCTTTTTCCGATAGAGAGGACCGTCCCGTAAAGGGAGACGGTCCTGAAAGCGGCAGTATGCCGGCATGTTGTATCCTGATGCACTCAAACTGCCGACCCCCTCCTGTTGAGCGGAGGTCCATATGGCACGGCACTACTGCCAGTTCACATCGTACAGAAAGACAGGATCAATATCCATAAACAAATAACTGTCTTTTGTAATTGGATACGAATAGGTGCGGATCGATTCATTCGAAATGATGTCCCGGTATTTATCAGAGAGCAGGCCTTTTTCATTAAACTCCATCTGTATCACATGATCGAGAAAATAAATCCGCCAGCTCCAGTTCTTTCCTTCTGCATCTTCCTCCTGAATCCATTCATGATCCTTTTTCGTCCAGTTGGCTGAAATTTGGTATCCGTAGCTGTCACATATGTACAGCCGGAACGTCTCCCGGGTAAAGTATGAAGCAAGTTCTTGCAGAAACGGTTCGGTCTGGGAATGTTTCTTCCAGATTTTTTTGATACGGTCATCCATGCTGCTGAGGAAATCCGTCTGCTGTTTTAACCTTCGGTAATGCAGATCAATGAAGCCATGAATAGACTCTTTCATCCGCGTCTGAAGAATATCCGGTGAAGGCAGAACGTCTTTCGGATGTGCGAGATAATAACCTTGATAATAGCGTCCCCCGTATTTCCAGGCCAGCTGCAGCTGATGCTGGTCTTCAATCCCCTGGAAATGCAGTGATGCGCCGATTTTACGTGAAAAGAATGCCAGCGTATCAATAATCTCTGCGTAGCTCACGTAGGAGGTCGATGTTTTCAAATCGGAAATCCCGATTTTAATGATATTCGGTTCCAGCATCGAAAATTGGTCGAGATGCGTATCTGTCACTTTTACTCCGTCGAGGGAAGTCGTATAGCCGCTCGCTTTCATGTAAAGAAGGATGTGGGAAAGCTCCTCAAGATGATGCTCAAAGCCTTCTACTCTTACTTCCAGCACCATGTTCTCCTTTGGAAACCCATCGGCTTCAAACGAATCGAGCAGTGCAAATAACTCCTCCAATGCATCGAGTGGTCCGAGGACGGCAGGATGAATATTGAAAAACAGTTTCGGAACAACCTCGAGCTGCAGCGCATATGCTACCGCCTGTTTATACAGCAGTTGATCCACGTACCATTTTTCTTCATCTGTGACGTCTTCTGAATGAAAGAAGGGCCCCAGGGATACCGTTCCATCCGCTGTTTTCATTCTTCCAAGAATTTCGCATCCGGACATCCGGCACGTTTCCGCATCGATCACCGGCTGCAGGGCCACCTGCAGCTGATCTTCTGCATCAGCGGCATCCAGTAGATTCATTCTTTTCGGCAGAGTACGTTACTCGTTCAGACCTTTCGTCCGGGAGAACGTAATCTGCCTTCCCCCCTTTCGCTCCTTCGTCTTAAGCTTCAGGCTTTCTTCAGCCTGAAGTGTTTTGGATTATGTTCCACGTACATGTTCGAGATGCTTCAGAAGCTGTTCTGCACAGCGGTCCGGAAGCGGAGAATCCCCGATCCTCTCCCCTTTTCTTCCGAAGGAGTCATGATGGTAATCCGTCCCTCCGGTTACAAGCAGCGGCAGACCTTCGATCATAGAGGCATAGCGGACCTGGTCTTCGGTCGTGTGATCCCGGTGATACACTTCCATCCCATCGGCTCCTCCACGCTGCAGCCAGACGCGGATCTCCTCATCCAATCCGTAGTAGACCGGGTGGGCAATGACGGCGGCACCTCCAGCCTGACGAATGGTCCGAACAGCTTCATCCGGTGTCATTTCTTCCGCCTTTTTTTCGTAGCAGGGGCGTCCGCTGCCGACAAAACGATCGAATGCATCCGCCACATCCACCGCGTAACCTTTCTCAACAAGAACGGCAGCCAGGTGGGGGCGGGAATACGTGTCGCCGGTGACCTTTTTTTCGATATCTTCCATGGACACTTGCATGCCTGCCTCGCAGCAGGATGCCACCATTTTTTCCATCCGGCTGTAGCGGCGCTCCCTGTGAAACGCGAGTGTTTCCTGTAGACGCTGATCTGTGTAGTCTATCCCGTATCCGAGGATATCGACGCTGGTTCCATGCCAGTCGGTAGACAGCTCAATGCCGGGAATAAAGCGGATGCCCTGTTTTGCAGCCTCCTGCTCTGCGTCCGGCAGCCCCGCCGTGGAATCATGATCCGTCAGGGAGACAATCTGAACACCTGCCTGCGCCTGCTGCTGCATCAATGCTGCAGGTGTCAGCAGGCCGTCGGAGACAAGGGAATGCATGTGCAGATCCGGAGCAGCCATTAATGCTGCCACCAGTGTTCGAACGGCGTTACCGGCATTTGTCGTTTGTGCTCCGTTTTTCCATACCATGATTCGATCGTTTCTGCGGCCTTATCGGAAACAGCTTCTCCTTGAAGGTAGGCATCGATATCGTCATAACTCACACCGAGCGCTTCTTCATCCGTCAGCTGCGGACGGTCGCTTTCCAGGTCAGCCGTCGGTGCTTTTTCGGAAAAAAGCGACGGCGCACCAAGCTCATCGAGCAGCTGCTTCCCCTGTGTTTTTGTCAGCCCGAACAGCGGCGCAACATCGCATGCACCATCGCCGAACTTTGTGTAAAAGCCGGTGACTGCCTCCGCGGCGTGATCTGTGCCCGCCACGAGAAGCTTATGTTCTCCAGCAAAGTCATACTGCACTTTCATTCGTTCCCGTGCTTTCGTATTTCCTTTCACAAAGTCGGACAGCGACTCTCCAGAGGCCTGTTTGAACTGCTCTGCTGAAGCATCTACTGCGGGTTTTACATTAACGGTGAAGGTCCTGTCCGGCTTGATATAATCGATGGCTTTTGCTGCGTCATCTTCATCTGCCTGCTCTCCATACGGCAGGCGCAGTCCATAGAATACAAACGCCGCTCCTCGTTCTTCTTCGTTCAATTCGCTGACGGCCATCTGAATCAGCTTTCCGGCCAGCGTGGAGTCCTGCCCGCCGGAGATGCCGAGGACGTAGCCGGTCATCCCGGATTTTTTTAAATACGCTTTGAGGAAGTTGATTCGTTCTCTCATTTCTGCAGCCGGGTCAATAGACGATTTCACCTGAAGCGTCGTCATAATATCATTCTGCCTGCTGTGCATCATGGTCCTCATCCTTTCTTTGCGCCGATGCGCGCATGAAGTTTTTGAAGCTGTTCAAGACAGCCTTCCTGCTTTAATATCGAGTACTCCCATGAACCTATTAAATCAAAGTGGGGTGCATGACTATCTTCATGAATCCATTCCGGCCGGAGCCCGTATTCCTTCCCCCAGTCTTCCAGCCGCTCCCTGCTGCAGCATGCAGCTTTGGTGACGGTCGGATGTTCGGGAAAACGCTCGTCATACCAGAAGTGTGTTAAAAAGGCTATTTCCCCACTGGCAACCGCTTTCCGCCACGCTTGTACCTCTTCACGAGTAACGCCGAATGCCATAATGAAAGCAGCCTCCTGTTCTTGATGATCTGCTCTGCAGGATACCCTTCACTATATCATTCTCTCGTCAGCACTGCCAGCTGCAGCCATCTCATACACCCGGTGCCATTCGGGGAACGCTTTTTTCAGCGCTGCCGGGCGGAAGGACGTTTTGTTGACGAGCACATGCTCACTTCTGCCGCTGAACAATTCCTCTGCTGCTTCGTTTTGCATACTGTAGCCGTACACCACGCGGACGCCGGTATAATCTTCGACCCACGTCTCTACGGTCACCGTATCGCCGTAGCGGGCTGGCGCACGATAATCCGCCTGAATATTCGTCACCGGGGCCAGCATCCCCTGCTCTTCCATCTCGCGGTAAGGAATTCCCAGCTGCTTCATAAGGTCTGTGCGTCCGATTTCACACCATACGAGATAATTCGCATGGTAGACAACCCCCATCTGATCCGTTTCGGCATAGCGTACCTGGATAGTAGAATTAGTTTTCATCGTCGACTCCTTTCAGTCCAAAGTCTTCCGGCAGCAGGAGGTCCGATATGTCCCCCGACTCGATCAGCCGGTGGGCCTGCTCTTGAATGGCATCTTCCACCATATCTTTGACGGCTCTTGCATTCCCATTGACGGGAACCTCTCTGACATAATCGGTAATCGCCTGCGCGGCCTCACCAGAAAGTTCATAGCCATAGTTCGACACGTACAATCTTAGTATTTCGATGAGTTCGGATGGAGAATAATCCGGAAACTTCAGATGCTGCTTCACCCGGGAGCGGAGACCGGGATTACTGTCCAGCAGCCTCTCTACAGGCTCCTCGTAGCCGGCAAAAATGATAACCAGCTTGTCTTCATGCTTGGTCATCTCCTCAACAAGCGTATCAACTGCTTCCCTGCCGAAATCCTGATCCGCTCCCTGCATCAGACTATAGGCTTCATCAATGAACAGCACGCCTCCGAGAGCCTGTTTCACAAGCTGCCGGGTTTTAAGCGCCGTCTGACCGGTATAGCCTGCAACGAGATCGCTTCTTCCAGCGGTGATCACATGACCCCGTTTTAAAAGCCCGAGCTTGTGCAGCACTTCTGCGTATATTCCGGCAACCGTCGTTTTCCCCGTTCCCGGCGGTCCGGAAAAAACAGCGTGCAGCTGCACCGGCACTACCGGGCGGCCGGAAGCTCTTCGCTGCTGCTGTACCCGAACGAAGGAAGCCAGCCTGGCTACCTGACTTTTCACATTTTCCAGCCCGATCAACTGATGCAGCCGCTCTTCGGCATCATCACGATCCTGATCGTCTTCTTCGTGGAAAGCATCCGCTCCCAGCACCGTCATCTGCTCGGTGGAGAAATCATCTTTTTCCACCGCGGCAGCCCCCTGCCTGAAAACAGCTTCATCAATCAGCTGTCTGGCCGTTCTCGCATTGCCGAAGCTTTCATCCACCTGTGCTTTTTCCAGCCTACGACGTAACTCAGGATACGCTTCCCGGCTCAGCGTATAGTCACGGTCGAGCGCCGCCGCTTCTGCGATCTGCACCAGTTCCTCCATCGAATAATCTTCCAGATGTACAAAATTGGCTTCCGGAAAACGACTCCGCAGCCCCGGATTCTGCCGCAGAAGTTTCCGCATCTCGTCTGCATACCCTGCCAGTATGACCGCAAACGTGCCGGCTGTTTCCCCGCTTGTCATAGCTGCTACAAGCGTATCTACGACGATGCTGCCGTAATCCTGTCCACTTTCCGATCCTAAAAGCGCTGGTGCCTCATCGATAAAGAGCACGCCGCCGCGGGCTTCCTGCACGGCCGCACGAGTTTTCTCTTCCGTTTGTCCCATATAGGCCCCTACAAGCTTGGCCCGGTCTGCTTCCACAAAGATCCCATCCGGAAGGACTTCCAATTCTGCATAGATGGAACTCAACAGCGACGCAATGGTCGTTTTTCCCGTCCCCGGGTTTCCGGTGATGATCATATTAAGGCTTTGAATTCCCCCGGCTTCATAGCCCGCCTTCTTTCGCTCTTTTTCAAAAACGAGGTAGGAGCGGATGCGTTCAACGTTATCCTTGACCCGCTTCATGCCGATCAGCCTGTGCAGCCGCTGCATGGCTTCAGATGCAGGGGCTTCCTCTGTCAGAAGTGCTTCCCATGCAGTCGTTTCAGATGTGAGCTGAGCAAGTGCATGATCCAGCTCCTGCTTCTTTTCTTTGGAGCTGTAGATTCCGGTAATACTCTGTTCGTATCCTTCAGCGGCTTCGTATGCATTCGTGACTGCCTTTTCCACTTCTGGAAGCTGACGGACGAGTTTTTCCAGCACGGGCATCTCGGAATAAACGCAGACCGCCGACGCAGGCCCGGACCAGGTCTGCAGCTCCTGTACATGCGCTTCTGCTTTCAACAGCATGTTTTTCAATATCGTAATTTTACGCTTTTTTCCCTGACTATGGTCGGTCTCTCGTAATTTCGGGAAAGGTTCTTCCAGCCAGTAGCGGTTAAACACGGCATACATGATGCCGGATGCCATCCGGCAGGCTTCCGCGGATGGTTTCCGCTCTTCGACAGCAAGGCGGACATACTGCGCAGTCCGCTCATCCACTTCTCCCGTCCGCGCAAATCTCGCTTCTGCAGCTGCAGCGTGAATCGTGCCGTCCTCATCAGGTTCTTCCTGAATCATCCGTGCCAGCGCTGCTTCTCCAAGATCGCTGGAAATACGACCTTCTTCCCTGATTCTATTCTCTTCCGGCATCTTCGTCCCTCCTCAAGTGTCCGTTTTGTGTCATCAGATGATTGTGCTTCAGGCTGATGCTGCCAGTACGATATAATGTTTCTGAGAGGAGTCATGTCTATGGTACGCAGAATCTGTTTTATTATTAGTTCTATTTTGATCATTGCCCTGTTATGGCTTTACCACCCTGCGCTGCTCACTTGGGTGGAAACGAGCGGAAGAGAATCCGTTGTTCTGACAACGCTGATCGCTACCGTCATGTCACTGTTCCCGGTGATCCCATATCCGCTCGTCGGCGGGGTGATTGGTGCCGTCTTCGGTCCTGCCGGAGCTGTCATCATCTGGGCCGGCTCGAGTCTCGCCTCTATCATCTTCTTTTTGATGGTCCGCTACGGAGGAATGCATCGGTACGGTGAAAGGCTTCTCAGGAGTTATCCTGCTGTATCCAGATTGACGGTCCTTTTTGAGAGAAATGCTTTCATGTCTCTTACCGTGCTCCGAATGATTCCAGTGATTCCTTCAATTATTATTAACGCCTATGCTGCACTCAGCCGGGTGAAATTCGGCATTTATGCCTTATCCAGCTCGCTCGGCAAAATACCTTCCATGACGCTCTTTGCCCTGATCGGTCATACGATCATTCAAAATCCGCTGGAACTCGTCTATATGATAGCCATCTACGGCGTTTTTATCACTGTCGTCTACTTTATCTACAGACGGTGGCTGAAGAACGTGTCAGCCACGGCGCCGGTAGAAGAGGTAGATCCCGTAGCCGACAGCACCGCCGAGCGTATTTAAGAGCACATCATCTACGTTGGCAACGCGCTGCGTGAACAAAAACTGGTTGACTTCGATAAATGTCGACCAGAGAGAGGCAAGCAGGATGGTGAGGAGGAAACTGAACCGTCCTGCCTGCTGTCGAAAGCGCTCCATTAAGAGCGGCACAAAAAAACCGAAGGGAACAAAAAGCAGGATGTTGCCCCCGAGTATACGAAGCGGGTGCTCCCATCCTACAGAGTAGGTCATGATGTTGTATATACTCAACAGTGGTTCCAGGTTATAATTCCGTCCTCCCGGTGCAAGCGGACCATAAGAGGCGCCGTAGTTCCAGGCAAAAAACACGATGTAGCTGACCACACCCATATATACTGTAAATAATAGAAGCAGCAGCCACTTTTCTACTGCTGATCCAAACCACTGGATCCTTCCAGTGTCCTCATTTTTCCTCGACAACATGTGCACCTCTTTCATCTAAAAAACGCAGTGAATCTACCTTCCCTATTATCCTTAACCGGTGAGAATTTGACAAGCAGGAGGAACAGATACGATCAATTTACACAGAAGCAGTGTGCAGCGGACCGCTGGGACGAAATAGATGTTTCGTGCTTTTTATGCAGCAGCAAACGCAGCTGCCCTTCACTTCTTCGATCTGTATCGATTTGAGGAACCAAAGCGCAAAGCGCCTTTTGGACGGAACGACCTTTTCACAGACTTTGAAAAGGGAAAGTTCTGCTTTCTTCCTGCGCAGCACACGAAGTCGCTGTGACCCTTTCCAGCGAAAGGAATCCTCAAACACCACCTCGGCTTCGTTGAATGCGGAGGCAGGATTGCGGAAAAAGAAGCCTGCCCAGTGTCCAAAGAAAAGAAGGGGGCGTCTCCACTAGTGTGTGTGAGACGCCCCCTGTCGTGCATCCTCGGATGCCGGATAATGCTATTTACGCTTTCTGCAGAGTGTTTCGAAGCACCATCTGCAGAATCCCGCCGTGGCGGTAGTAATCTACTTCTACTTCACTGTCAAAGCGGGCAATCACGTCGAACGTCGTTTCCTTTTTGCTGTCAGGATCAACAGCTGTAACTGTGACGAGATCACGAGGCTTCACATCGTTTGTTACCTGCACATCGAAGTGCTCCTGCCCAGTCAATCCAAGAGAATCCACGCTGTCCCCTTCCTGGAACTGGAGCGGAAGGACGCCCATAAGAACGAGGTTACTGCGGTGAATTCGCTCAAAGCTCTGAGCGATCACTGTTTTAATTCCGAGCAGGTTCGTACCTTTGGCAGCCCAGTCACGGGAGCTTCCCATGCCGTAGTCATGGCCTGCCATAACAAGAAGACCTGTATCGTCTTCTTTGTACTTCATGCATGCATCGTAAATAGCCATCACTTCACCGGTCGGCCAGTACGTCGTGTACCCACCTTCCGTACCTGGTGCAAGCTCATTTTTGATACGGATGTTCGCAAACGTTCCGCGCATCATGACCTCATGGTTACCACGACGGGAACCATAGGAATTGAACTGGGAAGGCTTCAGCCCTTTTTCCATGAGGAAACGGCCTGCAGGGCTGTCTTTTGCGATAGCTCCTGCTGGAGAAATGTGGTCGGTTGTCACAGAATCACCGAACTTGCCGACTGCCCGCAGTCCGTTCAGCGGCACCACATCTTTCGGTTCTTTAGACATTTCGTCAAAGAACGGCGGATTCTGAATGTACGTAGAATCCTCTTCGAACTGATACAGTTCGCTGTCCGGTGTATCCAGCTTGTTCCACTCTTCATTGTCGTCAAAGACGCGTGCGTATTCCTGCTTGAAGAGCTTCGGATCAACTGCTTCTTCCATAGCCTTCTGGATCGTTTCGTTGGAAGGCCAGATATCACGGAAGTAAACGTCCTTTCCGTCCTGGTTCTGTCCGATCGGCTCATTATAAAAGTCGATATCCACCGTGCCGGCCAGTGCATAAGCAACAACAAGCGGCGGAGACGCCAGGTAGTTGGCTTTCACGAGCGGATGGATCCGCCCTTCGAAGTTCCGGTTACCGGACAGTACCGAAGATACCGTCAGATCATTGTCTGCGACAGCCTTTTCGATCTCTTCCGGAAGCGGACCGCTGTTACCGATGCATGTCGTACAGCCGTAGCCGACCAGGTTGAATCCAAGCTGATCCAGGTATTCCATCAGACCGGCGTTCTCGAGATAACCGGTAACGACTTTCGAGCCTGGAGCAAGACTTGTTTTGACGTATTCAGGCACGTCCAGTCCCTGATCAACCGCATTCTTGGCAAGCAGACCTGCGCCGAGCATCACGTGCGGATTCGACGTGTTCGTACAGCTCGTAATTGCTGCGATAGTCAGAGAGCCGGTTTTCAGTACGGACTTTTCTCCACTCGGATGCTTAACATCGACAGTCTTTTCGATTTCCTCAGGAGAAAGGCCGAAACCTTTGTTGCTCACAGGTGCGGTTAGCGCTTCCTGCCACTCTCTCTTCATATCTTTCAGTTCAATTAGATCTTGTGGACGCTTCGGACCAGCAAGGTTCGGCTGGATTTCAGCAAGATCGATACGGAGAACGTCGGTAAACTCGGGATCGTCTCCTCCAGGAGTATAGAACATCTGGTTTTTCTTCGTGTATTCTTCTACGAGGTTGACAAGCTCTTCCGAACGTCCTGTAAACCGCATGTAGTTCAACGTTTCTCCATCCACAGGGAAGAAGCCGCAGGTTGCACCGTATTCCGGAGCCATGTTGGAAATCGTTGCTCGATCAGCCAGTGTCATCTCAGCGAGACCAGGACCGAAGAATTCAACAAATTTCCCTACCACGTTTTTCTCCCGGAGCGCCTGGGTTACTTTGAGCGCCAGATCCGTCGCTGTCGCTCCTTCCGGCATCGCGTTTTCCAGTTTCACACCGATGACTTCCGGAACAGGGAAGTAAGAAGGCTGCTGCAGCATACCTGCTTCAGCTTCGATCCCACCGACACCCCAGCCGAGTACGCCGAGGCCGTTGATCATCGTCGTGTGGGAATCTGTTCCTACAAGCGAATCCGGGTAGGCTACCTTCTCGCCGTCACTGTTTTCAGACTGCTGCACAACGTTTGCGAGATACTCCAGGTTCACCTGGTGGACAATTCCTGTAGCCGGCGGAACAGCACGGTAGTTATCCAGCGACTTTTGAGCCCAGTTCAAAAACTTATAGCGTTCCAGATTTCTCTCGAATTCCAGTTCCATGTTCCGGCGCAGTGAATTCGGGGTACCGAATTCATCTACTTGAACGGAATGGTCTACGACGAGATCCACCGGGATAGCCGGGTTGATTTCACTCGGATTTCCGCCCATGTCAGCCATGGCTTTCCGCAGGGAAGCAAGGTCAACGACAGCCGGTACGCCGGTGAAGTCCTGCAGGATGACACGGGATGGTTTAAACGGAACGTCGATGCTCTCAACATCTTTCGTTCCCCACTTAGCAAGGTTTGTTACATGCTCATCTTTGATGACATGGCCGTCGCGCTGACGCAGTACGGATTCAAGCAGCACGCGGATGGAGTATGGAAGGCGGGATATTTTCCCGGCACCTGCTTCTTCCAGTGCGTGCAGATCATAGTAGTGATACGTCTCTCCATTGACATCAAAGCTTTTTTTCGCCTGATTCAATGTCTCATTTACGTTAGACATATGTAGTTCCCTCCTCATTTGAAATCATTGCATAAACTAAATCACTGTCGATTGTACCATAGACAATGCCTGAAGAAATGCTGCCACTCACTATTATGAATTGAAAACGAATTCAATGCAAGTTTATTTCATTCAGGCATTGTCCAATTTTTCCAGGTGTTTATTGACAAAGCCCCACTCTTCCTCGGAAATAGTCCGCATGTCCAGCCAGCAGGCGCTGTCCTGGAGACGGACAACAAGCGGAGGACTGCAGGAACGGAGAAAGGCTGCACAGGAGGCTTCCGACCATCCCGCTTTTTCCAGACGCAGCAGTCCTGTCGGCAGTTCCACGAGCGGCATAGTGCCTCCGCCAACCTTGGACACACCGCTCGCCGGTTCAAGTGTCAGCGTCTGGAAATCATCTCTTCTGCGCTGTTGAGCCAGATCCATCAGTGCGGACTGCGGTGACGTAATCATCGACACCGCCGGTGGATACGTTTCGTTCTCGTGTTCGTCAAACGCTGATTCCAGTGCAGCAATACTCATTTTATCCAGGCGGAGAACACGGGCAAGCGGATGCTGTTTCAGCTGGTCAATCAACACTTTTTTCCCGGCTATGATGCCCGCCTGCGGACCGCCGAGCAGCTTATCTCCGCTGAACGAGATGATATCCGCCCGGGCCGCCGATTCTCTGACGACTGGTTCATCGCCGATACCATCATGCTGAAACGGATAGAGCGACCCTGATCCGAGGTCATCATAAATGATGAGATGCGGATATGCTTCTTTCAGCTTCTGCAGCTCCCCTGTGTCTGTTGTTTCGGTAAATCCGACAACAGCAAAATTGCTCGTGTGTACTTTCATTACCATGGCCGTCTCTTCATGAACTGCGGATGCATAATCGCTGTACCGAGTTTTATTCGTTGTGCCTACTTCACGAAGAATGGCCCCGCTCTCTTCCATGATAGTAGAGACACGGAAAGAACCGCCTATCTCAACCAGTTCGCCCCGGGAAACGACGGTCTCTTTATGCTTGGAGAGCGCTTTTAATACCATGTATACTGCGGCGGCGTTATTGTTGACGACCATCGCTGCCTCGGTACCGCAGAACGATGCTGCCCGTTCATTCAAATAGGCAAGCCTCGACCCACGCTCTCCAGATCCCAGATCAAATTCCAGGGAACTGTATCCGATTGCGGTTTCATACACTTTCGACGCCGCTTTCTCACTTAAAGGAGCGCGGCCGAGGTTGGTATGAAGCACGGTACCTGCAGCGTTGATCACCCGCTGCAGGCCACGGTCCGGCATGTCCACCAGCTGCTGATACCGTTCCATTGTTTTCTGCATGGCTTCTTGTCTGTCTGCAGGTTGAAAGGAACCATCGGCAATGGTCGTCCGAATCTCTTCAAGTGCTTTTCGGATGATCTGCATCCGCTTTGGAGTTTCCGGCCCTCCGCCTTCCTCTTCGACGGCGGAAGCCACTTCATGTACAGGAGGGAGGTACCGGAAATAGGACGGATCGGTCACGTGAAGTCCAGCTCTCTACGTTTTTGTTCGTCTTCCCATAAGCCGTAGGCATAAACCGTTAAACCGGTTAGAAAAGCGAGTGCTGCTAATTTCCCCATGCTGATCTCTCCTTTAATCTACTTTTTTTCGTTTCGGAGCAGTCGTACAATCTCTTCATGTGCAGGAAATTCACCCGTCTCTTTTTTAGAATAGAGCAGGGTATCTCCACTCTTCACCTCGAATTCACCACCACTGCCCGGCACAAGCGTCAATGCTTTAACATCGTTGCGCATTTCTTTAAATATCTCTTCTGCGAGACCCGCAGCTGTCGGCGCATAATTTCACATCATGCAGAACCTGATTGATACATGCACGGAACCCACTCCTTTCAGAACATTCTTACTGTCAGTTTAGAGGAAAGTGGGCATACGGTCAATTGTGCAGAACAATTGGCATCCGTACGTATTCATCGTACAATGGACTAGTAACAGACAGAACTTGATGATTGGAGGCGGATATGGATGATGAAACAAATGCGCTCAAGCGGAAAAAAATTGACGTCTATGACCAAAAAGGCTGGCTGAGGATGCAAAATTGGTCCTGAAGACCTGACGCAGGTCCTGCGTCATCTGCCGAAAGACAGTGGAAACGAAAATTTGATTGTCGGAATCGATACGTCGGATGATGCCGGCGTATACAAACTCCGCGACGATCTTGCTATTGTACAGACCGTTGATTACTTCACACCGATTGTGGATGACCCTTACCAGTTCGGCCAGATCGCTGCAGCTAATGCGCTAAGTGATATTTACGCCATGGGTGCCGAACCTGTGACGGTGCTTAACATCGTCGGATATCCAGTCGATAAATTACAGCCGGAAGTCCTCGCAGGCATCATGCAGGGCGGTGCTGACAAAGTGAAAGAATCAGGGGCTGTCATAGCCGGCGGCCATTCTATTGATGACCCGGAGCCGAAATTCGGCCTCAGCTGTACCGGCACCGTGCACCCTGATCACGTATGGAAAAACGTCGGTGCTGAACCCGGCGACAAGCTGGTTTTGACCAAACCGCTGGGTGCCGGCATCGTGACGACAGCCATCAAGTATGATAAAGCAAGCCGGCAGGAAATCTATGCTGTAACGGAAACGATGGCGGCACTGAATAAAGAAGCTGCGGATAAGCTCAAACCTTATCACCCGCATGCCGTTACCGATGTGACCGGGTTCGGTCTGATCGGCCACGGCTATGAAATGGCTTCCGGCAGTGGCGTGTCCATCCAGTTTGATTTTCCAAAAGTGCCGTTTCTTCCTGGAACGAAGCGCCATGCGTCAGCTGGGACGATTCCCGGCGGAACGAAAGACAACGTGAAGTGGCTCGAGAAAGAGACAACGTTCCCGACTTCGATGAAAGAACATGAAATTTACGCTATTTCCGACGGCATCACTTCCGGCGGCCTGCTCGTCAGCATGACTGCAGATGAAGCAGATGCTTATGTGAAAGACATGCAGGATTCCCGCTTCGGCGCCTGGATTGTCGGAGAAGTAAAGGAAAAACAAGATCATACCATTATCGTGACAAACGATAGAGACGAAGCGTAAAGATCCCGCCTGTGCAGGATCTTTCGTCCCTTCACACTGCCTGTCAGACGAACACTCGTCTGACAGGCTTTTTTTCATGATAGGAATGGATAAGTTTTCAAGCAGTGTGACGGCGGCTCCATGCGCTGCTCGGGAAGAAACAAAGAACGTTTTCTTCCCTCAAAAAGCTTGCAGCGCTTCCGCACGCCGTTCCGACCAAAAGGCGCTTCGCGCTTTTGTTCACTTTTCCAGCGGCTGGAGGACGTGCCGGAGCTGCTCATGTTCTCATCGAGTCATATCACGAACATAAGTTCGATACAGCCTTCAGCACAACAGGTATAGCGTAAGCTCGTTATTTCGGTCGTTTCCACGTCCGGGTGCCTTCGGTAAAGCGGGTCCAGTTCAAGGAATCAAACAGCTCAAGAAGCGGAACGAGATATTTTCTCGGCAGATCGAGAACCGCTTTGGCATCCTGCAGCGAAAAACTGTCTGGACAGCTGTCCCGAAGGCGCTGGGCGGCCTGCTCCACGGCGCTTCTGCTGATCAGGTGCTTGTCGTTGAGTTCGAGCATACTTCCAGCGTCTACTAGATAGACATGGAGTGGTTTCTGCCATGAAGCAGGCAGTCCTGTTTCCTGATAGACATCTGCTTCTGCCGGCGGCCGCATGCCTCCCTCTGTGATCTTCTGCTCGGCCTGCTCCATTCTTTTTTTCCATGCCTTTGGATAATGCTGCTGGAAAGACGGGAGCTGGGCGTAGGGCCCGCTGAATCGAAGATGCCCCTCTGCTTCCATTTTGATAAGCTGCTGTTCAGCGGCCGGCTTTCGGCTGCTTATTTCTCCAGCAAGAGCGGCACGCTCCAGCCCGGGCTTCAGTGGATTTTCTTCATGCGCTTTTGACAATCGTCCGATGACCTGCTCTTTCACTTGTTCCCATACGTCTGCCGACAGCCAATAGCCGCCCGCCTCAATAAAAGGCCCTTCCTGCAGGGCACGTTCAGCCGACGCTTTCTCCATACCGGTTTCTTCAGCTGCCTCAGCCGCCGTGATCTCATTATGATTGTGGATCGCCTGAGCGAGCCTCTCCTCCGGACTCCCCTGCTCTTTCAGCGTGAGCATCTTTACCGTTTCCGGTGAAAAACGATATTTCCCTCCGGCCGGATCGATGATAGTTCCACCGCCAATCGTTTCAGCCGGGGTCGGTCTGCGGAGGATGAAGCGGTCTCCTCTCATGCAGGGAACCTCCTCTTCCAGCCGCAGCTGGCAGAGCACAGTCTCCCCGGGTTTCAGTTCATTACGGTCGAAGAAAACGATGCGTCCGTATACCTCGGCGGTGCCGGTATGAAGTTTAATAGGGGCTCTTTGTTTTAAGGGACGCTGAAACAAGGTCGTTGTCTGCAGCGACACATCGATCGTCCGGCTCATCGGTCCCGGCTGGTCTACGAGAACATTTCCCCTATGGATCTGTTCATAGCTGATTCCGCCGAGATTGAATGCGGCGCGCTGCCCTGCCCGGACCCGATCCTGCTTGGAATGATGAACCTGAATCTGCCGCACGCGGACAGGGGTATTGCCTGGCTGGACGTACAGCGGGTCTTCGAGTCGGGCCTCTCCTTTGACGACGGTGCCGCGGACGACGGTTCCCTGACCTTTCACCGTGAATGATTGATCAATAGGCATACGGAAGCCGGTGCCTGCGGGACGCGTCGAACCGTGTTGAAGTAAATCACCAATGAGGGTGCGCACCTCTTCGATCCCTTCTCCGCTGATGGAATCGACGAAAACGGCCGGACTATCGGCAAGAAACGTCCCGCGGAGGGCTTCCTTCGTTTCTTCATAGAGAAGCCCGCGCAGTTCTTCTTCCAGAAGAGATGCTTTTGTGAAGATGACGGCTCCCTTTGTAATCCCGAGCAGATCAAGAATATGCAGGTGTTCCCGCGTCTGCGGCATCACACCTTCATCTGCAGCGATTACTAGGAGCACCGCATCGATACTTGCCACACCTGCTATCATCTGCCTGATAAATCGCTCGTGTCCGGGTACATCGACGATAGCGGTTTCGGTTTCTTCGGTCTGTTCGTAAAGGGCATACCCTGGTTCAATAGAAATAGCCCGGTCCTTTTCCTCCTGGAGCCGGTCGGTTTCGATATTGGTCAGCGCTTTCGTTAAGGTTGTTTTTCCATGGTCTATATGGCCTGCCATGCCAATTGTATAAAAGTGTTTCAACACGCTTCCCCCTCTCCTGTCTTGTAACATTGTATCGGATTCAGCCTCGTTATTCGAGAAGTCTGCACAATTGCATTTCGGCAGACAATCGCTTATAATGAAGTCTGCTGCTATGGGGCCGGTTGTAAAGCTGGTGCTTGCCTGGGCCTTCAAAGCCTTTCGGGAGGCGCGTGCCGTCTCCGGTGGGTTCGATTCCCACACGGTCCCGCCATACACAATCACATCCAAAAAGGAAGGTGAAAGGACGTGGAAGACATATTCATGTGGCTGATTTTTTT
The DNA here is from genome assembly GCF_000429725.1 of Alkalicoccus chagannorensis DSM 18086. Lineage (GTDB taxonomy): Bacteria > Bacillota > Bacilli > Bacillales > Salisediminibacteriaceae > Alkalicoccus > Alkalicoccus chagannorensis. The sequence continues at coordinate 198,265 of NZ_AUCK01000001.1, read as the reverse complement.
CTGGTCGGTCTTCGTATTTGTCCTTGTAGCCATAGGCGGATATTTTATGTTCCGCAAGTTTTTAAAGAAAATGCCGAAGCAGGACGGGAAATCGATCCTGGACTGGCAGGATTATCATATTGAGAAAACTCTTCATCTCTGGACCCCGGAGAAAAAAGAGCTGTTAAATGAGCTGGTGGAACCCGTTCCAGAAATTTTCCGGGATATTGCCAAGCAGAAAATTGCGGGGAAAATCGGCGAATTCGCGCTTGCGGAAAACGCCGAGGTCCTGACGGAGGAACTGATCGTCAAAGGGTACATTGCTGCCACGCCGAAGAGAGATCATAAGTTTCTGCGCCGCAAACTGAATGAAAAAAACATCGATGTCACCCCTTACGAAACATATTTCCAGCAGTCTCCATCCTAAAAAGGGATGGAGCGCTTTTTTTCGTTCCTGAAACCAGCTTCAATCGGCAGCACGGCTGTGGTATACTGGACGTGCTAAAATAAATGGGGGAGTTGCATGAACGCACTAATTTTTATGATACTGGCATTCATCATGACGCTGTTCGCCCTGGCCGTCCGGATGCGCTCCATGAAAAAGCCCGCATCAGCCAGGAAAATTTTAATTCCGCCGCTGGCGATGTCCACCGGCTTTCTTATGTTCTTTTATCCTCCTGTCCAGGACATCACCTGGCTGGAAGTAGGAGAGGCACTTGCCGTAGGCATGCTGTTCTCCATCATTCTGATTAAAACATCCTCCTTTGAAATCAGAGACGGCGATGTGTACATGAAGCGGTCCAAGGCTTTTCCCTTTATTCTCCTTGGTCTTCTCATTGTCCGCGTCACGTTCAAAGCCGTCCTCGGAATCCACTTCGAATATGAAGTGCTGGCCGGGATGTTTTTTCTGCTCGCTTTCGGCATGATACTTCCATGGCGTATTGCGATGTGGATGAAATTTCGTGAGGTGCAGCGGCAGTTGTTTTCCCGACAGTCTCCTGATACTGTGCAGGCGCCCGGCAGTACGAACACCGTATAGCCGAGTTCTGACCGGAGAAAATGGCAGCACCATCCAAGAACTTGCGGATAAAACAAGGCTGGGACAACTTCGTTCTCCAGCACGTAAAAAACGCTTTCGATGACCCGTGTGAGGTCGTCGAAAGCGTTTTGTTTGAAAGAAACAATGGCGAATCTGTCTCATGGCAGTGAACGTTCTCACGTTCACTGCCATGAGTGCAAATCCCAGCTCCAGTTTTACCTTCGCTTTGTCTCTCACCGACATAAAGAAAGTCCTCACCAAAAGGCTGAGGGCTTTCTTTTTATTCTCGTTTTGTCCCAGCCTCGTTTATCAGGCATACGCGCTAACCGGACGAGCCGGCTTGCAGCTGTTCTGCTTACGGATGTCTGTTTTCCGCTGCCGGAACGCTGCTGGCCTCTTTTAATTTTTCTTGGATCCGTTCCAATGCCTGTTTCTCGCTGCAGTCGTGCAGCGGAACTTCAATGACCTCCCGCTGTCGGCCGGTGCGGTCTTTATGACTGTAGCGGGGATCGTAATAATGTTCGAGGAGCAGTTCGAATAACCTGCTGTATTCTTTCATCGAAGCAGCTTCAAGAATATCTGTTTTCCATGTCTGCGGAAGCCGTCGCTCCAGTTTTTCCAGCGCTTCGTTAAATGCCGCTTCATGATCGTCCGGCGAATATTCTTCGAGCAGATAGGCTACCCGGTTCTCCATCTTGTCGGCGAGTTCCACCATTACACTGCGATCTTTTTCTTCATCGAGCCATTCCGGCAGCAGGACTCTTCCAATTCTTCTGCTTTCCGCTTCCACAATCATCCATGACTCCTGCTCCAAGTCTCTCAGCCGCCGAACGAGCAGCCATTCAAACATTTTCTGCGAACGAGTCTGCATGCCGATATGACCGAAAATAGACCCGCGATGGCCGGCGAGCTGCTCCAGGTTCAGTACCGGAAACCCTTCCTGCTCCAGAGCTTCGAGGTATATTGTTTTCTGGGTGCCTGTATATCCACCGAGAACAACGATATGCCACTCGTTTCTGCCAAGCCGGTCCAGCTCTGCCTGAACCCACCGCCTCACCGACCGGATGCCCCCTTCCAGCTGATACACGTCGAATCCAATACTCTGCATCAGCGATACGAACGTGCCGCTTCTCATTCCCCCTCTGGCACATGCGATCAGCAGAGGCTGCTGCCGCTCTTCCTGCAGCTGTGTCACTTTCTCATAAAACTCTGGCAGTTTTTCCGAAAAAAATTGAATACCGAGCTCCTTCGCTCTTTCTGGACTTTCCTGTTTGTAGGCGGTACCGACAACGGCCCGTTCATCATCCGTAAACAAAGGAATATTGACGCTTCCGGGCAGCGCAAATTCCTGGAACTCTTCCGGTGCGCGGACGTCGATCACAATCATGTCATCCGGATTCCATTGTTCAAACGTTAATTTCGCCATCATCCTTATAGATCCTCCCAGTATTGAGCTTCGTCTATGTGAGTATATCATATTTGCCCGCTGTAGAAAGCAGACGGAAGCTCTAGCCGGCCGTGCTTCTGAAACGTCAATCAAAGAGAAGAAGACACTCCGGCGGAATGCCGGAGTGTCTTCTGCAGGCCGGCACTGCCAGCCGGCTATTTTTTGTCATCGTTGGCGTTGTTCATCGCCTTCATCATTTGATTGATTTTCTTCTGGGACGGGTTCATCCCCATCTGCATCATCATAACGCGCAGCATCTTTTCGTTAATAGGCGGGTTCTTCTTCATGTAATTCATCATGTATTTACGTGCAATGAAAAACCCGAGAGCTACACCCGCAATAAGTGCGACCACGATCAGCAGAATGGAAAGCCATAGTTCCATCAGCGGGATCCTCCTTCATGCTATACTGTATAATTTCGACCTTTACCAGTATACATGAATGATGAAATTTTGCAAAGGTGACGTTTTCGATTACATCTTTTTAAAACGGGATGCTGCGTTCTCCGGAGTGAATCCGTACTTTTCCATGATTTCCCCTCCGGGAGCAGAAGCTCCGAACGTATCGATGGCGAGAACATCACCCTGAATGCCTGTGTAGCGTTCCCAGCCGAGAGAAGCAGCAACTTCCATACCGAGACGTTTCGTGATATGGGAAGGAAGCACGCTCTCTTTGTATTCATCCGACTGCTTGTCAAAACGATCCCAGCTCGGCATCGAAATCACACGTGTCTCGATCCCTTCTTCACGGAGCTTTGCCTGTGTTTCTACAGCAAGCGACACTTCAGAACCTGAAGCCAGCAGGAGGCCTTCCGGTTCTCCCTCAGCATCACTGACCACATACGCTCCGCGGCGGACGCCTTCCTCTGCACGATCGGCCGTTGTTTGCAGCGTCGGCAGACCCTGACGTGTCAGTACAAGCGCGGTAGGCTGATCTGTCGATTCAAGCGCACAGCGCCAAGCAGCAGCTGTTTCATTGCCATCTGCCGGACGGATAAGAGACAAGTTCGGTACGGCACGCAGCGAAGGCAGCTGTTCGACTGGTTCATGGGTCGGGCCGTCTTCTCCGACAGCGATGCTGTCATGTGTGAAGACGAACGTGGATGGGATCTTCATCAGCGCAGCGAGACGAAGCGCAGGTCTCAGGTAATCCGAGAAGACAAAGAACGTTGCCCCGTAGGGATGAAGCCCGCCGTGAAGCGTCATGCCGTTGACTGCTGCGGTCATGGCGAATTCCCGCACTCCGAACCAGATGTTGCGTCCTGCGTAATTGTTGCGGGAAAAATCATCTTCCCCTTTGAGCATCGTTTTATTGGAAGTAGCAAGATCGGCCGAACCACCAAAAATAGATGGGACGTTTTTCGCTGCGGCGTTAAGCACTTCGCCTCCGGAAGCACGGGTAGCAGCACTGCTGCCGGCTTCGTATACCGGGATATCTTTGTCCCAACCTTCAGGAAGCCTGCCTTCCCTTGCATCGCGGAACTGTCGGCCGAGTTCTGGATAAGCTTGCTCATAGTCTTCAACAAGCTTGTTCCACTGCTCTTCCGACTTGCTTCCCTTCTCCTTTAAGGAATCGAAATGCTCCTGGACTTCTTCAGGAATATAGAATTTTTCTTTGTATCCCCAGCCGTATGCTTTCTTCGCTGCATCAGCTTCCTCTTCTCCAAGTGGAGCACCGTGGGAGTCTGACTTACCGCTCTTGTTCGGAGAACCGAAGCCTATGACCGTTTTCACTTCAATCATGGTTGGACGTGGATCCTGCTTAGCATCTTCCAGCGCCTTTGTAACAGCACCGAGATCGTTTCCGTCCTCCACTCGGATGACCTGCCATCCGTAAGCTTCAAAACGGGATTGAACGTCCTCGGAGAAGGACTGGTGGAGATCACCGTCCAGCGAGATGTCATTGGAGTCATACATGACAATCAGCTTACCGAGCTGCAGATGACCAGCGAGGGAAGCCGCTTCCGCTGAAACCCCTTCCATCAAATCACCATCGCCGCAGATGCTGTACGTATAGTGGTCGACTACCGGATATCCTTCCTTGTTGTATGTAGCCGCCAGGTGTGCTTCTGCCATAGCGAATCCGACCGACATGGCAAACCCTTGTCCGAGTGGTCCTGTTGTCGCTTCTACCCCTGGTGTGTGGCCGAACTCAGGATGACCTGGTGTTCTGGAACCCCACTGACGGAACGATTTTAAATCATCCATCGTAACGTCGTACCCTTGTAAATGGAGCAGGCTGTACAGAAGCATGGAGCCATGCCCGGCGGAAAGAATAAAGCGGTCACGGTTGAACCAGTCCGGGTTGGACGGATTATGCTGCATGAATTCTGTAAACAGTTTGTACGCCATGGGAGCAGCTCCCATCGGCATACCAGGATGACCAGAATTTGCCTTTTCAATGCTGTCGATGGACAGCGTTCGGATTGTGTTGATCGACAGTTCTTCTACTGATGTAGTCATGTTCATTAACACCCTCACTTTGTTATTGGATTCAACAGCCGTTCTCATTTTATCATAAATGTTTCTACAAGGGCTTACAACCACTTTTGTTCAGTTTATAAACAAAGGATGGCATCCTTTGTCCCGCCAGGACTTTTTTGGTCCCGCTCATCAGGAAGCAGGCGGCCCCATGTCCTTCCACACGGAAAAATCGAACGTTTCTTTTTTCGTGCTCATGAAAATGATGCCCCATCGCGGTACGCGGGGCATCATGTTTTACCGTATGAAGAGAAGCTGCTGCTGACGGCCCGAATTAATGGAGGCCCCGCTGCGCTTTTTCCTTTTTCAGTTTCTCGGGCGTGACGTCCGTGCCTTCTTCGTCAACGACTTTTACGGAATTTAACTGATTCCGGAATGAACTGCGTACGTTGTCCAGATACTCCTGGCGCAGCTCTTTCTGTTCCTTCTGTTCTTTTAAGCTCAGTCCTTCCTGCTTGGACTTACGTGCAAGTTCGTTAATACGATTGAGCTTATCCTGACTGATCATGCTATTCCTCCTATAGATTGCTGGTATCTATCATACCGGAGGTGTCAGCTGATTTCAATTGTTCTGCCTGATACTCCTTGTAGCGGCGGTGAATAGTCGCCCTTGAAACATTGTAGCCGAGCCCCTGAAGCATGACGGTAATATCGCGGAAGGTCATTCCCTGCCGTTTCAGCTTCTCCACTTCGTCGATTGGAACATCTTCGCGGTTTCTTCCTCCATTACCCCGGAGCAGATGGCGGTGGGGCTCATAGCCTTTTTCCACCGCTTTTTTCATGCCGCGCTTAATTTTTGCATTGTGAAGCTTCCGCTGGTATTCCTCCACAATAGAGACGATGTCGAGCACCATCGTATCCGTTTCTGACACTTGAAGTTCCCCGTGATCCTGAAGGGTATGAATACGGCAGTTCAGCTTATGGAGCTGATGGATGAGCGCCATCCGTGCATGTCCCCGCCCAAGTCTCGTTTCATCCTGAATATACACCACCCGGACGCCTTCCTTCTTAATGAACTCCAGCATATCCAGAAGTTCCGGACGGTCAATCTCGTACCCGCTCGCTTGTTCTTCAAATACTGCGGCCGCCTCAATCCCCTGCTTCGCAGCAGCTTCGATCAGTTCCTCTTTTTGCCTCACAAGGGAGGACTGCTGTGCATCTTTATCTGTGCTTACCCTCGCATATATGACGGCTTTCAATCTGCTGCCACTCCATTCATTGTCGACGGTACCGTGAGCGACTGTCCGGGGTGGACGACCGCTCCGTCGAGGTTATTGTGTTTCTTCAGCCATTGTACCGTTTCTTCTGTTTTCAAGTCCATGCCGTCCGAAACGTCATCTGCGATCTTCCAGAGGGAATCCCCTTCACTGACAACGACTTCTTGATGGAGGGTGCTGTCTTCGGTCTCGTTATCTGCAGCGGCATAGAGTCCCCCAACTGTAAAACCTATCGAAAGCACCCAGATAAACCAGGTTCCGTTCTTGAATAGCTGCTTCATTTCGTTCCCCTCCGTTCTGAGAATAAATGTTCGCGTTCCTGTATACTGATCATAACCGGAACGAAAGTTCGTGTCAACACCCAATTAGAACGAACGTTTGCAAAACCTGTGTTCTCATGATATGATTATTCATATTGTTTCGATGACAGGATGACGAAATAATACATTTTTATAAAGGTAGGTGCAGAAATGACAAAACTATCCGTACGACAGGAAGCAATTATTGAATTTATCCGGGCGGAAGTTCGTGAAAAAGGATATCCGCCGTCTGTCAGGGAAATCGGAGAAGCAGTCGGTCTCGCATCGAGTTCTACCGTGCACGGGCATCTCTCCCGACTGGAGAAAAAAGGACTCATCCGGCGCGATCCGACAAAACCTCGTGCCATCGAAGTAACAGATCCGGAAGAAGACGCACAGTCCCTTCCTAAAACGGCTTCGATCCAGGTTCCGGTTATTGGTAAAGTTACTGCCGGATCTCCGATTACTGCTGTTGAAAATGTGGAGGAGTATATGCCGATGCCTGCGAACATGGTGCAGGATCATCAGTCGTTTATTCTTGAAATTGAAGGGGATTCGATGATTGAAGCTGGTATTTTTGACGGCGATTACGTTGTCGTCGCGCAGCAGAGTCATGCGGATAACGGCGACATCGTTGTCGCGATGACCGAAGAGAATGAGGCTACGGTAAAACGGTTCTTTAAAGAGGAAAACCACTTCCGGCTTCAGCCGGAGAACGCTTCCCTCGATCCTATCCTGCTTGATTACGTGCATATTCTCGGGAAAGTAGTGGGCGTATTCCGTTCCCTGCATTAACGGGGAGCTTTGACTGCGGAAGAGAAGCGTACCATTTCACATTACCTAAAAAAGAGGCGTCCCCAACATTATGGGAACGCCTCTTTTTTTAGGATTTTCCGTCAGGCAGTCACGCTGCATACAGCAGTGCATTTCTGCCGCTTACGTCACCTTTTCGTATTTCACCAGTTTGATGTTCGTATCAGGTACTTCCTCAGCAAGTTTCTCCTCTACGTACACATCATCTTCAATTTTATCATCAGGAATGGAGAGCTGCTTCGTTTTTTCGTGGTTGTGATCCCAGATCACATTGCCGCTGCTGTTTTCTCCTGTAATGTAAGTGACGATAATATCCATAACTCAAGCACCTCCGATGGGATAATCCCTTTATAGGGTCTACAGGAAATCTTCCCCTGCTTTTTTGCTTTTAAACATCCTTTCCACTGCAGGTGGCTTCAGCACACGTCGGCACCAGAGCCATCGACAGCAGCAGTCGCCGCTTCTCGCTCGCTGACGACAGCCTCCCGCCACATAGCAGGGCCGTTACTATCTGCATGCAAAAACGCTTCCGACTATCCTACTCAGGATAATCGGAAGCGTTTGTGATTTGGACCTTGTTTATACTACCAGCATCTGCTGGATAGTATTAATACTGCTGCAGGTACTGTTCACGCTCCCAAGGGTGAACCTGGGTGTTGAACATCTCCCACTCAATTTCTTTGGATTCCACGAAGTGTTCCACTACGTGCGTTCCAAGAGAGTTCTTGATAATGTCGTTTTTCGCAAGCGCTTCAATCGCTTCTTTCAGTGAACCAGGCAGCGCTTGGATGTTTTCTGCTTCGCGCTCTTCGGCGTTCATCGCATAAATATTCTGGTTCGTTTCTTCCGGTGGCGTCAAGTTGTTGCGAACGCCGTCCAGGCCTGCTGCGAGAAGTGCTGCCATAGCGAGATAAGGGTTCGCTGCAGGGTCAACGCTCCGCACTTCAATACGTGTACTCAGACCGCGGGAGGAAGGAACGCGTACCAGCGGGGAGCGGTTACGCATAGACCAGGCGATATAACACGGTGCTTCATAGCCTGGAACAAGGCGCTTGTAGGAGTTTACCGTCGGGTTCGTGATTGCGGTAAACGCATCCGCGTGCTTAAGAATCCCTGCCATGAACTGCATGGCTGTCTCACTCAGCTCTGTTGTCGTGCTGTCATCATAGAAAGCATTGTCCTTCGCGCTCTTGAACAGGGACATGTTCGCATGCATCCCGTTCCCGTTCACTCCGAAAAGCGGCTTAGGCATGAATGTGGCATGCAGCCCGTGCTTTCGTGCGATCGTTTTAACAACGAGCTTAAATGTCTGAATGTTATCGGCCGTTGTAACAGCATCAGCATACTTGAAGTCGATCTCGTGCTGACCCGGAGCCACTTCGTGGTGGGATGCTTCGATTTCAAAGCCCATATCCTCCAGTTCCAGTACGATATCACGACGGCAGTTTTCACCAAGGTCCGTTGGAGCCAGGTCGAAGTAGCCGCCTTTATCATTCAGTTCGAGCGTAGGCTCGCCCTTTTCGTCATTTTTGAATAAGAAGAATTCTGGTTCAGGTCCGATGTTGAAGTCAGAGAAACCAAGGTCTTCCGCTTCTTTGAGAACTTTTTTCAGAACGCCGCGCGGGTCGCCTGCAAATGGGGTACGATCCCGATCCGGATTGTGTACATCACAGATGAGTCGTGCTACTTTCCCTTTTTCCGGTGTCCACGGGAAGATCACCCATGTATCAAGATCCGGGTGCAGGTACATATCTGATTCCTCAATGCGGACAAAGCCTTCGATGGAAGACCCGTCAAACATCATCAGATTGTCGAGCGCTTTCTCAAGCTGATCCATTGGAATTTCAACGTTCTTGATTGTTCCCAGCAGATCTGTAAACTGGAGACGGATAAATTTTACGTTCTCCTCATCTGCCATTCTTAGAATGTCTTCGCGGGTATTTTGTGCCATGCAATCATTCTCCTCCTTCAATATGCTGTACATGAACAGGGAACGATTTCCCTGTTCGATGCGATAGTTGTATCGTACAGCAGGAGCGTCCGGCTGTGTATTACATTGTCAGATTATCTTACAAACAAATTTTCTGACAACGATCTGCGTTTATTCTGGCTTTTGAGGAAGGAAATCTGCCGAATAGGGCCGATGAAAACGAGGAGACTGTCGTTTATGTCCTTTTTCTCCGGCTCACGCACCTGATTGACGTTATATCTTTCCTGATTTATCCAATTCTATGACGGCATCCAATACGGCAATCTTGACGTGCTCAAAGGTGAGTCCCCCTTGAATGTACGCTCTGTAGGGAGGACGGAGTGGTCCATCCGCAGACAGTTCAATGCTCGCGCCCTGTATGAAGGTACCAGCGGCCATAATCACGTCATGCTCATAGCCAGGCATATAAGAAGGCTGAGGACGGACGTGCGCATCAATCGGCGAGCCGGCCTGGATTTCCTGGCAAAAAGCGATCATCGTATCTGCCTCCGGAAACGAGACGGATTGGATCAAGTCCGTACGATGCCCTCCAGGCGCAGGATCTGTTTCCATTCCTGCCCGCTGGAGGAGCGCAGCGGTAAATTCCGCCCCTTTCCAGGCTTCTCCGACCGTGTGCGGAGCAAGAAAAAGACCTTGAAACATTTCCCTCAAAATACCGAGAGATGCGCCTCCCTCCGCACCAATACCGGGCGCGGTCAATGCATAAGCACAGCGGTCCACAGCTTCCTTCGTTCCAGCGAGGTAGCTCCCGGTCCGCACCAGGCCTCCCCCCGGGTTTTTTATTAACGAACCGGCCGTGATATCAGCACCAGCTGCTGGAGGTTCTTCCCGCTCGACAAATTCTCCATAGCAGTTGTCGACAAACACGTAGACGTGAGGATGCTTCTTTTTAACAGCGGCGACAGCCTCCCGGATTTCCTCGATAGGAATGGAACGACGGTCGTCATATCCCCGCGACCGCTGAATTCCGACTACACGGGTCTCCCGGCGGATCCTCGCCAGCACAGCAGGAATATCAATGTTGTTTTCGCGCAGAGGAACCTGGTCATACTTGATGTCAAAATCCTTCAGCGTTCCTTGATTCTCCACTCCGCTGCGGATGCCGATAACTTCTTCCAGCGTATCGTACGGGGCTCCTGTTATGTAAAGAAGTTCCTGGCCCGGGCGGAGCAGTCCAAACAAGGCTGTACTGATTGCGTGGGTTCCCGATACAAACTGAGGACGGACGAGCGCAGCTTCTGCACCAAAGACGTCTGCGTACACCTGCTCCAGCACCTCCCGGCCGCTGTCGTCATATCCATATCCTGTTATTTCCTGGAAATGAAAATCGGATACCTGTCTGCTTCTGAACGCCTGCAGCACTTTCCGCTGGTTGGCTTCGACCACCTGTCCAATCCGCTCGAACGAGGCTGCGAGACTGCGTTGTATCTCTTCTGCTTCTTTCATCCAATTCGTCATATAAAAGAACCGCCGCAGCGGTTCTGTACCCACCCTTCTATTTTTGCATTTCGTAGTAAATCGCAGCATTGTCGGAAACATAGCCTTGGATTTCATACGTTTCATCTTCTTCATGGAATCGTTCTTTCTGAATAATAGTCTCTTCTTTCAGCCGGTGCAGCCATTTTCCGTCCGCCGCCGGGAATCGGGATACATACGGCTGGAAGGAGTCCATCACCGCTGCCTGAAGCCTTTCCAGAAAGGAACGGAGATCCTCATCGTCGACCGCACTGATGAGCATGGCATGCCTGCTCGAAGATGCGATGAAATCTTTCTGCAGCTGGTCGCGCTTGTTGTATACGGTCAGCACAGGGATGTGCGAAGCATCCAGCTCCTGAAGCAGTTCGTGCACCGATGACTCATGATTCGCTGCATCAGGGTGGGAGGCATCGACAACGTGCACCAGGTAGTCGGCTTCTTTCACTTCCTCAAGCGTCGAGCGGAATGCTGCGATGAGCGTCGTCGGAAGCTGCTGGATGAAGCCGACCGTATCGGTCATCAAAAACGAAAAACCGGACGGCATCACCATCTTTTTTGTTGTGGGATCGAGGGTGGCGAACAGCTGATTTTCGACCAGCACATCTGCATCCGTCAGCCGGCGGAGAATCGTCGATTTTCCGGCGTTTGTATAGCCGATCAGCGCCACTTGATACGCCTTGTTTTCCTTTCTGCGTTCCCGGTACTGAATACGATGTCTCGCCGTCTGATCCAGCTGACGGCGGATCTCCGTCATTCTGTTTCGGATGTGGCGCTGGTCCATCTCCAGCTTGGTTTCACCCGGGCCGCGGGTACCAATCCCGCCGCCGAGACGGGAGAGCACTTTCCCCTGCCCGCGCAGGCGGGGCAGGGTATAGTTCAGCTGTGCAAGCTCCACTTGCAGCTTCCCCTCCCTGGACTGTGCACGCTGAGCGAAGATGTCGAGGATCAGCTGCGTACGGTCAATGACGGCTATCTCCGTTTCTGCCGTGATGTTCCTGAGCTGCGACGGCGTTAATTCATCATTAAAGACGATCAGATCGGCTTCCGCTGCTTCAGCCTCCTCCATCAATTCCTCCAGTTTTCCACTCCCGAGATACGTTCCTGTTTTCGGGTGCTTGAGTGTCTGCGTCATTGTCCACACTACTTCGCCTCCCGCAGTTTCTGCAAGTGCTCGCAGTTCTTCCAGACGATAGTGAAAATCTTCTTCCGATGTTCCCTGCCGGTGCACTCCGGTGATCACCGTTTTTTCTTTGTAGGGCATAGGTTCCTCCTTCTTCAATTACTTTTATGTAGGCCTGCTGCAGCGAATCCTCTTACGCACCCTTCTGACTGCCGGGGTCTACTGCGAAAATCCCCCTCAGATCCAGTGCTGGTCTGAAGGGGATTACACGACTTCACGTAAGCGGGGGCCTTTACGTAGGCGCAGTTGGTTTTTCCTGCTGTAGCTGCACATGACGCTGGGGAGAGAAAGTCGAGATCGCGTGCTTATAGACCAGCTGCTGTTTTCCGTCCGTATCAAGAACAACCGTAAAGTTATCGAAACTTTTGACTGTCCCCCTCAGTTGAAAGCCATTCAAAAGAAATACGGTGACCGGTATGCTTTCTTTCCTCAGCTGGTTGAGAAACTGATCCTGAATATTTACGGGCTGCTGTTTCATAGAGCCGTCCCCCTCGTTATGTTAGTTACGATGCTGCAGTCGCTCTTTGATGACGTTTATAATATCAGTTTCCCCATAAACATCGACATCAAACCACTGCACCGGCATTTTGTTACGGAACCAGGTCAACTGCCGTTTCGCATACCGTCGGGAATTTTTCTTCACAGCATCTGCTGCTTCCTGGAGGGACTGCTGATTGTCAAGGTACGGAAGAAGTTCTTTATAGCCGATAGCACGCATCGGAGGCACGTCCGGGCCATAGCGGTTGTAGAGTCCGTCAGCTTCCTTCGGCAGACCGCGGTCCATCATAATGTCCACCCGCTGATTAATTCTGTCGTACAGGGCCGCTCGGTCACGGTAAAGGCCGATCCAGATCACGTCATACACCGATTCTTTTTTCTCCTCTTCTGCTGTTCTTGCAGGAGTGCTTCCGGTATGAATATTCTCCAGCGCCCGGATCACGCGCCGGGTATTGTTTACATGAATGTGTGCAGCTGTTTCCGGAGCCAGGCTGCGCAGCTCTTCATGCAGGTGTACCGGACCCTCTTCGCGCAATCTCCGCTCCAGACCGGCCCGATACTCCGGATCTTCCTGGTGATGGGCGAAATGATAATCATAAATCAGGCTCTGCAGATACATCCCAGTGCCCCCGGCAATCACAGGAACTGCACCGCGGGAAGTGATATCTCTCACCGCTGCGGAAGCTTCCAGCTTAAAATCCGCAGCTGAATACGAGGCTTCCGGTGAGCGGATATCAATCAAGTGATGCGGCACTCTGCTGCGGGTGCGTTCATCTACTTTAGCAGTCCCAATATCAAAGCCCCGGTACACCTGCATGGAATCCCCGCTGATGATCTCGCCATGAATGGTTTCAGCAGTATTTACTGCCAGTTCACTTTTTCCAACGGCTGTTGGTCCGCAGATAACGATAAGCGGCTGTTTCATGTTCTTCCCACCCCCGTATTGATAATCCCGTAATGCTGTTTTGCAGAAGGGCGGTGCAGCCGATCAAACCCGAACTCCTCGAAGACCGGGCTGCGGAAGTGGTCTTTCACCACGATAATTCGTGCTGCCTTCGTTCTGGCGGCTGCTACTGCCTCTGCCTGCAGAGGAGATGTATTCCAGGAGTCCCGCAGCATGTCTATGCCGGAGGAGGCGTCCACCGATTCATAAAAAGCAGGATCGAAATACACAATATCGGTGCTCCCATCCGGAATGGACTGCAGATAGCCGGTATGAGGGCTGTGAACAACGGTGATACGTGCAGCTGCCTGCTTCATCCACTCTTGTGCAAAAGGATAGCGCCGCAGGCCTTCCCGCAGAAGCACAGCCTGAACTGCTTCGCTCTCCACTGCCGTGACCGAGGCACCCGCACCGGCACACACGAGGGCATCCGCCCCCAGTCCGGCTGTAGCATCGATCATGCTGTCACCAGGAGAGATGGCCGCTGCATCCACGAGCGCATCGTTCTGCCCTCTTGCAAGCCGTTTCAGACGAAGCACTGCCGTATTCGGATGGTACCACCGGTAAGAGTGACCATTCGTCCAGGAGATCGTATCGCGCTCGAGAATAAACAAGCCGTCCGGAGCCGAGGCCAGCAGCGTTTCCAACGACTGCTTTTCACGCTGAATATATGGAACATGGTACGCTTGCGCGAACGATTCCGCTTCTGAACGGAGGTGCCGGGCATGCTTAGCGGCAGTGGTTACCGCGGTGTTCATGAATTCATCACCCGCTGAAACATCTTCTCAAGTTCATAGACGGAATAATGCACCATCACCGGCCTTCCGTGCGGGCAGGTGAATGGATCTCTGCAGTGTCTCCAGTTATCGACTAGGGCCGTCATTTCCTGACGGGATAAATGATGGTTCGCTTTCACCGCTTTTTTGCAGGCCATCATAGCCGCCGCATCGTCACGAAGACGGCCGATATGGATTTCTTTGTCCCTGCGGAGCTGTTCGATAATATCATCGATACACTCTTTCTCAGCTCCAGCAGGAAACCAGGCCGGAACGGACGGAATCCGGAACGTGCGCGGGCCGAACGGTTCCAGAAAGACGCCTGCTTCCGCCAGTTCTTCCAGATGCTCGGTAAAGAAGACTTCTTCCTCCACCGTCGTCTCCAGCATGATAGGTACCAGCATCTCCTGCTGGTCCCTCTGCGGGGATGCGAGCTTGTCGTAATAAAACTCATAGTTGATGCGTTCCTGAGCAGCATGCTGATCAATCATGTACATGCCCTGTTCATTCTGAAGAATAATATAAGTTCCATGTACCTGTCCGACAATGTCCATCTCCGGAACCCGGACGGCATCCCCCTCCTTTGCAGCGGCTTGTTCTCCTGCAGCGCTTTCCTGAAACGACACATGTTCTGCTGTATCCTCTTCTGCAGACTCGGTCTGCTGTTCTGCATAGGAAGAGGGGGAGGGGTCTGGGGTTCTCTTTTCCTGCGCAGCAAACGAAACGAAAGTTTCCTTGATCTGTGGATCTCGTGCAGCTCTGCCGGCTTCGAACAGCGTCTGCTGCTCCGATGCGGGCTTCGGCTTTCTGGCAGCCGGCTCGGGAATGACAGCCTCCTGCTTCCACTGCCTGCGGAGGGTTTCTTCAATCAGCTGCTGAAGCTCTTTTTCTTTGCTGAGCCGCACTTCCAGCTTGGATGGATGCACGTTGACATCAACAAGCAGTGGATGCAGCGTAATGTGAAGACAGATGATCGGGAAACGTCCGATCGGCAGAAGCGAGTCATACCCTGCTGTCACAGCCCGAGCCGCGGCGATGCTTTTTACAAAGCGCCCATTGATAATCGTTGTGATGTAGGAGCGGTTTGCCCGGTAATCCGATGGACTGCCAGCATAGCCCTGAATATGAAAGTCCTCGTTCTCAGCTTCGAAATGCGTCATCCCTTTCGCTGCCTGATGACCGTAGACCGCCATCATTACCTGCTGCATCGATCCGCTGCCGGTAGTCCGGAGCAGCTCTCTTCCTTGATGGACCAGTGTGAAAGCAATGTCCGGCCTCGCCATTGCCTGTCTATTCACGACATCACTGAGATGACCCAATTCGGTGTGGATTGTTTTTACATACTTGAGCCGGGCCGGTGTATTGAAGAACAGCTCCCTGACTACGATATCCGTGCCCTGTCTCGGCGGAGCGGCTTTCCGGCTTTTCAGGCTGCCTCCCCTGTAAACGAGCTGCTCTCCTTCCAGACCGTCCGTCGACGTGGTCAGCGTGACGTCGGATACCGAAGCGATACTCGGGAGAGCTTCTCCTCGGAATCCGAGCGATTGGATCCGGAAGAGGTCTCTGTCGGTTTTAATCTTGCTTGTTGCATGCCGTTCAAAGGCTGTCTCCCGGTCATCCGGAGCGATACCGCGCCCATTATCCATCACACGGATCAGCTGCAGCCCTCCCTCTTCTGCTTCAATACGAATAGAGGTGCTGCCGGCATCAACGGCATTTTCCACAAGTTCTTTCACGACAGAAGCAGGGCGTTCAACGACCTCCCCAGCCGCGATTTTATTGGATAAGTGATCATCCAGCTTCTGAATATCAGCCATGACCTTCCTCCTTCAACGTTTGTTTCCAGCGGTCAATCAGCTGGAGCGCCTCCATCGGGGTCAGGTGAGCGGGATCTATCTCCTTGAGTTCTTTCATTGCAGGGGATGTTTCTCCCTCCACTGGGAAAAGGGTCAGCTGCTCTGCCTCTTGATGCGGGGCGTCGTCTGCCGAGGGGCTTTTCTTCGGCTGCTTCTCCAGCCCGTCCAGAATGGCGGAGGCCCGCACGAGAAGTTCTTCCGGCAGTTCCGCAAGTCTCGCAGCATGTATCCCATAGCTTTTATCAGCGGCGCCTTCTACCACTTTATGAAGAAATGTCAGGCTGCCGTTTTCTTCATGGGCAGACACATGCACATTGACAAGTCCTTCCAGAACATGATCGAGTTTCGTCAACTCATGGTAATGCGTGGAGAACAGTGTCATCGCTCCGATCCGGCCATGGATGTATTCCACGACCGCCTGAGCCAGCGCCATCCCGTCATACGTCGACGTTCCTCTGCCGATTTCATCAAGCAGGATCAGGCTGTTTGGCGTAGCCCGGGTGACCGCATGTTTCGTCTCCACCATTTCCACCATGAACGTACTCTGCCCCTGCGAAAGATCATCGGCTGCTCCAATCCTCGTGAAAATATGATCGAACAGCGGCAGTTCTGCTTCTGCTGCTGGAACGAAAGACCCTGCCTGGGCCATGACGACAATCAAGGCCAGCTGCCGCATATACGTGCTTTTCCCTGCCATATTCGGACCCGTGATGAGCAGCATATTCCGATCAGGGTGAAGGTCGATATCGTTTTCGATATAAGCACCTGCTGCGATGGTCCGCTCCACTACCGGATGGCGGCTGCTCCGCAGTTTAACTGCCCGATGCTCTGTAAAGACCGGCCGTACGTATTGATGCTGTTCGGCAGCTTCTGCAAAGCTCTGCAGCACATCCACTGTGCTCACAGCAGCGGCTGCTTTCTGCAGCTGAGGAATGTAGCGTTTGACGTCTTCACGCACGGCGAGGAACAGCTCATATTCAAGCCTGCCGCTCTGATCTTCTGCTTCCAGAATGACGCGTTCTTTTTCTTTTAGTTCAGGGGTGATGAACCGTTCAGCATTCGTGAGTGTCTGCTTCCGCTCGTAGCGGCCTTCGGGAAGGTATTTCAAATTCGGCCTGGATACCTCGATATAGTAACCGAACACTTTATTAAAGCCGACTTTCAGCGATTTGATGCCAGTCTCTTCTTTTTCCTGTTTTTCCAGCGATGCGATCCAGCTGCGGCCGTTCTTCATCGCATCGCGGTATTCATCCAGCTGGGCATGGTACCCATCCTTGATGATGTTTCCCTCGGTGATCGAGGGAGGACAGTCTTCTTTTATAGAAGCCTCCAGCAGGGAAGCAAGGTCATCCTGGGTCTCCATGCTCTCAGCAATCTCGTCAGCAGCATCCGTCTGCAGACTGCGCAGACGTTCTTTCAGAGCAGGGAGCTGCTGCAGGGAGTGTTTCAGCTGCAGCAGATCTCTGCCGTTCACATTTCCGAACGACACCCTGCCGCTTAAACGTTCGAGATCATAGACGCCTTTAAGGAGCTCCTGTACTTCCAGTCTCTCCATAAACAATGTCACGAACGCATCGGTCAACGCATGTCTCGCTTCCGCTTCGGCCCGGTGCAGTACCGGACGCTCGAGCCAGCGTTTAAGCATCCTCCCGCCCATGGCTGTACGTGTATAATCCAGTACAGCAAGCAGGGATCCCTGCTTTTTCCGGTCCCGGAGCGTTTTTGTAAGCTCCAGGTTTCTGCGCGAGTCCTGATCGATCGACAAAAAGTGAGCGGCTTCATAGGAAACAGCCGGCTGCAGATGATCCAGCTGCCTTTTTGCCGTTTCGTGCAGATACTGCAGCAGCAGCTGACATGAGCGTGCTTCGGCTTCGTTCAGGGAGGCTGTCACCGTACCATCCTGCACCGCTGCATCCGGCTCAATGCCGCTGACAAGCGCGGAAAGCCTCGTATCCGCTTCTGTCTGCCACTGCTCCTGCTCTTCCTTTACGGTGATAATTTCTTTTGGCGCAAAGGCAGACAGCTCCTCGAGTACTTCCGCCCGGGTCTGGAGACGGGTTACGTGAAATTCTCCGGTTGTCAGATCAGCAGCCGAGAGAAAATAAGCTCCCTGCAGCGGAAGCACTGCACATATGTACTGATTTGCTGCTTCTGCTACCCCTTTTTCCGACATCACCGTTCCCGGCGTAATCACCTGCACCACTTCCCGCCTGACGACGCCTTTCGCGGCCTGCGGATCTTCCGTCTGTTCACAGACGGCTACCTTATACCCTTTTTCTACGAGCTGGGCGATATAATGTTCGGAAGAGTGATGCGGCACTCCGCACATCGGAATGGCTTCCTCTCCCTTTCCCCGCTTCGTCAGCGTTATCTCCAGCTCTCTGGCAGCGAGTTCGGCATCATCATGAAAAAGCTCATAGAAATCACCGAGCCTGAAGAAGAGAAAAGCGTCCTGATGCTCCTGTTTGATGGATTCATACTGTTTCATCATCGGCGTTGCTGTCTGCGTCACCTCTGCGTCCTCCTTTGAGCGGAGAAACGCCCACCAGAAGCTGTTCTTCCGATGGGCGGTCCGGATTTTTATTTGAGAGGGTTTTTCCTCGTTGTTCCGTGCAGGAGATCCCCGCCAGTTGATTCAATGATCTTATTGGTTACCGTATTGGAAATCGTGTTGCTCACCATCTGCAGCAGCTCATTGACTTCGATCTGTGACTGCTTAAACTCCTGAACGAGGGGAATATCGTCCAGTTCGTCCTGCAGGGCGTCGATTTTCGCTTCCGTTTCTTTCAACGCCTCCGTCTTGTCATAGTGCTTTAAGTTCACGGCTTCTTTTTGGAGTGATTTAATTTTACCGATAATCTCCTGTACTTTCAAATGATCATTGATCTGAAGTTCAGCACGCTTGAAAAAGTCGACTTCTTCTGTCTCTGCAATTTTAGATGCGAGTCCTCGAGCTTCTTCCATGATCTGCTGCTTCGTATAAAATTCTGCCATGTTATTTCACCTCTGCCGGTTCGACAACGCGTCCGTTGAGCGACCATGTTTTAGCTTCTGTTATTTCTACGTGTACCAGAGTGCCGACAGCCGATTTCGGCGCAGCAAAATTGACGAGGCGGTTCGTTCTAGTCCGTCCGCTTAAAATATCAGGGTTCTTCTTGCTCTCACCTTCGACAAGGACCTCTACTACCTGTCCTTCACACGCTTTGTTCTTTTCAGCTGAAAGCTCATTGACGATTGCATTCAGACGGGCGAGCCGCTGCTTTTTCACCTCATGCGGGACGTTGTCTTCCATTTTCGCAGCCGGTGTACCGTCCCGGGGAGAATAAATATAGGTGAAGGCACTGTCATACTCCATTTCCTTGACGAGAGAGAGCGTTTCTTCAAACTGTTCTTCCGTCTCGTTTGGAAAACCGACAATAATATCGGTTGTAAACGACGCGTGCGGGATTGCCTGCTTGATTTTATTCGCGAGTTCTATATAGGACTCCCTCGTGTACTTTCGTGACATGAGCTTCAATACGTCACTGCTCCCGCTCTGCACCGGGAGATGAATATGCTCTACGAGATTGCCGCCTTCGGCAAGGACACTGATCAGATGGTCGTCGAAGTCACGTGGGTGGCTTGTCGTGAAACGCACCCTCGGGATGTCGATTTTCCGGATTTCCTCCATCAGATCTCCGAGACCGTAGTCGATATCGGCCAGATCTTTACCGTAGGCATTCACGTTCTGGCCGAGAAGCGTAATTTCTTTGTAGCCGTTTCTGGCAAGGTGCCTGACTTCCTCAATGATATCTTCCGGTCGTCTGCTGCGTTCTTTGCCGCGGGTGTAGGGAACGATGCAGTATGTACAGAATTTGTCACAGCCGTACATGATGTTCACCCACCCCTGGATCTTCCCTTTTCTGGCGCGGGGCATGTTTTCAATAATGTCCCCTTCTTTCGACCAGACTTCAATCACCATTTCCTTGGAGAAGATCGCGTTCTGGATCAGTTCCGGCAGACGGTGAATATTGTGAGTTCCAAAGATCAGGTCCACGTGGGGATGTTTGGACAAGATCCGGTTTACAACCGCTTCCTCCTGTGACATGCACCCGCAGACACCGATGATTTTCTCCGGATTGTCCAGTTTCATCTGCTTCAAGTGACCAATCTCTCCGAAAACTTTGTTTTCGGCATTTTCTCGGATCGCACACGTATTGATGAGAATCACATCGGCTTCTTCCGTATCCACGGTAGAGGTAAAACCCATTCTCATCAGAATGCCGGCCATGTTTTCCGAATCATGTTCGTTCATCTGGCATCCATACGTCCGGATCAGAAACTTCCGTCCTTCGCCGATGTTTTTCATGCCTTCCGGTATATCGAAATCGTAGTGGATTTCCACGTCTTCTTTGCCGCGTTTTTTCGCCTGCTTTAAGCTGGGAGGTTCATACGTCGTCTGGAAATACTGGGAATAATCCTTTTCCTGACGCTGCCCCGCTTCCTGCCGGCGGCGCTGTTCTTCATTCATATGAAGCAGGTCTCCTTTATTAATACTATCAACCTATAATTATAGAGGCTATTCCGCTTCAGCACAAGCACCAGCTTCAACGGAAGAGCCGTTCGTGGACGTGACTCCTCAATATTTTCTGATTCTATCAGGCGTTCGACAGAGACTGTTTCCGCTGAGTCCGTCTTTCATGACGTTCCCACGGTGCCCCTCTCCTTCCATGTTATACGAGCAGCACTTATCCGCACTTGGAATAGAGGATGTGACAAAACCAGAACAGATAGAAGCCTCCGCCTTTTTTGGTGAAGGCTTTCTGTAACCACAGGGTGGATCCTTCCAATGACAATTGCCTGCCGCGGACATCTCTAAACTTTCCATGATCAACCCGACGTATAGACGGTGCGCGGTGATTTTTCCCGACTCAAGCGCAAAGTGCCACGCAGTCGGAACAGGGTGTGCCGAAAGCTTATTGAGGGAAGAAAGAGGGTTTTTCATTCTTCCCGTGCAGCTGGCTGCGCCGTCAACCTGTATGAAAACTTATACGCTTATACTTAAATAAAACGCTTTCGACAATCCAGATCGGATCATCGAAGGCGTTTTTTACGTGCTGGAGATTGATGATGTCCCAGCCTCTTTATCTGTTCATAGAAAAGCAGCAGGAACGGTTTCCAGATCGACACGCGGCCGGCGCGGCCGGGGAAGTCATCTTTTTTCTCCGAAGCTTTCTCCTTTATTCAGCCCCGCAGGTTGCGGTATCGATCATCGTCGGCCGCCCGGCTTCTGTCCATATCAGGAGATGATGCCCAGATCCCTGCCGGCTCTCTTGAACGCGTCGAGGGCTTCATCCAGTATCTCCTGGTCATGTTCCGCCGTCACAATGGTACGCACACGGGCTGACCCTTTCGCCACCGTCGGAAATGCAATTCCCTGGGCAAAAACACCATATTCCCGGAGTTTATCGGATAGCTCATGCGCTTTTTTTTCATCTCCTGTAATGACAGGAGTGATTGGCGTTTCGCTCACGCCGGTGTCAAATCCGAGTTCTTTCAGACCTTTCTTGAGATACCTCGCATTATCCCAAAGCTTCTCAACCAGCTCCGGTTCTTCGAGCAGGACATCGACAGCCTCACTGCATGCCGCCGTTACTGCGGGTGGATGGGAGGTGCTGAAAAGAAACGGACGTCCTTTATGAATCAAATAGTCACGAACAGCTTTCGGAGCTGCAACATACCCTCCAAGGACGCCGACAGCCTTACTGAGCGTACCTACCTGGATGTGCACCCGTCCATTCAAGTCAAAGTGGTCGACTGTACCCCGGCCGTTTCTGCCGAGAACCCCGCTTGCGTGCGCATCATCGACCATGATTAAGGCGCCATAGCGCTCACAGATCTCTACGATCTGAGGGAGCGGTGCAATATTGCCGTCCATCGAGAAAACACCGTCCGTCACAACAAGCTTCTTTCTCCAGCCTTCTTCCTCCGCTTCCTTAAGGGATGCTTCCAGGCTTTCAAGATCCACGTGCTTATAAATCTTCCTGCCCGCTTTAGTCAGACGAATGCCGTCGATGATCGAAGCGTGATTAAGTTCGTCGGAGATGACAACATCCTCTTTGGATAAAAGAGATGCAAGCACTGCCTGATTTGCTGTAAAGCCAGACTGAAGTACAAGGGTAGCTTCTGTATGCTTGAACGCAGCCAGTTTTTCTTCAAAATCATTATGCATCGAAAACGTGCCCGCTATCGTCCGCACAGAACCTGTACCGGCGCCGTATTGATCGGCAGCTCTCACTGCCGCCAGCTTGAGGCGTGGATGGGAGGTAAGACCGAGGTAATTGTTCGAGGAGAGCTGAATCATCTCTCTGCCGTCAATGGTCACTCTCGCTCCCTGGTCGGATTCAATCGGTACGAGCGTACGGTATACACCATCTTCTTTCATCTGCTCCAGTTCCTGCTCTATATGTTCAAATCCATTCATTTGATCTCCTCCTAGTTATGATTCCTGATACTGAGGCTTCAATATGACTTTACCGCAGCGCCCCTCGTTCATCAATGCAAAACCCTTCTCAAACTCTTCCATCGGCAGTACATGGGTGATCAACGGCTTCAAATCGACCCTTCCTGCGTGAAGCAGGCCGGATGTCTGCTGCCACGTTTCAAACATGCGCCTGCCGGTAATCCCCTGAACGCGGAGCCCTTTAAAAACGATGTCGTTCGTTACATCGATTTCCACCGGACGGATCGGCAGGCTGAGGATCGATACTTGTCCCCCGTTCGCCGCCATTTTGAATCCCTGGTTCATCGCCACCGGATGGCCGCTCATTTCGTAGACAACGTCCACCCCTTCGCCGCCGGTCCCTGTCATGATGGTGTGAAGAGGATCCATCTGCAGCGAATGGATGCAGTCAGTTGCCCCCATTTTCTCTGCCAGTTCCAGCCGGTATTCGTTCAGATCCAGAGCAAAAATTCTCGAGGCACCGGCTGCTCTGGCAATGCTGACCGCCATCAGGCCGATCGGACCGCAGCCGATTACCGCTGCTGTCTTCGCTGTCGGATCTGCGGACATCACCGTATGGACAGCATTTCCCATTGGCTCC
Source organism: Alkalicoccus chagannorensis DSM 18086 (assembly GCF_000429725.1). Classification (GTDB taxonomy): domain Bacteria; phylum Bacillota; class Bacilli; order Bacillales; family Salisediminibacteriaceae; genus Alkalicoccus; species Alkalicoccus chagannorensis. Next base: position 175,190 of record NZ_AUCK01000001.1, on the reverse strand, counting down.
TGAAGGCTGGCTTCTTCCCAGGATAAAGAAGGGTCATTCTTCCAGATGTTTTCTTCCGGCAGAACGACATACTCCGCAAAGCAGCCGTGGGTATCTACGCCGATTATTTTCGTCTCCGCACAAATATGAGCATTCCCGGAACGGCACTGCCTGCATCTCCCGCAGACGATATGGGTTTCTGCTGAAACGAAGTCCCCTGCCTGGACATGTTTTACCTGACTGCCGGTTTCCACCACCTCGCCTGAGAATTCATGCCCGAATGTATAAGGCGGCTTCACTCTGGATGCAGACCAGTCGTCCCAATTATAAATATGTACATCTGTTCCGCAGATCGATGCCGCTTCCACCCGAATCTTCACATCAAAAGAACCTGGCTCGGGCACTGGAACCGTTGTCATTTCTGCTCCTGGTCCACGTTCATGCTTAACTAACGCCTTCATTACTTCTGTCATGCTGCAGCCTCCTCCCGCTCCAACCAAGTTATTAACCTACCTGCAATATATCACGGGGGTATGTATTTCACAAGAAAACTGTCCATTCAGAAAAGACAATTTTACACACGAGAAAAATTAGGATGAAAGACTCAGTAACGCAGAAGAACATCCACCTCCCCCGTCGGCTTGAAACAGAACGGGACGCAGCGGGGCAGCCCTGAATCAATGCATTCCGGCTGCTCCGCAAGGCGCGCAGCGTGTTGTTGACACGACACATACGCTGCAGGGCGGGACCGGCTGTTTTTCGATGCTGTACCTCCCTTTCCCTACAGCAAAAAGCTTCCGCCGCGGTTCATCCGGGCGGAAGCGATACTTGTTTTTCGTGATCCGGAGCTGACTGCAGAACCACGTTAACGAGGTTCTACAATCAGCTTGATCGCCGTTCGTTCATCACCATCAATTTCAATATCCGTAAAAGCGGGCACACAGATAAGATCGATGCCGCTTGGAGCTACAAAGCCTCTGGCAATAGCCACGGCTTTAATGGACTGGTTCAGCGCTCCCGCTCCAATAGCCTGAATCTCTGCAGTTCCTCTTTCACGGATGACTCCGGCAAGTGCCCCGGCTACTGAATTAGGATTGGATTTAGCTGATACTTTTAAAATTTCCATGAGGAGTACCTCCTTTGGTTTGAGTAAAAGTAGGTGCATTGCTTTCTCTTGGAACGGGTATTGCCTGCTCCGGCAGCACTGCTTCCGGTCCTTGTCCTTCTTTACCACAGAAAAGGCCTCAGCTAAACCTATAATGAACGTCAGTCAAAAAACGGCGCGTCCTCGCTGATGTGCACTCGTTCAATATGCCGGGCTCTGCCGGTATCGTTATCAAACTCCATGACCACACCGTTCAGCTGCACCGACCCCGAAGCGACTTCAAATCTCGCCGGCAGTGTATCATGGAAACGCTGGATGATGACCTCGCGGTCCATGCCGAGGATGCCGTCGTACGGGCCTGTCATGCCTGCGTCCGTAATATATGCGGTTCCTTCCGGCAGTATTCGTGCATCTGCTGTCTGAACGTGCGTGTGCGTCCCCGTCATGCCGGAGATCCGCCCTTGCAGATGCCATCCCATTGCCAGTTTTTCGCTCGTCGCCTCCGCGTGAAAATCGAGAAAGATGAGGCTCGTTTCTTTTGATGCTTCTCGAACAAGCTCATCCGCTTTGCGGAAAGGACAATCAATGGGAGGAAGGAACGTGCGACCCTGCAGATTGAGGACCGCGAGTTTCTTTCTGCCGGATTTGATATAGCGGATCCCGGTCCCCGGCACACCTTCCGGGAAATTGCCGGGGACGACCATTTTATCCGCTTCGTCAATAAACTCGAAAATGTCTTTTTTATCCCACGTATGATTTCCCATCGTCAGTATATCGGCTCCCGCTTCCAGCAGTTCATGGTAGATCTTTTTCGTGATGCCCTTGCCTCCGGCGGCGTTTTCCCCATTCACGATCATCACGTCTGCCCGTTTCTTTTCCTTCAGCCGCCGGCCGTACTCTTTCAGCATCGTCCGTCCCGGCTGTCCTACAATATCCCCGATAAATAACACTCTCATGCTGGACCTCCTCTGTTTATTCAGCTCGTGAAGCGTCTTTGATTCCGGCGCTGCGGGTCGCTGCCGGTTGGTAAAGGAAGAACAGCGCTCCACTTTTTCCCACAGTACAGCGCCTTCGTCTTCTGCTGGTGCACCGAAGGTTTCTTCCTCTGTAAAAAAGGAGCTGCAGAAGGCAGCTCCTTTGTTTTCCCTTTTTATTTTGCGTACTCCACTGCTCTTGTTTCTCGGATCACAGTGACTTTAATATGACCAGGATAATCCAGTTCATCTTCGATCTGCTTCGTAATATCTCTTGCGAGACTGTATGAATCTTCATCTGAAATCGTATCAGGCCGGACCATAATCCGGATCTCTCGTCCTGCCTGAATGGCATACGTTTTCTCTACACCTGTAAAAGACTCAGAAATTTCTTCGAGCTTTTCCAGCCTCTTAATATACGTCTCCAGCGTCTCACGTCTTGCTCCTGGTCTCGCTGCTGACAGGGCATCAGCCGCTGCCACGAGAGTGGCGATAACCGATTCCGCTTCGGTGTCGCCGTGGTGGGAAGCAATGCTGTTGACGACGACAGGATGCTCTTTGTATTTCGTACCAAGCTCCACGCCGATCTCCACGTGGCTGCCTTCTACTTCATGATCGATTGCTTTACCGATGTCATGAAGCAGCCCTGCTCTTCTGGCAAGCTGGACATCTTCGCCGAGCTCCGCAGCCATAATCGCGCTTAAATGGGCCACTTCCATTGAATGCTTCAGCACGTTCTGACCGTAACTGGTACGGAATTTCAGACGTCCGAGTATTTTGATCAAATCCGGATGAAGGTTATGAATACCCATTTCAAAGGTTGTCTGCTCCCCGTACTCACGGATTGCCTCGTCGACTTCTCTCCGCGATTTCTCCACCGTTTCCTCAATACGTGCAGGGTGGATCCGTCCATCCTGAACCAGTTTCTCCAGAGACGTTTTAGCGATTTCCCGCCTGATTGGGTCAAAGCCGGAAAGGATCACTGCTTCCGGTGTGTCGTCGATAATCAAATCGATGCCGGTCAGCGTTTCCAGGGCACGGATGTTACGTCCTTCACGCCCAATGATGCGGCCTTTCATTTCGTCATTCGGCAGGTTGACAACTGATACTGTTGTTTCCGCAACGTGATCGGCAGCACAGCGCTGCACAGCGAGAGACAGAATTTCCTTGGCATTCTTATTCGCCTCTTCTTTCGCTCTCGTCGTGTAGTCTTTCACCATGACTGCTTTCTCATGCGTCAGCTCATTTTCCATTGTCTCCATGATCATATCTCTGGCCTCATCTTTCGTAAAGCCTGAAATACGCTCTAATTCCTGCTGTTGTTGATTCACCATCTCCTCAACTCTGCTATTCATTTCCTCGATTTCATGCTGTTTGTCGGTAAGCTGCTTTTCACGGGTTTCCAGTGTTTCTTCCCGTTTATCCAGCGTCTCACTTTTACGATCAAGGACTTCTTCTTTTTGAACTAACCGGTTCTCCTGCTTTTGAATTTCATTTCTACGGTCGCGGATTTCCTGTTCGGCTTCAAGACGAATTTTGTGCGCTTCATCCTTTGCTTCCAGGACACCTTCTTTGCGTGCAGCCTCCGCTTCCCGTTTCGCTTCATCCACCGTCTGTTTCGCGAGTGTTTCTGCACCCGAAATTTTTGCTTCGGCAATGGATTTCCGCGTGAAATATCCAATAAAGAACACGATTACTGCAGTGAATAGCAAAATGAGGATAAATAAGGTCGTACTCATGATTGACTCACCTCCTCATGCTATTGCGTTAGTGTAACGTTTGTTTCATTGCTGTGTGTAACAGACGCGTTCGTATAGAACCTGCTTTATGTAAGCCGACTTCAGCTGTTATAAAGGGTTCTTGTTAATTGTATGCGTCCATGCTTTTTCTGTCAAGCAATGGCAGAGGCCGAATCCAGCTCCAGCACGGCTCCCGCACGGGTTTTTGACGCTTTCGATATCTGGCTTTCCGGGAAGAGACAACCTTCCCTTCTGCATGCATTCGATGCATCCCGAAAGGATCGACGCGTTTTCTTCCGCAGAGATACGATCGACGGCCCGAACACCTGCCCATCGGACTGTATTATACGACAGACCCTCTCTGTTCATAAAGACGATGCTGGGACAAAACCAGAATAAAAAGAAGTCCTTAGTCTTTTTAGTGGGGGCTTTCTGCAGGAGGGGGTGATCCTTCCAATGACAATCGCTTAACGCGGGCAAGGCTTCAGCTAACTGTCGCAAACACAGCGGCGGGGCATCTTCAGCCCTTGCTTTTCTGTGTGCTTGTCTTTACACGATCAGCCCAGTGACCGTACGGTCTTGATTTCTCCAAAACAAAAGCGCAGAGCGCTTTTTGGTCGGAACCGCGCGTACCGTAAGCTTTTCAAGGGAAGAAAGAGGTTTTCTTTCTTCCCGTGCAGTGCATGAAGCCGCCGTTTTCTTGTATGAGAACTTATCCATTCTAATACTTTTAAAAAGCATACCTTCAGGTTACGTTAGAACGACCAAGTTATAACAAAACCGGAGGCATCCTTATGTTTAAAGTGTATGACATGAATCAACTTGTGCTGCCGGTGGATTTGTCCTTTCCATGACAAAAACATGATGGGCCGTTTTCCGTGATCGACCTCATTGGACCGATACCTGTGCTTTTCGAAGAGCATCTACGGTCGGCGCAAAACCGACATGGAAGCCGTTTTTGGATTTCTGAAGGAGCATTTGCGTTTCACCAGCATGTCGGTGAGAAGCAGAGCCAAGGTAAAACAGGAACTCGGATGTGCACTCATGGCAGTAAACGTGAGAAAGCTCACTGCCATGCGACAGATTCACCATGATTTCTTACAAACAAAACGCTTTCGACGACCTCACACGGGTCATCGAAAGCGTATTTTACGTGCTGGAGAACGATGTTGTACCAGCCTCGTTGGTGCAGGCGCCTCGCGGAAGGCTGCTGCTCTTACTGCTGCGGTCATGCGGATGAGTTCACCGCTTCACCGAAAGATCAAACGAGAGAGTTATCTTCATCATCCGGTTTTTCTTGATCTGCCGGCGGAACTTCTTTCGGTTCGGTCAGGCTGTGATGTTCACGGATGCGCTGTTCGATATCCTGCATTACTTCATTGTTTTCCTTCAGGAACTGCTTTGCGTTCTCGCGGCCCTGTCCCATCCGCTCATCGTTATAGGAATACCAGGCTCCGCTCTTTTGAATAATATCGAGCTCAGAGGCAATATCGATAATCGAACCTTCCCGGGATATGCCTTCTCCATACATAATATCTACTTCAGCTGTACGGAACGGAGGTGCTACCTTGTTCTTAACAACTTTGATCTTTGTTTTGTTACCGATCATTTCGTTCCCCTGCTTCAACGTCTCTGCACGGCGTACTTCCAGACGCACGGAGGAATAGAACTTCAGTGCACGGCCGCCCGGGGTTGTTTCCGGATTACCAAACATGACACCGACTTTTTCACGAATCTGGTTGATAAACACGGCAATCGTGTTCGATTTGGACACTGCGCCCGAGAGCTTTCGGAGCGCCTGTGACATCAGTCTTGCCTGGAGACCTACGTGGCTGTCCCCCATTTCACCCTCGATCTCGGCCTTTGGTACAAGGGCAGCGACAGAGTCCACGACGACGATATCGACAGCTCCGCTCCGTACAAGCGCCTCGGCGATTTCCAGTGCCTGTTCCCCGGTGTCAGGCTGGGACAGGAGCAGTTCGTCAATATCCACCCCAAGTCTCTGAGCGTAGACAGGATCGAGTGCGTGCTCGGCATCAATGAAAGCCGCCTGTCCGCCGTTCCGTTGTGTTTCAGCAATCGCATGAAGTGCGACTGTCGTTTTACCTGAAGATTCCGGTCCGTAGATCTCAATCACACGGCCTCTCGGATAACCGCCGACACCAAGAGCTATATCCAGAGCGAGCGCGCCGGAGGAAATCGTCGACACCCGCCGGTCCGTCTGTTCTCCAAGCTTCATAATGGATCCTTTACCAAACTGTTTTTCAATCTGCTTCAATGCCATATCAAGCGCCTGTTTCCGGTCTGACACGTAACATCTCTCCTTTTATTGTTTCTCGTTCTGCAGAGTCTTTTCTCTGCCCTGCAGTTTTTCATCCAATACGGACATCTTTCCTGTCTTCGCTGTCGTTGTCTTCTCAGCGGAACTACAAACATTCGTTCGCTTATTTTAGTATATAGAAAACCATCCGTCCCGTCAATCAAAAACGGGCGGATGGCTGAGAAATTTTATTTACGTTTTGGACGCGGCTTTGCCGGTTCCAAATTGATTTTCGCACCGCCGACGCGTGCGTACTTGAGCCCCTCGTAGACGAAAGGCGCGGACTCTTCCGGCACTTCCATGAACGTGAAGTTTTCGAAGATATCAATTTTGCCGATTCGGCCTGCATCGATACCGACGAGCTTCGCGACGTCTTCCACGAGTTTTTTCGGGGTCATGTCGACATTGCGTCCGACATTGATGAAGAATCGGGTCATGCCCTGCTGCGCTCCCGTTTCTCCGAAATCATAGCCTGCCGTTTCCACTTTTTCATCAGAGTGGCTGTAGAAAGCCAGCTTCATGAGTGCAGTTACAACTTTGTCTGCTGAATAATCGGAAAGGAGATCCGCTGTGATATTACCATAGAGAGAATCATCGCTTTCGTGATCTTCAATCAGCTGCACGACCTGATGCTTCCAGGTTTCCTGCTGCTTTTCAACGACTTCTTCAATGGACGGAACACTCTTCGACTGGATCGGATTCTTGATTTCCCGCTCGATCGAACGAAGGTGCTTCATCTCCCGCGGCGTCACGAGGGTAATCGCAATTCCTTCCCGTCCGGCACGGCCTGTCCGGCCAATCCGGTGCACATAGCTTTCCGGATCCTGCGGGATATCGTAGTTCACCACGTGGGTGACGTTCTGTACATCGATTCCGCGCGCGGCAACATCTGTTGCGACGAGGAATTCCACCGTGGATTTCCGGAACTTCTTCATCACAACGTCCCGCTGTGACTGTGTCAGATCGCCGTGCAGGCCATCAGCCATGTAGCCTCGTGCCTGAAGAGCTTCCGTGAGCTCGGCTACCCCTTTTTTCGTACGGCAGAAAATAATACCAAGATCCAGCGTTTCGCTGTCGATGATTCGGCAGAGAGAATCGAGCTTATTCTTCTCGAGCACTTTATAGTAAACCTGCTCAATCGACGGCGCTGCTACTTCCCCTTTATCAATCGTCACCTGCTTCGGCGTACGCATATACTTGTTGGAAAGTTTGCGGATCGCCGGAGGCATTGTAGCAGAGAAAAGCATTGTCTGACGATCTTCATTCGCATTTTTTAGTATCTTTTCAATATCTTCAATAAAGCCCATATCGAGCATTTCATCCGCCTCGTCCAGAACGAGGTGGGAGATGCGGTCCAGCTGCAGCGTACCGCGGCTGATATGATCAAGAACACGTCCCGGCGTACCGACGACGATCTGCACACCGCGCTTCATCGTTTTAATCTGATGACCGATCGACTGACCGCCGTAAACCGGAAGTGTCTGTACTTTATTAAACTTCGACAGCTTCTGGAATTCGCCGGCAACCTGAATCGCGAGTTCTCTTGTCGGCGTCAGCACCAGCGCCTGTACGTGCTTTTGTTTTGAATTGATGCCATTGATCAGCGGAATGCCGAAAGCGGCCGTCTTGCCTGTACCAGTCTGGGCCTGACCAATAACATCCTGTTCTTTCAAAAGTTCAGGAATGACTTTCTCCTGAATCGGGGATGGAGCTTCAAAGCCCATCTCCTTTACTGCTTTCTTTAAGTTGTTCGAAATTTCAAATTCTTCAAATGTCATTACCATGTATTCATCCACCTTTATTTTTTCGTAGCTCCTGAAACAGTAAATACAGACCGTGTTTAACGGCATACATGCGAATACGGCTCCGGCTTCCACCGAGCCCTGCGAAATATGATGTCGTTTTCTCAGGACCGGCTATTCCGATGAACATTTCACCAGGTTGATAACCTTCCAGCGGGTCCGGCCCCGCTGCACCTGTAAAACTGACGCCGTAATCAGCATGAAAGCGACGACGTGCTCCTTCCGCCATAGCTTCTGCTGTTTCGGCGCTGACAGCACCGTGCTTTTCCAGTATTTCCGCTGATACTCCGACCGCTTCCTGCTTCGCTTCATTACTATAACATACGATGCCGCCGGGGAAAATCTCTGAGGCTCCCGGGAAAGCGGTCATCATGTCTGCAAAAGCGCCGCCGGTCAGGCTTTCAGCCGATGAAACAGTTTTTTTCTGAGCGCGGAGCAGTTCCGTCGTCAGAGCCTCCATCGTTTCACCGCCCTCGCTGTAGCACCAGCTGCCGACGCGGTCGAGAATCTTCATTTTCATGTCATCCAGCATTTCCTGGTTGCTCTCAGGACTCGGCCCTTTCACGGTGAGGCGGAGCGACACTTCCCCGTCGGATGCAAGCGGAGCGACGGTTGGGTTCGTCTGCGCTTCAATAATATCTTTGATTTCATCTGTCAATGTCGATTCGCCGATTTCATAAAAGCGGAGAATCTGACTCTGGATCTGCTGCTGTTCTTCCATTGTTCCCTGAAGCAGCGGCAGCAGATGGGAATTCGTCATCGGCTGAAGCTCTCGGGGAGGTCCTGGCAGGAGCACGATTCGGGAGCTGCCGTAAACCATGCTGCATCCGCAGGCCAGCCCTTCATCATTCTGGAGGACCTCCGCCCCTTCCAGCACGAGTGCCTGCGCCCAGTTGTTCTCTGTTACTTCCCTGCCGCGCGCGTCATAGAAAGCCTGAATACGCCGGACTGCTTCTTCATCATGCTGCAGTGGGACACCCGTCCAGTTGGATACAGCCGTCCTGGTCATATCGTCTTCTGTAGGACCGAGACCTCCGGTGAGAAGAATAATATCCGCACGGGACTCCGCTGTCTGCAGTGCTTCCCTAAGCCGCTCTTCGTTGTCTCCGACGACTTGATGAAAATACACATTGATGCCGATTTCTGATAGTTTTCTGGACAGATAAGATCCGTTCGTATTGTCGATCTGGCCAAGAAGAAGCTCTGAGCCGACGGCGATTATTTCTGCATTCACGATCCATCACTCCTGTTCAGCTGTCGCGCAGTACATGTTTATTTTTGACAAAATAGTCCACTCCGGAAAATACAGTGAGAAGGACAGCGGCATAGATCATGATGACATCAAAAGGAATGCCGATCAGTACGAATATCGTATTATGCAGAAGCAGCGCTGCCGCTGCAACAATCTGACTGACTGTTTTCCATTTCCCCCATATGCTTGCAGCAATCACTTCTCCGCTGCCGGAGGCAACAAGCCTAAGACCCGTCACGGCGAATTCCCGGCTCAGGATCAGCACGGCCGCCCAGGCAGGAAACATGTCGAGACCGACGAGGCCGACAAATGCCGCGGTGATCAGCAGCTTGTCTGCAAGCGGATCAAGAAACTTTCCCATACTGGTCACAAGGTCGTATTTTCTTGCATAGTACCCGTCCAGCCAGTCCGTAGCAGCTGCAATAATAAATATGATGGCTGCAACAAAATGAGAGACAGGTATGTCCGCTCCGAAAAGCTGAATCGATCCCCAGTTAAATGGAATAAGGAGAAACACCATAAAAACAGGTATCATCAGGATTCTTGAGATTGTTATCTGATTCGGTATGTTCATTGTTGACCTCCCCGCACGGCCTTGTTTACAGCCATTTTTTATTCTAGCAGACCCCGGATAGGAAAGCGAACACCAGCAGCGCCCGACGGCATGGAAAAAGTCTATCCAGGACAGCTTTGCGTGCCGCTGGACAGACCACCATCTTACGCGTTCTGCTCAATAATAATGTACTGGCGTACTTCTCCGGATTCATATTCCAGCTCTTCTCCATTGACGAAAATCTGCGCAGCGGAAGTGTTTCCCATGTTGAACACAATGGTCTCCTCGCCGCTGAATTCTAAGGAAAGTGTATCGCCTTCGCTGTGCGTCTGTTCGTGTACCTGATCGCCGCTGCCGTCTTCGACAGCCAGCCAGCTGTCGCCGCTGAAGTTGACTTCGATTTCTACATCCTCAGTGCCCTCGAGCTGGTACGTATAGCGGATGCCGTCGGCGCTGTCAAAAGAGAGGTTCTGTTCTTCTGCTTCCCCGTTATCCTCGTTCTCATTCCCGTTGTTGTTGTTGTTATTGCTGCTGTTGTTATTTACGCTGTCGTTATTGTTGTTCTCATTGTCAACAGGGGTGCCGTCGTTTTCTCCGTCATTCTCATCTTCCGGAGTTCCTTCCGTATTGTTTCCTTCGCCGCTCTCATCCGTTTCTTCAACTGCATCATCTACTTCCGCCGTATTATTTTCGTTATTGATGTTTCCGCCTTCCGGAGCAGCCTGATCGCCATCCTGGTTGAACAGCCAGATAACAAGACCGGCAGCTACCACGAAAACGATAGCCAGGACGCTCGGCAGAAGGGCTTTTGCACCACTCTTTTTTTCAGGTGGTGCCGATCGTGTTCTTGACTTTCTTGGAGGGAGGTCTGCCGGGGCTTTTTTTGGTTTCGGCAGCTCAGACTCATGTTCAGCAAACAGCTGCTCGGCATCAAAATCCAGGGCTTCTGCATAACTTTTAATAAACGCTCTGGAGTAGAATTCGCCGGGCATCTGACTGTAATCCCCGTCCTCGATTGCCTGAAGGTACCGCTTCTGAATTTTTGTCTTCTCCTGCATTTCCTCCAGTGAAAAGCCCTTCTCTTCCCGGGCTGTCTTTAATCTGGTTCCGAGTTCTGACACTTCTATCCACCTGCAATTCTTCTTGTAATATTAGTTTTATCCGGGCTGCGTTCCAATTCATCCAGCCTCGGCCGGTATATCTTCCTCCTACATGCCTGGTCCGCCGAAGGAAGAATAATTCTGCTCTACTTCTTCATAAGAGATGACCTGATCAGCATCACTTCGAAGTTCAATAATATAGTCGAAGTCATCCAGCGTGTATTCCGTCGTCTGCACAAAAATATCCGGATGTTCTACTACTTTTGTGGACGGCAGGCGCATCATTTCGGAGACGAGCAGACGATGGCGCTCTGATCCGCGCATGGTCGATACGATACCATCGATAATATAGATGTTATCTTCAAGCATCTCATCATCAGCGAGCTGACTGCGGATCGTCTGTTTCAGCATCGTAGAGGATAAAAAGGACCACTTGCGATTGGCACAGACGCTGGCAGCTACAATCGATTCGGTTTTGCCCACCCTCGGCATTCCGCGGATTCCAATCAGGCGGTGGCCTTCCTTCATGAACAGTTCGGCCATGAAGTCGACGAGAATGCCGAGCTCATCCCGGACAAAGCGGAACGTTTTCTTCTCGTCTTCATCGCGTTCAATATAGCGTCCATGCCTGACTGCCAGCCTGTCTCTCAGCTTCGGTACGCGCAGTTTTTTCAGCGTAATGACATCCATGGTATATAAAATGAACCGCAGCCGTTGAATACTCTCGTCGTTCCAGCTCCGCAGCAGCATGCCTCTGCGGTTCGACTCGACTCCATTAATGGTGACGATATTGATGCGGAGCATGCCGAGCAGGGATGATATTTCCCCGAGCAGACCAGGACGGTTTTCATGAATTTCGTATTCAAGATACCATTCTTTTGCCTCCATACAAACGTCTCCTCTCTTTCCTTTCATCATAATGCAACTGCATCAGGAAAAAAAGAGCCTTGTTCGAATATCACGAAAATTACTATATTTCACAAAGGTTTATGTATACCAGCCGCCGTTCACCCGGAGAATATGACCGGTGACGTAAGAGGCTCCGGCCAGATAATGCGCAGCGGCTGCAGCCTCTTCCGGTCGTCCGGATCTTCCTGCTGGTATTTCCTCGTGGAGCTGTTCCAGCGCTTCGGTGGAGAGCGTGCTGTTCATATCAGTGGCCATCAGGCCGGGAGCACATCCGTTCACGGTAATACCCGATGGCGCTGTTTCTTTGGCCAGCGCCTTAATGAAGCCGATCTGGGCTGCTTTCACGGAAGAATAAGTCGTTTCCATAGCCGCTCCAGTTTCCCCCCATATCGATGTCATGATCACGATAGCACCGGCCTGTTTCCGTATCATGGCCGCGAGTACCTGCTGCAGGTAGGCAGCAGGCGTAAACAGTGCGGTATTCATCTCCCGCTGCCATTCAGTCAGGTCGGCATCCTGAAAAAGCGATGCCGAGGCGTTCCCCGCACAGTGGATGATCACGTCCGGGTCCGGCAGAAACGCAGCCAGCGTATCAGCAGCTTCTACCGCCGCCAGGTCCGCCTGGATCCACTCACTGCCGGGGAAACGGGATTGAAGTACCGCTGCCTTATCGTGACTGCTGTGGTAATGAAGATGCAGGTGCTCCCCGCGGAACGCTTCCGCAGCGGCACTCCCGATTCCGCCGGTGGCACCGGTGATCAGCACTTTTCTCATGACGTGACGGACTCTTCCGGATAGATCATGTGTACACTCTTCTGCCTGCTCAGGTCGAAATGCTCCTGGAGCACCTCGTCAAGATCGTGAAGCGTTAACGATTCGAGGACAGGAATAACATCAAACAGCTGCATCTCATTCATATGATAACGAGTGAACTGATTAGCAATAAATTCCGGGGAGTTCATTGCACGCAGAAAGAACCCGATTTTCTTTTTCTTCAGTCTCTCAAACGCGGCTTCAGAGAGCCCCTCCCGCTGGGCCGACTGAATAATGCCGCTGACGGCATCATCAAGTTCCTGCGGCGAAGTCGTGTCGCTTCCGATCACCGAAAAGCCAAACCCTTCTTCTGCTGTATAGTCAAAGCTGAACGTTTCGTCAATGAGTCCGCGGGAGAACAGCGAAGCATACCCATCAGAGCTCTGGCCGAACATCATTTCGAGCACCAGCTGTGCCGACAGCTCCCTCTTCAGTAGGTCCCTTCCTCTGCGGAAAGGATTTTTTTCTTTGAATCCGATCAGGCATCTGCCCACCTGGACGGGCATGGCCATCGTCACGCTTTTCTCAAACACTTCCTCCGGTTCATCAGCCTGAAAGCGTACCGGTTCCTCTGGATCAGGAAACGTTTTTGCCTGCTGGTTTTCCCGGATCTGCTTCATGGTCGACTCCGGTTCGACAGCACCTACGATGAAAAGCACCATGCTGGCAGGATGGTAGAACGTCTCGTAGGCCATATAGAGATCTTCTTTCGAAATGTCGTATATGGAGGAGACGGTACCGGCAATGTCCGTGCGGACAGGATGACGGTGATACATCGCCTTGAGCAGACCGAAGAAGTTCTGCCAGTCCGGATTATCCTGATACATATTGATTTCCTGTTCGATGATTCCTTTTTCCTTTTCCACGGTTGCATCAGTGAAATATGGCTTCTGAACGAAGTTGAGGAGCGTTTCCAGACTGTTGCTCACTCCGCTCGTACTGGAGAACAGATAGGCAGTTCGGGTAAAGCTCGTAAAGGCATTTGCGCTGGCCCCCTGCCTGCTGAACTCCTGAAACACGTCCCCGTCTTCATCCTCAAACATTTTATGTTCAAGAAAATGGGCGACCCCGTCCGGCAGCTGTACCGGCTCCGTGCCGCCAATCGGAATGAAGCGGTCGTCAACGGATCCATATTTTGTGGTGAAAACGGCGAAAGCTTTCTGGAACCCTTCCTTCGGGAGAAGAAACACTTCGAGCCCGTTATCCAGTTTTTCTTTATACAATGTTTCCTGCAGTTGTTCAAAATGCATCGTTTCCATTATGATTCCTCCCCTTGGAGAAAATAGACGGTGTCTTTCGTTATGCCTGATGCAGCCCGGATCATGTCTTCTTTTGTTACCGAAGCAAGTGCATCGAGCCAGTCGGATGCCTGCAGCTTCGTACCCGCGGTCTTACTGTGATAATCGAGTTCGACCAGGCCTCGCGCGGTATCCATGGTTTCCCTTATCTGATTCATCAGGACAGCACGCGTCTGTTCCACGTCCGCCTCCGTAAAATCACCTTGCTTTACAGCATCGAGCTGTTCATCAATGATCGCGTCTGCCTGATCAAATTTCTTCGTATCGATGCCTGCCATCACAATCATCAGCCCTTTATGACTTTCCAGTCTGCTGGCGGCGTAATAAGCCAGACTCTCTTTTTCCCTCACGTTCACAAAAAGCTTGGAATGAGGCGCTCCGCCGAAAAGACTGTTTGCCATCTGCAGGGCAAAGTAGTCGCTGTCACCAAAGCTGATACCGGTACGGTACCCGATATGGAGTTTCGCCTGCTTCAACTGCTGGGTTTCCTTTACTACCTTCACGTCTGCCGGCTTCTCGTGAGCAGGCAGCTGATACTCGCCTGGCATGTGCTCCCGGTCCGGGTGCATGTAATGTTCGATGAGCGCGCCCGTTTCTTTCGGATCAACATCGCCAACGACATAAAAATCCATCTGTGCCTCTGATATCAGCCGCTGATACGCGTCGTACAGAGACGCCCCTGTGATCTGTTCCAGATCTTCTTTCATACCCAGAACTGGAAGGGCATAGCCTTCCCCATCACACATTTCCTCTGCGAGACGCTTATTGGCAAAACGCATCTTGTCGTCATACACCGACTGGATTTTCTGCGCATGGGAGCGTTTCTCTTCCTGCAGGATGTCTTCAGGAAAGGCACCATCCTGGATGTTAGGATAAAACAGAAGAGAGGCCGTCATCTGCACAGCTCTTTCCAGAAGAGGCACCTCTTCCTGGAGAAATTTCTCATTCGCTGCCTCCAATTTAATAGTCACAACGTGGTGCTCTCCCTTCTTTACGACATCTCCGCTCAGCGAAGCACCGTAAAGCTCCTCGAGAGCTCCTTGAACATGCTGCCGGCTCGGAAAGTGTTTCGTTCCCCTTTCCAGCATGGAAGGCAGCAGCGCTTTTTCCGTTAAATCTTTCCGCTCCAGTCTGGTTCTCAGCTGAAACACCAATGTTGTTGTTTTAAACGTGTCCAGCTGCTCAATATGCGTCCGGATCGTGTTAATGTCCATTGTCTGCAACGTCATTCCTCCTAAAATACGCGTTTCCGTACGACATGAAATTTGAATTTATCAGCCCGGAAATAGTTTTTGGAATACAGTACGGCCCTGTCCTGATCATCGTAGTGCATTTGTTTCAGCACGAGGAGAGAGGTCTCCGGTTCGCATTCCAGAATCTCGGATATCCGGTCATCATAGCCGATCGGTTCAATATGGGTCATCGCATACGTAATGGTTATACCTGATTTTTCCATTTGATCAAAAATCGACTGCTCTCCGTGGAACGTCTCATTCAGAAATTTATCCGGTGCACGGTCGAGGCAGTAGACCACCGGCTCATCATCAGCGGTACGTACCCGCTCCACGGTAATGATGTTATCGATGTGCTGATCGCGGAAGCGGTGTTTATCATCTTCATCAGCCGGCTCCATGAACGTCGAGAGATAATTGGTGCCTGGTTCTTTTTTCCCCCGGCGGATCATGTCGGTGACGCTGAAAAGCTCCTCGATGCCGGAGGAAAAGAGAGGCTTGTTGTTCACGAAAGTGCCGACTCCGTGCCGACGGACGACGACATTTTCATCTTCGAGCATGCGCAGCGCTTCACGAAGAGTAGCTCTACTGACGCCGAGCTGGCGGGAGAGCTGGAACTCTGATGGCAGACGTCGCCCGGTTTCAAACACACCGGATTCGATATCTTCTTTTATTTTGTCAATGACCTGCAGGTACAGTGGACGGGAATCAGATTTGATCACGTGAGCCTCCCTCTGGATGTGAATGTACATTCCGTTTTATTCTTCATCAGGTTTTGCGACAAGAACTTCTCTCGGCTTGCTTCCCTCATAAGGTCCGACGACACCGCGGACTTCCATTTCATCGATCAGCCTTGCCGCCCTCGCGTAGCCGACCCGGAACCGACGCTGGATCATCGAGACAGATGCGGTCTGCATTTGTGCCACCATGTTGACGGCATCCTCATACAGCTCATCATCCGAGCTGCTTTCATCCTTTTCCGGCTCCTCGGACGGCATCATTTCTTCCGCGTACTGGGCCTGCTGCTGCTCAATGCAGTGCCGGACGACGGTCTCCACTTCTCCGTCGCTCAAAAATGCTCCCTGGATCCGGCCTGCTTTGCCGGCTCCGACAGGCTGAAACAGCATATCCCCTTTCCCTAGGAGTTTTTCTGCACCGACGCTGTCGAGAATGGTCCGTGAATCCGTTGAGCTGGAAACACCGAACGCGATGCGAGAAGGGATATTTGCCTTGATGACGCCGGTTATGACATCAACGGAAGGGCGCTGCGTAGCAATGATGAGATGAATTCCTGCAGCCCGCGCCATCTGCGCCAGCCGCGTGATCGCATCCTCAACTTCTCCGGATGCAACCATCATCAGATCTGCCAGCTCGTCCACGAGCACGACGATGTATGGAAGCGGGGAAGCGGCTTCTTCTCTATTCTCATTCTCTCTTTCAATGTACTGGTTGTACCCTTCCAGATTCCGAGTACCTGTGGAAGCAAACAGCTCGTAGCGCCGCTCCATCTCCGAGACGACCTTTTTGAGCGCCTGCGCCGCTTTCTTCGGTTCAGTAACGACCGGGGAAAGAAGGTGCGGGATGCCGTTGTACATGTTCAGCTCCACCATTTTCGGGTCGATCATCATCAGTTTTACTTCATGGGGTTTGCTGCGCAGCAGTATGCTGATAATAATGCCGTTGATGCAGACACTTTTTCCGCTTCCTGTCGCACCGGCAACCAGGAGATGGGGCATTTTGTTCAGCTCGGCCATGACGGCTCCACCGGAAATATCACGGCCGAGTGCAATGGCAAGCGGGTTGGTTGATTTCTTCATCTCGTCACTGTCGAGTACTTCTTTCAGCGTGACGAGTGCAACATCCTGATTTGGCACCTCGATCCCAATCGCCGATTTGCCTGGGATCGGCGCCTCCATCCGGATGTCTTTCGCCGCCAGTGCCAGCGCCAGATCATCACTTAAGTTCACGATGCGGCTCACCTTGACGCCGGTGGACGGATAGACTTCATATTTTGTGACAGACGGACCGAGATGCACTTTCGTCACTTTGGCCGAAACGCCGAAGCTTTCCAGCGTTTCTTCCAGTTTCCGCGCATTTTTAGAGAGCATGCTCCGCTCTCCGCTCTGGGACTGCTGGGACGGCTGCTGCAGTAACGTCATCGGCGGCAGCCGGTAGTCTGTGTTCTCATGTTCTTCTACAACAATAGAACGGGATTCATCCTTCTCTTCGACGGATACCGGTTCTCGTTCCGGTTCTGCCTGTTCTTCTTTGCTGTTCGTCTGCACATTGTCTGTAAAATCGTAAATAACAGGTGCTTCTTCGGAAGTAGACGTGTCTGTTGTTTCCTGAGGTTCCGGCGGAACGGACGGAACGTGATCTGGTTCTTCCGGTGTCTCCACCGTCTCATTGTTCTCTCGTTTCCTTTTTCCTTCTTCTCTAAACTGCTCCCAGCGTATCTGTATCTTTCGTTTGAGCGCTTTCCAGAATGGTTTCTGCTTCTCGCTGCTGTAGCGAAGAACTTCTACGAATGATCGTCCAGAGAGCAGCACAATGCCGGCAACAATCAGTGCAGAAGCAGTAAGGACCGCTCCGGCCGGGGCAATCAGAGATTGAACCGACTGAAACAGCAGGGCTCCTGCTACTCCTCCGGACATGCCTTCAGGAGCACCGAACTCCGCCCACTGCTGCTGCAGCGGAGCTGTAAATCCATCCTCTGTCGTTCTTCCCCGCAGAGGGAGATGCAGAAGCATGACAAGCCCGGCCGTGCTCAGGAATGCACCTGATGCACGATCCGCCGCTGGAATCGGGAACGATCGCTTCCACATGAAATACCCTGCCACAAGCAGCAGAAATATGCTGAAAACCGGATGCATACTGCCGATGAGGTACCGGAGCAGATCCTGTCCAAATGTACCAGCCGGACCCAGTCCGAGCAGGACAACGAGTACTGCAGCGGCGAAAAAGATGCCTGCAATTTCTTTTTTAAGCAGCTTTTTCCACTGCTGTGTTTTTTTAGTTGTTTTCTTTTTTTGAGCCATTGCATGCACCTCCACTAAACAAGCCAGGGGATGCTCCCTCCGCTGGAGAGCGGGTGGGAGCATCCCCTGCAGGTTCTCTGCCGCTATGCTTCCATAATGATCGGCATAATCATTGGACGGCGCTTCGTCTTTTCATACAGATATCTGCTCAGCTGATCCCGGACGTGGCTTTTCAGCTGGGACCATTCCGTCTGATTCTGCTCGATTGCTTCCCCTAGAGATTTCGTTACCAGTACTTCCGATTCCTTGATCAGTTCTTCTGATTCCCGTACGTAGACGAATCCTCTGGAAATGATGTCCGGACCGGATAGAATCTGGTTGTGTTTCTTGTTCAGCGTGACTACTACGACGAGAATACCGTCTTTGGACAGCAGCCGGCGGTCGCGGAGAACGATGTTACCGACATCGCCGACGCCGAGTCCATCGATCAGTACGTGACCAGTCGGGATTTTGGTCGTCCGCTTCCCTTTGCGCTTCGTGAACTCCACGATTTCTCCTTTTTCAAGCAGGTGAATGTTGTCGGTATCCACATGCACAGACTCGGCGAGCCGCCGGTGGGAATACTGCATCCGGTACTCGCCGCTGACCGGAATGAAATGCTGCGGTTTCACTACGTTCAGGAGGAGTTTCAGTTCTTCCTGGCTGGCATGACCCGCCGTGTGTACTTTTTTGTTTTTCCCGTAAATACAGTCGACTCCTGTCCGGGAAATCAAATCGATCAGCTGGGACACCAGCTTCTCATTTCCCGGGTTCGGCATAGAGGAGAGGACCAGCCGATCTTTCTTCTGGAACGTAAAGAGCTGATGTGATCCTTTGCCCATCCGCATCAAGTCGCTCATCGGCTCGCCCTGACTGCCCGTCGTTAGAATGACGAGGTCTTCACGCGGCATTGAGGCGATTTCCTTTTTCGGAATCAGCAGACCATCGTCATCGTTCAGATAGCCGAGCTCCATCGCTATTTCTGCTGCCCGTTCCATTTCTTTGCCGACAATCGCTACTTTTCGTTCTTTTTGAGCCGCAGCATCCAGTACCTGCTGCATGCGGTGAATATGTGTCGCATACATCGACACAACGATAGCTTTCGGAGCTTCATGGAAAGCATCTTTCAGACCTTCCGATACGATCGATTCGGAAGGTGTATAGCCGGGTACCTCCGCGTGACTGCTGTCGGAAAGCAGACAGAGGACCCCTTTGGATCCGATCTCGGTCAGCTTATCGATATCCATCGTCTGACCATCTACCGGGTTCTGGTCAAACTTGAAGTCGCCGGTGTAAAGGATCGGTCCCTGGCTCGTATGAATGACGACGCCGAGGGAATCCGGAATGCTGTGGTTGGTCCGGAAAAAACTGACCGGCGTTTTTGCTACTTTGATTCTGGAGTCCGCATTCACTTCGTGGAACTTCGGTTTTTTCTTCAGCTTAATCTCATTGCAGCGGTCCTGCAGCAGTGCAAGGGTGAATTTGGATCCGTACACCGGCATTTTCAGGTCCCTCAGCAGATACGCGGCCGCCCCGATATGCTCTTCGTGGCCGTGCGTAAGTATCATCGCTTTGATCCGGTCTTTATTCTCCGTCAGGTACGTGGTATCCGGGATGACGATGTCCACGCCGAGCATGTCGTCTTCCGGATGCATGCAGCCTGCATCAAGAATGAAAATATCTTCGTCAAGTTCGACGACGTATAGGTTTTTGCCTGTTTCTCCTAATCCGCCGAGGGCGAAGATGCGGATTTTTTCAGTCTGTTGGTTTGACAATGGTTGTTCCTCCTGTGTATTGAAATAGTTCATACGTGCAGATTTTCTCTTTTTAAGTATACATGAATGAGGAACTGCTCTACAAGCAGGACAGGAAATTTCTTCACGCACGCCTTCAAGTCTTTTCTATGTACTCCTTCGTTCACTCATCGCAAGATGTCCGCTCGCTGATCCTGAGCCGCCGCCTTCTGCTCAGCCACGTCAAAAAGCCGTCTCCCTTTCTCTTTTTTCAAGAGTGGCATACGCCGGCCAGCGGCTGTTAACGCTTCTTTAGGCTTCGAAACATGCGCCTCCTGCACCGTCAGTGATAATGCAGGTACGCATGTACGGCGGGTTCGGCTGTGCGGCGTGAACGACTCGAGGTGGACACTGACTTCCGTGCGACGATGAAGAGGTCGAAAAGAGCCAGTGTTTCGTCCCGATGGCAAACGGATGGCGTACTCTGCGGGATGATTGTCGATCACCGCGGTCAGTTCTCCGATCGCTTCTCTTACATGGAGCTCCTGCCTGCGGGCGCAGGCGGGCGTACGGCCAAGGCTGCTTTTCTTCGTGGCCTTCAGCTCGTCTTCCTCCTCCAGTGGTAAGCGTCGAGCGCCTGCTGAAGAGCCGCGGCTGATGCAACCTCCTAACTGGAAAATCTGTGTGCTTGACCATAAGACAGGTTATTCCTGCATGATTCCTTCTCCCTCGATGAGAACGTCAACATTTTTACCAAAGGCTATGTTATCGTTCGATGTTGATTTCTTCCGCTTTCGGCGGACGCCTGTGGAAGAAGGAGATCGGAGGATCCCACAGGGCGTCAGACCGAGGAAGCTGGAGATTTCCTCCACGGCAAGCCTGCCGAGTTGCAGCGGCGTTTTCTGTCATTATCAACAATAAACAATCACAGAGCTTCACCAAAAGAAATAAGATAATCTGATCAACAGATAGGAATGCTTTGACGCCTGCTCTCTATCCTGAAAAACCCCCCTTTCAGCCTGTCGAAGAGGCTGAAAGGGGGGGATACACGATCGATTTGTTTTTTCAGCCTGTAAAGGGCTGATGTTCACGTGATGTCAAGGTGTCGAGAGCCTGAGCGACCACAGCGTGTTCTTCTTCTGACAGTGGAATGAGCGGCAGTCTGACCGGACCGGTATGAATGCCCTGCATAGCGAGAGCAGCTTTGACCGGAGCCGGGCTCGGGGCAAGGAACATCGCCTTCATAAACGGCACCAGCTGCTGGTGCAGTGCTGCTGCATGTGCGGTACTGCCATTTCTGTACGCCTGGATCATCTCCTGCATCCCGGCGCCGATAATATGGCTGGACACCGAAACAACACCATCTGCTCCGACGGCAACCGATGGAAGCGTCAGGCTGTCATCCCCGGTGTACACTGTGAAGTCATCCGGAACACCCGCGATAACGGCTGTCATCTGGTCCAGATTCCCGCTCGCTTCCTTCACGCAGGTAATGTTCGGTACTTCCGAGAGGGCAATGGTCGTTTCTGGAAGCATGTTGACCATCGTTCTTCCCGGAACGTTGTAAAGCATCACCGGCGTATCCACCTGCTCTGCGATCGTCTTGAAGTGTTCGTAAATCCCTTTCTGGGAGGGCTTGTTATAATACGGCGCTACGAGCATAATGCCATCTGCACCATCTGCGGCTGCCTGCTTCGATAGCTCTGCAGTTGCATACGTATCGTTCATTCCGGTCCCGGCGATGACGGGGATTCTTCCCTCTGCCGCACGGACTGCCTCCCTGTACAGCAGTGCTTTTTCCTGCATACTCAAGGTAGCAGATTCCCCCGTGGTTCCGCCAACGATGACCGCTTCGGTGCCACGGTGAATCAGCTCATCCAGCAGCGGTTTCAACTGATCGACTGCTACATGACCTTCTTCATTGAAAGGTGTCACCATCGCCGTTACGACATTACCTAGTTTCATCACGCATCCTCCTTTAATTGTGCTGAGGCAGAAAAGCATTGTGCAGCGCTTGAACTGCCGCTCTGACGTGTTCATCCCGGACGAGAACCCAGATCGTCGTGTGAGAATCTGCGGACTGCAGAATCGGGATGTTCTTCTCATGCAGGGCATTGACGATTGCTGAGGCAATCCCGGGCAGCCCTGTCATTCCTGCGCCTACAGCTGCCACTTTTGCACATTTGTCCGTCCATCCTACTTCAAAGCCTGCTTTCTGTAAAGAGCCTTCAGCCTCAGCACGACGGGATTCCGGGACAGTAAAGCTTAAAAAATCCGGATGAATAGAGATAAAATCAACGGAGATTCCCATCTCCGCCATCAGGCGGAACACCTCGGCTGCTCCGTCATTCGTGTAGATTTTCAGCTGGGACAGACCGGTCATATGCGTCACGGCTGTTACCGGACGCTCCACGAGATCTCTTCCTCTTACCTGTGAAGTGGAAGTGGTAATTAAGGTTCCCGGATGGTCCTCCCACGTAGAACGTATGCGGAGAGGGATCTCTGCCTGCATGGCGACTTCTACCGCACGCGGATGAATGACTTTTGCTCCCTGATGAGCCATGTTACTCACTTCATGGTACGTAATGACTTCCAGCGGAGCCGCATGCTCGACCATCCTGGGGTCTGCTGTCATGATGCCCGGGACGTCGGTGAATATATCAACACGTGCCGCATTCAGAGCAGCGCCTACGGCCGCGGCGGACGTGTCGGAACCACCTCGGCCGAGCGTAGCGGTGGTCCCTTTCGGCGTCATTCCCTGGAAGCCGGTTACTACGATGACATCTTGTTCTTTCAGCGCCTCTTCCAGCGCTCCGGTTTCCATGCTGATGATACGCGCATCGCCGTATGTATCCGTTGTCCGGAACCCAGCTTCCGCCCCCGTCATTGCCGCTGCGTGAATGCCGCGGGACTGCAGAAGGGACGTGAAAACGACAGCAGATATAGATTCTCCGCAGGAAACGAGCAGGTCGCGGTCTTTAGACGATACGACTGGCGCTTCTCCGCCTATTAAAGACAACAGCGTGTCCGTAGCGTATGGATCCCCGGAGCGGCCCATCGCCGATACGACGACAACCACTTTCGCTCCATCACGAAGCGCCGCAGCAACGTGCTCTGCACACTGGCCGCGGCGCTCGTCGTTCTGGAGCGAGGATCCTCCGAATTTTTGAACAATGATTTTTTTGTCCATGCTATCCCCACTTTCGATTGAGGTCGTTTAGCTGCAGGTGGCGCGGCCGGTTATGTACATGTTCCGTTCCGCCTCTTTCCACCGGATGATCAAGAGAAAAGGCCTCTCCACCGGACGGATCCGGCGGAAGCCTCTTCCATGTTCTGCTGCTGCTTCTCCTGTTCTGCCGGAAATGCAGCGGCGATACTGCCGTGTCGTTGCAAAGTTATTTTAAAAGTCCCTGCCGGATGAGGGAAAAAGCGATCTGGACGGAGTTCAACGCAGCACCTTTTAACAGATTATCTGCTACAACCCAGAGGTGGAAACCTTTCGGATTATCAAGATCCTGGCGGATACGCCCGACGAAGACATCGTCTTTTCCGTGGGCATCTGAAGCCAGCGGATACAGCTGGGATGACGGATCATCCTGCAGGGTGATTCCCTCCGCATCGCGCATCAGCTGCTTCATTCCTTCCACCGTGAGTCCATCCTTATCCGTCTCAATATAGATGGATTCAGAATGACCAGTCTCGACAGGGAGACGGACACAGGTAGCAGCCACATGCATGGAATCATCACCTGTGATTTTCTTCGTCTCGTTGATCATTTTCATCTCTTCAAAGGTGTAGCCGTTCTCCGTGAATACATCAATCTGCGGCACGGCGTTGAATGCGATCTGATAGTGCTTTTTATCACCGGATACCGGCAGTACTTTCGGCTCTATGTCATCTCCATCGAGAATTTGACGGGACTGTTCATACATCTCATCTACGGCATCTGCACCAGCGCCGGATACTGCCTGATACGTGCTGACGATGAGTTTATTTATTCCGTAAGCACGTCGTACCGGTTCAAGCGCAGCCGCCATTTGAATGGTGGAGCAGTTTGGATTAGCAATAATGCCCTGATGTTCCTTCATGGCATCCGCATTGACTTCCGGCACAACCAGGGGCACCTCTGGATCCATACGGAAGGCACTCGTGTTATCTACAACGACAGCTCCGCGGTCCACTGCCTCCTGAGCCAGTGCTTTCGAAACCGAACCACCTGCTGAGAACAAGGCCAGCTGCACGTTCTCGAATGATTCCGGCTTTGCCTCTTCCACGGTGAGTTCCTCGCCTTGAAAGTGGATTTTCTTCCCTGCTGAACGACTTGAAGACAAGAGCTTAATGGAAGCGATCGGAAATTTCAGCCGGTCAAGCACCTCGAGCATCTGCTCTCCTACGGCTCCTGTAGCGCCTACGACGGCAATATTGAATGTTTGGTTGGACATGATTGCGACCCCTTTCACGTTGGTTGATTCTTTCCACTCCAAAATTATAGCAGTTCCACGGATGCTCTGCACCAGCCATTCTGCACGATGAGAGACGATACAACCGCTTCAGTCGTTTTGAACACCGGTCTGCATTCGATTTCTCATGGACTCTGGCAGACGCCCCTCTCTGCTGACAAGAGCAACCGCCGGCTCCGTTTGAAACATCCGCCGGGCCGTTCTGCGGATATCTTCCATGGAAACTAAATCGATCTTTTCCGTGATTGTCTCCATTTCTTCGTGCTCACCGAGAAGCAGTTCGTTCTTCGCATTTCGGCTCATGTGCGCGCTGGAGCTCTCCAGGCTTAAGAGGAGGCTTCCTTTCAGCTGCTCTTTCGCGTGATACAGTTCTCTTTCGGTCAATCCGTCTGCTGCGATGGCCGCCGTTTCCTGCTCAATCAGCCGGCATACTTCGTCCAGGTTTTCCTGCTGGCAGCCGGCATAGATTGTCAGCATCCCGCATCCGGCAAACGCTTCGTGGTAGGAAAACACCGAATAAGCAAGCCCGCGGTCCTCCCGGATTTCCTGAAAGAGCCTGCTGCTCATGTTTCCACCAAGTACATTATTGATCAGTACCGCCGGATATAATGTTTCGTCTTCCATGCCAAATCCTTCGTAACCATAGCAGAGATGAGCCTGTTCGGTTTCCTTCTTTCGAATTTCCGTGCCGGGATGAAAAGCAGGAGTATCCGCTTCTGGAAGTCTCTCTCCTGGCTGGAGTGGTTCAAACAGCTTCTGCGCATGCTCCACCAGCTCCGGGCTGACATTGCCCGCAAGCGACAGGACGACTTCCTCTGCTCCGTAATGGTGCTTCATGAACGAGAGGATATCTTCTCTCGTAAAA
Source organism: Alkalicoccus chagannorensis DSM 18086 (assembly GCF_000429725.1). Lineage (GTDB taxonomy): Bacteria > Bacillota > Bacilli > Bacillales > Salisediminibacteriaceae > Alkalicoccus > Alkalicoccus chagannorensis. Next base: position 150,039 of record NZ_AUCK01000001.1, on the reverse strand, counting down.
GCATCGAGCGTCTCCTCTGTACCAAGAATCGGTGCGGCCAGCGCATGGTTTTTATAAGCTGCCTCCGCAAGTATCTCATGAACGAGATCATCCGGCGTATCTTCATACATATCAATTTCTTCTTTTACGACCTGTTTCTCTTTGTCCATCTCGACACTGTCGAAATTCGAGTGGAAAAACATATCGGCGAGCACTTCCAGCGCATCCGAAGCATGCGTATCCAGTACTTTCGCATAGTACGCTGTGTATTCTTTGGAAGTCATCGCATTGACATAACCGCCAACAGCATCAAAAGCTTCGGCAATTTCTTTCGCCGTCCGTTCTTTTGTGCCTTTAAATATCATGTGCTCGATAAAGTGGGCCATCCCCTTCATCTCCGCTTTCTCATATCGGGAACCGATCCGCACCCAAATCCCCATAGAGACGGAACGGACGCGGGTATCCACATCCGTCAGGAGACGGACGCCATTGATTAACGTGGTTTTCTGCAGCAATTCAGCAGCTCCTTTCTTTCCTCATCCAATCCAGCCTAAGCAGCTCGTACCTGCTGCGGATATAAGGAAGGCAGCAGCAGGAACGGGGCAAGTTCCGGCTGCTGCCTGGTGTCATACGAATTATTGACTGTCCAGCATCGCTTTGCGCGACAGGTTGACACGCCCCTGATTGTCGATTTCCGTTACTTTTACCATCACTTCATCGCCGATTTCGACAATGTCCTCGACCTTTCCGACTCGTTCATGCGCGAGCTGGGAAATATGAACGAGGCCGTCCTTGCCTTTAAACAGTTCCACAAATGCACCGAACTTTTCAATCCGCTTCACTTTCCCGAGGTACGTCTGTCCTACCTCTACGTCACGGACGAGATCTTCAATCGTCTTTTTCGCTTTCTCGTTGTCTTCGGCATTCGTGGAGGAGATGTACACACGACCGTCTTGTTCAATGTCAATTTTCACACCCGTATCATCGATGATCTGATTGATCGTTTTTCCGCCCGGGCCAACAACGTCACGAATCTTATCCGGACTGATGTTCATCGTCATGATTTTCGGAGCATAATCACTCAGCTCACTGCGGGAGGAGCCGATAGCCTCCTGCATGTTGTCCAGAATCGTCATACGGCCGTTTTTCGCCTGCGAGAGGGCCTGTTCCAGCACCGCCCGGTCAATGCCTTCGATTTTGATATCCATTTGCAGCGCCGTGACACCTTCGCGGGTTCCGGCAACCTTAAAGTCCATATCTCCGAGGGCATCTTCCATCCCTTGAATATCTGTGAGTACTTCGACATCGTCTTCGTGCTTAACCAGTCCCATCGCTATCCCTGCGACCGGTGCTTTAATCGGAACACCCGCTGCCATCATGGCAAGCGTACTCGCACAAATGGAAGCCTGGGAAGTCGATCCGTTTGATTCGAGTACTTCCGACACGAGACGAATCGTATAAGGAAACTCTTTCTCAGATGGGATGACCTTTTCCAGCGCACGTTCACCGAGAGCTCCGTGCCCGATTTCCCGGCGGCCGGGTCCGCGTATCGGCCCTGTTTCACCCACGCTGAACTGCGGGAAGTTGTAGTGATGCATGAAGCGTTTTGATTCTTCGATTCCGAGACCGTCGAGAATCTGAACATCTCCAAGTGCACCGAGTGTACAAATGCTGAGCGCCTGCGTCTGCCCCCGGGTGAACATGGCAGATCCATGTGTACGAGGAAGCATATCCACCTGTGACTGCAGCGCGCGGATTTCGTCCACACCGCGGCCGTCCGGTCGGATTCCTTTCTTTGTAATCAGTCTGCGCACCACTTCTTTAAACAGTTTGTCGAGGATGTCCTTCACTTCTTTGGAGCGGTCCTGGTCCGCTTCTTCGGATGCATACGCTTCCGCAAATTCATCCATGACCGCTTTCACCGCCGTGTCACGATCCTGCTTGTCGACTACCATAGCAGCTTCCTCGAGCTTGGAGACGGCACTACTGCGCAGTTCCTGTTCCAGCTCAGGATCATCGGTCTTCAGCGCAAATTCCATTTTTGCTTTTCCAACAGCTGCGATTACCTGCTCCTGGAATTCCACCAGCCGCTTGATCTCTTCGTGTCCAAAGAGAATGGCTTCCAGCATAACGTCTTCAGGAACTTCTTCCGCGCCGGCTTCCACCATGTTGATCGCGTCTTTCGTCCCTGCAACGATGAGGTCGATATCACTCTTCTCCATATCATCCGTACTTGGGTTGATCATAAACGCCCCGTCAATGCGTCCTACCGTTACGCCGGCGATCGGTCCACCGAATGGGACATCCGACACACCAAGCGCCAGAGAGGAACCGAGCATAGCGGCCATCTCCGGAGGGCAGTCCTGATCGTTACTCATGACGATGCTGATCACCTGCAGATCATTGCGGAATCCGTCCGGAAAAAGCGGACGGATCGGCCGGTCGATCAGGCGGCTCGTCAGCACGGCATGGTCACTCGGACGCCCTTCTCTTTTAATAAAGCCGCCGGGAATTTTGCCTGCGGCATACAGTCGCTCTTCGTAGTTGACCGTCAACGGGAAAAACGGCAGGTCTTTTGGTTCTTTGGATGCCGTTGCAGCGGAGAGAACTGCTGTATCTCCGTAGCGCACCATCACCGCGCCGTTCGCCTGTTTTGCATATACACCGGTTTCCACGGTCAGTGTTCTGCCGGCCCATTCTGTAGTAAATGTCTGATTGTCGTTACCCATATTTATTGTACCCCTCTCTTCATCTGCATCATCTGCGCAGTATGTAAAACATCGTATCTGTTGGAGTATAGGTTGATGCCCTCGAATCCTTATTCATCATATCAGAAATGATAGGGGAAGAAAAGAATCTCCAGGCGGTTTGAATACAGAAAAAAAGCGGGGGCAGTGCCCCCGCTGTCAGCCTTATCGGCGTAGTCCAAGTTTGTCAACAACTTCACGGTAACGAGTAACGTCCTTCTTACGCAGGTACGTCAGCAGGTTACGACGCTGGCCGACCATCTTCAGAAGTCCTCTTCTGGAGTGGTGATCCTTCTTGTGTGTGCGCAGATGTTCGTTCAGCGTTGTGATTTGTTCTGTCAGGATAGCAACCTGAACCTCTGGGGATCCAGTGTCGTTCTCGTGCGTCTTGAACTGGCTGATCAGCTCATTTTTACGCTCTTGAGTCAAAGCCATCCTATTCACCTCCTGAAAAATTAGTAATCGCCGTCCGCCCAGCAGGCGTTGGTGAATCGCGCTGCCATGCGCCGGTTCGACTTTACTATCATAACGAAAATTCATGACGAGTGCAACCATGAATTTAATCCGCTGCGATGGTTCTCGCTTTCTCCGCATCCGCTTGGATCTGCGCTTTTAACCCTTCCAGAGAATCGAATTTTTTCTCTCCGCGGACCCAGTCGATAAACGATACGGTGACTGCTTTACCGTAAAGATCCTGATCAAAGTCAAACACGTGCACTTCAAGTGTCTGGGGATGGTCTTCGTGGAATGTCGGTTTGGAGCCAATGTTGGCGACCGCGGCGTACTCTTTTCCCTCTGCCATCAGCTTTACGGCGTAGACACCGTCTGCCGGAAGCAGTTTTTTCCGTGGAACCTGCACGTTTGCAGTCGGAAAACCGATTGTACGTCCCCGTTTTTCTCCCTCCACAACGGTCCCTGTGACGGAATGAAGCCGCCCGAGCGCATCGGCGGCCGCCGGCACATTCCCTTCTTCGAGTGCTCTGCGCACCGCCGTTGAGCTGATTTTCTCGCCCTTCTCCTCAAATTTATCCACCGTTGTGGATGTAACTTTTCCACGTGAATGAAAGGAGAACGTTTCCATGGTACCTCTTCCTTTCTGACCGAAGGTGTAGTCAAATCCTGCTGTGACATGGGTGATGGACAAACCAAGAATGAACTGGTCTACAAACTGCTGGGGCGTCAGGGATGCAAAGCGCTCATCGAATCGGACAACATAAAAAAGGTCGACACCCATGTCGCGGCAGAGTGCTTCTTTCTCATGAAGAAGTGTAATGTAACCGGCATCTATACCGCGGAGAACTTCTTTCGGATGGGGATCAAACGTCATAACAGCCGAGTGAACACCGGATTCGCGAGCCTTGTCTATGGCAGTCTGTATCACCTGCTGATGTCCGCGGTGAACGCCGTCGAAAAAACCGAGAGCACAGACGGACGGGTCAAAGCCGCCCTGCTGCACAGGATGCTGCAGATGAAGAGTTTTCATTGATGCTCCTCCTTCTGATCCGCCGTCCGGATCATTTTCTCCGGCTTGATCATGCCCTCCCGTTTTTCATCCCACTTGTACAGGGCAAGAAGGTGCCCCTGTTGATCATAAACAGGGAAATAAGGCTTTGAAAAAAGCCCGCTTCCTTCCGGTGCACGGAGGAGACCTCCGTGAAGAATCTTCTGCCGGGTCTCTTCATCCACCGTCATTCCGTGGAGGTGATCGACCGCTTGTTCCATTGGAAGAAGAAGCTGTTCCGGGTCATCATGCTGCCTCAATGTCTCCAGCCCGACACAGGCATTCGCATCCATCGAACCGCTTCGCGTGCGGATGAGATCCGACATGTGCGCTTCTGTGCTCAGCGCATGACCGAATTGGACACAAAGCGTTCGGATAAACGTCCCTTTGCTGCAGCGGACTCGAAAACGAAATGATGCTGAGGTGTCATGATATGTAACATCCCCCTGACGGGACAATTCATGAATGAAAACTTCGCGCGCCGGCCTGTCGATAACACGGCCTTCCCTTGCATATTCATACAGTTTCTTCCCGTTTATTTTAACGGCGGAATACATAGGAGGAGTCTGCATCAAAGAGCCTGTAAAAGAAGCAAGCAGGTGATCGGCATCTGCATTCGTGAGCTCGGGCACCGGTCCGTGAGCAGTGACCGTACCGGAACTGTCCTCCGTGTCCGTCGCCGTCCCGAATGTCACTTCTCCTTCATAGACTTTGTCCTCCCCTGTCAAATACTCCACCAGTTTCGTAGCACGGTTCAGACATACTAGAAGCACCCCTTCGACATCCGGATCAAGCGTCCCGGTGTGTCCTGCCTTCTTTGTCTGATAGATTCGTCTGACCTGCTGAACTGCGTCAAATGATGTCATTCCTCTCGGCTTCCAGAGCGGAACGATTCCTCCAATATCTTTCATGCTGAACTCCCCTTCCATTCGTCTACCCTACACTTTACCAAAAACTGCGGAACGTGAGAACTATGCTGTCCCGGACCAGTCCCAGTGTTTCTGTTTACCGCGCCGAACAAATAGGCGGAACGGCGCGTGCCGCAGGTTCTTTAAGGGAAGCATGCGACTTTCTGCTTCCCGCGCAGCCGACAAAGCCGCTTTCCCCCAGTATGAAAACTTAGGTTCTCATTCACATGTTGAACAGGCTCAGGACTGCAACCTCGCTGCACGATGATAGATGAAACTCCTATGTTCTATTTTCAATGCAGCTTTAAATAAAAGGCTCTGTTCCTATTCCTTGTTAATATAAGGATCCTTCCCTTCAACTCGGCATGCCTGCCGTGGACGCGCCCCTCCGCCTCGTTCTTGCTTTGCAATAGAAAAGACAGAGATGGTTTCTTTTTCCCATTTTCTATCAAAAAAGCGTAGGGAAAGCGATGTTTCGAGACGCCTGCGGAAAAAGAAATCGTGACGATCATCCCGGGCGAAAGGAAGGGATAGCGGAAGGATTTCTCCGCGGCAAGCGAAGAAAAAGGAGCCGCAGGCGTCCTGTTTATATCAACACCAGCCTTTAACAGAGACACTCATGCAACCTCACTGCACCATGATAGATGAACATAGACTCCTATGTTCTATTTTCAAGGTAGCAAAAAGAAAAACAAAACGAACCCTTCTCAGTAGGGAAGGGCGGCGACGCCAGAGGGATCAAGCGCCGTCCGAACTTCCTCCTCGCAGCGCGAGGAGAGTGGAGGGCAGCGCCCCTTGGCAAGCGTCCGCCTGAAACGGAAGCAAAAATGCCACGGAAATGAACCTCTACCCCAACATTTATCTTAGAACCAAAACTTATACATTTTTATCACATAAAAAAACCGCCGGAAAGCGGGTGCTTCCGGCGGGGGATCGTCAGAGGAGCTGCTGCAGGTCAACCTGCAGCCTCCCAGGATCTATTCGCGCTCACGCATATCGCGGAGCAGTGATTCGATTCTGTTGCCGCGCTCAATACTCTCGTCGAACTCAAAATAGATTTCCGGTGTTTTGCGGAGCTGCACTCTTCTGCCTGCTTCGGTCCGGATAAAGCCTTTCGCTTTTTCCAGTGCCTGCAGCGTTCCCTGCTTTTCCTCTTCTTCTCCATAGACAGTGACAAATACCGTTGCCTGCTGCAGATCACCGGTGATGTCGACATCCGTCACGGTCAGAAAACCAATTCTTGGATCTTTGACTTCGCGCTGGATAATGTCAGAGATTTCTTTTTTTAACTGCTCCGCCACCCGTTTCGCTCTTACGTTGGACATTCTTTTTCCCTCCAGTCTACAGCCATTCCCACTGGACGTTCATCACTTCCAGAAATGGCTCTTGATCCAGGAGCTTCAGTACAGACTGAAGCTCCTTTTCGGCGTGAATGCGGGATCCACTTACAGCTACTGCTACCCACTCAGCACGCTGCCAAACCTGCTGATGGTCGATTTCGGAAAAAGAAACATTAAACCGGCGCCGGATGCGGTCGGCCACACTTTTGACCACTGCACGCTTGTCTTTCAATGACTGGGCATCTGGAAGATGCACGTCGAGCGTCAGCACGCCAATGGTCACCGCTTAATCTCTTCCATCACGTACGCTTCGATCTGATCGCCTTCTCGGATATCGTTGAATTTGCTGAGTGTGATACCACATTCGTAGTTTTTCGCTACTTCTCGGACATCGTCTTTAAAACGTTTTAAGTCGGCAATCTCACCGTCAAAGAGAACAACCCCATCGCGGATAAGACGCGCTTTTCCGTTTCGGACGATTTTTCCGTCCGTTACGTAGGAGCCGGCAATCGAGCCGATGCGGGATACCTTAAATACTTGACGGACTTCTGCTTGACCAATTACTTTTTCCTGATAAATAGGATCCAGCAGTCCTTTCATCGCCGCTTCCACTTCTTCGATCGCTGCGTAAATAACCTGGTGCAGACGAATGTCTACATTTTCAGCATCTGCGGTCCGCTTCGCGTTCACATCCGGACGTACGTTGAAGCCGATAATGATCGCGTTGGATGCAGAAGCGAGAATGATGTCGGATTCGGCAATAGCGCCGACTCCAGTGTGAATGATGTTAACCTTCACGCCTTCCACTTCGATTTTCTCCAGGGAGCTCTTCATCGCTTCGGCGGAACCTTGAACATCCGCTTTAACGATCAGATTAATATCTTTAATATCACCCTGCTGAATCTGGTCGAACAAATCATCCAGCGTCACCGTGGAGTTTTCTTTACGATTGGCCACTTTCTCTTTCATAGCGCGGGTTTCCCCGATAGAACGTGCTTTTTTCTCATCCTGGAAGACTTTGAACTGATCTCCGGCGGACGGTACGCCGTTCAATCCGGTAATTTCAACCGGTTCGGATGGTCCAGCGCTTTTCACGCGTCTGCCTACGTCGTTGACCATCGCACGTACTTTACCGAATGTCGTACCGACGACGACAGGATCTCCCACCTGCAGCGTACCGCCCTGAACGAGCAGCGTTGCTACTGGGCCGCGGCCGCGGTCCAGTTCGGCCTCTACTACGGTACCGTGTGCTTCTTTATCCGGGTTCGCTTTGAGCTCTTCCACTTCAGATACGAGAAGGATCATTTCCAGAAGGTCATCGATCCCTTCCCCTTGTATCGCCGAGACATTGACAAAGATAGTTTCTCCGCCCCATGCTTCCGCGACCAGTCCGTGTTCCGTCAGCTCCTGCATGACACGGTCTGGATTGGAGCCTTCCTTATCAATTTTATTGACAGCAACAATGATTGGTACTTCTGCAGCTTTAGCGTGGTTGATAGCTTCAATCGTCTGCGGCATGACGCCGTCATCCGCTGCAACGACAAGAATCGTGATATCTGTAACCTGAGCACCGCGGGCACGCATGGTCGTAAAGGCCGCGTGGCCGGGAGTATCCAGAAATGTAATTTTCTTGCCGTTTTCTTCAACCTGGTAAGCACCGATGTGCTGGGTGATGCCACCTGCTTCCGCCGCCGTCACCTTCGTATGGCGAATGCTGTCCAGCAGCGTCGTCTTACCATGGTCAACGTGCCCCATGATTGTCACAACCGGGCTGCGCTCCTTCAGGTCCGCTGGATCGTCTTCTTCTTCAATGGTTTCAAACTCTGTTTCATCAACGACGATTTCTTCTTCGGTCGTAATACCAAACTCGACCCCGAGGAGATCGACGGTATCTTTATCCAGCTCCTGATTGATCGTTGCCATCGTGCCGAGTGTCATCAGTTTTTTGATTAATTCTGATGGTTCGCGATGAAACTTGTCTGCAAGTTCACCGACCGTGATCGGCTGCTGGAACGTAATGTGCTCCGGCGCCGGCTTCTGTGACTTCAGCTTCGTATTCTGCGGCTTACGTCCACGCTTGTTTGGTCCTTTTCCGCGTTTCTGACCGCCGCCACGGTTTCCCGGCTTGTTCTGATTCTGTTTCTGCTGCGGCGTGGATTTCTTTTCCTTCACCGAGTTTTTATCGCTGGAACGCTTCGGCGTAGAGGCAACTGTCTTTTCCTCTGTTCCGCCTTCCAGTTTTTTGATTGTGTCCTCTGTAATCACACTCATGTGATTGTTCACTTCTATATTGTGATTCTTCAATTTGTTGATGACTTCTTTGCTGGACATGTTTTTTTCTTTGGCATACTCATAAATACGCATTTTTTTCATATACGTACCTCCTTGATCTATGGTAGACGGAAGTTAAGACTCCCGCTTCTCTTCCTGTTTCCGGTACGCTTCGGCAAAGCCGCTGTCTTCAACTGCCGCTGCCACTCTGCTTTCTTTTCCGAGGGCACGTCCCATTTCTTCTTTCGTCCCCCCTCTGTAGAGGGGCACTTGATAGGAATGACACTTGTTATGAAAGACTTTGCTTGTATTAACACCGGCATCTGACGCGAGAATGACCGCTTTTGCGCGGCGCTTCTGAACGGATGCGATACATTGTTCTTCTCCTGTCTTCAGCGCGCCTGCGCGCTGCATCAGACCGAGAAGCTGTTTCTGTTTCTCATTCATAGTCTGCTCCTCAAATGAATACGGAGCATATCATCATACACAGCATCCGGCACTTCTGCCTTCAGATGTCTGCTGAGCACCCCTTTTTTTCGTGCATCTTCGATTACTTGTTCATCACTCGACACGTAAGCGCCGCGGCCTGACTTTTTGGATGTTGTATCCACCGTGACTTCACCTTCAGGGGAGCGCACAACGCGGATCAGCTCTTTTTTCGGCTTCATTTCCTGCGTCACGACACATCTACGCAGCGGGGTTTTCTTTTTGGACATGAGGGACCCCTCCTGTTACTTAGTACTGATCATCATCATCATCAGAGAGCCATCCGGCTACATCATCGGTCGATGCTGCTTCCGGAGTGGAGAAAGCTTCCAGCTCTTCTGCTTCCTGTTCGTCCAGCAGGCCGAGTTCCTCTGCTTCCGATTCACTCTTTATATCGATTTTCCAGCCTGTCAGCTTAGCAGCAAGACGTGCGTTCTGACCGCGTTTTCCGATCGCGAGCGACAGCTGGTAGTCCGGTACAATCACCTGCGTCATCTTCTCTTCTTCGTTCACCGTCACCTTGAGTACTTTAGATGGGCTGAGAGCATTGGCGACATAGACTTTCGGGTCTTCAGACCAGCGGACAATGTCGATTTTTTCACCTTTCAGTTCATCGACGATCGTCTGCACACGCTGACCGCGTGGCCCTACACAAGAACCAACGGGATCGATTTCTTCATCTTCCGCATGGACCGCAATTTTTGATCTTTCTCCGGCTTCTCTGGAAACGGACATGACATCGACAGTTCCATCGTATATCTCCGGAACTTCAAGTTCAAATAAACGCTTCAGCAGCCCGGGATGTGTCCGGGAAATCATGATTTGAGGCCCTTTGGTGGTCTTTTCCACTTTTGTAATGAAGGCCTTGATCCGGTCATTGTGCTTGTAGGACTCGGTCGGCATCTGCTCATTCAAGGGCATCAATGCTTCCACTTTTCCGAGATCGACGTAGATGAAGCGGTGATCCTGACGCTGGACAATGCCGGTCATGATATCCTCTTCTCTATCAATGAAATCCGAATAAATAATCCCGCGCTCCGCTTCGCGCACACGCTGGGTTACAACCTGCTTGGCTGTCTGAGCTGCGATCCGTCCAAAATCCCTCGGCGTAACTTCGATTTCCACCACGTCATCCACTTCATAGAGTGGATTGATATCGTGCGCTTCCACAAGGGAAATTTCCAGTCTCGCATCGAAAACTTCTTCGACAACCTCTTTTCTGGCGAATACACGGATTTCTCCATTTTCTCTGTCAATGTCGACACGGACGTTCTGAGCGGAGTTGAAGTTCCGCTTATAGCCGGTGATCAAAGCCTGTTCAATAGCTTCCAGAATAATCTCTTTATCAATTCCTTTGTCTTTCTCGATGACGGTCAATGCATCCATAAATTCACTGTTCATGGAGCCTGCGTCCCCCTTTCAGTCATTTCCGGGAATCGGCCGATGCCTAGAATGCAACGGCCAGCCGGGCTTTTGCTACCTGCTGGTAAGGTACTTCGAATGTTTTAAAGCGGCCTTTCATGTTCACTTTTATAAAAAGGATGTCGTGATCGAATGCTTCCAGTACGCCTTCGAATACTTTCATGCCGTCGATGGGGGCATAGGTTGACACGTACACATGACGGCCGACAGCATTTTCAACATCTTTCTGCTTTTTGAGCGGCCGCTCGGCTCCAGGGGAAGACACTTCCAGGTAATACGCCTGTTCTACAGGGTCTTCTGCGTCCAGCTTTTCGCTCAGCTGTTCGCTTACTTTCGTACAGTCATCAAGGTCCACCCCGGTTGGGGAATCGATGAATACACGGAGAAACCAGTGTTTCCCTTCTTTCGTGAATTCAACGTCCACCAGCTCCAGACCCTCTTGTTCCAGGATAGGATGAACCACGTTTTCGACACGTTCCTGTATCGTCATTGTCACCTTTTCCTCCTTTCTGTTCAGCTGTATAGGTGCTTTACCGCAAAAGAAAGAGTGGGAAGCTCCCACTCTTTCGGTCCGGTCGTATCGCGCTGTCTGTCATTATAATACCACAGCGCCGAGTGTGATGCAAACCGGCGCCGGTCTTAGAAGAGCGAGAGCTGATTAGAATCGGGAAGCCCTTCGAGACATCCGTGCTCGTCCAGCTTCTCGATGACACTTTTCGTCACCTTCGTGCGCTCACGCAGGTTTTCTTTCGAGAGGAATTCTCCATCCGCTCGAGCCTTCTCAATCGCAATCGCAGCGTTGGTTCCAACACCGGTGACCGCATTGAACGGCGGCAGAAGCCCTCCGTCTTTCACCTGGAATTCGGTTGCTTTCGATTCGTACAAGTCTACTTTCTGGAAAGCATACCCGCGCTCGCACATTTCCAGCGCCAGTTCCAGCACCGTCACGAGACTTTTTTCTTTCGGCGAAGCGTCCAGCCCTTTGCCATGAATGTCTTCGATCACACTGCGGATCGAAGCTGATCCGCGTACCATGGTATCCAGATCGAAATCATCGGCCCGGACGGTAAAGTACGCCGCATAAAACATGAGCGGTTCATGCACTTTGAAATATGCAATGCGGACAGCCATCAGGACATAGGCCGCTGCGTGGGCTTTCGGGAACATGTACTTGATTTTCAGGCACGAGCCGATGTACCAGTCCGGCACCCCGTGCTTCTTCATTTCGTCGATCCACTCCTGCTCCAGGCCGCGCCCTTTCCTCACAAACTCCATGATTTTGAATGCAAGCGGATGATCGAGCCCTTTATACATCAAGTAGACCATGATGTCATCCCGGCAGCCGATGACGTCTTTCAGCTCACACGTGCCGGCAGCGATCAGATCTGCTGCGTTATTGAGCCACACATCAGCTCCGTGGGAAAGCCCGGAGATCTGGACGAGTTCACTGAACGTGGATGGTTTTGTTTCCTCCAGCATCTGCCGGACGAATCTTGTACCGAACTCCGGAATGCCGTATGTGCCCGTTTTGCACATAATCTGTTCTTCCGTCACTCCTAAAGATTCCGTACCGCTGAACAGCTTAAACACTTCCGGATCATCCACCGGAATCGTTGTCGGATCCATTCCGCTTAAATCCTGGAGCATGCGGATGACGGTCGGGTCATCGTGGCCGAGAATATCAAGCTTCAGCAGGTTGTCATGAATCGAATGGAAGTCAAAGTGCGTTGTTTTCCATTCCGACTCGCGGTCGTCTGCGGGAAACTGAATCGGAGAGAAGTCATAAATGTCCAGATGATCAGGGACGACGATGATGCCGCCCGGGTGCTGACCAGTCGTCCGCTTCACTCCTGTGCAGCCCTGCACGAGCCGGTCGATTTCCGCTCCACGCAGCTGCATTTCTTCATCGTTTTCATATCCGCGCACAAATCCGTATGCTGTCTTCTCAGCGACAGTCCCGATCGTCCCGGCACGATAGACATAATCTTCACCGAACAGTTCTTTCGTATAATTGTGGGCTACCGGCTGGTACTCACCAGAGAAGTTCAAATCGATGTCGGGAACTTTATCGCCTTTGAATCCGAGAAACGTTTCAAAAGGAATGTCATGGCCATCTTTATTGTACGGTGTCCCACATGATTCACAGTCTTTATCGGGAAGATCAAAGCCCGAGCCGACGCTGCCATCGTTAAAGAAGTACGAATGCCGGCATGAAGGGCAGACGTAATGCGGCGGGAGTGGATTGACTTCCGTGATTTCCGTCATCGTCGCTACAAAACTGGAACCGACGGACCCTCGTGATCCGACAAGATATCCGTCGTTCAACGACTTCTTCACGAGCTTTTGTGAAATCAGATAAATAACAGAGAACCCGTTGGAAATAATGGAAGTGAGCTCTTTTTCCAGACGATCGATGACCAGCTGCGGAAGCTCCTCCCCGTAGAGGGATTTCGCCCGGTCGTAGCAGAGCTGACGCATCTCCTCATCTGCACCCTCGATATGAGGCGTATACAGGTCATCGGGAATCGGCTTGATGTGATCGATCCGGTCGGCTACGGCGTTCGTATTATCTACGACGATCTCCGCTGCCTTTTCCTCCGATAGAAATGAGAAGGCCTGCAGCATCTCGTCGGTCGTACGGAAATGTACTTCCGGCAGCCGCTGCCTGTTCAGCGGATTAGCCCCTCCCTGAGAGGCAATAAGAATTTTTCTGTAGATCCAGTCTTCCTTATGGAGATAATGAACATTGCCTGTAGCACAGACGGGTTTGCCGGTCTCTTCACCGAGCTTCACCATTTCTTTGATGATGTCTTTTACAGCAAGCTCATCGCGCAGAATGTCTTTTTCGATCAAGTGCTGGTAGTTGGAAGGCGGCTGCACCTCCAGAAAATCATAAAAAGCAGCTGTTTCTTTCGCTTCCTCCAGACCTTTCTGCATGATAGCATCGAATACTTCCCCATTGTCGCAGGCGGATCCGATCAGCAGACCACCGCGCAGCTTCTCGATCACGGACCTCGGCAGTCTCGGCACGCGGTGGAAATAATCGATATGTGCCTTGGAAATCAGCTCATACAGATGCTTCAATCCTTCTTTGTTCTGAGCGTAAATCGTACAGTGAACAGGGCGCTGCTTTTTGTAATCGTCGGAAGAACCTTGTTCGTTCAGATCCCGATGCACCGTGATTCCTTTTTCCAGGCAGTCCTTGATCATTTTCCACAGAAGATGTCCGGTTGCTTCTGCATCATAAATCGCACGGTGATGACTCACAAGTTCAATATTGAATTTTTTACAGAGCGTATTCAGCCGATGATTTTTGAAATGCGGATACAGAAGCCGTCCAAGTTCCAGCGTATCAATAACCGGGTTATGCGCCTTCTCCAGACCAATACGCTGGTAGCCTGCGTTTAAAAAAGCCATATCAAAACTGGCGTTATGGGCGACGAGCACATCGTCCCCGGACCACTCCTTGAACTGCTGGAGTACCTCTCCCGGTTCAGGCTCTCCCCGCACCATGTCATCTGTGATACCTGTCAGATTTGTAATCGTGGCAGACAGCGGTTCTCCTGGATCGGCGAAAGACTCGAATGAATCGACCACTTCTCCGTTTTGGATTTTCACAGCCGCAAGTTCAATCACTTTGTTATAGACAGCGGAGAGTCCGGTAGTTTCCACATCAAATACAACATACGTGTCTTCTTTCAACGACCGGTCCGAGGCATTATAGGCAATCGGAACGCCATCATCGACTAGGTTCGCTTCCACACCGTAAATCATCTTCATGTCATTTTTTTCTGCAGCTGCATAGGCATCTGGAAACGCCTGGGCTCCGGCGTGATCCGTCAGCGCAATTGCTGTGTGGCCCCAGGCCTTGGCCTGTTTTACGTAATCACCGATGTTGTTCACTGCATCCATCTGGCTCATCGTCGTGTGCAGGTGGAGCTCCACCCGTTTCTTTTCAGCGAGATCTTCTTTCCGTGCGGGCTTCACTTCCCTGACGCTCCGGGCCATCATCGTCAAGTCCTGAATAAAGTTATCAGCCTGTACGTTCCCCTTCACCTTCAGCCAGATTCCCGGTTTCACCGCCTCCATGAGCGGCACATCTTCTTTTTCGTTCGAAAACATTTTAATCAGCATGGAGTCCGTATAGTCGGTGATTTTGAAGGTCAGCAAGGTCCTTCCGCTCCGCAGCTCTCTCGTCTCCGCTTCAAACACATAGCCCTGCAGCACCATGTTTCTTTCTTCTTCCTGTACGGAAGCAATCGTCACCGGACTCTCTTTGATTTCCGCACCGATCGTCACAGCTTTGACTTCTTTCGTTTCTCCGTTCTCATCCTGCTGCTTTTTCTTTTCCATCATCGCTTCGACTACTTTGTTATGATCTTCTTCTTCCGTTTGTTTTTGGAACTGCTGAATATCTTCCGCAGATTCTTTTACGGTAGTCTCGATCCGGTAGGAGGGGAACCCCGTCCGGGCAAGGAGCTGGTGAAGCGGTCCTTCGACACGCCGCTTCAAAATTTCCGCCTCTGCTTCATTCGTGACAGCTATCTGCAGTTTCATGCCGGATAACACCGGTACCTGGGATTCTAGACGCTGAATCAGTCCGTTTGTAAAAGGGCGCAGCCTCTCGACGAAATAAGGCCAGTAACTCTCCAGCCGTTCCTCCGCCAAGTGCTGATTTTCTGTGCGCACATACACGTGCACATCCGCAATGTGCTGCAGCCCCTGTACGAGTCTTGATTCCAGCAGTTCAAACGCAGGAAACGGCAGCACATCCGGCATCATCAAGTGCAGGTGCCATTTCTTCTCTGCCTGATAAATCTCCAGTTTTTCAATCCAGGCATCCGAGGCATAGCTCGTCATAAAATCATCCGGCATCTGCACCTGGGACATCAGCAGGCGGAATCGTTCTTTGCGTTGTTCACGGTCAGTAGTCATGCACGCACCTCTTTTCAAGATGTAGCTCTTTCGATGGAAATCGGAGAAAAGAGACAGCAGCAGCCGAGAATGGCAAAATCCCGCCAGTGGAAGATCTGACGGGATTTCTCACGGGGCTGGATCCAGTAAGGAGCAATCCCTCTGAACCGGCTTTCTGCCAGCTGTTTATTTCCCCGTCAGCTCTGCAACGGCCTCACTGGCTGACAGCTCTCTCACTTCGCCGGTCCGGCGGTTCTTCACTTCGACTATCCCTTCGGCCGCCCGCTTACCGACCTGGATTCTCACTGGTATACCAATCAGGTCGGCATCCTTAAACTTGACTCCGGCTCGCTCCGGACGGTCATCGAACAGCACATCCAGACCAGCCCGGCGGAGCTGTTCGTATATATCTTCTCCAAGCTTGAGTTGTTCCTCCTGTTTCGCATTAATCGCAATCACGTGCACATCAAAAGGAGCAATATCTTCCGGCCATACGATGCCGTTCTCATCGTGATGTTGTTCAATGACTGCCGCGAGGGTTCTCGATACGCCAATCCCGTAGGAACCCATAACGATCGGTGCCGCCCGGCCCTGCTCATTTAAATACGTTGCTCCGAGTGCCTCGCTGTATTTTGTGCCGAGCTTGAACACGTGGCCGACTTCAATCCCCTCTTTAAACCGGATGGTCCCTTTCCCGTCCGGAGAAGGATCCCCTTCCTGAATCGTACGGAAGTCTCCATAGGCAGTAACAGTGAAGTCTCTGCCTGGCTGTACGTGCTGAAAATGGTAGTCCTGCTCATTGGCACCACAGATTCCGTTTACGACAGCTTCTACTGCATGGTCTGCGTGGACGGGCAGGTCACTGGAGATCGACACCGGTCCGGCGAATCCGGGTGGTGTTCCGAGCGCAGCTTTCGTCTGCTCTTCGGACGCCAATTCGACGTGTTCCGCGTGCAGTTCATGTTTTACTTTTATTTCATTCACGTCATGATCCCCGCGGACAAGAATCAATGTCAGCGTTCCATCCACATCAAAAAGCATCGATTTGATACAGCGGGATGCTTCCGTCTGCAAAAACGCCGTGACTTCATCGATGGAGCCTGCTGCCGGTGTATGTACTTTAGCCATTTCTTCCCGTGCTTCGCCGGACTGGCTGTAGACGGTATTCACCGGAGCAATCTCGATATTGGCAGCGAAATCTGATCCATCGGAATAAGCGATCGTATCTTCACCAATGTCGGACAGTACCATAAACTCATGGGTATCCTTTCCACCCATTGCTCCGGAGTCAGCTTTGACCGCGCGGAAATTAAGGTGAAGACGCTGGAAGACGTTGTTGTATGCTTCGTACATCGTCATGTAGGACTGGTCAAGGCCCTCGAAATCACGGTCAAAAGAATAGCAGTCTTTCATTAGGAATTCCCGGCCCCGCAGCACACCGAACCTCGGCCGGCGTTCATCGCGGAATTTCGTCTGAATCTGATACATCATTTTCGGAAGTTCCTTATACGAACGCACCTCATCCCGGACCAGGGAGGTAATGACTTCCTCGTGGGTCGGACCCAGGGCAAACTCCCGGCCGTGCCGGTCTTTTAAACGCATCAATTCTTCGCCGTATGCTTCCCAGCGCCCCGATTCCTTCCAGAGCTCCGCAGGCTGGATCGAAGGCATGAACATTTCCTGAGCGCCTGCTTTGTCCATTTCCTCGCGGACAATCTGCTCTACTTTTCTAAGCGCTTTCCAGCCCAGCGGGAGAAAGGAATAGACGCCGGCAGCGTTCTGTCTCATCATACCGGCTCTCAGCATCAGCTGATGGCTGATAATGTCTGCTCCGCTCGGTGTGTCACGGAGGGTTGGTACAAAAAAAGTTGATTGTTTCAACGTCAAGCCACCTCGTTTTTCCGGTGCCCGCCGTTCGACGGACACCGTCTATTATCAATCATGGTTTCCTGTTTATTCATATGCTACATAAAGAGACGATTAATGTCATTCCAGGTTACAGCGATCACTAAAAGCATCAGCAGTGCAAAGCCGACGAGATGGACCATGCCCTCTTTCTGCGGATCCACCGGCTTTCCGCGAACCGCTTCGAGACCAATGAAGAGGAGGCGTCCTCCATCCAGAGCCGGCAGCGGCAGCAGGTTGATGATACCGAGATTAACACTCAGGATCGCTGCCCATTGAAACAGCATCAGAAGTCCCATTGCAGCAACTTCGCCCGTATAGTCATAAATTCCGACCGGGCCGGCAAGCGCATCGAGACTGAACTGCCCTGTTACGAGCATACCGAGAGCTTCCAGAATCAGCGTCGTATACTGATAGGTTTCGGTGAACCCAAAAGCCAGCGCGCCGGTTATCGAACGTTCTGTCGGCGCCATTACTCCGATAACACCGATGTTATCCGCTTCCGGTATCTCCCGTTCATCGGCAGTCATTTCTGCCTCGAACGTCTCACCGCCACGGTCGACTTCCAGTGCCACTTCCTCGTTTGGAAGCTGCTGGATAATGGAAGTCATGTCTTCCCAGGTAGTGACGGACTCGCCGTTGATTTCTGTAATCCGGTCTCCAGGCTCCAGACCAGCTTCCACGGCGGGCCCATCGTCTGCCACGTCACCGACGAGCGATTCATTGACCGGGAGGCCGGCCACCGCAGCGTAGAGAATCAGCACGACGACAGCAAGCGCAAAATTCATCGCAGGACCAGCGAAGATAGCCAGCGCCCGCTGCCCGACGGTCTTGGATGAAAACTGACGGTCCTTCGGTGCAATCTGTGTCGCTTTCTCATCGTAGACGTACACCGCCTGCCGGTCCAGTTCGTAGGTTACCAGCTCTTCATCGACGTTGAATCCTTTAATGAAAAGTTCATCTTCCATGTCAATTCTTTCGACCTGAAGGACATGGCAGTCCGGGTACTTCGATTTGTTGTTAATAATCAGTTTCTCGACTTTCTCGTCGTCATTAAAAATAAGACCGACTTCATAGCCGGGCTTGATCTGTACAAGTTCCGGATCTTCCCCGGCCATCCGGACGAATCCCCCCAGCGGGAGTGCGCGGATGGTGTACGTCGTTTCGTTGCGGTCAAAGCTGAATATTTTCGGCCCGAACCCAATCGCAAACTCCCGGCAGAGGATGCCGGCCCGTTTGGCGAAAATAAGGTGTCCCCACTCGTGTATAAAAACCAGCAGACCGAAAATGACGATGACAGCTAATAGTGTTCCCATGTATGTTACCCACCTTTTCCATACGTGAGGCCATCAGGCGTAAGTACGGATGATTTCTTCCCGTATCTCCTGATCCACGCTCTGAATGTCTTCCAGCGATGGTTCAGAGATCACGTTGTGCCTTTCCAGCGCACGTTCGACAACGCGGTCAATATCAAGAAAGGTCATTTTATTATCGAGAAACAGCGCTACCGCCTGTTCATTTGCAGCATTAAGCACGGCTGTAGCTGAACCTCCGGTACGGCCTGCATCAATCGCCAGCTGAAGAGCACGGAATCGTTCGTAGTCCATCGGCTGAAAGTGCAGAGCGCCTACCTCCCATAATTTTAACCTCTCTGACCCGGAGACCGCAAGCCGGGAAGGCTCCGTAAGCGCATATTGAATCGGCACCCGCATATCCGGTGTCCCGAGATGGGCCAGCACACTGCCGTCGACGTATTCGACCATAGAGTGGATAATGCTCTCCTTGTGAAGAATCACATCGATATTATCATACGGCTGATCGAACAGCCAGTGGGCTTCAATCACTTCCAGACCTTTGTTCATCATCGTGGCTGAATCTATCGTGATTTTAGCACCCATGCTCCAGTTCGGATGATTGAGTGCCTCTTCCACTTTCACTCCTTCCAGCTCCTTCCTTGTGCGGTCGCGGAAACTGCCGCCAGAAGCAGTGAGAATCAGCTTGGATACATCTTTTTTCTCGCCGTGGAGGCATTGTGCAATGGCAGAGTGTTCACTATCGACCGGTGCCAGACGTACCCCGGTTTTTTTCTGTGCAGCCATGACTAGATGACCTGCGGTAACAAGCGTTTCTTTGTTGGCAATGGCAATATCAATGCCTTTTTCGATCGCCTTCAGCGTCGGCCCCAGTCCGACACTTCCCATGACCGCGTTAACGAGAACGTCACCGGGTTTTCCGGCTTCGGCACACGCATGAAGTCCATCGGAACCGACCGTGATCTCCGGCTTATAGCGCAGCCGCTGACGCAGTTCCTGTGCTGTAGGCTCATCAAAGCACGCGATAAGGGACGGTCTGAACTCCTCCGCTGCAGCTGCTCCTTTATCGAGGTTGGACCCGAAGGCCATGGATACGAGCTCAAAATGCTCCGGATGCGAGCGGATGACATCCAGCGTCTGTTCACCGATCGAACCAGTCGCCCCCAGCAAATGTATCTGTCTTTTCATGCTATTCCTCCTGTATGCTGCTGTTCTTCAAAGTTGGTACTCCGGGATTTCTCACGGATCGCGTATGGTACAGCTTGTTCACAGTATCGGCGTTTCTGCCCTCCATCAAGAGGGCCCCACGCGGACCTTCTTCCCTTCCACGGAATGCCTCCAGCCTGACCCGGTCCTTTTTAGTCGCGATGCCCGCAGGTTTCGCTTCCTGCAAAGAGAACAAGTGAAACCAGTTCTCTATCACAGAGCGCCACGTGAAGCCCAGCCGCAGCCGAAGACGGTAGTTTTATACGCTGTCCGGCAGAGCATGCTGGAGCTCTTCTTTATAACAAAGCACCAGAACACGCTGCCGCAAAGGATACCGCGGACGACCATGCATCATCGATACGCATTATAGAAACCCGAAAAGATATAGAATCGGCATCACGAAAATCAAGCTGTCAAACCGGTCCAGAATGCCGCCGTGGCCCGGAAGCACCTGTCCGGAATCTTTCACTGCATAATGCCGTTTAAACGCAGATTCCACAAGGTCTCCAAGCTGTCCTGCTGTACTGACAACGAGAACACACAACGTCAGCACCAGTGCTGAGCCAAAGACCGGGAAAAAGGCTGTGTAAATAAACCCGACGAGGAAAGCAAGCACGATGCCGCCGAGCGATCCTTCGATCGTTTTTTTCGGACTGATCTCCGGCCACAGCTTATGTTTTCCAAGTGTTCTTCCCGCAAAGTAGGCCCCTGTATCTGTTGCCCAGACAAGAAAGAGAACGAGAAAAACAAGCTCCAGTCCATTGTCGAGAAAGCGGGCCTGCATAAAGTAATGAAAGCCGAAGCCGATGTATACAGAGCCGAGCACCATAAATCCTGCTTCATCGAATGTAAACATGTTCTTTGTCAACACGGTTAAAGAGAGCATGACGATGACGAGCAGAAGAAATAGTTCGAGCCGTTCCACCTGCCATAATCCTGCCTCCAGCCAAGCATCCGGCAGAACAAGCAGCAGGACAAATAAAAAACCGATGCCGCCACGCAGCGACAGCGGCTGAATGTGTTTCATTTTCATCAATTCATATATGCCGATCAGCGCCAGCAGAACGACCAAAATGGTGAAAAAAATACCGCCGGCGAACAGCACGGCAAGAAAGCCGCCCCCGGCAATGACGCCGGTTATAATCCGTTGTTTCACAAAACCCCTCCTATACTCCGCCGTAACGGCGCTGCCTCTGCTGGTATGCTTCGATCGCCTCTTTCAAATGTTCCGGTGTGAAATCCGGCCAGAGGACATCGGTAAACCAGAACTCTGAATAGGCGAGCTGCCAGAGCATGAAATTACTCAGGCGCTTCTCTCCACTTGTACGGATCAGTAAATCCGGTTCCCGAAGCCCGTTCGTCATTAAGTAGTCAGAAACGAGCGCTTCCGATACATCCTCTTTCGCTATGACACCTGCTTCCACATCTTCATACATCGCGTGAAAGGCGTCCAGAATCTCGGAACGGCTGCCGTAATTAAGCGCAAAATTTAAAATCATGCCGGTGTTTCCACTCGTTTCATGAACGGCTCTATGCACAGCATCCTGAGTATACTGCGGGAGTTTATGTACATCACCAGTGATGCGGACGATCACGTTATCTTCCATCATCTTCGGCAGTTCCACACTTAAAAACCGCTCTGGCAGACGCATCAGGAAATCCACTTCCGTGCGTGGCCGCTTCCAATTTTCCGTGGAGAAAGCGTAGAGCGTCATCGTCTTCACGCCCAGCCGGCTCCCGGCCTGGACGATGGAACGAATCACACTCATGCCTTCGCGGTGTCCTGCCACTCTCGGCATGCCGCGCTGCTTTGCCCAACGGCCGTTTCCATCCATAATTATAGCAATATGGTCAGGCACCTTTTCCTCTAAAAGCGATGCCTCATCTGCTTCATCCAGTCCTTTTCGCTTTTTGATCAGTTTATTCAGCATATCTATATCCCCCAAATTGCTTCGACTTCATTCGCCCGCTCTTATTCTACCATGTTTACCGGAATTGGATAACATAGAAAACTGAATTTCCTTCTGATCATTCATAGAGACCCTCTGCCGAAAGAAACGACTTCTGCAGCTTCCCCCGCTCCTTTTGCTGCGGATCCACCAGAGCACTGTGCTCTTCGAGGGAGCCGTTCTTCGGCCCGCGGAGCCGATGCCGCTCTGCAGCGGTCACCGCGTGCCTCTTGCTGACGAGGCATCGGCTGCATCCATCCCCGATCCAGGACATCAGCTGCAAGCCTGTGCCATGAAAAATCCGCCAGAAGCAGGACACTTCTGACGGATGGGTAAACCACGTACAGCCGTTATGCCGGCTGAAGAGAACCTGCATGGAGTCCATGCCTTTTTCTGGTCCCCGCTTTAGACTTCTTTTACTTCTGCTTCTTTATTCTTTGCATATTCGTCGATGGTGGAGATCGAGCTGTCCGTCAGCTTCTGGATTTCTTCCTGGTTCCGCTTCAGGTCATCTTCAGTCAGCTCATTGTTCTTCTGCATTTTTTTCAGTTCATCGTTCGCTTCTCGACGAACGTTACGGACCGCTACTTTTGCTTCTTCCGCATATCTGCCGATAATCTTGATGAGCTCTGCCCGGCGCTCATTTGTCAGTGCAGGAATCGAAATCCGGATGACGTTACCGTCGTTGTTCGGGGAGAGACCGAGATCTGCTTTCTGGATCCCTTTCTCAATATTCTGCATTGCCGACTTATCGAAAGGCGTTACCATCAGTGTCCGGCCTTCCGGTACGGAAACACTAGCCAGCTGATTCAGCGGCGTCAGGGCTCCGTAGTACTCCACCTGAACCCGGTCCAGCAGGGACGGGTTCGCGCGTCCGGCACGGATGGTGGATAGTTCTCTAGTGAAAGCATCAATGGATTTGTTCATTTTTTCTTTTGCATCTGCAAACACGGCTTTTGACATTAGGACTGCCCCCTTATAATCGTTCCAATCTCTTCGCCCGCAACTGCTCTGCGGATATTTCCTTTCTCTGCAATCGAGAATACCAGAAGTGGAATATTGTTGTCCATACAGAGCGATGATGCTGTCGAATCCATGACGGCGAGACCATCTTTTAAAATGTCCAGATACGTCAGTTCTTCGTATTTTTTGGCATTCTCATTCGTAGACGGGTCGGCGTCATACACGCCGTCAACGTTATTCTTCGCCATTAAGATGACATCTGCTTCAATTTCAGCAGCTCTCAGCGCAGCGGTTGTATCGGTGGAAAAGTACGGGTTTCCTGTTCCCGCAGCAAAGATAACAACGCGCTTTTTCTCCAGATGACGAATCGCTCTTCGCCGGATATAAGGCTCTGCCACCTGACGCATTTCAATCGATGTCTGCACGCGGGTCTGTACGCCGGTATTTTCAAGGCTGTCCTGCAGGGCGAGCGAGTTCATGACCGTTGCAAGCATGCCCATGTAATCGGCTGTGGCACGGTCCATCCCTTTGGCGCTGCCGGCCATGCCTCTCCAGATGTTTCCGCCGCCGACAATGATGGCTACTTCCACACCCATTTCATGAAGTTCTTTCACCTGATCGGCGATTGACTGTATCATGTCAGGATCAATGCCGTACCCCTGCTCACCTGCAAGTGCTTCCCCACTCAGCTTCAGTACAATTCGTTTGTAGGCTGCACGCTCCATAGTCCCCTCCATCAGCAAACTTTCATCTGCGTTTATTCAATACCTTTCATCACATCAGCGGGACGCTGAGCATGCTGCTTCTCGTGAAGACCGTCGTCTCGGCGCCTCCACTGTCAGCAGTGTTCATCCATCGAGCGCCCGGCTTCCTAATCGCTCTCAAGGCCGTCTCAATACCTTGATGAGACGGCCTCTGCGACTAATTACTTTTTCACTTGAGACATAACTTCTTCTGCGAAGTTGTCTTCTTTCTTTTCCATGCCTTCGCCGACTTCATAACGATAGAAGGTCTTCACGGAACCGCCCTGTGCTTTCACATAGTCAGCAACCTTCTGATCGCCGTCTTTGACGAAAGCCTGTTCGTTCAGGCAGATTTCTTCAAAGTACTTGCTCAGGCGGCCTTCTACCATCTTTTCGACGATGTTCTCCGGCTTGCCTTCGTTCATCGCCTGCTGCTTCAATACTTCGCGCTCACGGTCAATCTCTTCTTCCGAGACAGCATCGCGGCTGACGTACTTCGGATTGATGGCAGCGACGTGCATCGCGATGTCTTTCGCTGTCTGCTCATCCGCACCGTCAAGCACTGCGAGAACGCCGATGCGTCCACCCATGTGGATGTAGGCGCCGAGCTTCTCGTTATCAGCAGCATCGACAATTTCGAAACGACGCAGAGAAATTTTCTCTCCGATTGTTGCGATCTGGGAGTTGATATAATCCTGCAGCGTAGCTTCTTCTCCTGCAAATTCCTGCGCCAGCGCTTCGTCTACATCTGCAGGCTGATTGGTGAGCACGTGCTTGGCGAGGGTATCAACCATCGTGATGAAATTTTCGTTTTTCGCAACGAAGTCGGTTTCCGCATTGATTTCCACGATGACCGCACGGCTGCCGTCCTGCACGATGTGCGCAAGTCCTTCAGCTGCAACACGGTCGGCTTTTTTCGCTGCTTTGGAAATACCTTTCTCACGAAGAAAGTCAACTGCTTTTTCCATATCTCCGTCTGTTTCGTTTAGTGCTTTTTTGCAGTCCATCATTCCCGCGCCTGTTTTCTCGCGAAGTTCCTTTACCATTCCTGCTGTAATAGCCATTGTTTTATTCCTCCTTTAATAGTTCCACATGCCTGAGCTGTGCTTCTTTAAAAAAAGGGTGATAAAGGGTCAGCCCCTCTATCACCCTTTGAATCGTTACGCTGTAGTTTCTTCACCCTGGTTGGCTTCGATGATTGCATCAGCCATCTTGGCAGTTAGAAGTCGTACTGCTCGGATCGCGTCATCGTTACCTGGGATGACGTAATCAATTTCATCCGGGTCACAGTTTGTATCGACAATTCCTACGATAGGAATTTCAAGCTTGTGTGCCTCTGCAACTGCGATTCGCTCTTTACGAGGATCGATGATGAACAGGGCATCCGGAAGCTTGTCCATTTCCTTGATACCACCAAGGAACTTTTCAAGTCTTTCCATTTCTTTTCTAAGAAGAACAACTTCTTTTTTCGGAAGGACATCAAATGTGCCGTCTTCCTCCATCTGCTCAAGCTGCTTCAGACGAGCGATACGCTTGCGGATGGTTTCAAAGTTTGTAAGCGTTCCGCCGAGCCAGCGCTGGTTGATGTAGTACATCCCTGCGCGCTCCGCTTCTTCTGCTACAGAGTCCTGCGCCTGCTTTTTCGTACCAACGAAAAGAACAGTGCCGCCCTGTGCCGCGAGGTCGCGGACAAAGTTGAACGCCTCGTCTACTTTCTTGACCGTCTTCTGCAGGTCAATAATGTAAATACCGTTTCTTTCTGTGAAAATGTAGCGATCCATTTTCGGGTTCCAGCGTCGAGTCTGGTGACCGAAATGCACCCCAGCTTCAAGAAGCTGTTTCATGGAAATCACTGCCATTTCCTCCACCTCCTGTTTTGGTTTTTTATCCTCCGGTCCGTTCATTCAGGCGAAAGACCCGCTTGGGCACCCTTTCTTCTGTCCGGAACCGTGTGTGCTTTAACACCATCATGAAATATACCATAGAGCGGGCATCTTCTGCAATAAAAACAGCAAAATTACTGGTGGAATTTCACAAGCAGCTCCACTTCACCAGCACCGATCCCGAGCTCTTTAGCAATCTGCTGTTCATTTTTCCCCTCTGCATGCAGCTGAAGCACCTTCGACTGTGTGCTCATTTCGGCCGTTTCTGCTTCCGGTTCCGCCGGCTCGGGCGGCGTGTAGACAGCAGGTGCCGCCGGCTGTTTCGGAGGAGCGTACGTCTGTGCAGCTCCATTCAAAATGTGCAGATCCTTCTCCACTGCATGAAGCGGTGGATAATAAGGAACGTTCGATTCCTGCGGAGCAGATGAGACCGTCTGTTCTTTTCTGATTTCTGCTTTTTCAGCCTGAAACCGGCGCAGCAGTTTCTCGTTGTTCTCTTTCATTTCAGCGGTATAGGAGATCATCATGTCTTCGATTTCACGCATCTGCTGTTCATAATGACCGGGCTGATGGGTTTCCTGGCGTTTATACAAAACAATGAATGCGAGGAACGTGAGAATATGAAGAAAGAGACTGATCAGCAGTAGGTAAATCATGATTATCCTTCCTTTTCTCCGGGAGGTTGCTTGCATGGCGATTATAACACGGCTACAGCTGGGAGAAGGAAATTTCTCCATTTTCAATAAAGAATTTCACCCGCTCCGTCTGCATCGTTACTTTTCTGCGGTACTTGCCGAAGTGGATATCGGTGTTCGGAAAACACGTTTTATGTATGGTAACGAACTTCTCGTCAAAGTTCTGCTTCACCTCGGTGATCTTCTCCAGATGCTCAGCAGCCTTTTGACGCATCAGCTCCACTTCCTTCAGCGACGTCTCCACTTTATCCAAAGACTGCTGCTCTTTTTCTGACAGTGGTTTCACCTGACGCTTTTTCTCCAGTGCCTGCTTTAGTACAAGCAGCTTCTTTTCTGTATCACCGGATTCTTCCATCTGTGATTCATATGCTTTTTCTGCTTCCTTTGTCTGTCGGCTGACACCAACATAAAGCGATGTCGGCGAATGCATTTTGTTCCCGACTTCCTGCACTGTTATGCCCATTCCGCCGGACACATGCCCTCCGACAATGCTTCGGCACTCCACCATCCCGCTGCAGCTGACCTGGCTGTGCAGTATCGTTTTTTCCACATGTACACTGCCGCCGACCGTTACAACCGCCTGGTTTAAAAAGCCGGCATGAAGATCGCCCTGTGCCGTCACAGAGCCCTGTCCCTGTGCGACAATGCCCTGCCGTATGTATATAGATCCTTCGGCTTCCAGGAACGCTCCTTCGACGGTGCCTTCCACACGGATATCCCCTCGTGTTTTTACCTTGAATCCTTCTGGAACCATTCCTCTGATGACAACGTTTCCATTAAATTCGATATTCCCCGTCTTTAAGTCCAGATCTCCCTGTACTTCAAACACGTTGTAGACGTGAACCGTCTTTGCATCCTGCGAGACCTGCCCCGGTTTATCCGCCTTGATGGCCATCCCGCTCTCGTCGAGCACCGTATTTTTGCCGGGACGGAGCGTCAGGTCTTTTCCATCCTTTGGTTCAATGGTGCTTCCATCCACTCGGATTCCCGGTTTCCCTGCTTCAGCTGGTATTTTCCGTCCAACGATGTCCCCCGGTTCAACGGTAGGGATGCGTATCACTTCCCGCAGATCAATCGTGTCATTCTGTTCCTTTCGGCCTTCCACAGGCGCACTTTCCTGCAGAATCGTCCAGAGCTCGGCATCTTTGCCCTTTTCGGCAGGCGTACCTTCCGCAGCGGTGATCGGCTCGGATAAATCCTGTGCTGCTGCCTGTTCCAGTGCCTCTGTCCGGATGCCTTCTGTCACACCGCAGGAGGATAAAAAGGCTCTCAGCTCCTCTACTTGCGGTCGCTGATCGTCATCCACTTTTGCCAGCTGCCTCAATTCAGCTGCAAGCCGGTCCTCTCGTATGTGAACATCATAATAGTCATGCAGATCCATCACAGCGGCCCCCTAGTCTTGTGCATCAGCATAAAAATGTTTTAATTTATAGATACATTTCGAGTGAATCTGGGATATACGGGAAGTAGACAGGCCCATTATTTCTCCGATTTCGGTGAGCGTCATTTCTTCCTGATAAAACAAAGCGATCACGAGCTGTTCTTTTTCGTTCAGCTGCTTGATTCTCTCAGCCAGCTCCTGCCGGGAAGCTTCGAAGAGAAGGGAATCCTCCGGCGCTGCCGATTTCTGGTCGGCAATCACCGAAGCATACGTTTCTTCTCCGTCTTCACTGCCGGTTGATTCATCGATCGAGAGAAGGTGGGAAAAGAAGGAGTCATTCATCGTCTGCAGCACATCGCTCGTCTTCAGCCCGGTTTCTTCCGCGACCTCTTCAGGCGACGCGTTTCTTCCAAGCCGCTGTTCCAGTTTTTCGACCGCCTGATCCACCTTTTTCGCCCGGTCACGGACGGAGCGCGGCAGCCAGTCTTCCTGGCGCAGACCGTCCATGATAGCTCCACGTATCCGGAAGGACGCGTACGTATCAAATTTCAAATCCCGGCTGGAATCAAATTTTTCCAGAGCATCGTAGAGGCCGATCATCCCGTGGCTGCGGAGGTCATCTGCCCGAATGCTTTTCGGAAGATGGATTTTGATCCGCTGCACATGATAATCCACCAACGGCATATAGGCTTCCAGTATCCGGTCTGCGGCATCTGTACTCTGGTTATCCAGCCAGCTGTTCCAGTACTTTTTCAGTTCTGCCCCGCCGTAATGCATGATCAGTTTCCTCCCTGCTCTTCAATAAAGTCGTCGACGGGGGTGCTGGATTGTTCCAGCGCACCTTCTTCGTCCGTCTCCGATTCCTGCCGCCGGTCCGCTGCAGGCGAATCGGCCTCCCCGCTTCTGCGGGCATCGTAGGTGATCAGCTGAATCAGCAAATAAAACAGTGCCCCCGCACCGATTCCCCCCGCCAGCCCGATACCTGCACGCACAGCAGAGACTTCCGGGCTGTTGACGAAAATGGAACTGAGAAAAACGAGCACGGCTCCGGCTGCGCCGGCGGAGAGAATAATGCGTAAAAAGAGTGTCATACCTGCACCACACCTTTATTGACGGTTCTGATCTCGAGAACGGACGTGGACGGATCAAATTCAATCGTCCGGCCGCTGCTTCCGCCTGTATCTTCAAACACGATTTCTATACGGTGCTGCCGGAGCAGCTGCCGGACAGCATCGGCGTTTCGAGGTCCGATCCGCATCGATTCACTGCTGGATGAAAATTGGAACATCTGAGCTCCGCCGGCCATTTTTGCTTTCAGACTGTAGAGCGGAGACCCTTTCTTTTTCATGCAGCTGATCATATCCTCGACAGCGGTATCCGCATACTTGGAACGGTTGAAACTACGGTCTTTTGCCATGGCGGAGTCCGGCAGCATGATGTGAGCCATCACTGCTGTCTTTTTCAGAGCATCATAAATAATAATACCGACACAGGAGCCGAGCCCCGATGTTCTCAATGTACTAGGAGGGACTGCACACTGTAAATCGGCCATTCCTACCTTTATGATATTATTCATCCAGAGAAACTCCTAAACTTTGAAAAATTTTGTCCAGCGACTCAGGATCAGGAAGCAGAAAAAAATACCCGTGAACCGAAGCGGCAGTTCCACCCGATTCTTCAATTTTCGTGTTGATGACAATAGCATAATCACCGTACTGGGAAGATTCGATCAAGCCGGAGGAAAGCAGGGCCATCGTCATGTCACAGGCAGCAGCAGGCGGGCTCGGCTGCAGATCCAGCCGCGTGAAATCCGCGAGACTTGAAAGATACGACCCGGCCAGAATATTCCCTACTTCATTGAAAGCCGATGCGCCCATCGGATCCATCGGTTCGACAGTCAGGTCAACGGATCTGCCGATCATGCTTCCAGCGAGTTCATTCGCTTCTTCCGCTGGAATCATAAAGAACATATTGCCGGGTGCTTCCCCTTCGATTCGAAGCAGCACCGCAGCAGACAGTGTTTCCTCTCCGCCGGCGGTATCGGCAATCTGCTCAAACGGGACGAGCTCCACGGAGGGTACATGCATGTGTATCGTCTTCTGGAGCAGGGTGGACAGAGCCGTTGCAGCATGGGCGGCACCGATATTTCCGATCTCTTTCAGCACATCCATATGCATGTCATTCAGACGGCTGAATTGATTCATCATACCTGCTTCTCCATGTGCTGGACTTCCTCAATCTCTTTCGGATTCAACACCTTTTCCAGATTTAAGAGGATCAGGAGCCGTTTATCCAGCTTAGCCACCCCTCTGATGTAATCAGCCTCCACCCCGCCGACCACTTCCGGCGGCGGTTCGATTGAATTTCCGGGAATATCAATGACGTCGTTGGCGGCGTCGACGATCAGACCAACATCCATGTGTCCGACGCTGACGATGATCACTCGCGTGGTTTCTGTATGATCCGCTTTATCGATCGAAAATCGTTGTCGCAGATCAATGATTGGGGTGACTACCCCGCGGAGGTTAATCACACCTTCTACAAATACCGGGGTCGATGGCACTCTAGTAATATGCTGCACCCGTTCGATGGAACGTACCTGCTCCACCTCCACCCCGTATTCTTCATCCTTCAGCTGGAACACAATTACTTTTTTATCTTCATTGGGATTCTCACTCATCACTGGACCTCCTTATAGTTGACGCACACCGGGTGCAGCAAAAACGCAGTTATTTGATCAGCGCATTGCAGTCAATAATCAGTGCTACCTGACCGTTTCCGAGAATGGTTGCCCCGGAAACTGCAAACACCTGCTGCAGGTAGTCTCCGAGCGATTTCAATACGATCTCCTGCTGTCCGATGAAGGAGTTGACGACCAGGGCAGCCATCTTTTCTCCTTTTCTGACGATCACAATGGAATAGTATTCATCTTCTTCTTTCACACGCGGAACATCGAAAAAGTCGGTCATATCAATGAGAGGTACCACGCTGCCCCGGAAATCAATTACCTTTTGATTATGAGCTGCCATAATATCTTCTTTTTTGATAATCGCCGTTTCGATGATAGAAGAAAGCGGCACCGCATAAATTTCTTCCTGGACTTCCACAAGCATCACGGAAATGATCGAGAGTGTGAGCGGCAGTTGAATCGAAAAGCGGGTGCCCTGGCCCGGCGTGGAATCCACGGCGGCATTTCCGCCAAGTGATTCTATTTTGTTTTTCACGACGTCCAGTCCGACTCCGCGGCCGGAGATATCCGAGATTTCATCTGCGGTACTCAGTCCGCTCGAGAAAAGAAGTTCATATACCTGCTTGTCTGTAAGCGAGGCCCCGTTTTCTTCCGTTACGACGCCGCTGGAGATTGCCTTTTTTAATACTTTGTCCCGATTGATGCCGGCACCGTCGTCCGAGACTTCAATAAAGACATGATTACCGCTGTGATAGGCGCGCAGGGTGATGTTTCCTTTCTCTTCTTTGCCAGCCGCACGTCTTTCCTCAGGCATCTCTAATCCATGGTCAATGGAATTTCGTAACAGGTGCACCAGCGGGTCCCCGATTTCATCGATCACCGTCCGGTCCAGTTCTGTTTCCGCTCCAATGATGTCGAGATTCACTTTTTTATTCAGTTCTTTTGCGAGCCCGCGTACCATCCGCGGGAAGCGGTTGAATACCTGCTCTACCGGCACCATTCTCATGTTGAGGATAATGCTCTGCAGATCGCCGGAAATGCGTGACATATGTTCCACCGTTTCAGTCAGTTCGCTGTTTTCCATCTCTTTTGAGATCTGCTCCAGGCGGCCGCGGTCGATAACGAGCTCTTCAAAAAGATTCATCAGGCTGTCCAGCCGGTCGATGTTCACCCGGATCGTTTTGCTTGCCGGCGCCGTCTTTTCTTCTTTCTGTTCGGGCAGTTTCTCAGCTGCCGCTGGGCTGTCTGGAACAGGCGGAGCTGATGTTTCTTCAGGCATCGCGCTGTTCCGCTCTTCCTTTTCTGGGATCTCCGTTCCGCTGTCTGCCGGCTCAGGCCTTTGGGAAGAGACTGCCTCCATCGCTTCGACTTCTACTGCGTGTACTTCCGAGACTTTGTTTACTTTCCCTTCGATGTCCTCGGCACTCTCTTTCGTAATGAGGATCACCTGAAAGTCGAGTTCAAAGTTCTCATCCTCCAGTTCTTCCACCGAAGGTTCTGCTTTGATGACTTCTCCCAGCTGCTCAAAAACTTCAAAAACCATGTACACTCTTGCTGCTTTTAAAATGACATCTTTGGAAAGTTCGACGCGCACTGCAAAAGCCCGGAAGCCCTGCTCTGAAGACTGGCGGAGAACCGTCAGCTCGAAGTCATCGAGCTCCATGGCGGAGCCGGCATCAGAGGAACGGGCTTCGTGCGGTTTCTCAGCCTGAGCCGCTGGCTGCTCTCCCTTTTCGATTGCTTCCAGCCGCGCGACAATTTCCTGAACGTCCCGCTTTCCCTCTCCACCGGAGGCGATATCTGTCACCATCGCTTCCAGGTCGTCTACAGACTGAAAAACGACATCCATCAAATCGGAACCGGCCGTGATGCGATCATTTCGTATCCCGTCCAGCACATTTTCCATCTGGTGTGTCAGACTTGCCAGGTCATCAAACCCCATCGTAGCGGCCATTCCTTTCAACGTGTGGGCGGATCGGAATATTTCATCGACAATTATCGTATCTGATGGATCATTTTCGAGTTTCAGCAGGTTGTCGTTCACGGCCTGCAGATGTTCTGTACTTTCGTCTATAAACATTTCTAAGTACTGATTACCTTCCAACACAACTCGCCTCCTGAATCAGCAGTAATCCAGCAGTACCCGGGCCAGGTCCTCCAGATCAGCGCGGCTGTCTGCCAGGCCTGTCTGCCAGGCTGCTTTCGGCATGCCATACACTACTGATGTTTTTTCCGTCTCTGTAATTACAATTGTATTCCCTTGATGTTTCAGCGTTTTAATGCCCTCTGTACCATCACTGCCCATGCCCGTCATCACCATCGCAATCACACGCTTACATCCTTGCTCTGCCAGGCTGTTGAACATCACGTCTACGGAAGGACGATGTCCTCGCACAGGCGGATCCTCTGTCAGACGGAGTGCTGCGGACGTCCCTGTCTTTCGGACGGTGAGATGACGGCCTCCGGGGGCGATATACGCGGTGCCCGCCCGTGCAATTTCCCCGTCTTCGGCCTCTTTCACATGGATCGCAGAAAGCTGATCGAGTCTTTCACTCAATGACTTTGTAAATCCTTTCGGCATGTGCTGGACGATTAGTATAGGATAAGGGAATGATGAAGGCAGTTTTGTCAGCAGCTTCTGAAGGGCTTTAGGTCCACCTGTCGAGGTCCCTACAGCTACTATCGTACCAGTTTGTGATTCTTTTGTCTCCCTGCTGAGCGGAAGTTTTTCTTCCTTTTTGCCAATGGAAGGGGTCATTTTTACGACCGGTATTGCAGCGGCTTCATGTACCAGGGCCAGCAGCTGTTTTTCGACCTTGTTAATATCAAGTGAAATCGAACCGGATGGTTTGGAGATGAAATCAAACGCTCCGTACTCCATAGCCTTAATAGCGGCTTCAGCACCTTGTTTTGTCACACTCGAAAGCATGATGACTTTGGATGGATGGTGCTCCATGATGAGCCGCAGCGCTTCCAGGCCGGACATGACCGGCATTTCAACATCCATCGTGATGACATCAGGCTTGTGTATTTCTGCTTTCTTTACTGCCTCAGCTCCGTTGCGGGCCTGGTCGACGACGTCAACAGCATCGTCGGACCGAAGCATTTCTGTGACCATTTTTCGCATAAAAGCAGAATCATCGACGACGAGAACGCTGATAGTGTCTCTCATGAGCGGGCCCCCCGCAGGAATCCTTTCAATCTGCGGACAAACGAGGGGAACGACCGTGTTTGATCAGCTTCTCCGCCCGTCATTGAACGAATACACTCCCGGAGTGCTTCCGCCGGAGGTGAATGTGGCGCATAGAGTACAAACGGTGTCTGCGCGCGGACCGCCTTCCAGACGGCATCGTCATTTGGAATAGATCCGTAGTAGTACAGTTCCTGATGCAGGAATTTTTTCGTTACCTGCTGCAGGTTGTCGAAGGTCCGGTACCCTTCTTTTTGATTATTCGTTCTGTTAACGATGACGGAAACCGGCAGATCGGCTTCCTTCACGGTCAGAAATTTGATCATAGCGTAGGCATCGGTAATGGATGTCGGCTCCGGTGTTGTTACGAGCAGCACTTCCTGGGCGGAAAGCAGAAAATGAAAACTATCCTGCGTGACACCAGCTCCCATGTCTAAAAATACGAAATCGAATGCGCCCTGGAGCGAAGCGATCTGATCGACGAAATAATTCGCTTTGTTCTCATCCATTTCAAATAGCTCATTCAGCCCCCGGCCTCCGGCAATATAGGAAATGCCTGCAGGACCTTCTTCCATGATCGACCAGATGGACAGCTGATGCTGCAGCATATCTACAATCGATTGATCAGCCGATTCCCCAAGCAGGATATCTATATTCGCCATCCCAATATCCAGATCGATGATCAGCACTTTACTGCCGTTCTGCTGCAGTTCGCAGGCTGCACTAATCGTGACATTCGATTTACCGACCCCGCCCTTGCCGCTCACGACAGAAATTACTTTCGTGTTCCGCTGCATGCTGGAGCGGTTCAGCAGTTTACTGCGGAGCGCTTCTGCCTGGTCACTCATGTCCATGCCTCCTTCTGCAGGAGAGCACGGATCATCGTTTCCCTGTCACCTGGACGGATATCATCCGGGACATTCTGCCCCGTTGTGTAGTAGCTGACAGGAATACCGTGGTCCAGCACCGCATTCAACGCTCCCCCCGCACTGTTCGTTTCATCCAGTTTGGTGAAAATCAAACGGTCGATGCGGATCAGTTCGAACTGGCTGATAATATGCTTCATGTCTTTATACTTCGAAGTAGCAGCAAGGACGAGATGATTTTCCATTTCCTGGTCAAAATCAATTAATTCCCGAAGCTGGTTGATATAAAGCGGATTGCGGAAGTTGCGTCCTGCAGAATCGATAAGAATTAAATCACAGTGATTCAACCGTTGTTTCGCTTCTTGAAAATCTTCCATGGAGTAGGCAACTTCAAGAGGAATCTGCAGAATGTCCGCATACGTTTTCAATTGTTCAATCGCAGCGATCCGGAACGTGTCGGTAGAGATGAAGCCGACGCTTTTCCCTTCTTTCACGGAAGCCTGGGCAGCGATTTTTGCCAGTGTAGTCGTTTTCCCTACACCTGTCGGCCCGAAGACATTTAAATACTTTCTTCCGGCGGGACCATTCGCTTCCGGCAGCCGCGAACGGATTTCTTCTTCGAGCCACTGCTGCAGCTCGGTGTCCGTGGCCTGCTCCTCCTGCTGATACCATCGGCGGAGCAGGCTGTTCATGAGCTGCAGCCGGATGTGCGGCGCAGTATCTTCTTCCTGCAGCATGCTGTTCAGGCTTTCCAGCTGTTCCGGAAAGGGAGCCGCTGCCGCTGTCTGGATCTCTGTCTGCGGCTGCCGGTCCGCAATCATTTTTTTCAGTTCAGCAATTTCCTTTTTCCACGCGTCCGATTCGGAAGCAGGCTGACGGGTCCTTGCAGCAGGTTTCGGCGCGGAGGCCGGCTGATCTGCGGCAGGGTCGACAGCGGCAATGACCTCGATATTTTTCTTCGTGAACATACCGAGAAAGCCTCCGCTTTCCACTTTTTTAGAATTAAGAATGACCGCATCGCTGCCAAGTTCACCACGGACTTTGACCATCGCTTCGTTCATGTCTTTACCAGTATATTTTTTTACTTTCATCCAATATTCACCACCCCAACACTCTGAACTTCTACCGTCGGCTCAAGCTCATTATAGGAAATAACCGGAACCTGCGGCATGTACCGTTCAATCAAATGACGGATGTACATCCGGACAGATGGAGAGCAGAGCAGCATCGGCATGTGACCTGCCTCCTGCATCCGTTCCACTTCTGCATGTACCGCCTCGACTATCTGCTGGGCGGTATCCGGATTAATGTTGAGAAATGGCCCGTGTTCCGTCTGCTGTACTGCATCAGAAACCGCCTTTTCGACCCCTCCGCTCACCGTGACGACATAGAGAGCGGACCCGTCGCCTGCGTACTGATCCGTAATTTGGCGGGAAAGCGCCTGGCGGACGTACTCCGTCAGCAGGTCGGTGTCTTTCGTCATCTGACTGTAGTCAGCTAAAGCTTCAAAAACGACAGGCAGATTGCGGATCGACACCTTTTCCTGCAGCAGTTTACTCAGCACTTTCTGAATATCACCTGTCTGGAGAGGACTCGGCGTCACATCTTCCACAAGCGTCGGGTGCGATTCCGAAATATGGTCGATCAGCTGTTTCGTTTCCTGACGTCCCAGGAGCTCGTGGGCATGGCGTTTGACGATCTCTGTCAGGTGGGTCGATACGACGGAGGGCGGATCGACGACCGTATACCCGGACAGCTCTGCCTGCTCTTTCATATCTTCTGCAATCCATTGTGCCGGCAGTCCAAAAGCAGGCTCAACCGTTTCGATACCGGTAATGTTCTCATCTTCCACTCCTGGACTCATCGCCATGTAGTGGTCCAGCAGCAGTTCTCCTCTGGCTACTTCGCTTCCTTTAATTTTGATCGAATACTCATTCGGCTGCAGCTGAATGTTGTCGCGGATACGAATGACAGGGACGATCATGCCCATTTCCAGAGCAAGCTGCCGTCGAATCATTACGACTCGGTCGAGAAGATCGCCTCCCTGATTGGCATCTGCCAGCGGGATTAAGCCATACCCGAACTCGAATTCGATCGGATCCACCTGCAGCAGATTGACTACGCTCTCCGGCGATTTCATGTCTTCGCCGCTCTCCTCTTCCTTCTTATCCTCCCTGGATTCCTGTACGTCCCACTGTTCTTCCCGCTGCTGGGCTCTGGACAAATAAAACCCGCCCGCTCCGAGAGCAGCTGCAACGGTTGTTGTTACGACAGGGTCAATCGGCGTGAAGAAGCCGAGAAGGGCAATGGTACCTCCAGCTACATACAGCATGTTCGGGTAGGCGAAGAGCTGCTCGGTAACATCATGTCCGAGGTTTCCTTCCGAAGCAGCCCTTGTTACGACAATCCCGGTGGCCGTCGCTATCAGCAGAGCAGGAATCTGACTGACAAGACCGTCCCCGACTGTCAGCAGCGTATATTTTTCCGCAGCCTCATTCAGCGGCAGCCCTTCCTGAAGCATACCGATGACGAGACCGAAGATGATATTAATAATGACAATGACAATCCCGGCGATTGCATCCCCCTTCACAAATTTACTCGCCCCGTCCATCGACCCGTAAAAGTCTGCTTCGCGTTCGATTTTCTCGCGGCGGTCCTTTGCTTCCTGGTCCGAGATCATGCCTGCATTCAAATCAGCATCGATACTCATCTGCTTACCGGGCATGGCATCCAGGGTGAAACGTGCACCTACTTCCGATACACGCTCGGCCCCTTTTGTGATCACGATAAACTGAATCACGACGAGGATGACGAAGACAACAAAACCAACCAGCGCGTTGCCTCCGACCACAAACTGGCCGAACGTCTCAATGACATTACCGGCATCGCCGTGGTTTCCGAGAATCGCTCTCGTTGTCGAGACGTTCAGGCCGAGCCTGAATAACGTAACGAGCAGAAGCAGCGTAGGAAAAATGGAAAACTGGAGCGGCTCCTGTGTATTCATCGAGACGAGAATAATAAGCAGCGCTGCGGAGATGTTTACAATTATTAGAAAATCAATGACAGCAGTAGGCAGCGGGATGATCAACATGACGACAATCATGATGACAGCCAGCAGGATGCTGAAGTCTTTCAGAGGCATATAAACTGCTCCTTCTCATACTGAAGTTCATCTTCCGGTGCAGAAGGCTGCTCAGCTGCAGGCGGCAGCCTTCCATGCCGGAAGTTAAATCTTTTTCTGCATGCGGTAGACGTAGGCGAGGACTTCCGCCACCCCTTTGAATAAATCTTCAGGCACTTGGTCTCCGATATCTGCCTGGGCATACAACGCCCGGGCGAGAGGGCGGTTCTCGACGGTCATCACGCTGTTATGTTTCGCGGAATTTTTGATTTTCAAGGCAATGTAATCCACGCCTTTCGCCGTGATGACCGGAGCATCCATCTTGTTATCATCGTATTTCAGCGCGATGGCATAATGAGTCGGATTCGTAATCACCACATCTGCTTTCGGTACTTCCTGCATCATTCTGCTCATCGCCATCTGCCGCTGCTTCTCTTTGATCTTGGATTTGATCAGCGGATCTCCTTCGGCTTTTTTATGTTCGTCTTTTAGATCCTGTTTCGACATCTTGATATTCTTTTCGAAATCGTATTTCTGATACAAGTAGTCAAGAATCGCCAGAAAGATCAGAAGAAAACCGACGGCAAGTCCCATAATCACGATGAGATCTCCAATGAGCACGGCTCCCTCACCGACGCTGTAAAGACCGAGCCGCAGCAGATCATCGATGAAGAACCACAGCACAGCGCCTGTCACCAGACCAACGAGAGAAATTTTCCCCATGGATTTTAGGAATTCCACCAGCGCTCTGACGGAAAAGATACGCTTAAAGCCTTTTATCGGATTGATTTTCTCCAGCTTCGGCTTGACTGCTTCCGGAGCGAAGAGGACGCCTACTTGAAGCATGTTGCTCGCAATACCTGCAAGCGCTGCGGCTGCCATCACTGGGGAAACAGCCACAGCCGCCTGAAACAGGTAGGTCACCAGCAGATGCTGGACGCTTTCTGTCGTCAATTCCGTCATTAAATAATCAGTGAAAGTGAATTCAGCGATCGTAAACAGCTGTTCAACGATGAAGCGGCCCGCCAGCCAGAACAAAAGAAAGACAAACATCAGAATGAAGGCGGTGTTGACGTCGGTGCTTTTCGCAACCTGCCCTTTATTCCTTGAATCTTTCCGCTTTTTCGGCGTCGCTTTTTCCGTTTTTTCCTGCGCAAAGAATTGAATATCCAGCTGCAGATACATTACACGTCCACTCCTCCGTAAAGCTGCATCAGCGTCCGCATCATTTCAATCGTGACTTCCGTCAAGTGTTCGACCAGGATGAAAAACGGAGCCATGGTCAGCATCATCATGATCAGACCGAGGAAAATTTTCAGCGGAAGGCCCACCACAAACACGTTCACCTGCGGGACGGTTCTAGCAATCATTCCGAGTGCCACATCCACTAAAAAAATCGAGCCGACGACCGGCATCGCCATCTGAAAAGCGATGATAAACATCGTATTGACTGCGGTAATGAAATGTTCTACCACGCTCTCATCACCGAACGGCAGGTACAGCTGCTCCATCGGAACGTACTGGTAGCTGAAAAAAGCGCCGTCGATCATGAGGTGATGCGCATCAATGGCAAGGATAAGCAGGAGAGAAAAAGTATAAAGGTAACTCCCGAGCAGTGGACTCTGTGTGCCTGTCTGCGGATCCATGACGTTGGCAATCAAAAATCCGAGTTTTAAATCCATCACACCGCCGGCAACCTGGATCGCAAAGAGCATCACAGCAGCGGTGAGACCTATCGTAAGGCCTGTCAGTGCTTCCTTTAGAATGAGCAGGAAATATTCATAGTTGATGCTGAGCGCAGGCCAGTCATCCGTGAAAAAGATAATCCAGCTCATAAAAACAGCGATACCGATTTTAACCTGACCGGGGATGGTCTGGTAGTTGAAAAAGGGGAGTGTCAGCATAAAGGCGGACATGCGCACAAGAATTAAAAGAAAAGCAGGGAACCACTCTAAAAATTCCATGTCATCTACCCGATAAAATGGTGGAGGTTACTATAGATCGACTCTGCAAATGTTAGCAGCTGCGTCAGCATCCACGGTCCGAAGATAATCAGACCGATCAGCACTCCTGCGATTTTTGGAATAAATGCGAGCGT
The DNA here is from genome assembly GCF_000429725.1 of Alkalicoccus chagannorensis DSM 18086. Taxonomy (GTDB): domain Bacteria; phylum Bacillota; class Bacilli; order Bacillales; family Salisediminibacteriaceae; genus Alkalicoccus; species Alkalicoccus chagannorensis. The sequence continues at coordinate 110,469 of NZ_AUCK01000001.1, read as the reverse complement.
CTGCTCCTGAATCTGTGTTGTTGCCTGAAAGATGCTGACACTCAATCCGATGACAAGCGCTGCGATCAGCAGCGGACCTGCAATCATCAGTGTCACAAAAACACCCTGCTCCGCCCAGCGGAGAACCATATCCTGTGTCATGCTGCCACTCCCCTTAGAAGCTGAATAATAACGATCTTACGACGAGATGCCAACCATCCACCATCACAAACAGCAGAACTTTAAACGGCAGGGAAATCATGACCGGTGGAAGCATCATCATCCCCATCGACATCAGCACGCTGGCAATCACCATATCAATAACGAGAAAAGGAACAAAAATCATAAAGCCAATCTGAAAGGCTGTCTTCAGCTCACTGATTGCAAAAGCCGGGACGAGTGCCGTCAACGGAACGTCATCGAGCGATTCTGGACGTTCTTCGCCTGCATAACCCATGAAAAGGGCCAGATCATTCTCTCTCGTGTGCTCCGCCATGAATTCTTTCATGGGATCTGCGGCTGCCTCAAACGCTTCTTCCTGGCTCATATCTCCATCAAACAGCGGCTGGAGCGCTTCCTCATTGACCTCCGCGAAGACCGGAGCCATGATGAAAAACGTCATGAAGAGCGCGAGGCCGATCAGGACCTGGTTCGGCGGCATTTGCTGCGTCGCCAGACCGGAACGCACAAACCCGAGTACGATGATAATTCTCGTAAAACACGTCATCAGGATAAGAATACCCGGGGCAAGCGACAGAACCGTCATGACGAGCAGCAGTTGTATCGTCGAACTCAGATTTTCGCCGTCGTCGCTGAATATATCGAGTGCTGGTATTTCCAGAAATGCCGGCATCATCGGCGGTCACCTTCCAATTCAGAGTGAAGCTTTTCCTGAGAATGCTTCACGCCGTCCATTTCCTGTGACAACACATCGCCGAAACGGCTGTTGTATGGATTGTCTTTCTGTTTTTTTCTGCTGAGCAGCTGCTGAATGACTTCCTTTGTCTTTGTCATGTCAGGACCGCTCTCTTCCTGTCGGATCATCTGTTCTATCTCTTCAGGATCCTCGATTTCTTTCAGTAGGGAGACGGTCTCCCCAACACCGAGAACGAGAAGCCGGTCTCCGACTCTCACCATTTGAACAGAACGGTTCTGGGCGATGCCTACGCCACCAACCGACTGCAGCGTCCGATGGCTGGAAAAACTGCGGGCCCGTTTGTTGACCACTTTCAGCACCGCATAGATCAGAAATAGAACAACAGCGAGTCCGAGAATCAGCTGCCCTGTCATCCAGAACAGATTCTGCCCGCCACCTACAGGCATTTCTGCCTCCCTGTCCTCTTCCCTGTCCTCGTCTGTCCTCGTCTCTGTATCGTCTGCATCCTCATCTGATTCAAGATTGTCAAAACCGTCTGTCACACTGCGGCCCGGGTCTCCGAAATTATCATCCTGCGCTGCTGCTGCTGTTGTCCCCATAAGGAAAACCAGGAGCAGCGTGATCAGCATTCTCACGCTGAATCCACCTCCTGCATACTTACCCTAACGTCTTGTCGATTGCTTCCATTACACGGTCTGCCTGAAATGGTTTGACGATGAAATCTTTCGCTCCAGCCTGAATGGCATCGATCACCATGGCCTGCTGGCCCATAGCTGAACACATAATCACATTTGCGGAAGGATCGTGTTTCTTGATTTCTTTCAAAGCCGTAATGCCGTCCATCTCCGGCATAGTAATGTCCATCGTCACCAGATCGGGCGAATGTTCTTTGTACTGTGTGACTGCCTCTGCTCCATCTGCGGCTTCTCCGACGACCCGGAAATCGTTCTTTTCCAAAATATCTTTGATCATCATCCGCATAAACGCGGCATCGTCGACAATTAATACTGATTTAGCCATGCTGGTTCCTCCATCCTGCTTATCTCAAATTTTTCAGTCGTTCTTCTCTGCTGACGATATCCGTGACGCGCACCCCGAAGTTCTCATCGATCACCACTACTTCCCCTTTTGCGACAAGCTGTTGATTGACGAGAACATCGACAGGTTCACCGGCGAGTTTATCCAGCTCAATCACAGACCCTTTTGTAAACTCCAGTATTTCTTTAATCGAACGCTTTGTGCGTCCAAGCTCGACTGTTACCTCCAGCGGAATTTCCATCAGCATATTCAAGTTTCTTGCTTCCTGTTCATTCAGCTGTGGAGCATCAAAGCTGGAAAACGCCGCCGGCTGTACGTTCACATCCTGGCCGTGTCTTCCGCCTCCCATGTGCTGCGGCCCCGCTGGCGCGGCCGGCGGTGCTTCCGTTGGCTGCTGGCTCTCCGTTGACTCGGCTCTCTGCTCCTGAACCGGCTCCTGTCGTTCCGGCTGGGAAGGTGCTTCCGCAGGGGCTTCTTTTTGCTCCGGAGCGGGGCTGCTGTCGGTCGGGTTCATCAATTTATCCACCATGCTTTTAGCAAAATCAACGGTGAGCATCTGCATGATTTTGGAGTCAATCAAGTCCCCGATTTTCAGATCAAAAGAAATCTGCACGAGTACTTCACTTCCAGGAATCTCGACGCCCTCCGGATCTTCCTTTAAATCCATCATTTCAATCTGCGGAGGCGTGATGTCGACTTTTTCATTAAAAATAGTCGACATGGAGGTCGAGGCCGATCCCATCATCTGGTTCATTGCTTCCTGCACGGCGCTTAGCTCCATCTCCCCCAGATCTTCGTTGGCATTGGTTCCGTCGCCGCCCATCATGAGGTCTGCTATAATCGCTGCATCACTCGTCTTGATCACGAGCAGATTGACGCCTTCAAAGCCGGCGGTGTATTCCACAGACACCGCAACGTGAGGTTTCGGAAACGCCTGATCGAGCAGGTTTTTTTTCACTACCTCAACTTCCGGAGTGGTGATATCCACCTTCTGATTCAGCAGCGTAGAGAGTGCTGTTGCCGAACTGCCGAACGAGATATTGCCGATTTCGCCCAACGCGTCTTCCTCGATCGACGTTAAGTAATCTTCCTGATTGATTCCTTCTTCTCCATCGGAAGGATCGACGCTCTGATCATCATCGTCATCATTGTCCATCCCGGCGAGCAGTTCATTAATTTCATCCTGGGAAAGCATATCATCGTTCATCATCGTACTCTTCCTCCTCTTCCACAAAGTCCGTTACCTGCACCGCGATCCGGTCCTTCATTCTGCCAGGCTGCACTTTGTATTTCGGTTCTGCGTCCACCAGCGCGGTCAGTGGTTCGTCGATCGACTGATTCAGCTCAATCGTGTCACCCTTGGTCATAAACATCAGTTCTTCCACCGTAATAGCAGATCTGCCGAGTTCCACTGAAAGCGGCACTTCAGCACGCTTCACATGACGTTCCAGCACCCCGTACTCAAGTGAATCCCGCTGCGTCTGTTTCTCCTGCATCCATAAATGCACCGACAGTTTCGGCAGCACTGGTTCGATCACGACATGCGGAAGGCAGATGTTAATCATGCCGGAGGAATCGCCGATGGTTGTCGAAAAAGAAATGACAACCACCGTCTCGTTCGGCGATACGAGCTGCAGAAACTGCGGATTCACTTCAATGTCCTCCATTAAGGGGTCCATTTCCTCTACGGAGAGCCACGCTTCCCGGAACACTTCCAGGACACGCTGGAACATCTGCTGCATGATCTTCACTTCAATCTCCGTCAGGTTTTCCACTTTGCTGTACGGCTCTCCTTTACCACCGAGCATCCGGTCGAGCATCGAATACGCGATGTTCGGGTTGAACTCCATGACGAGCCGTCCTGGCAGGGGAGAAGGTTCAAATACATTGAGCACGGTCATCTTCGGGACCGAGCGTATAAACTCTTCATACGGGAGCTGATCGACAGAAGCTACCTGTATCGATACGTATGTACGTAGCTGGGCGGACAGCTGTGTTGTTAAAAGTCTGGCGAAATTTTCATGAATGCGGGTAATAGACCGGATCTGGTCTTTCGAAAAACGGAGCGCCCGTTTAAAGTCATACGCCTTGACCTTCTTCTCTGTCTCTTCGTTCTTTAAATCATCCGCATCCACTTCGCCTGTGGAGAGAGATGATAAAAGCGCGTCAATTTCACTTTGGGAGAGAACGTCTGCCACTGCAGCTCACCTCACTTTCATTTCCATCATGCTGTTACTGGACTACTTTTTCTCTCATGTAAACCTGCGAAACAGAACCTTCCTGCATCAGGTTGTTCAGCTCGCTGCCGATACTGTTCTCCAGCGTCTGAATCCCTTCAGATCCTTGAAAATCATTCACGCTCATGTCTGCAAGCTGACGAATGATGATATTTTCCACTTGAAAATTTCGCTGCTCCAGTTCATCGGCCGCCTCTGTGCTGTCTGCTTCAATTACGAAAGAAGCGCGGATGACCTGATTAGAACGAAGGTTTGTCGTAATCTCTTCTGTTTCCACTGATCTTGCGATCACTTCTTCAATGGAGGGTTCTTCATTTTCACCTTCCGTCTGGAAGAACTGAGTGAACAATACAAACGTGAGCACACCGATCAGCGTCAGTGCAGCAAGAATAATCAGCATGATATTAACCAATCGATTCTGAAACATGGTTCAGTCCCTCCCTTCTTCTTTCGTAATAGAAGCAGCGGCCGATACCAGACCGATCGACTGATAAAAACCGGCGATTTTCGCTGCGAGCTCTTCTTCGGACTCTGTGACAACGATTTTCTTGCCATTGATCAACGTTATCGTCGTATCCGGAAACGACTGTATCTGTTCTATAAACAAGGCGTTGAGCGTAAATGACTGCTTATCTAATCTCGTTAATGAAATCATGATCCCCGTTCAATGACGGGCCCCCTCCTTTAATGCTGCATATGTAGGAGAACAGGCATCCGGGCCGGTTCAGCCGGCCCGGCTGTTCTCAAAATCATTATCGCTTCAGCTGAATCAGTTCCTGCAGAATTTCGTCTGCGGTTGTGATAGAACGGGTATTCGCCTGGAATCCGCGCTGGGATACAATCATTTCGGCGAATTCTTCCGACAGGTCTACGTTCGACATCTCCAGGGCAGAACCAACCAGTTCCCCTCGTCCACCCGTGTTCGAGGTGCCAATCTGAGGAGCACCGGAGTTGGCGGAGACTTCAAATGTATTCCCTCCGGTTTTGTTCAGACCGCCGGGGTTGGGAAAGTTCGCCATCGCCACAACGCCGAGAACGTACGTCTCGCCGTTCGAAAAGACGCCGTTAATTTCCCCGGACGGAGCTACGTTAAAACTTTCGAGGGTTGCATCATCGTCCGCATCGGCCGGAATATCAATGCCCGGAAAGTCGTCAATGCCTGCGCCCGTTCTTAGATCATCCACGGTCGCCCCTGCAGGAATATACAAGTTGGTAAGCGGATCATCTTCTTCTATGTCGGCAGCCTCAGTTGCAACATCTCCTTCGGCATTCAAAAATCCTTGAATACTCAACCCATCTCCGTTAACGAGCCTGCCTTCAGAATCAAGATAAAAGTTCCCCGCACGTGTATATAAAGCTTCATCACCATCTTCTACAACAAAGAACCCATCACCGGAAATCGCCATGTCCAGATCCCGTCCGGTCGACTGCAGCGACCCTTGGGTATCGATGGTGTCAATGGTAGCCATGCTTCCACCAAGTCCGATCTGCTGTGGGTTCGTTCCGCCGCGTCCGCCTTCCTGCGGTGTACCGGCCCCCTGCATCTGTTGACTTACGAGGTCATTGAACGTGACTCGCCCTTTTTTAAACCCCTGCGTGTTAACGTTGGAGATGTTGTTCCCGATGACATCCAGTTTGTTCTGGAAGTTGTTCATTCCACCGATTCCTGAGTATAGTGAACGTAGCATAATTATCGTGCTCCTTTGATTTTAGTAGGACTGCTTCGATCATTCCGCAGTCCGGCGGCTTCCTTTCGGTCCGGCCGCATTTATGTCAGTACAATCGCTCCATCAATGTTGGTAAACAGCTGGCCATCTGCTTCTTCCCGGTTCATGGCGGTGATGACTTTGTTGTTCTCGGCGCTCACAACCAAAGCTGCATTGTCAAGCAGAACGACAGAGTCCTGTACGCCTTTCTCCTTCGCTTCCTGTACCTTATCCTCCATACGATCCCACGTTTCCTGCGTGAGAGCGATGCCTCGTTCTTCCATTCTTTTTTCCGCATGACGGCTGAGTGACAGCGGCTCCTTCAGTTTATCCTGAAGCATGCTGCTGAAGTCGGCTTTATACTCCGTTTTTACAGGCTTGTGAACAGGAGGTTTGGGAAGCGGCTGCTGCAGCTGATGCGGCATGATTTTTCCGCTGTTCATGATCCTCCTCCTCTATTCTGCATTTCTAACGCTGACAAGCTTATCTGTATTCACTTTTTCTCCATCGATCACAAGGTGAGCTTTGCCATTCTGAAACGACACGGATTCAACCAGCCCTTCTTTGATCTGTTCGGAACCTTCCTCTCCTTCTACGTTGTATTCCACCTGTTTCCCGATCAAATCGCTGTGGGAGACGAAGCTGTTCTGCTCCTGCTTCTCGAATATGTCGGTCATCGTCTGGTTCAGCTGCGTCATCTGTTCGAGTGAAGAAAACTGCGCCATCTGCGCGACAAATTCCTTGTCATCCATCGGATCCATCGGGTCCTGATTCTGCAGCTGGGTCAGCAGGATCTTCAGAAAAGCATCCCTGTCCATATCCTGCACCGGTTCCTGATTTTTCTGCTGTTCTACGTAATCTTCATAGTACGTCGGCTGCTCTGTATTCAGTGCTGACTGTCTACCCGGTCCTTGTGCTGTGGTAGCACCTGCTGCCAGGCCATCCATTCCCATCGGCATATAACTGCTCCTTTCTATACTTCTTCAGAGAAAGATTCTTCAAGGAGTTCATCCAGGAAGTCGGTGAAATCCAGTTCTTCCTCCAACTCTTGATCCGCCTCAGGTTCTGCTTGATTCTGCTGCTCCTGCTGACGACGGTTTTCTTCCTGCTGATCTTTCCAGAGCTGGGTCTGCTGCTGTGTAATCTCAATTCGCTCCACCTGCAGATTCTGTCCCTGGAATGCCTGCTTCAACTGATGAAGCTGACTTTCAAGGAGCTCCCTTGTCATCTGTGTCGTCGCCATCAGCCTCGCCGTCATCACGCCATTGACCTGCTGCAGGGTAATATCCAGCCTGCCGAGATTCTCCGGGGTCAGGCGCACACTGAGCTGCTGTGTTCCATTTGAAAGTTGTTGAAGCGAGGATCTGGAAAGCATCTGCTCAAACTGACGGATAAACTGCTCCTGCGCTGGTCTCGCCGCTTCCGGCTGCTGGCCGCCTGTGCCCATCGACTGAAGAGACTGCTGCATGTGCAGAGACAGCTGTGGCTGCTGTACCGGCATTTCTCTTGCGGTCTGCTCTGCTCCTAACGTAGGCATCATCCAGCCTTTTCCGGACGATCTCCCTTCGGAAGACTTCAGTGCTGACTGAAGCTGTTGTAGTCTCTCATCAGAACTCACTGCTGAGCGAATCATTTGACGAAGTGTACTATGCAGCTGGTTTTCAGAAGACGCTCCTCCTGGAAGCTGCCCTCCTTGTGCAAAGGATGGGTTTAATTCCTTTACAGCCTGAAAAATTCCACTTTCATTTTTAGGCACTCCCCCATGGACTGCACCGATAAACTGAAGCATCACTTCCGATTCCTGCTTCTCCTCTAGATCTTGAGGCTGAGGAAGGTCCATGATTAAAGAAAGACTTTCTAATTCCCCGCTACTCATTAATTCTTTTAGTTCTGGAAGAACAGAGTCGTATGCCTCTTTAAGGACGTCTTCTACGCCGTTTTCCGTAGACGCCATCAGTTGAAGTATAGATGCAGCCGCAGCAACGGAACTTTGCTCTTCCGATGCTTCTTCCGTCAGGCTGTACAAGGAGCGATCCTGCTCAAACATCACCTTCACTTTTTGCTGGAGGTCTGAATCCAACGTTTCTAACAAAGAGAGTATATATTCTTCCTCTTCTGGCTGAAGAAACATATTTTCTGATACTAAATCGTGATGTTCCTCTAGAAGTTTCTCCAGCTCACTTATCAGTTTTATAAAAATTCCATCTGTTTCATCGTTCAGTTTTTCAAGCAGTTTCTTCATATTCTGCTCTTCATCAGCAGCTTCCCTGTCCAGTTCTTGATGTCCTCCAAGTATACCGGCCAGAAGCCCTTCAAATTTTGCTCCCTCAGGTTCCGGCATGCCGTCCTTTTTTACGTGGTGACTGCTATCGTTTATTTGAGTGTTCAATGCATGAAATACATTCATCTTTTTCACCTCCTTTCAGTATTGTATTTCTTAATCATCGGATATTTGGTTCAGTATGGATGCGGCAAGGTCCGGCTCAATCCTCGAGATAATCTCCGCCCGTGCGTTCACGTTCATCGCTCTCAAGTAGAGCACCGCCTGCGCTTCGGGAAGCTCCTCAATGATCTCCGCGGCACTGGACGCAGTCATTTCCTGCAGGGTTCTGACGACGTCATCAAAGTCAGCAGTCGCTTGTTCAGCATCTTCTTCCTCATCGAGTTCGTCATTCTGGAGCGCAAACAGCTCTTCCTGTGCCTCTTCCAGTTCTTCTTCCGTGTCGGCAAGAGCCGTTTCCAGCTCAGCTATCCGTTGTTCGAACGATTCGTTTTCGTGCTCCAGCCTGGCCACGTATTCCTCTTCCGGAATCTCTTCATCTTCGTCGGATTCTACAAATGGCAGCGACTGCAGCATGTCCCGCGCTGTATCGCCTACGTTGAATCCGAGATAATAGAGCATAACGACAGCAAGAACGAGCGCAAACAGAACAGGAACGATCACAACCATCAAGAACACGAGCACTCTGCTCTGCTTTTTTTCCGTATTTTTTTTACTATTGTTCTGCTGCTTAGCCATTTCCTCACCCATTTTTACTTTCGGACAAACTGCTGTAACGAAATGTCATCCAGAAAGTGAAGTTCATCTTTTTTCTCCTGATCCGCTGTCTTTTCAGCTTCGAGCTCTTTCATCCGCTCGTACTTTTTCACATCAATCGACTTCATCTGCAGAAAGCGCTCTTTGTCGGTCATATCACGGCGGGCGCGCTTCGTCTGCAGTTCAAGCTGTTCGATCTGCTTTTCCAGAAAGGCCAGCGTTTTTTCAGTCTGCTGGATCTGCATGATTGCCGTACCAGCCTGGATCTGCTCTCTGTTTCTCTGTTCCAGTTCTTCCTTACGTTTCAGCTGTTCGTAAAGCTCGGTTGCTTTAGCCTCAAATGTTTCAAGGGAATCTGCATAAGCCGTCTCGGCAAGATACTTTTCATGTTCTTTCACGTCGAGAATTTTTTGAAGACTGAAAGGGGTGCTCATGACGAACCTCCTCCGAATTGGACGAGCATGGCTTCGACGCTTTCTTCCAGACGCGGACTTTCCTCTGTCTGCTGCTGCAGGAAGGCCATGATTTTCGGGTACAGTTTGACTGCCTCATCCACCTCAGCACTAGCGCCTTTTTTATAAGCGCCAATATTGATCAGGTCTTCCTGGGATTCGTAGACAGATATCAGCCTCCGCAGCCGTTCCGCGGTCTGCTTGTGATCCTCACCGGCAATCTCATTCATGACCCGGCTGACGCTCTGGAGAACATTAACAGCCGGAAAATGGCCTTTATTCGCTAGTTTCCGGTCGAGTACAAGGTGACCGTCGAGAATTCCCCGCACTGTGTCTGCAATCGGTTCATTCATGTCGTCACCATCGACAAGCACGGTGTAGAACGCTGTCATCGACCCGTTTTCGCTCATGCCGGAACGTTCCAGCAGACGGGGGAGCAGGGCAAAAACCGAGGGTGTGTACCCTTTCGTAGTCGGCGGTTCTCCTGCGGCGAGTCCTACTTCACGCTGAGCCATAGCAACCCGAGTCACGGAGTCCATCATCAGGTTTACATTCATTCCCTGCGAGCGGAAATATTCCGCCACTGCCGTTGCTGTAAGCGCTCCTTTGATCCGCATCAATGCCGGTTTATCCGACGTGGCCACAACAACGATGGAGTTTTTCCTGCCTTCCGGACCGAGATCCCTTTCGATAAAGTCACGAACTTCGCGCCCGCGCTCTCCGATCAATGCGATAACATTAATGTCGGCATCCGAATTTTTCGCGGTCATAGCCATAAGGGTACTTTTCCCGACGCCGCTTCCGGCGAAGATGCCGACACGCTGCCCTTTGCCGAGCGTGAGCATCGTATCCACGGCGCGGACGCCGAGACTTAACGGCTCCATGATCCGCGGTCTCGTCATCGGATTAGGCGGATCATTATCGGTGGAGTATTTCTTCAGGCCGGCAGCTCCGTGTTCTTCCATCGGCCTGCCGAGGCCGTCGATGACGGAGCCGATCAGGCTGTGTCCGACGGAAACTTCCAGCGGCTTGTTCCAGGTTTCGACCAGACTTCCCGGGGCAATACTGTCAATTCTGTCATACGGCATCAGCAATACCTGCTGTTCCCGGAAACCGATGACCTCCGCAAGAATATCCTCTCTCCCACGTACCAGGATCGAACACATATCTCCAATCGATGCCTGCGGTCCTTCCGACTCAATCATGAGCCCGATCACTCTTGTCACTTTTCCGTACTGCTTATACGGTTTCAGTTCATGCAGTGATTCCTTCAGTTCTTTAAGCTTCATTCCCCTCACCCGCTTTCAGCTTTGCAGAAAGCAGCCGCTTCAATTCAAGCAGCTGCGTATCCAAGGAGGCTTCCAATTTGCCGAAGGGAGTATCGATGATGCACCCGTTCTCCTGGAGGCTCCCGTCCGGATAAATGACCAGTTCTTCCGCCTGGACGGCCGCCTCTTTCAGTTCATCCTGATGTTTTAATGTTTCTTCATACCAGAATGGATGGACAAAAATGTGGATGCGGGACTGGTCCCGGACTTCTGTGACTGCCTGACGTACGAAGGAGAGCCAGCTGTTATCCTGCTGAAGCCGCTCACCAATAATACGTTCCGCAACAGCTACAGCAAGTTCCAGCATCTCTTCTTCTGCCTGGCTGATTTTTTCGTAATAGTCCGTTCTCGAAGCATCGACGATATCGGTTGCCTTTTTGAGATAGCTGTCCACCTGCTGCTGTGCTTCCTGCACTCCCTGCTGAAACCCTTCTTCAAATCCCTGCTCCGCAGCCTGCCGGAAGCGTTCTTCCGCTTCTCGTTCCCCCGCTTCTTTCATGGCGCTGCGTTCCTGTTCCAGCTGCTCCTGCCAGTTCACCAGCTCGGCTTCTTTTTTCTGAAGCTCCTGCTCTTCGACTTGAAGACGTTCCAGCTCGTCGTCATGGAATGCGCCGGGGCGCTGCTCCTCGAGATCCGATCCGTCCATCGTCTCTTCTGTCTGCGACGGTTCGGCAAAGGTTTTGATGCGGATGAGTTTCTTTTCCTCTTCCCCGCGGACGTAGGGGGATTTGATTAACTTAGACAATGATATCATCCCCTCCACCACGGGCTATGACGATTTCACCCGACTCTTCCAGTCGTCGGATAATCGCTACAATTCTTGTCTGTGCTTCCTCTACATCACGCAGCCGTACCGGTCCCATAAATTCCATTTCTTCTTTGAACGTATCTGACATGCGCTGGGACATGTTGTTGAAGACGATCTCTTTCACCTCATCGCTGGCGACTTTCAGTGCCAGCTGCAGGTCTGCATTTTCCACATCGCGGATAACACGCTGAATGGACCGGTTATCCAGTGTGACGATATCTTCAAAGACAAACATCCGCTTCTTGATTTCTTCTGCGAGTTCGGGATCCTGAATCTCCAGCGCATCCAGGATGGTCCGCTCTGTACTCCGGTCGACGCTGTTGAGGACTTCCACAACCGCTTCGATCCCACCCGTTTCGGTGAAGTCCTGCGTCACTGCTGAAGACAGCTTCCGCTCCAGCACGCTTTCAACTTCGTGAATAATTTCCGGGGAGGTGCTGTCCATGACGGCAATCCGTTTGGCAATATCCGCCTGGAGTTCCTGTGGCAGGGCGGACAAAATCTGTCCGGACTGCTCACTCTCGAGATAAGACAGCACCAGCGCGATCGTCTGCGGATGTTCGTTCTGAATGAAATTGAAGATCTGCATGGAGTCCGTCTTACGGGCAAAATCAAACGGCCTTACCTGCAGGGTGGAAGTTAAGCGGTTGATTATTGAGGAGGCCTCATCCCCGCCGAGTGCTTTTTCCAGAACATCTTTCGCGTAGCCGATACCACCCTGGGTGATATAATCCTGCGCGATGGCCATTTGATGGAACTGGTCAAGTACTTCTTCCTTCTGATCCTGGTCCACTTTTCTGACACCGGCGATTTCGAGGGTGAGCTTTTCAATCTCTTCCTCCGATAAATGTCTGTATACCTGGGCGGATACGTCCGGACCAAGGGAGATCAGAAGAATCGCAGCTTTCTGCTTTCCTGTGAGCTCTTTCTTTTTTGCCATTGCTTCTCCCTCCTTAATCGTCGGACAACCAGGATCGGATCAGTTTAGAAAACTCCTCCGGCTTATCCTTCGCCAGTTCTTCCAGCTGTTTTCGGCGTGCTTTCGTTTCTGTATCGACAGCATCACCGTCAAGCGGAGGAAGGGTGAATTCATCCTGTGTAAACTCCTGATCGAATGTCTCCTCTTCCTCTGTACGTCCGCGCCGGACGAGCAGCACAATCAGAATGACAACCGCCAGCGCGAGCGCAGCTGCAACCCAGCCCCAGAAGGTAAATCCTCCACCTGGCTCTTCCATGTCGACTTGACCGATGAACGGCATCGAGGAAACGAGAATCCGTTCTGCAACTTCATCGTCTTCCCATTCGTCCGTAACCGTTGCATCAATAGAGGTTGCAACAACCTGGCCGAGGATGTCCTGAATATCGTCCAGGCGTTCCTGCGGCAGGGTTCCTTCATCTTCAGGGTCCGGTGGTTCCACCATGACCTGAATACTGATATCACGAATCATGTACGGACTTTCGACAATATCTCTGGAAATACGGTTCACTTCGTTGTTGATGCGCTCCTCGATTCTTTCGTAGTCTCCGTCTCCGCCGCCTCCGATGACGCCGGGGAAGGCCGGTATGTCGTCTTCACCGGCTCCAGGAACACCGCCGTCTTCGAATTCTTCGCCTTCGTACGTTTCCGTGATGCGCTCCACACTCATCGCGATGCCTTCGTTGGTTTCTTCATCCACCGGCTCCACCAGCTCTTCCTGACGGTTCTCCTGGGTGAAATCGATGTCTGTGGAAACGGCTACGACCACTTTATTCTGTCCCATCATCGTTCCGAGCATCTGCTGCAGATCGCGCTGGATATCCTGTTCAATATCACGCTGAACAGCTCTGTTCTGTTCGTACGCATTTAATGAGCCATCGGACGAGGTGCCGTCCTCATATGTAAGATGTCGGCTCATCTGGTCTGTAATCACGACGTCTTCTACAGCGAGATTCGGTACACTCTGAGCAGTCAGATGATACAAGGAACGAATCTGTTCCTGATCCAGACCGGCACCTGCATCCAGATTGACCATGACGGAAGCCGTCGCCCTTCCCGTTTCGTCTGTCAGCCACGGGCTTTCTTCCGGCAGCGTGATCATGACCTGCGCATTACTGATTCCTTGAATATTGCGGATAAGGTCTTCCAGGGATGTCTGAAGTGCCGCCCGTTCCAGTACTTCAAATTCGTTGTCTGTTGTACCAAATCCCATATTCTCACTGAACGTGCTGTAATCGATTCTCCCTGACTGCGGAATCCCCTGGGCAGCGAGCGTAACCTTTAAATCATCAGCTTCATTTTCCGGAACATAGACCGTCGTTCCATCCGCGCTGACTTCATTATCGACTCCCTGTGCATCCAGTGTTTCTTTGACTTCACCAGCTTCCTGCATCGTCATATTCGTATAGAGCGGAACATAATGCTGCTGGGAGCCGAGCCACGTGAAGACAGCAATGAGGACCGCAGCCAGCGCAGCAGATCCGATAAACAGCCCTTTTTGGTTCTTTGTCCGAGTCTGCCAGAACTCTATGCTTTTTGTCTTGAAGTTAATCCATTGCTCCTTCATGCTTCCTCCCACCATTACCAGCGGCTTTTTGAGCCATATTATAGAAAGTTAGATAAATTATTGAAAAAGTATTAATTTTGATGTTATTGCAGCCGATATTCCGGGTATACGGAAATTATACCTGCATTCTCATCACTTCCTGATACGCTTCAATCACTCTGTCACGTACTTGGACCGTCGTTTCCAATTGGATAGAGGCTTTTTGAGCTGTCAGCATAACGTTATGAAGGTCAACATCCTCCCCGCGGGCCATCGCCTCCGTTGCCTGACTTGATTCCGCGCGCGATTCATTCACTGAACCGATTGCATCGTTCAGCCACGTTTTAAAACTGTCATGCGCCTCTGCCGGCGAGTTGTTTATTCGCTGGGCGCCGGGATTCTGCATCATCGACTGCACAGCTCCTGTTTCGTGTACTGTCATCCATCCTCACTCCTCTGTTTGATTTATCGGCCTATTTCCAGTGCCCGCATGAGCATACCCTTATGAGCATCTAATGCTGTGACGTTGGCTTCGTAGGATCTGGTCGCTCCCATTAAATCGACCATTTCTTTGAGCGGATCCACATTAGGCATAGCTACATACCCATCTTCATCGGCATCCGGATGATCCGGATTGTACTGCTGTTCAAACGGCGTTTCATCTTCAATGATCTGATTGATTCTTACCCCGTGCGGGTCCTGCCCCTGCGCAGCGCGGTGCAGATGATGCTGGAAACGGCTCCCTTCTCCATCCGACTGCATATGTACCATTTTCCTGCGGTATGGCTCCCACTCTCCGTCAACGAGACGGCCTCTTGTCGTATCGGCGTTGGAGATGTTGGCAGAAGTCACATCCATTCTGAGGCGCTGGGACGTTAATGCTGATGCTGATATATCCATTCCACTAAACATGTTTACCTCCCTCCTCCGGTGCCGAGTGCGGTACGAATAGAACTGAACCGGCCGTTGAGCCTCTCGATCAGTGCGTTGTAATAAATCTGATTTTCAGCCAGATCGCTCATTTCTTTGTCGATATCGACGCTGTTCCCATTATGATTGTAGGTAGTGTTCTGTCTTTCCACGATCTGTGGTTCATCTGACCCGCCTGTCCCGCTGAAAGGGATATGTCTCTCATCCGTCTGTCGTGCCTGCAGTCTCGCATCGGCACTGTCCAGCTGATGCTGGAAGACGGTTTTCTTTGCTTTGTATCCCGGCGTATCAACATTCGCTATATTAGAGGCGATGGTATCCTGACGAGTTGCAGAGGCATTGATGGAGTTTTCCATCAGCCGCAAATGATTATTGTCAAGTAAATTCATGTTCTATCCTCCTTTTATATTCACACGAAAGACTGATTGTTACTTCTTATTTTAATGAATTCTCCAGCATATGTCTAAGTTTCTCAAAAAAAATGTAAAACCTAAATGAAAGTCCCTGTCTTATCCTGGGTCATTCGACATGCTGGTATGATAGATCGACTATATGCACTTTAACACACTTTTCTACATCTGCGTATAAAGCTTGACATATGAGTCTTCCACCATGCAAAAAAGGGTCCATCCTCCTGATGGACCCTTCCTGTCAATAGACCTTTTATGCCCTCTGCTGCTTAAGTTCTACGAGGAATTTATCATTCAGTACCTTGATATAAGTTCCTTTCATGCCAAGTGACCGGGATTCGATGACACCGGCGGATTCCAGCTTGCGCAGCGCATTGACGATAACCGATCGGGTAATTCCGACACGGTCAGCAATCTTGCTTGCCACAAGCAGTCCTTCACTGCCGTCGAGTTCTTCGAAAATATGCTCTACTGCTTCCAGCTCGCTGTAGGACAGTGACCCAATCGCCATCTGTACGACCGCCTTGCTTCGGGCTTCCTGTTCGATTTCTTCTGCTTTTTCATGAAGAATTTCCATGCCGACGACCGTCGCTGCATATTCAGCCAGCAGCAGGTCATCGTCATCGAAGGAATCATCCAGGCGGGCGAGAATCAGCGTTCCGAGACGCTCCCCTCCGCCCTGGACTGGAACGATGGTTGTCAGACCGTTGCGGAACAAATCTTTGTTTTCTTCCGGAAAGGCGGTGTAGGAACTATTAATATCAATGTTCGCTGACGTTTCTTCAATATTGAAAAGGCCGGACGTATATCCTTCCGGGAACTGCCGTTCTTCCAGCATGTCTTTCATCCGCTCGTTCTCGATTTCCTGCTTGATGGCATAGCCGAGAAGCTTGCCTCGTCTGCTGACGATAAAAATGTTTGCTTCAATCACATCACGTAGTGTCCCGGCCATGTCCTTGAAATTTACAGACTGCCCACCGCTTTTCTGAAGCAGTTCATTGATCTTTCTCGTTCTGGTTAATAAATCCATGTAAAAACCTCCAGCGTTAATTTATAAAATATACCGGCTTACGTCGCGGTCTTTTGCAACAGAAGCCAATTTCTCGTCTACATAGGTCGGTGTGACCATGATGGTATCCATCGTGATTTCCGACGCTTCAAATGATAAGTCCTCGAGCAGTTTCTCCATAATCGTATGAAGCCGCCGTGCGCCGATGTTCTCTGTATTGGCGTTTACTTCAGCAGCAATCGCTGCAATTCGTCTGACGGCATCTTCTTCAAACTCGACTTGAATCCCTTCGACTTGAAGCAGCGCTTTGTACTGTTTCAGCAGTGCAAATTTCGGCTCCTGCAGAATCCGGACGAAGTCTTCTTCCGCCAGAGATTCCAGCTCGACACGGATCGGCAGACGCCCCTGAAGCTCAGGAATCAGGTCTGAGGGCTTGGATACGTGAAAGGCACCCGCACCGATGAAAAGCATGTGATCCGTACTTACTGCTCCGTGCTTCGTCACGACGGTCGATCCTTCAATAATAGGAAGAATATCGCGCTGGACCCCCTCGCGGGACACCCCGGCTGACTGATCCTGTTTGCCTGAAACTTTGTCTATCTCATCGATAAAGATGATGCCGGACTGTTCTGCCCTGCCGACCGCTTCCTGCGACACTTCATCCATGTTAACAAGCTTCTGCGCTTCTTCTTCTGTCAGCAGCCGGCGCGCTTCCCGAACCGGAAGCGTGCGGGATTTCTTCTGCTTCGGCATCATTCCGCCAAACATTTCCTGCATGTTCATGCCCATTTGTTCCATTCCGCTGCCGGAGAACATCGAGGAAAAATCTTTCGGCTGTTCTTCAAGTTCCACCGTGATTTCTTTATCTTCCAGACGTCCCTCTTTCAGTTCTTCTTCAATTCTTCTGCGGGCCTGGCGATAGGATTCATCCTGAGGCTGCTCTTCTTCCTCTTCTTCCTCCTCCTGCTCCTGCTGAAAAAACATTTCCAGAGGGTTCCGGATCTGCTGGTTCCGGCTGCTGCTCTTCTGCTTTTTTGGGTGGAGCAGTTCGACAATCCGCGATTCCGCGCGCCGCTCTGCAACATCCTTGACTTCATTCATTTTTTCTTCTTTGACGAGTCGTACAGACGTTTCCACGAGGTCCCGCACCATCGATTCCACATCCCGGCCTACATAGCCGACTTCGGTGAATTTCGTTGCTTCTACTTTAATAAACGGGGCACCGACGAGCTTTGCAAGGCGTCGGGCGATTTCCGTTTTTCCTACTCCTGTCGGTCCGATCATCAGGATGTTTTTCGGTGTGATCTCTTCCCGCAGCCCGTCCTCAACCCTGCTGCGCCGATATCGGTTCCTAAGAGCGACTGCTACCGATTTTTTGGCCTTCTTCTGACCGACGATCGTCTGATCCAGCCGTTCGACAATCTGCGAAGGAGTTAATGATGTATCCATATTATCCCTCCTCTTCTATTGTTTCTACAGTAATATGATGATTCGTATACACACACAAGTCTCCTGCTGTTTCCAGGCTGGCCCGGGCGATATCCGCTGCGCTCATGTGGGAGGCGTGCTTCTTCATCGCTCTGCCTGCTGCAAGGGCATAGCTGCCGCCGGAACCGATAGCAATCATGCCGTCATCCGGTTCAATCACTTCGCCGGTTCCCGCAATCATATACATCGACTCCGTATCCATTACAATCAGCATTGCTTCGAGCCTCCGCAGAACCCGGTCGCTTCTCCATTCTTTCGCAAGCTCGACGGCAGCACGCTGCAGGTTTCCGCCGAATTCTTCCAGTTTGCTCTCAAATTTCTCATACAACGTGAAGGCATCCGCTACAGATCCTGCAAATCCGGCTACCACTTTCCCATGGTAGAGACGGCGCACCTTTTTCGCAGAGTGCTTCATGACGACAGCACTGCCGAATGTCACTTGACCGTCACCGGCCATGGCTGCGGTTCCGTCATGCTTTACTGCAAAGATTGTTGTTCCTTTAATCTGGTCCAATGTCATACCTCCTGGAGCTGTATTCGTTCAGGCGCGTGGATGCGCTTTAGTATAGACGTCTCTCAGTCTGTCTTTTGTCACATGGGTGTACAACTGGGTGGCGGACAAATCTTTATGCCCAAGCAGCTCCTGTACTGTTCGTAAATCCGCCCCTGCATTCAGCAGGTGCGTAGCAAAAGAATGGCGGATGACGTGCGGGCTGATCCTGGCTCTGGCAGAGGCGTCGTCCGTCAGCCGCTCAATCACCTTCTGGATGCCTCTCGTTGAAAGCGGCCCACCACGGTAGTTGACGAAGAGGGTATCGCTCTGGGGATGGAGCATCGGCCTCCCATCGCGCAGGTAATGCTCCAGCGCGTCCAGAGCAAAGGAGCCGACAGGTACGTATCGTTCATAGCCGCCTTTTCCACGAATCAGCATCGTACCGAGCTCCAGATCGACATCTTTCCGTTTTATGCCTGCACATTCCCCTACGCGGATCCCGGTTGCATAAAGCACTTCGAGCAGCGCTCTGTTACGAATCCCCAGCGGTTTTTCATCTTCCAGCTGATCAAACAGGAGCTTCATCTCTTCCTCATAAAAAAAGACGGGCAGACGCCGCCCTTGTTTCGGCTGATGCACCAGCTGGACAGGGTTGTCTACTCTTATGTTTTCCCTTACAAGAAACTGATAAAACGAACGCAGAGAGGAGAGCCTGCGTGCTGTCGTCGTTCTAGCTGTACCAGCTGCATACAGCTCCATCAAATAACTGCGTATATGTTCATGAGTGATTTGAAGAATGCTGAGCTGCCATCGTTCTTCTGTAAATCGGGCAAATGCGTCGAGATCCTGTATATACCCGGTGATTGTTGATTCCGTGGCTCTTTTTTCCAGACGTAAATACGTTTTATATGATTGAAGTTCTTCCACAGTGGAAACTCCTCTCTATGCACACACAAAGCGAAAGCTACTAAATCGTATCACAATTCAGCAGCCCATTTCAATTCCGTTTACACTTTTTTCACAAAATTCAGATTTGATCGGCAGTCTGCTCTGTCTGCGGGAACATCTGCTGGAGAAACGCACTTCCTGTACAGATAAATTCGCGCCAGAAGAGAGCGCTTCTGACGCGAATGACAGCGTCCGTGGAAGATTCAGTGCCGGACGGAGGCACAAACCGTTAGTTGGCCTCTTCTTTATAGTCACATTCGGAACACTGGACGTGGACACCTTTTTTCGTTTTCTTCTCTACAAGCATGTGCTCACATTTTGGACAGGCACGGGCAATCGGCTTATCCCAGGAAATAAAATCACATTCCGGATAGCGGTCACAGCCGAAGAATATGCGCTTCTTCTTGCTTTTCCGCTCAACGACATTCCCTTCCTGACACTTCGGACAATCGACACCGATTTCTTTTACGATGGCTTTTGTGTTCCGGCATTCCGGGAAATTCGAGCAGGCCATGAATTTTCCGTACCGGCCCATTTTATAAACCATTTCATGACCGCATTTTTCGCAGTCTTCTCCAGCGGGTTCATCTTTGATCTCTACTTCCTTCATTTCTTCTTCTGCGGTCTGAAGCCGCTTTTCAAAATCTTTGTAGAAATCATCGATAATCGATATCCAGGAGAGATCTCCGTCTTCAACAGAATCGAGTCCAGCTTCCATCGACGCTGTGAACTCCACGTTAAGAATTTCCGGAAAGAACTCCTCGATCAGTTCCAGTACGATTGTACCAAGCTCTGTCGGCACGAAGCGTTTGTCTTCAAGAGCTACATACCCCCGCCGCTGGATGGTATCCAGGGTAGGTGCGTACGTAGAAGGACGGCCGATGCCGAGCTCTTCCAGCGTCCGAACGAGCCTTGCTTCTGTGTATCTCGGAGGCGGCTGGGTGAAATGCTGATTCGGTTCAATCGCTTCCGCTTTCGACTGTTCTCCTTCTTCCATTTCCGGAAGAAGCTTATCTTTTTCTTCTTTATTATCATCCCGGCCTTCAATATAAACTTTCATAAACCCGGCGAATTTCAGCTTGGAACCGTTGGCACGGAACTGAACGCCGTTGTTGGAGAGGTCGACCGTCATCGTATCCATGACTGCAGGAGCCATCTGACTGGCGACCATACGCTCCCAGATCAGCTTGTAGAGACGGTACTGATCTCTGGAAAGATACTGTTTGACGGTTTTCGGATCATTCATCACCGAAGTCGGCCGGACCGCTTCGTGCGCATCCTGGGAGTTGGAGGACTGTTTCTGCTCCTGCTGCACACCCGTATATTCTTCTCCGTACTTCTCCGTGATGTAATCATACGCTTCCGTTTTTGCCGTCTGCGAAATTCTCGTGGAATCGGTACGCATGTACGTAATTAGACCGGAAGTGCCGGATTTCCCGATATCCACCCCTTCATATAGCTGCTGGGCAAGCATCATCGTTTTCTTCGCCCGGTAATTCAGCTTTCTCGCTGCTTCCTGCTGCAGAGAGGAGGTCGTAAAAGGGACGACTGGATTTCTTTTTCTTTCCTTTTTCTTGATTTCATCGACGGTGAGCGTTTCCCCTTCCATTCTTCCAAGGACATCTTTGACATCCTCTTCACTGGAAAGTTCTTTCTTCTCTCCGTCGACGCCCGTAAATTTCGCCTCGAATTCCTTGCCGTCTTTTTCCAGCTGCGCAGTGATCGACCAGTACTCTACTGGTTCGAAAGCGTTGATTTCATTTTCCCGGTCGATGATCATTTTGACAGCAACCGACTGGACTCTTCCTGCACTGAGACCTTTTTTTACTTTCTTCCATAACAGTGGACTGATGTTGTACCCGACAAGCCTGTCGAGCACCCGTCGCGCCTGCTGGGCATCGACGAGGTTCGTGTTGATCTCTCGTGGATGCTTGAAGGAATCTTTGATCGCCTGCTTTGTAATTTCATTAAAAACGACCCGGCACTTTGAATCTTTATCAATGTTCAGGCTGTCCGCCAGGTGCCATGCAATCGCCTCACCCTCTCTATCCGGGTCGGCGGCAAGATAGACTTTTTTGGCCTTTTTCGCAGCCTGCTTCAGTTCTTTTAATATAGGTCCTTTCCCGCGAATCGTAATATACTTAGGAGTGAAGTTATTTTCGACATCTACGCCCATCTGACTCTTCGGCAGGTCAATGACATGCCCCATCGAAGCTTTCACAACGTATTTTTTTCCTAAATATTTTCCAATTGTTTTCGCTTTAGCGGGAGATTCCACAATCACTAAATAATCCGACATACTGGTGATGCTCCTCCCTCGTCTGCAAGTAAAAGAATCTCCCCTATTATTAACCACCCGCTCTCAATTTGTCAAACAACTTCTCTGCCGGGCCGCAGCCGACATCAACTCCTCCATGACATCTTCCGGCCTCAGTACCATGCCCGCTCCATCCTGAATCAGCTTATTCGTCCCTGCCGCATTCGGGTCGGTAATGCGTCCAGGAAGCGCCAGAACGTTCCTTCCAAGTTCCAGTGCTGCTTCTGCGGTAATCAAGGTACCACTCCGCTCTTTCGCCTCCACGACGAATACGGCACTGCTCAGGCCACTGATGATACGGTTGCGCTGGGGAAAAAACCATTTTTCCGGCCGTACATCCGGGGGATACTCCGACACAAGCAGCTGCGATCGCCCCATGTACTCCTGTACGCTGCGGCTGCTTTCCGGGTAGACATGATTGAATCCGCATCCAAGGACAGCAATCGTTCTTCCGTTGTTCTGCACAGCCTGCACATGCGCTGCCGTATCAATGCCCCTGGCCAGTCCACTGACAATCGTTACCGGCACCGGATGCAGGGGCGCAAGAATGTCTTTCATCGTTTCCAGCGCATGAGCGGAAGGGTACCTGGAACCAACAACGGCCAGGCTGAGGTCGTCATGCAGCATCGAGCTGAAGCCTTTTACGTAAAGCACGGCAGGTGGGGTGTGCAGGTCCTTTAACTGGGCGGGGTAGTCGTCATCGAGTATCGTAATAACAGCTCCCCCACTCCGTGCCACCGCGTCCGATCCTTCTTCCATGCCGATGTTCTGGAGCCGCTGATAAAACTGCTGCACTGTCGACCGGCGGAATCGTCCTGATGGAGTAAACGGGGACCTGTAAATCCGCTGCAGATCCGGGTCCTGCTGCCGCAGCGCGTGGACGAGGGCGCTGTTCCCTGCAGCTGCGTAATGTATATGGAACAACCTTTTCCTTATATCTGAATTGTTCATGAGCTTCCTCCTATACGATAGTCTGCCTCGTGCGTATCTCCGGCAAAGCGTGTTGCAATCGACCATTCCGGTAATCACGGCAGGAGGCACGATATGTTTTCGAGCAATGCGCTGCTCCGAGGCCTTTGACGTAAAGCAGCCCCCCTTTACCGGCATTAATAGCGGATCCTCTGCAGCTTGCCGGGATGAAGACGGATGTATTCCAATCTTGAACAAAAGCGCGGAGCGCCTTTTGTTCAGAAAGGCGTGTACCGCAGGTTCTTTGAGGGAACCGTGGGTTCTTCATGTTTCCCGAGCAGCTGGCTGCGCCGTCACCCTGTATGAACACTTATACCCTCTTATCAAACAAAAAAAAGAGCGTGTGAAAAGGAAGATTCCTTTTCACACACTCATCAACGTGCCGGGCAGCTTATTTATTCACTGCGTGTGTGACACATGCTTCATAAATGCCATTATTTTTCAGGACGCTGATGAGCGTTTCACCCATCACCGCCGGAGTTTCTGCTACTTCCACGCCAGCGTCATTCAGCGTCTTGATTTTCTCATCAGCCGTTCCTTTACCGCCGGAAATGATCGCACCGGCGTGACCCATGCGCTTTCCTGGAGGTGCCGTTTTACCACCGATAAAGCCGACAACAGGTTTCGTCATGTTCTCCTTGATCCACTCTGCTGCCTCTTCTTCAGCTGTACCGCCGATTTCTCCGATCATGATGACGGCTTTCGTATCATCATCTTCGTTAAACAGCTTCAGGACGTCGATAAAGCTCGTTCCATTTACCGGGTCCCCGCCGATACCAACAGCGGTGGACTGGCCGATGCCTTCTGTAGAAAGCTGATGTACAGCTTCATACGTCAGTGTACCGGAACGGGACACAACGCCTACGTGACCTTTTTTGTGAATGTAGCCCGGCATGATGCCGATCTTGCATTCTTCCGGTGTGATAACACCAGGACAGTTCGGTCCGATCAGACGCGTTTCTTTATCTTCCAGATACCGCTTCACTTTGATCATGTCGGTGACAGGAATGCCTTCCGTGATCGTAATGACAAGCTCTACGCCGGCATCTGCAGCTTCCATAATCGCATCTGCAGCAAACGGAGGCGGAACGTAGATAACGGAGGCATTTGCACCCGTTTCTTTCACGGCATTTTCTACCGTGTTGAATACCGGAATCCCTTCAATTTCTGTTCCGCCCTTACCCGGCGTGACGCCGCCGACGATCTGGGTTCCGTATTCCACCGCCTGTTTCGTATGAAAGAGACCGGTGGCGCCGGTAATGCCCTGAACAATCACTTTCGTGTCCTTATTTAATAAGATACTCATTTGTTACCCCGCCTTTCTGACTAGTTAACTGCACTGACGATTTTTTCTGCACCATCAGCCATAGAGTCTGCAGAAGTAATATTCAGTCCGGATTCATCCAGAATTTTCTTCCCGAGCTCTACGTTTGTACCTTCAAGACGAACAACCAGCGGCAGTTCAAGCCCCATCTGCTTCGTCGCTTCTACAATCCCGTCTGCAATGACATCACATTTCATGATTCCACCGAAGATATTCACGTAGATTCCTTTAACGGATTTATCGGAGAGAATGATCTTAAATGCTTCCGTTACTTTTTCTGCATCTGCACCGCCCCCGACGTCGAGGAAGTTTGCAGGATCACCTTTGTGGTATTTAATAATATCCATCGTCGCCATAGCAAGTCCGGCTCCGTTGACCATGCACCCGATATTGCCGTCGAGTGAGATATAGCTGAGGTCATACTTCGACGCTTCGATTTCTTTCTCGTCCTCTTCATCCAGGTCACGCAGCTCATGAATGTCATTCTGACGGTAGAGAGCATTGGAATCAAAGTTGAGCTTGGCATCCAGCGCCATCACGTTGCCATCACCTGTTGTGACAAGCGGGTTAATTTCTGCGATCGAGCAGTCTTTTTCATCAAAAACTTTGTATAGACCAAGCATAAACTTCACGGTTTTGCCGATCTGTTCTTTTGGAATGTTAATGTTGAACGCAAGACGGCGTGCCTGGTACGGCATCATACCGGTTACGGGATCAATCACTTCTTTAAAGATCTTCTCCGGCGTCTCCGCTGCTACTTCCTCGATTTCTGTTCCGCCTTCTTCAGAAGCCATCATGACGATACGGGATGTAGCCCGGTCCACGACAAGTCCGACGTAATATTCGTCTTTAATATCGCATCCTTCTTCAATGAGGAGCCGCTTTACTTCTTTCCCTTCCGGACCAGTCTGATGCGTCACGAGTGTCTTCTCGAGAATCTCGTCCGCGTATGTACGAACCTCATCCAGATTTTTTGCCACTTTCACCCCACCGGCTTTTCCTCTTCCTCCGGCATGGATCTGTGCTTTGACAACGGTTACATCAGTGCCTAAAGATTTAGCTGCATCCACCGCTTCCTGGCGCGTGTAGGCAACTTTCCCATTAGGGACAGCAACACCATAGTCCCTTAGAATCTCTTTCGCCTGATACTCATGGATATTCATAGCCATCCTCCTTACTTGATTCAATGCTGAATCTCTTGTGCGAATCATTTCACACAATAACCATTTTACAATAGATTGCCTGTAATAAACAGCGATGTGCACAAAAAATCAAATTTTTTCAGTGTTTTTCCCCGTCCCGTCCCGAGGCTTTCCCTCTATGCTTTTCAGCGGACAGTCCTTTTTCTCGGTCGATGCGGTAGATAAAGGCGAACACTTCCGCTACTACTTCATACAAATCTTCCGGTATCTTTTCGTTCACTTCCAGCTGGGAGAGCATCTCAACGAGGGAAGGATCCTCCTGAATCGGGATGCTGGAGGATTTCGCACGTTCGATGATTTCCTCGGCAACAAATCCTTTTCCTTTCGCTTTCACTTTCGGTGCATGTTCCCCCTCCCGGTAGCCGAGAGCTACAGCCCTCCGGCGCAGCGCGTCATCATATCTGCTCATGCCCGGTAGTCCACCCCTTTATGACTCATATTTTGACCATACAGCTGCGGGGCAGGATCCTCTCCGGTACTGCGCTGTTTCCACTGGACCGAAGAAAGGCGGTATTCCATGTTCTCCAGTGATTCTTTCAACAGCGGTCCCCAGATGCTGTCTACGTTACGTGGTTTCGGTTCATCGTTGTAGACGGTGACTTGAACGACCCGCTTTTGAATCTGGACATCCACGACGGTTTCTTTGAGGGCATCCAGCTGCAGGTAGAATAAAATCCGGCAGTGGTCGGCATTAAAGCTTCCATCCTCTTCTTTTTTTCCGGACCACTGCAGCGTCATGTCGGTATGTTTTTCAAACATCGTCAAGGGAATCTGGACAAGAAGCTGCTGGGAAGGCTGCTGCTGTTCATGCGACATGAGCTGGGAACCTGTAACGCGGTTCAAAAGAAATTCGGCCTGGCCTCGCCCTGCTGCATTGGCCGGCTGCTCCAGATACTGCATCAAGGCCGATTTCAGCGATGCCTGTGCATCCGTTTGAGCCGGTTGTTGTCCGCTGCCCCCGCGGAGGGAGGCTTCGTGCTGCAAGCCGAGCTGCTGCATCAGCATCCGCAGGGCCGGATCGCCGGCCTGTGCCTGTGACTGCCCCTGCTGCATTCCCATTTGACCGGCGGTACTGCTCCCGGTCCAGTTGGACTGATCCAGCTGCTGCAGGGAAGTCCATGCCGCCCGCAGCTGCTGCGGCGGGGCATTTCGTACAAATTGATCCAGCATCCTGAGGGGCTCTTGTCCTCCTCCCCCCATCAGCTGTACGAGCTGCTGTACTGCCTGTGGTGTATCGAGACGAAGACTGCCCATCAGCTGCTGAAAAAGCTGAGGTGCCGTCATCTGCTGCAGCGGTGTCGACGGCTGCTGAGAGCCCGTCCCTTCAGCTGCGGCACGAACAGCGGCTGCCTGATCTGGAAACAACGACTGCAGTGCCTGGCTGTTGGAAGGCTGCAGTACCTGCTGACGGAAATGTTCCATTACTGCCTGCGGTGAGCCTGCTGAAGAGACGCCGATCTGCTGGAGAACCGCTGCCGCCTGTGCCTGCTGCTGGGAGTTTCCCGAAGCGGCCATCTGCGCCAGCTGCTGAAGCTGCGGACCAGAAGCAGCAGGATCACTGCGTGAGAGAAGGGAGGACAGTACCTGTTGGAGCTGCTGTGACGCCTGCCCTTGTGCAGGAGCGGCCCGAAGCTGCTGCAGGAGCTCTCCCATAGCTCCTGCAGACGACGCGGGCATCTGCAGGGATGCCATCCCTTGAAAAGAGGCCTGCGTCAACGGCATATCCTGCCGAAGCATCGTTCCCATCAGCTGCAGGCTCTCCCGCTGCGCAAGCGGTGACTGCTGCAGCTGCTGGACCGCCTGCTGCATCGTCTCTCTGTTAACGGGGATGTTTTCTCTCGTGAAGTGCTGCAGCGCCTGTTCAGCTGTTCGTGTCGGCTGCAGACCCATCTGCTGCAGCACCTGCCTTGCTTCGGCGGAGGCATTGCGCCCCTGCTCGACCGGCCGCACATTTTCGAGAACTTGAAGCCTCGGCATTCCCTCGCTGGACTGCACTCGGAACCAGTAGGATCTCCCCTTCTCCAACTGTGCCTCGAGATGAGCGGTCAGATTCATCTGCCCGAGCTGCAGCTGAGCTGACGAACCAGGATAAATCTGGGTGATTGTTCCTTGAAACACCTGTCCTTGACGGAGCTGGATGGACGTTACGCCCGAAAGATCCATTCTCCGGGCTGCCTGCTGTATAAAATTCGTATCCATCACGTCCATCTCCTCTCATTGTCTTCGGGATAACCGAGCCTTCACAGGAGAAAAACTGCGGCGGTGATGCTCTGTTACACCTTCTTCATCAAGGGCAGCGAGGTGATCTTTTGTCCCGTAACCGGCGTTCTCTGCAAACCGGTAGGCCGGGTGCATGCTTCCGAGCTCCGTCATATAGTGGTCCCGGTGGATTTTTGCCGTGACAGATGCCGCAGCAATCGAAGCCGACAGCGTATCGCCTTTGACGATCGCCTGTTGTTCTATGTCCGTATCCAGCCCGACTGCATCAATCAGAAGCAGCTCCGGCTGAGGATCAAGCTGTTCTACTGCGCGAAGCATCGCCAGCCTCGACGCTTGATAAATATTGAGGCGGTCAATTTCCTCCACCGATGCTTCTCCGACTGCCGTGACGGCTTCGTTCTCCAGATGCCGCTGGAATACTTCCCGCTCCTCACTCGTCAATTTCTTGGAGTCTGTCAGCCCTGGAAACCACGCATCTTCCGGTAGAATGACGGCTGCTGCCGTGACGGGCCCTGCGAGCGGCCCTCTTCCGACTTCGTCTACGCCTGCTGTGACGAGCCTGCGGCCTCCCCTGCACTGGTCATCAAACGACAGCATCGCTCTCCAGTCTTCCTCCAGCTGCTTCTGCTTCCGGCGGCGGCGGTCATAGGAGGCGAGCGCCTGCTGCACCCCTTTTCGTTCGTCGGTACGCAGGTCCTCCAGAAGCCGGGCGTCCGGAACGTCGTCCTTCAGCGCCTGTTTAATTTCCTGCATTGTCAGCCGTTTGTTCATGTGGTTCCATCATCTCTCTTCGGATGCGGTGGCTCCTCGAGTGTTATACGGCCAAAACTCCCCTGCCTGAAATCCCGGAATATCATCTCTGCCGTTTTGTCGACATCGATGCTGCCGCCCTTGGCGAGGATACCACGACGTCTTCCTACAGCTTCAAAAAAAGCCGTCATATCTTCCGGTATACTGTTCAGATCGTACCGCTGTTTCAGAAGCTCAGGATAGACGCGGGATAGGTATTGGATCAAAAAGACGGCGCTGTCCTGAAAATCAAAGATGTCCTCTTTTACCCCTCCTGTGAGAGCAAGGCGGTATCCGACCGCTTCTTCTTCAAATTTGGGCCAAAGTATACCCGGCGTGTCCAGCAGTTCCATCTCTTTCCCTACTTTGATCCACTGCTGCTTTTTTGTGACTCCCGGCTTGTCACCGATCACCGCGATTTTTTTGCCGGCTAGTTTGTTGATAACCGTTGATTTCCCGGAGTTGGGAATGCCGACAATGAGTGTACGAAGTGCTCGTGGACGTATCCCCTTCCGCTCCCATCTGTTTAACAGCACTTCCGCTGCTTCCCGCACCGCTTCCGGAATCTGTTTCATGCCTTTGCCGTGCTGGGCATCAATAACAAGTGTTTTCGTGCCATCCTGTTCTATCCACGCCTGCCATTTCTTCGTCATCTCGGGATCGGCCAGATCGGCTTTATTTAAAATCATCAGCCTCGGCTTTTGGCCGGACAGCTCTTCAATGAGCGGGTTTCTGGATGAATATGGAACACGGGCATCCGCAATTTCGATGACGACATCGATCATTTTCAGTTTTTCTATCATCTCGCGTTTCGCCTTTGCCATGTGTCCCGGATACCATTGTATGGACATAAGTATGCTTTTCCTCCTAATTCATCAGCTTTGATGACGGAAAGGGCCAAAAAATAACATTCGCCTCTCCAACAATATCTTCAAAAGATACAAAACCGATATGTCTGCTGTCTTTACTGTGACGACGATTGTCTCCCAGAACGAAAACATGTCCCTCTGGAACGACCTCGTGCCCTGTTACTTCTGTCAGTTGAAAATCATGGGTCAGCGGCTGCTGGTCCCGGTGATAAGGCAGAAGAAATTCTTCTTCCACAGGCTGATGGTCCACGTACAGCTGATCTCTTTCATATCGGATATGGTCGCCTGGAAGACCGATCACCCGTTTGATGTAATCCTGCGTCTCATCCGCGTGAAAAACAACAATATCAAAGCGGTCCGGCTCCTGGAGCTGATAGCCGAACTTATTGACGATCATTCGGTTATCATGTTCGAGTGTAGGAAGCATCGACTGGCCGTCTACGACAATCGGGATGAACAAATAGCTTCTGACAACAAAGACGATCAGTATTCCAAACAGAATTACTTTCAGCCACTGGCGCAGTTCCCACCCCATGTATGACAACCTCCATATCCAGCTATTATCTCCTGCTATTTTACCATAGACGCCTGGAGATGTCCGTTTTTTTCAAACGAAGTCCAGCTCGCCCTGAACCGCGTCTCCCAGTCGATTCCCTGTACCCTGTCGACAGCATAGAGAGACGGAGAAGAGGTGGACACGCAGCAGCGAAGACAGGTTCGGGTGCCGCCTCTCTAGGGTGGCTGAGGCCGCAGGTGATATTGGTCCTACGAGACTGTCCGGAGAGCGTCACTTCCACTATGTTGGATGTCGTTGCTGCCGCCTGCTCTGAACCGGGTTCATGCATGATTAAATGAGCAGGATGCACGCCCCCCCTGATTGTCCTTGGTTCTGAACAGCGTAACTATCAAGGATAAAAAGGCTGTATGCTTTTTGTACGAATCGTAAGCGTCAAAAATACGTAAGGAAACACGGCGCTGTGCCTTCCGCACCAGGAGCTTCACATGGCTTATGTTCAGATGTCCTCTCAGACGGGGGATTAAGTAATGTTCAGACTCTACTCCTGAGGTTCCTCATCGCAGGAAAATCCCTCGCTGATCCTGCGCCTACGCGCAAAAGCCGTTTGCGTTTTGGCAGTCGTGGCTCAACCCGCGGAGCAGATCGTTCCTAAACGGCCGGGGGCAGCGTGTTCTGGGCGTTTGCCGGTTCCATTTTAAGCAGGTGACTCCTTTTTTCTAGGCTTCTCCCGCCCTCGTTTTGTACCCACCCGCTGCAGGAAGGCAGCCGTCTCCTTTTTTCCGTGTAACGCTCCGCTTCCTGGTATGCTCCTTCGGCCCTCAAACAGGAGACGCGGTCTTCCTGACCAGCAGGCAGGTTACTCCTGCATCATGCCTCCTATCTTCAAGTTCGCTTGGCGTATAGAAAAAGCGCGCTTCTCAACAGGGGCGGATTCTTTGACGCTTACTGACAATCGTTCTCCTATCCCAACAGAAAAGGTTCTTAATCACATGTTCCGGTGAATTGGCTCATACATGCTCAGACGCTTTTCAAATGGCACCGATGATTCTCTAGAAAAACAAAAACGAAACCTTTTTCAAGAAGGAAGGGCAGCGACGCCAGAGGGATCAAGCGCCGTCTGAACATCCTCCCCGCAGCGCGAGGATCGTTGAAGGCAGCGTCCCTTGGCAAGCGTCCGCCTGTAACGGAAGAGAAGATGCTACTGACATGAACCCTGTCCCAACATTTATTATAGAACCACAAAAAAGGCTGCCCATGCAGGGCAGCCTTTCTCTATTACGTGCGTTCTTTGATTCGGGCCGCTTTTCCGCGCAGGTTGCGCAGGTAGTACAAGCGTGCCTGACGTACCTTACCACGGCGTTTCACCTCGATCTTATCGATACGAGGGGAGTGTACTGGGAACGTACGCTCAACACCTACGTTGTAAGATACCTTACGAACAGTAAAAGTCGCGCTGATTCCAGTTCCGCGGCGCTTGATTACCACACCTTCGAATACCTGGATACGCTCACGTGATCCCTCTACGACCTTCGCGTGTACGCGGATCGTATCTCCTGCTCGGAATTGTGGGAGATCCGTCTTCATTTGTTCTTTCGTAATATCACGAATTAGTTGTTCCATGCTGTTCGCCTCCTTCCTGCAGACATTCATGCTCTCATGCAGCAGCGGAACATCTTGATCTGGCCTCATCAGCCACGGAGAAAATCATACCACACTGAAACACGGCTTACAAGCGTTTATGCGATTTTTCCCATTCCGCAATCCACTTTTTTTCTTCCTCACTCTGACTGCGCTTTTCCAGCAGGTCAGGTCTGCGCTCCCACGTCCTGAACAGGGATTCCCGGTGACGCCAGGCATGAATTTTTGCATGGTGGCCACTTAACAGGATATCGGGCACTTTCATCCCTCGGAAATCGGCCGGGCGGGTATAGTGGGGATATTCAAGAAGTCCCGTGCTGAAAGAATCCGTTATGGCTGACGTATCGTTGCCGAGGGCTCCCGGCAGCAGGCGTGTCACACTGTCTGCCACCGCCATAGCACCGACTTCTCCGCCGGTCATGACAAAGTCGCCGATCGAGATTTCATCCGTCACCAGGTGTTCCCGAATCCGCTCGTCATATCCTTCGTAATGGCCGCAGACCAGCACCACGTGGGACTCACCGGCAAGTTCTTCTGCCTTTTCCTGCGTATACCGCTCTCCCTGCGGACAGAGAAGTACCACTCTCGGTCTGGCCCCTGTCTGCTGCAGGTCTTCCACTGCATCAAAAAGAGGCTGCGGAGTGAGTACCATTCCTCCTCCTCCGCCGTAAGGATAATCATCGACCCGACCATGCTTATCGGTACTGTATGTGCGGAAATCGACTACATCATAATCAACGATCCCCCGTTCGCGGGCCTGATGGAGAATAGAGTGGGAGAACAACCCTTCAAACATTTCGGGAAATAAGGTGAGGATCGATATTTTCATAGATCGAGCAGTCCTTCCATCGGGGTAATAATCACGAAGTTGCGTTCCAGATCAATCTGCTTCACTACATCATCAATGTAGGGAAGCAGCAGATCTTTCTGTCCTTCCCGCTGCACCACCCAGACGTCATTGGCACCTGGAGACATGATCTCTTTGATTTTCCCGATGTATTCCTTCTGGTCGGTCCATACTTCCAGCCCGGTGATTTGAAAATAGTAGTATTCCCCTTCGTCCAGTTCATCCGCTCCCAGTTGATCTTTATGGATTTGCAGCATACTCTCTTTCAGGATTTCTGCTTCGGTGATCGAATCATATCCTTTAAAAGTGAGGAGATCAAATTGTTTATGCGGGCGGTGGCTCTTCACTTCCACCGGCCGGCGGCTTCCGTCTTTCATCCGGATGGATAGAGAAGATCCCGGAGCGTATCGCCGCTCCGGGAAATCTGTCTGGGAAATAATCCGAACTTCGCCACGGACACCGTGCGTGTTGACAATTTTCCCGACATCAAGCCAATCAGTCATCGTCCTCCATGCCTCCAGCACGCAGTTCGTTGACGACACCATCTTTGATCACGATTTCCGTTCCTTTCATGATCTCATCCCAGTTATCGCCTTCGTTCACTTCCTCAATCATCTGAATCGTTCCTTCCCGGAGTTCCGCTCCGAGTTCGAGTTCTTCCAGCTGACCGAGCTTCAGTTCGATCTGACGGATGCGGTCTTTCCGCTTCGCCGTTTCCTTATTATAGCTTTCCTGCAGAGAACGCTGATACTTCGGATCGGTCGTTTCCTTCATCTTTTTATGTAGAACAAACTCGAGCTGCTTCAGTTCGTTGGTCAGTTTGTACTGACGGGAGAGGAACTGTTCCTGCAGCTTCTGCTTGCTGTCCTCTGTTAAAATCTGTTTAACTACAACTTTTTTGATGATCTCCATGCGGAGCACCTCCTGAAATTTACGTTACTCTATCAGTATACATGGTCAGCGCAGTGAAAAAAAGGGTGAGGTTATCACCCCACCCTTTTATCCAATGTCCAGCTGGACGCGCTTATCCTGGTTGGTACCGGCTGCGTAGACGACGGCGCGGACTGCTTTTGCAATCCGTCCCTGTCTGCCGATCACCTTTCCCATGTCGTCCTCATGAACCTGAAGCCGGAGACGGAGGGTGCGGCCATCATCTTCTTCTGTCACAAGGACATCTTCGGGATGATCGACCAGAGCTCCGGCAATGGTTTCTACTAGTTCCTTCATCGCGCTCCGCCTCCTTCAGCTTCTTCTTACTTTTCGTTTTTTGCGTTGTGAAGCTTCTCCATCAGACCTTCGCTGGAGAAAAGGTTTCGTACAGTGTCGGAAGGCTTTGCACCTTCGAGCATCCACTTAAGAGCACGGTCATGATCTACGTTGAACTCAACCGGTTCTCTCAGCGGGTTATACGTACCTAGTTCTTCAATTGAACGTCCATCACGCGGGG
The DNA here is from genome assembly GCF_000429725.1 of Alkalicoccus chagannorensis DSM 18086. GTDB lineage: Bacteria > Bacillota > Bacilli > Bacillales > Salisediminibacteriaceae > Alkalicoccus > Alkalicoccus chagannorensis. The sequence goes on along the minus strand of NZ_AUCK01000001.1, from coordinate 77,068 downwards.
CGCGGGAATCCGCGACAACCACACGGTAGAACGGAGATTTTTTAGCTCCCATTCGCTTCAGACGAATCTTAACTGCCATGTGTTTCACCTCCAAAAATGTCTAACACGATTACTTATGTTATCACAGCGTACCTGCATTGACAACCCCAGTAAAGGAAAAAATCTTTACACCTTAAAAAAGCGGTCTGCTCACGATGGAAGGCTGTCAGCATACGAAGCATCGGTGCATCATCCTGTTTTCCGTGCCGTCCGGCAGCAGATCAGCTGGACGGCACGGCGGACAGTCCCGATGCCGCTTCTTTCAAGTCTGTCTGTTTACATGAACGGCATTTTCATGCCGCCTTTCTTCTTGCCTTTTTGCATCCCGCTCATCTGCTTCATCATTTTCTTCATATCTTCAAACTGCTTGAGCAGGCGGTTCACTTCCTGAATGTTACGCCCGCTTCCTTTGGCAATACGGCGTTTTCTGGAAGCGTTCATGATCGATGGATGATCGCGCTCCTCTTTCGTCATGGAACGGACAATCGCTTCTATATGGGCAATCTGTTTGTCGTCCACCTGCAGGTTTTTCATGCCCTTCATTTTGTTTGCTCCAGGCATCATCTGCATCAGTTCATCAATCGGCCCCATATCTTTCACCTGGGAAAGCTGTTCCAGAAAGTCATCAAAAGTCAGATCATTCGTCTTCATCTTCCTCTCGAGTTCTTTCGCCCGTTCTTCATCGACGTTCGTCTGTGCTTTTTCGATCAGACTGAGCACGTCACCCATACCGAGGATGCGGGAAGCCATCCGCTCCGGATGGAAGGGCTCCAGTGCATCCGTTTTTTCGCCGGTACCGGCGAACTTGATCGGCTGTCCCGTCACTGACTTGACCGAGATAGCTGCACCGCCGCGTGTATCACCGTCGAGCTTGGTCATGACCACCCCGGTGATGCCGAGCCGTTCATGAAAAGTCTCGGCTACATTGACAGCATCCTGACCCGTCATCGCATCGACAACGAGGAGAATTTCGTCTGGCTGCACCGCTGCTTTGATCTCGTCAAGTTCCGTCATCAAATCTTCATCGACCTGCAGCCGGCCGGCCGTATCGATCAGCACATAATCCTGATGTTCTTCCTTTGCCTGCTCGACCGATTTTTTTGCGATATCAACTGGACTTACCTGATCTCCCATGGAAAACACAGGCATATCCAGCTGCTTGCCGAGCGTTTCCAGCTGATTGATCGCGGCCGGACGGTAAACGTCGGCGGCTGCCATCAACGGCTTGCGGTTGTGCTGTTTGCGCAGATGAAGGGCCAGTTTTCCGGTAGTGGTCGTTTTACCGGCACCCTGCAGCCCTACCATCATGACGACGGTCGGCGGCTTCTGCGCGGTGGCAATTTTACTCTGCTCCCCGCCCATCAGCTGTGTCAGTTCCTCGTTGACGACTTTGATCACCTGCTGGCCCGGCGTCAGACTGTCCATGACTTCCTGACCGACAGCGCGCTCCCGGACGTCCTTGACAAACTGTTTGACAACTTTGAAGTTGACGTCCGCTTCAAGAAGAGCCAGACGGACTTCACGCATCATTTCTTTGACGTCGTCCTCCGAGACCTTCCCTTTTCCTTTAATTTTCTTCATGGGACCCTGCAGACGTTCTGCTAATCCTTCAAATGCCAATGGATCCGCCTCCTATTCTAGATTTTCCAATTCCTGTATTATCTCCTGGAGTTTCGGGTGATCTCCCTGCTGGATCAACTCGTTTAACCTGCTGATCTGTTTTTTTCTGCCTTCATACTTTTCCAGCAGCCCGAGCTTTGCTTCGTATTCTTCCAGCAGCAGCTCCGTCCGGCGGATGTTATCATAGACCGCCTGCCGGCTGATCTCAAAATAATCGGCAATCTCCCCGAGGGACCAGTCGTCCAAATAATACATGCTCATGTATTGATTCTGCTTCTCTGTCAGCAGTGCATAATAAAAATCGTACAGGTAATTCATGCGAAGTGTTTTTTCAATCATCGTCTGCCTCCGTGAAGGTATCTGCCTTTACACCAAGCGTACAGGGCAGCAGAAATGCTGTCAATCAGGAACGCTGCTCCTCTTCTGCTTTCTGGTCTACTACGTCGGAGAACAAACCGTTGACGTACTGCTCTGGAATGAATTCCTGCAGGTCGTCAACTCCTTCGCCGAGCCCGACGTATTTAACCGGCAGATCCAGTTCATTCCGAATCGCCATGACGATGCCGCCCTTAGCGGTTCCGTCCAGCTTTGTCAGGACGATACCAGTGACTTTCGTGGCTTCTCCGAACGTTTTGGCCTGGGACATGGCGTTCTGCCCCGTCGTTGCGTCGAGAACGAGCAGCACTTCATGTGGAGCATCAGGGATCTCCCTCGTGATGACGCGCTTCACTTTTTCAAGTTCATTCATGAGATTCACTTTGTTCTGCAGACGACCGGCTGTGTCACAGAGAAGCACGTCGGCTTTTTTCGATTTGGCAGACTGGACCGCATCGTACATGACAGCGGCCGGATCTGTTCCTGCCTGCTGTTTGACGACATCCACTCCAACACGTGCGCCCCACGCTTCGAGCTGTTCAATGGCACCGGCACGGAATGTATCGCCGGCTGCGAGCACAACTTTCTTTCCCTCCTGCTGCAGCTGATGGGCCATTTTTCCGATGGTGGTTGTTTTCCCGACTCCGTTGACGCCGACAAAAAGCACGACGGTCAGCTCCCCTTCCGGCTGCAGATTCAACCGCGTATCCTCGTCGGATTTCACGAGCAGTTCGGAGAGTTTTTCCGTGATCAGCGGCCGGATGTTCTCTGCATCTTTAATGTTCCTTCTTTTCGCTTCTTCGCGGAGGTCATCCACCAGTTCCATCACTGTATTGACCCCGACATCCGCTGAAATCAGAATTTCTTCCAGTTCTTCAAAGAAATCCTCGTCCACGATCCGGTAATCCTTCACTAGTTCATTGACGGCACCGACAAACGAACTTCTCGTTTTGGAGAGTCCGTCTTTGAATTTATCTGTAACCGAATCGGTCTGTGTCGACAACTTTTCTTTCATCTTCTTAAAAAAACTCACGTGCTATTCCTCCTTCACTGCCCCGCTCTGCACTAGGGCTTCTGTTTCTTCCAGCTTGACGGATACAAGGCTGGAGACACCTGATTCCTGCATGGTCACCCCGTATAGCGCATCCGACTGTTCCATCGTGCCTTTGCGGTGAGTGACGACGACGAACTGCGTGCTCTTACTAAAATCTTTCAGAAAGGAGGCGAACCTGTTTACATTCGCTTCATCCAGAGCAGCTTCTACTTCATCCAGTACACAAAACGGCACTGGTCTAGTTTTCAGAATGGAGAACAACAGCGCAATGGCTGTCAACGCCCTCTCGCCTCCCGATAACAGAGCGAGATGCTGCAGTTTTTTGCCGGGAGGCTGTGCTGCAATATCTACGCCGGTCGTAAGCAGGTCTTCCGGATTGGTCAGTGTCAAGGACGCCTGCCCTCCTCCGAACAGATCCGCGAAGACTTCCTGGAAATGAGATTGAATGCCGTTGAACGTTTCCCTGAAGCGTGAAGTCATTTCCTCATCCATTTCTTCGATGATCCCAGTCAGGGTTGATTTGGCTTCTTCCAGATCCGACTGCTGGCCATGGAGAAAGTCGTATCGTTCCTTTACTCTCGCATACTCTTCCACCGCACCGAGGTTTACATCCCCGAGTTCTTCGATACCTCGTTTCAACAGCTTGACCTTTTCTTTTGCCGTGTCGGTGTCCATTTCCAGCGGATAGCGGTTTTTGGCCGCCTCGTAGGACAGTTCATACTCTTCCTGCAGTCTCTGAAGACGGTTATCAAGCTCAACATCCAGCCTGTTGGCCGTTATTTCATGCTGATGAAATTGTTCTTCCGCCCACTTGAGCTCGCCGGACATTTTGGAGAGGGCTTCCGATTTGACTCGTTCCTCCTCTGCCGCCGAATCCCGCTCCGCCTTTATCGAAGAAGCGGAGGTTCTGCAGGCTTCCTTCTGCTTTTCGGCATCCTGAAGCTGATCATCCAGTGTGGTACGGCTGCCGCTTTCTTCGTCCAGTTCGGCTTCCAGAAGCACTCTCGCCTCATCTTTTTCCCTGATTTCTTTTTCCAGCGCCTGACAGGACGCTTCCAGCCGCACGCGTCCGGACGCTGCTGCGGAAAGCTGTTCTTCTTCCTTCGCCGCCTGAATCTTCAGTTCTGTAAGCTTCTGTTCCAGCTCTTCTTGATCAACGGCCATTTGTTCATGGTGGCGGTTGAGCTGTTCTATTTCTTCTGAAGCTTGAGAAAGGCGAGCCTCCAGTTTTTCTTTCTCCATCTTCCATTTATGCAGCGCCTGCTGCCGTTCCTGTGCTTCTCGTTCCGCTTCCGCCGACTCCAGGTCAAAGCTGTGGAGGGAATCGGAGATGGACTGCACTTTAAGCGAGAGCTCATCAAATGCTTTTTTAGCCTCCCGCTCCCGGCTGTTCAACTCTTCGCCGGTCTCTTCCAGTTCGGCAAGCTGCTGTTCCGCTTCCGCTTTTTCCTGCTTCAGCGAACGCACGGACGATTCTGCTTCAGTGAGCTTTTCCTGCAGACGTTTCCTGTCCTCTGCCAGCTTGTCGATCTCCTTCCTGCGTCCAAGGAGCGGTGCTTTTTTCTGCTGCACACTCCCGCCACTCATGGCGCCGCCGGGACTGATGACATCTCCTTCCAGCGTGACAATTCTCGCCCGCCACTGAATACTGCGGGCCAGCTCCCTCGCTCCTTCTAGATCGGCAGCTGCAATCACATTGCCAAGGGCATGCTGAAGCACCCGGGTATAAGCATCATCTGCGTCCACCAATTCATTCATCGTTCCTAGAAAGGACGGGGACGCTTCTGCCCTTCTCCGGTCATCTGCACGCAAGGTTCTAGGCTGCACGACATCGCTCGGAAGAAACGTCGCGCGCCCTTTCTTTCTGCGCCGGAGCAGCTCGATCGCTCTTCCAGCGGACGCCTCGTTTTCTGTTACGACATGCTGCTGAGCGCCGCCGAGGGCCGTTTCAACCATCGTTCGGTATTTTTCCTCCACGTCGATCAGTTCCGCCAGTGCTCCGTGAATGCCGGATAAATCCTCGTCCCGCTGCTGCAGAATATACTTCACCCCGTGCTGAAACCCGGCATACTCCTGTTCCATCGTTTCCAAGGTTTCCTGCTTGGCGGCAAGCTGTTCTTCATGGCGCAGTCCTTCATAATACCAGGACTCCTGTTTTTCGAGACGCTGCTTCAGCTGATCAAGCTGCTCTTTTGTCTGCCGCCACGAGGCTCTGGATGATGCCAGTTCGTCCACGGTCTGCTGATAAGCTGCTTCCAGACGTTCTACTTCCTGCTGCAGTCGGCGCCTTTCCTCCAGCCGGGTCCGGTTTGCTTCCTTCCGCCGCTCTCCCGCTGCTTCTGCTCTGGCTTCCTGTTCTTCCAGGTAGCGGATCTCGTTGGCTGCTGCTGTCTTTTCATTCAGCAGATCAAAGTAGGTGGACTTCACCTGTTCCAGCTTGTCTTCCGGACGGAGCCCGCCCGCGTTCATTTTTTTCTCGATACGCTTCAGCTCGTTTTTCGTCTCTGCCAGTGCCTTTTCTGCCGCTTGTTCAGACTGCCGGTACGTATGGAGCTGCTCTTTTTCTTCCTGCTGTCTTGAACCGAGCTGCTGCAGCTCCAGTTCATACTGGGAGCGGTTCGAGGTGTAATGACGTTTTCTCTCTTCCCACACCTGCTTCTGTCCCTGAAGCTTTTCAAGCTGTTCACTCCAGTATAGAAGGTCCTGCTGGTTTTTTTCAGCAGCGCGATCGAAGCTTCTCACTTTCTCCTTCAGCGCTGCCAGTTCGGACTGGAGCTTGGTTATCCGCTGGCCGGTATGCTGCCGCTGACGCTCGAGCTGATTCAGCTGCTCCTTCTCTTCTTTCCACGAAACATGCCGCTCTTCGATCTCTGAGACGAGCACACCTGCTTCAATCTCTTTTAGCTCCGCTTTCTGCGCTTTGTATTCTTCCGCTGCAGACGCCTGCTCCGCGAGCGGTTCTACCTGGCTCTCCAGTTCGTAAAGGATGTCACGCACACGACTCAGGTTCTCCTCGGTGTCATCCAGCTTTTTCTCGGACTGCTGCTTCCGCTGTTTGTACCTTCGGACGCCTGCCGCTTCTTCAAATACCGCGCGCCGGTCTTCCGCTTTGCTGCTCAATATTTCTTCGACCCTGCCTTGACCAATGATGGAAAAAGACTCTCGGCCGAGCCCCGAATCGAGAAACAGATCATGTATGTCACGAAGTCGGCATGGCTGCCGGTTCATTAAATATTCGCTGTCACCGCTGCGGTGGATTCTTCTCGTTATTACTACTTCTGTATAATCAACGGGAAGCTGTCCGGATTCGTTGTTCATCACCAGCGAGATTTCCGCCAGCTGCTTACGGTTCCGGTGCTGACTCCCCCCAAATATGACGTCTTCCATCCTGGTTCCGCGCAGATTCCGGGCGGACTGCTCGCCGAGCACCCACCGGACTGCATCCGAAATATTGCTTTTGCCGCTGCCGTTTGGTCCTACAACAGCCGTAACGCCATCTTCAAATTCAATGTTTACGAGATCCGCAAACGATTTGAACCCTGCAAGCTCCAGTCTTTTCAGGAACATGCCGGTCACCTCAACCTTCATATATCTTCTTCTGACCTGCCTATTTTATCACATTTCACCAGTATCCATGCATACGAATCATGATTTTCCACGGCTTCTCCATGAGAGATCGATTAGCGGGAATTACTGTCTTCATGTTATGATAAGCAGGAAGAAACTCGAAAGGATGATAAACATGAGTCAAACGGAGAAACAGGAAATCGAGCAGATGATAGAGGATATAAAGAGAAAGCTTCAGGTCGTCAACGGCGCAGCTGTTAAAGCAGAAGATTACGGATCGGGTCAGTATGACGAGATTAAAGCTATCCACAATATGGTCATGGCCAAACCATCCTTCAGCGTGAATGAAATGGACGCTATCGTGAACGAGCTCGGCGCCCTGCGCAACAAATAGAAAGGAAGATGTTTATGCAGACCGGTGATCAGGTGCGGTGCACATACAAAACAGGAAAATACATTGGACGTATACATGAGCTTCGCCGGGACGGGGTACAGGCTGTTGTGGAAATTCTGGCCGTTGACCGTCACCCCATCCAGGGCGATCTGCACCAGCCGAACAAAACCGATGTCCCGCTGTTCCACGAACGAAAAGCCCTCAGCTTCAGAGAAAAAGCGAACATTCCGCTGAAACAGATCAAACCGCATGAAGGAGAGATTCCCGAATACGACCGTTCTCTTCAAGAAGCTGTTGCTGCTTATGAGCAGGAATTAGAGGAAAAAGACAGCGCATTTGCAGAAGCATGCCTGCAGACGCTGCATCGGGTTAAAGCGGACTACCGCATCAGCTGAAGCGGGCTGCTGTTTGTCCGTGAAGCAAAGCGGCGAACCGAATGCCGGTCGCGGCAGACCACGGTCAAACGTGTCCGCTGTCATACAGAACGTCCCGCTGCCTGTAATCAGGCGCGGGACGTTTTTGTGAGCAGCCGGCTTCTGAACCAAAGCGCGGAGCGCCTTTTGTTCTGACATCTTTCCCACGAAGTGAAAAATGCTGCCCCTGTCTTACCGGTGCAGCATTCATTGAAGGATCAGGGATATCCGATTCTAAAGAGCTGTCGCTGGCTGATCCTTTATTCTTCGTTCAGTTTCTCCAGCGCTTTCTGGGCGGCCATCTGTTCCGCTTCTTTTTTCGACTTGCCGGTACCTTTTCCGAGCGGCTCGTCATCGAGGCTCACTTCCGACACAAATTCCCGGGAATGAGCAGGTCCTTTTTCCTGTACGATATGGTACTGTACCTGGCCCTGGCTTTCCCTCTGGATCAGCTCCTGCAGCTGGCTTTTGAAATCCATCATGTGCGAAAACGCGCCGTCATGAATTTTCGGATAGACGTATCGTTCGAGGAAACGATACACTTCCTCCATTCCAGCATCAAGATACACGGCGCCGATAAACGCTTCGAATACATCAGCAAGCAGCGCCGGACGCTCTCTTCCGCCCGTCATTTCTTCTCCTTTTCCCAGAAGAACATATTCTCCAAAGTGGAGCTCTTCTGCATTGGTTGCAAGAGAAGGCTCGCATACGATCGCAGCTCTGAGTTTGGTCATCTCGCCTTCGCTCATATGATCAAAGAGCTTGTACAAGTACTGGGAGATGGCCAATTCCAAAACTGCATCGCCGAGAAATTCGAGTCGTTCGTTATCGTCGTGCGGCCGGATCCGGTGCTCGTTTACATAAGAAGAATGCGTGAAAGCCTGGATATAGACATCTTCCTTGTTGTAGGAGACGCCGACACTTTCCAGAAACTGCTTGTACTTTGCTTTTTGTGCTTTCGTCATCTGCAGTTTCCGCCCTTGGCGTTTCATCCCCCTCCGGTAAATTTTTCTGGACTGCTGCATGAAAACCTCCACCATTCTCTGTAATCTTTGTGAAGGAAAGGATGACCGGAACGCTCCCCTGAGGCCGCAGCTCTCAGAAGGAAGCCTCCGGTTCTTCCTTCGTCTTTTTACTTGTGACTCTCTATGTAGTCAACGACGTCTCCAACTGTACCAATTTTCTCTGCATCTTCATCAGAGATTTCCAGATCGAATTCATCTTCAAGTTCCATTACGAGTTCAACGACGTCGAGAGAGTCAGCGCCGAGATCATCTTTAAATGTGGCATCGAGCTTCACTTCGGATTGGTCCACACCGAGACGCTCGGAAACAATTTTAGCAATACGCTCTTGTTTAGTAGCCATGAGTTTCACCTCCTTCCGCCATTATAGGACAAACTACCGTGGAACACCACTCATTTTTACGGCATGTACATACCGCCGTCCACGTGGAGTGTCTGCCCGGTCATGTAGTCACTGCCGCTTCCAGCGAGGAATTCCACCACATTGGCGACCTGTTCCGGTTCCCCGAGCCGACCGAGCGGGATCATCTGAAGCAGTGCATCTTTCTGCTCTTCAGGCAGTTTATCGGTCATCTCCGTTGTAATAAAACCGGGTGCGACTGCATTGACCAGAACGTGCCGCTCCGCGAGCTCTTTGGCAAGCGATTTTGTCAGCCCGATCACGCCGGCTTTGCTGGCCACGTAGTTTGCCTGACCAGGGTTGCCGACACTGGCAACAACGGAGGAGATGTTGATGATGCGTCCGCTGCGCTGTTTCATCATCGGCCGTGTCGCTGCTTTCGCACAGTTGAAGACCCCTTTTAAGTTCGTATCGATGACGGCTTCAAAATCCTCTTCTTTCATCCGCATGACGAGGGTGTCCTTCGTAATTCCTGCATTATTCACGAGAACATCAATGGAATCGAATGTGTCGACGACTTCTTTTACCATCGCCTGCGCCTGCTTTCCGTCAGCAACATCAGCCTGGACCGTGTAGGCTTCTACGCCGGCACGACGGCAGGCTTCTGCCGTTTCTTCGGCTTTCTCTTTCGATCCTGCATAATTGACCGCAATGTTGTATCCAGCTTCGGCGAGCTTGATACAGATCGCTCGTCCAATCCCGCGGGATCCTCCTGTAATGAGTGCGTTTTTCGTAGTCATGATTGATCCTCCTTCCAGGTAGTCACTGCCTTGTGCAGCGTTTCTTCGTCGTAGACAGGAAGCGTCACCGCGCGGCGGTGGACCTTTTTCACGAGGCCGCTCAGTACTTTCCCCGGTCCGGCCTCAATAAAAGTCGTAACTCCCTCGTCCACAAGGCGGCGGATCGTGTCCTCCCATAAAACAGGTGCCGCCATCTGTGCCTCCAGCTGATGCCGGATCGTCGCAGCCGTCACGGGGGATGCATCCACATTCGCGATGACTGGGAATGCAGGTTCTCCAACGTCGAGCGCGTCGAGCTCCGCACGCATTTTCTCTGCGGCCGGCTGCATCAAGCTCGAATGAAAGGGACCACTCACCTGCAGCACCATCGCTTTTTTAGCGCCTGCTTCTTTCGCCAGTTCCACTGCCCGTTCTACACCGGGGACGGTTCCCGAGATAACAATCTGTCCCGGGCAGTTGAAGTTCGCCGGCTCTACCAGTCCGGCTTCTTCCGACGCCTGATTTGTCACCTTCTCCAGTGACGCCCGGTCCAGTCCCAGCACGGCGGCCATCGTTCCCTGTCCTTCGGGTACGGCAGCTTCCATCAGCTCCCCCCGGCGGCGCACAGCCCGCACGGCCTGTGGAAAGGAGAGCGCCCCCGCTGCTGTGAGTGCTGTATACTCACCGAGACTGTGACCAGCGGCATAGTCTGCACGGATGCCCTCCTGTTCGAGCACCTGCCATATTGCGGTGCCGGCTGTAAGCAGTGCCGGCTGTGTATTGACCGTTTTCTTCAGCTCGTCCGCATCCCCATGGAAGATCAAGTCGGTAAAATCACTTTCAAGCGCGCGGTCTGCTTCTGCAAAGACGTCAGCGGCTTTTTGGTCATACGCTGCCAGCGCTTTTCCCATTCCAGGTTCTTGTGATCCCTGGCCCGGAAAGAGTACGGCTGTTTTTCCCATCAGGCTTCCTCTCCTTTCTCTGCAGTCTTTACGGCATCTCCAATCGTTTCAATCACGTTTTCTTCATGCATCGTTTTCGCCTGGCGGAGCGCACTGAAAAACGCCTGCCCATCGGAAGACCCATGTGCTTTGATCACTGGCGCATGAAGGCCGAAGAGCCCTGCCCCTCCGTATTCTGCATAATCCATCTTGTTCTTCACCTTTTTGAAGGCAGGCTTCAGCACACCGGCTGCAAGCTTGTTCTTCAGCGAAGACGTCATCTCTGCGCGGAGCACCTGAAACAGAGACATGGCTGTTCCCTCAATCGTCTTAAGAACGAGGTTTCCTGAAAATCCATCTGTCACGACCACGTCGGCGACTCCCTCGAGCAGATCCCGTGCTTCAACGTTTCCGATAAAATGCAGGGGAAGCTGGTCGATTTCTTCGTATGCCTGTTTGACAAGTTCGGTTCCTTTCCCGCTCTCGCCGCCGACATTTAACAGTCCGATGCGGGGACGCTCAAGCCCCCGCACGTTTTTCATGTACACATCTCCCATTAGAGCATACTGGGCAAGATGTCCCGGCTTGGCTTCCATGTTGGCCCCGACATCCAGCAGCAGAAAGCCGCCGCCGTCCATCGTCGGAAGCATCGGTGCCAGTGCCGGACGTTCAACACCGTCTGCGCGGCCGGCAATCAGCAGCCCCGCAGTCATCAGGGCGCCCGTGTTTCCTGCAGACACAGCAGCATCAGCCCGTCCTTCTTTCACTTGGCGGACAGCTACCACCATGGAGGCATCTTTCTTTCGCCGCACCGCTTTCACCGGAACGTCATCTGACTCAATTTTTTCCGTCGTATGGAGTATTTCCACCCGATCGTGTCCGGTCAGTTCTTCCCCGACCAAAGACTCGTCTCCAGTCAGGATCAAGTGTAGATCCCCGAATGCTTCCAGAGCCCGGCGGCAGCCATCCAGCACACTGTCCGGGGCATGGTCGCCGCCCATTACATCCACCGCTATCTTCATGTTTTATCCCCCTTCACCTCATTGCGGAACATTTCGAACGTGCCTTCGAACACGAGCGACTGCTCCACGTAACTCGCCACTTTTACCGATGTCCGCATAGCTGATATTCCATCCACTTTTGCTTTAGCAATGACGCGTTCGCCTTCGTGCACTTGACGTTTAAATGAAATATCGGCATGCGCTGTCAATGCAAGTTCCTCATCGATAACGGCGACAGCAAGAGAATTCGCCTGAGCGAATAAGTAGTGGCCGCGGGCGATGCCATTCCGGGAAAATACGTGCTCCGGCCTGATATCGAGAATCGAAATCGCATAGTTGTCGAGTTCCAGATCTACCATTTCTCCGATTATTTCTTCTTCCGGAAGAGCTTTGACAGGATCATACTGCTGCTGTGCAACGTCTTTGATCCGCTCCCGTACTTCGGGTATGTTTAATTCCAGACGGTCCAGCCGGATGGTCTGCACGCTGACAGAAAAAAAGGCAGCAAGGGCTTCATCTGTGATGAAAGGGTCCTTCTGAATTTTTTCCTTCAGCTTCGGCTGGCGCTGCCGTTTCGTCCATTTCATGTCATCACTTCCATACTCATAGGACTAGGTACTAACTGTAGTATATAAAAAGTAGACCTCTTGTGCAAGAGGTCTAATCCATGGCGGCCTGCTGAAAAACGTCCTGCTGCTGAAGCCATGTCCGGAGCCCCTCGTAAGCAGGGTCGTTCCAGAACGCATCGGAAGCGATCAATGCCGCAGCGTCTTTTCTAGCTGCTTCCAGCGTCCGGTAATCCTCGACAATATCAGCTACTTTCATCACCGGAAGCCCGCTCTGCTTGTGGCCGAAAAAGTCACCGGGCCCACGGAGTTCGAGATCACGCTGGGAAAGTTCAAACCCATCGTTCGTTTCCGTCATGACCGCCATCCGCTCTTTGCCTGAATCGGATTTTGGATCGGCCAGCAGAATACAATAGGACTGATCAGACCCCCGGCCGACACGACCGCGGAGCTGGTGAAGCTGAGCAAGACCGAAACGGTTCGCGTCGTAGATGACCATGACCGTGGCATTGGGAACATTCACCCCGACCTCTACAACGGTAGTCGAAACGAGAATGTCCGTATCCCCCGATGCAAACGCCTGCATCGCCGTCTCTTTCTCATCAGAAGACAGCCGGCCGTGCATCAGTCCGGTCGTTAACCCGGGAAGAGCCCCCTGGATATCGCGGTGCAGGTCGATGGCATTCTGCACATCCAGCATGTCCGACTCTTCGATCAGCGGACAGATGACATAGGCCTGTCTGCCGGCTGCCGCCTGTTTTTCGATGAAACGGAGCACCCTTGGCAGCGTATCCGGTTTGGCCCAGTATGTTTCAATCGGCTTCCTTCCTGCAGGCATCTCATCAATCGTGGAAACATCCATATCCCCGAACGCCGTGATAGATAGGGTTCTCGGAATCGGCGTCGCCGTCATGAACAGCACGTCCGGGTCGAGACCCTTTTCTTTGAGCACCCGCCGCTGCTGCACGCCAAACCGGTGCTGCTCATCGGTAATGACGAAGCCGAGCTGATGAAAGTCCACGCCCTCCTGAATCAGCGCATGCGTACCGATGATCATATCGATCGAACCATCCCGGAGCGCAGCCAGCGTTTCCCGCCGTTTTTTTACACCGGAGGAACCGGAAAGGTGAGCAATGGATACTCCCATGCCGTCGAATAGTTCGTTCAGGGAGGCCGCGTGCTGCTCTGCAAGAATTTCCGTTGGAACCATCAGCGCAGCCTGGGAACCGGAAAGAACCGCTGCATACATGCCGGCGGCCGCGATAATCGTTTTTCCGGATCCAACATCCCCCTGCAGAAGACGATTCATTCTCGTCCCCGCACGCAGGTCATCCAAAATTTCACCGAGGACGCGTTCCTGTGCATGGGTCAGTGAGAAAGGAAGCCGACCGAGGAACGCTTGAAGCTGCTGCTGATCCCACGACTTTGCCATCCCTTTATCCGACTGTTTGCTGCGCCAGCGGAGATACTGCATTTTCAGCTGGAACTGAAGCAGCTCTTCATACACCATTCTCCTCCTCGCCTGATGAAAGCGGTCCATATCCTGCGGAAAATGGAGGTAGTAGCAGGCTTCCGCCCGCGGAAAAAGCCGGTACGTTTCCAGAAGCCTCTCCGGCAGAATTTCAGGTATATCCTCTTTGTACTGTTCGAGCGCTCCAGCAATCCACTTTTTCAGCGAATAAAGCTTTAAATCTCCCTTCAGCGGATAGACTGGTTCAATCGATCCATCTTCCGTCGGCTGCTTTAGTACAGCTCCTTCCACCATCAGCCGGTGCCGGTTCATTTTCCCGAAGAAAACGATATCCTCCCCGAGGTGGATCTGCCGCTTTAAAAAAGGCTGGTTGAAAAAGACAGCCTGTACAAGATAGCCGTCGACGAGGACGCGGATTGTAAGCCTGGATTTCTTTTTGCCGTAGAAGCGCAGCTCCGGCTCGGTATGAACCGTCCCCTGCAGGGTAACTTTTTCCTCATGTTCCACTTCCTCCAGTCTTCTGACGGCGTAATCCTCATAACGGAAGGGAAAATAGAACAAGAGATCCCCGATTGTGTCAATACCGAGGGCGGAAAGCTGTTCCGCTCCGCGGGGACCGACCCCCTTCAACGTATGAACCGGTGACTGAAGCATGATCAAGAATGCACTCCTGTCCCGAAGATCTCTTCCTTGTATTTTTTTCCGGTTGGCGTCGCAGCCAGACCGCCGTCTCCCGTCTCCCGCAGGGCAGCAGGCATGCTGCTTCCGATACGGTACATCGCATCGATCACTTCATCCGCCGGTATCCGGCTCTCAATCCCAGCAAGCGCCATGTCGGCTGCTGTCAGGGCATTGGAGGCACCCATTGCATTGCGTTTCACGCAGGGAACTTCCACCAGCCCGGCTACCGGATCACAGACGAGCCCGAGCATATTCTTCAATGTCATCGCCATCGCGTGGGCCGACTGACGTGGAGTACCTCCGGCCATTTCGACAATGGCAGCCGCAGCCATCCCGGCTGCTGAACCAACTTCTGCCTGGCAGCCGCCTGCAGCTCCTGAAATAAAAGCATTATTTGCGATTACATAACCAAACGCTCCACTCACAAAGAGGTAGCGGATCATCGCTTCCCGGTCCGGATGCAGCTTTTCTTTTACAGCGAACAGCGTTCCGGGCACAACGCCTGCAGCTCCAGCTGTCGGGGTTGCGCAGATCGTTCCCATGGCCGCGTTGACTTCGTTTGTCGCCATCGCTTTTGAGACTGCATCCAGGGTCAGATTCCCGGAGAGCGTCTCATGAAGCATCATGTATTCGTGCAGCTTCTTCCCGTCTCCGCCCGTAAGTCCGGAAACCGATTTAACCGTTTCCGTAATTCCACGGTTTACCGCCCTCTCCATCACATTCAGGTTCTCCTCCATTCGGGACATAACCTCATCACGCGTACGATCGTGCACACTCATTTCCTGCCTGATCATGACTTCCGACAGCTGGATATTCTCATTTTCTGCTGTCTGAACCAGCTCTTCCACTGTTTTGAACATGCTCAGCACCTCCTTTTATTCATGTATCTTGGTTACCTGAAGAACATGATCTGCCGCTTCAATTTTTTGGAGTGTCTCTGCGTCGATATTGTGGTCTACTTCGATCACCATCAGCGCTTCTTTCCCCTGTTCTTTCCGGGACACCTGCATATGCCCGATGTTGATCTGCCTCTCCGCGAGTGCTGCTGCCGCTTCTGCGATCACGCCGTAACGGTCTTCATGCACAATCAAGAGAGCAGGATGATTCCCGCTGAGGTTCAGGTCGAATCCATTCAATTCTTTGATTTCCACCTTGCCGCCACCAACAGAAATTCCGGTTACCTCCATCGTTTTCGATCCCGTCGTCATGACAATTTTGACTGTATTCGGATGAAGCACCACTTCGTTCTCTTCAATAAACTCCCACTTCATCCCGGCTTCTGCTGCATAGTCAGGCGCTGTGCGAAGCCGCTGGTCGCTTGTATCAAAGCCGAGTACTCCTCCGAGCAGTGCCTCGTCTGTCCCATGTCCCTGATGCGTTTTCGCAAACGAACCATACAAGTGAAATTGGACAAAAGCAGGCTGCTCCTGAAAGAGCTGCCGGGCTACAAGTCCAATTCTTGCTGCCCCTGCAGTATGAGAACTGGACGGACCTACCATGATCGGGCCGATAATATCAAACACGCTGCGGAACTGCATGGCAGCCACCTCCTTCAAGATTATGTATACTGCTATCTTATCAGATGTAAACGCTTTCTATCTACTGAATTTGTTTTTCTCTCATGGAAAGTTTTTTTGCTATGTACGTTCCGAGTGCTGCACACCTGTTGATCAAAACAGCTTGCGGCGTCGCTGCCGGTGTTTAGATTTTCCTTTCCCGGCAGCGGAAGAAGCCCCTCTCCCTCCATAAAAGCCACCACAAAGAAAACCGCGCCGGAAAGACGCTTCCAGCGCGTAGTTTTCACCCGGTCCCTTTCCATGCGGACCTCCTGGTTCGTTGCTTACTATAGATGAATGAGTACCATTGTGATTACGAACGGGGAAGAGGTGTCACAGCGATGGAGACAGTACCTGGACCGACATGTGTTCCGATGACCGGACCGATATCGGTAATGACTTCTTCTTGCACGTCGAAGGTATCTTTTAATTTCTGCATAATCTGTACAGCCTCTTCTTCTGCCTGTGCGTGGGAAATACCGACATGAAGTGGCATGCCGTTGTATTGATTTGTGAACTCATCCACGATTTTCTGCAGCGCTTTTTTGGACCCTCGTACTTTTTCAAAAGGGAATACTTCTCCCTCTTCATTCAGGGACAGGATCGGTTTGATTTTCAGCAGCGATCCAACGAGCGCAGAAGCTTTGCCGATTCTGCCGTTCTTCTGCAGGTATTCCAGTGTATCTACCATGAAAAAGACAGTCGTGTTCCGAAGCATGTCCTGCACCTTCTCCATAACGTCTTCTTTGGACGCCCCTGCCTGTGCTGCTTTTGCCGCTTCGACAACGATGATGCCGATTGCGTAAGAAGCTCTTCGGGAATCTACCACATCTACCGGCACTTCGTTCCCAAGCGTCTGCTGGGCAATATAGGCAGACTGGTACGTCCCGCTCAGTTTAGACGAAAGATGAATCGACACGATCGGTTTTTTCTCTGCTTCATACAACGCTTGATACATGTCCTCGAACTGAGCCGGGGTCGGCTGGGAAGTAGTCGGCATCAGCGTGCTCTTCCCGAGCTTCTCGTAAAATGACGCGGGAGTAAGATCGACACCGTCCTCGAATGTCTCTTCACCGAAGTGAACTTTCAGTGGAACAACGTGGATATTCAGCTTCCTGGCCAATTCCTCTGGAATGTCTGCGGTTGAATCTGTCACTATCGTTACCTGACTCAAGACGGATCCCCTCCTTATTCAGCAGAGATTATATAGGAGTACAGCGGCTGTTCTCCGGAGTGAACCTCTACTTCGATTTCTTCATCCTGTTCTTCAGCCCATGAGGCAAGCGTTTCTGCTTCTTCCTGGGTCCGGTCTTCACCGTAGATGATGGTGATGATTTCAGTATCTGCTGTTTTCAGCTCATGAATCAATTCTTTCGCCACATCCTGCACGGAAGAGCCGCAGGAGACAATTTTTTTGCCTTTGATCCCCATGTAATCCCCTTCAGAAATCTCCACTCCATCCAGGCTGGTATCTCTGACGGCATAAGTGACTTCCCCTGTCTGAATTTCATGCACAGCACTGCCCATGGCTTCTGCTGTCTCGGCAATCGGTGCTTCCGGATCGAAAGCGAGCATGGCAGCAAGGCCTTCCGGAACGGTCTTTGTCGGAACGACTTCCGCTTCTACATCCGTCACGTCTGCTGCTTGTTCCGCTGCCATGACAATGTTGCTGTTGTTCGGGAGAAGAATGACGCGCGATGCATTCACTTCTTCAATCGCCTTGATAAAGTCTTCCGTGGACGGGTTCATTGTCTGACCGCCTTCAATGACCTTCCGGACGCCGAGTCCTTCAAAAAGCCTGCGGATGCCAGCGCCCATACCGACGGTAATAACAGCTGTTCCGGTCTGAGGTGCCGCCGCTGCAGGAGCCCCGCCGCGGTCTTCCTGAACAATATTGGAGTGCTGTTCGCGCATGTTCTCCACCTTCACATTCACGAGGGAACCGAAACGCTGCGCTTCATCGATGACTTTACCCGGATACTCTACGTGAATATGTATTTTAAGCAGATCCTCGTCCGATACGACAAGAAGGGAATCTCCGTGTTCACTCAGCTCTTCCCGGAAAGCCTGTTCATCGTATGGATGTTCCTCCAGTTTTTGATTATCAAACTGCACCATAACTTCCGTGCAGTAGCCGAATTCAATGTCTTCCGTAGCCATATGGCCCTGGGCGCTCTGATGGTGCTCCAGCTTCACCAGTTCGTCCATGGACGGGATCTCATCTTCTTCCGCTACAGGCTTTCCATTTAGAATAGAGAGAAAACCATCGTAGATACTGAGAAGTCCCTGACCGCCGGAATCGACGACGCCGACTTCCTTCAGTACGGGAAGAAGTTCCGGCGTTCGTTCAAGCGAAGCGGCTGCTTCTTCCTGTACGATTTCCATCAGCCGGACGATATCATCCTCTTTTTCCGCCGCTTCCACCGCAGCGGATGCAGCATCTTTCGCCACGGTCAAAATGGTGCCTTCCACCGGTTTCATCACCGCACGGTAAGCAGTATCAACACCGTTCTGCAGCGCTGCTGCAAAAGCAGGTGCTTCCAGCTCCTTCTGCTTTTCCACCTCTTTGGAAAAACCACGGAACAACTGCGAAAGAATCACGCCGGAATTGCCGCGTGCCCCCATCAACAGCCCCTTGGCAAATGCTGAAGCCGTTGTCCCGGCATGTCCGCTTTCCTTCCCCTGCATCTCCTTCACACCGGAAGTGATGGTGAGGTTCATATTGGTTCCGGTATCTCCATCAGGAACCGGAAACACATTCAGTGCATCGATCTTCTGCGCGTTTCTGGAGAGCTCAGCTGCCCCCTGACGAAACATTCGGGACAGTATCTCTCCGTCCAATACCTTTACTGCCACGTCTTTTCCTCCTGTCATTACCTAGTTTGTCACTCTTACGCCGGAAACGAAAATATTGACGGAACTGACTTTCAGTCCGAGCATCTGCTCCAGCTGATATTTCACTTTCTGCTGCACGTTATGAGCAATTTCGGAAATCTTCGTCCCGTAGCTGACGATAATGTACATATCAATATGCACATGATCCTCTTCTTCGCGGATGACTACGCCGCGGGCAAGATTTTCTTTTTTCAGCAGATCGGTAATCCCATCCTTCAGCTGTTTCTGCGAAGCCATGCCTACTATTCCGTAGCAGTCGACTGCCGCTCCTCCGGCTATAACTGCTACGACCTCTTTCGATACATCAATATTTCCATATTTCGTATTCATTTCAATCGTCATATCAGGAAGGCCCCCTCCGGAATTATTTAGCTGAAAGGCTAAGGTCATTCTACTACATTCGTCGCTTGAAGGAAAGCTGTCCCTGACTTTCGTCGTACACTTCCTGTACACGCTGCCCAGGCCCGGGCAGCTGAAAGCCTTCCGTCAAGGCTGAAGCCTTGAAATTAATGGTTGAATTCTCGAAATGTGAATGCTAAAATACATGAGTATGAGAAACGAAGGGTTTTAAGAAGGAGGGAATATCATGTCACGACGTTGTGTTGTAACCGGCAGAGGCCCGGCTACTGGAAATAAACGCTCCCACGCGATGAACGCAAATAAGCGCCGCTGGGGTGCTAACGTGCAGAAAGTCCGCATCATGGTGGACGGCAAGCCGAAGCGCTGCTACGTTTCTACCCGCGCACTGAAATCCGGCAAAGTCGAGCGCGTATAATGCAAAAAGCTGTCTGTCCCATTCCGGGTCAGACAGCTTTTTTTCATGCACAAGAACGGCAGACGCACGCTGCCCGTATGTTACAGATCGCTGGACTCGACTACCAGCAGGAGCCCGGTACGAAACGAGACCGATGCCCGGCGCGCATCGATCTCATTACTGATGCAGCGCGAGCTGCCCCTGCTCAGTACAGCGTCCTGGAGCGGATAGCGGAAGCCGGAAAGGGTCAGTCCTGTTACTTTACCGGTCAGGGAGAGAAAGGAAATATAGTCGTACCCGTTGGTAAAGTCGTGCGTCCCCGGGTGGAGAAGACGGCACCGATTCTGTCTGTCATGCATTGTCACCGGTACCGGGCAGCCTTCCATCATCTGCAGTGCAAAGAGGGCATGGTCCATCCGTCCGCCGGTACCCGCGAACAAATGAATCTCGTCCGCTCCTTGCCGGATTGCCAGACGTACCGCCAGTTCAAGGTCGACTTCATCTTTCTCAGGAGCATGGTGCTCTACCCGCTCTGCCTGCTGTTGTACCCGATCCCACTCCTCCGGCGTCACCGAATCAAAATCTCCCACGGCCACATGGAGCGGGAGCGAGGCATCGAGAAGTCGAACAGCACCATGATCGACCCCGATATAGAAATCTCCTGCATCCGCGTCCGGCATCAAGGACAGATGTTCCGGCGCCCCTGCTGTAATCACCGCAATCAAGATTCTGCTGCATCCCTTATCTGCTGCAGTGCCGCAGCGCGGTCGCTGCTTTTAAAGACAGCGGAACCAGCAACCAGCACATCCGCCCCCGCTTCGGTACAGAGGGCAGCAGTCTCGGCATTGATTCCGCCGTCCACCTCAATCTCCGTGCCTTCTCCGGCAGCAGCATGAACTTCTTCAATCTTCGCTAATACGGAAGGAATGAAAGACTGACCTCCAAATCCGGGATTCACCGTCATCAGCAGAACGAGATCAACATCCGGAAGAACCGGACGAAGCGCATCCACCGGCGTCCCCGGATTAATGACGACCCCGGGCCTGCAGCCGGCTGCCCGAATCTGTTGAATCGTCCGGTGCAGGTGTGGACAAGCCTCCGTATGCACCGAGATAATGTCAGCACCCGCTTCAGCGAACTGCTCAATATAGCGCTCGGGCTGCTCGATCATCAAATGCACGTCCAACGGCAGGGAGGTATGCGGACGAACCGCTTCCACAATCAAAGGTCCTATTGTAATGTTCGGGACGAAATGACCGTCCATCACATCGATATGAATGTAGTCCGCTCCGGCTGCTTCTACTTCTTTGATTTCATTTCCAAGATCAGCAAAATCTGCTGCCAGGATAGAAGGAGCTAGTTTAATGTCTGCCATGATTAGTACCTCCGCTTCGTATTCGCAATTTCGTCATAGAACTGCAGATAGCTTGTGTAACGGAAATCAGCGATATCCCCGTCTTCCACCGCTGTCCGTACCGCGCATTTCGGCTCACTACGATGAGTGCAGGCCCGGAATTTGCATTCCTGTATACGCGCAGCCATCTCTGGGTAAAAATGAGACAGCGTTTCTGCTTCGATGCCATCAAAGTCCAGCGAGCTGAATCCCGGTGTATCTGCAACATATCCGCCCTCCGGAAGAGGAAGCAGTTCCACGTGTCTCGTCGTATGCTTACCCCGGCCGAGGCTGGACGATATTTCGTTCGTTTCCAGCTCAAGTTCCGGCCGCAGCTGGTTCATCAGAGATGACTTGCCGACTCCGGACTGGCCGGCCAGCACGGATACCTTGCCCTGCAGGACCGGACGGAATTCCTGCAGGGCCTGCTCATCGTCCATCGCTGTACGGTGAACGGGGTACCCGATCTCCTCATACACGGCCAGCTTTTCCTCATCCGAAGCCGTCAGCCCAAGATCCGTTTTCGTGACGCAGATGACGGTATCAAGATCATGGGCTTCCGTATGAACGAGCAGGCGGTCCAGCAGAATCGGGCTGAAATCAGGCTCTTTAGCAGAAAAGACGAGAAGAGCCTGTTCGATATTGGCAATCGGCGGACGGATCAGCTCGTTCTGCCGCTCTTTCACATCCAGCACATAGCCGTCCGTCCGGTTTTCCGCCTCAAACACAACCCAATCTCCAACTAGAGGCGAAATGCCGCGCTTCCTGAAGTTCCCTCTGCCCCGGCACTGAAACGTTCCTTCTTCATTCTCTACGTAGTAAAAACCACTTATTGCTTTAATGATACGTCCTTCTGCCATAAGCACCCCCGTGATTATTCTTCATACTGGAGCAGCTGCTGATACGTGTACGTATACGGTGACTCCTCAAACTCTTCATCGTTGACGATAAATTGCAGCTCTGCTTCCTCTTCTGGATCCAGTGTGATCTCAATATCAAACTGCGTGGAGCTGCTGATTGTTGCTGACTCGACCAGTACGTCGTCGTTCTCACTGTCCGTCAGATAAAATTCAATGTCATAAGAGACGTCTTCATCCGCTTCCGGGACTTCCACCTCAAAAGGGACGGAGGCAGTCACGCTCTCCTGCTCCTCTTCTTCCGTGTTCTCCGGTACTTCTTCCTCTCCTCCTGGATCGGGCTGCAGAGGAGCTTCAGCATCTTCGGGTTCCGGCTCCGGACCTCTCGACAGCACTACTTCCACTGTAGACGATTCCTCGATATCGGTTCCTCTAGGGGGATCCTGATCAATCACCGTCCCTTCCTCGCCTGTGGTGCTGTATGCCTCTGAGAAGGAGACCGTCATATATGGCTCCTCCTGCATTAAATCGAGTACCTCACCTCGAGTCATGCCAAGCAGGTTCGCCATTGTATACACATACCGTTCACTCACAACCAGTTCCACTCCGGTCTCAGCCGGGATGATGGTTTCGCCCGCTGCCGGGGTCTGTTCCAGAATCCGGTCATCCGGGTGCTCGGTCGTCTCTTCATACGACAGGGACACATCCGAAAACTCTTCCAGCACCTCTTCGGCTGCTTGCAGATCCATCCCTTCCAGATCCGGCATGTCCACGGAAGGATCATAACTGCTGACAATCATCGTGATGGAGGAGCCTTCTCGTACCGTCGTTCCGGCCTGAGGATCCGTACCTATCACATGATCGTTCATGATCTCATCGTCTTCACGGTACGTCCGCTCCACGGTAAGGTCCATATCCGACAGTTCAGCTTCCGCCTGATCTGCCGGCTCGTCCGTGAGATCCGGAATGGTGACTTCATCGACCTGCATGGCTGCGGGTACGATAAGGACGGCTAATAAAGCGAGAAGGACCAGTATACCAGCGGCCCAGAAAAATCGTTTTCGCGAGGTTTTCTTTTTGTCCGGCGCAGCAGCAGGTACTTTCGTTTCCTCTTCGGCTGCTCCCTGCTGCAGATCTGCGGCAGGGACTGCTTTCGTCGCTTCAAGATCTTCCTGAAGATCCAGCGGCGCTTCCCCGGCACGTGAAGGATCGAGTACCGTATCGAGATCAGCGAGCAGTGCGGAGGCAGAAGCATAACGATCATCCGGATTTTTTGCGGTCAGTTTCGTGATCACATTGTTCAAAGGCTGGGGAATGTCTGACCGTTCCAGCGGCGGCAGCGTTTCCTGCAGGTGCTTGAGTGCTACAGAAACTGCCGTATCTCCCTGGAAAGGCACTTCCCCCTGCAGCATTTCGAACGCGATCACCCCAAGCGAGTATAGATCAGACCTGTATGTAATTCTTCCTCCTCTCGCCTGTTCAGGCGAAAGGTAGTGAACAGATCCGAGAATCGAGTTGGTATGGGTAATGGTGGCCTCACTGATGGCTCTGGCAATACCGAAGTCTGCAACTTTAGCCGTCCCGTCCAGGCCGATTAAAATGTTCTGCGGCTTGACGTCCCGGTGAATGATCCGGTGCCGGTGGGCATGATCAAGAGCGGCGGTCATTTGACTGAGAATCCGCACAGTCTCCTCCGGTGTCAGAGGACCTGCACTTCGAATGTACTCCTTCAACGTCTGTCCTTCCACATACTCCATCACCATGTAATAGGTGGACCCGTCTTCTCCTACGTCATAAATAGGGACAATATGCTCGTGAGAAAGGCTTGCAGAGGATTCTGCCTCCCGGTGGAAGCGGCGGATGAACTCATCATCTTCGGCAAACTGTTCCTTCAGCATTTTCAACGCTGTATAACGATCCAGGATCAGGTCCTGCGCCAGGTAGACGTCGGCCATCCCCCCGCCTCCGAGCGGCCGGATCAATTCATAGCGTTCGTTTATTCGCCGGCCCTGCATCATATCCGGCCGCTCTCAAAGGGCTGGACGAGAACAAGGGTGATATTATCTTCGCCGCCCCGTTCGTTAGCAAGATTGATACACTGCCCGGGAGCCTCATCCGGGTCATGATTTCTCACGATCGTATCGATATCATCTTCAGATAGTTTATCCGTCAGTCCATCCGAACACAAGAGGAGCTTATCCCCTTCGCGCAGAAGCAGACTGCCTGTCGATACCTCCAGATCTGTATCGGTTCCGACAGCCTTTAAGAGCAGATTCTTTTTCGGATGGCGCTCGGCCTCCTCCGCTGTCAATTCTCCCTGACGCACGAGCTCGGCTACGAACGAATCATCGGAGCTCACCTGGGTGATTCCATGTTGATGAAGATGATAGAGTCTGGAATCGCCCACGTTGGCAAACAGAACTTCTCGTCCTTGGCAGAGAACGGCCGTCACAGTGGTTCCCATCCCGTGATACTCCGGGTACTTCTCCTGATAGCTGAACACTTCCCGGTTGGCGTCTGCTACGGCGGACTCCAGCCAGGAGGCATCGAGGGGGCCGGGTTCCTTCTCAAATTTATCTCTGATGACCCGGCAGACAATCCCGCTTGCGACATCCCCTGCTTTATGGCCTCCCATACCGTCGGCTACTGCAGCAAGAAGGAGATTTTGGTGCGAGGCAGTGACGTAACTATCTTCGTTGAGCTTTCTGACTTTCCCTTTATCAGTCCCGGCATAGAGCAATCGCTTCCCCTCTTTTCTATCGAGATTTCTGAACAGCTGCAGCAAAAAAGCCATCCGTGTCGTACCGGCCTGGAATCAGCTGCAGCATCCAGCCGTCCTGCACGTCGGCGTGAACAGCGGCAGGGATTTCTTCCATTGGCAGAGCGCCGGCGGATGCATCCTCATGCCGTTCGACGAAAGCAAGAATCTGTCGCTCATTCTCCTCTGCTTCAATCGTACACGTGCTGTAGAGGAGTGTCCCGCCCGGTGCAAGCTGCGTCCATACGTGATCGAGGATATCCGCTTGTATTTTCTGCAGCCGGTCAATATCTTCTTCCTGCTTGGTCCATTTCATATCCGGCTTCCGCTGCAGCACACCTAGTCCGGAACAAGGAGCATCGACAAGGATGCGGTCAAACGGCTCCTCCCACTGTTCCTTTCTGGCATCCCCCGTCTGTACGCGAATGTGAGGCAGACCGAGCCGTTGAGCCTGTTCTGCAATTAAGGACGTTTTATGCGGATGCAGATCCAGTGCTGTAATCGAAGCTTCCGGTGCAAGGGATGCAATATGAACGGTTTTGCCGCCCGGCGCGGCACAGGCATCCAGGATGCGTTCGCCCGGATGCGGAGATAGGAGCCGCCCGATCAGCATCGATCCCTCGTCCTGTATGCTGAAGAGCCCCTCTTCAAACGCTTTCGTTCCGGCGGCGCTCCCCCGCTGAATACGCAGGGCATCCGGCAGCAGCGGGCTCGGGGTGCTCTCCACCCCTTCTTGCGAGAGCCGCTCCTGCAGCTCTCCCCGTGTTATCCTGGTCAACTGTGTGCGGACTGCCGTATGAGGCGGAGTATTATTGCCGGCTGCAACAGCTTCCGCTGTCTTCTCCCCGTACTGATGCATCCAGCGCCGGATCATCCAGTCTGGGTGGGAATGCTCGATGCCGATCCTGGTAACTGGATCGACGTTCTGGGGCACACCGGTTTCTCCTCCACGCAGAAAAGCACGGAGGAGCCCGTTCACAAAGCCTGACGTTCCTTTATGACTACGCTTCTTAGCGATGGTTACCGCCTCGTCCACTGCCGCATGATCGGGCACCCGGTCCAGGAACAACAGTTGGAACATGCTCATGCGCAGCAGCACGACAACCCAGTCGTCCAGTTTGTCGAGCGGCTTCTTGCTTAACGCAGCAATTTCATGATCCAGCCTCCGCCTGTGCTGCAGCGTCCCGTATACGAGCTGGGTTAAGAGTCCTTTGTCCCTGGCAGGGATGTTTTTGTTCTTCATCACCTGATCCAGAAGCAGGTTGCTGTAAGCCTGGTTTTTTTCAATTTTGATCAGTGCATCCAGAGCTGCTTCACGTACGTCTGTCATCATCGTCTCCTAACCTGGTTCCTGTCTGCCATCCGGTGCTCTGCAGAAACGCGGCAGCATCCATCTGCTTCTTCCCTGCCGGCTGGAGACTGATCAGCTGCAGGCACGTGCCGTTTCCGCAGGCGATCAGCAGCTCTTCCGGCGCCGCTTTCGCGACCGTTCCCGGCTCCCGCTCCGTCGTCTCCGGGCTCACTTCGGCCTGGTGGATCTTGATCCGGCGTCCATCTTCCTCCGTGTACGCCACCGGCCACGGATACAGCCCACGGATCTGGTTGAATACAACTTCAGCCGGCTGGGACCAGTCTATCTTCTCTCGTTCTGCTGTAATGTTCGGTGCATAAGTGGCCATCGTCTCGTCCTGTGCTTCCGGTTCAATCAGATCGGCCTCCACTTCAGGAAGAACGTCCGCAAGCAGCTCCGCGCCGGCGCGGCTCAGTTTTTCATGCATGGAGCCTGTCGTGTCGGACGGGTCAATCGGCACAACCGCTTTGGCCAGCATGTCGCCTGCATCCAGTTTTTTGACCATGTACATTATGGTCACACCGGTTTCTTTCTCCCCCTGAATCACCGCTTCATGAATTGGAGCGCCGCCCCTGTATTTTGGCAGCAGGGAAGCGTGCACATTGACAGCTCCTTTAGGCGGGATTTCCAGAACAGCTTCCGGCAGAAGCTGACCAAATGCAGCGGTAACGATCAGGTCCGGTGCCGCTTCTTTGACCGGAGCGTAGTCGTCTTTGATCTTCTCCGGCTGAAAAACCGGCAGTCCATATTTTTCTGCCGCCTCTTTTACCGGCGGCGGCGTCATCAGCTTCTTCCGTCCTTTCGGCCGGTCCGGCTGGGTGACGACGAGCGAAACGGTCCATCCTTTTTCTATAATCTTATCCAATACCGGCACAGCAAAATCCGGTGTCCCCATAAACACTATGTTCATCCTGGATCCCCCTTCTGTCTACATCATCATGTAAGGATTTGTATCAATTGTCAGCTGCAGTCCCGTACGCTGCAAATCCGGCTGAAACGCTGCACGCAGGTCGTGCAGTACCCGTTCAAGATGTGGTTCAACTTTGTATTTTATCATGACTTGATAGCGATATCTATCTTTGATACGGGGAACAGCGCACGCATTCGGACCATACACCACCGTGTCCTGATGCAGCTCCCGGCGGAGATAGGAGGCCATCTGACCGGCCTTTTCCACTACCAGCTGCAGATCTTCATGCTGCACCTGGAGGAGAACCAGAAAATAAAAAGGAGGGTGCCCTCCCATCCGGCGCATCCGCATTTCTTTTTCATAAAAGCTGAGATAATCATGCTGCTGCATATCCAGAATACTATAATGATCCGGAGTGTACGTCTGTACGAGTACTTCCCCGGTTTTCTCGTGCCTGCCGGCTCTGCCTGCTACCTGCGTCAGCAGTTGAAACGTCCTCTCCGATGCCCGGAAGTCCGGGAGGTGCAGCATCGCATCGGCGGCAAGTACTCCGACCAGAGTGATGTTTGGGAAGTCCAGTCCCTTCGCGATCATCTGGGTACCGAGAAGCACATCGGCTTCGCCGCGGCCGAAAGCATCCAGCAGCTTCTCATGCGCGCCTTTGCGCTGCGTTGTGTCGACATCCATACGGATGATGCGGATCCCTTCAATCACCTTCTTCAGCTCTTCTTCCACTTTTTGTGTCCCGGTACCGAAAAAACGGATGTGGGCACTCTCGCATTCAGGACAGGAGGTCGGTGCGGTTTCTTTATAACCACAGTAATGACACTGGAGGTTCTGGTGGGCGCGGTGATAGGTGAGCGAGATGTCACAGTGGGGACATTCCGGCACAAACCCGCAGTCCCTGCACATCATGAAGGAGGCGTAGCCGCGTTTATTGAGCAGCAGCACGATTTGCTCATTTTTTTCCATCCGGGCTCTGATCTGCTCTGTGAGCCTGTCGGAGAACATAGACCGGTTCCCGTTTTTCAGCTCGGAGCGCATGTCCACCAGAGTCACTTCCGGCAGCTTTTCATCGTTTATCCGATTTTCCATCGTCAGCATGTGGTAGAGGCCTTTCGAGGCCCGGGCACTGCTTTCCAGTGACGGTGTTGCACTGCCGAGGACCACGGGACAGGAGAACGAAGCAGCTCGTTCGATTGCTGCATCCCTGGCATGATAGCGCGGTGATTCCTCCTGCTTATAGCTCGCTTCATGCTCTTCGTCGATGATGATAATACCAACGTTCGTAAACGGCGCGAACACAGCGGATCTCGCTCCTACGACAATGTCTACGTCTCCATCCCGGATACGTTTCCATTCGTCATATTTCTCCCCTTTGGATAGAGCGCTGTGCAGCACAGCCGTCCGGGAACCGAAGCGTCCTTTAAAGCGGTGAACCATCTGAGGGGTGAGCGAGATTTCCGGCACGAGGACCACGGCTTCCTTCCCCTGGGCGAGCACCTTTTCGATCGCCTGCATGTATACTTCTGTTTTTCCGCTTCCAGTCACCCCTCTTAAAAGAAAGGTCCGGTGTTCCCTTTGTTCACAGGCAGCCGTGATCTGTTCCATAGCGGAACGCTGTTCATCAAGAAGCGGCAGGGCATAGCTTTTTTCAATCATTCTGCCCGCGTAGGGATCTCTCCGGACGATGGTCTGTTCTTTGATCAGCAGTCCCTGTTCTGTCAGGGTGTCGAGGACGGCTTTTGTACAGATATGTTTCATATCTGCAGCCGTCAGAAGTTCGCCCGAAGCAAGCAGGCGCAGCACAGCTGCCTGTTTCGGGGCCTTTTTCTGCCGCGATTCCGCCCACTCTTCTGCCATAGCTGTGTCGGAGATCCGGTACACCAACTGCGTCTTTTCCGCTTTCCGGGTTGTCACTACCGGGTCTACGAGCAGATCTCCCCGACGCAGTGCAGCAGTGACCAGACTGAGCGATTCTTCATCCGTTTCCTTTTTCCATGCATCCCAGGAAGCAATGCCGCCCTCTTCATCGAGAAGTGCCAGCAGCTCTTCGGGCAGGTCGCCGGCATGACCGGCAGTATAAATACGTTTGTCGTATTTGGCCCGCATCGCCTGCGGGAGCATGGCTTTGAGCACAGCCACGTGAAGAGAAACGGTGGACGCCTTCAGTTTGTAGGACAAATCCAGCAGTTCCGGGGTCAGCGGCGGTGTTAAATCCAGCTGTTCCGACAGCGGCTTCAGCTTCGAGCCGGGTACATCCGATGTTTCTTTCAGTTTCATGACAAAACCCTGTACGGGCCGGCCTGCAAACGGGACGTGGACTCGGCATCCCGGTGCCATCGTATGGCGGAACGGCGGCGGCACTTGATAGTCGAACACTTTATCAACGGCCTGGCTCGGCACGTCAAC
Organism: Alkalicoccus chagannorensis DSM 18086; assembly: GCF_000429725.1. Lineage (GTDB taxonomy): Bacteria > Bacillota > Bacilli > Bacillales > Salisediminibacteriaceae > Alkalicoccus > Alkalicoccus chagannorensis. The sequence goes on along the minus strand of NZ_AUCK01000001.1, from coordinate 47,918 downwards.
GACCACTTCAGCGATCATGAGGTCCGCTCCATTTCCTGCCGGCCGCATCCAGAACTGCCGCTGCTGCCTCTTTCTTGCTCATTAATTCCAGTTCCTGACTGCTGCCATCCTTGAAGAAAAGCGAGAGCGTATTGTTGTCGGATTGAAATCCGGACGATCGGCCGCTGACGTCGTTGGCGCAGATAAGATCCAGGTTTTTCTTTTCCAGCTTCGCTTTCGCATATTCTTCGAGATCTTCCGTTTCTGCCGCAAAGCCGACAAGCACCTGTCCTTTTTTTCTGTTCCCAAGCTCGAGCAGAATATCCTTCGTTCTTTTCATGTTAATGGTCGTTCCCTCATCCTGCTTTTTCTCTTTTTGTTTCGTCGGCGTCGTCGGAGTGTAATCGGAAACAGCTGCTGCTTTGATCACGAGATCCTGCTCATCGAAGCGCGAGGTTACGGCATCATACATGTCTGCAGCACTCTCCACGTTGACACGCCGTACGCCGTGCGGATCCGGAAGTGAAGAAGGCCCGCTCACCAGCGTCACATCGGCTCCCCGTGCAGCTGCTTCTTCAGCGAGGGCAAATCCCATCTTGCCGGAAGAGCGGTTGGAGAGGAAGCGCACAGGGTCGATCTCTTCCTGCGTCGGTCCCGCGGTTACGAGCACTTTTTTCCCGTGCCAGGCGGGATGGCTTCGATAAATAAAATGATGCTGCACCATGGCCAGCAGGTCTTCAGGTTCGGCCATTCGTCCTTTTCCAGTATATCCACAGGCCAGATAACCTTCATCCGGTTCGATAAACTGATAACCGTCCTCCGTCAACTGTTTCATGTTTCTCTGGACGGCAGGGTGACTGTACATATGTACGTTCATCGCCGGTGCCGCCAAAACGGGACAGGTAGCAGCCAGCAGTGTCGTTGTAACCATATCATCAGCGATTCCGTTGGCGAGCTTCCCAATTACGTCAGCTGTTGCCGGGGCAATCAGGACCACGTCCGCCCAGTCGGCAATGTCGATATGGGCAATACCATGCGGATCCGGCTCATCGAAAGTATCGGTATAGACGTGCTCCCGGGACAACGCCTGGAAGGTGCGCGGCGTTACAAATTCCTGGGCGCCTCCGGTCATCATCACTTTAACAGAGAACCCCGCCTGCACCATTTTGGACGTGAGTGCAGCTGCCTTAAATACCGCAATACCTCCGCTGACAGCCAGCAGTATATTCTTTGTGCTCATGCTATTCCTCCTGATCTCCCGCGGCATTTCCATCAAAGCACTTCTGCGGGGCTACATATGTTCTTATTCTACCACGGGGCCGTGCTTCTGATAAGAGAACCGGTTCATCTGATTAAGACTGCCGGTCGCTTTTTTGTTCTGCGCGCGTATCGGCACGACCGCCTTTATGCGCAGAGAAGCATGCCTCATCCGTGTCGGTGCATCCGCTTGTCTCGTCCTCCGCCTTCTCTTTCAGATCGTTTCATTTTTGAGGAGAGACAGACCTTGGAATCGGGAAAAGCCCTGAGGTGTGCGGAACTTTCTGTCGAAACGATGTCTCATGCAGATGATTCGAACCAATTTTCCGTTCTTCCTGAACAGCGGAGAGACAACTTGACGTATGGACACAGCCGGTCCTGTCGAAAAAAAGAAACGATCTGAGGGTATCAGATCGTTTCGTGGACATCGTCTTCGTTCAACGTATAGTGGAGCTGTTCTGCTTCAATTTCTTCCAGCGCCATTCCGACGAAATTGACGGACTGTGCACCTTCCGGGTGATTGAATTTCTCCGGATGTTCGCGGAGCTGACGTGCGCGCTGGGCAGAAACGGTCACCAGCGTGTACTTGGAATTAATTTTTGTCTGCAGCGAATCGATCGATGGCTGAAGCATTGATCATCATCCTTCCATCAGTTGTTTGTATAAATGAATCAAGCGGTCTTTACGGCAGTTTTCTGCAGTGACGATAGATTTAATCCGTTCAACGGCAGCCTGTACTTCGTCATTTTCCACTACGTAATCGTACTTGTCCATCAGGTCTATCTCTTCTTCCGCAACCGTCATCCGGCTGTCGATCAGCTCATCGGTCTCTGTTCCCCGGCCTTCGATTCTGCTTCTCAGCTCTTTCAGGCTCGGCGGCATCAGAAAGATGAACACCCCTTCCGGGAACGTTTCCTTCACCTGCAGTGCTCCCTGGACCTCGATCTCCAGGATGACATCATGCCCTTTATCAATCATTTCTTCTACATAGGCACGCGGGGTGCCGTAGTAATTGGATACATACCGGGCGTATTCCAGCATTTCGCCGTCCCGGATCATCCGCTCGAATTCGTCCTTGGACTTAAAGAAGTAGCTGACACCATCCTGCTCCCCTTCGCGTGGAGACCTCGTGGTGGCAGATACAGAATACTTGATATCTGTGTCATGTTCGCGCAGTGCGCCGCAGACCGTACCTTTTCCTACTCCGGATGGACCGGAAAGCACAATCAGCAGTCCTTTTTCTCGCTTCATTCGTCTCCTCCACTCCAATGAATAGTACACATCAGTATAGCATGAAAACAGCCCGCTCGTCACGGGCTGTTCCAATTATTCCTCCGTTGCGTCTTCTTTGCTTGTAATAACCCGCTGCGCAACTGTTTCCGGCTGCACGGCAGAAAGAATGACGTGATCACTGTCGGCGATAATCACTGCCCGCGTGCGGCGGCCGTAGGTGGCATCGACAAGCATGTTTCGATCCCTCGCATCGGAGATAATCCGTTTGATCGGCGCTGATTCGGGACTCACAATCGAAATAATTCTGTTGGCGGATACAATGTTACCGAAACCAATATTAATCAGTTTAATATCCAAAACTGCATCTCCTCATTTCCTACTCGATATTTTGTGCCTGTTCGCGCATCTTTTCAAGATATTCCTTCATATCCACGACGAGTGGACTCATGCCGGCAGCTCCGGTTTTCGAACCAATTGTATTGATCTCTCTGTTCATTTCCTGAATCAGAAAGTCAAGCCTGCGGCCGACCGCTCCCGATCGGTCCAGCGACTCCCGGAACTGCTCGATATGACTCTCCATCCGTGTCAATTCTTCCTGAATATCGCTTTTTTCTGCGTATACAGCAACTTCTGTCATGATTCTGTCTTCGCGGATCTCGGAGCCTGACAAAAATTCCTCTACACGCTGACGGAGCCTGGACTCAACATTCCGGCGCAGTTCCGGAATGTGGATCGTGATTTTCTGACAAGCTGTCTCCAGTTCTGCCAGGAGCTCATGCATAGCATCATACAGCTTCTTTCCTTCAGCCTGTTTCATCTGCGTGCACTCAAGCACTGCCTGCTGAAATAAACGTCCCGCTTCTTTCTCTTCTGCCGGTGCAGCATGATCTTCTACGCCGACAAGAGCATCATCCTGAAGAAGGGCCGCTGCTGGAAACGTTTCGGTACTGCCTGTGTATTCTTTCAGCTGTTCGAACGCGCTGCGGTACTGCTCCAGAAGCTGCCAGTCTATGTGGAGCTGTCTCTGCGCTGCTGTATCTTCATGAAGATAGACCGCCGCCTCGAGCTTCCCGCGTTCTGCATATGTACGCAGCACCTCATGAAAGTCTTTCTCCATGTGCTGCCACTTCCTCGGCAGCCGAACGGAGGTTTCGCAGAATCGATGATTAACTGCTTTAATTTCGATTGAGACTCTTCCGGCATCGATTGTCTCTTCCGCCCGCCCGAATCCTGTCATACTTCTGATCATAGCTATCACATCCACTTTCCCATTCTAAACAATTTCATCATTTCCTACAAGTACTGCGGATGAATCTGCCTGAGCATCCGCTCACAACCACCTGCATGCTGCTCGTATTCCAGCAGAGCCGATTCTGTTATAATACGTGCAGAGGAGGAATGCAGTATGGCTTTTGACGGTACAGTCACGAGAGCCGTGACAACAGATATTCAAACAAAACTGGAAACGGGGCGGGTGGCAAAGATACACCAGCCTTATCCAACAGATATTGTGATGACGATCCGGGCGGCAGGAAAAAACTATCCTCTTTTTCTGTCGGTCAATCCGAACTTCTCCCGATTTCATATCACGAATGTGAAGTTTCAGAACCCATCGGAGCCTCCGCTCTTCTGCATGGTCCTCCGAAAGCACCTCGAAGGAGCCGTGCTGGAGAACGTCGAACAGGAGGGACTGGAGCGGGTCATTACGTTTTCATTCAAAGGACGCAATGAGCTCGGGGACGTCTCCTATAAAAAGCTGGTTCTCGAGCTGATGGGCCGGCACAGCAACCTGATTTTTCTGGACACATCCACCAATACCATCCTTGAGAGTATCAAGCATATTCCGCCGTCCCTGTCCCAGTACCGGACGGTGCTCCCCGGGCAGCCGTATACCGCCCCGCCGCACATGGATAAACGTAACCCTCTGGAAACTGCTTCCGAGGAGATCATCCACTATGTGAACTGGAACGAAGGAAAGCTCGATAAACAGCTGCTGAACACCTTCAGTGGTCTTTCTCCCCAGCTGATTCAGGAGATCCTTTTCAGGGCGGGGCTGCCTGACAAAACGTCACTTCCAGCTGCTTTTCAGGAGGTGATCGATCCGGTCAGAGAAGGACGTTTCGAGCCGCAGATCATTCGTGGAAAAAGAGATTTGTTCTCGGTCGTGCCACTGACTCATGCCGACGGGGAAACGATCCGCTATGACTCCGTGCATGCCATGCTCGACGGGTTTTTCACGAATAAAGCAGAACGGGACAGAGTCAAGCAGCAGGCTTACGACCTCGAGCGGCTCCTGCGGAATGAATACGACAAGAATAAGAAGAAAATTAAAAAGCTCGAACAGACCCTTCAAGATGCTGCGCGTGCAGCAGAACAGCAGAAGTACGGAGAGCTGCTGACAGCGCACATGCATCTCTGCCGGACCGGAGATAAAGAAGTGACTGTTACGGACTACTACGATGAAAATCAGCAGGAGCTGAGCATTCCATTGAACCCGAGGCTGAGCCCTTCTGATAATGCCCAGCAGTATTTCCGGCGCTACCATAAACTGAAGAACTCTGTGGCGCATGTGGAAAAAGAAATTGCTTCCGCCCGGCGGGAAATGGAGTACTTGGAGCGGCTTATCCAGCAGATGGAAATTGCCGACACGGAAGACATTGAAGACATCCGGGAAGAGCTGCGGCAGGAAGGGTACCTGAAGAAGAAACCTGCCGGTAAAAAGAAGAAAAAAGTGGATAAACCGGCCCCGGACCGCTATCTGTCCACGAGCGGCATCGATATGTACGTCGGAAAAAACAACAAACAAAACGAATATGTCACGATGCGCCTCGCCAGACAGGATGACTGGTGGTTCCACACGAAAGATATTCCGGGTTCCCATGTCATCATCAGAAGCACCGAGCCCGATGAAACCACCGTGCAGGAGGCAGCACTTCTTGCCGCTTATTTCAGCAGAAGCCGGCAGTCCGGCAACGTGCCGGTGGACTACACAAAAATCCGGCATGTGCGTAAACCGAATGGAGCGAAACCGGGATTTGTCACCTACGACCAGCAGACCACGCTGTTTGTTACTCCCGATGAAACAGCTGTTCATGCGATGAAGCAGCGATTTGAAGCAAAACAAAAAGAAGAACGGCGCAGCCAGAATGCCTGACTGAGCTGGGACAAAACGAGAAAAGTAAGAAGCCCTCAGCCTTGATTGGTGAGGGCTTTCTGTATGAAAGGGGGTTGGTCCTTCCAATGACAATCGCCTGCCGCGGGCAAGGCTTCAGCTGACCGTCGCAGGCACAGCGGCTCCTGCTTTTCCCGCGCAGCGTGCGCTGCCGTCTCCATCGATAAACACGCATCCTTTCTCATTACTTAAAAAAGGATATCCTCGTGAAACAGGGACTTCCCTCCTCGCCGTGAACGTGAAAGAGCGCACTGCCAGGAGTACATTTCATGATGGTTCTTTACAACTAAAACGCTCTCGACGATCTATACCGGATCATCGAAAGCGTTATTACTTGCCAGAGAAGTTTTTGTCTCCGTCTTTTTTTGTGCCTTCTACATTCGCAGCATCAGCCAGCCGATGGCGAAGAAGATCACATTGAATAGAGCGACGGCAAATAGAGCTGCCCCGGCGATCACCCAGAAGTTCTTCATCTTTCCTCCTCCCAGACGAGCGGAAGATAATCTGCAAATCCTTCCACGAGGCAGTCTTCTTCTCCGGGAGAAATCCAGTAGTAGGAAAACTCCAGGCCTTCTTCTGCTCCACCGCCCGTAGGTTCATGCACCCACGCCTGCGGAGCCTGCTCAGCAGGCATCTCAAAAAAATAGCGGTGGTGGCGCTCGCCATTCGGATGTTCCCATTCATCCTCTGCCAAAAACCGGGGAGACGTAGGGCTCAGGCCGGTTTCTTCCATCATTTCACGCACGGCGGCTTCGTCCGGTGACTCCCCTTCTTCAATCGTGCCTTTTGGTATTTGAATACCACCTTTAGGAAGAGGATGCCGGAAGACGAGGCACTCTTTCCGTGCGTTTTTCGTTCGGGTGACATACACGTATGCTTTCGGGAGGATTTTCACTGCAGATCCCTCCTTAAGGCAGTTGTTTCCGAAACACATAGCTGACTTTGCTGTACTCCATTTTCTCCTCATAAAACCGATGAGCTTCGGAGCGCTGCAGTCCGGAAGACAGAGCGATGCTGTCATATCCATTATTCAGCGCCCAGGCTTCCACGCTCTGCAGCAGCTTCTTCCCGTAGCCGGCAGAACGCCTGTCTTCGGCAGTGACGAGATCACTGACCCAGACAAAACGTCCATAATACAGCGTCACCATCGGCTGAAAACCGACAACAGCTGTCATAACGCCGTCATCATAAAGAGCGGTGAGCCGGTACCCCTCCTTCGGCTGTGCCTCCAGAACGAGTTCCAGGTACGTTTCTTCAGACAAGTGGGTGCGGAGCTGCTTCATAAGCGGATACGCCTGTATAATTTCATCTTCCGTTACCAGCTCTTTCATTGTGACAGACACGTCATCACCTCATTCACTTTACTGCTTCCAGTATATCATATCGGACGGGGCTGGATTGAATCATCTGCGCTCGGGGTACGAGAGAAAGAAGGATCGAATGGATAAACATACAGGAGGATCAACGATGATTATATTTGAAAGAAACGATGCATTCTATATGACCGAACAGGAACATCATGCAGAGATATCCGGGGATCTTGCGCACCACTGGCTTGCCGAATCCGACCCTCTCTCCCCAGAAGCCGTTCAGGCATGCAGGCTGCACGACCGAGCATGGAGGGAACCGGATGCAGCCCCGCGCTGGAATGACCGGGCGGATGCACCGGAATCGTTCTTACACTATCCCGTGGTCCCAAAGATGATTCATTACAGCTATGGGATTGATGAGGTAGAACGGACGTCAGCCTATGCAGCCTACTTGAACAGTCTTCACTACACGTCGTTAACCGGAAGCGATTCTGAAGCGGAGAGCGGCTTTCAGGAAAAAGAACGCCTCCGGAGACAGCGGCTGTATCCGGAGGCACCGGAGCAGGCAGCAAGGGATCTGCTCGTAATGCAGTTCACCGACAGCCTCTCCCTGTTCTTTTTTATGCACCCGCATGGGAGTACGTATAAAAACAGCTCCCACGGACTGACGGACAGCACCGACCACGCGTTTGCCGAAAACAGGGACATTACCGGGAGCTGGACGTCTGCGGACAGCTTCGAACTGGATCCGACTCCTTTTCATCACCCGTTTACGACCGAGCTCATCTGGCGGAAAGTCCTGAAATCCGACGCGTACGAACGCGGCCTGACAGCAGCATTTCATGATGCCGAACGAATCAGGAAAACGATCCGCATCTCCTGATCCGCACTATCCGGTCTGTACGGCGTCAAACTGGGAGCGGACGAGCTCATAATACTCTCCTCGCTGGTCGAGCAGTTCCCGGTGGTTCCCCTGCTCCAGCACGCGGCCGTTTTCCATCACGAAAATGGTATCCGCATCGCGGATGGTGGAGAGACGATGAGCAATCATAATTGCGGTCCTTCCCTCCAGAAGCCGCTCCAGCGCACGCTGGATCACCTGCTCTGTCTCCGTGTCAATCGAAGCCGTAGCTTCATCCAGAATTAATATTTTCGGATCGGCGAGAAGCGCTCTTGCAAAGGAAATCAGCTGTCTTTCTCCAGTAGAGAGGATATTGCCCCTCTCTTCTACTTCCGTTTCATATCCATGCTGCAACCTGGAGATGAAGCTGTCAGCTCCGACTGTGACAGCCGCACGCCGGCATGCATCATCATCTGCTTCTGGATTCCCGAAACGGATATTATCCATGATGGTACCGGAGAAAATGAACGTATCCTGAAGAACAATACTGACCTGACTCCGGAGACTCTGGAGCGTGACATCCCGAAGGTCCTCTCCATCGATCAGAACCCGGCCTGCCGTCGGATCATAAAAGCGGGTGATCAAATTAACGATCGTCGATTTCCCGCTTCCGGTATGACCGACGAGCGCTGCAGTACTGCCCGCAGGAATTGTCATCGTCACTTGATCAAGCGCCTTTCTTCCCGTCTCGTATGCAAAATCCACTTCGTCAAGCTCAATGTGACCTTTCATCTCGCCGATTGGTTCCGCCCCTTCTTTTTCCGGCACGGAAGGCTTTTCGTCCAAGAATTCAAAGATTCGTTCAGAAGACGCCATCCCGACGAGCAGTTGATTGTACACCTGGCCGAGCCGGGAGATCGGCTCCCAGAACATCCCTAGGAATAAGGAGAACGTAAAGAAGTCTCCAACTGAGATGCTGCCGCCCTGATACAATACAACCCCGAACCAGAGCAGAATAGCTGTACCAACTGCCCCGCTCATCTCCACGAGCGGCCGGAACATCGCACTGCGCTGGGTGGCATGACGCCACGATTCGTAGTTACGCCCGTTCAATTGATGAAAAAAGCCGATATTCGGTTTTTCCTGCGTGTAGGACTGCGTGACGCGGATGCCCTGGATACTCTCATTCAGATGGGAATTGAGCGTCGACTGTTTCTGGCGGACGTCCTGCCATGACCGGCGGATACTGCGGCGCAGCCTTGTAGAAATGAAAAACATGAGCGGCAGCACAATCATAATCGCGAGCGTCAGTTCCGGACTGATGATAAAGAGAATGACGATAATACCAGCGAGCATCAGAATATCCATCAACAGATTGATAACCCCGTTGGTGAAGAGGTCCTGCAGGCTGTTCACATCATTGGTGATCCTGACGAGAATCGAGCCTGCCGACCGCTGATCAAAGAAACGATGGGAGAGCTTCTGGATATGATTGAAGAGCGCTGTTCTCAGATCGAAAATGATCAGCTGTCCCAGCTTGTTCATAAATCGGATCCGCATCACGTTGCCGACCCAGGACATGACATACATCCCGATCAGCAGGAGGACGACGAAGGAAAGAAAGTCCAGCGACCCTCCCTCAATGATTCTGTCGAGAGCATAACTGCCGATGAGAACCGGTGCTGCCAGTCTGACTGCCGTTGACAGGAGCATGCCGATCACCGCTGCCGGAAGCAGCGTGAACGCATACGGGCGCATATACCGGAACAACCGGAGCATCTGCGACCAGTTGAACGGCTTTTCGATGATCTCGTCATTGGAGTAGTGAAATCTCCGGAGCGTCGGATCTTCTTTACGAGCTGCACCCATTATCTCACCTCCTGATGCGATTCCTGCATAAATTGATGCTGGTCCTGATATTGGAGATCATAAATCCGGCGGTAATGGCCGTGAAGATTCATCAGTTCCTCATGAGTACCGCGCTCCACGATTCTGCCGTTATCAAGCACAAGAATCTGATCGGCGTGCATCAAAGAGGAGATCCGGTGGGCAATGATGAAGGTCGTACGACCCTGCATGACCTCCCGGAAAGCGGCCTGGATTTTTGCTTCCGTCTCCATATCCACCGCACTGGTCGCATCGTCGAGAATAAGGACAGCCGGATCCACGCAGATCGCTCGGGCAATGGCAATCCGCTGCTTCTGTCCTCCGGAAAGTCCTCCCCCTCGTTCACCAAGCACCGTGTCATATCCATCCGGCAGCTGCATAATAAACGCGTGCGCATCGGCTCTGGCCGCAGCATCCATAATGCGGTCCATATCCGCGTCCGGCCGGCCGTAGGCAATGTTATCCTTTACGCTGGAAGAGAATAAAAAAGAATCCTGAAGCACCACACCCGTATTGCTGCGGAGTGTCCGCAGCGTGTAATCGTGGACGGGTCTGTCATCGATGCGGACGCTTCCGCTGTCCGGTTCATAAAAACGCGTGATAAGCTGCGTGATCGATGTTTTACCGGAACCAGTTGCGCCGATCAAACCAATCGTCTCCCCGGGGCGTGCTGTAAACGAGACATCCACCAGCGCCGCTTCCTCTTCGGTATCATAGTGGTGCAGGACGTGATCGAATTCAACTTTTCCATCGAGTCTCTCCCGGTGCAGGGCTTCCGGCAGATCTTCGATGTCCTCCGGTTCTTCGAGTACTTCCAGCAGTCTTGTCCCGGAAGCTTTAGCCTGGGAGAACGTATTGACGATAAAACCGAGGTTCATCAATGGGTTGATGATAAACCAGATCAGGCTGAAAAAGGCTGCCAGGACGCCGGGTTGAATGTCGCCGGAGATGACGAGAAAACCCCCGTAGCCGAGCAGGATCACCACGCAGAAATGACCGATCATCTCCATCAGTGGAAAATACCTGGACCAGATATTGGATGTTTCAATGTACTTGTCTTTATAGTCCGCGTTTTTGTCTTCAAACCTGCCCATCTCAAAATTCTCGCGCGAAAGGGATTTGACGGTCGGCATTCCGCTGATGTTCTCCTGCACTTTCGTCGTCAGTCCTGCAAACGAGCGGCGGATTCCAGTAAAAGCGGGGTGCACCTTTTTGTCAAAGCGGTACACGGTGACGAGCAGAAACGGCATCGCAGCAAGGGTCACAATGGCGAGCTGCGGGCTGTAATAAATCATGATGCCCATGCTGAACATCACGAGCATAACCATGTTGATCAGCTGAGCAAAGCCGAAGGAGAGAAAGAAGCGGAACCCCTCTACATCGGCCGTAAGACGCGACATTAAATCTCCCGTTCTTGCATTATCATAGTAACGAAAAGGCAGATACTGCAGTTTTTTATACAGTTCATTCCGCACTTCATAAACAGCCCGGATGCCGAACAAATCTCCCAAGTACTGATGGTAGTAGACGGCCACAGATTTCAGGAGAGTAATCAGAAAAAATCCAGCTGCTGCATAAGGAATCCAGTCATAATTGCCACCGAGAATGATATTGTCGATCGTAATCTGCAGCACAATCGGGTACACGACCGTAAAAGCAGTAACGGCAAGAAGCAGAAAGATGGAACCGATAAAATAACGTTTGAACGGCCAGTAAAATGGTTTTAACTTTTTAAAGATATCCATGGTCCGCCCCCCTTTCCAGCACAGTTTATTCAATATATCGATACACGAAATATTTTTCCAATCTTATTTTTCAGCAAATTCGGTCATTTATGTAGATGACCTCTTTCAACCGGCGGATTTCGTTTCTTTACGTCTGTTTACAGTGGTACACGAGGTTACTGCAACGAAAAGAACTCCGCACCGTCCAGGCGCAGAGCATCTGCTGTCCACATACGGAAGGCGTTCCCTTGAGCAGCGGGACAGCGGGCTATTTTCTCCAGAGAATACCAATCCACCAGACAAATAGAAAAATATGTATAAATCCGACGTAGAGAGAAAGAAGATCGAAATTCTCTATGCCATTCATCATAAAAAGGATGAAGCCAGCTTCGTACGGCTTATCCATCCAGAGCATCACGACAGACAGCGGGGCTGTAAGTACAACGATGATGAGGATCACGGACGGCACCATGTGACGTCCCTTCAGTACTTGATACACAGCGGCTGCGAGTGTAACAAGCAGAATGAGCAGATATACGTAGAATGTCCAGTCAGCCACAAACGTCAGTCCTTTCTGTTCCGCTTCTTACTGCTATTCCCTCCCAGACACCAGTACAAACGAGGGGGCAGCAGAAATTACAGCAGCACGCTGCGGTCGTTCCTGATCCAGCCTTTCTGTTCAGACGCAGCCTCCTCAGAAGATCATCCCCCCTGCCCCGGACAGCCATCTTTCTTCTATATCAAGAGAAGATGTCTTTAAGGCGAGGGAGGTTTCCGTACAGGTAGACAAACGCCGCCATGATTTATCGGGCTCCGGTACGCACCGCGCTTGTGATCATGCCGAAGGCGTTGGCAGTGCGCCGAAACGTGATATCAGAAAAGCCTTCCCGCTGGAGCCGGTCCAGAAGATCTTCTTCCGTAAACCGGTGACGGCGTTCCGCGATGTCGCCCCACTGTTTCATCATCGGCTTCTCCTGTTCCGGAAGTGCCTCTGCGGCCGCGGCTGCCCGGGCGGCGGTAAAGTCCGGCCCCGGATTCAGTGTCAGCAGCTTTCCGCCGGGCTTCAGCACTCTCGCAGCTTCTCTGAACGCCGGCTGGGGATCAGGCAGCAGAAAGAATACACAGACAGCTGTGACTGTGTCAAAGCTGCCACTCTCGAATGGAAGAGCTTCGGCGCGGCCGCGAACGAAGCTCAAACGACGGCATTCCGGATGGAGAGCCGCCGCCGCAGCAATCATTCTTTCTGAGAAATCGATTCCCGTCGCTGAGGCATACTGCTCGTGCCACCTGCCAAGCATCCGTCCCGTGCCGCAGCCGATATCCAGCAGGCAGCTGTTACCGACCGAGGACACCATTTCATCCTGCATGCCGGCAAACCAGGACGAGCAGGCCATCTGATCAAAAAAAGCTGTTTTCTCGTCGAACACCGATGCATCGATTTTCCGCATAGTCGACTGCTCCCTACTCCCAGCGGCGGCTCCACGCTTCCGGATCATCCTGCCACTGCTTCAAAGATTGCACTTCATCTTCTGCCATTGTAGCAGAAGCGGCGCCGAGAAGGGTATCAAAATCGGTCAGTGTCTTTATTTTCCTGGATGAAGCCTCTCCCTTTAGACTGGGTGCCTTCAGACCGTATGTGAAAATGGCCTGAATGGATACCACTTCACCGCCGGCGGCCTCCACCGCGTCAGCAGCTCGGAAAGCGGAGCCGCCGGTAGAGATCAGATCTTCGATGAGAACAACCTTGGCACCTGCCGGAAGCACCCCCTCAATCTGATTTTTGCGCCCATGGCTTTTTTCCGAACCGCGCACGTAGATCATCGGTAGTCCGAGGATGTCGGCCGCCCAGGCAGCGTGGGGAATACCGGCTGTTGCCGTGCCCGCCAGTACATCTGGTCCTTCTTCCTCCGCGGCCGCTGCAAGTGCTTCGGCTATCGACCTGCGCTGCTTCGGGTGTCCGAGCAGCAGCCGATTATCGCAGTAAATCGGCGATTTCAGTCCCGAGCTCCATGTGAACGGCTCTTCTGGTGAGAGCGTGACAGCACCAATCTCTTTCAATATCTCCGCTGCTTCTTCTTTCCTCATGATAACCACTCCTTCCAATAGGCCTCATAGGCTGCGCTGACATCAGCAGCCCGGGTTATGCCGCGTCCGACAACGATCGCATCAGCACCCGCTGCAGCCGCTTCTGCGGGAGTGACGACGCGTCTTTGATCATCCGGGGCATCGCCTGCCATGCGGATCCCCGGGGTCACAGAGAGAAAGTCGGCACCGCAGCTCCGCTTCAATGAGGCGGTCTCCTGCGCTGAACAGACAACACCGTCCAGACCAGCATGCTGGGTTAATCGGGCAAGTTTATTCACGGAATCAGGAAGAGAGACGGCAGAATGCTGCTCTTCGCGCACCTGCTGATCGGTTGTACTCGTCAGCTGCGTAACAGCAAGCAGCAAAGGACGCTTCTTCCCTGCCGGCGTCCCGGCTTCCAATCCTTCCACTGCCGCCTGCATCATCCTCGTGCCACCAAGCGCATGTACGTTTGTCATATCGATGTCGAGACGAGCGAGCTGTTTCATCGACCGTTTGACCGTCTCCGGAATGTCGTGAAGCTTCAGATCGAGAAAAACGGATATCCCCTTTCCTTTCAGCTCCTCAATGAAATCCGGTCCCTCCCTGTAGAACAGTTCCATCCCGACTTTCACGTACAGATTTTCTGATGGGAGCAATGCTGTTACAGCTTCCGCCTCCGCGCGGTCTGCGGCGTCCAGTGCTACGATGAGATCTCTCCGGCCCATGCTTTCCAGCTCCTTCCTGATAAATCACTGACATGATCCACGTTCATCTCTTCGAGCAGCTGATCGAGTTCTGTGATCAGATTCGGACAGGCAAATGGATCGCTGAAATTCGCGGTTCCGACTGCCACAGCAGAAGCTCCAGCGAGAAAGAATTCCACGATATCTTCTGCTTCATAAATGCCGCCCATGCCGATAATCGGAATGGAAACGGTCTGACTGACCTCGTGGATCATGCGGACAGCAACCGGTTTTAACGCAGGTCCGGATAAGCCGCCGGTTTTATTTGCTAAAATCGGTTTCCCGGTACGAATATCGATACGCATACCAACGAGTGTGTTGATCATGCTCAGCCCGTCTGCACCGGCCTTCTCCACAGCAGCAGCCATGTCGGTAATGCTGCTCGTATTCGGGGAAAGCTTCACATAGACCGGCACTTCCGATACTTCTTTGACTGCCCTGGTCAATTCGGCGGCCATTCCGGGATCGCTGCCGAATTGAATGCCGCCCTCTTTGACATTTGGACAGGAAATGTTCAGTTCCAGTGCATGAACATTCGCTACACGAGAAAGTTCCCGGGCCGTATACATATAATCTTCTTTCGTACGTCCCGCAACGTTCGCTACTACCGGGACGTCATACTGTGCCAGCCAGGGCAGTTCTTTTTCGGCAATCGCCTGAACGCCTGGATTCTGCAGACCGATCGCATTGAGCATGCCGCTGTCTGTTTCGGCCACGCGAGGGACAGGATTGCCGGCACGTTCTTCCGGCGTAGCCGCTTTGACCGCCACGGCCCCGAGAAGACCGAGATCATAGAACTGCGCATATTCTCTGCCGAAAGCAAAGCAGCCAGATGCCGGCATCACTGGGTTTTTCATCGACAAACCGGGGAGTTCTACCTGCAGTCTGCTCATAAAACCACCTCCCCAGCCCGGAATACAGGACCGTCACTGCAGGCTTTCGCGTACGTGTTTCCTTCTGCCTGATCTCTTCGCTCACAGACGCAGGCGAGACAGGCGCCGATGCCGCAGCCCATCCGCTCCTCCAGAGAAACATACCCAGATGGACCAAATGTTGTCTCAACGGCCCGGAGCATCACTCCCGGTCCGCATGCGTAGTATTGATCGAATGCCGATACTTCCGCCGCCGCATCCGTCACGAATCCCTGATGCCCAAAGGACCCGTCTTCGGTCGTGACGATGACACGGTCAGCCAGCTCGATAAAATCATCCAGTTTAAACAGCTGCTCTCTGGACCGGTAGCCGAGAATCACTTCCACCTTCACGCCGCGCGCTTTTAAGGCTTTCATCAAATAATACAGCGGTGGAATACCCACGCCTCCGCCAATGAGGAGCGCGCGGCCGCTTTCCGGGAGGGGAAAACCGGAACCGAGCGGTCCGAGGACATCCAGCGTCGAGCCGGGAACTGCTTCTTTCATCAGCTTGGTCCCTTCGCCTTCCACCCGATAGATGATGGTGAGCACATCGTCTTCCACATCAGCAATACTGATCGGTCTTCTTAGTACAGGGTGTCTTCTCGTGCCTGTTTTAATATGAACAAACTGTCCAGGGGACTGCATGGCTCTGACATGATCATGCTGCAGCTTCATTTCGAATATGCCTGGAGCTGTCTCCTTCTGTCCGATCACCTGCATCAAACGTTGTTTCATACAATCACCGGCGCCTTCGACCGAATCGGTTCAGTCGTAAAATGCATGGATTCGATCACGGTCAGCACAGCTTCTGTCGTATCCAGGGACGTGTTGCAGAGAATGCCGCGTTCCACCGCTTCTCTCCGGATACGGAAACCATCGCGTTCCTGTTTTTTTCCTCGGCTCAGCGTATTCACAATCAGCTGGGCTTCTCTGCCCGTGATGACATCCAGCATATCCGGAGAACCGCTGCCGATTTTCGCGGCGGTCGTTACGGGCATTCCCTGCTGTTCAAAGTAGACAGCAGTTCCTGCCGTCGCCATCAGATCGAAACCGAGCTCATGGAACCTCGCTGCGAGCAGCGCCGCCTCCTCTTTATCTTTGTCTGCGACGGTGAAGAGAACCGTTCCGTGCATCGGAATGTCCATCCCCGAGGCAATCAGCCCTTTATAGAGCGCTTTTTCGAGAGAGTGATCACGCCCCATCACTTCGCCGGTCGACTTCATTTCCGGACCGAGCGTAATGTCGACGCTTCGCAGTTTTTGAAAGGAGAACACCGGTACTTTCACCGATACGCTGTCGGGCTCCTCGAGAATCCCGTCGGAAAAGCCCTGACTGCGCAGGGACGTTCCCAACACCGCTTTCGCTGCAATCTCTGCCATGTTGACACCGGTGATTTTGCTGAGGAAAGGCACGGTCCGGCTTGACCTCGGATTCACTTCAAGCACGTACACCTCCTCATCCTGCAGGACAAACTGAATATTCATGAGTCCTTTTACGCGGAACCCTTTCGCGAGACGGATCGTATAGTCCACAATCTTTTCTTTGACGGATGGGCTGATATTCTGCGGTGGGTAGACGGCGATGGAATCACCGGAGTGCACTCCTGCCCGTTCAATATGTTCCATAATCCCTGGTACGAGGACTGTTTCTCCGTCGCTGACTGCATCGACTTCGATTTCTTTCCCGATCAAGTATTTGTCAATAAGTACCGGATATTTATCATTTACTTTGACGGCTCTCGTCATGTAGGTGAGCAGCTCGTCTTTTTGATACAGAATCTCCATTGCACGTCCTCCAAGCACGTAGGATGGACGGATCAGCACCGGGTAGCCGATGTCGTCTGCGATAGCTTCTGCTTCCGCAGTGGAGACGGCTGTCTTCCCTTTCGGCTGCGGGACGCCGAGAGACTGGATTGTCGCTTCAAACTTGTCGCGGTCTTCACAGGCATCAAGATCTTCAAGAGCCGTGCCGAGAATGGTCACTCCGCGGGCCTGGAGCTCATCCGCCAGGTTGAGGGCCGTCTGTCCGCCGAACTGAACGAGGACGCCTTCCGGCTTTTCCTGGCGCACCACATTCATGACATCTTCCACCGTCAGTGGTTCAAAGTAAAGCTTGTCGGAAACCTCAAAGTCCGTCGATACTGTTTCCGGATTGTTGTTGATGATGACCGCCTCGTAGCCCGCTTCACGAATCGTGCGGACTGCGTGCACCGTAGCATAGTCAAATTCAATCCCCTGTCCAATACGGATCGGGCCCGAGCCGAGTACGAGAATCGATGGGGTCGGCGTCGTTTCGGCTTCATTCTCCTCTTCAAAGGTGCTGTAGTAGTACGGAGTGGCCGACGCAAATTCTGCAGCACACGTATCGACCATCTTGAATACGGGATAGCAGGAGGTTTTCTCCTGCAGCGCTTCTACTTCCGCCAGACTGCTGCCGGTATAATGAGCTGCTGCCTCATTGGAGAAGCCGGCCTTTTTCGCTTCCCGGAGCGTTCCCGGCGTCAGTCCGGCCGACTGCAGCGAAGCTTCGATATCGATCATAAACGAGATTTCTGCCAGGAAGTAGTGGTCTATCCCGGTCCATTCGTGGAGTGTCTCCATCGTCACTCCTTGACGAAGCGCGTCTGCCACATAGAGAAGGCGTTCATCATCCTGCGCTCTGATTTTCTCTTCCAGTTCTCGTCCCGTAAGTGGTTCTTCCGGAAGCAGGTGAAACAGACCAATTTCTGCCGAGCGGACTGCTTTCAACAGCGATTCGGTCAGCGTTCGTCCGAGTGCCATCACTTCTCCTGTCGCTTTCATCTGAGAGCCGAGCGTCCGGTTTGCTGATTCAAATTTATCGAACGGCCAGCGTGGCCATTTCGTCACTACGTAATCCAGCGCCGGTTCAAAGCTGGCATACGTATTTTTCGTAATCGGATTCTGCAGTTCATGCAGTTCGTATCCGACGGCGATTTTTGCTGATAGTTTCGCGATTGGATACCCCGTTGCTTTGGAGGCGAGGGCAGAGGAACGGCTGACGCGGGGATTCACCTCAATGATATAGTACTGTTCACTGTGCGGATCCATCGCACACTGTACGTTGCAGCCTCCTTCTATCCCGAGGGCACGGATGATGCGCAGCGAAGCATTGCGGAGGATCTGATACTCACGGTCAGACATCGTCTGGCTCGGCGCCGTTACAATCGAATCGCCGGTGTGCACGCCGACCGGATCGATATTCTCCATGTTGCATACGACAATCGCCTGGTCGTTTTTATCACGCATAACTTCATACTCGATTTCTTTGAATCCGGCAATGCTTTTTTCTATCAGACACTGGTCTACTGGACTATAATACAGCCCGTTGGCCGTGATTTCTTCCAGCGCAGCGCGGTCTTCTGCAATACCTCCACCTGTGCCGCCAAGCGTGTATGCCGGCCGGATGATGACTGGATAGCCGATCGTTTCTGCGAAAGCCGCTGCCTCATTCACGGTATGAATAATCTCGCTCTCCGGTACCGGTTCCTCCAGCTCGTTCATCAGCGTTCGGAACGCTTCCCGATCTTCTGCTTTCGTGATGGCATCCAGGCTCGTTCCAAGCAGCTCGATGCTGTATCGATCCAATACTCCTTCCCGGGAGAGCTCCATCACGAGATTCAACCCGGTTTGACCACCGAGCGTCGCAATGACTCCGTCTGGACGCTCCTTCCGAATCACGGAGGTGACGAATTCTTTCGTCAGCGGCTCGATGTAAACTTGATCGGCTGTCGTCTCGTCGGTCATGATGGTCGCAGGATTGGAATTGACGAGAACGACTTCATATCCTTCTTCTTTCAGTGCCTGACAGGCCTGGGTCCCAGCATAATCGAATTCCGCTGCCTGTCCGATAATGATCGGCCCGGAGCCGACAACCAGAATTTTTGAAATATCTTCCCGCTTAGGCATGGGTGCGCACTCCTTTCATTATGAGCTTCTCAAATCGATCAAATAAATATTTGGCATCCTCCGGTCCAGGGGATGCTTCCGGATGATACTGGACAGAAAAGACTGGGAGCCGCGTGTGGGAAAGCCCTTCGACTGAACGGTCGTTGACGTTCCGGTGGGTGACCTGAAGGGGTGTTCCTTTTAAGGAAGGCTCGTCCACAGTATAGGAATGGTTCTGTGAAGTAATCGATGTCCTGCCGGTCTCCAGGTCCATTACCGGATGATTCGATCCGCGGTGGCCGAACGTCATTTTTTCCGTCTCTGCACCGAAAGCAAGCGCCAGCAGCTGATGCCCGAGGCAGATACCGAAGACCGGGACCGATTCGGCGAGCTGCTTTATATCAGGAAGAACGTGCCGTATATCCTGCGGGTCTCCAGGACCATTGCTCAGCATAATCCCATCCGGCGATAAATGAAGAATTTTATCCGCTGGTGTATCATAAGGCACGACGATGACTTCGAATCCTTTGCCGAGCAGGTCTTTGACGATCCCTTTCTTTGAGCCGAAATCAAGCAGTACTACCCGGGTATTCGTCCGGCCGGGGTGCCAGAATTGATCCTTTGCGGAAACGGCTGCGACCTGTGTCCGCTCCCTGTCTTTCTGCCTCAATTCCTCTGCGGTTATGACGGGATCACGGTCCGCGCTGCAGATAACGCCTTTCAGCGTGCCGTACGTGCGGATGATCCTCGTCAGTCTTCTCGTATCAATACCGGCAAGTCCGGGAATCCCCGAGCGCTTCAGCCACTCGTCAAGCGAATGTTCACTTCGGAAATGGCTGGGACGCCGTGCAGCTTCCTTCACGATCACCCCGTTCACGTTCGGTTCTACACTCTCGAAATCATCTCGGTTGATCCCGTAGTTGCCTATCAACGGGTAGGTTAATGTCACTATCTGCCCTTTGTAGGAGGGGTCAGTGAGAATTTCCTGATAACCGGTCATCCCGGTATTGAAGACGACTTCCCCCCATCCATCCTCTTCCGAGCCGATCTGATATCCTGTGAAGTACTCTCCGTTTTCCAATACGAGCATCCGTTTCATCGCTCCCGCTCCTCTCTGTAAACAACCTTACTGCCGCACATTGTCAGCACCGGCCATCCCTGCAGGGTCCACCCGTCAAACGGGGTATTGGTGCCTTTCGAAGCATGCTCCGCTGTATCTACGATGCCGCTTTTCTTCGTATCGAGTAGAACGAGGTCGGCAGGCGCGCCTTGTTCAATCTTTCTTTCGGGGAGTCCAAACAGCCGGTTTGGTCTATCCGTCAGCCAATGGAGAAGTTCCTCCACCTGCAGCACCCCTCGTTGACAAAGGTGCGTGTAAAGGAGCGGAAAGGCCGTTTCCAGACCGGTGATCCCGAATGGAGCTTCCAGCATCGAACGCTCTTTCTCTTCTTTCGTATGAGGCGCATGGTCCGTCGCGATAACATCAATCGTTCCGTCCAGCAGGCCTTCTATAAGCGCCATCTGATCTTCTTTCGCACGGAGCGGGGGGTTCATCTTATAATTTCCTTCATCTGCCGGGATATCCTGTTCGTTCAGAAGAAGATGGTGCGGTGTCACTTCCGCTGTAACATGAATGCCGGCTCGTTTGGCGTCTCGGATAACCCGGACGGACTCTTTCGTCGACACATGGCACACGTGGTAATGACAGCCGGCTGCTTCCGCAAGCAGCACATCCCGGGCGATATGTACAGATTCACTCACGGACGCAATCCCTGGAAGACCGAGCTCTCCGGCACGGCTGCCGTCATGCATTACTCCTTGATAGAGCAGACTGTTATCCTCGCAGTGCGCAGTGATGACCGCTCCGAGCGAAGCTGCTTTTTTCATAGCCGCAAACATCGTTCCAGCTTCCTGTACCCCGACGCCGTCATCGGTGAAAGCACAGGCATATGGATGCAGGGTGTCCATGTCGACAATCGTCCGTCCCGCCTGTCTTTCCGTGATCGCGGCATACGGAAGGACGTGAATCAAAGCGTCTTCTCGTATTTTATGCAGGAGCTTCTCCATCGATGCCTGATGGTCCGGCACCGGTCGCGTATTCGGCATAGCACAGACCGTCGTGAATCCCCCTTTCGCTGCAGCGGCTGTCCCGGAAGCAATGGTTTCCTTCGCTTCTCCTCCAGGCTCCCTGAGGTGGATGTGAAGATCGGTAAATCCTGGAGACAGGATGAGCCCCTCGGCATCGATGACCTCCTCTGCCGTGTCCTCCGACAGCTCTGCTGCTGTCACTTCTATCCTGCCCGTCGCCTCATCAACCAGGACATCCTGCTTGATCAGCCGGCCCTCCTGAAAAACATGTGCTCCTTTAACTAATCGTTTCAACACGATCCGCTCCTTTCGACTGCAGCAAAAAATGAAGTACCGCCTGACGCACTTTCACTCCGTTTTCCATCTGTTTAAATATTCTGGACCTTCTGCACTCCACCAGACTGTCAGCAATTTCGACACCACGGTTGACTGGGGCAGGATGCATAATCACAGCATGCGGCTGCATCCGCTGTTCCCTCGCTTCTGTCAGCCCCCAGCGGCGGTGATAGGTTTCCGGCGTGTACGCCACTCTGCCATCATGACGCTCGGTCTGGATGCGCAGCATCATCATGACATCCGCCTGCTCTACTGCTTCATCCATGCTCAGCACCCGGCCGCCGGACACCTCCTGCGGCATCCAGGCATCCGGCCCCGCATAAGACACTCGAGCTCCGAGCCGCTTCAGGATCCATGCATTCGTATTCGCCACCCTGCTGTGCGCCGTGTCGCCACAGATCACGACATGCAGTCCGCGGAAGGAACCGAATTCTTCTTTCATCGTGTAGAGATCCAGCAGCGACTGCGTCGGATGGTTCCCTGCCCCGTCACCCGCGTTGATCACCGGCACCTGCAGACCTTCCAGTTCTTCATAAAACCTCGCTCGTGGATGGCGAATGACGAATAGATCAACACCAATTGCTTCAAATGTCTTCAGCGTATCGTAGAGCGACTCTCCTTTTTCAATGCTCGATGCCTCCGCAGAAAAATCGAACCGGTGCATACCGAGCTTCGCCTCAGCCATTTCAAAGCTGTATTTCGTTCTTGTACTAGGTTCAAAAAACAAGTTTGCCGCAGCGTGAAATGCTCCCCCTGCAAACGATGTCTGACCCGCCGCTTCCAGAATGTCCTCAAGTTCCGTCATGGATAGATCTTCCAGAGTTCTCAGCTGTTTCATATCCTTCGCCTCCTTCTTTGTTGGAGGACGGATGAAAAAAGCACCCGCCCGTTACTCCGGGCAGGTGCCAGCAGAAGGACGCTCCGCAGCATCCCTCTCTGAAGCAACCCACCCTTCTGCGTCTCACTGGACGCGGTTAAAGGTGTGGTTAAGCTGCATCTGTTTCTTCTTTCTCAAACATTCCGTCATCAGACGGAACCGGATCTCTGCCCGGCAGAATAAAGTTAAGCAGGATGCCGATGACGGTAGCCAGGGCCATGCCGGCTATTTCAATATTGTCCGTTACTTCGATAAAAGCACCGCCGATCCCGATCACGAGAATCACCGAGGCAATGACCAGATTTCTTTTTCTCCCGAAATCAATGTTGTTTTCGATGAGCATTCTCATGCCGTTCGACGCAATGATCCCGAACAGCAGAATCGATACGCCGCCCATCACGGCAGTCGGAATGGTCGAAATCAGTGCGGACACTTTACCGATAAACCCGAATGCGACAGCAGAGACCGCTGCGCCCCCGATCACGAACACGCTGAAAACCCGGGTCAACGCTACAACGCCAATGTTCTCTCCGTACGTCGTATTCGGCGGAGCGCCGAGAAATGAACTGATGATCGTTGCGATGCCGTCGCCACCGATCGACCGGTGAAGTCCCGGCTTCTTGACGAGATTCTTCTCCACCACTCGGCTCAGCACCATTTGATCCCCTATATGCTCACTCAACGTGACGAGTGCAATCGGGACCATGATGGCTACAATCGTCCAGTTCATGGTCGGTTCGTACGTGACGAAGGGAACGAGAAACTCAGGGGCCTGAATCCAGGCTGCTTCGCGGACCTCTGTAAAATCAACGAGTCCCTGCCAGGCCGCAAAGCTGTATCCGCCGACAATCCCGATGAGTATTGGAATGAGACCGAAGAATCCGCGGAAAAAGACAGCGGCGGAAATCGTAATAAAGAGCGTCACGAGCGCCGTCGTAAAGTGAATGCCGCTGTAGCTTTCCGTAGCCGGATTTTCCATGGCCATTTCCACCGCTGTCCCCGCCAGCCCAAGGCCGATGACCATGATGACGGGACCCACCACAATCGGCGGCAGGAGCGCCAGCAGCCAGCTGACGCCGGTCGCTTTAATGATCAAGGCTGTAAGCCCGTACAGGAGACCGGCGAAAAAGCTTCCGATCATGGCCCCCTCCGGTCCTCCGATGCCGATGGCGGCAATCAGCGGTGCAATGAATGCAAAGGAAGAGCCGAGATAGGCGGGAATCTGTCCTTTTGTTACGACAAGATACGCCAGGGTGCCGAGGCCGCTGGAAACAAGGGCGACGGCCGGGCTTAAGCCGGTCAGAAAGGGGACGAGGATCGTTGCCCCGAACATGGCGAACAAGTGCTGAATACTCAGCAGCAGCCATTTGTCTAATCTTGGTCTCTCTTGGATACCGATCGTCTTCTCTGTCATGAATGGCCTTCCTTTCTACAGCAAAAAACCTCTTTGAGATCCAAAGAGGCTGCGCTTACCGGGACAGACGAATCCCGTGAAAGGAACCCCTTGCCGGTCTCTCTGGACTGGTTTAAAGGGAGGTTATCTGCTGTGCTGCTGTTGTTTACGTCAAATGGACGCCTTCCTCACTGTCTACTTCCTGCAGTTTCACTTCGACTACTTCACTCTTAGCGGTCGGAACATTCTTGCCTATATAATCTGGACGAATTGGAAGCTCCCGGTGGCCCCGGTCCACTAATACTGCGAGCTGTATCTGGGACGGCCGGCCGAGGTCGATGACGGCATCCAGGGCAGCCCGGACCGTGCGGCCGGTGTAGAGCACGTCGTCCACAAGAATCACCGTGCGCCCGCTGACCTCCACATCGATATCCGTTCCATGCACTTCCGGTTCGGCGGAATTGGTTTTATGCGTCAAATCGTCCCTGTAGAGGGTGATATCAATCTCACCTGTATCGATCGCTTCTCCTTCAATGTCTTTAATCCGCTCTGCCAGCCGCTGGGCAAGGTAGGCCCCTCTCGTCTTAATTCCGACGAGGACACAGCTTCGTATGCCTTTGTTCTTTTCAATGATTTCATGCGCGATTCTTGTCAGCGCCCGTCGTACCGCCTGCTCATCCAGCAGTTCCTTACTCATCTGTGCCACCACCCTCTCGTTTCGGTGTGCGGAGCCGCTCCCGGAAAACGACTCTCATCATCTTCCGCCGCAGCAGCTAACGCCCCCCATGTTCTGTCTTTGCTTTTTCCTTGATGAAGATGCTAAAAAAAATCCTCCCCGGCCCGAAGAAGGCAGAGGAGGACATACGTATCCTGTATGGTCCGGTCCTTTGCAGCCTCACGGGACTGTTTTAAAGGGGTGTTTTTCATCTTTCGTAACTATATCAGTACCGCTGACACTTGTCAAATTGGATATTATTCAGCGAATGTTTCAGCATGCTTCAGGCAGGCCAGAAAATCTTCCGGCAGCTCTGCGGTGAACACCATTTCCTCACCTGTAGCCGGGTGTTTGAACCCGAGCAGAGAAGCATGGAGCGCCTGCCCTTCAATCGGGAACTGATGCTTTTTGCGCGGCCCGTATTTTGGATCGCCGACGATCGGAAATTCGATATACTTCATGTGCACGCGGATCTGATGGGTTCTTCCCGTTTCCAGCTCACACGCTGCATGCGTGTGCCTCGGATACCGCTGCAGCACATGGAAGTGGGTGACAGCATCCCGGGCATGATGTTCCGTGACCGTCATCTTCTGCCGATCCTGTGGATCTCTGCCGATCGGCGCCTCAATCGTTCCTTTGTCGTGTGGAATAACCCCGGCAGCAATCGTTTCGTATCGTCTTTTCGTCGTTTTGTTTTTCAGCTGCTCTACAAGCGACGCGTGCGCCTGATCATTTTTGGCGGCCATAATAAGACCGGATGTATCTTTGTCAATCCGATGGACGATACCCGGCCGCATCGTGCCGTTGATACCGGAAAGATCAGTACAATGATGGAGCAGTCCGTTCACCAGCGTTCCTCTGTCATGACCCGGCGCCGGATGTACGACCATCCCTCTCGGTTTGTTGACGACGATGACGTGTTCATCTTCAAAGATCACGTCCAGCTGCAGGTCTTCCGGAACTGCTTCCACCTCTTTCATCTCCGGTACGTGCACCGTGACGGCGTCGCCTGCTTTTAGTTTATAATTGCTTTTTACTTGTTCTTCATTTACCAGGATATGTCCTTCTTTCATCCAGTCCTGGATCAGGCTGCGCGACCAGTCTCCCTGTTCTGCCAGCCACTTATCGAGCCGGCCGGCCGCAGTCTCTGTTTCAAAATGATGGGTCTCCATCCTTTATTCCCCCTTCGTAACGAACAGCAGGCGGTCAGGCCGCCTGCTGCTTCTCGCGCTTTTCTTCCTGGAACATATGAATCAATACCATAATTACTCCCGTCACTAATGCCATATCGGCAACGTTGAAGATGGGATAGTTGTACGCGAAAATATATACATCCACAAAATCGACGACTGCCCCTTCCAGTACGCGGTCAATAAAGTTGCCGACCGCGCCTCCGAGAATCAAGGCGAGTCCGATTCCAAACCATTTGGATCCATCGAGCTTACGCTGAATCAGGTACGTAACGTAACCAACTGCAGCAACGGTAACAATAAAGAAAATCCAAAGCTGTCCCTGCAGAATACCAAAAGCAGCACCTGCATTCCGATGGGAAGTCAGATGCAGCACATTTTCAATCAGCGGGATGCTCTGCCCGATTTCCATGTTTTCGACCACCAGCCATTTTGTCCACTGATCCAGTGCGACAACAACGACTGCAAGTATATAATACCACACGTCCATTCCTCCTGTTTCAGGACTACTGCCACATCACAGCATAGCACAGCATGCAAACGCCGGCAATACATTTCCATTCCACTCTCAAAAGCGGTTGAAACGGGACCATCTGCCCCTTACAGACCGTAAGCCAGAAAAGATCCACGGCTGCTGACAGCCTGCGTGGTTCAGATCTTCCAGCAGATGAAGAAAAGAATCTCTGTTTTCCGCACTGTGCCTGCAGCAAGGAAAAAAGGAATCCGTACAGCCCTCATGCATGTCACCTGCTCCCGAAGAGAGGAAGAAGCACTTCTACGTTGTCCAGGTTCTCATTCACACGTTGAACAGGCTCAGGCATGCTCAGACGATTTTCAAATGGCGCATCTATGTTTTTTTGAAGAGAAAAAGTAAAAAACGAATCCTTTTCGGGAGGGAAGGGCGGCGATGCCAGAGGGACAGGCGCCGTCCGAACATCCTTCTCGCAGCGCGAGGATCTTTGAGGGAAGGGCCCCTTGGCAGGCGTCCGCCTGAAACGGAAGAAAAGAGGCCACGTACATGAACCTCTATCCCAACATTGATTTCAGAACCGTTTTCACTGGCGCAAAGGCCACCCCCTGCTTCCGTGACAAAACCGCGCCGGGAAGATATCCGACGCGGTTGGATCAGCTATTCAGCACCAGCCCGGCACTGGCAGAGTACGTCAGCTCAGCCGGGCTTTGGCACTTGTGGCAGTTTCACATGCCAGTTCCGGCAGAAACATCGTTCAGCAAAGAACAGCTTCAGCGTTTTTTACGCTTCTTACACTTCCCGCGAAGCAAAATGCGTGACGACCGTTTCCGTACACACCGGACAGAGAGTTGGATGATCTTCGTCCTGTCCGAGCTCCGTCGTAACGATGCGGCACCGTTCACACTCTTCCCCTTCTTTTCTTTCAACGAGGACCTGCATGTAATCATACTCGACGGCCTGTGCCGGCGCTTCCTCCAGGGACTTCACGGAAGCACCGGAAACGATAAACAGCTTTTCGAGTTCATCGAGTGACTCCAGCAGCTCTTTATCCTGATCCGACGCATAGACGGTGACGAAAGCATGCAGATTCTTTTTAATACCCTGGTTATTACGAGCATCTTCGAGCGCCTTCATGACATCGTCCCGCAGCACCATGAAACGATCCCATGCCGCTTCAAGCTCCTCGACCCCTTCGAAGACTGCAGGCTGTGGCATATCCGTCAGCTGCGCTGCATCTGCCTCCGGCGTACCCGGCAGCTCTACCCAAGCCTCTTCCACCGTGTGCGGAAGAATTGGACTCATCAATTTCAGCAGGGCTGTCAGAGCCTCGTACATGACGCTTTGAATGCCACGACGCTCTGCGTCATCCGGCTGTTTCGTGTACAGCGTATCCTTTGAAATATCCATGTAGAAAGAGCTCATTTCAATCACACAGAACTGATGAATCTGATTGTACACGTGCGAGAACTGATACTGATCGTACGAGTCGCGGACACTGCGGATCAGCTCCTGCAGCTTGATCGTCATGTACTGATTGACACCGGATCGGTTTTCAAAGCGGACCATATGCTGTTCCGGCTCAAAATCCGCGAGGTTTCCGAGAAGGAAGCGGTACGTGTTCCGGATTTTCCGGTAGCCTTCCGATACCTGCTTCAAAATGTCATCGGACACCCGCACATCGGCTTGATAATCAACCGACGCGGTCCAGAGGCGGAGAATATCCGCACCGAGCTGCTTCATCACTTTGTCAGGTACCACGACGTTCCCCTGGGATTTGGACATTTTCTTGCCTTGTCCGTCCAGCGTAAATCCGTGGCTGATGACCGTGTTAAATGGAGCCTGACCAGTCACAGCTACAGCTGTGGAAAGAGACGAGTTAAACCAGCCCCGGTACTGGTCCGACCCTTCCAGATAGACATCAGCCGGGCGCTGCAGCTCTTCTCTTTCTTCAAGCACCGCCTGGTGGGAAGAACCCGAGTCGAACCAGACATCCATGATATCCGTCTCCTTCGTGAAGGTGCCGCCGGGACTATGCTCCGAAGTGAATCCTTCCGGCAGCAGATCCGCCGCTTCCTTCTCGAACCAGATATTGGAACCGTGCATGCGGAAGAGTTCGGATACATGATCAATGGTCTCATCGGTAATAATCGCTTCTCCGTCTTCCCCGTAGAAAATAGGAATCGGAACTCCCCAGGCACGCTGACGGGAGATACACCAGTCTCCGCGGTCACGGACCATGTTATAGAGCCTTGTTTCTCCCCACTTTGGCAGCCATTCCACCTTTTCCACCTCCCGCAGCAGGTCGCTGCGGAAATCTTTGATGGAGGCGAACCACTGCGACGTAGCACGATAGATAACCGGTTTTTTCGTTCTCCAGTCATGCGGGTAGGAGTGGGTGAAAAAGTCGAGTTTCAGCAGTCGGCCGGCTTCATCCAGTTTCTCACTGATCGTTTTATTCGCTGTATCGTAAAACAGCCCTTCGAACATCGGAGCTTCCTCGGTAAACACGCCTTGATCATTGACAGGACATAGAACGTCAAGTCCATATTTCTGACCGACGATGTAGTCGTCTTCCCCGTGCCCCGGCGCGGTATGAACACATCCCGTTCCAGCCTCCGTTGTTACGTGTTCTCCGAGAATGACGAGCGACTCTCTGTCGTAAAGAGGGTGTTTCGTGCGCAAGCCTTCCAACTCTTGTCCTTTGTAATGTGCTCGAATGTGGTACTCTTTCCACTCCAGCAGTTCCGCGAGTTCTTCGATCAGATCCTCAGCGACGATATATGTCTCTCCGCCTGTCTCAACGGCGCTGTAGGTAAGATCCGGATGCACAGCAATCGCCAGATTAGCAGGAATCGTCCACGGTGTGGTTGTCCAGATGATGAATTTTTCATCCCCCAGCAGCACACCTTTGTTTTCTGTCACGTCGAAAGATACGTAGATGGAGGCTGAACGCTTATCATGGTATTCAATTTCAGCTTCCGCAAGGGCCGATTCGGACGAAGGCGACCAGTATACTGGTTTTTTTCCTTTGTAAATAAAGCCTTTCTTTGCCATATCGCCGAATACTTTGATCTGCTGAGCTTCGTATTCATGAGTCAGCGTAACATATGGATTGTCCCAGTCTCCGCGGACACCGAGCCGTTTAAATTGTTCACGCTGGCTGTCGATCTGGCCGAGAGCGTATTCTTCACACTTCTTCCGGAACTCAGCCGTCGTCAGCTTTTTACGGTCCACTTTTCCTTTTTTCGTCAGTGCTGTTTCAATCGGGAGTCCGTGCGTATCCCATCCTGGCACATACGGCGCATGAAACCCCATCATCGAACGGGAGCGCACGATGAAATCTTTCAGGATTTTATTCAGTGCATGCCCCATGTGGATATCTCCGTTGGCATAAGGAGGGCCGTCATGAAGTACGAAAAGGGGCCTTCCTTCCGTTCTTTGCTGCACCTTGTCATACATACCTGCCGCTTCCCACTGCTCCTGCATGCCCGGCTCTTTATTCGGCAGGCTGCCTTTCATCGGAAAGTTGGTTTTCGGCATCTGCAGGGTATCTTTGTAGCTCATGTTTGGTTCCTCCTATATTATCATTCTCATCAGTACTGTCCTGTTCGACGGAACAGGGTCTGCCACATGCTCGTTAAGGGAGAAAAAGGATCTTCCTTCTTCCCTCGCAGCGCGCGATGCCGTCTCCGCCGATGAACACTTATCCATTCATTTCGTCAGAACAAAAGCGTAAAGCGCCTTTTGGTCGGAACGGCATGCGGCGTCGCTGCAGATTCTTTGAGAGAAGCAAGGGCCTTCCTGCTTCCCTAGCAGCCGACACAGCTGCCGTTTTCCTGCTATGACATTTTATGCTTTCCTACAAAGTAAAAAAAAGACTCCGCCCCCTCTTGCCTGGGACGAAGTCGGACTCCGCGGTACCACCCTGGTAACCTGCTCAGGCAGGCTCCTCTGTGTACGCGTGATAACGGGCGTCTCCGGTACATCCTACTGGCGGACATCCCGCTGTTCGGTGTACGGCTCGAGGGGGATTTTCTCAGGAGCGTCTCTGCCGGGCTTGCACCTTCCCCGGCTCGCTGGGAGAGAACTGCTGCTGATACTGTTCCTGTCGCTGCCTTTAAAAGTAAATTCAGTATAACGAAGCGGAGACGAAGCGTCAAGGTCAATACGAAATGTGCCCGTTCTCCTGATCGTCTTCCTCATTTTCCATGATGTCTTCCCAGTCTTCTGTTTCAAGCATGTTCTGCTGAGCTTCAATCAGCATTTTAAAACGTGTCCGGTAGACGGTGGCCTGCTTTTTGAGTTCCTCGATTTCCATCGAGATTTTTCTCGACTTCTGCAGTGCTTCATTCACAATCCGGTCCGCGTTTTTCTCAGCCTCTTTTATAATCAGTTTCGACTCTTTATCAGCGTTCCGCTTCACATCTTCCGCCGTTTCCTGGGCGACGAGAATCGATTTGTTCAAGGTCGTTTCGATATTGGAAAAATGGCTGAGCTTTTCCTCCAGTTCATTCACGCGGTTGAACAGCTCTTCTTTCTCCATCGTGACGGTTTCCATATCCTGAATGACGCGGTCGAGAAACTCATTGACCTCATCCTCATCATACCCCCGGAAAGAGCGGGTGAATTCTTTGTTATGGATATCCAGCGACGTCAGTGGCATGGTGGATCCCCCTTCTGCAGTGATATAGTTGTTATCCTGTAATATGTGAAAGCATCAAGCGCAGTCTGCCTTTTTTTGTTTCTCCCTCTACTGTGGACAGCCGGCACCGGCCCTTTTTCCGCAGCGAGAGCATGTCTCCTTCTTCGAGCATCATGGCAGGGTTATCAGCGGCCATCCAGTTTACTTTCACCGCCCCCTGCTCGATCAGAGGCTTGATTTTAGCCCTGGAGAGCGAGAAGGCTTCTGCTAAAACGGTATCCAGCCGCAGGGATGATACCGTAACCATCCGCTCGACCGAACGGATCTTAGGTTCCTGTAAATTATGTAAATCCAGCTTCTCGAGAGTAACCCCTGCTTTCCCGATGTGGGTGAGCTGCTGTTCGAGATAGGCGGCTGTTTCCTCTGCAGTCACGAGCTGAAAGGCCCCGTCCAGATCGGTAATGTCACCGAACTTCCCCCGGACTAATCCGGAACTTGTCAGAGCGCCCAGTATTTGGGGATGCTCGAGACGGACGAATTTGACCGGGTAATCAATGCGGTAGGCAGCTAGCTGAAAGTCCTCCATCTCAGGTTCGTAATAATCTGGATAGAAGAAAGCACGCTTTCGTTCAGCCCCCGCTGCAGCACCGTGAAAGGAAACACGGACTTCTCCGTGCTTCCCGGTGATATTCTCTGCGATCTTCTGCTGCCGAGGGTCCAGAAAATCTGTCAGCCTCGGACTGTATTCATCTGCCGTGCGTTCTTTCCAGTCGAGTACCTGGTCGATAAAAGGGTACTCGCTGCGCCGGTAATGCTGATAGATAGACACAACATCTCCTGCTTTCTTAAGTGATCATCGCAAAAAGGTAGTTCACGCCGTCGATAGCAAATCGCAGGGCGAAAAGGGCAACAATCGGCGAAATGTCAATCATGCCGAGAGGTGGAATAATCTGCCTGAATGGAGCGAATAACGGTTCCACCAGCTTCCCCACTGCCTGACCAAAGTTGGATTCCCGGGCATTCGGGAGCCATGACATAAAGATATAAATGATACATAAAAACCAGTACAGGTTCATCGCGGTGACGATGAGACTTTGAACGCCGTCTAAGATGCCTTCCATATTCGTTCACCTTCCTGTTCTACTCTTGTAAAATCTCGGAGATAGATCCGGATATGTCTACATTATCCGGTGCGCAGAGGAAAATAGAATCCCCGAGCTTTTGAATATCTCCACCTATAGCGTAAACCGTACCGCTTAAAAAGTCCACAATCCGCTTTGCCTGATCTTTAGGAATCCGCTGCAGATTGATCACGACCGCTTTTTTGTTTTTCAGCTCATCCGCGATGTTCTGTACCTCGTCGTAGGAATGCGGCTCCAGCAGGAGGACTTTCGAGGAATGCTCCTGACCTCCGCTGACAGAGCTGAGGCTGACCACATTTGCTTTTTCCTGCTTCCGCTGCTTTTTGTTCATGACAGGGTAGTCAGGCTCTTCAGCTGCAGGCTCATCAACCTGGACCTGCTGTTCCTCGTACTCGTCCTCCATTTCAAAAAAACGGCGCAGTTTTCCTTTTATGGTCATGCTTTCTCAGCTCCTTCCGTTTCTGAAGCGTCTGAACCGACAAGGGAAGAACCGATCCGGATGTAAGTGGCTCCTTCTTCTACAGCGGTCATGTAATCATTCGACATCCCCATGGAAAGTTCCAGGCAGGGTGCGTGCGGCAGACCCGCCTGCTGCACTTCTTCTCCAAGTTCGCGGAGTCTGCGGAAATATGGCCGTACCGTCTCCGGATCTTCTTCGTAAGGAGCCATCGTCATCAGGCCGATGACGTTAATTTTATCAAAATCGGCAAGGGAACGGATAAACTCCACCGTCTCCTCGGGCGCGAGACCGGATTTCGTCGATTCTCCGCTGACGTTCACCTGAACAAAGCAGTTGATTACTGCTCCCTCGGGCGCTCGCTTCTGAATTTCCTTTGCCAGGGAACGCCGGTCCAGCGAGTGTACAGCAGTGACTGTATCGATCATGTCCTTGACTTTTCTCGACTGCAGGCTTCCAATAAAATGCCACTCTGCACGATCGCCGATGGCGCCGTGCTTTTCCTGAAGTCCTTCAAGGCGATTCTCTCCAAGCATGGTAATCCCGGCGTCTACTGCTTCTTCTGCACGTTCATTCGTGACGTATTTTGTCACTGCAATAATATGAACCGATTCGGGGTCACGGCTGCTCCGCGTACAGGCTTCTTCTATATTTCCCCTTATGGTTTCAAGGTTTGATTGAAGACTCATTCCACTGCTCCTTTCGTTCAGGTGCTGAACATGACGGCATTTCTTTCCACACAGGGGCTGAAAAGAGGACAGCAGAGATTGGGCTAATCCCTGCTGTCCTCTTTCCAGCGTATACCAGCTGCGTTTCTCCACTGCACCTGCGGAAACTCCCGCCGGAATCTCGTTCCGGCGGGATGGTTTCATTTTGATCAGGGAGTCAGGCTGATATCTGTTTCAAGAAAAGAGGTTGGAGATGCTGCCCGATCAGCGTCTGCGGCGGTTTCGCAGGAAGGCCGGAATATCCAGCGTTTCCTCTTCCTGTGAAGACGAAGGTGCTTCCTGCTCTGCAGGCTCTTCTCTTGCTTCCTGCTGTTTTGGCTGCTCTTTGGCAGCAGGTTTCTGCGCGCGTCCCGGTTTGGAACCGCTCTGTTTCTGCTGATTTTCATCGAATCCAGTTGCAATAACGGTCACGACGATTTCGTCTTTCAAGTTTTCATTGATGACGGAACCGAAAATCATGTTCACCTCTTCATCAGAGGCAGAAGAGACGATTTCCGCTGCTTCATGCACTTCGAACAGACTCAGATTGGAACCTCCAGTGATGTTCATGAGAACACCCTGGGCGCCGTCCACACTTGTTTCCAGAAGCGGAGAGGAAATGGCCTTTTTTGCAGCTTCTGCAGCCCGACTCTCCCCTGTAGCGACACCAATCCCCATCAAAGCAGACCCTTGTTCACTCATGATGGTTTTCACGTCGGCAAAGTCGAGGTTGATCAGTCCAGGTACGGCAATCAAGTCGGAGATGCCCTGCACACCTTGACGAAGGACATTATCTGCTTCACGGAATGCTTCCAGCATCGGTGTGTTTTTATCGACAATTTCCAGAAGGCGGTCGTTTGGAATCGTAATTAGCGTGTCCACTTTTTCTTTCAGTGCATCAATGCCTGCGCCGGCCTGCGTCGTCCGCTTTCGACCCTCGAAGCTGAACGGTCGAGTGACGACGCCGACGGTTAGCGCTCCAGCATCTTTTGCGATTTCAGCAATCACCGGAGCAGCACCTGTTCCTGTGCCTCCGCCCATTCCGGCAGTGATAAACACCATGTCTGCTCCTGACAAATGCTCCTCCAGCTGATCCCGGCTTTCCTCGGCTGCTTTCTTGCCGATTTCCGGGTTCGCTCCGGCTCCCAGACCGCGGGTAAGTTTCCCTCCAAGTTGAAAGCGCTCATCGGCCTGAGACATCTTCAGCGCCTGTGCGTCTGTATTTACCGCAATAAATTCAACACCTTGAAGGCCGTTTTCTATCATTCTATTGACAGCGTTGCTTCCTCCGCCTCCGACTCCAATTACTTTAATCGTTGCCATCTGTTCTGTTTCCATTTCAAAATCTAGCATGTTGCAGTCCTCCCGTCCTTTAAAATATGTTCATTTATTCGATGCAGTCGTCATCCTCTGTCCGTTAATAAGGACTATTCCAGAAATGATTTAAAGAATTTTGATACTTTTTGCTTCATGCCGGGACCTTCACTACCTGCTGGTTCCGGACGGTTCCGCTTTTCACGGGATTTTTCCGGCACCGGCTGAGGATCCGCCCTGCCGGGACGTCCTTCAAGTGCATGCTGGAGAGACTTTCCCTGAATCTTGGCATTACGGTACGCAAATGTCAATGCACCGATGCTGTTCGTATACTCGGGTCCTCTGACACCGATGTAGTCCGGGATGGATGTTCTGATATTATTTTCAAATATCTCCCGCGCCAGCTCCAGCATCCCCGGCATGTTCATCGTGCCGCCGGTGAGAACAATTCCTCCGGGAAGATCATTGAACCCGGCCCGGTAGATTTCTTTCGCTGCCATCGTATAAATCTCCTCGGCACGCGGTTCAATGATACCCGCCAGCTGCCACTGCGAAAATTCCTGCAGTTCTTCACTGCCGATCTTCGGCACTTCAAACAGCTCGTCATCCGAGGCATCGTCCATGAGCGCATGTCCTTCCTGCTTTTTGATCCCCTCTGCTTTTTCTGTAGAAATTCTCATTCCTAGAGAGATGTCATTGGTGATATGCTCACCTCCAACCGGCAGCTGCCTGACGGCTTTTAATACACCGTTCTCAAAGACAGAGACTGTCGTCGTTCCGCCGCCGATATCCATGACGGCTGTGCCGAGAGCCTTC
The DNA here is from genome assembly GCF_000429725.1 of Alkalicoccus chagannorensis DSM 18086. Taxonomy (GTDB): domain Bacteria; phylum Bacillota; class Bacilli; order Bacillales; family Salisediminibacteriaceae; genus Alkalicoccus; species Alkalicoccus chagannorensis. The sequence goes on along the minus strand of NZ_AUCK01000001.1, from coordinate 12,738 downwards.
TCATCATCCGAGAGGGCAATGGATCCGGCTCCAAGAGGCAGCAGCACTCCCTCAGAAGGCTCCAGACCTGCTTTTTCGACACATCGATAGAGGTTATGCAGCACCGTTTTTGAGCCGGTTATCAGCGTCCCCTGCATTTCCAGCCGGACGCCGATCATGCCTCTCGGATCGTGAATTTCCTCCAGTCCGTCGACAATGAACTGGCTCGGAATGACGTCTACAATTTCTCTGTCCGGTGGAATCGAAACAACCTTCGCCGCATCGAGGACCCGGTGGATGTCTTCTTCCCGAATTTCTTTGTCATCACTGGAAACGGCAACAATGCCATTACAGGACTGGAGCTCGATGCTGTTGCCGGTAATTCCGACGATGACGCTGGTGATTTTCGTACCCAGCATCTGCTCCCCTTTCTCCACCGCTTTCCTGATCGACTGAACGGTGTCGTCAATATCTACAATCGCTCCCTTTTTCAAGCCGGAAGAAGGCACCTCTCCGGCACCGATAATATTCAATGCTCCACTAGCTACTTCGCCTACTACAATCCGCACACTGGACGTTCCCACATCCAGTGCTGCATATGTATGTTCCTGATTCAATATGAACACCTTCTCTGCTTGAAATCATCACGTGTATATCTGCTGTTCCTGAAGTGGAAAGAACTTGATTCTAAGGTTCGGCAATCTTCAAAACGTTAAGACAACAAAAGTCACTATGTACAGTCTACACCAAGTTGAACGCTCAGAAAAGCGATTATCCGGTCAGGAATGAGATTAATCAGAATTCCCCCTGCTTATGAGCTCAGACATGCTTCATGGTTACAGACCTATGACAGGGATTTACGGATGCCCTGCGGAAAATCCAGCATCTGACTCTACCTGCTGTGAGCGCTGTTGTTCAGTTTGATTCTCCGCTGCCTTCATGAACTTATTCAATAGCTTCAGGTTCTTCCATCCCGTCCATTTCTTCCTCATCTGCATCCTCCGCGGCCTCAAAATAAGGGTTGACTCTCATATGAATAGTACCTTCAGCATCGGGCTCAAGCCTTGCCGCAATCGATGGATAGCTGCTCATCCGCGAGGCGAGATCCTGCAGTGTGCTTCTTACCGTGTAGCCGTCCGTCATGTAGAGCGTTATTCCGCCTTCCCCGTCGGCATCATAGACGATGTCAGAGATTCGATGGAACACAGGTTCATCCATCGACGTCAATTCCGGTGCCGCCGCAGCATAGGCATCTTCACCAAACCCTTCAAGCACCGGAAGATCTCTGGACTCTCCGGAGAGCGGCATCACTTCCCCGCTTTCCAGCAGAAACATGTCGTCGGCTTCAGCTACGGCTGCGACGGCATCATACTCCACCGCATCGATTAGGACTGAGCGGAAGCCGGACCGGGAGACCGAGGCTTCTTTGATTAACGCATGTTCTTCCACCGCATCGGCAATATCATCGGTCTGCATCGTAACCATCGATGTTTCGGCGTCGATGCCGGCTAAGGAAATAATTTCTTCTTCATCGGCGTGCTCCAGTCCGGATACGCTCGTAGAAGCAACGTGGGAGAGGCTTGTTTCCAGATAGACGACGGCCGCTGCAAACAGGAGCAGCAGGGATACATACACGAGCAGCCGTCTTTTTTTCTTTTGTCGGCGCTGCTTCTGCAGATCCGGAAGTTTATGATCTAGATCAACTACTGTTTTGTCGGCCATGCCGTCTACCTCCTTTCCGTCACTTTTCTGCCAGCTTAAGCAGCTCCGCATACAGTCGCTGGGCGGCGTCTGGCGTTCCCGCTGCCTCTGCGGCTGCCTGCATCGTTTTCCTGCGGTCCGGCTTCATAAGATGCTCCAGTTGTTCCGTTAACACCGCACCACTCAGCTCCGATTCCCTTATCATGACCGCCGCGCCGGCATTCACTAGGGAGTCGGCGTTTTTCTCCTGATGATTGTTAGTGACATACGGACTCGGAATAAGAATAGAAGGCATACCGACGGCCGTCAGTTCTGCTAATGTCGTCGCACCGGCCCTCGTCGTTACTGCCTGCACGTGCTGCAGCAGTGATGGCATGTCCTTGACGTATGGAATCACGCTCACATTGTCTGGGAGGTGCTGATCTTTCAGCCTGTTCCGGATGTCCTCATAGTGCACCTCGCCGGTCACATACAGGACGTGAAAGGGCTTTCCTTCCCATCCCGGTGCTGCTTCAAGCACCGCTTCGTTGATCGGTCTCGCCCCTCTGGATCCGCCGACAATCAAAACAATGGGAAGCTCTGTCGTAACGCCGAAAGATGCCAGTATGTTCTCGTCCGCATCAGCCGATACGACTTCCGTCGCTCTCGGATTCCCTGTGAAGACGACTTTTTCATCCGGAAAATACGAAGCAGCTTCCTCAAAGCAGACCGCGGTTTTCTGCACGTATCTGGCAAGAAATTTGTTCGTCAGACCAGGAACGCTGTTCTGTTCATGAATGACAGATGGAATTCCCAGCCTCGAAGCGGCATAGACGACCGGTCCGCACACATATCCTCCCGTGCCGACAACGACATCCGGATTAAACTCCTTCAGCAGTTTTTTTGCTTTCTGTACGGCTGCAGCAAACCGCCACAGCGTTTTCACATTGTCGAAGCTGATACGCCGTTTGAACCCGGTGATGTGGACCGAAGCGAAGTCAATACCAGCGTCTGGAACGATACCGGACTCCAGTCCGTTCTCGGTTCCGATGTAAAGAAACTCGTGGGCAGGATCGGCTGCCTGCATGTGGTGGATCAAAGCGAGGGCAGGATAAATGTGCCCGCCGGTTCCACCTCCGGAAACTACTACCTTCATGAGCGGTCCTCCCCTGCAGTCTTCCATTCTTCGACCGTTCGGATGAAATCGTCTCCCCGGGCTTCAAATGTCGGGTATTGATCCCACGAAGCACATGCCGGCGAAAGCAGCACAACATCGCCAGGCTCCGCGTGGCTCATAATATAGGCAAACCCTTCCTGGAGCGTCTCTGTCACCTTTGTATGCGAAACGCCTGCTTCTTCTGCTGAAGCCATGATAGCAGATCCAGTTTCGCCAAAGCCGGCTGCCGATTTAACCCGGCCGAGGGAAGGGACTAGTTCGTCAAAACCATTACCTCTGTCCAGGCCGCCGCAGAGCAGGTGAACCGGCTCCTGGAAGGCCTCGAGGGATGTCACGGCTGCTGGAATGTTCGTTGCTTTGGAGTTGTTATAAAATTTCACCCCATTGTATTCCCCGACAGACTGCATCCGATGCTCCACGCCCCGGAACGTCTTGAGCACGTTGATGGTTTTTTCTCGTGATGCTCCAGCCAGCAGGGCAGCTCCAGCAGCTGCCAGCGCGTTTGCCGCGTTATACAGCCCCGGCAGCGGGAAGTCTTCCAGTGGAAGAAGCGGCTGATCAAAAGCCATCATCCAACCCTCTTTCAGGCAGAGTCCGTGCGGCAGCTCCTGCTCGAGCGAAAAAGGCACGGTTCTCGCTGCGGAGCGGGCGGCCATGTTCGAGACGACAGGGTCATCTGCATTATAGACGAAATAGTCTTCCGGCTCTTGATTCACCGTGATCTGCTGCTTGGCAAGTTCATACCCTTCGCGTGATCCGTGATAATCCAGGTGCGCGTCGATGACATTCAGCAGTACCGCAATCTGCGGACGGAATGTATCGATCCCCATCAGCTGGAAGCTGGAGAGCTCCATGACGAGTATATCGTCCAGCGAGGCATCCCTTGCCGCCCTGCAGGCTGGAATCCCAATATTTCCTGCAGGTATCGGGTGCCTGCGGCTTCCCTCGAGCATCTGAGTGACGTACGTCGTTGTCGTCGTCTTACCATTCGATCCGGTGATACCAATGATCGGAGCACGAGATGTGTCGTAGGCAAGCTGAATTTCTGTAAACACCGGGATATGCATATCAACCGCTTTCTGGACGAGCGGATGATCATAGCGTATGCCCGGATTTTTAATGACAGCATCGAGCTTGCGGTGGATGAGGCTTTCCGGGTGGTGGCCGCAGACGACTTCCGCTCCACGTTCCTGCAGTTCTCCTGCAGCTGCATTTTCATTGAAAGGGGTGCGATCGTTAACTGTTACTCGGGCCCCTGCGTCGAGCAGAAAGTGTGCGGCTTCCGTGCCGCTTCTCGCCAGACCAAGCACAAGCACTTGTTTATTTTTCCATTGACGTGCCATTACGTCATCACCTCCAGAAGCAGACCGCCGCCGGCTGCAAGAGCCCCTGCGGTCCAGAATACGAGTACGACCCGCCACTCACTCCAACCGGACAGTTCGAAATGGTGGTGAAGCGGACTCATCTTAAAAATACGCTTCTCACGCAGCTTGTAGCTGGTTACTTGAATAATCACGGAGAGCGTCTCCACTACGAACACGGCACCAATCAGAATGAGAAGCAGCTCTGCCTGTGTAATCACGGCCATCATCGCGAGCGCGCCGCCGAGTGCCAGGGAGCCGGTATCTCCCATGAATACTTTAGCCGGGTGAGCATTAAATACGAGAAATCCAAGGAGCGCGCCGCTGACAGCAAACGCAAAGATGGCTGAAGGACCTTGATCTGCCAGCAGTGCGAGTACACCGAACGCCGCAAAGGCGGTTACTGCCGTTCCTGCTACTAGTCCGTCGAGCCCGTCTGTTAAATTCACGGCATTGCTTGCACCGACAAGCATGACGATCAGCAGTGGCAGATAGAGCAGCCCGATTTCAATGGACATCCCGGTCCCCGGAATATTCACCGCTGTATCGAGTCCTACGGTCTGTGTAAGCACGACGTATACGACAGCAGCGATCACAACCTGGCCAGCGAGTTTCTGACGGGAGGTCAGGCCGAGATTACGTTTCTTAGCAACTTTTATAAAATCATCCATAAATCCGAGTACGCCGAATCCTGCCATCACAAGAAGCAGCATCCACAGCTCGACACTCCAGCCATAAAGCACAACGGATACCGTCAGGGCGGATGCGGCTGTGGCGAGAATGATCATAACTCCCCCCATCGTCGGGGTTCCGGTTTTTTTCCGGTGACTTTCCGGGCCCTCCTCGCGAATTTCCTGACCGAATTTCAGACGGCGCAGAAAAGGAATCATAAACGGGGACAACGCAACGGAAATAACAAAAGATATAAGCAAGGCTGTGATCAGCCCATTAGCCAACATGAATAGGTTCTCCTCTCTCAATCACGGTTCAACTGGTGTAATATTTCATAAATCAATTCTCGGTTTGCACCTTTATACAGCATGATACTGCTGCTCCTTAACGCTTCACGCAGATCATCTACCGCTTCCACGTGGGTACTGTAATAACTGCTCTCGATATCATCTCTTTCAGATTTCATCAATGCTTCATGCACCCAGAATGCTTTTTCGCCGACCGCGAAAACATCTGTGACTGGGAGCGGGATATGCGCTGCAAACAAAGCATGAATCGTTTTGTGATACCGGTCGGCCTGGAAGCCTTCATCAATGACGAGTACCCTCCGCCTGTAGTTTCCCGTATCGGAAAGAAAGCCGACAGCGTAATCGAGGTCTGCTTTTTCCATAGATTCTGCTTCAAACAGCACGAGCCCCCTTGAACCTGCCTGCATCGTCTGCATGCCGAACACTTCCGGCTGCAGCAGCTCCGGCGGTACGACAGCCGCACCCGTCAGCCTGTTGACCACGGACGCTGCTGTTTCAGCAAGCGGCTGGAATCCCTGAAGCCAGTATGGCAGCTCAATTTCTTCCGTTGCAGGTTCCGCAGGATGAAGACTGGCGCGGATCGTCTGCTCGACCCCCGGCTCTTCGTCGTACCTGCGGTGCATGTCCTTGTCACGATAGCTGATCACAGCGATATCCGGGCGTAAAAGGGCAGCCAGTTCATGCATTCTTTCATCACTCTCGACAGCCTCTATAAAGACAATATCAATATCCTGATCCATGGACAAAACAAGCTCAGCTGCAGATACCTGGCGGTTTGCTTTCTCCCTGACGGCAAGTGTCTTTCTGCCATCCGTCCAGACCCTCAGCATTCTAAGGAGAATCTGCGCTGTATAGTCCCCTTCGACAAAGACCACCTGCGCCTGGTGCTCGGAGAGATAATCTGCGGCAAGCTGCCGGAGAACTTTCTCTGTGTCGTCTACAAGGTACAACGGGAAATCGTCCGGTATCGTCGATGGGATCGGCTCATCTTTGTGCCACAGGGCTCCTGAAGCTCCACTCTCCACCGCTGCTTCAATAAACTGATGACCGTCGTACCTGGAATCTTTTTTCGCAATGAAAAGCGATCCGTTCTCGATTTCGTATATGCTTCCGGCTGCATGACGAAAAGGTCCTGCTTTTTCCTTCCCTCTTACTTCCGAGGCATACGCCGAAATACGTTCACTGGTCAGAAAAGGTATCATGTGGGCTCCACTCCTTTAAGGCTGCCGCAGCTTCTTCGCGATCATCGAATGGGTGGCGTACTTGGTTGATCTCCTGATATGTCTCATGACCTTTACCGGCTATGAGGATAACGTCCCCTTTCCCCGCCCGTGCCACCGCAGAAGCAATTGCTTTACGGCGGTCGGCTTCCACCTCGTAGGAACCGGTAATACCGGCTTCCATGTGGTTTATGATGGAAGCGGGATCTTCTGAACGCGGATTATCTGATGTAAGGATAACATAGTCCGAACCTTCTTCAGCGGCAGAGGCCATGAGCGGCCGTTTCGTGACATCTCTATCTCCCCCGCAGCCGACTACCGTGATGATCCGTTGATCGGTCATCCCGCTGATGGTCTGCAGAACATTGACCAGGCTGTCCGGCGTGTGGGCGTAATCAACAATCACATGCACAGGCGCTACGGATTCGACGGGCTCAAAGCGACCCCGAACCCCCTTCAGCCCCGGCAGTCTCTTGATTACGGTTTCCCATCCAAGACCTGTTACAGCGGCAGCCGCTGCTGCTGCAAGCGCATTGTAGACCGAGAACTTCCCCGGTACCTGCAGTTCCAGGCTCGTTTCTCCTGCCGGCGTTCTTAAATCAAACACAGACCCTGAAGGAGTCAGTCGAAGGTTCAATGCCTGCACATCTGCCGGTTTGTCGATGCCGTAAGAGAGAACCGGCACCGCACAGCTGGCAATCATCACTTCTCCCCACGGATCATCCACGTTGACGATTCCATATTTCCCCTCCGTTGCTTCCCCGGAGCCCAGCTGGGCAAAAAGCAGGCTTTTTGCATGGGCATAGCTTTCCATCGAAGGATGAAAGTCAAGGTGATCCTGCGTCAGATTGGTGAACACAGCAGTGTTGAAGTTTGTCCCGTGCACCCGCCCCAGCTGCAGGGCGTGCGAGGATACTTCCATGGCGGTTGTTGTCGCTCCGGCATCCACCATACGCCGCAGAAGCCGCTGCAGTTCGACCGAAGCAGGGGTTGTATTCACCGACGGTTCTTCCCACCCAGGAAACCGGGTATACATCGTGCCGATCAACCCGAAATCGGTCCGGTACAGCTGTTCCAGAAAATGGGTAACCGTTGTCTTTCCATTCGTACCGGTCACGCCGATGATCGACAGCGCGGACGAGGGATGTTCATAAAACCTGGCGGCCATTACTGCCATCGCTTTCGAACTGTCCGGTACGATCAGCTGCGGTACGGCAAGATCGAGTTTTTTTTCTGCTACAATAGCGGCTGCTCCTGCTGCCTCCGCTGACTGGGCATAGTCATGCCCGTCTACAGTATATCCCCGGATGCAGAAAAAGAGCGCTCCTTTTTCTACTTCGCGTGAATCCATTGTCATGCTGGATACTGCAGCATCCCCAATCATTTTTTTCACTGGAAGGGGTTCAGCCAGTTCCTTCAGCGTTTTCACTATTTTCACCTTCATTTCCATCTTGTTCTTCTTCGGCTTCGTCCTCGTCTTCGTCGGTTTCTTCCTCTCCAGGCTCCTGCAGTGTTATCTCCAGCAAAGCCTCTTCCTCTTCAGCACCCGGAGCCGGATCCTGGTTCGTCACATACCCGCTCCCATCAAAGGTAACTTCACGTTCGACTGTTTCTGCAAACTGCTGGACGGACCTTCTGCTCCAGCCGGTGAAATCCGGGATGTCTATTTCTCCCCCCGTATATAGTATCACTTTTTCGCCCTCCGCCACCGTTTCACCGGCAGCATGAGACTGGCGTTCAACCTGACCTCCACTCCCGGCAGAAATGACTTCCACGCCTGCTTCACGAAGTGCGTCCGCAGCTTCCACGCTGTCTTCGCCGGTGAAGGATGGGATCGTGTGGTGGTCGACGATGACTGAATCGTCCCCATCAGGATCCGGATTAATGTTCATGTACTGCAGACTCTGTTCCATGACCTGCCGGAATATTTCTGCCACCGGCTGTCCTCCGGATTCATGATCTTCCAGATCCGGACGGTCTACTGCCACGTAGACGATGACCTCAGGATCTTCGGCCGGTGCCATCCCCAGAAAAGAATAGAGGTTGTTGCCATGACCGGTCATGTATCGCCCATCGTCTCCGACGATCTGCGCAGTTCCGGTTTTACCAGCCACTTCAAATCCATCGATGGCAAAAGGCTGGCCGGTTCCCGGCTCTTCTTCCACCGTTGATGTCAGAATGTCCCGGACGGTCTCCGCCGTTTCAGCGGATATCGGCTGACCAGCAGGGGTCGGCTCTCTTTCGTCGATTGCTTCACCAGTAGTACTGTCCAGAATACCGGAAATCGTATAAGGCTGCATCATTTGACCATCATTGGCTATGGCAGTCGCAGCCTGAACCATCTGCATCGGAGTCACCGCTGTCGCCTGCCCGAATGCCGTAGTGACGGCATCAATTGGATATGCCTCGGCAATACTGCCTCCATCGACCTCGTGGGGGAGATCGATCCCGGTTGGATTTCTGAAACCGAACTGATCTATGTAGTGATAGACACCTTCCGGCTTCAACAGATCCTGGGCGATATTGGTGAAAGCGACGTTCGAGGAGCGCTGCACGCCTTCATTGAACGTAATTTCTCCCCAGCCTTCTCCGTTGTTGTGATCTCTGATTCTTCTATCGTAAACTTCAATACTTCCAGATTCAAATGTATCTTCTCCGTCGTAAACACCTTCTTCTACTGCCCCTGCCAGCGTGAACATTTTCATCGTTGAACCTGGTTCGATTCTGGAGGTGACTGCATAGTTGGTGAAGTTTTCGATATTTTCGTACTCGTTCGGATTAAATGATGGACGATTGGCGATGCCGAGAATTTCTCCCGTTTTGGCATGTGCCGTAACCGCCGTAATTCTCTCCGGCTCATATTCTTCGACGATTTGGTTCATGGTCTGCTCCATCACCATCTGAATTTTCCCGTCGAGCGTCAGAACGAGGTCATCACCGTTTACCGGTTCTTCAATCATTTCATCCATTCCGGCAAGCTGCCTTCCACGGCCGTCCTGTTTATACTGGATCGAACCCGGGCTGTCACTCAAGTGCTCATCCATGCTCTCTTCCAGTCCCATTCTCGCTTCGCTCATGTCCCGCTCCGTGTATCCGATGACGTGGGAGGCAAATTCCTGATTAGGATAATACCGCCTCGGGTCTTCCCTGAACAGAATACCATCGAGGTCCATCTCTTCAATTTCCGTCATCAGCTCATAGCTCATGTTTTTTGCCGCTGGGCCCAGTTCGACCTGGACCGAGTCTCTGCTCAGCTGCTCTTCAAGAAAACCCTGGTCTGCTTCCAGTACGGATGCCAGGGCTGCCGCTGTCTCGGCAGGCTCCTCTACATAGCTGTCAAACCGGTCGTCCAGTACTGCCGTGATCGTGTACGAAGGAATCTCTTCGGCAAGGACTTCCCCGCTTCTGTCGAGGATCGACCCCCTTGTCCCGGGCAGCTCCCGTTCCTGAGACCAGCGTGATTCCAGCAGTTCTTGTAGATCTTCTCCCTGTACTTCTTTTGCTGACTGAATATAAGCAAAGCGGAAAAAGATCGTGATAACAGCCGCTGCTGTTACGACGAGAATCAGCATTGAGCGGTTAAATCGTTTTTTTCTTATCTCTTGTTCCATCTTTATCTCCTCCACGTTTCCAGGCTGCCTGCCTTTTCAGAAACTCCCGGATAACGGTGCTGACATAAGAGAAAACCTTGCCGGATCATCTCCAGTAAGGTTTTCTCTGAGTCATCAGTTTGATCCATAGAGAACCTGTACCTGCGCACTGTCCAGACTCATGCCCAAATCCTGTTCCGCAATAGTCAGAATACGATCCGGGTCGGACAGCTCGGTCACTTGAAGCGCAAGAGCATCGTTGGCACTCTGTTGTTCTGTGATCGATGTTTCGAGCACCTGGCCTTCATGGTTCAATGAATAAACGGCAGCTGCGTTGGATATGACAAAAAAACAGAGGGCAGCAAGGATCAAAATGGATCCGAGATAAAGGATTTTCTCTCCATATGTAATACCGCCCTTATATACCCGGACCTGCTTCGTTACCGTCTGTGTACGGCGTTGCGGGGAGTGAAGCGGCTGTTTCAATGCACTCATGTCTCATCATCCTCCTTTTTTCTTTTTTCCACCACGCGCAGCCTGGCGGAGTGTGCACGGTTATTGCCTTCCAGTTCTTCCGGTCCTGGAGTGACAGGCTTCTTCGTAATCAGCGTAAAATCCGGCTGCAGATGATCCGGAATCACCGGCAGGCCTTTCGGTATATCAGGAAGGCTGCTGATCTGTTTGAAAAACTTTTTGCATATCCGGTCTTCGAGGGAGTGAAAGGTGATAACAGCAAGCCTGCCGCCTGGACGGAGCAGCGAAGCAGCCTGCTCCAGCGCCCGTTCGAACACGCCCAATTCATCGTTGACGGCAATCCGCAGGGCCTGGAATGTCCGCTTAGCAGGGTGCCCGCCTTTGCGCCGGGCTGGAGCCGGTATGGCTGTTTTAATAATGTCGACCAGCTCGAACGTTGTCTCGACCGGCTTGACCGAGCGCGAGCGTTCAATTTCCCTCGCAATCTGCTTCGCAAACTTTTCTTCACCGAATTGATGAATGATCCGGTATATGTCCTGGAACCGCCATTCGTTCACAATTTCTTTTGCTGTAAGATCCGCGGACTGGTCCATCCGCATATCGAGCGGTGCATCAAATCGGTAGCTGAATCCTCTTTCTGGTACATCAAACTGTGGAGAAGATACTCCAAGGTCAAAAAGCACACCATCTACTTCTGTTACTCCATGATCGCCGAGTGCAGAGCGCATGTACTCAAAATTGGATTGAATGTAAACAATCCGTTCAGAGCCGAGTCTGCTTTCAGCGGATTCCAGCGCGTGCAGATCCTGATCAAACGCATAGAGCTGTCCTTGTCCATTCAGTTCGTCCAGAATTCTGCCGCTGTGACCGCCGCCTCCGAGTGTACAGTCTACGTAAACTCCTTCCGGCTTCACTGCGAGCAGTTCAACTGCCTCTTCTTTTAGTACAGTCTCGTGTTCAAACAACGACCTAACCACCTTCTACTCAAAATCAAACAGCTGCTCCGCCAGTTCACTGACCACTTCACTGGAAGTGTCGATGTATGTATCCCAGCGGTGCTTGTCCCAAATTTCCACTCTTGAAGAGACCCCGATCCAAAGGCATTCTTTCTCCAGTCCGGCATACTGCTGCAGGTTGCCGGGGACCTTCATGCGATGCTGTTTATCGACCGAACCTTCAGCCGCACCGGAAAAGAAGAATCTTGTGAACGCCCGGGCATCCTTTTTCGTAAAAGGCAATTCCCGCAGCTTGGCCTCCAGCCTCATCCATTCTTCTTTCGGATAAACAAACAGACACGTGTCCAGTCCTCTTGTGATAATAAAGTCATCACTCAGCTTTTCCCGGAATGCGGCAGGCACCACCAGCCTGCCTTTATCGTCCATGTGATGTTCGAACTCGCCAATGAACACGTTGGGGCACTCCTCTCCCTCTCCTTAACTCCAATTTACCACATCTCCCCACTTCCCACCACTTTATTTATGACATTTATACACAGCTCCACATTCTTGTGCCTTTTTCATGTATTGGAAATAGATCAAATGAAAGGGTGTGATTCCGTCTTTTGATTGATTATTCACGCTTCTCACAGGCATGAAGCGCTTTCTTTCCTGCAAGTACAGCTTTTCTCCCGTTGGTCTCTTTCTCTTGTCTCATCTCAAAATTAAGTCTTTAGAACTATGACCACCAGCGTCGTATGCAGCTGCAAAAAACATCTTCCGTGTCGGCTGGCCGAGGTCAAGAACAAAAGCGTGCAGCGACGCCGCTGTTTTCCTCGACCAGAGCGTATATATTCCTATAGCCAAAATGAGCGGTTGGGAGAAGACCAGTATAGAAAGAAGAGGCTGGGACAAAACCAGAATCAAAAGAAGCCCTTACCATTTTTTTGGTAAGGGCTTTCTGTACGAGGGGGATTGATCCTTCCAATGCCAATTGCTTGCCGCGGGCAAGGCTTCAGCTAACCGCCGCAAAACAGCGGCAGTGGATCTTCAGCTCTTGCTTTTCCCGCAGGCGTCTCTTGTTTTTTCACGATCAACCCATGATAAAGACACTACGGTCTTGATTTCTCGATAAAAAAAGGATACCTTCAGGTTAAGCTAGAACGACCAAGTCATAACAAAACCGGAGGTATCCTTATGTTTAAAGATTATAACATGAATCAGATCATTTTGCCGATGGATTTATCTTTCCAATTACAAAAACACGATGTGGCGTTTGCCGTGAACGATCTCGTTGAATCCATCCCAGAACAAGCTTTTGAAGCTTTTTATAAGAGTCATG